>NZ_WUYX01000049.1 GCF_009834785.1 Natronorubrum halalkaliphilum
TGGCTTGGGACCGGAAGATCCAGAGGGTACGTCCGGGGTAGGAGTGAAATCCCGTAATCCTGGACGGACCACCGGTGGCGAAAGCGCTCTGGAAGGACGGATCCGACGGTGAGGGACGAAAGCTCGGGTCACGAACCGGATTAGATACCCGGGTAGTCCGAGCTGTAAACGATGTCTGCTAGGTGTGACACAGGCTACGAGCCTGTGTTGTGCCGTAGGGAAGCCGTGAAGCAGACCGCCTGGGAAGTACGTCCGCAAGGATGAAACTTAAAGGAATTGGCGGGGGAGCACTACAACCGGAGGAGCCTGCGGTTTAATTGGACTCAACGCCGGACATCTCACCAGCATCGACAATGTGCAGTGACGGTCAGTGTGATGAGCTTACCTGAGCCATTGAGAGGAGGTGCATGGCCGCCGTCAGCTCGTACCGTGAGGCGTCCTGTTAAGTCAGGCAACGAGCGAGACCCACGTCCCTAATTGCCAGCAGCACCCTTGTGGTGGCTGGGTACATTAGGGAGACTGCCAGTGCCAAACTGGAGGAAGGAATGGGCAACGGTAGGTCAGTATGCCCCGAATGTGCTGGGCGACACGCGGGCTACAATGGCCACGACAGTGGGATGCAACCCCGAAAGGGGACGCTAATCTCCGAAACGTGGTCGTAGTTCGGATTGAGGGCTGAAACTCGCCCTCATGAAGCTGGATTCGGTAGTAATCGCGCCTCAGAAGGGCGCGGTGAATACGTCCCTGCTCCTTGCACACACCGCCCGTCAAAGCACCCGAGTGAGGTCCGGATGAGGCCGACGCAACGTCGGTCGAATCTGGGCTTCGCAAGGGGGCTTAAGTCGTAACAAGGTAGCCGTAGGGGAATCTGCGGCTGGATCACCTCCACAGACCGGGACCGGGGCGTTGCCCCGGCCCATAAGCCGTGACGCGTAGCGTCACGCACTCCACGTTCGATCGACCCACCGAGTGGCCGATCGGGCACCTTAGAACTACCAAGGCTAACATGACGCTTCCTCTCGTGGCTGTTGGCCACGAGAGGAGTGGGCCCATAGCTCAGTGGTAGAGTGCCTCCTTTGCAAGGAGGATGCCCAGGGTTCGAATCCCTGTGGGTCCATGTCTCGGAGGCGATCGAATCGTGCCCCTTAAGTGGGTCACAGTACTTCGATCTAATCCGAAGAACCGATGCACCACCCCGCGCAAGCGTGGGTGGGAAGGGTTAATGCAGGCCGCGTCTACGGCCTGCAGATGAGACCGTGTGTACGTGTAGTCCAGGCGTCCACTGGACCCGTTCCCGGGTCACTACAACGTGACATCTCTGATGTTACGCCGATCCGATGAACGTGGCTACTGTGCCAGCTGGTGGATCGCTCGGCTTGAGAGCTGAAGAAGGACGTGCCAAGCTGCGATAAGCCTGAGGGAGCCGCACGGAGGCAAAGAACTCAGGATTTCCGAATGGGAATCCCCACCGCAATTGCTTCGCGCAATGGGGAACGTCGAGAATTGAAACATCTTAGTATCGACAGGAAAAGAAAACGAACGTGATGTCGTTAATAATGGCGAATGAACGCGACACAGTCCAAACCGAAGCCTTCACGGGCAATGTGGTGTTCGGACTGACGATCACTCTCGGACC
>NZ_WUYX01000050.1 GCF_009834785.1 Natronorubrum halalkaliphilum
TGACCCCTGCCGACAAAGCATATCTCCACCGTAGATCGCCCCCTACGAGATACTAACGAAATCAGCTGGGGCTAAACACGTACATCCGACCTAACATCGACAGAGCCCGATCACAACCCCACTACGGTGACGACTGGAATTATTCGCTGGTCGCAGAGCCTCGTGCTCGTGCGATCAGGTGTGCACTGACTTCCAGTAGCGACGATCGATCATCAGAACCCGATCGCAACCCCGTCCTTTCGCGGTTCGGTCGCGCCGGAAAGCGTGTCACCTCGGCGGCGAACGAGTTGTGCGCCGCCGAACATCACGGGTGGCAAGACGCCCACGTCGTGGCCCTTCCGCGCGAGTTTGACCGCGTTCGGAAGCCGATCCTCGACGCCGAGGGTTCCGTCCTCGCGGTAGCGCCAGCGCGCCGCGTCGAGTGCCGCCTGCGGGTTCATCCCGTAATCGACGAGGTTCGAGAGCACCTGCACGTGACCCTGAGGTTGCATGTAGCCGCCCATGACGCCGAAGGCCATCCAGTCGTCCTCGTCGAGTTTCGCGATCGCTGGAACCAGCGTGTGGAACGGCCGCTTTTCGGGCTCCAGACTGTTGGGATGCTCGGAATCGAGCGAGAACGATGCGCCGCGGTTCTGGAGTGCGATACCGGTATCACCCGCGACGAGGCCGCTTCCGAAGCCGGCGAATCGGGAGTTAATGTAGGATACGAGATTCCCCTCCTCGTCGCCGACCGTCAGAAGGACGGTGTCCGCATCTTCGGCGTTGGCGTTCGGCACGCCGACGTCGGGGTTCTGAATCGGCGACGAACCGATAGCCTGTGCGCGTTCACTGGCGTACGATTTCGACGCGAGCGGGGGTACCGTCTCGTAGTCGGGATCGGTGATGTAGTGGTGGCCGTCGACGAACGCGAGTTTCATCGCCTCGGTGAACGCGTGAATCCGCTCGGGCGAGTCGTAGGCGTGCTCGCCCGCTCCGATCTCTTCGGCGATGTTCAGCGCCTCGAGGGCGATGAGTCCCTGGTTGCTCGGCGGGAGTTCGTAGACCTCCGCGCCGTTGTAGGTCGTGCTGACGGGGTCGACGAACTCGGGTTCGAAGTCGGCGAGGTCGGCTTTCGTCATGAACCCGCCAGCGGACTGGATTTCGTCGACGATCTCGTCCGCAATCGATCCCTCGTAGACCTCGTCGGCCCCGTTCTCGGCGATCTTTCGCAGAGAGTCGCCCAGTTTCGGAAGCGTCACGGTTTGTCCGGGGTCCGGGCTCTCGTCGTCGAAGAGGTACGCCTCTCGGGCGTGGTCGTCGGTAAACAACCGCTCGGCACCCTGCCAGTGGTGAGCGATCACCGGGGAGACGGGATACCCTTCGGTGGCGTAGTGAATCGCCGGCTCGAGCACGTCGGAAAGCGAGCGCGTGCCCAGTTCCCGTACCGTGGCTTCCCAGCCGCGAGCCGTTCCGGGAACCGTCACTGCGTGCGGGCCGAGGAAGGGCATCTCGAGGTCGTCGGCACTCGTCCCGCTGTCGACGGCGTAGCCGCGCGAGTCGGGATAGTACCCCTCGAGCGTCTCCTCGTCGGCCGCTGCAAGGGCGTCGGTTACGTTTTCGATCGTCGCGTCGGCCGGCGCGTGGCCGCACGAACGCATCGCGCCGACCTCGCCGTCTGCGGTCCGGTAGAGCGCGAAGACGTCGCCGCCGAGTCCGGTCGAGGTGGGTTCGACGACGTTGAGCGCGGCCGCCGTCGCGACGGCTGCGTCGAAGGCGTTCCCTCCGTCTCGAAGAATCGAGAGCCCCGCCTCCGCGGCGAGTGGCTGGCTCGTCGCGACCATCCCGCGGTTTCCGTACGTGGTCGACCGTCTCGAGTCGAATCGGTCAGGATCGATATCGTCGTTCACACTCGAACTTCGTGTGCCGGGACTAAACTACGACGGTAGCGGACAAAGGCTCGCCGTGAACACGACCCGGTCGTCGGTTTCGTTTCGAGCCCCGTGGATGTCGCCGCGCTCGTGGTGGACGACGCCCGGCGCGTCGATCGACTCGCTCTCCTCGCCCCGGATAACGGTTACCGTCCCCTCGAGCACGTGAAAAACGTTCGTGCTGTCGGCGTGCTCGTGGGGCTCGAGTTCCGCGTCCGGGCCGAGCGCGAACGCCTTGACGAGCACGTCGTCCGTAACGACCAGTTCCGCCGTTTCGATCTCGCCGTCAGCCGGGTCGAGATCGGCAACTGCTGTGGCGTATTCATCGAGTGACATACCCGTCACTTCGTCGCGCCGTCCCTAAAACGTGGTCACTCGAGCGAGAGGGGAACGTGTGTGGCCCGGTACTCGTATTTGTCTTCGTTTTCGTCATCATTTTCATTTTCGACCCCACCGTCGAGCACATCGATCGACGCCACCTCGCGGAGTCGAATCCCGCGTTCCATCTTGGTCACGACCGGCGTGTCGTAATGGTCCGCCTCGTACTCGAAGGGGTTTCCCTCCCCGAGACGGCGGGTGACGAACTCGCGGTGACGCTCGAGTCGGGTCCGGCCGACCGACTGCGACAGCCCCGGGACGTCGGCCATGCGATCGTCGAACAGTTCGACGAACCCCTCTTCAAGTTCCGAGCCGACGGAGTTGCGGCCGGCACACATCGCCGCGAGCGTGGTCGTCCCGGTCCCCCAGAAGGGGTCGAGGACGGTATCGCCGTAGGCCGAGTACATACAGATCAGTCGATACGGGATCTCGAGCGGGTAGGCGGCCGACCGATCGCGGAGATCGTCGTCCTCGAACTGGAGCTGTTGGAGTTCGCCCTGGACTTCGGTCCAGACGTCCGAGAACCAGCGGTTTCGCTCCTCCCAGAAGTAGGCGGCCTCGTACCGACGATCGGCTCCGGGCTCGAACGACCGACGCTCGCTGCCCTTACGAAACACCAGCACGTACTCGTGTTCGAGGGTGACGTACGCGTTCGGCGGAATCATCCCGCTACCCATGAACTTGGCGGCGCTGTTGGCCGGCTTGCGCCAGAGGATATCGGGAAGCGGGTCGAAGCCGCGGGACTCGAAGGCCTCGAGAACGCGCGCGTGGTTTGCGTACACCCGAAAGCTGTCGTCGAGCGATCGGGTCGCGTCGCCGACGTTGATACACGCGATGCCGCCGTCGACCAGCACGCGCTCGAGTTCGTCCCAGACCAGATCGAGCTGGGCGTGCATCGCTTCGAACGCCGTGCGACCGTCGCCGGACGCGAGCGCGTCGCCGATGGCGGGATCGAGGCCGGTAAAGAGGTCGTCCCACATCTCGATCATCGGGTACGGCGGGGACGTGACGGCGAGTTCGACGGACGAATCGTCGATCGCGGCGAGCTCCCGGGAGTCGCCGACGAAGACGCGGTGGATCGTCTCCATTGAGTTCACACTGTCGGCGTCGCCCTCTTAGCTCCTTCGTCAGGGCGGCCGATGCCGTCGGCTCGTCGGCGTTGGGAAAAGGTGAAAGAATCGGCTCGGCCTTCTTGCTCCTGCTGTCCGGACGCTGTTTACTCTTCGTCCATCTCGTCGCCGTCGTCCGTCTCCGTTCCGACTTCCATCTCGTCGTCGCTCTCTTCGTCCGCATCTTCATCGAGGTCGTCGCTCGTCGCCGGTTCGAACTCCTCGATCGGTTCCCACTCCTCGTCCTCGCCCGACGAGAAGCGACGGCGGAGAACCGCGATTCCGGCGAGCAGACCGGCAGCGAGCAGAATCCGCGACAGACGGCTCGAGCCACCTTCGTCTTCCGTCTCGATTTCGGTTTCGGACGCCGACTCCGACTCTGCTTCCGACTCCGTCTCCATCATCGACTCCTCGTCGCTCCCGGACGTCCCGTCGACGACGTCGTCGATGATTTCGGGTTCGTCGATATCCTCGAGCGACGTCTCCTCGAGGTCCGGTGACTGGCGTCCGGCGAGAAAGCCGAGGGCGGCACCGGCACCGAAGAGGGCGCCGGCGAGCGGCAGACTGCGCTTGCCCCCCGATGTGCCGTCGGCTTCCTCGACGGCTTCGAGAATCGAGTCTCGCATCGACGAATCCATTCCCATTCCGACTGCTTCCTTGACGACCATCTCGGACACCGTCTTGTCCTGTTGTTTGTTCTCGGGCATAATCGCTGACGACCACATCCCCGCAGATAACTCTGTCCAACGTTTCGATCAGGTAAATCGTTTCCCGACAGTTACACGCCGGCTAACGTCGTCGAACTGGTCGGGTAACCGATACCTACTCGACCAGCCAGTTCCCTCGAGGGGGAAACGAAGCACAACGACGGCTCGAGCGAAAACTGATCACAGGTAGCTACTGAGACAGGAACATCGGTGAAACGCTCTCTCAATCGGTGCCTGAACGGGTGGCTCTCCGTTTCGCAATGGACTGAATCGGAGTACGACCACCAAATCACCAATGCAGCGGCTATCGTAGCTGCTGAAACGAACGACGCACAGATCGTAGAGCTGTCATGCGATCGGTGTGGGGTGACGTTCAGCAGCTACGATAGCGCGCGACCGAGGGGTCTGTCGACTGACACTATGGGTTCGTGAAACGAACTATTACTCGCGTATATACGCTGTAGCGGCGGCCGCATCGTTACGAGTCGATTACTATGAGAGGTAATGACTTCCATAACGAAAGGGGTGGCCTGAGAGACACAAGTATGAGCGTCATTCGTCAGCCCGGGGTCCTCGGGCGAACGACCCAACGACGCGTCCTCGGCGTGACAGCGGCGCTCTCGGCTGCAGCGGTCGAAGCGGTGGCCGTCGGCCTCTGGTTTACCCTCGTCGTCGGCACCCGGACCACGTCGACGGCGCTTGCGGGACTCGGCATTCTCTTCTGTGGCTCGCTGCTCAGGGCCGGCGTTTTCGGTGCGACCGTCAGCGAGGTGGGCGATCTCTTACAACCCCGCCGGCTGGGCGCTGCACTGGTGGCGACCGGCGGCTGGATCGTCTGGTTGCTCATCGCCGAACGGATCGGCAGCGTCCTCGGACTCATCGTGGCGACGATCCTGCTTGCCGGTATCCTCGTCGGACAGTTCGAACTCGAGCGACACGTCTTTCGCCTCCGATCGACCTACGGAACGGCACGGACGCCGCTCATTCCCGCGCTGTTGCTGGCCGTCGGCGCGTCGACGCTTCTCGCCTCGGCCTGGTTTACCGATTGGGCGGTCGCCACGCCCCCGCTGGCGCTCGAGGTTACCACGCTCGTAATCCGGATCGAAGCGCTTCAGGTCGGCGTCGTCGTCTTTGCGCTCTTTGCCTTCCTCGCCCATCAGCAGCGGTTCGAGCGACTGCTCGATCCCTGAGCTTCGCACCCGGCGACGAATAGTGACACCGCGCCCTCAGTTCCCTACCGACTGGCCCCGTTATTTCCCTTCGGCGCCGATATTCTGATCGCTCTCGAAGGAATCCGGATCCGGTTCGATCGTCGCGTACTGGACCGCTCGTCGACCCAGCACGACCACTCGTTCCTCGAGTTTCGATTCGGCGAATTCGCCGTCCTCGAACGCGGAGTGGGAGTTCGCGATGGCGACCTCGTGGGGGAGTACCCACGCGTTCAGCGCCCGACAGACCGAGCGCATGTGCTCGAGGGCCGTCACGGGGAACGCACCCCCCGAAACCGCGAGTAGTCCGACGGTTTTGTCCCTGAACTCGTCGAACCCGCAGTAATCGAGGGCGGTCTTCAGCGGCGAGGAGTAGGACCCGTGGTACATCGGCGAGCCGAGGATGATCGCGTCGGCCGCTTGCAACCGAGTCGCCAGTTCGTCCGCATCGCCCGCGTCCTCGCGGTCGCGATCCGCGTCGAAAATCGGCAACTCGAACTCGCGAAGGTCGAGCAGTTCGGTGCTCGCTCCGGCTCGTTCGGCGGCCTCGAGCGCTCGCTCGAGGGCCGCGTGGGTCGTGCTCGCGTCCCGGAGACTGCCACAAACTGCGACGACGTGTACGTCTGCCATGGGCGTACTGTAGAGCGCAAGACGCAAATAGGCCGGCCACCCAGCGTTCGCCGTCGAAAACGGAGTCGATTCGACGCTTCATACCGATTGCTGTAACGATTTACCGGCACAACCGCCGCCCGGGTCGCGGTTGCGCCAGAACTGACGTACAGTAAACCGTATCAGTGACTGGACGGTCGAAAGCCGGTCCCGATCACCGTTGCAACCGCGCGACGAGTTCGCCGTCGGAGTCGCTGTCGCCGCCGCTGGCCCCGTCGCCGCCCTCGAGTTCGACCAGACCGTCGTCCGCTAAATCCTCGAGCAGTCCCGCGAGCCAGTCGCGACCGTACTCGCCGTCGGGTGCGTAGTCGACGCGAATTCGGTGGCCCAGCGTATCGAGTTCGAGTTCGTCGTACTCCCGCAAGGTGCCGATAACCCGACCGCGAAACTGTCGGCGGCTCCCTTCGAACGCGGGCTGGGTAGGGACGTCGGGTGCGGTGAAATCCCCGCTCGCGTAGGCGTCACACCACTCGCGCCACGGACATGCGACCTCGTCACAGCGGGGCGTCTGCGTGCAGGCGACGCCGCCCAGTTCCATGATCGCGTTGTTCCAGATCCGGGACTCGTCGGCGGGCATGAGGTCGTTCGCGGCCACCTCGAACGCACCCTCGTCGTCGGGGATCGAAAACGCGCGGTAGGTGACGCGCTTGACGTTCGTGTCGACGACCGCGTCGCCGTTGTTGAACGCGAAACTCGCGACAGCGTTTGCGGTGTAGGGGCCGACGCCCATCAGTTCCTGCAGTTCGTCCGGCGTCGTCGGAAACTCGCCGCCGTATTCGTCTTCCACTTGCCCGGCCGCCTCGTGGAGGTACTTCGCCCGGTTGTTGTAGCCGAGGCTGTGACTCGTCCAGAACCCCACCACGTCCGCCCGGTCGGCCGACGCGAGGTCGGCCGTCGTCGGCCAGCGCTCGAGGAAGTCTTCCCACGCTTCGACGACGCGATCCAACTGGGTCTGCTGACTCATCACCTCGCTGACGAGGATTGCGTAGGGATCGTCCGTCCGCCGCCAGGGGAAGTCGCGGTGGTCGGCCTCGTACCACTCGATCAGGGCCGACCGAACGGCCTCGAGGTCGTCGGGGAGACTCCAGTCCCCGTCTCCGTCCCCGCCCCCGCCTCCGTCTTCGGCCTCGTCGACACCGCCGTCGCTCTCGCTCATTGATCCGACTAGCGACCCGGCCGTCTTACTGGTGGCGGTTCCTAGTCGACGGACGTGTCGCGTGACGCGACAGCCAACCGGCGACCGGACCACGAAAACCCTATCCCGTCGGCTCGAGTCTCCTCCCCTATGAGCCTCGACGATCTCAACGAAGACGTACAGGACACCTATCGCACGCTCGAGGACGAGCTCAGCGTCTCGCTCGACCGAGAGACGCAAAACGAACTCGCCCTACTCGAGGCGGCCCTCGAGCCCGAGGAGACGGACGAACTCGTCCGTCGGGCGATCCACATGCTCTTTCAGTCGACGGTCGAAACCGGCAAGCTCGACTTCCAGCTTCGCTCGGGGTACGACGTCACCTACGACGAGTATCTGTCGGGAATGACCTTCGAGGAGATGACCGGCGCGGACCAGTATCCGGCGATGGACGACGAGCGACGCTACCAGTTCTAACGTCCTCGATGGCGAACGACGGCCCGATCGCCCCCGAGGCGCCGCGCGTACAGCAGACGATTCGACTACCAGTCTCGAGACTCGAGTTGCTCCGAGAATGGGTTACGGACGGGCCCTGCCTCGAGAGCGTCTGCGGCCGGCGATGGAGAGAAGCGAGACCAGTGATGGTGAGATACGAGACTGGCAATGGTGAGTAACGACGACGACAATCGGTAACCGCTCCCGATCGAAGGGAACGCCGTTCAGCAGCGATCGTTCCGATTTGGCAGCCGTGCGGTGTCGATCCAGAACTGCGCCACCAGTTCCAGCGTCTCGAGGAGGGAATCGGAATCAGCCGGCGTTGACACGACGGCGTTCGCGCCCAGTTGATAGAGGGCGGACGCGGTGTCTGGCGTCGGCGAGTCCACCGTCACGACCACGGGAATCCGAGCGAGTGTCGTCGCCTGTCGCATCTCCTCGAGCACGGCCGTCCCGTCCGGACCCGAGTCAGGAAGGTCGAGTCGGAGAATCACGAGACACGGCCGCGGCGCGTCGGCGTACTCGCCGCATCGGTGGAGGAACTCGAGTGCGGCCTCGCCGTCGGACACGGTGTGGATCGTCGTCTTCGAGCCGTCGTTCGAAAACGCGGTTCTCGCGAGCCGAGCAGTTTCATCGGCTGGTTCGACGAGTAACACGTTCGCCGGATCGGCGGTCTTGCTTCGATCGATCATCGGTCACTCGCCCCCGGCGTGGACCGTCGATGCTGCACGGAACGTGCTTCGGGGCTCGAGGACGGTTCACGGCCCTGAAACCGGTGTCGTTCGCTCTCGATAGCGCAGGGATCGGCCTTGCCGTCGGGCCCGCTATCGATGTCGGCCCACCTCGGTTCGTGCTCGGATCTGCGGCCGCTCACTCGCCGGTGATTCGAACGGCGGTGGCGAACGTCGATCCGGGGCGACGAGTTCATGCTGAATTCGATAGTGGGCCACCGATTGTAAACACTTCCGTCCGCGGACAGCGTGGTGATCCGGTTTCCGAACCCAGCCGTTGCTCGGGGAGTGTCGGTAACGGCCAAAGAATCGTTGGATCGCCAGTCGTCAGTCGATAGCTGCTAGCGAGCGTGTCATAGAATCCAACTCATAGTTTGAGTTTCTCACGTCCTGGATCGTGTCCTCGCTCGTAGTTGGTGATCGCAATCGC
>NZ_WUYX01000051.1:0-219 GCF_009834785.1 Natronorubrum halalkaliphilum
GAGTACTGGAGTGGGCGACCCTCTGGGAAATCCGTTTCGCCGCCTCCATTCATACTTTCTGTGCTCTCCCGAGCGCAGTTCATTCACTACCGATAGTGGTCTGACGGCGGTTCGATTCCGCCGATCGGCATTACAGCGGCCACAGCGACGAGGTACCTCCCGTACCCATCCCGAACACGGAAGATAAGCTCGTCTGCGTTACGGCGAGTACTGGAGTGG
>NZ_WUYX01000051.1:229-49682 GCF_009834785.1 Natronorubrum halalkaliphilum
TCCTACTCATACTCAACTGCCAGACAGCAACCGCTGTGTGGCGTTTTGCATATAATTCGAATATTCTTCGATGAGACACTTCTATGCGGATATGCCGTCGACGCTACCGGTGTGCTGTACGAAGGGTGGGACACAGTTCTGGAGTGGCTTCCACAGCAGCGTCAAGACTCGAGCAATCTCGGGAACCGATTTCGTCCGGGAAGAGAACTTCCGGACGGGTCACTGCGGTCGGTCTAATGCGATGGACGGGGCTGACGGAACCCGGCGACCATGACCGAGCGGGAACAGAATGAGTGGTACGACTCGGGTTAGTCGATGTATTGTTGTTCCCACTCTCGGCGCTGTTCGATTTGCTCGAGCCCGCGGTCACTAATCGCGTAATAGTTCGTCCGCCGGTCGAGTTGCCCTTTCTCGACGAGCTCTTTGTTGACGAGCGTGTCGAGGTTCGGATATAATCGCCCGTGGTTGATTTCACTGTTGTAGTACTTCTCGACTTCGTCTTTTACTTCCTGGCCAGACGGCTGGTCAGCTCCCGCGATCACGTACAGCAGATCGCGTTGAAATCCGGTCAGATCGTCCATTTTGCTACCACATCGACACACCAACTGATCGACTATTTGTTATCGATTTCGTATCAACTGTTTCTCGGCTGTTTTGACGGGCTAACTGAAATAACTGAACTGACAATTATGTCCAGAATGAGTAAGAGGTGGCTACAGTTATGTGTGGTTGGTTCACTGCCTGACGAGAGATGGTGGCGATCGCTCGAAAATTGCGATCGCTTTTCCAACCAGATATGCTACATACGGTTGTAAAACTGTTTGTACAGGGGTGAAGACTGGTGGTATGAACGCCGTCGCTATCGCTGTCGGAGTAGTGTGCTAAGAATGGGTATTCGACTGTGAAACCCGGTTACCGAACGTAAAAAGCCGTGTTACAGGCGGGTGACGTTGGTGGCGCGGGGGCCCTTGGGGGCCTGTTCGATGTCGAATTCGATCTCTGTGCCTTCTTCGAGGTCCGGACCGCCAACGTCTTCCATGTGGAAGAATACGTCGTCGTCTGCGTCGTCCGTCTCAATGAAACCGTAGCCGCCTGTGTCGTTGAAGAAATCAACGTTTCCTTTCGCCATTGCAATCAAAGAAAGTGCCGGGGCACGTATAACCATTGTGTTATACATCTCCTCTCGAGAGGCAGACACACGGTTCGGGCAAACATCCGAAATCTCGTTTGTCGGAGGAATATCTCGCGTTTTTCAGTCGGGCGTTTTTCTGACATAAATACACTCGGAACGGTGAGAAGTGCCCGCTGCCGACTGTTGCCGACCGGTCTCTCTTCGCGCCGAATGATACGTTCTCGAACTCGAGTTCGTTCTTCGGGTGGCCTCGTGGTTTCGTGGTCTCGCAGCGTCATCCGGTCTCGTGGCCGTCTCGAATCGTTTAGGTGGCCTCGATGGATACGAAATTTGCATGAGCCAGTCGGAATCTCAGGCGCAGGTGGCCGCTGTCCCGACGATCGCGCAGGTCTCGTTGATCGGGCTGTTCGTGACGGCACTGGTGACGGCGCAGTTGACGGCGTCGAAGGTGCTCGCTTTTTCATTGCCGTTTTCGTTGCCGATCACCGGTGCGGAGCTGGTGCTCCCCGGAGCGGCGCTTGCATACGCGCTAACTTTCCTTGCCAGCGACTGTTATGCGGAACTGTACGGGCGGCGAGCGGCGCAGGTGGTCGTTAACGTCGCGTTCGCGATGAATTTCGTTGTGCTTGTTCTCGTCTGGTCGACGATCGCGGCACCAGCAGCCGAGACCAGTATCGATCCCGGAATGTTTGCCGACGTGCTCGGGGCCTCGACGAACATCGTTCTCGGAAGCCTGCTCGCGTACGTCGTCAGTCAGAACTGGGACGTGATCGTCTTCCACCGGATCCGGGAGTATACCGGCGGTGAGAGACTTTGGCTCCGAAACATCGGGTCGACAGCGAGCAGTCAGGCCATCGACACGGTAATTTTCGTTGGAATCGCCTTTTCGATTGCGCCCGCGCTTCTCGGTGTCGGTCCCGTTCTCGGCGTCGGCGAACTTCTCGCATTGATGATCGGTCAGTACCTGCTGAAACTCGCGATCGCCGTGCTCGATACGCCGATCGTCTATGCGGTCGTCTCGTTCGTTCGGTCTCGTGAGGCGACGGGCGCCGAAGAGACCACTGCCGCGTAAGTTACGTACGCCGAGTTATTTATCGTGCGCCCGTTCCTCGCGAGTGGCGATTCGCCAGCCCGAACGGAGAGCGTTTAGTGGCCTGCTCGAGAGAGACCGAATATGGACGAACGCGTACGCGAACACGCGGCGGTACTGGTCGACTGGAGCGCTCGTATCGAGGACGGAGATAACGTCGTTCTCTCCGTCGGGCCCGATGCCCACGAACTCGCGGTTGCGGTCGCCGAAGCGCTCGGGGAGCGGGGAGCAAACCTGCTCGCGACGTACAGCTCCGGTGAGATCACTCGCGCGTACCTGCGAGCGCACGACGGCGAGTTTGACGAAAACCCGGCTCACGAACTCGCGTTAGTCGAGAACGCGGATGTGTACCTCTCACTCGGCGGCGGCCGAAACACGAGTGCAACGGCGGACGTTCCGGGGGAAACGCGACAGGCGTACAACAGCGCCAGAAGCGAACTTCGCGAGGCTCGAATGGATACTCGCTGGGTGTCGACGGTCCATCCGACGCGCTCGCTGGCCCAGCAGGCGAACATGGCCTACGAGGAGTACCAGACGTTCGCGTACGACGCAATCTTGCGCGACTGGGAGTCGCTGGCCGACGAGATGGCCCAGATGAAAGCGTTGCTCGACGACGGGTCGGAGGTCCGACTCGTTTCGAACGGTACCGATCTCACCATGTCGATCGACGGTCGGACGGCGGTTAACAGCGCTGCGTCGGTCGCCTATGACTCGCACAACCTCCCCAGCGGCGAGGTGTTCACCGCGCCGTACGCGACGGAGGGTGAGGTGACCTTCGACGTCCCGATGACACTCCACGGGGAGTCGGTCCGAAACGTCCGTCTCGAGTTCGAGGACGGGGCGGTCGTCGACTACGACGCCGACCAGGGCGAGGCGGTCCTCACCGAAATCATCGAGACCGACGACGGTGCGCGCCGACTCGGCGAACTGGGAATCGGGATGAACCGCGGTATCGATCGCTATACGGATAACATCCTCTTCGACGAGAAGATGGGCGACACGATCCATCTCGCGCTCGGTCGGGCTTACGATTCGAACCTTCCCGACGGCGAGTCGGGTAACGACTCTGCAGTGCACGTCGATATGATCACTGACGTCAGCGAGGACTCGCGACTCGAGATCGACGGCGACGTCGTCCAACGTAATGGCCGATTTCGTTGGGAAGACGGCTTCGAGTGAGACTGTAACCCGTGATTAGCGCGTCCGAGAGGAAGTGCCCGAGTCAGTGATTCGGAGCGGGTAGTACCCCGTTAATCACCTATTGTGTATTGTCACCATATATCACCATGGTTCGAAGTCGGTCCATACTAATGATGGTTTCCGGCCTCTCACCGAGTACCGCCGTGACCGGTGGCGGACAGTAACCGGTCGGGACTCGCCGCTCGTCCCGTACACTGCTCGCTCCCGAGCGAAACGCGGTCGCCGTTTCAGTCGGCGACGGCGGTTATGGATGTGAGTAGCGTACTTTTGTTGTCTGCCCGCCCCGCCGGAGGCGGTACGTATCCGGCGCTCACCGCTTTCAGACGTTCCGTCCACCAGTCGATAGTAACTCGGTTCTCGAGTCCCTAGACGAGCTATGCGCGACCAGCTCCGGGCAGGAGCCGCGATCTACAACGCGGGCTACTATCACGCCGCCCACGACGCCTGGGAAGCACACTGGCTCGACCTCGAGTCCGGCACTGACGACGAGCGACTGCTCCACGGGTTGATCCAGTTCACGGCCGCGGTGTACCACGCCCGCAACCGGAACTGGGTGGGTGCCGTTGGACTGGCGGACAGCGCTCACGAGTATCTCGCCGAGTTGCCCGAGACCGCTCGAGCGGTTCGGCTTTCGCCGATTCGATCGTTCCTCGCCGATCTCGCGGCGGATCCCGAACTGATCGAACGCCGGCCGCCGGTCGGACTCGAGCACGAAGGCGAGAGACCGGCGCTGTCGACGCTCGCGTTCGGACCGACGGCGATCGCAGCGACCGTTCTCGCGGACGAACTGGGCTTCGACGCGGAGCCGATCGAACAGGCGCGAACGTATGCTCGACGGGATCTCGAGGCCGGTGACGACGACAGTCGGTTTATCACGCTCCTGTTCGACTTCGTTCGCGAGGAGGAGCACCGAGGGATCGTCTACCGGCGATTGACGTCTCACGTCGGTCGGCGAGAAGCGCGCGAGTCGGACGTCGAAGGGCTGTTCTGAACGCGGTTTTCCGCCGACGGTGAATCTCGAGCGCGACCAGCTCTCAGCCGTGCTTGTGGCGGCTTCGGATCACTCGTGGCCCGCGATCGGCAGCGGCTCGTACGGCTCCTCGAGGTAGGCGAGATCCGAGTCCGAGAGGTCCAGTTCGATCGCTTCGACGGCCTCTTCGAGGTGGTCGACGCTCGTCGTGCCGACGATGGGGACATCGACCCATTCCTTGTGGAGCAACCAGGCGAGGCTGATCTGGGCCATCGTCACGCCCTTCTGGGCGGCGAGTTCCTGAATCCGCTCGTTGATCTCTTCGCCGCCGCCTTGCAGGTAGGGGATCTGCTCGAGGTACTGGTCCGTTTGCCCGCGGGTCGTCGTGTCGAGTTCGTCGTGCGGGCGGGTACCGACGCCGCGAGCGAGGGGCGACCACGGGATCACGCCGATACCTTCCTTCTCACACAGCGGGAGCATCTCGCGTTCTTCCTCGCGGTAGAACGCGTTGTAGTGGTTTTGCATCGTCGCGAACCGCTCGAGATTCAGCGCCTCGCTCGTCTGCAGCGCCTCGGCGAACTGGTGGGCCCACATGGAGGACGTGCCGATATAACGTACCGACCCGCGCCGAACGGCGTCGTCGAGCGCTCGAAGGGTTTCGTCGATCGGGGTGTCGTAATCCCAGCGGTGGGTCTGATAAAGGTCGATGGTGTCGATACCTAATCGGTCGAGGCTCGCCTCGAGTTCCTGTTCGATGGTTTTCCGTGAGAGGCCGCTCGAGTTCGGGTTGTCCGGATCCATCTCGGCGTAGACCTTGGTCGCGATGACGTGTTCGTCCCGGTCGTAGCCCGCGAGGGCGTCGCCGAGGATTGCCTCGGATTCGCCGGTCGAGTAGACGTTGGCGGTATCGAAGAAGTTGATTCCGAGGTCGATGGCGCGCTCGATGAGTTCGGTTCCTTCCTCGCGGTCGAGCATCCACTCGCGGCCGCTGCCGAAACTCATACAGCCGAGTCCGATGCGGCTGACCGACATTCCGCTGGTGCCGAGCGTCGTGTACTCCATGGTAGTATCCGTATTAGACGACAGAACGGTGGGGCTTCAGTCGTGCGGTTGCCGGCGTTCGATGTTCGGTTTCGATGTTCGGTTTTCGAGGACCACCGACGGACAACGAAGCTTGCTGCTCAGTCGTGGTCGGCGGAGTTATCCCGCGGCTCGTACCCGAGAACGTCGCGGGCGCGATCGATCGAGTAGTACTTGCGGTCGTTGTCGGAGATGCCGTAGACGATTTCGTAGCCGTAGTCGGCGCGGATACAGCGATCGAACAGGTGCGCACAGTCGCGGTAGGAGAGCCACATCGCCTGTCCGCGCTCGTAGTCGATCGGCGGGTGGCCTTCGGTGAGGTTCCCGATGCGGACGTTGACGACGGAGAGTCCGTACTCGTCGTGGTAGTAGCGACCGAGCGTTTCGCCCGCCGCTTTGGAGACGCCGTAGAGGTTCCCCGGTCGGGGCAGTTCCGTCCCGTCGAGCAGGTAGTCATCATCCGTACGGTACATCTCGGGCGTGCGCTCGTCGGTCTCGAAGGCGCCGACGGCGTGGTTCGAGGAGGCGAAGACGACCTTTTCGACGCCGGCGTCGACGGCGGCCTCGAAGACGGTCTGCGTGCCGTCGATGTTGTTCGTCAGCACGCTGTCCCACGGCGCTTCCGGACGCGGATCACCCGCGAGGTGGATCACGACGTCGACTCCGTCCATCGCCTCGCGGACGGCCTCGTCGTCGGTGATGTCCGCGACGACGAACTCCCCCGGCTGCTCGTCCGTCGGTGGGTCGCGATCCAGCAAGCGCCACTCGTGTTCGTCTGCGAGCCTGCCGAGGATCGCGTCCCCGACCCGCCCCGCAGCCCCCGTAAGCAGGACCGACTGTGCCATTCGTTCGGTGTGAGGGATACCGTCGATAAGTAACGTGCGATTCCGACTCGGCGCTACGCCTCACCGCAGGATATGGCTATTGGAAATGCTGTTCGGCCCATATCACAACCGAAAACGTCCTCGAGGCCGAGTGATGGCGTATGGACGACACCGACGGCGACAGGGCTACCGATACCGATGCCGATACTGAGACCGACGCCGACACCCCGACCGACGCAGAGGCCGCCTGTTTCGAGGCGGGCATCAAGTTCGGCACGCTCTACCACCAGTTCGCCGGGACGCCGGTCTCGCCAGAGAGCGCCCAAAGTCTCGCGACGGCGATGGCGGAGTCGATCGAGAACCAGCCCCACTGTACCGAGGTCACCGTCGACGTCCGAACCGACGAACTCGAGGCCGAACTCGCCGCGTCGACGGCCGATTACACCGAACTGACGGGCCGCTTTCTCGAGGTCGAGATCGTCGTCGACTACGAGGGGTGTACGGTCCTTACGCGCATGGAAATGGAAGACGGCTATCCGCTGATGCGGGTCGAATCGGTTCGCGAATCGTAAGCGGCGAGCGCTCGGCAGTCACTTCGTTTTCGAAATCAGACCGTCGATTCGCCGATATCGGACTGCTCGAGCGGGATTTCACTTTCACTTTCGGGCGACCTTTTAACCACGGTCCCCGCAAAGGAGCTAGCATGAGTCAAGCGACGTTCGGCGATGACGAGGAACTGTTCGGTGAGGCGGCCAACGAGATGCGCGAGGACGTCGAGTCCTCGCTCGAGGACGCCTGGGACGCACTCCCGGCGGCCGACGACGTCTGGGAGACCGACGCCGACAACGTGTTGGGCGTGCTCAACGGCCTCAACTCCACACTGGATGCCGGCGACGCCGAGGCGCACCTTCGAGACGCCAAGAAGTGGTTCACGATGGGCCAGCGAGCCGACGCCTTCGAGGACGCCGACGATCTCGAGGACGAGATCGCCGAACTCGAGGAGACCATCGAAGACATCTCCGAAGCGGGCGAGCAGGTCGGTGAGCTCACCTCGACGGTGCCGGCGCTTCGCGGTTCGCTCGAAGCGGCCGGTGGGGCGGCGGAGTCCGAGGATGAAGGCGAAGACGAAGAAGCCGAAGCGGATACAGACGAGGAAGCCGAAGACGAAACCGAAGACGAAGAGTAACGCCAGCTCTCCGAACCGACAGCCGTTACCGACCCTCGGGTCGCGAGACATCTCGCTCGGCGACGGCCTCGAGCAGTCGAACCAGCGCGTCCGCCGCCAACTCGAGTAGTTCCGCCCCTCGCTGTTCGTCCCCGTCTTTCGGATCGCCGACGACGCCGTTTTCGGTAAACTCCGCCGCATCGTAGGCAAGATTCGAGTAACTCACCCACTCCCCCCAGCTGTCAGCACCGCCGGCGCTCGCCTCGTCGATCCGGTTTTCCCGGACGAGTTCCGGCTCGCAGTGGCGAAGCAGGGCGGTCTCGAGCGGGCCGCCGTGGCCCATCTCGGCCGAGTGCTCGCCGACGGCCTCGAACCAGGTGAAGGGGACGGCGTAGGCCTCGCCGCTCCGCGTGATCGTCCCGCCGACCTCCCGCAGGGCGTCGACGTTACCGCCGTGGCCGTTGACGATGACGACCCGATCGAAGCCGTGGTGGGCAAGACTCTCGACGGCCTCGCGAACGTAGTTCCGAAACGTGTCTTCGGACACCCACATCGTTCCGGGGAACTGACGGTGTTCCTCGGCGACCCCAACCGGGATCGCGGGCGCTCGGACGACGTCGCGGTCGAACTGTTCGAGGCCGGCGTCGGCGACCGCTTGTGCTGCCACGACGTCCGTCCCGAGCGGGGCGTGCGGGCCGTGTTGTTCCGTACTACCGACGGGGACGACCGCGAGGTCGGTCTCGCAGTCGCGGACGTCCGTCCACGTCGCGTCGCGTAGGTCCATGCGGAACCCCTCCCGCGGAGCGGACATGAAACTCCCGGTGGCTGCAGCGGGTCACCGTGGACCGCCGACTTGCAGTCGCTACTCCGTCCGTTATTGTACCGCGTGTCCAACCGGCAGCCATGTATCGCGGCGGCGGCCTCCTCGAGTCCCTCCACGGCTCCGTTCCCGAGTGGCTGCTTCTCGCGGCGGCGCTCGTGACGCGTTTCGGCGACGTCTGGGTGCTGCTATCGATCACCATCGCGGCGTCGTGGCTTCTCACGTGGCGAGGAAACGATGGCGGATCCGGTCACCGGACGAGCACGGCGGGCAGAGAACACGCCGCGGTATCCGACGCCACACCCGGACTGACCCCCCGCGTTCCAGCGGTCTGGCTCGTCGGTGTCGTCGTCGGCGGGCTGGCGGCGATGACCGCGCTGAAGTACCTCTTCGTGCTCCCGCGACCGGAGCTCGTCGCGGCGACTCCCGCCGCGTTGCCCGCCGCACTCGAGCCGACCTACATCTCGACGGTGACTCTCGGCGGCTACGGCTTTCCGAGCGGCCACGCACTCGGGGCGACCGTCGCCTACGGCCTGCTTGCGCTGACGGTTCGAACTGGAACGCGACGCGTTCGATTCGCGGCTGCAGGTGTGTTCATCCTCGCAATCAGCCTCTCCAGAGTCGTCCTCGCGGTTCACTATCCCGGCGATATCGTCGCCGGAATCGTCCTCGGTGTCGTCTACCTGGCTGCGGTCTTGTGGCTTCTCGAGCGCTCCCCGTTCGACCGGACGACGACGGCGTTCGCGCTGGCACTCGGCCTCGCGCTCCTGGCGATGGTCGCCAGCGGGTCCGCGGGCCGGTCGGTCACGTACGCCGCACTCGCCGCCGGGGCGCTTGCGGCATGGTCGATCGCTCGACCGCAGTTACGTTCTTCCTCGCCCCCATCGTCGACAACGGCGTCGCGATCACGATCGACACCGCAACCGGCCTACCACACCGAGTCGGCGACGGTAGCGCTTGCACTGCTCGCCGGCATCACTGCGCTCGAGGGCAGCGTCGAAGCGGTCGTTCCGGCCGCGGCTCTCGGTGTGCTCGTCGTGGTGCCGGCGGTCGCGGTCGCGCGCCGGCCGTCCTGAGCGGTTTCCACCGGTCCGAGTCCGCCGACGCAATCGGTGGCGAACGCAGGGCCAACCGGTTTCCGACGCCTCGCCCACGCTTCGACTATGACCGACGACAATCGCCAACTCGGCGTCGAACTGGGCAACCTCGGCGACCAACTCGAGTCCGCGGAGTACCCGATGAGCGAGGACGAGTTGCTCGAGGAGTACGGCGATGAAGAGATCGATATGGAGGGCGAGACGGCGACGCTCGAGGGGATCATCGGCCCGCTGAACGAGGACGAGTACAGGGATTACGGCGAGGTCGAACAGGCGATCATGAACATGGTCGGCGACGAGGCCATCGGACGGAAGAACTACAGCGATCGGACGCCCCCTGCGGCCGGTGAGGACCGACAGGACGAGGGTGCGCCGGACCAGGACGATCAGGGCGGACAGGAGTCGTTCTGACGACGGCTACTTCGTGAGGCGGCTGAAGCGTAGTTCTAACCGGTTGTAACCGACGAACTCCAGGAATGGCGGGCCCGCACAATTTTCTTGGGAAGAAAATCTTCGACGTTGTGGTCGATCTCTGGCGCAAGTACATCGATGTCGAAGTTGAGATCGAGTTTGATCGAAGAGAGTACGCGGGCACGCAGTCACGTGATACGAAACAGTTCCGCGTCGTCGGTGTCTGCAACGAGGACGCCGACGACTACCACTTGTGTATCACGAATCCCTCGCGCTGTTTCGGGAACTGAAGACGCAGTACAGACTGGATGGGTTCGACACGACGAAGAAACACGTCGTGGAGATTCTGCTGTACGCGGCGCTGTTGTCCTTGGTCGTGAGTCGTGAGTTGCGTAGTCTGGTCATTGATACTGTCGGACAGAAGTCAATACGAAGTCGGTCGCGAATTCGCGGCCGTCGACGTCGGAGACGGCCGAAGTAGAGCGACCGATCTTCACGTCGTTCTGTTCGACAGTATGAGCACGCAGATGATGACCTCGTGTTTTCGCTGGAACGCTGGGCGGCGACCTTCCGGTCGCATGCCCAGGTCATTCTCTACCGGTTGAGTGGCTCCCTCGGGTATTCTCCGCCATCACTACTTGACCGGCCCATCGCCGGCGCACAGAAGATTCTCAAACAACGTCCGATTCTCCAAGAACAGCTCGCTACCGCCATCGAGCCGGCTGCTGGGGTTTAACTAAAGACCAACGGACATCATTTGTTATCATTAGTTCGATTTAATAACCACTGTACACTTGGGCGCACCCCATCATCCAGACTACTTCTACTGTAGAGGATTGTTTCGTAACTGAGCAGACAGAGTGTGAAAAGAAGTCCCACAAATGCAAGTGGTACAGAAACTATCGTTTCAGTCGTGACTAATGTAATCATTCCAACACCCCATATCCCAACGAGTATCCAACCGATCATAACCACTTTTCCAAAATATGATTTTGTAATGTCGTGAGCGATCAAAGCAAAGTCGGCGAGGCTTACTATACTTACTACTACCATAGAAATGGCGAAAACAATAACAATAAACGAACCTGTTGTAAATCCCTCGAATACCATGGGATCAACTTACAATCTATACATACATATGTGTTTGGTATTGGTCTAAAATATTATGACTATAATTAGATTTAATAAACACTATGTTTCGATATTGTTTGACCGTGTGAATGCGCTTTATTGAGGTTTGAAGGTTATTCCAACACCCGGCACTGGTGGTGCTGCAGGATAGTGACGAATACGAACACCACAGCCCTCGTTAGCTTCAAACATTAGCGTTGCACCAAGACCTGCGAGGATAGCAGCAACCGCGGAAACGACGCTAGCAGGAGCACCGACTCCGGTAGCAGCAGCAATCTTTGACCCAATCACACCTGCTGCTGCACCGGATGCCATTGCCGCCGCGATATTACGGCTCAGGCTATCGTCGAAGTAAAATGCATGTCGTACCCCACCACGCCAGGTGGTTTCTGCTTCATAATCGTTTTTCCCGCAGAGGATACCGATTTGCTGTGATGGACCATGTTCGTCAAGCCCTTTTTGCGTTGGGACTACCCGTGGTACACCATCTTTTTCTTCAAATTCGACATACCCGTTAGACTTGGCTTCATTCAATCCTTCCACTCCCGTCTGCATGTATCCATCAAGGTCGGAGTGCGAGACATCAGCAGCACTTTCTGCCGCTTGGTCCGGGGAAACAGACTTCTTCGGACCTCTATACACGATCTCTCCATCTTCAATTTTCACTTCCCCTGAATCGGTGGTTTCCGCCTTGTTCGCTTGAGCACTCGTCATTAGTGCTGTAGTTGTGAACAAACCAGCTGTGGCTGTTCGTACAAAATTCCGTCTCGTCTTGGGATTCGGGTTGTTATTTGACACAGCAATTGTACATCCAAGGTGTAATATATAAATTTTTACTATTTATAGGTTTATAGAAATTCAGAGGTAGTAAACGTGTCTGGATAGCAAGCCAAAATTCACTGGCCAGTGATGACTCTCATACTGGACTGAGAACTTCTCCACCGAGGACAGACTAGGCTGTACAGTCACGTGATACGAGATGGTTCCGCGTCGTCGGCGTCCGCAAGCGAGGACGCCGACGACTACCACTTGTACATCACGAATCTCTCGCGTTGTTTCGGGAACTGAAGACGCAGTACAGACTGGATGAGTTCGATACGACGAAGTAATACGTCGTAGAGATTCTGCTGTACGCGGCGCTGTTGTCCTTGGTCGTGAGTCGTGAGTTGCGTAGTCTGGTATTGAGCACGCAGACGATGACCTCGTGTTTTCGCCGGAACGCTGGGCTGGGACCTTCCGATCGCACGCCCAACTCATTCTCTACCGGTTGAGTGGCTCCCTCGGATCTTCTCCATCACCACTCCTTGACCATCTCATCGCCGACACGCAGAAGATCCACAAACAACGTCCGGTTGTCCAAGAGCAACTCGCTACCACCATCAAACCGGCTGATAAGGCCTAACTAAAGACCAATGCCCTATTCAGTTCCTCCCGATCGCTCAGTCGTCGTCGTTGCCGGCTTCCGTTCGCGCGGTCCGCCGTTGGGCGCGTTCGATGAACTCCTGGGGCAGTTCATCGATTTCGCCGGCCTGAACGCCCCAGAGGTGTGAGTAGAGTCCGGCGTTGTCCAGCAGTTGGCCGTGAGTGCCGCGCTCGGCGATTTCGCCGCCCTCGAGGACCAGAATCTGGTCGGCGTCTTTGATCGTCGAGAGGCGGTGTGCGATGGCGAACGTCGTTCGATCCTCGGTGAGCCGGTCGATCGATCGCTGGATGAGCATCTCCGTCTCGGTGTCGACGTCACTGGTCGCCTCGTCCAGAATGAGGATGTCCGGATCCTTGAGGATCGCGCGGGCGATGGCGACGCGCTGGCGCTGGCCGCCGGAGAGTTTCACGCCGCGCTCGCCGACCATCGTGTCGTAGCCGTCCGGTAAGTTCTCGATGAAGTCGTGGGCCTCGGCGGCCTTGGCGGCCTCGACGATTTCCGCCTCGCTCGCCTCGAAGGTCCCGTAGGTGATGTTCTCCTCGACGGTGCCGTAGAAGAGGTACGACTCCTGGCCGACGTACCCCATCGACTGGCGAAGACTCGGCAGCGAGACGTCACGGATGTCCTGCCCGTCGACCCGGATCGCCCCGTCGTCGATGTCGTGGAGCCGAAGCAGGAGTTTGAGCACCGTCGACTTTCCGGCGCCGGTCGGGCCGACAAGTGCGACCGTCTCTCCGCCCGGAACCTCGAAGGAGATGTCGTCGATAATCGTCTCCGCGTCGCTGTAGCCGAAGGTGACGTCATCGTACTCGACACGGCCCTCAGTGACCTCGAGCGGCTCGGAGCCGGCGTTCTCCTCGATGCGGCCGGTCTCGTCCATCAGACCGAAGATCCGCTCGCTCGAGGCCTCCGCGCGCTGGTACATGTTGATCACTTGCCCGAACTGGGCCATCGGCCAGACGAGTTGCTGGGTCAGGAGGATGAACGTCGCGAACTGTCCGACCTCGAGCGTGCCGGTGAAGGGTCCCGGTGCGCCGGCGAACACCCAGTAGCCGCCCACGAGGAAGGTGAGCACGAACCCGATTCCGGAGATGACCTGCAGGCCGGGGAAGAACTTGATCCGGAGGTTGATCGCCCCCCAGTTGGTGTCGTAGTACTTCCGCGAGACGTCGTCGACGCGCTCGGACTCGTAGCCTTCGGTGTTGCTCGCCTTGATCACCTGAATGCCCCCGAGGTTGTTCTCGAGACGGGAGTTGACCTTCCCGACCGAGGAGCGGACGGCGGCGTACTTCGGTTGGATCTTCTTGACGAAGACGTAGGTGAAGACGGCGATCAGCGGCACGGGAGCGATGGAGACGAGCGCGAGTTGCGGGTTGATCGTAAAGAGGACCGCACCGACCCCGATCACCATCACGCCCAGCCGGAACGCGGAGTTCAGCCCGTCGTTGAGGAACCGCTCGAGCTGGTTGACGTCGTTGCTGAGGATGGACATCATCTCGCCGGTCTGCTTGTCGGCGAAGAAGTCCATGTCCAGACGCTGCATCTTGTCGTACGTGTCGGTTCGCACGTCGTGTTGGATGTCCTGTGCGAACGAGTTGAACCCCCAGTTGCGAATCCAGTGAAACGCCGCGCCGACGAGAAACGAGAGGGCGATGATCGCGACGGTGAGCGCGAACTGCTCGGTCTGATCCGTCGGCAACCACGCGTCCGGAATGAACCGGATGCTAAACGCCTGTTGTTGAAGAAAGATCGCGTCGATCGCGACGCCGAGCAAGATCGGCGGAATCAGATCGAGCAATCGCGCCAGCACGCTGCCGGTGATCCCGGCGGTCACCGAAAACCAGTAGGGACGACCGTACTCGAAGATCAGCCGCTTCATCGGGCTGTCGATGTTCTCCCGTTGTTCTTCGAACGGGTCGTCCTCGTCCCAGTCGACATCCTGCATTACGTTCGTCTCGGGGATCGCCTCCAATAAGGGTTTGCTACGAATCGAAACACCTCCCGCGCGGGTCGCGGCTTATACGGACTGCTGTAAGTCATCCCCGGTGCAACCGCTTCCGTATCGCAGTTGCTCCAGGAAATCGTTACAGCAACCGCCTCACTCGTACTCGATCTCGACCTCGTCACCGGCGCTCATCCCCGTCTCGTTGGCGTAGCCCCGCGGTACCTCGAGGACCCACTGGGCCTGTCCCGTGTACTCGAGATCGTTGCCGTCCTCGCCCGGCTCGGGGGCTCGAGCGTGCTCGATCGTCGTGATCTCGCCGTCGGCGTCGATGAAGATGATGTCGATGTCGAACTCCATCCCGCGCATGACGTAGGTCCGCTCGCGCTCGCTCGAGTGGACGAACAGCATTCCGTGGCCCTCCTCGAGGGAGTCGTGATCGCTCAGCCCGGTGTAGCGTTCGGCGCGGGTGTCCGCGACCTCGGCCTCGACGGTCGCGAGCTCGTCGCCCGTGTCACCGTCGAGGACGCGAACCTCCGCCCGATCCTCGGCCCAGGGCGGCGTCACGAGTCCGATCTGGAGGACGAGAAAGACGAGCAGAGACACCGCGACGACGGCCAACAGTGCCTTCCAGACGCGCTCGAAGACCATGGTTTGCCTGCGACGCGAGAAAGTAAAGGTTATTCGGGCGGGGGGACTTGCTTCGGATGCGGGCTCGTGGTCTAGCTGGTTATGACGCGGCCTTTACAAGGCCGAGGTCGGTGGTTCGAACCCGCCCGAGCCCACTATTGCTGGCGCGAACAAATTCGTGAGCGCCAGCACTGTGATGCGAGCGGTGGGTTCGAACGACGGAACGAGCGAACGGTAGTGAGCGAAGTTCAGGTGGTTCGAACCCGCTCGAGCCCATCGATCTGCGTTCCCATAGACGTCACTCGAGCCGCTCGCAAACTCGATCGAGGATCACTGCACCGCGTACAGCTCCGCGTACGCACCCTCTTGTTCGAGCAACTGGCCGTGTTCGCCGTGTTCGGCGATCGTCCCGCCCTCGAGGGCGTAGATCCGATCGGCGTCCCGGACGGTCGAGAGCCGGTGGGCGATGGCGACGATGGTGTACTCCTGTGACATCGACTCGATGCCGTCCTGGACGCGGCGTTCGATGGTCGCGTCGAGGTCGCTCGTCGCTTCGTCCAGGACGAGGATGTCAGCGTCCTCGAGGAGGGCGCGGGCGAGGGCGACCCGCTGGCGCTGGCCGCCGGAGAGGCGAACGCCGTCGTCGCCGAGTTCGGTGTCGTAGCCGTCGGGCAACTCATCGAGGAACTCGGTGACTTGAGCGATCTCGCAAGCGTCTTCGATCTCCGCCTCGGTCGCATCGGCGTTGGCGACGGTGATGTTCTCGCGGAGCGTCTCGTTGAAGATGTACGGATCCTGTCGAACGAAGGCGATTCGGGAGCGCCACTCGTCGGTATCGAACTCGTCGATCGGCGTGCCGTTGGCGGTGATCTCGCCGTCGTCGGGGGCGTACAGTCGAGCGAGCAGCGAGGCGATCGTGGACTTCCCTTCGCCGGACTGGCCGACGAACGCGATGAACTCGCCCTCGTCGACGCGGAACGAGAGGTCCTGTAAGACCGGTTCGTCCTCCTCGTAGGCGAAGGAGACGTCCTCGAACGCGATCGGCGTCGCCGGTTCGGGAACCGGCCGGTCGCCGCCGCGAATATCCTCGTTCGCCTCGAGTTCTTCGATGAACTGCTGGGTGCGGACCAGGTGCGGGAGGCGTCCTTCGACCTTGTAGAAGTATTCGTTCGCGTTGCTGACCCGCGGGCCGAGCTGGAACATGATGAACAGGAACACGGCCAGCGCTCCGAGAGACATGTCGGCAAACGTGATAGAGACGTAGATCAGCCCGAATACCATGACGGCGATCGAGAGGTTATAGGCGCAGCCGATCGCCGCTTCGTTGCGACCGAGTTTGATCGACGAGTCCGTGAATCGATCGAGGTGCGTCGAGAACTGGTCGTACAGTTGGTCGTGCATCCCGATGAGTTTCACGTCCCGGATCCCCTGGGTTCCCGTCTGGACGTTTTGCTGGATTCCCTCGTTCGCGTCGGCGACCTGATCGCCGACGTCGTAGCCGCCTTCGAGGACGTGCCGGATGAGGAACGTCAGGGACGCGATCGCCACCCCGGCGACGACGGTCATGAGCGGCGAGATGTAGAACGCGATCGCGAGGTACATCCCGATCAACAGCACCTGCTCGAAGAAGCGGACGAAGTCACGGATCACTTTACCGGCGTACTCCGCCTGCGTGACGATCGCGTTGAGGACGTCGTCGGAGCCTTCCCGATCGAAGTAGGCGACTCGCGCGTCGAGTGCGCTTCGGAAGGCGCGAGACTGGAGATCACGGACATAGTTCGTCCGGAGCCAGACGCGCATCCATCCGACCAGAAACGACGAGATGTACCGAATGGAGATGATCACGCTGACGGTCGCCACGATGTACCCCAGCGTGAACGGGATCCCGGCAATCTCGAAGACGGTCACGAACGCCTCGACGATCCGATCGTCCTGGGCTGCGGCGTCACCCGATGACTGCGCCATTTCGATGATCGGGACGATGAAACTCACACCCACCCCTTCGAGTACAGCGACGATTCCACTACAGAGGATGAGGAAGAGTGTCACGGCTGGCCGGTAGGTCGCAACCAGGAACAACCCCCGGAGTTTCTCGCGACGTGTAAGGTCCTCGGTAGACATGAATTCGAATCGAAACATGCGCCGAACAGGTATTGTTATGAGAACGTTAGGGAATCGAAGAGGGTCACTTCCGCCTGAGAATCAGGTGCTGAATTCTGTGAACGACGGTATCAGTTTTTCCGCCCGATTGTGGTTTGACGAGCATATGTCTCTCGGCGATCGATCGTGGCTGTCGCTTCAAACGCTCGAGCAACTGTACGCGTCCGTGCCGGTGACTGCGCCGACCGCCGCGAAGAACGCGTATATCCGGCGCGTGAACACGGACGATTTCAACCCGTTCGACCACCCACCGGATCCGTTTGCGACGTTCACGGTCGATCCAACCCGAATTCGTACGTTCACGGGTCGGCCGTATCCACCGTACCACGAGAAGGCCGCGCAACTCGGGACCGTCCGCGACGGCGACTGGGATCGCCCCGATCTCGACGACGTCGTGATCATCGACGACGACTACCGGGACCGCTACGATCTCTATCGCGCGGTGCGATTCGAGGAGAGCGTCTTCTTCCGATCGATGCGGGCCCACTTCGTCGATGGGATCGACTGGACCGAGACGCCGTTCGTCGAGCGGTGTCTCGAACTGGCCGAGGAGAACCGCCCGTCCTGGCGGAGTCTTACCACCAGAGACGGTATTCTCGAGCGCTGTGCTCGCATCGACGAACTCTACGAGCGGATCCGTCGCGACGGGTATCGATCTCAGCGAGAACTCGGTTACGACTCGTTGCTCGGGGTAACCGAAGAAGTACTCGTAGATATCGGCCGCGACGGCGAACTCCTGTTCGTCAACGGACGCCACCGACTCGCGATCGCGAAACTGCTGGGCCTCGAGTCGATTCCGGTCGGCGTTCTCGTTCGCCACCGGGAGTGGATGAACCGGCGGGACCGGTACGTACAAAACGGAACGGAGTCCGATCATCCGGCGCTCCAGAACACCGTCGAGTCCGCGAACTGATACGGACTGCTGTCAGTCAGTGCCGGAGACCGCGAGCGGTCGTGCGGTCGCGCCGGGAAAGAGTTACAGCGGATCGTCCGATTCGAACTCGGTCCCCGTCTGTGCCACGCGAGTGATCGCTTCGCTGCAACTGACAGGCGAGGCTGAGATCGGGATAAAAACCGACTATCGCTTAGCAGTGAGATCGAGCCACTTCGTCGACCAGATCCATTCCGACGACGACGGCTGATCGTCGTCCATCGCCGCGATTCGAACGCCGACGACCCCGTCGTTCGAGTGTGGATGCCACGCTTCTGGGACGGGTGCGGGTCGGAAGGCCTCGCCATCTCGAGATTCGAGCATGATCCTCGTCTGTGTTCCCCGGGACGGACCCGGATAGTTACGGAGCCACTGACGCATCGAAATCGGTGGCTGCGTTCACCGGGCCCGTCGGTATCGAGGTGTTTCCCCCTTCCCGTTGGCTACTGAGGTTCGGGAACAGTCGAAACGCGGTGTCCACCATCGCTCGTACTCGCGCAGTCAGCACACCCGTTGTTGGAGGAGAAGACGGCTCAAGGATGCGTATCGATGACGGTTACACGGGAAACAGGAGACCGTCCACGGCTTCATACGGTTTCCTGTAGTCAATTACCGCCGATCGCCGATCCCGCTCTGGTGATCGGCGGTAACTAGTTACAGCAATCCGTATCAGTCGTCTGGAAACCGTCAGTCTCGGGCCGTACTCGCGGCTGAGCGCGTGTTCTCGGCTGGTGGCTCCTCGAACTCGTGACACCGTCGTACGTCGGGGTGGTCCAGGTGTGATCTGGCTCGAGCGGTCAGGTCCGACCGCCGGGTCGCCGACACGATTTCGTCCCGGATCGATTGCCACCGCGCGTGTCGGCGTCGGACGAGGACCGGAATCGTCGGGCAGTCGAGTAACGTGGCGATCGCCAGCCGGTGATCGCCGCGGTCGCTGTGTAGTATCGAACCGTTTCGACCGATACTCACGGTCACTTCGTCGAGTCGGGGGTCGAGCGTCCGATCCCACTTGTAGAATACAGTTCGCTGGTACTCGGGTCGGTCGGCCCAGAGGGCGGGCTGTGAGCGATAGCCGTCGGTCGCGATCTGCTCGTAGATCGCATCCAGTTCCTCGAAGCGGCTCTCGAGTTCCTCTTCGGTGGTACACCCCTTCGGCTGCTCCCCTGCCTCGAGTCGCTCGCGGTACTGTTCGAATTCGGCCGTCTCTCGCCAGGGCGTCCCGTGCCGGAAATGCGCCTCGACGCTCCGGTACGAGACGGTTTCCTCGAACGGAACCGCCGCTCGGTCCCACTCGCCGTCGACGACCCGTCCCCAGCGGTTCGATGCCGTCCGAACCTGCAGGTCGATCCGTCCGGGATCGATCCACAGCCGCTCAAACGGCTCTGCGTCGGTGATCGTGTCGGGCCGAACGATCCGACGAGCCCGGAGGTACGCCCGCGCAGCAGGAATACCGCCTGCGCGAGCCAGCAGTCGCTTCCAGCACCGATCCCGACGCCGCTTGAGATAGGGACCGCCTCGACGGTACAACTCGCGGGGCCCTTCCGATCGCAGCGTCGTGACCGCGCGTTCGAGGAGTTCTCCGACGGAGTGCTCTCGACCCATTTTGGGCCGCTACTTCGCGACCGCTGATCAATCCATTGACCGTGTCAGTCCGGTAGCCGTGACGTTCTCACGAGCAGGGGACGGGTAACGGGCGACCGGTATCGCGCGGCCGGTTCGACGGGAGCACGAAACGGTACGTGGTCGCCCCCGGTTACTGGTTCGAACTGCCACACAATGGATAAATACGCCGGTAATTACCCTCCCGGCTGCCGGTAATTCGAGGCTACGTCGAAGCGAACGGCTTTCGAGTCAACAGAATCGGTATCGCGGCGCGAGGATCGTTTCCAGCGGCGTCTTCCGAATCGCAACTGCCAACGCGCTCGACGACAGAAATCAGCCCTCCGAACCTCGAGTCGAACTGCTCGAACGACGATACCTCTCCACGGGACGCCGGTCCCGCGTATGCCTTAGTGTTTGAGCCGCGCGACGTTCTCTCTGATCTGTCCCAACAGTCCGTCGCCGGACTCCGTCTCGAGGGCCGCGTGTAGCGTCGAGTTCTCCGGTTCGTCTTTGACGACGACGCGGAGGTAGGGCTCGAGCTGGGTGAAGTTATCCGAGAGGACGACGGTGTGATTGTCTTCGTCGTGATCGACGACGCCCGCGTCGGCCAGTTTCGGGACGTGACACTGGACCGACGAGACGTAGACGCTCTTGTACTCGTTCTTGGCGACCTCGTCAGGCGGGACGTCGTGCTCCCAGCCGGCGACCTGCTCGGCGAGCGTCGACAGTTCGATCGGTCCCTCTTGGCCGCGGAGCGCGTAGAGAAGGTATCGGCGGCGGCGGTTCGCCAGCAGCTCCAGGATGGTATCTGCAGAGAGTTCTTGCTCTCCCTGACCCGAGGTAAGCGCTTCCATAACACGATGTTACTCGCCAGACCGGAAAAGGGTGTCTTGAATATCCGAAAATCCAACAGACTGGCGTCAATGACTGGTAAACAAATCGTATTCTCGTCGTTACTTTTCGATGTGTTGGCCTAATCGGAACAACACCGGTCATATCCCGTGCCGAGGTGGACCGCTCGAACGGCGACTCCGATTCGAAATCCTTTTTTATACGATGGACGGAGATAGAACTGCGCCGCCTTAGCTCAGACTGGGAGAGCACTCGACTGAAGATCGAGCTGTCCCCGGTTCAAATCCGGGAGGCGGCATACTTCTGCGGCGAGCAAATTCGCGAGCCGCAGGTATGCATCCCGAGCGGATTTGAACCAGACGAGTCGCAGCCCGGGAAGCGAACGCAGTGAGCGGCCCGGAACGTCTCGGCGAGGTTCAAACCCGGGAAGGCGGCATGGCTTTTTCACGCGATATAGACTCGAGAAGTTACTGGACCCGACTGAAGATCGGGCTGTCCCCGTTCCCGCGAGCGCAGCAAGCGGGAAGTCGAAAGACGAGCGAAAGCGAGTCTTTCGGAAGTTCAAATCGGGGAGGCGGCATACTTCTGCGGCGAGCAAATTCGTGAGCCGCAGGTATGCATCCCGAGCGGATTTGAACCAGACGAGTCGCAGCCCGGGAAGCGAACGCAGTGAGCGACCCGGAACGTCTCGGCGAGGTTCAAATCCGGGAGGCGGCATGTTTCTAATCCGTGAGCGTAGCGAGCAGGTGCAGAAACTGAGGACCGATTCCGAATCCTATCAGTTGCGCACAGCGAAGCCGAGTATGCCGTCAGAACCCGACCTGTCCTCCAGATACCCACCAGCGTCACGAACCCACCGATAGCGGAGTCGATCACGATCCGCCGTAGGCCTCGAGTTCCACAGCGACCTCGTTGCGCCGGAGAAACGGCAGCGTCCACGGGGCGTCGTACCCCAGAAAGAACGGGTCGTCGGCGAGGGGGATGCCGGCCGTCTCGAGCGTCTCCAGCAGCCGTTCGGTTTCGCGAGCGACGCGGGCGTCCGTGGGCCGCCACGTAAACCGCCTGGCGGCGAGCGTTCGCTCGGGGATTTCGACGACCGTTACGTCGTCGCTGGTGGGTCGTGGTGCCGAGTCCACGTCGTACTCCGGTGGAAGATAGAACGCCATTCGAACCTCATCAGAGCCGCGGACGCGGCGGGTCTCGACGGGCGCAGTCATCTCGATCGACGGTCCGGGGTCGCCCACTTCGACCGGGGCGGTCATCGAAAGTTCCTCGCCGCCGTCGTTCGCCCCGCTAAGGTACCGAAACAACCGACCGAACGCCGCGTTTTCGGAGGTGGCGGTCGTCTCGACGACGGCCTGTTCGGGGTAGCGGCGGAGCTCGACGTCGTCGATGTGAGCGACGACCGTGTACGGAACGGTTTCGGTCGTGGACCGTTGGTAGAGCGTCCAGGCGCCGGCGGCGGCCAGCGCGCCCCCGGCCACGCCCGCGACGATAGCGGAGTTTCGGACCATACGAACGGTTCGACTGGAACGTCGATAGGTGTTTCACCGGCGGAACATCGACCCCTTCGCGCGTAGGTCGGTTCGACCGGGTCAGCAAGCCGAACGGTCCGTGTAAGCGGTTCGATGCGGTCGTTCGGGCGGTTCGAGCGCTCTCTCCAGTTCAATCCGAGGATGACATGTTCAACTATGTGAGCGTCGTAAGCAGGTGCAAAACCACGGAACGATACGCTCCGAAGCGAGGCGACTCGAGTGCCGCTGACAGCGGTCGACGAATCCGCTGATGACGTGACGGGATCGGTTCGACTCGAGACCGTCCCATATTGCCCTCGGTACCCCGACCCGTTGACGAGCTTATATCAACAATTCTGGCGGTATGGGCGGGATTAATGGGTGAATCCGCCCTCAGAGTATGGTATATGACAGCAATATCCATGGACGGTGTGAGCAAGTATTTTGACGCGGGAAACACCGTTGCGAACTATCAGCTGAACCTCGAGGTCGAGGACGGCGAGTTTCTCGTTATTCTGGGACCGTCTGGCTGTGGGAAGACGACGGCGCTGCGACTCATCGCGGGGCTCGAGCAGCCGTCGGAGGGGGCGATTTATTTCGACGACGAGCGGGTCGACGGGCGCTCGCCGAGCGAGCGCAACGTCGCGATGGTCTTCCAGAATTACGCGCTGTACCCGCACATGACCGTCGCACAGAACATCGGCTATCCGCTGAAAGTTCGCGGGGTGTCACCCGATGACCGAGATCAGAAGGTGGCAACGGTCACGGAACTGCTCCACATCGAAGACCAGGTCGACAAGAAACCGGCGGCGCTGAGCGGGGGCCAGCGCCAACGGGTGGCGCTCGCTCGCGCTATCGTCAGGGAGCCGTCGGTGTTTCTGCTCGACGAACCGTTGTCGAACTTGGACGCCAAACTCCGCCAGGAGATGCGGATCGAGCTGAAACGGCTCCAGAACGAACTCGCGATCACGACGGTCTACGTGACACACAATCAGGAGGAAGCGATGAGCATGGCCGACACGGTCGTGGTCATGAACCGGGGGACGATCCAGCAGATCGCACCGCCTCAGGAGCTCTACAAACGACCTCGGACGGCGTGGGTAGCCCGGTTCATCGGATCGCCGCCGATGAACCTGTTTCGGGGGACCCGCCGGAACGGTTCGATCGATCTCGGCGAGGCGGGGACCGTCGAACTGCCCGGCAAGATCGACGCCGACGAAGCCGTCGTGGAAACGGCTGGACAGGACGACGCGAGTACGGCCAGTGTGGTGGCGAACAGCGCTCGGGACGACGTCGCCGTTGGCGTTCGTCCGGAGGACCTGACCGTTTCTACCACGCGGCCGTCGTCGGGGAACGTGATCGAAGGGCGGGTAGAAACCGTCGAGCCGATGGGGGAGTACATCCTGCTCAACGTCTTCGTCAACGACCAGATCGTGAACGCGAAGCTGTCCGAGTGGACCGTCGAGAAGGACGAGCGAGTCTACCTGACGTTCGACGACGACGACGCCTACCTGTACGACGACGGCGGCGAGTTGGTCGCCTGACCGAGACTCACACACATAGCCAGCATTCCATGAGCTTACGAGACCACATCGATGCGCTCGCCGCCGATAACGAGGTGGGTGGAGTCCTGAATATCGACCGCGAGAAGGCGGTTGCGCTGGCGGTGTTTCTGATTCCCGGACTGAGTCTCTTTGCGATCTTCTCGGTGGGTCCGATCGTCTACTCGGCCGTCGGGAGCTTCTACGCCTGGGATACGTTCACGATGGAGGAGTTCGTCGGGCTGGACAACTGGATCCGGTCGCTCAGGGATCCGCTCATCGTCCACTGGTCTAACATCCAGGAGTTCCGGTATCCGATGGGCGCGCTCACGCACAATCTCCTCTGGGTCGTGATTCACGTGCCGGCGAGTACGTTCCTCGGTCTCGGACTGGCGTTGCTGTTCGCCGATCTCAAAGGCCGCCGAATCCTCCGCTCGATGGTTTTTGCGGGCTTTACCGTCCCGCCGATCGTCATCGGCCTGGTCCTCATGTTCATCTACGATCCACAGGCAGGGATCTTCAACGAGGTGCTCCGAGTGCTCGGACAGGAGCAGTGGGTCCGCAACTGGACGCAGTCGCCGCAGGTGGCTATCTACGCCCTCATCGCGGGCGGCATCTGGGTCCACACCGGATTCAGCATGTTGCTGTACAGTTCGGCGCTTTCCGCCATCGACCCGTCGTTGATCGAGTCGGCCAAAGTCGACGGTGCCGGCGCGTGGCGGCGGTTCTGGGATATCATCTGGCCGCTGGTCAAGCCGGTGACCGCCGTGGTCGTCATCATGGGGATCATCTGGGTGATGCGAATGTTCGACATCGTCTACGCCGCCGGCGGTGCTGCGGGCGGCCCGAATCACGCGTACTCGGTGCTGGGTATCGAGGTGTATCGCGCCGCGTTCCGGCCGGAGATCGACTACGGGATGGCGATGGTCGTTGCGCTGATTCAACTGTTCATCGTCGCCCCGCTCGCGCTGTACATCGCCCGAATGAACTGAGCAGCCATGACCGAAGACAGCTTCAATTCCACCGACTCTTCGACCGATCGCAACGCGAACACCGACGCCCGAGCCGACGGCGGCCGCTACCTGTCGGTCGACGAGATACCCGAGACGGCGCCGGTCGCCGACCGAACCTGGAGCGAACGGATCGCTGACGCCGTTCCCTCGAAGCGACGAGGCCTCAAGTACGTCATCGCGATCACCATCGCGCTCCTCTGGATCGTCCCCTTCATCGGGCTGGTCATGGCGTCGATCCGCCCCCTCTCCGAGATCATCGGCGGCTGGTGGCACCTCGAGGGGATGACGATCACGTTCGAGAACTACTACCAGGCGTGGAATCACAGCACGGCGCCGATGGGGCAGGCGCTCCGAAACACGTTCATCGTCACGATCCCGGCGGTGCTGGTCGTCATGTTGCTCGGAGTGATGGCGGCGTATCCCTTTGCCCGATTCGAGTTCCCGTTGAAGCGGACGCTGTTCTTCCTGATACTGCTGGTCATGGCCGCGCCGCCGGAACTCGTCGCGATGGGTAACTACAACGCGCTCCGCGAGTTCGGCCTGTTCGATACGTACATGGGGCTGATACTGGTCCACATCGGCTGGGGACTCGGCTGGGTCGTGCTGTTCTTGCGGAATTACCTGCTTGGCATCCCGAAGGAACTCGAAGAGGCCGCGCGAATCGACGGCGCGTCGCGCTACCAGATCTTCCGGACGATTATCCTCCCGCTATCGACACCCGCGCTCGTTTCGGTCGCGGTCATCCAGTTCACCTGGGTCTGGAACGCCTTCTTCTTCCCGCTGGTGTTCATGCGCTCGCCCGAACTCTACCTCGCGCCGCAGGCGCTGCCGCTGATGCGCGGCCGCGTGCAGGTCGAGTGGGGGCTCATCGCCGCCGGATCGATCATGACGATGGCCGTGCCCGTGATCCTGTTCCTGCTGCTGGAACGGTACTACAAGCGCGGAATGGTCGCCGCCGTCGCGGACTGAGCTTTCAGCCGTTTCCTCGAACGTCTCGCGGGTCGCCGCGTTGGCGACCCACCGATCACAACGGCACGACGTCCATTCGCGTCGCCACCACGGCCAGGCCGAGTACGATGAGGTTCGTGAGCAGAAAGAGCCGCGACGACATCCAGGCGAACGCTAACAGGACCGCCAGCGGCAAGGCGGCGATCAGCAGCGGCCAGAAGCCGCGAACCGCGAGCGTGGCGAAAAATGCGGTCGTGAACACGTACAGCAGATCGACGGCGACGGCGTTGACGCTGCTCCGTCGCACCTCTTGCCCGACGACGATGAGGGAGTCGGCGATCCCGCCGTCGCGTCGACCGTCGTCACCGAGGTCGGTCACGGCTAGTCGTCGACAGTCTCCTGTAAGACGCCGTCGAGCGCCTCGACGATCGATTCGACGTCCTGTTCCGGCTCCGCCCAGAGCCCGAGCAGTTGCGACCAGAACTCCGCCTGGAACGGGTCGCCCAGCGCGTCGTCCAGGTCGGGGACGAGTTCGACCTCGTCCGCGTGCTCCGAGAGATCTTGCATGACCTCGGTGTCGAAGGCGTCATCCGAGACCTCGAGGGAGGACGGCACGAACCCGCCGCGTTCGGTCCAGACCTGTTGGCCGTCCGGCGACACGATCGCTTCGACCGCGTCCCTCGCCGCGTCGGGATCGGCGACGTAGGCGGGGACGGTGACCCAGTTGATGCTCGAGACCATCGCCTCGGTCCCGGGGAGCATGAAGTAGTCCAGGTCGTCGGGGTCCTCGATCGCGCCGAACGTCGGCGTCCACGAGCCCATGAAGTACAGCGGCGTCTCGTTCTCCCAGAAGAACTCGTACTGGATGCCGAAGTCCCGGACCTCGCTGAAGTAGCCGTCGGCCAGCAGGTCCTGTAGCTCCTCGAAGGCGGTGACGACGCGGTCGTCGGTGAACTCGGCGTCGCCCTCGATGAGATCTTGCTGTAGCTCGTGGCCGTCGTCCTGGCGAAGGATGAACGCTTCGGTGACGTCGCTGAGCGGCCAGCCGTCGCCGTTGCCCGAGGCCAGCGGCGCCTCCACGCCGCTGATGCCGTCGATCTCGGCGACCAGATCGAGGAACTCGTCGTAGTCCTCCGGCTCCTCGAGATCGTGCTCGTCGAAGAACGACTGGCGATACCAGAACCCGGGCTTGAGGTCCATCCCGAACGGGGCGGCGTAAGCCTCGCCGTTGGCCGCAACCACGTTGTGTTCGGTGGAGTACTCGTCTTCGTCCCACAAATCGCCAAGCGGCTCCAGATGGCCCGCTTCGCCGTCCCGCCGGACTCGTCCCTCCGTCGGCATGACGACGATGTCCGCGGGTGCAACACCGACTTCGTAGTCCATCAGCGTCTCCGTCAGAAGGGTCTCGGTATCCCGCGGAGCGTACGTGATCTCGAGTCCGGTCTCGTCTTCGGCGTGCTCGACCACGGCGAGGAAGTCTTCCTCCTCGTCGTCGGTCCAGACCGCGGTTACCGTAATCGCATCCTGTGCACTCGCTCCCCCGACGCTCCCGAGTCCAGTCAGGACGACGATGCTACCGCCCATCCCGCGGAGTGCCCCGCGGCGACTGACATGGGTGTTATTGTCTCCCATAGGATGCCGTATCCCGATCATAATCTTAATACTTTCCCACATGTCTGTGTAATTACCTGAAAATGCACAGTCAGCTCCCGGGATAGGTTCCGAGAACGGACACTGTATCCACCGTCTCCTCGGGAAGCGGCGCGGCCTGCCCAAACGCTTCACCGCGGGTCGATTACCGTACGTTACTGTTGACCGGCACCGGCCGGTCAGTGGCCTCGGTTGCCGGCGACGAACTCCTCGGCCGTTCGCTCACCCGCGACGAATTCGACCGCTCGAGCGTCGATAGCGTCGGGTTCGAGGACGTCGTGACCGACGAGCAGCCGCTCGAGCGCTCCGTGCCACTGTTCGGAGTAAATCCGTTCGATCGCGCCGGCGTCGGCTTCGGCGTCCCGACCACAGTTGGTGGCGTAGGCGCCCGTCGGCGTCGCATCGACGGCCTCGATCAGCCGCCGCTGGAACGCCGACCAGTCGAAGCCGCTGCCCTCGTCGTACAGCGCGACGGTCACGCCGAAGGCCCGCGCCTGCCAGGGCGCCGTGAACGTCGGCTCCGCGTCGACGCCGAGCAGGTCCGCGAAGGCGCCGGCGGGATCGGTGACGCCGCCGTCGGCCGCCGACCCCGCATCCGCATCCGTGCCGCGGGCGTCGAGTCGCTCCACGCCGATCATCGCGTCGCGGGTCACGAGGGCCGCGAGTTCGTCCTCGTCGCTCCCCTCCGTCCCCTCGGGACGGTTCGGGAGGACCATATACCTGATCTCGGAGCTTGAATCCCAGACGTCGACGTCGAGTCCGTCGTCGAGTTCGAGCCCGAACTCCTCGAGGACGGCACGCGGCTCGCGGACCAGACGCGAGCGGTAGGCTGGCGTCTTGTACCACGTCGGCGGCAGACCGAGCAGCGACCACGGATAACACGAGCACAGCGTGCAGACGACGGCGTTGTGGACGTCGTCGGTGTTTTCCTTCACCTCGATGTGCTGGACGCCGACCTCGAAGTCGAACTCCTCGATCGCGGCGGTCGCGTCCTCGAGCAGCCGGTCTTTGAATTCGGGATCGGTCCAGGCCCGAGCGACGACGCGGGCCCCATTTTGGGGACCGATGTCCCGTTCGTAGGCGGCGATCGCCTCGTCGATGGCGTCCGTCGAGACGAGCCCCTTCTCGACGAGCAGCGACTGGATCGCTCGAACGCGGGGGCGGGGGTCCTCGTAGGTTCCGTCGTGGCTGTGGCCGTGGCCGTGGCCATCGTCGTGATCGTGATCGTGTTCGTCGCCGTGGCCGCTCTCCTGGTCTCCCCCACGGCTGTGCTCGCGCTCACGATCGGCTCCGCGTTCGTGATCGTCAGTCATCGGTCTCCTCCGCGGGGCGCAGGTACGGCTCCCAGAGATCCACGTGAATCGTATCGTCGGGGTGCTCGGCGTCGGCTCCCCACACCTCCTCGGCGTCGAAGGCGACGGTGTACAGCGGCTCGTCGCGTTCCTCCCCGCGAGCGCTCGCGTCCGGGAAGACGTAGTTTCCGTGGACGTCTCGGATTTCGCCCGTCGTTCGCCGAACGTACCGTGGACAGCGCGTATGTCCCTCGGGATGGTCGTTGCGCACGCAAACGGCGTCTCCCTCGGCGAACTGCGGGTCGTCGTCCGGTCGATCGAACGAGGCCGGTTGCTCGAACACGTCCCTGACTCGGTCGGCGAGGTCTGGGTCCCGCCGTTCGGTGACGAACTCCGCTGGATTCTCGAGGTCGCGTGCGCGTCGATGGGCATCCTCGATCTCGTCCGCAGTGAGCTGACCCGTTTCGACGAGGTTCCGCTCGAGACTCGCCAGCCAGCGCTCGAAGTAGGTCGCCGCGAGGTAGTCCGCGGGCGCCATCCGTTCGATTCCGTATCGGCTCTCGTCGATATTGTAGATCTCTTGCGGACGGATCGCTCGGACCAGCGCGTAGACGACTCGTTCCCAGTCGGCGTGGAACTGGGCGTCGTCGTCGACGGGAACGGTCCCGAAGCCGTGCATCCCGCCCATATCGTGGATGCCGTTCATGCGAACCGCATTCGCCACGTCCGAGCAAATAGCTTTGGCCGGTGGCCGGTGACCACGGTCGAACGCGTGTCGATTCGGCGCGACGCGGAATCATACTGTTTTTTACATCATCGACTTCGAAACCGTTCGTATGGACGACCGCGTAACCGTCGTTCGGACGGCTATCACGGGCTACGAGGACGAGCTTCGGGACCTCCTACGAGCGTACTTTACCAAGGCCGGCGAGCGCGGCCGCGAGTGGTTCGACGACGACGAGTTCGGCGCGGACATCGAGACGATCGTCGCCGACGACCTCGATCGACTCGCATCGCCGGCGATCGACGAACCGCTCGTGCTGGCCCTCGTCGACGACCGGATCGCCGGCTCGGCACAACTCAAACGACTGGACGGAACGAACATCGAGATGAAGCGTCTCTACGTCCGACCGGGCGACAGAGGCGACGGAATCGGGCGCCGGCTCGTCGAAACGGCGACGGACGCGGCGGCCGCCGACGGGTTCGAGACGCTTCGGCTGGGCGTCGCGCCCTACCACGATGCTGCACGGTCGTTGTATCGCGGCCTCGGCTTCGAGACCACCCCGCAGTACGACGGCTCGCAGACGCCGCCGGAACTCGTCGACGACTGGCAGTTTCTGAAATACTCGCTCGAGGACTAACGCGTGATCTCTCGGCAGCCCCAGCAGCGGTAGTGAGCGGATCCCGGCGGATGAACGGTTAACCGTTATCAGACGGCCGACTGTATCGGACGTGTGAGCAGCGATACACCGACGAACGAGAGCGACACCTTCGACATCGGCGACACGACCGTCCACCGGCTCGGGTTCGGGGCCATGCGACTCTGTGCCGACGAAATAATCGGTCCGCCGGAGGACGAAGAGCGGGCCCGCGAGGTCGTCCAGCGAGCGGTCGACTGCGGCGTCGACTTCATCGATACTGCCGACTCCTACGGCCCCGGCGTCAGCGAGCGGCTCATCGGGGAGTCCATCGGCGACCCCGACAACGTGCTGGTCGCGACCAAGGCCGGTCTGCTGCGCAACCGCGATGGCGAGTGGCTCGCCCACGGCGACCCCGACTACATCCGCAATCAGGTGCTCGCCTCGCTCGACCGACTGCGAACCGACACCATCGATCTCTACCAGTTCCACCGGCCCGACGACGACACGCCGTACGAAGAGTCGATTCAGACGTTCGCCGAACTCCAGGACGACGGCCTCGTCGATCAGGTCGGCGTCAGCAACGTCTCCGTCGAGCAACTCGAGACGGCGCGCGAACACGTCGACGTGGCGACCGTCCAGAACCGGTACAACCTGGACGATCGGTCGAACGCGGACGTGCTCGAGGTCTGTGCGGAGGCCGATATCGGGTTCATTCCGTGGGCACCGATCGACGGCGACGACCTCGAGGCACACGGCGACCTCCTCGACGACATCGGCGACGACCACGACGCCGGCCGTCGGCAGGTCGCGCTGGCGTGGCTGCTCGAGCGCTCGGACGTGATCCTCCCGATTCCGGGCACGTCGGATCCCGACCACCTCGAGTCGAACGTCGCCGCCTCGCAGGTGTCGCTGTCCGACGACGAGGTACAGCGATTGACGGACGCGGCGGAGTGAATTACCCGCCGACGAACACCGTCTTCAGTCTCGAGCCGCAGCTCGGACAGCACAGCGTCTGCCACTTCGTCGCGTCCAGCCCGCCCATCGTCTTCGTGCGGCGGGCGTCCTCGAACGCCACCGGCGTCTCGCAGGTGCCACACTCGAAGGGGCCGTCCGGTTCTGGCATTGGCCGAGCCTACGGGTGGGCCGGTATTGGGTGTTATCGGTGACCGCATTTGCTCGAGTTCCACCGGTTGCTGTCGGATCGATCGACCAGAGGGTACTCGGTCTCAGCGCACGCTCTCGCCTGTGATCTCGCCGGCTACCCGCGGCCCGCGGATCCGGGTATTGCGGACAGTTCAGGCGGGGGAATTGAACCTGACTGCGAGAGTCTGATACGGATTGCTGTAACTATGTACCGCCGATCACCAGGGACAGGGTCGGTGATCGGCGGTCATTGACTACAGTAAACCGTATGAGGACTGCCGTGGCGAACAACTCCGCGAGCCGCGGAATCGTCTGGGTGCGAGAATCGAACCAAAGCCAGACGGTCACCCTCACTTCGTTCGGGCGCTGCGACTGACAGGATTCGATTCTCTCCCGGGACTTTTCGCTCCTCACGTCCGTTCGTCGCGAAAAAGTCCGGGTGCGAGAATCGAACCCGCGTCTCAGCCTCCACAAGGCTGAAGGATAACCACTACCCCAACCCGGACACGCTTACACCCTGAATTAGGAGCGGTTGGACTCAAATACGTTACGACTCGAGTACGACCCTGTGCGAGTCCGTACCGCGGGTTCGGCTGTGTTACCGGCTGCGTGCCGACGACGGCGGTCCGTGACCCACGGCTCACGACCGGGACGTTTTTCGGCACACAGCCTCTAGGAGCACCAACGCGTGGCTATCACCGATAAGATCTACATCAAGAATCACCGCCAGCTCAGCTCCCAGCTCGAGACGAACATCCCGAAGGGGGCGTTCAAAGGCGCGACGCTGGACATGCTCTTCCAGGGCGAGGGCCTCGAGAAACTCGACGACGCGACGCGGGATCGCGTGCTGGATTTCACGCAGGACTTCCTCGACTGTAACTGCGACAACAACCCCTACTGTGGCTGCGCCGAGCGGAAGTTCATCCAGTATCTCCTCGAACTCCGCGCCCAGGGGCTAGGCCCGGACGCGATCGTCGACGTGATGACCGACGACTACATGGTCTACGCCTACCCCGGTGACGTCCTCTCGTTTCTGGACAACGGCGTGCGCACGCTCGAGGCGGCCGAAGGACTCGCGCGGGTCGAAGGCGCAGACGAGAAACGCGACGAGATCCGACGGGAAAAACAGAACCTCGCGAGATAGGACGGCCGGTCCCCGGTTTCGGTTCGAGACCTGAGCGCCAGGGACGATACGTACAACTCTCAGCTCGGCTACCGCAGCGGATACGACTCGTCTTCGTCGTCTAACTCGTCGAGCAACAGCACCTCGTCTTCCTCCTCCTCGAGACGATCCTGCAGATCGTTGACGTACGCTTTGTACTCGTCGAGTTGCTCCCGGAGGTGTTCGGCCTCGAGTTCGAGACGCTCGTGTTCGCGAATGAAGCGTTTCGGGACTTCGACGGTCGGCGGGAACGTTCGATCCTCGTCTCCGTCTCCGTCCCCGTCGGCCCCGCTGCGCGCTTCGAGTTCCGCCCGCGGAACGACTTCGACCTGACCGTCGTGTTCGACGAGTTGGTCGACGTAGTCCCGGAAGACCGCGGACAACGAGATGTCGCGCTCTGCGGCGATATCCTGGAGCGCCTCGAACGCGTCCTCGTTGACGCGAAACGAGATCGTCTTGTTCTTGTTGCCCATCGATACCCGTACTCGTCGTTCATCGCACTTAACCATTTGTCAGACGACGACCGCAGACCGCAGACCGCAGACCGAAGCGTCGCTCGGCGGTCCACGGCGGTCTCCGCCGGACCAGATAGGCTATCCGCCTCGAGACCCAATTTCGCTCACGCCTATGCTCACCGACACGCCGGGAATCCACCACGTAACGGGTCTCGTCGGGGACGCCCAAGAGGCGATCGAGTTCTACGGGGGCGTCCTCGGATTGCGGCTCGTCACGCAGACGGTAAACTACGAGGACATCCTCCAGCACCACCTCTACTTCGGCGATGCGGCCGGAACACCCGGCACGGTGCTGACACAGTTTCCGGACCCCCATGGCGACGCCGGCCGCGTGGGGACCCCGCAGGTGGCCTCGGCCGCGTTCGTCGTCCCGGACGACGCACTCGAGTACTGGCGGACCCGACTCGAGAGCCACGACATCGCAGTCGAAGACCCTATCGATCGATTCGACGAGCGAACACTCCGACTCGAGGATCCGGTCGGAACACAACTCGAACTCGTCGGGGGGTCGCCGGCGACGGTCGACCGTGCCGGCGTCGAGCCGTGGGCGGAGGGGCCGGTTCCCGTAGCCGAAGCGGTCCGCGGGATTCACGGCGTCTCCCTTCTGTCGGTCAACCCCTACGCGACGGCGGGTACCCTCGAGACCCTGGGCTTCGAGCACGAAGCGGAAGCCGATGATCGGATCCGGTACCGAGCGTCGGGCGCTCGAGCCGCGGTCGTCGATATCCTCGATCGGGACGCGTCGTTCGGTCGCGAGGGGCCGGGAACGTTCCATCACGTCGCGGTGTCGGTCGAGAGCGAAGAGGACCTCTACGAGTGGCGCGAACTCTTCGACGAGCGCGACTACGACGTTTCCAGAGTCAAGGATCGCCACTTCTTCCACTCACTGTACGTTCGCGAACCGGGCGGTGTGCTCTTCGAACTGGCGACCGAGACCGACGGCGTCGCAGCGAGCGGACCGGACGGCGGACCCGGTGAGTCGCTCTACCTGCCCGACTGGTTCGAGCAGGACCGCGATCTGGTCGAGAGCCAACTTCCGGAACTGACGGCCCCGGCGCCGAACGAGAGCGGGCGATGACGGATGCGGATCGCTCGATGGGTTCCGTCTCGGGACCCCACGCCGGACAGCCGCTGGTCGCCGCCGGCGCGCCCGCTCTGGGTGCAGACGCCGCGTTGATTCTCTGCCACGGCCGCGGCGCGACGGCACAGGGAGTCATCAATCTCCTCGAGCCGACCTATCGCCACGGACTTGCCGTCCTCGCCCCGCAGGCCGAACGGAGTCGCTGGTATCCGCGCCCGGCGACCGCGCCGCGAGAGACCAACGAGCCCTGGCTCTCCTCGAGCGTCGACTGCGTCGACGCCGCACTCGAGCGAGCGCGAGCGATCGACGTCCCGCCCGAGCGGACCGTCATCGGGGGCTTCTCGCAGGGCGCGTGCGTCGCGGCGGAGTTCGTGCGGCGCAACCCGACTCGGTACGGCGGGCTCGTCGTCCTCTCGGGAACGCTCCCCGGTTCGCCCGAAGAGCTCGGATCGACCGCTATCGACGGCTCGCTCGCGGGAACGCCGGTTCTCATCGGCTACGGCGCGGACGATCCCCACGTCGATCACGAACGGGTCACCGAGACGGCTCGCGTCCTTGAGGACGCAGCCGCCGCGGTCGACGAGCGACGCTATCCGGAGACGGGCCACGAAGTCACCGACGACGAGTTCGAGGCGGTCGGTGCGATGGTCGAACGCGTTCTCGAGGACTGAGCCCGACTACTGGCCCGCTGAACGACGGTTGTGACTCCGGATCACCGCGTCCTCTCATCTCGAGTCGGGGGCCAGCCCCTTCTCCGAAAGCTCCGCGAGCGCGTCGTCGCTCTTCTCGAGCCCCTCGAGTCCCATCCCCTCGAGAACGTGCGCCGCCTTCGTGAACTGGATCTCCTCGTAGTCGACGACCTGAACGCGATTGCCCCACGGATCGCGAAACTCGAGTCCGGGGACGTCGAGTCGGTCGATATCGAGGACCTCCAGTCGGTCGGGCACCAGAGCCGCGTCGTCGACGACGAGGCCGAAGTGACGGGCGTCGTCGGTTTCCGCGCTCGCTGTCGCCGCGTCGGTCTCCGCGAGCGCGATGAATTGATCGCCCATGTCGAGAAACGCCTTCGTCTCGCTTCGACTCCGCAGGTCGAACGCGAACAGCGACCCGTAAAAATCGAGGGCGTCGTCGATGTCGCCGACTTCGAGTGCAACGTGATTCAGTCCGACGAGGCGAGCGCGATCGTCGTCATCGTCGCGGGGAGCGTCCGTCTCCAGCATAGCACACCGTACGGGATGCTCCCCGGTAACGGCTGTGCTGGCAGTCCCTGGATCGTACTCTCGGCTCTTCGATAGCGGCGACCGACGAAAAGAATACCAGACCGAAACGGCGACCGAGCGCCGTCTCAGGCCGGCGCTTCGGCGTCGCTCTCGACGTCTTCGAGCTGCTCGAGCGCTTGAATCACGTCGTTGCGGTAGTTGATGACGGGCGAGTCGTATCGCTTGCGGGCCATCTGGGCGTACTCGTTGGTGGGTGCCGTGGAGGCGCTTTCCGGCGCTTCCTGTTCGGCTTCCCACTCCTCGAACGCCTCGATGCGATCGATGGTTCGCTCGGCGGTTTCGACGACCCAGCGGTCGCGGGTGGCGTCGTCGACGACGGCGATGGACTCCGGTCGAACGGAGACGTTGACGCTGCCGTCTTCGGTTTCGTAGGTTCGCGGTTTGCCGACGATGGCGACGTACGCTGGCGGCTCCGTGTCACGGAGGACCGCGGCGGCCTCGGGCTGGTACTGGCCGGCGTAGACGAAGAACGTCCCCGTCGGATCGACGACGCGGCCGCGCCAGTACTCGCTGTCCTCGCCCACGTCTTCGGTCTCGGTCAGCGTTCCGACGATGAACACGCGGTTCGCGCGGTCCCCGGTCGGGAGGAGCGCGTAGTTGGGTGCGCGCTCGTCGTCGCTCTCTTTGAAGGTGTACGTCGAATCGTTGAATTCGGAGGCGAAGACGCGTCGGGCGACTTCGCGGGTGAGTTCTGACTGGCTCATGTCACATCGACCTCGCTTTGATCAGCAGCTGTTCAGCATCGGCCGGCCCGTCGAGTTCTTCGACGTCGTCGGCCAGGACGTAGCGGCCGAACGTCGGCCCCTCGATGCGGTAGTAAGTGCCCACGATATCGTCCATGATCTCGTCGGCGACGATGGTCGTGTCCAGGGCGTCCATCGCCATCTCCTTGGCTTCCTCCAGGCTCAGTCCGGTTAGGTCCTCAGTGGCTTCCTTGTCGAAGATGACCTCGTGGGCGTCGATGCCGTCGTCGACGACGGCCTTGATGCGGAGGTCGAACTCGCCCTCGACGTCGCCGTGTTCGTTACAGCGACCGTTCTGGAGGACGCGGGTACAGTCCTCTTTCGGGCAGCGCTTGATGAGCCCGCTGCCGCTTTGCATGTCCACGAGTGCGCCTTCGATCTCGCTCGTGTCGTCGCCGACCTCGAGCTCCTCGTCGAGTTCTTCGATCACCGTCGTCGAGTTGAGTTTGACGGAGTACCGGCCCTGGTACTCGTCGGTGACGACGTTCCGAAGTTCGTAGACGCCGCCTTCCTCGAGCGTGGGCAGGTCGGATTTGGCCCACTTGGTGAACTTGATCGTTCCCGTCGGGTCGCCCAGCAGGCCGACCTGCGCGACGGAGTCGCTCCGGGGATCCCAGAGTTCGATGACCTTCGCGGTGAGGTCGATCCACTGCTCTGGCTCGTCGACGTCCTCGACGTTCGCGGCCTCGCTGCCGCCCCGCGAGATGTCCTCGCGCTCGAGGTCTGCTTCCTCTAAGTAGTGGTTGGTGACGCTCCGACGGGCTTCGTCCATCGGGACTTTGTACTCGTCGACGAGCGTCGTCAGGCGCTCCTCGACGTCCTCGACGGAGACGTCGATGTGGTCCGAAAACTGGTCATGTATGTCGTCTGCGTGCTGTCGTACGTCGCTCATTGTGTCACGCCTCCTCTTTCGTGTTCACTGGGAGGCATACCTCGGTTCGCGCCCAACAGTATTTAAAGTACCGGGGCCGCAGTGAAAGTGAACATCGGCGGTCTAAACCGGGGAGGAAGCGACGGTCCGTCGGTCCGTGCAGCTTGCATCTCGGCGACGGGACTATGTGGGCCGCGACCCAACGAATCGATAATGGCGGATCGTCGTCGGCTCGAGCGGTTCCTTCGCTCGAAGCTCCAGGAGGCTGGCGAGCAGTACGAACAGGTTCGCGGATCGACGGACGAACAGCTCGCGGAGGCGCGAAAGGCCTACGAAGTCGCGAAAAACGCTCGCAGTCTCCCCTCGGACGAGGCGGGACGGGCGAAGATCGTCTGCCGTCGCTACGCCGAGCAGCGCGCGGCCATGCTCGACGACCAGTACCGGCCGGCCTGCTACGAGGAGGGCCATCCCGACTGCGAGGGCTGTGCCGAAGACGTACAGGAAGGACGGATCGAAACCTGGTGAGCGGCGAGCGAATCTCGCCGGGGGCTCGCTACAGTTCAAAGTTCACGACGGTATCGGGCGATTCCCGATCGTCTCTCTGTATTGCTATTCGTCCCTATTCGCCCCTCTCTGCCTCGTCGTCCGCAGCCGTGACGACCCGCTCGAGTTCCCTTCGTTCACCGTCCTCGTACAGGTAGGTCGTCTCCGGCTCTTCGTCCGTCGTCCGGCGGTGGCTCCCGTCGCAAAAGGGAAACGAGTCCGAGAGTCCGCACTGACAGATCGCGACGTCTCCCTTTTCGTCGTCGATATCGGCGGGGTCCAGCTTCCGCGGCCCCGTCGCCTCGAGTTCGACCAATCGTGTCATAGCCGTCGGTTCGGGCGAGGTGATGAAAAGCGCGGCGGCGATCGAACGGATTTTGTTCCGAGTGGCGGGCGGTCGATACGGCCCCGACCGTCGTGACGCAAGCTACTTGGGTCCCGTTCGTCATTTCGGCGTACGGAATAGCATGAGTTTCCACGAGACAGGAACGTCGGTCGCCATCGCACTCACCCTCGTCAAGACGCTGATCCTGCTCGTGGGCAGTTTCATCACCTACTTTTCGTTCAAAGCCTACCGCCGAACCCGACAGCGTGCGCTCGGCTATCTCACCGCCGGGTTCGGTCTCGTCACCCTCGGACTGGTGCTCGCCGGCCTGCTCTACGAACTGCTCGGCGTCTCGCTGATGACCGGGATCCTCCTCGAGAGCGTTCTCATGCTCGTCGGATTTCTCATCATCGCGTACTCGCTGTACGTTACGTAGCCTCGCCGTCCGTCCCGGTCGCCGCGACGGTGCTGTCACCGACGGACACCGCCGACGCTCGACTGGGACAACTAATACTGTTGAACAGAACGACGTGAATCCGATCGGTTTGCTGGGGGCGTCACCGTGGGCGGCGACCCCGAATTCACGATCGGCTTCGTATTGACTGCTGTCCAACAGTATAAGGAACTGGCTCCCGCGAGCACTACCCAGTGACTGGTGAGGACTCCCGACGAGCGAACGAACACGCTCCGCACGCCACCGCTCGGTCAGGCGAGCGACTGCCACCGGTCGTGCGGTCGTTCGTCGACGATCATCCCGCGGGGCGTGCACTCGACGTCGCCACCGGAACCGGCCGGAACGCGCTCGTCCTCGCCGAACGCGGTTGGACCGTCGACGCCGTCGATATCTCGAGCGCGCAATTGACCCGCGCCCGCGAACGGGCCGCGGACCGTTCGGTGACCGTCAACTGGATCCTGGCCGACGTCGACAGCTACGGCTTTCCCGACGGCGTCTACGATCTGGTTACGGTGCGTTTCTTCGACGCGCGTAACCGACTGCCGGCGCTGATCGCTTCCCTCGCTCCCGGGGGCGTCCTCTGGTACGAACACTACCTCGAGTCGCCGGCGGGCGAATCGGGTCCGGGGGATTCCTACCGGTTCGAGCCGAACGAACTCCTGACGGCGTGTTCGGCGCTGACGATCCTCTACTACGCCGAGTATCGCGTTGACGGCGAGCCCCGCGTGACACTGGTCGCGCGCAACGAAGACGACGTCTCGCGGTGGCGGCCACAACTCTCGCCAGACTGATGCGGGTGCGGTTGATCCCGGCCCGAGGCCGCTCGTATCCCATCACGATTCAGGTACGTCGCTCGAGCAGACGGCGAGTTCCGGCGGGGCGAGGGCGGGCTATCGATCGCCAACGCGACTGACTGTCGAGTTCACCGACAGCTTCATATCTTTCTGTCGCCACTACCGCAACACGATGATGCTCCCGAGTCACGTCTTCAGTGGGATGATCCTCGCGTTGCCGCTCGTAGTCGTGGCTCCGGAGTTCGCTACCGTCGGACTCGTGGCCGGATTCCTCGGCGGCCTGTTCCCCGATCTGGACCTGTATGCCGGTCACCGGAAGACGCTCCACTATCCGGTGTACTACTCCGTCCTGGCGGCCGGAGCGGTTCTCGTCGCCCTGTTGGTTCCGTCACCGACGACGATCGCCGTGACGTTCTTCCTGCTGGGGGCGGCCGTACACTGCGTTGCCGACATATTCGGGGGCGGACTGGAACTGCGTCCCTGGGAGGGGACCTCCGAACGGGCGGTGTACGATCACTTTCACGGACGGTGGATCCCCCCGCGTCGAGTGATCCGCTACGACGGGGCCCTCGAGGACTTACTGCTGTCGACGGTTCTGGCTGTCCCGCTTTTCGTGCTGGTCGACGGCCCCCTACGATTCGTCGTCATCGGAACGCTACTCGTCGGGTGCACGTACACGGTCCTCCGTCGACGTCTCGCAACGGTCGCAACGGTCCTCGTTCGGTTCCTGCCGGCCGCTGTGGTACCGTATCTCCCGTCACGATACGTCGTCGACGATCGCGTTCGATGATCCGCCTGGGCCGTAGGAGTCAGCGGCGACTGGTCACGCACCGCCTTCTGGAATTCCCTTTCCTGTACTGATTCGGCCCTGTTGCAACTCGATGGCTGGCAGTGACTGTCTGCTGAGTGCAGAACATGTTTGTCATTAAATCTATATTTAATCCCGCTTATCGAGATGCATTGACCGGCAGTACCGAGATGATGATTAGGGACCCTTTGGAGGCCGTCGTCGAACAATCACCGATCCCCGGCCTCTCGTCTGGAGACAGCGCGTCTAGATAATCCGGTCCCGGAGCTGCTCGAGTTGCTTGGCGTTGTAGACCAGTTTCACCTCGTCGGTCGTTGGCGTGGCGACGCAGGTCAACCGCAGGTTCATCTCGTCTACCTCCTCGTCGGAGAGGCTACGGTTGGCCTCCATTTCGACCTCGCCAGCAACCAGCGTCGCCGCACAGTTGATACAGCCACCACCGCGACAGTAGAACGGCCAGTCGTAGCCTTCGGCCTCGGCCGCTTCGAGGATGTACTCTCCCTCTTCGACGGTCATCGTCCCGTAGGCTCCCGCCGTCAGGTCGGCCTCGGTCGCCTTCTCGAAGAGGTCGTCGTCCTCCAGTGACCAGCCCCTGTCCTCCACGACCTCGTAGTCGAGGAACTCGACGGTAGCGCCGGCCGACTCCGGCTTTACGGAGACGACTGGAACCGGCGAGAACCGTACCGTGCGTTCGGTGACGCTCCCGAGTAGGTACCGCCTGAGACCGGTCCGACCGTGGGTCCCCATCACGACGACGTCGATCTCCGCCTCTGCCGTGTATCCGGCGATCGCCTCGTGTGGTCGACCGCTCCGCGTGGCCGTAACAACCTCTACGCCGGCGGCTTCACCCCGATCGCCTACGTCGTCGGCCGGTGACGACTCCGCTTCGCGCCCGCTGGAGGTGACGTGGAGTGCGTGGAGCGTCCCGCCGGTTTCAGTCACGAGGTCGATCGCGTGCTCCGTGGCGGCCTCGGCCCCCTCGCTCCCGTCGGTCGGGACGAGGACGTTGTCGATCTCGAAGTCGATGGCGGTGTCCTCGTGAACGGTCACGACGGGAATCGGTGACTCCTGAAGGGCCTGTTCGGCCACGCTGCCGAGCAGGAATCGACTGATTCCCGTCCGCCCGTGAGTCCCCATCACGACGACGTCGACGCCGTGGTCCTCGGCGTAGTCGATGATCACCCGGTGGATCGGCGTTTCCTCGTCCTCGATAATCTCGGTCTGTGGGGTGAGGCCGGCCTCGATAGCGTCCTCCTGGATATCTTCCACGGCGCGTTTCGCTTGCGCGTCGTCGCCCGACTCTCGAACGGAGACGATGGTCAGATCGGCGCCGAAGAGTTCGGCCATCCGAACGGCGACGGCTCCGGCTCGCTCCGCCACTTCGCTCCCGTCCGTCGGGACGAGGATCTCGTTGTACATACACGGAACTACAGTCGCTGTGCCATATCAAACCCGCCCGTGTTTCCAGTCGAAAGAGAGCCACCTGCTCGTCCGTTCCGTCAGCGCTGGCGCGATACCCCGCTTTCGGAACGACACCAGCCAATCCGGACTCGAGAGAAACGCGACTTTGTCGGGACGGGACGCGGACTCGTGCGAAACTGACGCGATGTCGTCCCCGTCCGGAACACAGATGGTAGCGTCCGGATCGTCCGTTAGTTCATTTCGAACACCAGCCAGGGATCTGATCTGTCCGGTCCCTCACGGGGAAATTGCAGGGAGACAGCCGTATTCTATGGATCGGTAGGACACGTAGAATTTTAATGGACAGTGCCGTATCTCGGCGTTGAGAACGATATGTCGGTAGATACGAACAACGATCTCACACACCATCTGGCAGTGGGTATCGGTAGCGTCGTCTTCGCCGTGTTGCTGTGGGTCGCCGGGTATCACGAGCAGCGGGTCGTGGGAGCAGTTCCGTGGCTTCTCCTGGTTCTGGTGATGATCGTCGGACCAACGGTACGGCTCTGGCCCGGTATCAGACGCCGGTTCTCGGGGAATTTTCCGGTGAATTGGCGAGCGGAACTGGGGATCTGGTTCGCTATCTGGAGTGTCGTTCACCTGCTCTTCGTGTTTCAGGCAAGGGACTGGGATATCGTCGGCTATCTGGCCGACATGAGTCCGTGGGCGTTCGGTTCGTTCGTGGCCGTGATCATCGCGGTCGGTCTCGCGACTACCTCGAACAACAGAGCCTACGATTACATGGGCGGGAAGGCCTGGAAGTGGCATCAGACCGTCGGGGCGTACACGATCTTCTGGCTCGTTACCGTCCACATCTACGACAGGGCCTATCTCCGACCCGGGTTTCCGTCCGACGACCCGCTCCACTGGCTGTACTTGCTCACGCTCGTCCTCGTCGTCGTGCTCCAGATCGCCGCGTTCGCCAAGGTCGTCTCCCACTACCAGAAGACGGGTGAGTACCCGTCCGGGCTGAACTGATCGACTCGACAGCGCGCTCGCAGAACAGACTGTTGAGCAAATCGCGACCGAAACTGCTGACTTGCGAACGCGCGCAGATGGGGTCCGAGATCGGCTTGGCATTCTCCCCGTGCTGAAGCGCGAGCTTTTGCGCCTGTCCATCCCATAATCCGTCGAGCTACTTGAGCGAATAGTCGTGGTTCACGCTCGAAAAACGAGTGGTGCCACTTTCTCTTCGGGTCTTGCGCTTACGCCGATGAGACGTTGTCGGCCGGCGATTCGTTCGAGTCGCTACGCTCGACGTACTCTGAGACGCCGATGAGTGCGATTGCCCAGAGTATCACCGCGATCGCGCCGACGGTGCCGAGGCTCGAACCCTGTTCTGCCCCGGGGAAGGCGAGCGAACTGGCGCCAAAGAGGAGCGCCAGCATGCCGGCGGCGTAGAGCGGGATCCGCCAGCCGACCGGCTTCAATGCGCCGAGCAGGCCGAACAGACCGATCGAGACCAGTCCGAACAGCATGAACTCGTAGTGGCCCATCAGGACGTGCTCGTCGGCCAGCGTCGTATGGTTCACGAACTCGGTGGCGGCGAGCGCCGCGAATCCGATCGCGCCGACCCCCGCGACGGCGAGTACGCGGCGGTCCGCTCCCTCGAGTCTGGGCACGAGTTCGCTGCGGGCAGGATGCAACAGGGCGATCAGGGCGACCGGAACGAGGAACACCAGTATTTCGGCGACTGCCGCCGGTCCCGATGCGATCGCAGTGAGCACGAACGCGGCGACGGCGAACGCGAGCGCCGCCTGTAACGCTCCCACGCGCTTCGTTGGTCGGTATAACTGCACGGCGACCGTCGCCGCGAATACCGCCAAAGTACCGCCGATCATGACGTGGTGGACGCGGTGGATGGGAAAGGCGTAGCCGCCGAACCACGCGGTGACGACCATCGTCATCGTCTCGCGTAAGGCGAACAGGAGGAACGCCACGAACGCGGCCGTCAGAAGGTAAAACGCGGGCTTTCGGACACGGGATGCCCCGTAGCCCGCTCCGCTTCGAACCTGGTGGCCGACGCGAACGGCACTCGAGGACATGCTCATTGGCGACCCTCGAGAGAGGCGATCAGAAGCTGTACGATTTGGCTGTGGATAACTCTCGATGACATGAGTGTAGGTGTATAGACGCCGTGAAAGATGATGAACATTTGCGGCGATTTCGCGTATTTTCCCGAAAATCAGACGGAAAGGGCTCTCAAAGGTGATTCCGGCCGAACTACGGCGAATCAACCGATCAGTAAGACTGTGACATCAGCATCAGATAGGTCTCGAAACAGCGATCACGTCGGCCGAAAGACGGAGGAGATAGCCTATCCCGAAGGCGAGAACCGCTCGTGAACATCCTTGTGAGCGCGCGAACATTCCGACGACAATCGTAGTGGGACGGCAACGAAGACCGAGTGTCCGAGCGCATATCCGGTCTCGAAGACGCCAAACTCCCACGCCAGCGGTTTATCGATTAAATCCGGCAGAACGGAGCCGAACACGACCGTGAATACCTCGAGTCCACTGGGGTGAATCCCGGTAGTAGAGGTGACAAAACAGCGAATAGACGGGATAACCCATTATTCCGTGTTCCCAAAGCCACATCGGCGGCGACAGTCCGCATTCGCTAGTAGTTACACGTCACAAATCGCCGTACGTCGTTGATGCTCCTGTTCTCGATTAGACGGATAGTACCGTCCGACGAACCAAATCAGAACCCGCCCATACACGTCGGACAGGTACAGAGTCGTTCGTGAGCACCGGCGAACACGTCTTCCATTTGCTCCGACTCACCGTTTCGCTCCTCAGTTCGGGTGGATGTCGCTTCATTTTCAGTCGATACACCATTGTCAGGTGACTCCGAAGTCGTGGATTCAGACCGATCAGCGTCTGTCCCGTACTGGTTCGCACCAAAACCTAGTGCAAGCACAGAGACGACACCGAAACTGAACGTACGTCTCGTGACGTGGTCAGCGACCATGTCTGCTCTATTGGTTGGTGGATATTAATGTTCGACCTCCTCCTGTTACTCTTTGATCGCCAGATCACACGAGTGTTCTTGGAACATATTTGTTTGCTGACTCCTGCGACCAATATTACCTTTTGTAGACCTGTTCTCAACCCGTCCCGCATTTGCACCCTGTATACAGCAGCCCGCTGAAACCTATCACTGGATGGGGATTTCAATAAGGACACTTATGTTGCCACTCGAGCCGGATCTGACCGATTCATGCGGATGCGAAGGTAACACTGTGACATACGATGAATATTACACTATGGTGCCGGATCAGAGTGGTTTCTCATAGACGTATTCCTCGACTTCCGGTTTCAGGTCGCTCTCCTGGCTTCCGATCCGTTCGAAGCCGGTTGATTCGTAGAACGAGACGCCCACCTCGTTGTCCGCGAGGACGGCAAGGTACAGTCGATCGTATTCTCCGCGAAGGGAGTCTTGGACGTGCTTGAGCAGCGCCGTACCGATTCCCTCGCCCCACCGTTCGGGACGGACGTAGATCCGGTTCAGCGATGCAACTGCTGGCCGCTCGCGGTGCGGACTGGCATGCGCGAAGCCAACAGGTTCGTCCGCTTCCTCGGCGATCAGGCAGACGGCATCCTCACGGGCACGTGACTCGGTGATCGACGCCTTGAGGTTCTCAAGTGCGTACCACTGGTCGATCGTCTCCGTGACGGTTTCCTCTCCGAGGATCGGGTCGTAGGCGGCGTGCCAGCTCTTGCGAGCGATTTCACGGATTGCCGCCGCGTCGTCCGGGACCGCACATCGTACGTCCAGAGACACGCCTCTTCGTTTGCCACCCGGAGAGATAAACTGTTACTCTCCTCCACTTATTGGTCAGTAGAATCATCAAAAGGCCCTCTCGGTAAGTAGGTGATCACTGGTCGCTCTCAGGGGAGGCGCATCCCTCAGTAGTCACCTTTCGGTTCGTACTACACTCGTGCCCTGTATTTCACAGAGACTCAATGAGCTACCGGACTGTTGTCAGAACCGGCTTGCAGTATGCAGAGCATGAGTGAACAATAGAGGTCGATAATCACTCAGACTCGAGTCGTTTACGCGTGATTAGGCGCTTGGGGCAGCGTGAACGAGAACGTCGCCCCCTCACCGGGTTCGGACTCGATCCAGATGTCGCCGCCGTGGCGCTCGATGATTCGTCGACAGAGCGCAAGTCCGATACCAGTTCCTTCGGACTCGTCGCGGCTGTGGAGTCGTTGAAACACTTCGAAGACGCGATCAGTCTCGTCCGGATCGATGCCGATCCCTTCGTCGCGAAGCGAGATGTGCCACATCGATCCATTCCGCTCCGCCGAGACGGCAACCTGGGGCGGTTCCTCGCCGCTGTATTCGATCGCGTTCGTCACCAAGTTCTGGAACACCTGGCGGAGTTGACCCTCGTCCCCGCTGACCCGCGGGAGCGAGCCAACCTCGATATGAGCGTCGGAGTCCTCAATCTGCAACTGGAGATCGGTGCGCACGTCGTCGAGCACCTCGTTCAACTCGACGGGCTCGAGCGGGTCGCCTTGCGTTTCGACGCGGGCGTATTCGAGCAGCCCGTCGATCATCTCCCGCATCCGTTCGGCACCGTCGACCGCGTAGTCGATGAACTCCTCTGCATCCTCGTCGAGTTCGTCGCCGTAGCGCCGTTCGAGCAACTGTACGTAGCTCGTGATCATCCGAAGCGGCTCCTGTAAGTCGTGGCTGGCGGCGTACGCGAACTGTTCGAGCCGTTCGTTCGATTCCTCCAGCTTTCGGCGATACCCCTCGCGCTCCGTGACATCTCTGATGACGCCGATTCGCCGTTCTCGAGCGTCTTCGCCCAGAAGAACGAACCGGTTCTCGACCGTTCGGGTCTCGTTCGGGCCTGCCTCTACCGTCTCCTCGAACGACGGGAACTCGTCCGGAGTCGCACGCTCCCACTGTTCGGCCTCGATTGATGCGAACTCCTCGCCGAACACCGACGAGGCGTGTTGACCCAGTAGCTCCGTTCGGGAAAACGGACTCAGATCCGCAAACGACTCGTTGACGAGTACGAACCGTCGCTCGTCGTCGAGGACGTAGATGCCATCGTGAGCCGTTTCAACGATTGTTTCGTACTGTTCAAGCTCCCGTTCCCGCTCGAGTCGGTCGGAGACATCTTCGATGGTGAACACGACACTGTCGATCTCTCCGCGCTCGTCGTAGACCGGCGCTCCGTTGACGGAGATCCAGACCCGCTCTCCATCCGGACGGGAGACGCCGCTGAGATAATCGAACACCGGTTCTCGGGACTCCGTAATCTGCGGGAAGGGTTTCTCGTCATCCGGGAGGGGTTCGCCGTCGATGTCGACTTCGTTCCAGTCGGAGTCGTCGAAGCAGAGATCGTTGATCTGGGCTTTGCTCCGCCCGTAAATCTCCTCGGCGCGGTCGTTGGCGAACTCCATCTCGCCGTCACTGTCGACGATCGTGATGCCGATCGGACTCGTTTCGACGATCGTTTCGAAGCGGGCCAATCCTCGTTCACGTCGCTTCCGTTCAGTAACGTCTCGTCCGATGCCCGCCAACACCGTCTCACCCTCCGGATCGGCGAGCCGTGATGCCGAAAACTCGTACGGGATGGTAGCACCGTCCTTGGTGCGAAACTCCGCTTCGAGCTGCACACTCCCCGTTTCGAATCCTTCCTCGATTGCATCAGCGATCCGGTCGTGATCGCCCTCGTCGAAGAACTCCAGCGCGTGCATCGATGCGACCTCCGGATCTTCGTAGCCCGTGACCTCACAGAGACTGTCGTTCCAGCGGTGGAGCGTACCATCGGTTTCGAGCACGTAGAAAACGTCGTCAATCGCGTTCAGCACGTCATCCGTGTACTCTCGATAGCGTTCGAGTTGCTCGTTGCGAGTTTCGACTTCATACGTTCGCGTTCTCGCTTGCCCGTCGTTGATACCCACGGCAAAGCCGGCAACGCTGGCAAGTGCGGTCAGGATCGGCGGAGCGTTCGTGGAAACGCTTTCTCCGGGCTGAAGGTGGTAAACAATGATGATGCCGGCCATGACGCCGAATCCGGCAAGACACCAGCCAGCAATACGCGGATAGAAGTCGGGATCGATATCGGCTTGTGCGAGCCAATATGTACCGTATACGAGGAGGAATCCCGGCACGGAAATCAGCATCGTAATAACAAATATATTCACTGTTGGTTGTCCGTGACCACTCTCGAAGATCGCACGTCCGGCCGCAAATACAATGAATAAGGTGCCGAGAAGGCCGACGACGCGTCTCGCACTGGTTGCGGACAGCAGGCGTCTCCGAGGAAGCATTAGCCCCCTTATGGGGGGAGTACATTATGGCTCTTCCGTTAACTGGCAATCAATCGCCTTCCACCTTGGATGCACGAGAATTAGTGGACGGATGCCTTCGTCGTGCTGGTTGCTGCCGATCTGTGATCGACTCACATCACGAAGCTGTTACTGATTCCTTCGTGATGGCTCATTCACGGCCTGTGTCTTGCAGAAATTCAATGAGCTACCGAACTGTTGTCAGAAGCAGCTTGCAACACGCAACGGATGAATACAGTATGGAAAATCGTGGGAATCGGCTAGACTTGTCCTCTAGATCTGGAGGCCATGTTCCTCGCAGAGCTTGGGGATACTTTCGAGATCGGCCTCGAAGTCATATCGCTCGCAGATCTCCGCGAAGCGAGCGAGTGCCTCCTCGTCCGCTGGGTCGAGTGGGTAGATCTGCGAAATCTCCTCGAAGAACTCCGAGAATTCGCCCGGCGCGATGATCTCGAGGAAGCGAAGCGGTTCGTCGCCGGCGTTCCAGAACGTGTGCCAGACGTTACGGCCTTTCACGATCGACTCCTCGGCTGGAACGGTCGTCAGTTCGTCGTCGGCCAATACGGTCATCTCGCCATCCAGTACGTAGGAGATTTCGTCCTCACGGCTGTGGCGGTGGAGCGGTGCCGCCAGCGTGTGCGGCGGGAGCGTGTGCTCGACGATGGCTACATTTGCCTCGTTCTCGGTCCGGGGGACGTCGAGCCGTGCACCGAACTTTCCGAGCATAACGTCGTACTCCTCCGCAGGCGTAACCTGTGAACTCATCACGAATGATAATTGGACTTATGAGGAGATAAAGCAGTATTCGCAATAAACCAGAGAGTCGGCGAATCCGGCTACAACCACCGCGCGTGACCCTCTCTCAGCCCCGTCACTGACCGATTTGCGCCTTGTATTCAGCAGCGACCGAATGCCCGACTCAGATTCAGTCGATCACACCGACAGCCTCACTGTCTTGTCCAGTAGGCGCTGAATCTGCTTGAACTGTGCTCGGGTCGTCTCGAAGAGATGGCAGCAGTAAGTTTCGGCACTGAAGAGTCGCTGTCGGCGGCGAATCGCCGCCGACGCGACAGTGTCGCCACTCACGACCGCTGTCCCAATTCAGGGACAGCTACCGGAAGAACCGATCGTCGAGTGGTTGATTCGCTGGGACAGCTCTGCGCACACCGAGGGCTGTCCAGGCAGCACGAACGATCATCTCACAGAACTCCGTGAACGACCACTCCCAGAGGTGGCGCCCCCCACGGCGGGGCGCCGCCACGTACATCCAGTGGAGATAGCGCCAGACGTTCTGCAGCAACAGACTCACGATGAACAGCAACAACCGAAGCCCGGCGTCCCGAGAACTGGTGAGAGCGAGGCTCTGGTTGCCTAACCGGTAGCTCGATTCAATGCCGAAGCGCTTACTATAGTGTTCCCGTGCATCCCGTGGTGTGTCGATGAACGGCGCGTCAGCGGCGTAGCCGTGACGCGCCACCCCGTGCTCGTCGTATCGTCCTCGCTGGTAGACACAGTCGATGAACACAGGGAACGTTACTCGCCCAGCGAGTTCGTGTTCGATCACGCGACTCCAGCCTCTGCTGAGTTCGTCTTGAATCGTCTCGCCCCACTTGACGATCGGCATGACGTAGGCGTAGTTGTGCGTGTACAGTAGTTCGAGGCAAGTGCTGTTGTAGAATCCGCGATCGAGATAGACGGCCTTGACGCGCAGGTCAAGGCCGTCAAGGAGTTCGAGGAACTCACCGAGGGCATCGCTGGTGGTTTCGCCAGCGACCAGCTGGCGAACCGCCAGCGTGTATCGCTTGTTGCGCACCCGCGCATACAGCGTGACGTAAGCATGGAACGCAGTGGTACCTCGTTTCGCCTGCGAGAAGTACAACGCCTCTGTCTCGTCCTCCTCACCGTAGTAGGGATCGAGGTGGAGGTCGGCGACGACCTCCACCGGTCGATCTGGGAGCGTCTCAAGGACATCCCGTTGAAGGAGCGTGTTTCCGACCGCCTCGACGGTTTCAAGATCAAACTGATCGGTAAGGTGTCCTCGAACGGTATTGGCGTGTGGCGAGTCCTCGGTCGTCTCACAGACGTGATTGATCGAGGGGCTCCATTGAATCACTAGGTGGCGTCGAGGTGCGGCAGTAGATCAAAGGAGTTGAAGCGGGATAGTGGCGATTGTTATGAAC
>NZ_WUYX01000007.1 GCF_009834785.1 Natronorubrum halalkaliphilum
TGACCCCTGCCGACAAAGCATATCTCCACCGTAGATCGCCCCCTACGAGATACTAACGAAATCAGCTGGGGCTAAACACGTACAGTTCCTCGAAGGAGACGTCGCTGTCGTTGAGTTCCGCCCGCACGAGGTCGGCGTCCGCCGTCTTGGAGCCACCCTGGGCGTTGCGACCCTCACGTTCGAACTTGATCGGCTGGATGACCCTCGAGAGTTCGGTTTCGGCGTCCCGCAGGGTCGCGTCGGCGACGCCGTCGCTGACGAGGTCCCGAACGCGGGGCTCTAACATGTGCGCCTCGTCGCAGACGACGAACGTCGAATCGTCGAGCAAGCCACCCGTAAAGGTGCCAGTGGTTCGGGGGTCGAACGCGTGGTAGCGTGACTCTGATCTACTAGTAGCTAACTGGACTCTCAAGACAGAAACCAGATTTCAACCTCTACCACAGTACCCCGAAATCGTTGCCTTCTGCGGATTTGACTTCTACACTATTGCCTTTCCATGGGCAAGTGGGTCCTATGGAGTTCTCTTCAGTGACTGTCCGACCAGTTCACTACTATGGAAAGTTAGGAAAGTCGCCGTCACGTTGGTAGACGTGGGCCGGCTGGTATCGATAACCTTCGGCGATATTCTCATCGTTGGTTACTTTCACCAGCTCTGTCTGCGGGAACGGTTCCTCAATTCGTTCTCCACCTCGGACAATGTATGCCATCTTTCCGAGGGGATCATTTGACTCCGCAAAGGTGTCGTCTTCAGTTACGTGATCCAGGAATTTCTCTGCTTTTTCGGACGTCGGGTCTGGCTCGACTATGACATCTGTAATGTAACCTTTGTACGCGACCATCTCGCCTAATCGATAGTACAGAGGAAGTCGACCGTGGGCCTCAACACCCATAGCAACTGTCTTCCAGACACTATTCGACCGATGCGTGACCGCTTCAAACTCCACGGTCTCTTCTAACCGCGTCTCATAATTTTTCGCTAACACCGCGACATCAGTACGGCTCGTGAATTCACGCTGTAATTTTGTCTTGGGTTGACGTTGATTGCGGTCAAGAGTTGATCGATCTAATTCCTTCGCCGCAGGTAAATGCTGCATCATCTCTGCGACTGTTTCCTTTCCCTCCCCAGCCGATGGTTGCGGTGAGTTATCACCCATGAAATCTACTCAGATATATTTCTGTCACATAATAATTCCACTGGGCACGATATACTCTGTCCAGAACCTGTGGCGAATCAATAGGGATCGCCGGCTTTGTTGAAATCCTTCCAGTCAGATACGAACTCCGTGCTGAATACACAGCGCGTATCGGTCACTGATATCTCAGCCGTTGGTGAGAAGACGAATTGGTAGAGACAGAGGAACAAGATACTGCGTCGGATCTTAGCGTTGTGATTCGCGGAGGATCAGCGGCTCGATGGCAAGTGTCCGTTTTGCTATGGTGACGATGCGAAGGACGTACGAGACGAACAGCATGAATGGAACGAGCGTCACCGCAAACGCACCGCCCACGACGAGGATGATGTGATTGAGACCGAGTGTGCTTCCTGGGAACGTCCCCGCATCGACGATTCCGACCATGATACCCGCAACGGTCAATGCCGGAACTGCAGCATAGAGAATCATCTGAGACAAGTCGATGAGTGCCCACTGGAAGTACAGCGTCTTGACGTGTTCGCGCGCCGGACCAAACAGAGACAGCGCTGTTTTGAGGTCGTCAAGCAAACCGCGTTCTTCCTCATTGAGGCTCTCTTCGTACTCGTCCGCTAGACGCTCAACTTGGAATATTTTCCAACTATAATTGAAATTTAGTGCAGCGAATAACACATCGAACGAGCCGAATTGCGCATCCTCAAGTTGGTCATGCACCGTGTCAGCGTTCCCAGTGACGCTTTCAGCGAATTCATCGACTTCTTCTCGGAGGTTCTCGTTATCATTCTTGTCAATGGACTCTCGAAGGGCCGTCGCCCGTTGTGCCGTGATCCCGATGATCTGCCGGAGGAATTCGGATGGATCGGCAGGACTCGGAGATCCGATTAATTCTTCAGTAAAGTCCCGGACATCCATCGAACTGGACATACGCTCGCGTTGATCGCCGAGCGGACCGTTCTCTTGGGAGAGGACGAGTTGACCGATCGTGACGACGAGTGTCGTCCCAGTCACGATGACCGTGATCATCGTTGAGAACATCGTGTTGATCATGTTACCGGACTCGATTTGCTGTGAAAACGGTGGATCAAGGACAGCAACGGCGATGACGAATGCGACGAACACGGCACTGGTCAGGATGCTGGAGACGAGAAGACGGTTCGCGCGCAGCAGCAACCAGAGTTTAATCCGACTCTCGCCTGAGCGCTCACGCATCGTATTGGCCGTACTGATGTCGGTCTCGTCAGTCATACTGGCTCATCCGATTGGGCAGGTCGCTTGAAAACGAGGTACTTGGTGCCGCCTCCTTCGTAGTCGATTGTCTCCACAAACTCCCAGCCTTCTGCACCGAGTTGATTCAACTCTGCTTTCGGATCCTCTGCTTCTTTTTGGCTCTCATCGCGCGGTGGTCGAAGCGTCTCGTACTCCCAGCGGATCGCCTCTGATTCGGACATCACTACTAGTAGGTACTACAGCCCTCTATATCCCGCTCCACTACCGAGACTGTACGTTATACGGAGAACGAATTTATCGGTTCTCTTTCCAGTCGTCCGGGTCCCCTTCACGGAATTCACCCTTAGCATGGCGCTCGTGGGGCCAGAAGGTGACGCCCAGCAGTACGACGTAGAACACACCCACAACGGCAACCACAGCAATCCCGGGGATACGGGCGATTTCAGCGGTTGTCAGCCAGTCCTGGCGCGGTGCGAACGCTGTAATCCTGAAGACCCACGCGACCAAGAGGACACTGAGCAGAGCAAGGTACACACGCCGGAGCCGGTTTGCGAGTGCTTCGTGTGACGAGACTTTCAGCGTCGGCCTGCGATAGTCCCTGCTCAGTTCCGCTCGCCAGTCGTGACTTTCAACGCCTTGGGACGGATCGAGGGCGTTTGCGAACAGGTTCTCTTGGATGACTCGAGCACGAGAGCGAAAGACGTCGTAGTCCCGGTACCGCCGTGCTTCGATCCCCAGAAAGATGGTGACGATAAGGATCCCGACCAGCAAGATATAGTGTGGGTTATCGGGACTCGAAAACGCCCACGTCAAGATTGCCGCCATCAGCGTCACCGCCCACGTCGTTGTCTCGTCAAGGCGCTCCCGCCACGTCCCCACTCGGTCTATCTCTCCGCGATAGACATGGGCCATCACCGAACCGAGTCCCGTACTGTCGTCAACCATTTCACGACCGATCTCCCGTTGATCTGGTGCTGTTGGGTCGAACTCGTCGCTATTCGAATCGGTCATAGAGGAGAGACATCTCCTCGCTCCATAAGCAGGTATGGTGACGGCGTAATCTGAGTGTCATGTACTGGAGAACATCATAACAGTACGCACCACAGTCCTACTAGTCAATTCGGACAGACGCCGTCGAAATAAACCAGTGTGTAGTGCTAACTGTACCCTCTATATCTCGCACGCTGTTTCTGACAGCTGTTAGGTAGATCGAACCGAGCGTGCAAGATGTAAGGCGCGTATCTCGCACAGAATTATTTCCTGATTCGACCAGGTCGGATCGGTCAACACAGGCGGTCTAATTTGTGAGATGAGTGTCTTGGGGATTGTGCTATCGGCCTATGAGTCCCAGTATCCGTCTGCGAACGTCCTCGGCTGAGTCATATGTTTGGTCATCAGTTGAAGAGAGTACCTCCTCCAGGGGTTTCTTGCCGCCCTGAATTTCAAGTTCATAATCGCCATAGGCCTCAACCAACTCAGTTGTCGTGGTCGGATAGTCGTGCGATTTGAGCGCTTCATCAAGATCACCAAGCCGCACGCTTTCGTCATCAAACAGCGGTTCCTTTTCATCGCCGCGGGCTTTAGCCTCCTCTAATTCTCGCTCACGCTGACGATTCTCTTCACGATCTGCTTGCTCATCTCGACCCTGTTTATCATCTGCCATATACAACAGTAGGAGATCCAGACGAATATAACTCTCGGCGGTTGGTTCGCAGGCACATTCTATCGGCTAATTCAGGATTCATTTGGAGAAAATAACGTAGCCCTTGTGCTGACTACATCCTCTCTATGCAGCACTGGGTAATCAGGCAGAAGGGGGACAATTCGGTTATCTGTGGTGGACTTGACGAAGTGCATCAGCGGTCGCGGTTCCGGAAATCCGGATATACTTCTGGGCGGTAACAAGGTCACTCCATCCCATCAGTGCTTGTAGCGGCACCGGAGCTACACCCTTGTACGCGTGGTGGCTGGCCGCAGTGGCCCGCAGACAGTGTGGATAGATTCGTCCAGTAAGATCCGCTTGGTCGGCGGCTTCTTTGACGCGCCGGTTAACCGTTGACCGCGACCGTGGGAAGCCACTGTAGCGGTTTGCGAACCGCTCGATACAGAGTTCGATTCGCAGTGAGAGATCGAAGGGGATTGACCGAGCTGAAGCGACGGTCTTTGGATGCCAGCGTGAAGCGAGAGCGTCGGCTTCAGTCAGTTGGTCATTGTGGGCGACCTCCTGGCGAGCCTGTCGCTGGCAGTAGCCACAGTCACATGGTTCGTGCTGTGGTATTCGGATGAGCTTGCGGTTCCAATCTAACCAGGAGGTGTGAAAATGTGCTATTTCTCCAGCGCGGAGGCCAAGCCGACCACCGAGTAGACAGATGAACCGTGTCTCAAAGCCACGCGGTGCTGGCAAATCTCCGCACGCCTCTAACAGTAGTTCGAACTCTCGGTCGTTGAGTACATCCTCGTGGGAATGGCGGGTGGTCAGTGCCTGTCGGTGTCGGTCGGCCCATTCGTTCTTCGACGTTCCTTGGTGAACCATCCTTTACAGGAGTGGGGTGACCCAGAATGAGTATTCCCCAAACCAATGACAACCAATTGCCCTTCTGCTGCATAGACGGCGCGAATGTGCCACGAGACGAGTGCCAATCTGTGAATGGTAGTGATCGGTCAGTACAGTAGGTCTATTGACCGTCAGGTCCGGAGGGGAGAGGTGCATTGTTGTCTCTCGTCATTGTTGATCAGAGCGACCACGATTATAGCTCTACAGGCGATTCGAGATCGAGATCTGCTTCGAATAGCGCTGAGAGCTGGGGCTGTACCTCCTCGAACTGCTCGGTCGGCTCCACCAGCCCCCGCTCCTGATCGTAATTGACGAGCCCAGCCGCCTCGATCTTCGGGAGATGCACGTGGTGAAGTGAGATTTGTACCTCTGAGAGGCGCTCCTTCGGCATCTCCGTAACGGGCACGTGATGGTTGTGTTTGGCGATGGCTTTTGTGAGATCGTTCCTCGTCAACGAGCGCTGCTCGTTCGCGAGTACTGCAAGCGCGATGCGACGGTGTTGATCCGCACATAGGCCGAGAACCGTGTCGGAGTCGATGGAACTACTCATCACTCTGTCGATATTGAGAACCGCTGGCATCTCGGCTGCACTGCGACCCGACGATGACAACTGTGGCTTCATCTCGGTATCGCGGACGATCATCCCGCACGCTTCCAGCTTTGGGAGATGGAGATGGTGAAGTGCAGTGTGGACGCGTTGTCGGTGGTCGTCGTCCGGGAGTTCTCCATCTCGAACGTGTTCGGAAACTTGGTCTACGAGTGCGCTAACCTCCATCGCCTCCCCCTCGGTCTGGTTCAGTGATCGAAGGACAGCCCGCCGGTGTTCGTTGGCGAGTGCCGAGAGAACCACATCGAGAGGGATCGATTTCCCACTCTCGAGGGTACTGGCCGTCATGTGGTTTCTCCGGAGGTCAATCGTTCCACTCTCGGATTACGGTGCATACTCACTACGTAACGTGCAAGCTCTGTGAATCTTTGCCATGGTGCACGAGGGGGACACGGTTCACGTCCCTGACTCGGCGGGGATGAGTGTGTACGTGACGAGCGCCACGATAGCACGACGGAGTCGTTCCGTCACGGCCTGATCGGATATCCCGAGTTCGTCTGCGAGATCCTTGGTCGTACAACCTCTCGGGATGTCGTAGTACCCCTTCTGGACGGCGAGACGGATCGCTTCGCGCTGGGGCTCGCTCAAGCCGTACCACGGACCGTCGCCCGGTTCTGTTGGATTATATACGCGAGTTGTCTCGACCGAGACCTGCGCATCCTCACAGTGCGTCGTGAACTTGCTGAGGGCGCCGTGGCTGGGAAATCGCAACTCGAAGTCCCACGCGTCGGGTGTTCCGATGGCGCTCAATAGCTGCCCCTCGCTCTCACTGATTCCTCGGAAGACGTGGTCCTGGTTCGCATCCCATTCGAGCGTGAAGAGCGTCCGGTCGTCGAACACATCCACCTCCGATGCGCTGGTGACAGCCGGGTGGCGTTGAACGATTTCGAGAAACGACTGTCGTGTCGAGTTGTGGATCCAGAAAAGCGGAACGGTGGCATCACCAATCGGAACGAGGTTTTCGAGCTCGATGGACGTTACCCCCTCGACGCGGAGAATCCGTCCGAGTTCGAAGTCAGCGGATGGAATGCGAACTTCAGCAATGACACTCATTACTCGCTCATGCCACCATGGTTGGTCCTGCCCGTACAAAACGGAGCGGCTTGGTACACCATGCCTGCGCGAAATTGACGCCGATTCCCGTCCTATATCCCTCACCAAGCCCGTCATCCACCTCGTGTGGGCTAATCGTGATCGGGCCTTGGTACACCACCCACGTCGGTTATCCGCCTTCGTGACGAATCGGTCGGTATGGCGACCGTGATGGAGTTCACGATGCCGGCAGACGAATTTCCGCTGGGGACGATCTTCGAAAACGTGCCGGAGGTGACGCTCGAAATGGAGCGACTCCTCCCACAGGAGACCCTGATAATTCCGTACTTCTGGGTCCGTGGTGCGGATCCCGATGATATTGAAGCCTGTTTCGAAGCCCACCCTGGTGTGAACAGCATCGATCTCATCGATAGCGTCGAGGACGAGTATCTCATGCGTGCAGAGTGGGATCAAGAGTACGCTGGCATCTTGAACGCCCTCGCCGAGGACAACATCGCCGTTCTCTCCGCGGTCGGGACGAAAGACGGGTGGGACTTCGAGGTCCGGGGTGAGAGCCACGAGGAGATCAGCGAATTTCGCACCACCGCTCAGGAGGACGGTATATCGATCGAAATCACCGCCGTGCACGCGTTGCTCCCGATACAGGGAGACGACTACGAGTTGACTGACACCCAGCGAGAGGCGCTGGTGTTGGCCTACGAACGCGGCTACTTCGATTCTCCACGTGAGGCGTCGCTCGAAGACGTTGCCGAGGAGCTCGGAATCACCCAACAGTCGCTTTCGTCTCGACTCAGACGCGGGCATCGACGGCTCATTGGCGGGACGCTCATCACTCCATAGGCTCGACCGAAACGCTCGGCAGCCCTATTTATACCTGCTGTATAGTCAGTATGCCTGTTCAACCGATTCAAGCCGCTATGATGATGTAGAATAGTATGATAGCCACACGGGCCGGTGTCGAGTTGGAGTCGGTGGAGTATCATCGCGAGTCAGAAACGTACCGAGCCCAGTACGATCAGGATACGACCAGTACAAGCATGGCCGTCGTCGCGGCGCTGTCGGATGTGACGGATAGAGATCCAACCGAACTGGAACCGCTCCACGCGTCCATAGACACTGGCGCACTCGATGAACTCGTCCACCTTCGGGACGCGACGAACGGAAATCTCTCGGTCACGTTTACCATCGCGGAATACGCGATAACCGTCTACAGCTACGGTGTGGTCGCAATCGGTCCACCAGGACACGATCGAATCGACGACCTGAACGAGGGTGTCCCGCACACATGACCACCGAAGAGACGGCGCTTACGTCCAGAGAAGAGTTAAACACCGAACTAAAGGCGCTCCTTCGTCGGGCGTACAACAACGGAGTCGACGTCGAAGGAGGGTGGGAATGTCGGAATGGTTCCGAACATCCGGACTGGGACGTGATCGTCACTGAAGTGCAAAAGAACGAGGATTCGGAGTAGACGAAGCCGTCATCGTGGGTAATTGAAGCGGATCAACTGCTCATTGCCCGCTTCTTCTGGCACTGATTCTGTGACTATGTCACCCGTTTCACCCATAAGTAGAACGGTGAAAATGTTGCTCCGGCTCAGTGGCATGGATTTCAAGATTCTCCGATGTAGTATCGCCACGCTTTGAGGCGTTCGTGCCACAGTTGTCGTGGAACAGCCGACATCCAGTCGTGCGGAGGTTCGTCATCGCATACGTGACTATATTCCTATTCTGTGAGTCGATCTTCGAGGTCGCGCCTCATTGCTTCTCGCACGTATAGTGTGCAGTTGATTCATCCACTTTCGTTAGGATCATCGGCCTGAATCGGTCAATTCAGTAAACAAGGTTGCTAACTGCATCATACGTCGTTTACAAATTCTTAATAGCCTTCTTCTCATCAAATTTTGGTCCTTTCCTCACGGTGTGTTCGTCCTTGTCCCACCTCACCAGTCCTTCCTCTTCTAATTCGAGAAGGGTGAAATGGTTGAGTTGCAGCCGAAGCTTCGCTACATCTTCGTCGGCAGAGGGGGGATCATTACGAGGAGCATCTTTCGGCATATCGTTTTCAGTCATGGTTACCGTGTAACGTCCCGAACACGAATAAACACCAGAGGTTTTCACAGAAGTCATTAGTATTGATTAAGCGAGAGACAGATTGTAACGCCTGTTCAGTAAGCAGTTCTACTGATCGGTTGGTTCATATCTTCGACGCGAAACAAATGGCGTTGTTGTGCTGAACTCATCCTCTGTATCTCGCACGACGCGTAAAACCTATCACAACTTTAGGATTTCAACAGAGCCGGATCGCCTGGTAACTGACTCGTCAATTGGTGGGTTCGGTGCGGGTGACGCGGAGGATAAGTCCGTCGTGTTCGAAGCCTTCGGTCCGAAGTTTGTCGAGGGCATCGTTGGGGAGTTCGTCTAGGGTGTCGGTGAATTCAGTCGCGGTACCGTCGTCTTCAACACCCCAGAGTTGCCAGTCACCAGCGTATCTTTGGTCGTCGTTCTCATCATCACGGACGGTTTCGTAGACGGCGAGTTGCTTGCTCGTCAGGTGTAGGCCGACGACTGGGCGAGTTGCGGAGATTGCTTTGATTTCGTATCGGACTGGTTGGACACGGTTTTCTGAGTCGCGTTCGAGGCCGAGAAGGTCGTAGCCAGCACCGTCCCAGACGTTAGCAAGGTGCAGCCCCGCTTTGAGATCGTCGCGGTTCCCGGTTTCTTCATAGGTTTGCTGTGCGGAGGTGAGGTTACTGGCAGTGACGCCACCATCCGGGATGGGCCAGTACAGGACGTCCCATGCGTCCTGTACGGGGCCGTGAATCGTTTCGACCGTGGATTGGTCACGAGTCTCGTCGAGAATGTTGTGCGTTTGTTCGGTGATGGTTTCGAGAGCGGCGTGTTCGGCGTTCGTCCCGACGGTTTTCTGGCTCCGCATACGGTCGAACACGTCGGATTGGTCAACGGTCCCGGTTTCCTGCATGGAGGGTTCCGGGTCGGAAAGGGAGTGCCGTGACCAGCTACTATCGATATCAGTTGCGTTCGTTACGGTTGTGACACGTTTGTACTCCGGGATGAACTGGCTGGCTTCCTCGATAAGGTCATCATGGATGTCAGCGCCAGGAACACCTTCCTTGGTGAGCCAGTGCTGGACGGCTGCGTCAGGCTGGAACTGCAGCTGCTGAAGTTCCGTCGTTGCGATATACTCGTGGAGTCGGTCTGTGAGGGAGTCTTCCTCGATATCTTCCAAGACGGTAGACTGGAGGAGGTCAAGGAGGTATGGAACCAGGTGTTCTTGGTACGTGTCAAACCACTCGTTCCAGCGGCGCTGGTTCTCCGTTCGACAGTGTACCGCGGGTCGGAATGGTTCCTGTTGGGTGGATAGCTCGATTTGACCGAATTCTTCGTTGATTACTGCCTCAGACAAATCCTGTGGGGTTTCTGGCGTCGGTTGGAGGTCTGCTGGGGTGAGTGTTCGGAGGCGTGTGACGGCAGTAGTCTGGAGTTCGATGTTGAACGTGTTGAGTGCCTTCTCGGTTTTGGTGAGTAGCGCGTCTCGTTGGTCGGTGTCGAGGGGGTTGATTCGGTGTTCGTATGTTTCAACGAGTGGTGTCGCATCACGACGGTCGAGGAGTTGGTCGAGGTCTTCGGGATCAGTTTCGTAGGTTTGGAGTGCGCGTTCGAAGAGTGAGGCAGCCTGTGAGTGGTGGTCCTCAAGCAGGAGCTCGGCCAGCGGTCGGCCGAACGCGGCTAACGGCGGGCGGTCGCCGTCACTGGTTGTGTCGAAGATGATTCGTCTTGTCGCCGGTTCTTCGCCGCTGGCGGAATCAGCGTTGAGCAGGGCGATTCCGTCGTCGTTTTTGTGTTTCGTCGTGGTTCGGGTGGTTTCGGTGCCGAAGGTCGCGGTATATTCGAGCCAGACGTTGCTGACCGGGGTGAATACGTCGGGGCCCCATTGTTCAACGTCGTCGGTGAGATTGACAGTAAGGTGTTGATCGGCGTCCGCGAGTGCCAATAGACTCGGCACGATTTCGGCGAGTTCATCGGCGATCGTCGACGCCACGTCTTCACCGGCGACGGCACGATCGTGGTCAGGTTCGTCAAAGGCATCGAATTGCACGGTTTCCTCGATGGTAACGCCGTAGTCAGCCAGTGGCTGATAGTCATCGAGGAGTTCCGGGCCGATGGTGGCGGTGACGAGGCGTTCGTCCGGGAAGCATCGCCGCATGGTTTCTTGATCGGCGGGGGAGGCGGCGATCCAGGCTGGGTCTGCATCAAGGTCGGCAAGGGACCGCCATTCGAGCCGGCGTGTCGAGAGTGCCCGTTGTTCACCGGCCGGTCGGTACGTGAGGACTGCAAGGTCGTTACTGGTGGGCTGGGAAGGCCCATTCCGAACGATTGCGTCGAGAATTCGTTCGAAGAGGCCCGTGTACGCATCGCGGATACTCGGTGTGTCGGCGAACGCAGTTGGATCCGTGTGCGTACGAAGTTGCGTTAACAGTCGGACAGCTGGGGCTGCGTTTGCAGCAGCGAGGTCCTCGCGTGCCGTGCCATCGATGGCACCGAGTGTGATCAATAGTTCGTCGTTGACTGCGGCTTGATCGACGGACCACAGGAGTTCAGCGAGATAGGGTTGCTGGGCGGACAGCAACGTCAGGTCTCGCGGTGGGATTCCGGCTACGTTCTCGGTGGTTGCTGGTGGGGACGCGTAGACGCGGCTGGTGTCATCTACCGGGTACCATGCCCGTTCGCCGAGTGGATCTAACAGATCGATTCGATCCGGAATGACGTCATCGTCTTCAGCGCCTTCTTCGCCGGTCTGAGCTGCGACGTGTTCGGCGTCCAACAGCGGTTGTAGCCACGGCTCGGCTGCCGTGATCGCATCGTACCATCCATCGGGTGTGTTGGCGTCGTGGTTCGGGGGAAGGTCGCCGAGGGAGAGGTTCATCGTACCGGGCCCCGGAGCGGTGAGTGCCGGTGGTGTGTCTCTACGAGGGACAACGCCGTTTTCGGAACCACCTTCGACAAGAGTGATTGCAGGTGCGTCTTCGTGAGGTGGTGCGGGGGCGACGCCGAGGAACGTGAGGAAGTCGTCTAGTGAGAGTTCCTCTGAAAGTTCACCGAGACGATCCTCATCAACGTCGGCTCGGGTGAGTTGACGGGCGGGTGCCCATTTCTCGTCTGTTGTTGGGAGGTACAGTGTTGCGATGGCGCGGCCGGCGCGACGGGCGGCGTCGCTTGGGGCTGGGAGTGCGCGCCAGCCGGGACCGTTCTGGGTGAGGCTGGTCGGCGTGTCGTGGCTAGTCCCGGTGTCGAGGAGATAGAGCTCTGCGGCGAATGAGATGAGTTCTTGCTGGCGAGCGACGGCTTCGTCGGTGGTTTCTGCGAGTGGCGATCCGGACCAATCTGCGACGGAGGCGTTCGGAAGTTGTCGGAGTTCTTGGAGGACTTCCCATCGGTTGAACGGGGTAGTGTTGAGTGCATTTGGGGACCGGGAGTACAGATCGGACGCGAAATCGAACGTGGTGACGGCGCGGTCGTCGGCTGTCAGTGCTGTCGGAAGGGTGAGACTTGAGGCATCGGTGCTTTGTAGGAACAGTTTCCGGTCATGACGGTGTTGGTGTCCGGTAGGGTGATCGCTGTCAGCGCGGTCTGGAAGCGGCACAGCTGACACTGCCGTTGAGCTGTCTGTTTCATTTGACTCGTTGGTGAGGACGACTGGGGCGACGGTAGCGTGGTGTTCGCGGAGGGCGTTACAGAGGGCGAGTGCGGTTCGTCGCCAGTTTTTCTGCCGGGTTTTTGTCGAGCAAAGCTGGTCGATCCAGGCTGTAGAAGCGGCCCAGAACTGCTCGAACGTTTCAATCGGCCACTCGTCTTGGGCTTCGAAATAGGCGTTCGCCAGGGCTGCCCAATGGGTGTACGTTGCGGTGTCTTTGCTTTCGCCGGGGAACAGCAGGGTTTTGAGATGGGTAATAACGTGTGCGGCGGCATCGGAGTCGCCTTGGGTTGGGTTCAGGAACTGCCAGAAGTCACGACGCTGCTGGGGCGTCGCTGCAGGGGTGGTTTCGGTGACCGTAGAGGGCTGGATCCGTGTCCATTCGATGGCGTGTTCCAGATCAGCATCGACAGTTCGGATTGCTCGGAGGAGGTGCAGCTCGGCAGCGATTTCCAGGAGCTTCCGATTGTACGGGCCCATTTGGTCGTCGTCAAGCCTGATGTTTGTCCGGTCAATGCTGAGTTGGAAGTCACCGTGAATATCAACACCAAACGGGGCGTCGATCAACGTTGGGAGGTATCCGTAGATACTGGCTGACGTGGCGTTGTCGCTGCTAGTGCCGTCGCCACCACGCGTCGGGGTTGGAGGCCAGGCGATCGCAGCTCCTGGTTCCTTAACATCGTGGTCGGCTTGCTCGGCATCGGCAGCTAATGCTGAGGAGGTGTACGCGGCGATTGTGCGCCGTTTCGGGGTGACTTCGGAGGTAACTGTCGAGGGCCAGGTAGTACGCTGGAATGATGGTGGGTCGTCGCTCGGCGTTTCAAAAGAAACGGTGATATCACGTCGGTCAGGGTCAAGACCAACGAAGTGCAAGTGGTGGGATTTGAATTCCGCAACGCGATCACGCAGCGTCGAGTACTGTGCTTCAGGGATTGGGACGACGATAGCCGTCGAAAGTTCCTCGGCATTCTCGACCGGTTCTGGTTGGGTGTCAGTGTAGAGCGGAAGTGGGAAGTGGTAGCTCGGCCGTGGTTCTGCGTCATCGAGACGCGGTACCGTGCCATTGAGAAACCGGTCCTGGCCTCGATCGACAGCGGGCGTCTCGCTGCGATTGACCCACGTAGTTTGATCAAGCGGTGAGTGCATTTCCAGCCCCCACCACGCAGAGTCTGACGTGGTGTCGATGTTACTCCAGACGCGAACATGCGTTCCAAGGGCGAAAACAGAGCGGAATCCGATACCTTTGGTGCCGATGCTTTCGTCCGGGGATTTGTTCGACGTGTGCAGCGAACAGAGTGCGTTGAAATCCGGACGGCGACGATCAGATCCGCCGGCGTCAGGCGGATTCTCATAGTCGTACGATGGGTCAACACGGATCCCATCGCCATCGTTCGCTACGAGTAACTCGTAAGCACCGTCATCACGCGAAGATTCTGCGAGCCGGACTACAACGGTTTCATCGGCACGATCGAGCGCATTTTGTAGCAGTTCGAACACTACTCGACCAGAGTATTCGCGTCGAATCTGAGTTTCACCAGTCTGCTGCTGGTGAGCGACTTCCCCGTCGAGGGATTGATAGTATGAATAGTGGTTCTGGAAGACATCCGCAATGGTGTCGAGATCAGTTGGGACTGCGCCAACTGTGCGAGAGGAAACCTGTTCAGCCATGAACTCCTCTTCCTACGCTATGATTATGTAGTTCAGCAATAGTCATCCAATTGCCACTATTGAAGCTTGGGGTCTTAATTTATGTCCTATATCGGTTAAGAAGCGGTATGGGAACGTGTATCCGCTGTCGAGAAGACCTGTCGATGTCCGAAGCAAATTACTGCGGGAACTGTGGGTTCCCGATTCCCGATGATCCGAACGAAGCGGAGATTAGAGAATTAGCGCAAGGCGAGTTGAGTGGTTTCTTGGACGGGTATGATGTCCAGTCGATTCTTGATTCGATGAATGGAGAGCAAGAACCAACAGAGGCCTACCAGTGGTATCTCGAAGAAGGTGTGAAGAAGGCACTCACCGATCTCGCAATCCTCCAGCGGTCGGATTGGTTTGATAAGAAACCCATTTCTGGGCTCTTCTTTCAGGAGGAGATGTTCAAGGAGAACCCAACAGATGAGGCTATGGAAGATTTTATTCTCTGGGCGCGGATTTCGGCATTCTTCTATGAAGCGTTCCAACCGGTAGGACTTGAATTGAGTATTAGAATGGGAGCTGCATTTGCAGAAGGACTCAACCCTTCCGATGATATCCACGTTTCAATAACAGTAGAACCAGACGACGAAGAGGAAGGGCTCTCTGGCCCTGCATCGTAGCACCACGTTTAGTTTCTGTGTATAAGAGAGCGGGTTCATCGCTCCCGGATTTATTCATGTAACACAACGGTGTACCTGGTTTGTAGAACATAGGTGTGGTATAGAAATGTGGTTCTGTATCGCGGTATAGTGGACCAAGAAACGGATTGAGATCTGTTCAGCTCTCCCAGAAATCCCTAAACTGTGATGCCAGGAAATCGGGTTTCATCCGCACAAACTCTTCCCGCTCCTTCTCTGGGAAATACTCGTAAACAGAGTGCAGAGTGTCAGGAACGAATCGCTCGCCGACGACGATTCGCACACCGCGTTCGTCCGGTCCACGAATGACTCGACCGAATGCTTGGCGAATTTGTCGAACTGCGGGGATCGTCAGTGCGTACGTGAAGGAGTTCTCTGCTCCGAATCGGTCACCGTACGCGTATTGGACGGCTCGGACTCTGGGTGATCCGATATTCACCAGCGGGATCCCGAATACGGCGCACGTGTGCAGCTCATCACCTTCGTAATCGACGCCTTCAGTTAACGTACCGCGAGTACTCGTCACGAGGACTTTTGGCTCGCCGTGGACGAATTCGCGTTTCAGTTCCCTGGTCTCCTCGTGGCTCGATGACTGGTCGAGCAGGACTGGTTTCTCGATTTCTTCTCGAAGGCGGTTCGCCGCCCATTCGGCTTCGGAATAATTTGGCCATGCGAGAAGGATGTTCCCGTGACTGCGTGCGATTTCTCGTGCAACGTAGGCATAACGCTCTCGTGTACTGTTCGTATTTTCAAGCGCGGGTTCGCCCCGATTCCGCTTTTTGAACGCTTCGACGTCAACGATCCAACTGGCACGGTTCTCCTCAGGAAACGTCAGATCATACGTGCGTGAGGAGACGACTCGCGGTTCCTCCTCATCAGTCGCCAACTCTTCTAATCCGGTGACTTCCTCAAAGATAGAGAGCGGTTCGAGAGTCGCGCTCATGAGGACGCCGCCGCCGAACTCGTCAAGGATTTCCTTGATTTTCTCCGACGGCATGCAGTTGTACATCACGAGCGACGCGTTGTAGTAATTCATCCACGGCTTTTCGACATCTCGATCGTCCTTCCTCGAATACTCCAATTCGATTTCTCTGAAGTAGTCGACGTGGTCGCGTTCCCACCACTGCCCGAACAGCGCTCCAACAGCGGTGCAGACGCAGTCCCGGTCAATGTCTTCTTGCTCTAATGCTTGTTCGACGGCGAGTCCGACCTTGCTTAGCATCCGGAACGTGTCTCCGCCGTACCCGACCTGTTCAGCCCAGCGCGTGAACTCATCCGGTTCAGGTTCATCTGGATCCCGGAGCGGCACCTCAATATCCTCGTCCGGTAGCGAGTTCCACGACAAGCCAGTTCCATACTGCTCAAATTGGTCCCGGAGTTCGTCGTCCACCTGAGTCTCAAACCACTCCATCACGTCGTCGTAGAACGCTTCAGCAGTCTCGACGGCCTCGAACGGGACGTCATGTGCCGCAAGCCGCGCCTTGATATCGCGTTTGTTTTGCGGTCCCTGACGCGCCGGCCGGAGAACCTGTTCAAGATCGTTCTTAGCGCGTTTGACTGTGTAATACCCGATCGTGTCTGTAAGAAGGTCTCGGACGCGTTCCTCCATCCGATGGGCCTCGTCGATGATAACGAGCGTCTGCTCATCGAGTATCGGGGCGGTGAGATGGCGGCTAGCGTCGTCGAAGAGATGGTTGTAATTTCCAACCACGATGTCCGCGTTCTTCATGAGCACGGTCATCGCACGGTGAGGACAGGTTCCGATTTCGACGGCATTCGGAAGGAGTTCCTCGGTCGTGACAACGTGGTTGTCCCCCGATTCGAACGTTACCGGGGAGCCTTTGTCACGGCCGTACCAGTCCGCCTCGAACGGGCAGTACAGTTGGCGGTTCCCTGACTCCGTCATTTCCGGGGTCGTCGATGGTTGGTTTCGAGCGTACGGCGCAGTCCTGCCAGCAGTATGGAGGGGTGAAGCATCCTCGTCCATCGGATCTCGTTGCGCGTTCTCAACGAGCACCCGGCCTTTCGCTGGATCCCACCATTTCTCCTCCTCGGGAATCGGTGATGAGTCCGGCGTCGCGTCCGTTTCGAATTGCTGTTGGACTTTGAGGTTGCTGTCTTCGCTAACGAGGTCAGCAGTTGCCTCTCTAAGGTCATCACATCGTTCCTGAACACTGCTCCCGTCAGGGAACACGTCTTCGCGTCCGTACGGGCACAGATCTCGTTTCCCGACGAGTGCAACGCCGGCAAGCGGCTCCTCTAACTGGCTGTTGATGACTCGGAGATCCTCGACGAATTGTTGGCGCTGTTGTTTCACCGGGGTGACGACGATAGCGTTGTTGAACTGGTCGGTCTCTCGGATGAGATAGCTGGCTGCGGTCAGCGAGGCCATCGTTTTCCCCGTTCCGCACGGGCCTTCCATCGCCAAGTATCCAGAGTCCTGGGCTGTGTCGATGATATTCTCGATGACGTCGTTTTGATTCTCGTACGGGTCGCTAAAGCCGAAATAGGTCTGCCACGTCACCTCAGAGCTCTCAGACACGGGATAGTGATACGTGCGTCCTGATAAGGTAAAAACCGTTCCACTCACTCACTGGTCTCAAGGAGATTGCCTCCGTTCCTCAACCCTTCTACTAAAAAAGAATCATAGAACGCCTCCTACGGTGGAACTCTTAATCGATCGGAGGTTCAGTACCTCACAAATCAGTCTCAGCTAACCGGCGCTGAAGTGTGATTTACCGACGAGTCAGAGCCGAATCCGTTCTCCG
>NZ_WUYX01000052.1 GCF_009834785.1 Natronorubrum halalkaliphilum
TTCCATAGACAGAATCGAATTCCTCGGCTTCATCCTTCTAAGCTAGTGATATCGGCGGATTAGATCGCTATTCAACAGAGCAGAATTATGTGTACATGACTTAGTGTTCTATTCTCCGTACCAATAGCGGACAACGCGGGTTGGAATGTGTAAGACGTGACTTGAAACCTTATTTATGTCTTCCTTCATTAGTGTTGTTAGAAGCAATGGGAACGGCAACTGATTCTTCGTCACCGTTAAGAGCGGAGGAGGTACGGGAGTTTGCTGAGGAGAAAACGGAGTTATTGGCTCAGAATCCGGATTTGAATGAGGAGGAGACGAAGGCGGCGATCATCACGGATTTTATTCGGTTACTGGGGTGGGAGATTCCGTTGGATGGGCGGATAGAGTACCAGTTTGGGGAGCACAACACTAATATCGTGGATTACGCGTTGCTCGATGACGGTGTGTCTAAGGTCTTCGTCGAAGCGAAATCCCCTGGGACGGGGTTAGATGGTCACCGGAGTCAGATCACGGAGTATCTTGCGTTAGATAACGTCGAACTCGGGGTGCTGACGAACGGTGAAGTATATGAGGTGTATCGGACGCATATTTCGACGGATGATGAGGTGCAGCGACAGCAAGTCGCGCGGTTTGAATTGGGTGAGTTCCCGGAGTATCTGGATGTGTTGAATTCGTTGACGAAGGAGGAGGTGACGAGTGGGTCGTACAAGGACAGGTTGCAGCGAGTCGTGGATCTCAACGACGCCCGAACCGCGTTGAAAGAGAACCGGCAGACGATCTCACGTGATATCGTGGGGACAGTCACTGATACGGTCGGATCAATCGCACAAGAGCCTGCTCGAGAGCACGTGAACGAGTATCTTGATCAGATTCACGCGGAACTCGGAGCTGCGAACGATATCGGAACAGCAAGCCCTGAGAGCGTGTCATAGAATCCAACTCATAGTTTGAGTTTCTCACGTCCTGGATCGTGTCCTCGCTCGTAGTTGGTGATCGCAATCG
>NZ_WUYX01000053.1:0-72645 GCF_009834785.1 Natronorubrum halalkaliphilum
TGTCCACCGACTTTGTGAACCGCTCTGCATCTTGGTCTCTGTCTCCACGAACTACGGCGATAGGATTTGTGGGTAAGAGACAGGACTTCAGTCGTGGGAGAAGTCACTCGAGGTCGTCGACCAACTCGCTCGCGACGCCGATGTAGCCCGCGGGCGTCAGTGCGTGCAGTTCCTCGCGAACGTCCTCGTCGACCTCGAGATCGTCGAACATCTCTCTGAAGTCCTCGAGCGTGACGTCCTTTCCGCGGGTCACCGCTTTGACCCGCTCGTAGGCGTCTTCTTGGCCCTCGCGGCGGAGGATCGTCTGGACGGCCTCGCCGATGATCTCGGGGGTCGACTCGAGGTCCTCGCGCATGACCTGTTCGGTGGGAACGACCTTCGAGAGGCCGGCGGCCGTTTTCCCGTAGCCGATCAGACAGTGGGCGAAGGCGGCGCCGATGTTTCGCTTGACGGTCGAGTCGGAGAGGTCCCGCTGGAGCCGCGAGGTGGTGATGTAGTCCGCGAGGAAGGCCAGATCGGAGTTGGCCTTCGAGAGGTTCCCTTCGCTGTTCTCGAAGTCGATCGGGTTGACCTTGTGGGGCATCGTCGAGGAGCCCGTTTCGCCCTCGACAGCCTCCTGTCCGAGGTAGCGATCGGAGACGTAGAGCCACATGTCCAGATCGAGGTCGAGCAGGACGTCGTTCGCGCCGCGGAAGGCGTCGAAGACGCTCGCGAGGTCATCACAGGGGTTGACCTGCGTCGTGAGCGGTTCGAACTCGAGACCGAGTCCGGTCACGAACTCCGCCGCGAAGGCCGACCAATCGACGTCGGGGTAGGCCGCGTGGTGGGCGGCGTAGGTCCCGGACGCACCGCCGAGTTTCCCCCGAAGACCGTCGGTCGCCCGTCGAACGCGTCCCGTCGTGCGGCCCAGACGGGCCGCGTAGACGGCCATCTCCTTGCCGAACGTCGTCGGCGTCGCGGGCTGGCCGTGGGTGCGGGCCAGCATCGGAAGGTCTCGGTACTCGCGGGCCATGTCGGCCAGCGTCTCGCGGACGTCGTACAGTTCCGGCAAGAGCACCTCGTCGACGGCGTCGCGGACGAGCAGCCGGTGAGCGAGGTTGTTGACGTCCTCGCTGGTCAACCCGAAGTGGATCCAGGCCGAGGCGTCGCTGTCCGCCGGCAGGTTGTGGCGGACGAAGTACTCGACGGCCTTGACGTCGTGATTCGTCGCGTCGAAGCCGGCGTGGCCCTCCGTCTCGAGTTTCTTGATCAGCCGCGCGTCCTCCTCGGCGAAGTGCTCGTACAGTCCGCGGAGCTGTTGGCGCTCTTCAAGGTCGAGTTCCAGCGACGTCGCCTCGCAGTCGGCGAGCGCGATGAGATACTCGACCTCGGCGCGGACGCGAGCGCGCATGAGCGCGGCTTCGCTCGCGTACGGCGACAGCGGTGCGGTCCGGCTTCCGTAGCGGCCGTCCAGCGGCGAGACGGCGTACAGGGCGTCGGTGTCGGTCATTGTGCGACTCTTTCCAGCACGGTCCAAAAGGGTATCGAAACCCGGCCCCTCCCAGGCCACGAGTGTGCATATCTCGCTGAGGGACACCGACCATACCGACGTTATGATACACGAACATGCATATTCCGGTGGTCGAGACCGCAACCACTTTGCCCTTCGCGGGCGGGAGTTCGACCATGACCCGAATCGCCGGGATGGCCGGCAACCGAGGGCGCAACCTGTTGAACATCGCCGACCGCGCGCCGGGCGGGGCCGAACTCGCCGTCGTCCTCACCACCGACGAGGACGCGCCGGTACTCGAGTCCGCCGCCGAGCGCGAGATTCCGACCGAAGTCGTCCCGCTCGAGGACGGGATGAGCCGCAGCGAGCACGAGCGAGCGGTACTCGAGGCCCTCTCGGAGTACGACTTCGAACTGGTCTGTCTGGACGGCTACATGCGCATCCTCTCGGATACCTTCCTCTCCGAGACCCCGACGACGCTGAACGTCCACCCCTCCCTGCTGCCGTCGTTCCCCGGGATAGACGCCTGGGGCGACGCGCTCGAGGCCGACGTCTCGGTCACGGGCTGTACGGTCCACGTCGTCACGGACGCGACCGACGACGAGGGCGAAGTCGTCGACGAGAACGTCGACGGCGGCCCGATCGTCACCCAGGAGCCGATTCCGGTCTATCAGGGCGACGACGAGGAGACGCTCAAAGAGCGCGTGCTCTACGAGGGCGAGTTCCGCGCGTACCCGCGGGCCGTGAAGTGGTTCGCCGAGGGGAACATCGACGTCGATCTCGAGTCGGGCGAGGTCTCGGTCGACGCAGACGTGGCGACCGCCGGCGGCGACGATCACGACGGACTACCGGCTCGCCGGATCGTTTCCGACGACCGAGCCGATACCCTCCGCTACGGCGAAAACCCGCATCAGGACGCCGCGGTCTACGCCGATTACACCACCAACGAGGCCAGCGTCGTCCACGCCGATCAGCTCAACGAGGGCGCGAAGGCGTTGTCCTACAACAACTACAACGACGCCGACGGCGCGCTCAATCTCATCAAGGAGTTCGACGAACCCGCCGCCGCGGTGATCAAACACACGAACCCCGCGGGCTGTGCGACCGCCGACTCGCTTGCCGAGGCCTACGAGAAGGCGCTCTCGACCGATCCGATGAGCGCCTTCGGCGGCATCGTCGCGCTCAACCGGGAGTGTGACGCCGCGACCGCCGAGGGGATTGTCGACTCGTTCAAGGAAGTCGTCGTCGCGCCGGGGTACACCGAGGACGCCCTCGAGGTGCTCTTCGAGAAGGACAATCTGCGAGTCCTCGACGTTGGAGAGCTCGGCGAGCGCAGCGAGCGGTTTACCGAAAAACCGCTCGTCGGCGGCCGATTGGTCCAGGAACGTGATCTCCAGTCGATTTCGGTCGACGACCTCGAGGTCGTCACCGAACGCGAGCCGAGCGACGAGGAACTCGAGTCGATGGTGTTCGCCTGGCAGACGCTCAAACACGTCAAATCGAACGGGATCCTCTTCACGAAGGGGACCGAGACGGTCGGCGTCGGGATGGGGCAGGTCTCCCGCGTCGACGCGGTTCGTCTCGCAGCGATGAAAGCCGACGAGCACGCGGAAGGCAAAGACGCCGAGGGAGCCGTGATGGCCTCGGACGCGTTCTTCCCGTTCCCGGACGGTATCGAGGAGGCGGCCGAAGCGGGCATCGAGGCGGTCGTCCAGCCCGGCGGCTCGGTTAACGACGACGACGTGATCGAAGCCGCGGACGAACACGGGATTGCGATGGCGTTTACGGGCCAGCGGTCGTTCAGACACGACTGATACGGACAGCTGTACCGAGTTATCGGCGTACCCGTCGACGGCCTGTGGTACCACCGGTACCCACCTACAGCAAACGTATCAGAGCGCGCGGGAGACGTGACATTACAGAAATTCGAGGAGAAATCCCACGACTTTAGTCGGGGGAGAAGTCACAGCCGGTCGCGAAGTCGTCGCCACAGCGCCTTCGGCAGTCCCTGATGGCGCTTGGCCATGACGACGGCACCGTCGGCCTCGCGGCCCACCGCCTGCGGAACCGAACCGACCAGCACCCGTCGAAGGAGTCCGTTCTCCGCGGCACCGATGATCGTCACGTCGTGGTCCCGCGAGCGGTCGACGATCGTCTCGACCACATCGTCACCCCGAAGGACTGTTTCACCGACCGACTCCACTGCGCCCAGAGCGGGAGACGTGCGGGTCAACAGCGACCGGCCGTCGGCGACGGCTTCTTCGTCGGCGTCCGGCGAAACGACGGTAACGAGTTCGACGCTGGCGCCCTGCCCGCGAGCGAGGGAGCCGGCAATTTCGGCGGCGTACTCGGTGTGGGGGCCGCCAGCGACGGGGACCAGTACCGACGAAACGTCACCGCCCTCGCGGTCGATCCGTTTGACCAGCACGTCACACGGCGCGTTCGCCAGCACCTCGTCGATGTAGCTCCCGAGAATGACGTCGCGGCGGCGCGGACGGCCTCGCCAGCCGAGCAGAATCGTCTCGACGTCCTCCTGTTCGGCAACGCTCAGGACGCTTCCGGCAACGTCGCGGCCGAAACGGACCCGGCCGGTCACCGAGACATCTCGCTGGCGTGTCCGGTCGACGGCGTACTCCACGACCGACTCACCCTCCTCGACGTCCATCGACCGACGCGCCTGCTCGAGCGAGAGTTGCATCGGGACGCCAACGACGTGAAGGACGAGAATCTCGAGGTCGCGATCGCGAGCGACGTCGATCGCGGTGTCGAGCAGTCGGTCGGCGGTCTCCGGGTTCGCCACCGGAACGAGTAATCGATCCCCAGACATCTATCAGTTCCGAGTACAATCGTGCAATCCATAACCGTTTGCGTGCCGTCTCGAATCGCGAAAACCCGGATTCGCGTTTCAGCGAGTCGTGAGGTTGGGACTGGCGACCGGCGCGCCGGCGTGTGGTTCCGAGTCGGCGTGCAGCCACTACGCATTACATCTGGTTTCGGCGTTTCTCAGCCTCTCGAGGCGGAACCCGACTCGCTGGTGACGAACCGCCCCGATTACGCGTTCGATGGGCTCGAGAGCGGCTGACTGTCTCCTGGAGACGGTCAAATCAGCGTTTGAGCTAGGCGGGACTATTTCTCGCCGCCGGGTGATCGCCCAGTATGGATCGACGACAGTTCCTCGCGGCGTCGGGCGTCGGCGTCGCGGCGGCGACGGCAGGCTGTACGACCGATGTCCTCGGTAGCACCGAGGCGGAAACTGGTTCCGAAACGGAGACGAACGGGCGAGAGATCACCGTCAGCGCGAGTGGCGGCGTCGAAGCGGAGCCGGATAGGGCGGTCGTCAGCGTCGGTGTCACCGCGTCGGGAGAGAGCGCCGAGGCGGTTACCGACGAGCTGGCGGAGGGAGCCCAACAGCTCCGCGAAACGTTCGACGAGCTCGGGATTCCCGAGGAGAACGTCGAGGAAGGCCAGTATCGGGTACATCCGGCACGTGGTCGGGAAAGCGACGGATTCGAAGGGGCCCACTCGTTTGATCTCACCCTCGAGACGACCGATCGCGTCGGCGAAGTGATCGACGCGTCGGTCGCGGCGGGTGCCGACGACATCGGCCGGGTAAACTTCACGCTGCAGGACGAAACGCGGGACGAACGCCGCCGGGCTGCGATCGACGAGGCGCTTGCAAACGCCGATGCGGAGGCGGCACACGTCGCCGACAACCGCGGCGGCGAACTCGTCGAGACCGTAGCGGTCACGACCGACGACGTTCGAGTACGGGCAACGCGGTACGACGTCGCCGCGGAGACGACGGACGCGGACGACGCCGCACCGCCGACCGAAATCGACGCCGATCCCGTCAGCGTCAGCGCGACCGTGACGGTGGTGTATCGGTTCACCGATTGAACGGCATCGTCTCGGTTACAGCGAACGGATAGTGACGGTGCTCACCAACTCGAGAATATCGAAGACGTGTCGGTAGAGCCGAACGACAAAACGAGCATCGATAGTGCTACACGCAGGGGGTGCACGTCAGCGGCGGTCCCAACCCGTCCCGTGGGTTCGTTGAGACACCGGAGACATCGGAGACGCGAAAAACATCAAAATCAGGATATCGATATGGCAGCCCGTCTCACACGGTTTACTGTAGTCAATTACCGCCGATCACCGCCCCCGTCCCTGATGATCGGCGGTACATAGTTACAGCAATCCGTCTCAGTCGTCGGCGGGAACGGCTCGCTGGCTTCGCGTCTCGGCCATCGCGAGGACGTCGTCGAAGAAGTCGAGGGTGTCCTCCGGGCCGGGGTTGGCTTCGGGGTGGTACTGACGGGTGATGACGTCGTACTCGATGCCGTCGATTCCTTCCGGCGTGTCGTCGTTGACGTTGATCTGGGTGACCTCGAGGTGGTCGCCCGGATCGGCGACGGTGTAGCCGTGGTTCTGGGTGGTCATGACGACCTGCCCGGACTCGAGATCGAGGACGGGCTGGTTGACGCCGCGGTGGCCGAAGGTCATCTTCTCGGTGGTGCCGCCGAGTGCTTCGGCGACGATCTGCTGCCCGAGACAGATGCCGGCGACGGGCGTGTCCTCGACGAAGGTATCGACGAGGTTGATCGCCTGCTCGTAGTTCGCGGGATCGCCGGGACCGTTCGAGATGAACAGGATGTCGGGGGAGACGGCCTCGACATCGTGGGCGCTCGCGTCGTGTGGGAGGACGTGGACCGTTGCGTTACGGGCGAGCAGCGAGTCGACGATCGACCCCTTTGCACCGCAGTCGATCAGGGCGACGGTGTCGCCGTCGTTGTCCGCGCCGTGGACGACCGGTTCGTCGACGCTGACCTGCGCGCCGATCTCGGTGTGGTCGCTCATCGCCTTGCAGGCCTCGAGTTGCTCGAGGGCGTCGTCCTCGGTGACGTCCTCGCCGACGGCGATGCCACACTTCATGGCGCCGCCGTCGCGGATGTCGGTGACGACCTCTCGGGTGTCGAGGTGGTCGACCGCCGGGACGCCCTCGCTCGCGAGCCATTCGGTGACGTCTTCGGTGAGTTCCTTTGCCAGCACCGCACGCGGGTGGACGCGATCGGACTCGAACCGCTCCTCCCGGACGCCGTAGTTGCCGATTAGCGGGTACGAGAAGGTCAGAATTTGCTCCTCGTAGGATGGGTCAGTGAGACTTTCCTCGTAGCCAGTGTAGGCCGTGGTAAACACGAGTTCGCCACGGGCCGTTCCCGGAGCACGACCACGTCCCTCGATCACGTGGCCACCCTCCAGTGCAACGTAGGCTGGTGTCATTACGATCTACGTATTGGAGCGACCGGCATAAGTGTTGTCTTCGAAGCTGAGTTACGAAATTCGTAATCGGTAAGTGCCCGTTCCGCATAGTCACGCATCTCCATGGACGACCTGGACCGACAGATTCTCGATATCCTCCGGCGAGACGCCCGGACACCGTACACCGAGATCGCCGACGAGGTCGGAACGAGCGAGGGAACCGTCCGCAACCGTGTCGAGCGGATGATGGACGACGACGTCATCGAACGCTTTACGATTTCGACCCGGACGGGCAACGTCAAGGCGATGCTCGAGATCGGCGTCGCGGTCGACGTCGACACCAAAGCGGTCTCGGAACGGATCGCCGAGTGGGAAGAAGTCGACTTCGTCTGGATGGTCTCGGGCGAACAGGACATCGTGCTCGTCGTCGACGCCGCGGACACGCGCGGAGTGAACGATCTCATCACGAAAGCCCGCGATCAAGAAGAGGTCGTGAGCACGAAGACGCGGCTGATTCTCGACGAAGAGCTCGGGTAATCGGTTGGTGGTCAGCGACTCGACAGTTCGGCAACTCGGTGAGCGACGACGCTCGAGTATCGATTGACGAGTCCACCCGTGCGAGCCGACCGTGACCCCTCGAGGCCAGCTATCGATCTATCGGTTGTACCGGTTGTACAACGATCGGCCGGTCTCGACCACCTTCCAGGTCGGTCCGGTGCCGCGCTCCCAGTAGATGTTCGGGATCAGTTCGCCGCCGAACTCCTCTTTGAACTGGAACGCGCCGTCCTCGAAGTCCGCGCCGCCGCCGCCGAAGTCGTAAGTGTCGTATCCGTTCTCGATCGCCCACTGGAACACGTAGTCGTAGAGCCGTTCCGACGCGTGGTACTCGAAGTATTCGGCGGGAACGCCGGCGAAGAACCCGTGGACCGTATCCTGTTCGTCGTTGAGCAACTCGAAGAAGCCGCCGGCGTACTCGCCCTCGACGTATAGCTGTAAGAGCAGGATTCGGTCCTCCATCGCCGACAGCTCCTCGAAGAACTCGAGCGGGTAGACTTTCCCGCCGACGCTCTCCATGTGCTGTTTGTACTTCTCGTGAAAGCGGACCAGGTTCGTCTGCGAGAGTTCCGCTTCGACGATTTCGTGGTCGGTTTCGCGGCCTCGTCGAATCGCCCGGCGTTTAGAGCTCGTCATCCCGTCGAAGACCGCGTCGTACCCTCTGGCGAGATTCAGCACGAACCGCCCCCCGACACGACTGGAGTCGTATCCTTCGGACTCGAGGAAGTCGTTGTAGCGGAGAAAGTTCGTGTTACAGGCCCGGATCTCGTGAACGATCGTTCGGTTGTCACACAGTTCCGGAATCGCATCGACGATGAGCGAAAGCGAATCGGACACATCCGTCGTCAGTAGCGGACCGCCGAAACCCGGATAGATCGACGTCAATCGCTGGAACGGCGTCTTTGGAATGTCGGCGACGAAGTTCGGAAACAGACCGATAGGATTGGTGTCCTTCTCGACGACGAGATGTCTGGCCGGGTAGTCGAGCGCGTTTTCGATCGCCTCGAGCCACTCGTACCGGTGGAAGACGGTCCCCTGTTCGGATCGTTCGACGACGTCGTTCCACCGGTCCCTGTCCATCCCCTGAATGGTGTCGATAACGTTCGCCGTCAGGCCCGTTTGTGAATCCGTCAGCCGTTGGACGGTGCCGGCGGTCGGTTCGCTGTGGTTCGAGTGTGTCCCCTCTGTAACTTGCTGGGCCATCTGTTGTCTGCTTCGTCTCACCGGTCGACGGCGGTTAAGTTATTTTAGCCTACACCCATATGTTGGTGGGCTGAGTGGTGTATCGCCCCCGTAATTATTTGGCCGGAGTGAGCCCTGTTCTCGGCCACGAGAGCGGCTTTCGCCTGCAGACAAAAGGGTAAAATGAGCCGAAGCCGCGCTGACTCGGAAAAGTCAGGCCATTTGATCGTAATCCCAGTGTCGATTCGACCTCCGGAGTGGACGCACACAGGCTACGATACCGGGTTGCCGGGACAGCCGCAGGACGGTTTGGCTACCGGATCTGATCCGGAACTCCATCTCAGGTACCGAAACCCGGTTCCGTTATTCAGCGGAGCCAGCACTGTCTCGCATCTCAGCGAGACGCGTCAGGTCGGCCGGCGACTGGGCCAGAATGTCGTCGGGGTATTTTCGTTCGTGAACCCGCCGATACCCTCGACGGAGTTGCTCGTCGAGCGGGCCGGTCGCGACGCGGGGTTCGACGCGTCCGTCCCGAATCGCATCGACGACCGACGACGGCGTGAGCGCGTCGGCGTCGATCCGCGTGTACGCTCGTCCCCCCTCGAACGGGAAGTGGGAGTCGCTCCCGGCGACGATCGGTAGATCGCGCTCCGCGGCGAGGGATTCGACGAGCGGACGCGTCCGCGGGTGTTTGCCGTTGATCTCGACCGCATCGAAGGGGACGTCTGCGAACCGCTCGGCCGCGAGTTCGCTTCCCCGGTAGGGGTGGGCGATGATCGCCGCACAGCCGCGTTCGTGTGCCAACTCGACGACTTCGCTCGGCGTGTACTCGAGCGGGACCGTTTCGGTCGGCGGATCCGGGCCGATCACGAGGACGTGACCGTGGGTCGTCGAGACCTCGATGCCGGGGATCGCGGTAACGCGCGGCGACGAGAACGCCGTACAGTAGTCGTGGTTCGTCGTCGCGACGCCGTCGAGACCGCGTTGGTCGAGGGCGCGGGCGAGCAGTCTGAATCCGAACGGGTCGAACCGATCGCCGAGTCGACGGCGACCGTGGAAGAATCGCGTGTGCGCGTGCAGGTCGACGGCGAACATATTCCTGCAAACGTGAACGAGTGCTTTCGTCTTTATCAATCGACCCGAGTCGCTACGGTATCCTCGGCGCAGGACTCGATCGAACGGCGAGCGGGAGACCCGCGCGCTCACCTCCGCTGGCGAAACCGATCAACCGAACCCCGACGGAGCGGGAGATGTCTGGCCCTTCGACGGGTAGCCCCGCCGGAAGACGATACTGGTTTCAAGAGTCACTCCAATTGTGCGGGTATGACGACGCCACAGGACGAACTTCCCCACGAGAACGCCGGACAGGACGTGATCGCCGTCGACGAGGACGACGCCGAACTCGAGTTGGTCAACCGACTCGAGGCCCACACGGGTGAGGGCATTCGCCACCGGGCGTTCACTTCGCTCGTCTTCGACGGCGAGGGGAACATTCTGCTCGCCCAGCGAGCGCCCGACAAGCGTCTCTGGGGCACCCACTGGGACGGCACCGTCGCGTCCCACCCCGTCGAAGGCCAGAGTCAGGAGGAAGCGACGCGGGTCCGACTCGAGGAGGAGCTGGGCATCTCGCCCGACCAGTACGACGACCTGCGACTGACCGACCGCTTCGAGTACAAACGCTACTTCGAGAACGCGGGCGTCGAACACGAAGTCTGTGCCGTACTGAAGGTGACGCTGTCCGACCGCAGCCTCGAGCCGAACGAGGAGGAGGTGGCCGGGCTGATGTGGGTGCCCTACGAGCGACTGCACTCGAATCCGGAGTGGTACCGGCAGCTTCGACTCTGCCCGTGGTTCGAAATCGCGATGCGTCGGGACGTTCGAGACGAGTAGCCAACTTCCGGCCGGGAAACCGCGGACACCACACGCGGAATCCCCGCAGTTGTGACTGAACACCGTCAGCCACGCGTTTCGAGGTCGGACCCGAGTCCCGGGCCATCCCTCCTCCGGTCCAATTACGACATATGATAACAACCAACAAGGCTTATGTCAGACCCCTTCGTATCGTTGCCCGAGGACCAACGTAATCGGTCCGTGTGACGAAATGACCTCCCCACAACCGGAAACCGAGACGCACGAAGTCACGCTCTCCAGAGACGAACAATGGGCCGTCCACGCCCACCTCGCGAGCATCGTCGACGAGGCCCTCGAGAACGACGAGACCCCGCCGACGTGGGCGCTCGATCTATTCGATGCAGTCGAGGACGGCGACGGCACGACAGTACTCACCGGCTCCCAGGCGCGACGACTCTCCGACGCGATGACTTCCTACGTCGACTGTGAGGAGAGTCCCGACCGCGACGTCATCCACGGATCGAACGTCGTCAACCGACTCGAGGACTGTCTCGAGTCGGAACCGACACAGTAAGCACACCCGCCGAATCGGCTTTTCACGTCGTTATTGGTCAGGGACGCGTCGTCGCCCAGACTGCCGTCACGGCGAGGAAAAAGGCCGGGAACAACGGCAGGATCAACAGCGCAAAGCGGTAGCCGACGCCCGGCGGCCAGAGCACAATCGCGACCGGAGCGACGATAAACGCGAGGACGATCATGCCGACGACGACCCAGCCTCGCCAGTCGAACTCCCGGTCGGTCGTTTCGGGATGGGCCGGCCGGTCGAGCCAGTTGTCGTCCGTCGACTCCGCTTGCTCCCCGTCCTCGTCGAACGCCGAAGGATCGTGGACGTAGCCGCCGCCGTCGTCGCTGGAGCTCACAATCGAGGGTTTCGAGTCCGTGGTGAAAGCCCTCACGGTTTCATACGGAACGTTTTCAGCCTCGGGTTCGCTCGCGTGGTCGCTCACCACCCGGCGCAAACGCGTCGATGAAAACCGGCGAGGAGCTTGGTTCGCGAGGCGGCCGTTCGCTCGCGGCTGGAGCACTCGCCGCTCGAGCGCGGAATCTCCGCAACGCCGCGTCAGTCGCTCTACAGTTCGCTGTCCGGTCGAACGACCACCTTTCCAAACCCTTCTCGGTTCTCGATGATCTCGTGGGCTCGCGGCGTCTCGCTCATCGGGAGCTCCTCGCGGATCGCGGGCTCGAAGGTACCGTCCCAGACGAGTTCCATCACGTCGTCGACCTGCTCCGGCGTCGCCATCGTCGAGCCGATGATCTGAAGCTGGTTCCAGAAGATGCGCGGGATGTCCGTCTCGGGCGCGCCGCCGCCGGTCCCGCCGCAGGTGACGAGTCGCCCGCCCTTGGTGAGGCTCTTGAGCGAGTCCTGCCACGTGGGCGCGCCGACGTGTTCGACGACGACGTCGACGCCGCGGCCGCCGGTCTCGGACTGCACCCAGTCCGCGAAGTTCTCCTCCTCGTAGTTACAGACGTGGTCCGCGCCGTGTGCTTCGGCGTACTCGAGTTTCTCCGCCGTACTCCCGGTCGCGTACACCTCCGCACCCGCGTAGTCGGCGATCTGGAGGGCGGCGTGACCGACTCCGCCGCTGGCACCGAGGACCAGCACCGACTCGCCGGCCTCGAGGTCGGCCCGTTCGATCAGCATCCGCCAGGCCGTCTGAAAGACGAGACAGCTCGAGCCGGCGACCGCCCAGTCGACGGCCTCGGGGACGGGAATCAGGTTGTCTTCGGGGATCGCGGCGTACTCGGAGTGGATCCCCGTGACGTGCTCGCCGATGATGTGGTACCGCGGATCGAGCGTCGGGTCGTCCATCCGCAGATCGCCGACGCCGGCCGAAAGTGCGACGCGGTCTCCTTCCTCGAAGCGGGTGACTCCCTCGCCGACTTCCTCGACGATACCGGCTCCGTCGCTGCCCGGAATGTGGGGCATCTCGAGGTCCAGCCCGGGCATTCCGCGGCGCGTCCAGATGTCGAGGTGGTTGAGCGCCGCCGCCTTCACGTCGACCAGTACCTCCTCGCGACCGACCTCCGGGTCGGGATACTCGCCGTACTCGATGACGTCAGTGTCGCCGTGTTCGGTGATTTTGACTGCCTGCATACACGCAACGCAACGGAAACTCCGTGCATAACAGTTGGGCTCGCAGAACCGATCGGTCTCGGAACGAACACCGAGGTTATCACATACGGTCCCCCGTACGTCAGTATCGCTGGACTCATCGACAGCCTGCGGTTGCCACCGGCGGATCGGTACGGCAGCCCGTATGCCACACCTCATCGAAGTTTCCGCACGAACAGCGCAGTGACCAGTGTTTTACTCGCCGGCTCTCGAACGATACGCTATGGACGAGACGGACGAGCGTGGAGACGTGGAAACGGAGGGTGGTGGAGACGCGAAAACGGAGAGGGGAGAAGACGAAGGAGCGACCGAAGACGGTGGGGACGAAACGGTAACATCGTCCGATCCCGACGAACGGACGCTCGGCACCGCCGTTATCACGATCGCCGCGGATCGATCGCTCGAGGCCGACGCTGCCGGCAATGCAATCACCGAAGCCCTCGAAAACGACGGCTTCGAGATCGCGACGCGAGAGCACATCGACACCGACCACGATCGGGTCCAGTCGATCGTCTCGCGGATGATCGACCGCGACGACGTCGACGTCATCATCACCGGCGGCGCGACCAGCGTCGAACCCGACGACGTAACCATCGAAGCCGTCGAACCGCTACTCGACAAGGAGTTGACGGCGTTTCCCCAACTGTTTGCGACGCTCGCTTACGAGGCGGTCGGCAGCCGCGCCGTCGCCTCGCGAACCCTCGCGGGCGTGGCCGACGGCGTTCCGCTCTTCTGTCTGCCCGGCGACGAAGCCGCGGCGCGACTCGGCACCGAGAAGCTCATCCTCCCCGAGGCGGCCTATCTCGCCGGGATCGCTCGCGCCGAGCGAGACGAGCGCGACCATCCCTCGAGCGACGATGAATCCGCGGTCGACGAGACGGACAACGGCCAGGAGTCCGCCACCGACGCTGAGGGGGAGCTCAAGGACGAGCGTGAGGAAGGATCGTAAGATGACCGGGTCCGATCACTCCGACGAGCCGAGCGCGACCGCCGTCGACAAGGAATCGATCCGCCAGCGCGTCTGGAACGACCTCGAGGAGAGCGGCGAGGCCCGGTTTCCGTTCCCACCCCACGGCCGAATCCCGAACTTCGCCGGGGCGGACGAGGCCGCCGATCGGTTGGCCGACCAGCCCGAGTGGCGAAGCGCGTCGACGATCAAGGCCAACCCCGACGCGCCGCAGTTGCCGGTTCGACGGCGCGCTCTGCGGGACGGGAAGACCGTCTACATGGCCGTTCCGCGACTCGCCGACGAACGATGTTTCCTGAAACTCGATCCCGACGTTCTCGAGGACTACGACGCCGCAACGACGGTCTCGGGCTCTTCCGAGCACGGCGAGCAGGTCGGGCCGGACGCGGTCGAGGAAATCGACCTGATCGTCTCCGGAAGCGTGGCCGTCAGCGTGGCTCCCCGAGTCACGAAATCGGCGAGCGGCGATAGCCGCGAGGTCGACGATGGCGGCCGTATCGGCAAGGGCGAAGGTTACAGCGACCTCGAGTACGCCATCCTCCGCGGACTCGGCCTCGTCGACGAGACGACGACCGTCGCGACGACGGTCCACGAACGACAGCTGATCGACGACCCGGTTTCGATCGGCGATCACGACGTCTCGATGGAACTGATCGTCACGCCCGAGCGGGTGATTCGACCGGACGAGAGCGAACAGCCGACCGGAATCGACTGGGACCTCCTCTCGGACGAACGACTCGAGGAGATACCGGTATTGAAGCGACTCCGAGAACAGTAGCTACGGATCGAGAATCCACCGAGGCGCGAAAAGACGCGCCTCGAGTGCCAACCGCAGGGTGGACACGGACCGGGTGCAGCGGAACCCGTGTCGGTACCGGGGAAACGGTACGGTGTGGCAATGGTGGGGGAAGGGTGCTGTGGTGGGGTTGCTGGAAGTCACGGGAGCAGGCAGTGGATGCCTTGGTGGGGTCTGCCCGTCGACCTCCATTGCTCAGTAGCGCCGGGACCCACTTGAACGGGGGAGACGGTATTGGAGTCTTACGCCGGATTCCGCCGAATTCAAGACGAGTTTACCCGGCCAAATACCGGCTCGAGAGCGTTCATTGACGGGACCTAGCTCGAAATAATAATTTGTGTTGATCAGTCGTCGGAAGCGATCGTTCAAAAGCGAGCCGGCGGCGCTACCGTGATCCCTGCGAACGCTCGGGACCGTTCACGCGGTTAGCTCTTCGGCGACGATGGCGGCGTCCATCAGTTGCGGGTCGACCGCGAGGTCGAGTTGCCCCTTGATGAACTCCGGAATCGTGTCTCGAGCGTAGACGACCGTGCGAACGTCGTCGGTTAGATCGCAGACGATCGGAACCGTCGTCGCCTGACCGATGTCGGTCAGGACGTACAGATCGGCGTCGATGATGCCGGCCTCCTCGAGCGTCGGCCGCGAGATGACGCCGTTGATGCGGACCACGTCGACGCCCTCCGTCTCGAGGGCGGCGGCGATTCCGTCTTCGTCCGGCCCGGCGACGATTGCCGTATCTGTGCTCATTCGTACTCGATTGTCGCGGGTGGTTTGTGGGTCACGTCGTAGACGACGCGAGCGACGTTCTCGTTCTGACCGGTGATACGGGACTGAATCCGCTGGAGGGTTTCCCAGTCGATCTCCTGTGCGCGAGCGGTCATGCCGTCGCGCGAGTCCACGGAACGGACGGAAACAATCCAGCCGTGAACGCGGTTGTCACCTTTCACGCCGGTCGCCTTGCCGATCACGGCTGCAAGCGCTTGCCACGGCTCGTACTCCTCGAGTTCCTCCTCGACGACGTGACACGAGTGGCGCGCGACCTCGAGTTTCTCCTCGGTCACTTCGCCGATGACGCGCACGGCGAGTCCGGGGCCGGGGAACGGCATCCGCTCGGCGACGATCTCGTCGAGGCCGAGGTGGCGAGCGACCTCGCGCACTTCGTCCTTGTAGAGGTCGCGAACGGGTTCGACGATGCCGTCGAAGTCGACGACCTCGGGCAGTCCGCCGACGTTGTGGTGGGACTTGATCCCGCCCTCGCTCTCGATGCGGTCGGGGTAGATCGTCCCCTGGACGAGGTAGTCCGCGTCAGTGTCTTTGGCCTCACGCTCGAACTCGCGAATGAACTGCTCGCCGATGACCTTGCGCTTTGCTTCGGGGTCGGTGACGCCCGAGAGAGCCTCGAGGAAGCGATCCTTCGCGTCGACGATCCGCAGCGACTCCATGTAGTCGAACGTCTCGCGAATCTGGTCGGTCTCGCCTTTTCGCATCAGGCCGGTATCGACGTAGACCGGGGTGAGCTGGTCGCCGATGGCCTCGTAAGCCAGCGCGGCGGCGACACTCGAGTCGACGCCGCCCGAGAGAGCGATGACAGCGTTTGCGTCGCCGATTTCGTCGCCGATCTCTGCAACTGCTTCCGGAACGAATGTGTCTGTGTCTACCATCAGTGGGTAACCTCGGTTTCGGTGTCTACGGACTCGCTGTCCGCGTCGTCAGCATCGGTCGCCGTCTCTTCGAGAACGGCCTCGACGAGTCCCAAAAACGGCGGGCTCGGCTGACCGGGCCGGGACGTGTACTCGGGGTGGAACTGCGTCCCGAGGAAGTACGGATGATCGTCGAGTTCGAGGATCTCCATTCGGTTTCCGGCCGTGCCGGAGAAGACCAGCGGTTCGTCCTCGAAGTCCTCGAAGTATTCGGGGTTGACCTCGTAGCGGTGGCGGTGGCGCTCCGTACAGGACGTATCGTCGTAGAGCTCGTACGCCAGCGTCTCGGGCTCGATAACGGTCGTGTGCTCCCCGAGTCGCATCGTGCCGCCCATGTCCTCGACCTCGTACTGCTCGGGCAGGATATCGATAATCGGATGGGACGTATCCTCGACCATCTCGGCCGAGTGGGCGTCCTCGAGACCCAGGACGTTCCGGGCGTACTCGACGACGGCCATCTGGAAGCCGAGACAGAGTCCGAGGAACGGCACGTCGTTCTCGCGGGCGTACTGGACCGCCTCGATCTTGCCCTCGGAGCCGCGCATCCCGAAGCCGCCGGGGACGATGACCCCGTCGACGTCCTCGAGTTGACCGGCGTGGCCGTCGGCCATCTCGTCGGCCGGCACCCAGTGGACGTTGACGTCGACGCCGACCTCGAAGCCGGCGTGTTTCAGCGACTCGTGGATCGACATGTAGGCGTCCTCGAGATCGTACTTGCCGACCAGTGCGATATCAACCGCGCCGTCTTTCTCGGTCGTGACGATCTCGCGCCAGTCGTTCGCCCGTTCGCCTTCGGGGAGCGCCTCGTCGGCCAGCCCGAAGTGCTCGAGGACGTACTGGTCGAGTCCTTCCGCTTCGACCATCAACGGGACGTGATAGACGTCATCGACGTCGGGGTTGGAGAACACCGCCTCCGTGGGAATGTCACAGAACAGCGCGATCTTCTCTTTCGTCTCGGGATCGAGTCGGTCCTCACAGCGGCCGACGATCACGTCGGGCTGGAGTCCGATCGATCGGACCTCCTTGACGCTGTGCTGGGTCGGTTTCGTCTTCTGTTCGCCGTTTTTCGAGTACGGAACGAGCGTGACGTGGGTAAAGAGGACGTTCTCCTCGGGTTCCTCGTGGGCGAACTGGCGCAGCGCCTCGAGATAGGGCATCCCCTCGATGTCGCCGACGGTGCCCCCGACTTCGATGATACAGACGTCGGTGCCTTCGGCAGCCTCCCGAATCCGGCGTTTGATGTCGTCGGTGATGTGGGGAATGATCTGGACCGTCTTCCCGAGATAGTCGCCCGCACGTTCCTTCTCGATGACGTGCTGGTAGGTCTTCCCGGTGGTGATGTTGTGGTCCGAAGTCATGTCGATATCGAGGAACCGTTCGTAGTTCCCCAGATCGAGGTCGACTTCCCCGCCGTCCTCGAGGACGTAGACTTCCCCGTGCTGGTAGGGATTCATCGTCCCCGCGTCGACGTTGAGGTACGGATCGATCTTCACCGCGGTGACGTCGAACCCGGCGTTTTTCAGGAGCCGGCCGGTGCTCGCGGCCGTAATCCCCTTGCCGAGTCCCGACATCACGCCGCCGGTGACGAAGATGAACTTGTTCCCCAGAGAGGGGTCATAATGAGTGTCCGATTCCGTCGGCATACCGAGTGTCCGCGTGAACGGTTGAAAACGATTTCGGGACCGGCCCGGCTCCGGGACCGGGTACCACACTCGAGACGGGCCCGGCCGTCCGACGACGGCTCCAGAGACTACCCCTCCTGTACTTCGACGATCGTGGCCTGCTCGAGCGACTCGCTCCCGCCAGCCGTGCGAATCTGAATCGTCTCTCCGGGGAGATCCGGATCGTTCTCTTCGGCCGACTCCCGCGGGACGGAGACGGCGGTGGCCCCGTCGATCGTGATCGATCGGCGTTGAATCGGATCTCCATCGTACTCGACGGTGGCCCACGTTTCGATGTCGAATTCGTCCATCTCTTTGCCGAAGTAGTCCTCCGCATCCGGATTGACCGAGTCTTCGGTCTGTGACTCCCCGGTCGTCCGGTTGTCATCGAACTGGACCTCCTCGTGTTTGTACTGGTGGAGTTGAACGAGCATACCGCCAGCCACCACAGCGAGCGTGTTAATCCTTACAGGGGCAAGCGCAATGTAGTGGGACGGTAGCGTGTCAGGAGTCTATGGTATCGAACGGCTTTTTGCGATTATTGTAGCAGATGTAGCGTCTCTGCACGATCGCTGACCTCCCGACGGATCTCGAGCGCGGCCGACGGACGCTCGTCCCGACTCCGCGATGAACGGCGCTGACCGCAAGTCACCATCGGGAACTCGAGACCGACACAGCCGCCCCGCCGATCAGCGGCCGTACGTGAGAACCCCGGTTTATTTCGTGTCGTAGCTACAACACGTGAGCAAGGTAGATGGCACACACGCCACAGTCCCCTTCCGAACCCGAACCCGAACCCGGAACCGGAAGTCTCGACATCGGCTTTAAAGCCGGAGTCGGCTTCTATCTCGGTCTCATCGTCGCCGGGTTCACCTCGATCGGCGGGATCCTCGCCGGCGTGTCGACCGAGGCGGTCCTGGCAACCACCCCGGGAACGGTGACGGCCGTTCTGATCGTCGTCCTCCTCCTCGGCGACCGGCTCCGCGGCCTGCCCGAACGGACCGGCCGAAGCCGCCGGCTCCGGTTGGGCTGGTACGCTCCCGCGGCGTTGATCGCGTCGGTACTGCTCGTCCCTGCAGTGTCCTCCCTCGAGTACTCGGCCCGACTCGGATTCATCACGGTCGTTTTCGCCGCCGTGATCGCTGCGGTCGCGGCCGGGGTCGCTCGAATGACCAAAAACCGGTACATCGTGTCGATTACCGACGACGAGCCGGCGGTCACGTGGACGTGGCAGCGAACCACGTTCGACACCGAGTTCTGGCGCCGGCTGACGGCCGGTGGCGGGATACTGCTGCTGGCCGGCGGACTCTGGAGTCTCTATACGGGCTCGAGATACGGGCTCTGGTGGTCCTTCTACGGCGGACTGCTACTGATCACCCTGCGGAGCGACTCCTACGGCTGGTACGACGTCGAGAATCAGGGGTACGAACGCGAACTCGCCGTCCACGGCGCCGGAGTCCTCCTCGACCAGACCTTCCGGAAGAAGCTCATCCCGTGGGACGCCATCGAGGACGTTCGGCTGACCGACGAAGAACTGATTCTCGAGCGCCGCTGGCTCGACGTTCGATGTGCTCGGTCGGCGATCGACGATCCCGAAGCCGTCCTCGAAGCGATCGAGCGCACGCGTTCCGACACCGAACGCGGCGTCGAACATAGCTCGCAGTACTGAAGTGACGCTTCGACGTGTCTCGACGCATGACTGACCTTCGCGTCACCGTCGGCGATCGCGACTTCGAGGCGACCTGGAGCGACGATGCACCCGAAACGCGGGCGGCACTCGAGGCGACGCTCCCCGTCGGCGGCGACGCCGTTCGCTGGGGCGACGAACTGTATTTCGATTGCTCGCTGGACGCTCCGCCCGAGAACGCACGCGAAGTCGTTCCCGAGGGCGCGATCGCCTACTGGCCGGCCGGAAGCAAACTGTGTCTGTTCTGGGGTCCGACGCCCGCGAGTCAAAACGGAGCACCGCGGGCCGCTGCGCCCGTCACCGTCGTCGCGCGACTCGAGGACGCCACGCCGCTGTCGAATCTCGAAGGTGGGGCGGCGATGCGACTCGAACGAGTGGAGTAACTCCTCAAGTACGATTGCGGGAGATCGGGTCGGGCGACTGCGACCGACGATCCTCGCTGCGAGCGCAGAGATACCGCTGCGGGAGCGCCAGCAGGACCAACACCGTACCGGCGGTGACGAGCAGCGTCCTCGAGCCGATGGCCACCCCGTAGACGAGTGCGGTCCCGAGAGCGACGTACAACGCGGCGAGAATCCAGACTCCTCGGTTAATGAGAGTTACAGGCGGGGCGATATGATAAGGATAGCGGCAGTTCGGTGGAACGGTCGCACAGCTATCGGTCGGCACTGATGGTTCCCCGTGAAGTATTTCAGAAGAACTGATTTGCAGTCTACGCGATAGACCGGCGACACCGCTATCCGTTATCCGGTGACAGCGGGAGAATCCGTGCCGTTCGCGGCGGGTGTGGACCTTACTTGCCCCAGAAGGGGTCCCGACTGCGCTGCTTGTCGAGGTACATGTTCAGCGCCTCGAGTTCGTCGCCCGGAATCTCGCTCGCGAGTTCCTGCTCCAGGATCTTCGCGTGTTTCTCGGGGATTTCGATCCAGAGTTCGTCGTCCTCCTCGATTTGGCGGCCGACGGTAGGGCCGTCGATGGCGACCGAGACGCGGTTGCCCGCGCGGGCCTCGTCGACGTCTTCGCCCTGTTCCTGAATCCCTTTGACCTGTCCGACGCGATCGGGTTCGTTCCCTTCGAACTTGACGACGTTCGCGTTGTTCTGTACCGTTCCCGAATTCACCTCGACGCCGACGACCGCCGGATCGTTCTGGCGGAACGTATGATCCGGCAGGATACGGAATCGCGCGGGTCGAACGATGTTTTCGAGGATGGTGTCCTGCTGTTCGCGCTCGATCGCCTCGATGTGGTCCTCGTACTCCTCGATGAGCTGATAGATGACTTCGTCGGTAAACAGCGTCACGTCCTCGATTTCGGCGCGCTGTTTGGCGTCGCTGAGCACGTCGACGTTGAAGCCGAGGATCGCCTGCTGTTTCGGATCCTCGGCCGTCGAGGCGACCGAGATATCTCGCGGCGCGACGTCGCCGACCTCCGCCCGGACGATCGGTACCTCCGCCTCGTCTAGTGCGTCCGCCATCGCCTCGAGACTGCCGAGCGTGTCAGCCTTGACGACGACCCCTTCTTCGGCGGTGTCGACGGCGATGTCGGCGAGTTCCGCTCGAACCTCCTGAATGACGTCCTCGAGCGGGCGGTCGCGGACGACGCGGACCGGCGCGCCGGCCATCGCGTCACCGAGTTCGGGGGCCGCGATCTTGATCCCCGAGGCGGCCGATACCTCGTCCACTTTCTCGAACCGGCTCTCGGTTCGAATCTCGGCGAGCGGACGGGGCTGGAGCAGCGCGCGGACTTCGGTGACGATCGGGTCGTTCTGTCCGCCGACGACGATCGTATCGTCGGCCTTGATCGTGCCGTCGTAGAGGACGATGTCGATCGTCTTCCCGAACCCTTTCTCCTCTTTGACCTCGAGGACGGTGCCGACGCCGGGGCCGGCGACGTCGATCTCCATTTCCTCTTTCATGTAGCGCTGGGAGAGGCCCATCATCACGGTCAGGAGGTCGGGAACGCCCTCGCCGGTCATCGCCGAGACGGGGACGACGCCGACGTTGCGCTGGAAGTTCTGGACCCGCCAGTAGAGGTCGGCGGAGAACTCCTCGTCGGAAAGGTTACCGATGATCTCGTAGAGGCTCTCGTCGAGTCGAGAGCGCACGCGGTCGGACTGGGACTCGTAGGTATCGTTGATCGGCGAATCCTCGTTTGCGTTCCAGCCGGGAACCGTGTCGATCTTGTTCGCCGCGACGATAAACGGCGTCTGAGATCGTTTGAGGATATCGAGGGCCTCGAGGGTCTGGGGCTGGAACCCGTCGTTGACGTCGACGACGAGAATCGCGATATCGGCGAGTGCGCCGCCGCGAGAGCGAAGCGTCGTAAACGAGTGATGGCCCGGCGTGTCGATAAAGAGGAGGCCGGGCAGGTCGAAGTCGTCGGGGTCGACGAGATCACCCGCGATCGAGGAGATGATATCCAGCGGAACGGCCGTCGCGCCGATGTGCTGGGTAATCGCTCCTGCTTCGCCCTCGATAACCGCGGAGCCGCGTATCTTATCGAGGAGACTGGTCTTGCCGTGATCGACGTGTCCGAGGACGGCGACGATCGGTGTTCTGAGAGATGTGGGGTCGCGCGTATCCGTATTCGACATGGTGAACCACCCGAGAAGGTCTTATCTAAAGCGTCCGCAGGACGGTAGTTAAACCCATCGTCATCCGCGTTCGACGGCCGCCGTCGCCGGTACCGTGGGACGCGCTTGCGTCCCTCGAGTACAGCCGTGCGGCGGCAGAATATAATAAAACAACTGTCAGTTCCGGAGAGCCCGTGGTTTTTAATAGCGATTAGTAAGTACAGGGATGCATGAGCGATATACTCGCTGAAAATCTCTCGGGGAAGTCCGTCATGGGATCGGACGGAACTGAACTGGGACTGCTCTACAACATCACGATGGACCTGAAATCGGGCAAACTCCACGACCTCGTCATCGAACCCGACGAGGAGCTTCCACGCCGAACGGTCGACTTCGACGTCGACGAGGCCGGCCGGTTTCTCGTTTCAGTCGATCGCGTTCAAGCGGTGAAAGATTACATTGTCGTCCAGCGCTAACGGTATGTACGTTCTCGACTCCTCGGCGTTTATCCACGATTTCCACACAACAGAACAGACTGCAACGATCCCGCTCGTCCGCGAGGAACTCGAGGACGAGAGCGCCTATCGCTACGACGCGATGGAAGGCTCGGGGATGCACATCCACATTCCGAACGAGGATACCACCGAAAAGGTCGAGCGCGCGGCCGGCGAATCCGGCGACCTCGAGGTGCTCTCCGAGACCGACGTTCGCCTCGTTGCAGCGAGTTTCGAACTCGACGCGACGCTCGTTACCGACGACTACGCGATGCAAAACGTCGCGGAGAAACTCAATGTCGACGTCGAGGTGATCGCCCGCGAGGGCATCGACGAACAGCGCCACTGGACCTACCAGTGTCAGGGCTGTGGCCGGGAGTTCGACGAAGAGAAGGACCGCTGTCCGATCTGCGGGTCGGAACTGGCGCGCAAGAACCCGTCGTAGTCCGGCTCCACGCTTCGTTTCTTCGCTCGTTGTGCTCGGAGACGTACTCGAGTCCGTAGGGCGGTTTCAGAGTAACGTGAGAAATATCGCCGCATTGTAACAGCCGTGGACGAGCGCCGGGACGAGCAGGTTGTCCGTGCGTTCGTAGATCGTTCCGAGTATCAACGAGAGCACGAACAGCAGCGAGAGGCTCGCGAGGATCTGATCCGCGCCCGCGGTCGCGTACGCCGAGATGTGAACGGCCGTGAACACGACGCTCGCGACGACGACCGCCCCGTACCGAGAGAACGTTCCGTACAGTGTTTTCTGAATGACGTTTCGGTACAGCAGTTCCTCGAACGGACCGACGAACAACACCATCGCCGGAATGATGACGAGCAACAGATCGGGGTTTTCGGCCGCTTGCTGTGTCGTCGTGTGTTCGGAGCCCTCGATGCCGAAAACGGTCATGAGCGCCGACACACCGAGGTTCGCCGCGAGTATCAGGATCAGCCCGCCGACGATCCAGCCGACCGTTCGAAGCGTCGGCCGCTCGAGGTCGATAAACGATACGTCGTGGTCGCGAAGGGCCAGATATCCGGCCGTAACGGCGCCGAGTCCGACGGCGAACGACACGTATTCGATGATCGTCCACTGGAAGTCGGTCGGCTCGCCCGCGACGAGAAACACCGGCAGTGCGACGAAGAGACTCGCGACCGAGATGGCAAACAGCCCGATCCCGGCCAACAGCAGCATCTCGGTCGAACGGGCGAGTCGGTGTTTCAGTCCGCGACCCGAGACGCCGGCGTAATCGGCGATCCCGACGCCGACGCCGCCCGACGCCACGAAAAACGCCACGAACAGCAGCGATACCGACCACTCGAGACCCGGCACGACGACCGATCCCAGGACGCCCTGGGTGATCGCGTATCCCGAGAGGACGACGACGAGGAAACTCGCGCCGGCGGCGACCGGACCGGCGAGTCGGCGCTCGAGGACGTCGTGGCGGCGTCCGAGGAAGACACCGGTCGCGACGAGCGCGGCGGCCGCGCCGATCCAGAGTCCGGGATCGTCGGCCCCGTGGCGAACGGGAACCAGCAGTGCGGCGACGGTGACGGCCGAGAGAACGGTACCGACGGTCGGAACGGCGGCAGAAGAGAACGAGTCGCCGTCGTCCCGACCGTCGGCGGCCCGTGCGGTGTCGCTCATCTGTATATGTGGGTGTTCGTGTGCGGGGTCATAGGCGAACCGGAACCGAGCGGTCGAATCGGTCGCGCTCGAGTGGATCCCCATCCCCGAACTCGTCGATCCGCTATCGCTCGACCCGAAGCTCCGTCTTCTCGGCGACGGCCTCGGCTTCCGCGAACTCGCCGCCGCCGAGCAGCCCGCGCGTCGCCTTCTTCGCCCACTCCACGGCGGGCTGTTCGAACGTGTTGACGCCGTACAGTTCGCCCGCGAGCACGCAGGCCGCCTCCATTGCGTACAACAGCCCGCCCAGTTCGTACTCGTCGACGCGCTCGAGTTCGAGACGGACGTTCGGCCGGCCCGCCGCGGCGAGGCTGGCTTCGGTCGCCTCGAACTCCGCCTCGAGCAGGCTCCCGAGCGACGCGTCGCCGAGATACGCGAGATCCTCGACGTCGGTAGTCGGAATCGGTCGGTCGTCGGTTTCGCCCGGCGAGACGAAGGTGACGAGTTTGTCCCGGGGCCCTGCTCGGTAGAGCTGGAGCTGGGAGTGTTGGTCGGTGACGCCGAGTGCGCGCGCCGGGGTCTGTCCGAGGTCGTCCTTGCCCAAACTTTCGGCCCACAGCTGGGCGAACCACTCGGCGAAGGTCTCGAGCGATTCGGCGTAGGGCAACATCGCGTTGATTCCGGCCCCGCGCTGGTCCAGCGCGTAGGCCGTCGCTCCGTAGGCGTAGGCGGGACAGTCGAACAGCGAGCCCGCAAGGGTCTCGCGCTCGGCGGCCGCGCCCTCGAGCAGCGCCTCGATGTCGTGGCCACAGAGTTCGGCGGCGACCAGTCCGACCGCCGAAAGGGCCGAAAAGCGCCCGGGGACGCCGTCGGGAACCGAAAGCGACGGCAGGTCGTGGCGCTCCGAGAGGTCACGAAGGGGGCTGGACTCGCCGGTCGTCACGATCGTTCGCTCGGTCCAGTCGACGCCCGCCTCCTCGAAGGCCTCGCGAACGACGAGGAAGTTCGCTAGCGTCTCCGCCGTCGTCCCCGAGCGCGAGACCACGTTGATCGCGGTCTCCTCGAGGGACAGTCGCTCGAGTTGGCTCGAGACCCACTCGGGATCGACGTTGTCGAGGTAAACTGCCTCGGTGTCGCTCTCGTCGGCGAGCGCGTCGGTGATCGTCGCCGCGCCGAGTGCGCTGCCGCCGATGCCGACCGTGATCAGGGCCTCGGCGTCGGCGACGGGCTCGACGGCCGATCGAACCGCGTCGGGGTCCGTTCGTTCCGGCAGATTCAACGCTTCGTAGCCGTGTTCTTCGTTCGCCATCCCGCGTTCGATGCGCTCGTGGGCCACCGCGACCTGCTCGTCCAGTCGCTCGAGTGAGTCCCTCGAGAGCCCGGGCGACGCGACGGACGCGAGTGCGTTACCGATATCGACGTTCATACGCGAGACGGCGTCCCCCGGGGAGAAAGGCGTTGTGAGATGGAAATCGACGGCCCGTCCAATTCGTCTCTCGACGGCCGCCGATTGTCACCACGACACACCACCATGTGTGTAGGGGCTAGCCTTACGCGCTTGTCTGTACTAACCACTGATACAATGACCAGTCACACGCCGACCGAGCCGGTTGAAATACTACTCGTCGAAGACAATCCCGGGGACGTTCGTTTGACCCAGGAGGCGTTCAAATCGGTCGATAGCGAGATCGAATTCCACACCGTTACCGACGGCAAGGAGGCGACCACGTTTTTCGACGTGTGCGAGACCGACACCTCGAGCGTCGATCCCGATCTGATCCTGCTCGATTTGAACTTGCCGCGGGTTGATGGGTTCAAAATACTGGAGATACTCGGCGAGGAACTCGACTATCCACCGCCACCGATCCTCGTCCTCTCGAGTTCGGAGACGGAAGCCGACATCGTCAAAAGCTACGAGCGGGCCGCAAACGCCTACCTCACGAAGCCGGACACCCCCGACGAGTTCGACACGTTAGCGCAAGCGATCGAGGATTTCTGGATCGATTCCGCGCGCCATCCGCCCGCACCGTCGTAACCGCGTGCTCTCGAGGCGTCTGGCGCTGGGCCGAGCGTGTCCGAAACGCCTCGTGTCCCACGGCACGCGACCGAAAGCCGAAACCCCGAAAACGGCCCTCCGCGTACCACGTCCCATGACCGAACAGACGGGCACGTTCGTCGTCACCCACGCCGAAGCCGACTCGGCCATCGTCCGAGACGTCGAGACCGCACAGGTACACACCCTCGCATCGAACCCCGGTGTCGAGGTCCACGACGTCCTCGAGGCCACCGTCGCACCCGATCCGCCGCTCGAGGTCACCTGGCAGGTCGTCGAAATCGACGACAGACGGTCGATCGAACTGGTCGACAGCGACCTCGAGCCGACTCAGCACTCGAAGGAACTGGCAGCCGACGCCGACGTCGGCGACCTGCTCCAGGAGGAACGAGCCGGGACCGGCGAGATTCACGTCTTCCGCGTGCCCGTAGACGAAGTCGAAACCGCAGCACAGGACGTTCTCGAGGACGAAGAGACGATCGCTCGAGCGGCGCGACTCGAGGCGGTCCGCGTGGAAGTGCGCCGCGCTCCCGACGACGGCGTGTTGAGCGTTCGGTACCTCCCCGACTGACCCGGTAACGTCGCCGGGTTCGGCGGTCGAAGCGGGCAGATTTCGGGGCCGTCCAGCGCATCCCTGACCCGCTCAAGCCCGATTGGGGCCACCCTCGCTCTGGACCCGCCAGCTTCCCTCGAGGCCGCAGGCCTCCCGAACGTCGTAGCTGATCTCGGTCTCTTCGTCGATCAGGGAGCCCCCATCGACCCGTTCGACCCGCAGCGGGACGTCCAGGGTGTTGCCACAGCAGCCGACACCGACGAACTCCTCCCAGACGTCCCCCGAACGGGCCCGCTCACGAGTCTTCCGAAGGAAGGCGCGAAACGACCGCTTCTCGACCTGAAACCGACCCCAGTCCGAGAGGTCGGCCGGGTAGGAAACGACGACCCGATCGGCGGGCTGGTGTTCTGGCGAACTGGTCGGTTCTACAACACGTCCGGGATTTTGACCTGATTCAGGCGTCATAACGGATGAAACGGGCTCGAGCGGCTTCAGACCATCGTCGCTGGAGTAACGTTCTCGCGGAAATATGCTGCAGAAATTGAGAAGGCTTACTTCGGCCGACCCCCAGTGGTCGCGTATATGGGGTATTTCGACGTACCGGAGATCAATTATACCCGGTACAGCAACCGCCAACTCGCGGCGGTGCCGCTTGCAGTTCTCGCGGTTGCATTGCTCGTCCTCACCGGCTCGTTTCTCGTCACCGGAACGCCGGTTCAGTTGGGGATGGACTTCGCTGGCGGATCGGAGCTGACCGTTCAGACGACGTCCTCCGAAGACGAGATCGCGAACGCGTTCGACGAGGAACCCGAGTCGGTCCAGGCGGTCACCGCGCCTGACACGGAGAACCAGTACATCGTCCAGTTCACGTCGACCGATCTCTCGGCGCTGAGCGAACAGGCCGAAACCAACCTCGAACAGGACGGCGATAACGATATCGTCCAGCTCGAGTCGACGGTATCCGAAAGCTTCGGTGCACAGACCCAGCAGACGGCGCTGCTCGGGATCGCCGCAGCGTTCCTGGGAATGAGCGTGCTCGCGTTCTTGCTCTTTCGGACGTTCGTGCCGTCGATCGCGATCGTGGTCTCGGCGTTTTCGGATATCGTGATCCCGCTCGCGTTCATGGCGGTCGCCGGCATCTCGCTCTCGCTGGGGACCGTCGCCGCCCTGCTGATGTTGATCGGATACTCGGTCGACTCCGACATCCTGTTGAACAACCACATCCTGCGTCGGCAGGGTGACTTCTACGAGAGCACCACTCGTGCGATGGAGACCGGTGTGACGATGACGGTCACGTCGATGTCGGCGATGCTCGTGATGGGCGTCACCGCGTGGCTGTTCGGCGTCGAGTTGCTGGCGTCGATCGGGATCATCCTCTTCGTCGGTCTCGCGGCTGACCTGATGAACACCTACATGTTGAACCTGAGTCTGCTTCGCTGGTACAAGTTCCACGGGGTGAGATCCTAATGGGGCCGATCAGTTTCGTCAAGGAGTACTGGCGGATCCTCCTGCTAGTCGGCTTCGTGAGCGGGGCCCTCCTCGCCCTGTTCATCCCTGGCGGCATCATGGCCGACGATAGCCTCGTCGAGGACGAAAGCGTCGACGACAACCCGACGAACCTCGAGTACGGGCTCGGACTCGACGGCGGGACGCGGATTAGCGCCCCGGTCATCGGGATGACCGCCGAAGACATCGACGCTGGGGCCGTCGACGATGAAGACGGCACCGTCGATCGCGAACGGCTCACCGAGATCGAGAACACGTTGTATGACGAACTCGACCTCGATACGGGGAACGCAAGTGTCAGCGTCGACGACGACGGCAACGTCCACGCTGAAGTGTTCACCCACGAGGTAACCGAAGAGGAGTTCGCCGCCGCGCTCGCGGAAGCCGACGTCGAAGTGGACCCTGACGATATCCGCGACGGCGTGTCGGCACAGACTCGGGACCAGATCGTCGAGACGATCCAGTCACAGATCAACGCGGCCGGTCTCTCCGGCGGTGACGCCTACGAGTCGGCGAGACTCGGCGGCGACTACTACATCGTCACCGAAGTGCCGGATATGGATCCCGACGAACTCCGTGAACTCCTCTCCGAACGGGGGGTCGTCGAGGTGAGAGCCTACCACCCGGACGGCAACGGCTCGCACACGAACGAGACGGTGTTAGAAGGCGAGGATATCGTGCAGGTTGATCCGCCGGAGCCGGCCGAGAGAGGGACGGGCTACAGCGTGCCGGTTCAGGTCGACAGTAACGCCGCGCCTCACTTCCAGGAGCGGATGAACGAACTCGGCTTTACCAGCGAAGGGATCGGACAGTGTTCGCTCCGGGGTGACGGCGAGACGATCAACTTCGATCACGCGGACACCGACGAGCAGTACTGTCTGCTCACCGTCGTCGACGGAGAGGTCGTCGACGCCCACTCGATGGGTGACCTCGCCGACGGAATGAGCGCCGGCACCTGGGCGAACGACCCCTCGTTCGTGATGGGGGCCCAGAGCCAACAGCAGGCCCAGACGCTCTCGGTGAACCTGCAGGCCGGCGCGCTGCCGGCACCGCTTGACTTCGGCCAGGAACAGACGCTCTCGCTGTCGCCGGCACTCGCCGATCAGTTCAAGCTCTATTCGCTGATCATCGGCACCCTGTCGGTGCTGACCGTCAGCGGAATGGTGTTCCTGCGTTACCGTGACGTCCGGGTCGCCGCACCGATGGTCGTCACCGCGATGGCGGAGGTGTTGATCCTGCTCGGCTTCGCGGCGCTGATACGCATGCCGCTGGATCTCTCCCACGTTGCCGGCTTCATCGCCGTCGTCGGGACGGGGGTGGACGACCTCATCATCATCGCCGACGAGGTGATGGACGACGGCGAAGTGAACTCACAGAAGGTGTTCGAATCCCGCTTCCGCAAGGCGTTCTGGATCATCGGAGCCGCCGCGGCGACGACGATCATCGCCATGTCGCCGCTGGCCGTGTTGAGCCTCGGGGACCTTCGCGGGTTCGCGATCATCACCATCCTCGGCGTGCTGATCGGGGTGCTCATCACCCGACCGGCCTACGGGGATATCCTCCAGCGGCTGCTGACGGACAAGTAGAAGAGCGTTCGAACGCTGCGGTTTCGAGTTCGCTTTCTGATCGATCCTCGTTTTCGTTGTTGCGTCGTTACCGGCCGTCTCGACAGCGCGGACACCAGTCGACGGTACCGTCGTCACCGTACGCACGCGCGAAATCGAGGGAGACAGGGGTGTCGCAGTTCGTACAGATCGGCATCGGAACAGCACCTCTAGGGGTGCCGCGGATAAGAGCAGCGAGCCTGATACTGCAACTCGGGGTCCGCCTCGAGCCGCTCGGGTGCCCCCATCCGCCGGCGAGTCACGTCGGCACGACGCTCGACAGCCCGACGCTCTCGAGGACGAGCCAGACCACGAACAGGCCGTACAGTCCGAGCAGCGTCCAGGCTTCCCGTTCTGACAGCAGCATATCGGTCCGGACGATGGTGAAGAACACGATCGTCGCGAGAATGAGAAAACCCATCATCGGGACGATGTGAGCGAACGTGATCGCCAGGGTACCGGCGACCAACACGCCCACCGGCACCGCGACGAGCAGATCGAAGACGTTGCTCCCCAGCACGTTCGCGAGGCTGACCGACGGCCGGCCGGCTCGGGCAGCGGTGACACTGACGAACGCGTCGGGGATACTCGAGCCCGCGGCGACGACGGTCATTCCCCAGAGGAACGCGGGCGTCCCGAACGCATCTCCGAGTCCGAGTGCGGCCTGGACGAGCCCCTCGACGCCGACGATGATGACGACCAGTCCGAGGCCGAACCAGAGCCACGCCCGGCCGAGGTTAACATCGACGTCACCCGCAACCGCGTGGTCGGCGGCGTCGAGGTACTGCGTGAACACGTAGAGCCCATACAGCACCAGCGGAAACAGCGCGAGCGGCCGCGTGATGTCTCCCTGCAGCCCCGGCCCCTCGATCGGGTTGTAGATCACCGCGAGCGAGAACGTCAACAGGAGCGACGCGACCGCGAGCATGTAGAACAGCGCCTCCTTGTAGACGAGATCCTTACCCGTCGACATGCCGCTGTCGTCGGCCGCGAGCACCGCCACGGCGGGGACGACCAGCAGGTTGAACACGGCCGAGCCGACGATCGCGCCGACGCCGAGTTCGAACTCGCCGTAACGAAGCGTCGAGACGAGGACGCTCACCAGCTCCGGCATACTCGAGCCCGCGGCGGCGATGAGCGCCCCCTGTACGACCGGCGGGACGCCGTAGCCGGCCGCGAGACTGTTGGCGGACGTCTCGAGCCACGTGCTGCCCTTCCAGACGACGCCCGTGGCGACGGCAGCGAGCGCGAGGAGCGCGACGACGTCAAACACGAGTCGTTCGTGTGTCGACCGGATGAATAAAACGCCCGATGGACGGCGGGGGACGGATTCGCGTCAGAACTGCTCGAGTCCGGTCTGTTCGGCCTCGGCTAACGCAGTCTCGCAGGTCGACCACGATTCGCGGGCAAACGGCGGGAGAGCACCGTGTTCCGCGACGTAGGACTCGAGGAACGCCCGCGTGTTCGGATCGCTTGGGTAGCCGCTGCCGATCGGGCCGTACTCCTCGGCGATGTCCGCGACGTGGGCGTCGCGCTCGACCTTGGCGACGATGCTGGCCGCGCCGACGAGTTGCGAGTCGTCGTCGGCTCCGTGGCGGGCCTCGAGATCGAGACGTTCTTTCCTGTCCTCGAGGCCAGAGGCGGCCGAACAGGCCTCGCTAACCCGACGGGCGAACCGATCCGCGTCGGTGTCGCAGGCGTCACAGAGTCCCGAAATCGAGCCGGTCTCGAGCGCCTCGGGCTCGAGGTCTTCGAGCGCCCCCTCGATCGCTTCGGCGTGGGCGGCGACGGCCAGGGAGTTCATGTCCGTCTCCGGGTCGTCGATCCGCGCCGTCGTGATCTCGGCGAGGCCGACGCGGATCCGATCGTCCCGGCGGAGCGTCGACGCGAGTTCCTCGCGGCGGTCGGGTGTGAGTCGCTTCGAGTCCGCGATGCCGTCGGGGAGGACCGCTGGCTCTTCGCAGTAGACGGCCGCGGCGAACATCGATCCGAACGCCGGCCCCTTTCCCGCTTCGTCGACGCCGAATGGCATACGACGATAGCTCGCCGGACAGTGAAATAACGGTTGTGATACTGTCGGACAGAAGTCAATACGAAGTCGCGGCCGCCGACATCGGAGACGGCCCCAGTAGAGCGACCGATCGTCACGTCGTTCTGTTCGACAGTATGACTCTCGAATCGATGACTCCCCCGCCGATCCGATACCGTTCTCGGCTCCACCAGTGGCTATTTCCACAATATATAATACAATCGGTTAACACGAATACGTCGTGACTGAACGGACCGACATTCCACTGGATGCCTTCTACGATCTCACGCAACTCACCGACCTCGCGGTGTCTCCCGACGGGGAGCGAGTCGCGTTCACTGCAACCGAGTACGATCAATCGGCCGACGAGGCCGTCGCCTCGCTGTTCGTCGTCCCCGCCGACGGCTCCCGCCAGCCCCACCGGCTGACGACCGTCGCGGGCGCGTCGAGTCCGGCCTGGAGCCCGTCGGGCGACGAACTCGCGTTTCTCGCCGCGCGCGAAACCGACGTCGAGCGTCGGGTGGGATGGCAGGACCGCGACGACGAAGCGACCGGCGAGAGCGACGAGGAGTCGTCGGCGGAGACCGATGCGGACGACACGGACGACGCGGAGGGGAGCGACGACGCCGGCGGCGACGAGCCGAAACAGCAGCTCTGGGTGTTCGACCTCGAGCGCGGCGGCGACGCGCGACAGGTGACCGACCGCGAGGAGGGCGTCGCGGAGTTCGATTGGTCGCCCGACGGCGACCGGTTCGTCGTCGCTTCTCGCGATCCGACCGACGACCAGCGCGAGCAACTCGACCAGCGACGCGAGGGCGGCCCGATCGAGACAACGCGACTCCAACACAAACTCGACGGCGTCGGCTGGACGGACGACGTGACGACCTACCTGTTCGTCGTCGACCGCGACGCCGGGGAGATGCGGCGACTCGACGACGCCTACGGCGGCGGTGCCTTTCAGGACCTGTCCGGGATGGAGCCCCACTGGGGTCCGACCGGCCGAATCGCGTTTACCGCCTGCCGAACCGACCGGCCCGACGATACGCTCGTCCGCGACCTCTACACCATCGATCCCGACGGCGAGCACCTGGAACGCCTCACCGACGGCGGACGCGGCTGTTCGAATCCGCGCTGGCGATCGGACGGCAGTCTCGCCTTCATCGATCAGGATCCGGACCACCGGTACCGACCGGCGAACGTGTACCTACACGACGGGGAGGCAGACCGGTCGCTGACCGACTCGCTCGATCGGACGATCGCCCGACAGGGAGAACTCAACTGGATCAACGACGCCGTCTACACGCTCATCGCCGACGAGTCCCGAACGCGGCTCGTGCGTGCGGACGACGAGGGCACCGTCGAGCGGCTCTTCGAGGCCCAAGGCGACGGCCGCGCGATCGCCGCGTTCGACGTCTCGAGCGACGGGTCGACCGCCGCGGTGGTGTTCTCGGACCCCGAGGAGGGAATCGACGTCTACACGGTCGCCGTCGACGACCTCACCGCCGACGAAGAGCCGGAATCGCTCCGGCGGCTCTCGCGGGTGAACGACGCGTTGCTCGAGGAGTATCCGATGCCGACCGCCCGCCGGGTCGAGTGGGAGTCCGACGGCTGGGCGATAGACGGCGTGGTCTACCACGACCCCGAGATCGATCTCGAGGCCGACGGGCCACACCCGTTCGTGGTCGCGATCCACGGCGGGCCGCTGTCGTACGACGAACCGGAGTTCCGGTTCGACCACGCGGCGCTGACGAGTCGCGGCTACGCGGTCTTTCGGCCGAACTACCGCGGCGGGACCTCCCGCGGGGAGGCGTTCGCGAAAGAACTGCACGGCCGCTGGGGAACCGTCGAAGCCGCGGATATCGCCGCCGGCGTCGAAGCGCTTGTCGGCCGCGGCTGGGCGGATCCCGACCGCATCTTCGGGCACGGCTTCTCCTACGGCGGCATTGCACAGGGGTATCTCGTCACGCAGACGGATCTGTTTGCGGCCGCGGCACCCGAACACGGCATCTACGACCTGCGGTCGGCGTTCGGCACCGACGACACCCACGCGATGATGGAATCCGAATTTGGACTTCCGTGGGAACACCCCGACCGCTACGACGAATCCTCGTCCATCGTCGATGCCGACGCGATCGACACACCGCTGCTGGTGATGGCCGGCGGTCAGGACTGGCGCTGTCCGCCCTCCCAGTCCGAGCAGCTCTACGTCGCGGCACGAAAACAGGACGTCGACGCGAAACTCGTCGTCTACCCCGACGAACACCACAACATCGGCGACCCCGATCGGGCGATTCACCGCCTCGAGGAACTGCTCGAGTGGTACGAGACCCACGATCCCGACGGCGAACCGCAGGCGACCGAGTAACGCGAACGGCCGAAGCGGATTGAACCGACGCGGCGTTCGCGCTCGATGCTATCGGCCGATTCAGGCCGCCGTTTCTTCGCGCGGCTCGTCGAGGAAGTACTCTTCGAGTTCGAACGGCTCGTTTTCGCCTTCGACGCCGGTCACGTCCAGGGCCGTCACCTCGGCGTCGATCTCGAGTAACCCGGCCAGACTCGGCACCGTCCGCCCGTCGTCGCTGCTGATGAGTTCCTTGACGTAGAGCCCGCCCTCACCGTGGATCCGCACTTCGGCCCGGGTCGGCTCGAACAGTTCGCCGTCGATATCGTAGACGGTCCGTTCGCGCGTGAGCGCGGCTCTGCGGTGGTCGACGCGCTGTGGCGTGTCCTGATCGACGGTCGTCCCCGCGAGTTCCTCGAGCGCCGCCTCGAAGTCGGCTTCCTCGACGGGGTCGGCGAACTCGACGTCGGCGCGGTACTGCTTGCTCGCGTCGTGTTCCTTGACGCGCTCGACCATCTCGTATGTCGCCAGCCGCAGTCCCTCGACCTCGACGGCTCCCGCCGCAGCCTCGTTGATCTCGCGCTCGAGGGCTGCGGGATCCGGATCGCGCGTGTTCGGTCGCTTCACCTCGAGGACGAACGGCCGCCCTTCCTCGAGCATTCGGGCGTCGACGTCTTCGCGACCCGCGCCGTGGAAGGTGCCCTCCTCGCCGTCCATCGCCTCGACGACGTGGGGACGGACGACCTGTTCGACGCTCGTATCGTACATGTACCCCGATCCGCCGCAGTAGTCACAGGGCTCTTCGCCCTCGTCGCCGAGTTGGATCCCGCTGCCGCCACACTCTCGGCACGGCCACTCGGTCTGGGGAATGTCCCGCTCGAGTTTGCGGTACCGACCGTAGACGAACGCCGGATTGACCTGCACGTCGACCGCGTGGCTCGTGACGGAGTCCGACTCGAGGTCCTCGAGGGGGTCGAACCCCTCGAGATCGATGACGGCGAGGACGTCCGGTCGATCGAAGTCGACTTCGGTCTCCGTCTTCGCGCCGACGCGACGCCCCACCTCGCGGTTGCTCTCCTGTTTGAGGAACTCGCCGACGTCCGGCTCGAGGCCGGCGTCCTCCCGGAAGAGCCGTTCGTTTTCCTCGACCAGCGGCGGGACGCGAGTCCCGACCTGATAGGTGGCGAACTCGACGTCTGCGAGCGCGTCGACGATCGTCTCGGCGATCGCATCGAAAGTTCCGCAGTAGCCCTCACAGACCCAGCAGGTTTCGGGGTCGACGGGGGCGAAGTCCTCGTCATCGGCCATCGCGACGGTCGTGCGCAGCGCCCGACCGCGCTCGGCGTTGGTCAGTCCGAAGCTCCGCTCGGCGAACGGGCGTCCGAGACAGGAGTCACAGACGGCTCCCGTCTCGAGTAGCTCGCGGGCGTCTTCCGTGATCATATCACGAGAATCGGGCGGCCGCGGGTAACACGTTTTCCCTTCGGGCGGACGGCTGACCGGGTTGAAAACGCAGCCATACTCTTCCGATTAATCGTCACGCCCGCGGACATCGCGCATCGTACACGGTCCATCGTAGATCCTAGATCGAACCGCGACATATCACATTCCGGAGATTCAAATGGGTAGGATCCTATCCCCAGCACATGAACGACTCCCGACCGGATCGGCGCGGCTTTCTGGCGCTCGCCGGTGCCGGACTCGTCGGTGCCGTCGCCGGCTGTTCCGAGCCCCGAGTCGACAACTCGATGGAGGGCACTTCCTCGCGAACGATCGACCGGGACAACGTCGCCGACGGATCGACCTTTACGGACGTCTACGAGTCCGTTATCGACTCGGTAACGCAGGTGCAGGTCCACGGCGTCGACGACCCGATCACCGGCGAGGAGGGGCGCGGACAGGGATCGGGCTTCGTGTTCGACGAGACTCACGTCGTTACGAACGAACACGTCGTCGCCGGCGGCGATAGCGTCGACCTGCAGTACATCAACGGCGACTGGACGAGCACCCGCGTCGTCGGTATCGATCGCTACAGCGACCTGGCCGTCCTCGAAGTCGATCACGTTCCCGACGGAGCGACGCCGCTGTCGCTCGCCGACGAACGCCCCGTCGTCGGTCAGGAGGTACTCGCGATCGGCAACCCATACGGCCTCGAGGGATCGATGACGAAGGGGATCGTCAGCGGGGTCGATCGAACGCTCGATGCGCCGAACCGGAACTTCTCGTTCTCGAACGTGATCCAGACCGACGCCGCGGTCAACCCTGGCAACAGCGGCGGCCCGCTCGTCAACTTGGACGGCGAAGTCATCGGCGTCATCAACGCCGGCGGCGGCGAGAACATCGGCTTTGCGATCTCCGGAGCGCTCACGAGTCGAATCGTTCCGACGCTCATCGACGCCGGCGAGTACGACCATCCCTTCATGGGAATCGGCCTCGCGACCGTCGATCGACACATCGCCGAGGCCAACAACCTCCCCGAAGCCACTGGGATTATTGTGACCGACGTCATCGACGGCGAACCCGCAGACGGCGTCCTCGAACCGGCGACGATTCAGGGCGGGAGTGATCCGGTCCCCGCCGGCGGTGACGTCATCTTCGCCATCGACGGCGAACCGATCCCCGACCGCCACGCGCTCTCGACGTATCTCGACCTCGAGACCAGTCCGGGCGATACGATCGAGATGGATCTCTGGCGAAACGGCGTGGAGACCACGGCGTCGCTGACCCTCGGTGTGCGACCGCCTGCGCAGTAGTCCAACGGCCCAGAACCGAACGACGCGACGACGTCGAACTCTCTTATCGATTTCCTAACGCCCGCGTTCCGAGCGAGGAGACGTACTGCGATCGCTCGAGACCGGACGAAATAGTCGCGTACATCGATAGCTCCGAAGACGGGTGTTTGAGCGACGCTCGTAGTGTGCTCGTACACGTTAGCACTGATTTCGGTCTCGATGGAGTGAATGCACGATCCGCAACGAGACGGATCGGACGCTATCGGCACTGTGAAACCGGTTAGCGACTCGATAACAATAGGTGATTTGCTGATAGGCATAGACGGAGCGATTCCCCATCGCCTGTCACAGATGAATACGGACGCCGACAGCCATTCCCCCACCGACGAACCGACGACCGACCTCGACCACGTCACCGTCGAGAACGAGGACGCTCCCAACGAGTGTGCGATCTTTCCGCGGGAGGCGAGCGAGGACGAACTGATGACCAACTGGATCACCGCCCACGACGAGTCGTTCGTCTCGCTGGATACGATGCGATAATGCCATGATGATGCACCTAGAGCAGTCCGTCACCGCTGCCGGCTTCTGGCTCGGCACGCTGTTGCCGGTCGCGTACTTCCCCGTCTTCCTCTTGGGCATCGACTCCGCCGGGATGTTATCGATCTTCCTCGGACTCCTCGCCATTCACGTCCTCGCGCTCGTCATCGGCCACGACTACTCCGGTTCCCGCACGCGATGACCCGATCGGTCGGATCCGACCGCCGAAAGAACACCGGTGGCTCGACGCTGGCGTGGGGAGCTACAGAGTCGCTGTTTTCGCGTTCGGGATTCGGTAAACGACTGGAGCGATAACCGGTGACAAAAACGCGGGATAGTTACCGTTCGGCACCCGCTCTCGTCTCACCACAACTGGGCGTGAGGCGTGTCGCAACTGTCACAGACCACCGCCTGATTGTCCTTGTAGACGTCCCGCTCGAGTTCGCCATCGGGACAGTACGAACACGACCGTCCCTCGAGGAGCGCGAGTAACTGCCGATCTCCGCCGCTCGTCTGCGACGACTGTGATTTCGCCATATAGGTATACCATACCCGAGATACCGGAAACGGTTGGCCATGCCTATGCAATGTCAACTCCTCGAATAGTGGATCCAAACTGCGATAGCAAAGACGGTGTCACAGCGACTGGAGCCCCGCAATTTCGTTGTACGCCAACCCTAGACAGGCCACGGTACCGCCGACAAACCGTCGCGGCTATCCCGCCGGTCCCCTTTCCCCCGGTATGCGCCAGTTCGTACTCATCGGTCACGACGTTCCGCTCGAGCCCGAGTTCTCGCTCGACGACCTCGCGGGCGGTGCCGGTCGGCTCGACGCGCTGTGTCGATCGATTACCGCGTCGTTCGTCACCTCCCACGGGATCCGCGAGGACGTCCGCACCCACCTCGTCGTCCAGGACGAACTCACGATCACGTTCGACGGCAGCGAACTCCGTCGGCTCAACCCCGACGAACGGAGTACCGCCGCCCTCGTTCGAACGGCTCTGGAGCACCGCGACGAAGCCATCGGTGCGCTCCCCGCAGAGCCAAGCCCCGGCATCGAACTGTATCGACGCGGGTTCGAGGCAACGCTCGAGGACGTCGCGGACGACGGGACGGTGGTGCAGTTGCACGAAGCGGGTGACGCGGTGACCGAGGTCGGAACGCTCGAGAACCCTGTCTTCGTCCTCTCCGACCACCGGGACTTTACCGACGAGGAGGAGCGACTTCTCGAGGAAGCCGTCGACCAGCAGCTCCGACTCGGGCCCGAACTGTTACACGCCGACCAGGCGATTACCGTCGCCCATCACTATCTGGATACGGACGGATACGAGCAGTTTTGAAGCGGTCTGGAGATGGCGAAAATCGCTATCAAGCGCCCCGGTGATGGGCTGTTTCGGAACCGTTAAACAATCCGACGCACATAGTAGGATTGCGGGCCGGTGGGGTAGCTTGGTATCCTTCGGCCTTCGGGTGGCCGTAACCGCAGTTCGAATCTGCGCCGGCCCACTTTACCTCACACCGCTTTTGGATACGAGTCAAAACGCCGTAAGGCTAGGGGTTCCGGTGCTCTTGCAGCGAGTTGGGAGGCAAGAGTCGACTTGCAGCGCAGTCGCACCCCGACGCCTTCGCGTGGTTCTGGTTGATTGGAGAACGCTCCCGCGGCGGTATCCTGTTCGTGCTTCGAGTGGGGCGATTTCGTTCAACACGTGGAGTGGGACACACTTTCAAAAATTCCCGGGTTGGGGATATCACCCTTTTAGACACAACGTTTTTCTGAGTACCCCAGAGAGAGAGAGAGAGATTTCGTCTACGTTCGGGTTGCTTTCCCCACGGAGGCCGTTCTTCACGAATCAGTCGGATCCTGCGTAATCTGCTGGTTTCACCAATCACCTACCTCGTGTTCGTCTCGATACCGTTGATAGTAGGCCTTCTCGACGGTTCGAAGGTCGAAGTCGTCGGGGTTCCGGTTGTGGAGTTCCTCCAGTATCTTCGGGTAGTCGGTGACACGCATACCTCGATCCTCCCCAAAGAACTCGTGAACGATATACCGGTCACCGATAGCGTAATTCTTCGGGTCGTTGAATCGAAGGATGACCGTGGCTGTCGCCCCGCCAATCCCCGGAATCGACTTTAGCGTCTTCAACTGGAGTGCCGGATCCTTGACGAGAAACGCAGCCTCGCTGACGCGTCGAATAAACTCGTCTGGGACGGTGTTCACCTTCTCGATATTCAGATCCCGGCGTCCCTTCTGACCGTTCAGTTTCCACTGAACCACGTCTTCGAGTTGATCTTGGGTGATGTAGCCCTGCTTAGGAAGAGCATCATTGAGTCGGTCTTCAATTTCTCGAAGGTCGTCGTCGTAGACCTCGTCGTAGCGGTCACTCCATCGTCGGATCTCGTTGGCGTCCATACACCACGCTCACACAGTGGCATTATAGACCTCCTGATACAGCCTCAATGACACGTCTCTAACTATCTTGTATGGCCGACCGTCCCGACGATGACGCGAGTTCAGCTGAGATTGCTCGTTGAATGGAAGAGGGTTTCTGGGAATCCGTCACGGAAGGTATCGAGGGGCGGACAGGGATGTTATCGTTGACGAGTGAGACCGGTAGGATAGGTAGTAGCCGTTATAAGGCCAATTGAGGGCAGTTTTTGGGATGTTACTCCACAACCGATACCGAGATACACCGAACCGAACTCCCTATCTCACAGTGGAAGTGGGTAGACTCGGTGCTTACTGGTTGTGGTAACCGATTTTATAGATGGATTGAAGTAGGGGGCGTGCAGACTTTCTGATATTATGAACGGTGGGGCGGTTAGAGACTATGTCGACCAATCGCAGACCCTATTGGAGACCTCACCACAGATGGACGAGGAGAACACGAAGGTCAAACTTGTCCAGCCGTTCATCGACCTATTGGGATGGGACTTCTATTCGACAGATGTCCAACTCGAATACACCGTCCAGATGGGAACGCAATCTTCGAGGGTTGATTACGCGTTGATGGTCGGTGATACACCTGTCGTGTTTATTGAAGCGAAACCAGCACGAAGCGATCTCAGTGAATCCGATATTCGACAACTCCAGAGTTATATGCGACAGGAGTTGTCCGTCGATTGGGGCGTCCTTACTAACGGGAGGGTCTTCGAAATCCTCAGCGTCAACGGTGACGACAGACGCGACGGAGAAACCTCGATTGCTACGTTCGACTTGGACGAGGTAGGTGAGAACCCTGAGATATTGGAAATTCTTACCAAAGACGCGATCCAGTCCGGTCGGGCTGACGAAATAGCGCGACAACTCACGGAGACAAACCGAGCAATCCGTCGGTTGACTGACCGGGAGGAACCTATTGCTGAACGACTCACCGACATACTACGGGACGAGCTAGGTGAAACCCCGCTTGACCTCGAAGAGCAGAGTTTGGACTTTGTCCACGCCCTTCGTAGTACCCTTCGAGACCGACGCGAGTTTATTGGTAAGTCGACAGACAAAGAACCCGATACGATAGAAAGTGAACAAATAGATAACGATAGCCGGAGCGAAGAAGCAGATATTGAAGCAATCAAAGATAGTGTGGTTGGGGAAATTGGACGGCAGGATATTGAAGGAGAAGACGACGCTCAGGTTGCCGTCTTTCCGACCCGTGAATCAGGTATTCCTTTTTTACTCGAAAACAACGCTTGGGGGTTCGTTCGTATCGGTCGTGACTTCAACTATGTGGCGATGTACGTTACTGGGGATGTCCGAGAGGTACGCTACTTTGCTACCGTGAAGGATGTGGTTGATCCAGACGAGCCAGACCTCGTCCGGGAACCGTCCGAGTACGTTGACCGGGCCAAGGTTGGTGAAAATAAAAAAGTAGTCCGGTTTGAAGAGGGCAGTCTCTACCGCCTCGAAGATCCGATTCCCTACGAGTCGAAGTATCCACAGGGACACCGCTACACAACACTCGGGGAATTCCGTACAGCCGAAACCACGGATAACATACTGTAGAGCAGAATCACCCGTGGATTCCTCGGCTACGCATAACCCGGTACGGATCCTCGGGGAGGAGACTGGCGTGCGGAGAGTGGTTCAGTTGATCAGACGTGGGTCAAGTGGACGACGAACACCCCGTAGTCTCACTCGCCATCGTACCAATCGGTCAAAAACTCAATTTGAACAACGTCAACTATCCAAGCTTCTGCTACTCGGCTGCTGCGAACAATGATGATTTCCGCATTCTTGAGTATTAGCCGAAGACAGTTCGCCGCCGATCCACCGTGAGGAACATCGGTTGATAACTCGGCCCCCTTCGGTACCTATGACACGCTTCGCGATACCAGTCCTCCGCATATCCCAACGCCGGCCCGTGATCATTCCAGCCACACTCTATGAACACCCCTCCGGGCCGCACCAACCGCATCAATAACCGCCGAGCTGGCCCGCGCTGGGTGTCGTGCATCGAATAGTGCTCCTTGGCCTGTGACTGGTCAAATGGCGGGTCAAACACAACGCTGTCGAACGACTCCTCCTCGAAGTGCTCACCCAACTCTGTTACGTCCAGGTTTAGGTCGGCGTCCATCTCAGGATTGATGTCATTCCTGACGATTTCGGCGTCGTGTTCCAGTTCTGTTTTTCCAGCGCACGCGTTGAGTACTCGTCCCTCAATCCATTCTTCAACTACGTCTCTCACCATCTTCGTCGAGAAAGTCCACGGCCCAATATAGGTAGGCGAACCGTCAGGCTCCCGACCTCCGACATTGTGAACGTACAGAGGGTAGTTGACCTGTGGTTTCTCTTTGCCTGTTCTCGGTCGTTTCTCAGCGTTTGGGTCGCGGTAAACGGATGGTGCGGAACCTTCCCCTGGCTCTTTTTCGACGACGCCTAGGTCTACCATCGATTCCAACCGGCGATATATTGTTTGTCGGGCCGGTGGGTTTTCCATCTCGTCTCTGAGGCCCTCGATGGTCAAGGATTCTTGTCGTGTGAGATGGAATAAGACTGCGTACCAGATGCGGTCGCCAGTCGTCGCAGACGACATATTGTGTTACGATAATGTTACAGTATTTCAAATATACGATAGTAAAATCCACAATTGAACAAGTGAATAATTGGGTTGTGTAGACACCTCTCGACAGAGTCAATTCGTCTGTCCTCGTTGTCCTTGTAGCGCAATAGTAGGACATTTTCCCGTGCAAGTACTCTCCACGGGGTGATCAACGGCAAAACGCGGTGGTTTGTCTTGGTTTGGGGGAGTCCCGGACACTCACGGTTTGACGTGACCAGAAACCATCAAATATGAATCATACAAATACATATCATACTGTTATCTATTCAAGCATATGTCAGAATGGACGGGGATTCAATTCGAGACAAATACCCCGGAGGACGCACAGCGAGTCATCGATAATTATGCTATCGACGCGGTCGAACGGGTATCCTCACTGGACGCCTGTGAAGCGTTCACGTTCGCACCCGCCTGGAATCCCGAAACCGAAGATCGGAGTAAGGCGGCAATTGCGTTCAAAGGCGACTCTGACGCCATCATCCAACACGAACGGGATCGATGGAATTCGCTCGTCGAAGAGGGCGTAGCAACCAACTGGAACGAGATGATGTCGATGGACGAGGCCGAGATGGTAGGGGTAATGGGCGAGAAGGGCGCTGAATTATGGCCGCGTCTCGGGGGTATATCCGCTAAAATGGCGAAACTAGCGTACGAGGAGTTCGATGACCTTGAGACACTTCCCGGGGCAGTTGAAACATATCCGGAGGAGGATCGAGAAATTGGGCCTCTCGGATGGTGGAGCGTGCTTCATACTGTTACTGTCCAGCTGAACTATTCACTCGACGAAGAGATCGATGCGTATCTGTATGGGATCGAGCATACGTTGCGGAACCACGCGGAATATCAGGGCGAAGACGTTGTTAACGAACGAATAGACGAACTCATAGACGCGCTCGACGGGATGCGCGAGGAGGTAGTAGAAGGTAGACTTAGATGAAGATGGCCAGGGATCCGTTCTCGCTCGTGGGCTCGGATATGCTAATGTAGCATAACTGTACTCGACGTAGTGAAGCCGTGATCCCAGCGCGTAAACCCGGTCGGTGCGGATCTAGACCCGTATAACAAAAATTGAACCTGTAGTGGGATTCGCCGCCCAAGTCGCTCCGAGTAGCTCGTCATCCCACTCATCGTCTTTCTCCTGTTGGCGGAATCAAGCTGTCCAGGTGGGCTATGCGGCTGGAGAAATACGAAAAGGAAAGAAGGAGAAGTCGCAGATTAGTCGCCGGCAGCCCCTTCAAGCGATGACTGACTCGTAACCGTTACCGCGTGGGGGTCGAAATTCATCACCAACCGCTCCTTCACCTCATCCGTCTCTTGGTAGTTGACGACAGTACGAGTCGCGTCCTTCTCAGCGACAACCCAGTCATCCTCGTTGATGAGATCGATGAACGACGGGGGGAGATCGTCGTACGACACGACAACGCGTGCATCCAAGCCACGTACCGCTTCCGCGAACACCTCGTGACAGAAGTCCTCGGCACCGTAATCCGTCGAACGGTCGAAGTAAGGGGGGTCGCAGTACACGACGGCGTCCTCACAGTCGTACGCATCGATACACTCCCTGTAGTCCAGGCGCTCGATGCAGGCGTCTCTGAGCCGTTCAGCTGCAGCGTCAATCCGCTCGTCGATCTTGTTCTCCCACGTCCGCACCTTCCACGTGTTTGTGTGAACTGAAGGACGAGAGAAACCACCTGGTTCGAGGTCACCCGTGTACCCTTGCTCCAGCACGGCAAAGTACTCTCCAGCGCGCTGGATGGGATCGTCGGGACGTTCACCTTCGTCGAACCACCGCTCTTTGATTTCGTTGAAGTACTGGCGGCTGTATGGCGTTTCCTCCAGCCACTCGCGGAGTTCACTAGGACGGTCGCGAACTACTGTGAGGTAGTGCGTGATGTCTCCGTTGCGGTCGTTCAAGACTTCGCATTCGGCGGCGTTCTTGCGGAAGAACACGGATGCGCTCCCGCTGAACGGCTCTACGTATACTCTGTGCTTCGGCAAATGATCTACAATCCAACCGGCAATCTTGATCTTCGCTCCGGGGTACGCAATTGGGCTTTTCACCCGATGGCCCGCCGATGGAATCGAACCATCGCTCCCCAAGGGGAGGCGGCCAGCGCGAGCGAGAGGTTGTTTGAAAGTCATTTCTGTTCTGAGCTAGATCCGCCGGCTACCGCAACCCGTCAAGTTCCTCTCGTTCGAGACGCGACTCGGGGAAGCCGTACGTCTTGATTCCATACCGCTTCAGCGTGCCCTCCTCATAGTGCCCAAGGAGGGAGTCGATGTCCCAGGGGCCGAGTCGATCAAGGCTTTCGTCGAAGTACACCGCTTCGACGATGCGGTCATCAGCAGGGTACTCGGGGTTGTAGTAGTCGGCGCAGATGTCCGCGTCGTCCTCGGGCGTCTCCCAGACCGTGTACTCGCTCGCGGGCGTCTCGGTCGGGTTGACGACGATTAGCCAGTCCTCATCCTCCGACTCGAGGTCGACGACCAGGTCGCCCAAGTCGAACGAGCGGGTCACTGATCATCACCCACCTCCCTGGTGGACTCGTCGAACGATGGAACCCAATATGGCGTCTCGATCCCGCGGGTGTGCTCGTGCTCGTTGAGTCGGTGCAAGTCTTCGGCGATCAACTGCTCAATGTCGTCGCTGTGCTCGACCAACTCCACGCTGCCGCCGTCCTCGAGGACGTCAAACCGGCAACCGCAGTTGCATTCGTATCGTACTGCGATCTGGGTTGGATCCGGGAATTCTCCCTCGTAGATTGGCTTCTTCGCCTCACCTCGCCAATCGCACTCAGGGCACGGGTGTGTGACGATCCGCTCTCCTGGAGTGAGTCGGCGCGTCATCGGTCATCACCCCCGATTTCTCGGGCGTTGCGGAACACCGCGTCTCGCTTGCACTCGTCGAGCCGCCAGTGCGTCCGGCTTCGTCGGAGACCGTCTAGTTCGTGCTGGACACCGCGCTCGTCGTCTGGGGCTCGCAGAACCTGCACAGCCTGGTGTTCCTCGCCGCCGTGCGACGTGCAGTGGTAGTGGACGCGTGCTGCCCACGAGCTCAATTCGACTCGAAGGTGTGGTTGTACTGCGCTACCGCAGTCGTCGCAAGCCAGCTCTCGCGGCTTCAGCTCCCCATTAAGGGGTTCGTCGACTTCGATGGGGTATTCTCGATCCATTGCTGCTGACTGGGGCGACGTGGTTGGGGATGTGCCGCCACTGCCGCTCGCCCCGGGGGCGGCGTGGTGGGCTCCGTCGTGGGTCTTCTCAGGCGCATCGTGCATCTCCTAATTTGTCGTTGGTTAGGCGACAGTATAAGACTTATCACCCATAGGGTATGATAGAAAGCCCAATTATTAACATACCTATCCCTGTGAAGGGCTCTCCAGCGATTCCCTTATCACACACGCGACACTACATTTGATCGGTGACGGAACGTAATAACATAACGCCAAAAGCACAGCAAGTAGACACCTACGTCGCACGAGAAGGACGAGCAACCCGCCAAATGGTCGCCAGTGAGTTTGACGTCTCCGGCCCACGAGCAAATGAACTCCTTGACAAACTCCTCGAAAGAGGTCGAATCACGCGAGTCGCTCGAGGCATCTACGAACACCAATACTACTCCCACCCGTCGGCGGATCTAGACCAACTCCGACAGTTCGACGACGATGCGGAGCCGCACAACACGGATAATTCGCAGTGACTCGCGACTGTTGCGCCCTCATACCCAGCGAGTTCATCCAGTGCCTCCGCGACCCGCGATCGATCCCGCCGGCGAATTGTACACACGGACGTGCTACGCAGCCCAGATCGCCAAGCCGCCTAGTAATGACCGAGACACCCTCACAGAAGAAGAGTTCCTTGAAGTCCTCTACCAGTACGGCGGCGTCACGACCGACTGCCCAGACGAGATCACGGTGTGGTACAAGCAGCATCTCAGAATCGCCGGGGAGGTAGACACACATTGACGAGCGGATCCCGCTGACCTCGGTCACCCCCTTCGCTTTCGCGCACATTGCCCCGTGGATTCGCCAGTTTCCACGCAGACCACGTTCCTGGCTCGCTTTCGTACGTCGAGCAAGTGGTATGACTGATACCTCCAAAGCACAAGCGACTCCTCTACGACCCTAAACGAGCCTCGCTGCTACCACGAAATAGTTGTTGAATTATTTGGCCCCTCCCTATGTGTGGGGCAGTCCGAGAGGGAAAGGGGAGTGGAAGGACGAAAACCGATAACAAAATAGTTCAATAACTATTCTACCCCTCCCTCTGTGTAACACGATGCGAGAGAGTGCCCTAGTCGAACAACGACAAGAACACGCAGAAGGCCAAGAGGAGTTGTGGCGAGATGCAGAAGGGCGTAGGATGCCATCCCTCGGTTAGCAAGCTAACCTCGGTTTGCGTCATAGCCTCGGTGTAGTGTAATAGTGTAGGGTATTTATCTTTTTCTCGACAGTACTACTTATAACAACAAACGTCCACGATACACCAGCGTGAACCCACGCCAACGAAGATCCTTTCACTGCGATCATCGTGTTGTTGCGTGTTTTTGCCGGTCGGCGTCTCCCCCACCTTTCACGTAACAAGCTGCACAGGGGGAGGGGTAGTATATTCCAATAATTATTCAGGATTGTTCGGATGGGGTACTCTCTCGACACGAGTCACACAAGGGGAGGGAGCCAATAGTTCAATAAGAATTTATGTTTTCCTGACTAACCGTAACCAACGATGGGAAAGCCAGTGCAAATCAACTTCGACGACGAGACACTGTCGCTCCTCGACGAATACGCCAATCAAGTCACCGATGAAGGAATCGGCCCGAACCGGTCACGAGCAGTCCGCGAAACCGTCGACTTGGTTGACGAAGCACGCGAACTAACGGGAGAAGAAAACCCGGTCGAAGCCCTCCAGGAACTCCTCCGCGCATACCCCAGGGATGCACGCCAAGGCGAGTATGATCCCGACGAGTACCAAGGATACCTCTCCTCAGACGACATCGAAGCGATGGTCAAATCGGATCCCGTTCCAGATATTGACCCTGAGCACGTTGATTCTAACGACATTCCGTCCAAGACGACGCACAAGGCCGGGCTTGTCGCCGGCGTCCTCCGCCACGAGTTCGACGCTACCGAAATGGATGATGTCGAAGATGAGGACGCTGAGAAGTGGATGCGTCGGCTCGTTGCGGCGCGATCAGCTGTCGACCCCAGTACAGTGCTTTGGCGGCTGAATCGGAGCGTCCCGTATGCTGCTCGTCTTGACGCGAGAGATTGGACGGGTATGGCGCAAGACTATCTCCACAACACCTTTTTGACCGGTGCGGATCACGACGTGAAAAGAGAGTGGATCAGCGAGCATATCCGCGACGGCAAGGAGTTGCTCGAGGCGGCGAAACGTGACGGGAACGAGGAATTGGAAATGGAGGTAGAGGAGTTGTTGAGTGGTCTGCAGGCAGAGATAGAAGAGTTAGAGGCAGAGGAGGCAGAGGACGAGTTGGATGCGCAAATGGAAGCATCAACACCGGGGCAGTGCCGTGCTCGTGCGAAAGGCGCTGGTGACCGTTGCCACCGTGACGCGGAGCCTGGGGAGAAGTACTGTCGGAACCATTTGAACGAAATTGAGCAGTACGGTGAGGATGCTGTGATGGACTACGAGTCGGATGGTGGTTCTGAGGCCGTGGAGTCGGGTGACGAGTAGCTGCGTAACGCGGATCTAGCATCAACGTTGAACAACCCGTTTTGCGACAGACCAGAAGCATCATCAGAAAGTCAACCTTTTTTTAGAACACACTGAGAGGTCTCGTTAGATGACCCCTCAGGATCAGGGAAGCAAAAACCAGGAGTTAGAACCCATTTCCCAAGCAATCATCGAGGCAAGAACCATACTAACCTCTGTCGACCCTAACAGCCCGCAGTCGGAGCTGACACCGATTGCCGACATTGTCGGCGACGCAACAGTCGTTGGACTGGGGGAACACTCCCACGGCACCAACGAAGTCTTCCAATACAGGTATCGACTGTTTCGCTATCTCGTCACGGAACACGACTTCCGCGTGTTCGCGCTGGAAACCGAGTTCTCCGGCGCAGTCGTCCTCGACGAATACGTCACGGGTGGCGACGGAACCGCGCACGATGTGATCGCTCACGACGGCGTTCACGCCATCTACCAGTGCGAGCCGATGGTCGAACTCATCGAATGGATCCGTTCGTTCAACGAGGGCCGGGACGCCGACGATCAGGTCAGAGTCCACGGCATCGATTTGAACTTCTCCACCCCGACGCGGATCGTCTCGTTCCTGGAGCGCGTCGACCTGAATGCTCTCGACGAGATCGCCGACCCGCTGGAACGCATTGCGGAGAACGCGATAAGTATCGATTTGGAGGCCAATTTGGACGAGATTGCCACCGGATACAGCGAGATTGCTGACCAACTCTTGGATCGATTCGAGCAGAATCGTTCAGAGTACATCCAAGCCAGCTCCGAACGAGAGTTCGAACTGGCGAAGCGAGATCTAGAAGTGGTCGCCAAGAGCGGCGAACACTGGTCAATGGTTTCTGAGCAGGAGTCGGCTGTGGCACTTCGATCGGAAGTGATGGCCGAAAACGTCCGCTGGGCGTTCGAATACGAATCATCGAACCGAGTCGTCGTTTGGGCGCACAACAACCACGTCAACCGCGGCCCGTTCGCCGACGGAAGTTTCGGCGATGGGCCGTCGATGGGCGAGCACCTGGCGCGAGCGGAGGAGTTGGAGTACGTCAACATCGCGTCGAGCGTGGGCGAGGAATCATTCCTCAGTTTCTCGATGGAGGAGGGGTCGTTCGAGGCGTTCGACCGACCTGACGCACCGGCAGGGTCACTTGCCGATGTGTTGTCGGAGGTCGATGACGGCCCGTTCTTCGTCGATCTGGAAACACTGCGGGATGATGAGCGTGCCGAGCAGTGGCTTCAGGAGGATGCCGAGCGGTTGGTGATGGGCGCTCGGGTGGATGATGAAGATGAGATGATGGGGGTGCTTAACACGAATCCAGCGGAGGAGTTCGATGGTCTATTCTTCATTCCGGAGGGTACACCAGTGCCAACACTCGATGATTGATTTGTTTTGGGTGAAGATGCTTGCCAGAGTCGTTACGATCACAAGTTAACAATATTCAGTCGGCGAGAACGACGCCTGTTTACTGCCTGTACAACTCGCGTGTGCTACCAACGACCCCAGGCAATGTAGCAGCCCGGGCGTGCCGGCATTCAAGTTATATCACGGGTTATGAACAGATGCGCCGCGGATCCGTGATGGGGGTCACATCCGTGAGCGTCCATCCACCCTTGTCTGTCAGAGGAGTTGGAGGTGACAGTTTCGGTTTCAAAAGGCGATTCCGAACGTCCCTTTCGGGACTTCTCACCGCTTCCAATCGCGTAGCTTACGCGGCCAGTTGTTCGACAAGATCACCTTCCTCTTCCGCGACGGCAGGTTCGCCGGCTTCGGCAAGTCAAGTTTCCTAGCGATGCCATTAGCGAACGCCCACGCCTCCTCAGCGATGCTCGTCGCATACTCAACATCCTCATCGACATCGTCGACGCGCTCCTCCAAGGCGTCGATTTGCTGCACGTGCCATCGCTGGCTTCCTTCGAGCGACTCGACTCGATCTTCCAATTCTGCGAGGTCGTCGGACTGCCCGACTTCCCCGGCAAGTTGGTCGATGCGGCGCTTGAGTCGCTCCACATCCGCCTCAAGAGCGGCTAAATCGTCGTCATTCGCGGCGTCAGTCTGTAGGCGATCTACGTGACTCGCCAGGCTATTCAGCTCCTCCTCGAGGTCACTGAGGTCGTCGACGGAGACGGGAGCGACCTCGACTGACATCGCTGCTTGTTCACCGGCCAACGTCAACCGCGCCAGTCGTGGGGCCGCGAGAGGCGGATCCGCGTCTCCATCTTCAGTGACGATGAGACCGCGTTCTTCGAGCGAGTCGAACGTGCGGGTGATTTGCCTGTTGTGCTGGAGTGTGTCATCGTAGGCTTTCGCTTCGGTGAGAACGTCGCCGGTCGACATCGCTTCTTCGGGGTTGTGTGAGAGTACGTCGAGTACAATTTGTTCTCGTTCTGATAGCTCCATATTGGATCAAAAGTGTCTGAATGACTAAACTTTGTTCCGGGACAGGGGCCGGGACACGTCCTAAACATCTGGGGTTCGTCGTTCTCCAATGCGCGTGCGTGCTCGCGAGGGACGCGGAGGAGGTGGGTGCTCGAGATCCGTTCGGTGGTGGGTTCCTTCCTCGTTGAGGAGAGGGTGGGTGCCTCTCACGAACTCCAACCGGGGTCTATCTTAACTCGAAGTGAGGGGTCACCTCCGATGCGTGAGTGGGACACTGGCGTGCAAGTGTTTACCCGATCGTGAGGACGTCTATCTCGGGATCTCGAGCACCTGGAACCAGTGGTTGTATCACGAGTAACCGAATGAGGGGCACTAGGGCACCACCCGACCAAGGTGTGTTGCTTGTGTGTTGGTGCCCCGATCGAGTGCGACGTCGCCTATCGCCTAAAACCTAATTCCACCGGTTTCAGGCGTCTACACTTGCGTTGAGCCATTTTGGAAACGTGGGTGCGGATCTAGTGGCTGACCTCGAGTTTAAACGGGAAGGCGCGGCCAGCAGGGGTTTTGATGTCCAATCGACACGCGCAGGACGACTTGATCCTCGTGATCGCGCTCACCCGGTACTCCTACCAATTCCGGGATGCAGAACCAGGGAACGCTCGTCGGGCCTGGCAAATGGCCAGGGTGCTCAGTCTTCAACACGGTCTAGATCCGGCCGATGCAGTACGCCAGCTCGAGATGAAGTGAAGGGGTTTCACTCGTTCTCGGCGATAGGGACGAGGTCGAAGTGCCGGAACCCAACCGGCAGCGGATTGTCACCGTCAGCGGGCCGTACCCGGTACGAATAGCGGTCAAGTGCGCGCCCAGTCTCCCCGCCCAAGGAGTCCTCGAAACGATCGACGACCACGCACTCTGACCCGTGGAACCGACGATCTGGGTCATCCTCGGCGACGTACACCCGGACGCGTTCGCCAATCGAGTAGGGTTCTGGTGCGGGTTGTGGGACGTCCTCCATCGTGATGAACGTTTAAGAGGAGACCATATGAAAGGGATAGGTAATGTCTGAGGCCGCTACGTCTGACCTTCGGGATGCGTTCACCCAGATCCACGAGGAAATACGCGAGGAAGGGAGTGAGTTCGACTTTCGTTTCAGCCTTGTCGATCACCTTTTCACAGATGCACTCGGCTGGTCTCGCACCGAAGGAGAAGGGCACGTCAACTTCGAAGATGATCGGAAAGACGTTCTTTGCTTCGACGACAGCGACCCTCCATTCCCGGTCGTCGTATGTGAGACAAAACGACCGTCTCACGACCTTGCATTGGAAGACGTCGATCAATTGGAGACATATATGTCGGGCGTCGGCAGCGCAGAGTACGGCGTCCTGACGAACGGCCACGAGTTCCGGTTGTACGAATACCGTCCAGATGAACGGGCTGTTCGTTCCATTGACTCGTTTGAGATTGAGGACATAGCGACTGCTGACGAGCTAGGCGCGGAACTGCGCGAGTCGCTAGACGAGCTGGACGTTCTCCGCCAAGACCGGTTCGTCAACATCGGCGACGCCGAGTATTTCCGGAAACGCGTTCGTGAAGTACCTGTTCAGTACCAGCCTGGAACGGATGACGAAGGGTACGAACTGTTCGTTGATGCAGTGAAGGACTCGCTCGACGAGTTGAGCGACGTGATGATGGAGTTCTTCGACGACTATCGAGATCGCCCTGAAGGATCGTACCCCCACGATTTCCTCGAAACGACCTACCCGGACTGGCAGGATTGGCGCGAGTACACGGGGAAGAGCGATGATGCGAAGAAGACCTTCTGTCGTGAGACGGCGTACATCGTACTGAACAGGGCATTGTTCGCTCGAATTGCTGAGGACAAGGAGATTGTCGGGAACACCCGTCTATCGGGCCGTGGGATGGCCGAATCCGTCGAACGCGGTGATGAACGTCCATACCTCGAAGCGTTGATGGACACCTACGACCGCATCGATGACCACTACGGAGACCTGTACGAATTGGGAATCTTCGACTGGTGGTGGGTGAGTCGAGACAAGCGAAACCGGTTTAGTTCGGAGGAGAAGCGCCGGCAAGCGAAGTTGGAAGATGAACTGGATTACACACTCGGAGTCGTATTGAAACGAATCAATCGGTTCGACTTCGAGTACGTCAACCGCGACATCCTCGGCCACGTCTACGAAGACTACTTGCCGAAGCAAGAGCGGAAGGAACTCGGCGAGTACTACACCCCGATTGAAGTCATCCGGTTTATGCTGGACAGTACCGGGTATAGACCGACCGAAGGCATCGGTCAGCAGAAAATCCTCGACCCGGCGTGCGGGAGTGGGGGATTCCTTACCGAAGCGTGCGACCGCCTCATTCAACACTACCTCAACAAGTTCGGGAAGACGAGCATCCATCGCCTCGACGCAGAAGAAGCGCGGACGATCCTGGAGCGAGCGCAAGAGAATATCTACGGCATCGACATCAACCCGTTCGCCGTCCACATCACGCAGATCAACCTCCTGTTCCGCACCGTCGACCTGTACGACAAAGTCACGGAGAAGGATCCGCACTACACGATGGACGGGTTCGAGATCCACGTAGCAGACACTCTTTCACCGACCGTACGCGAGAAGCAGGAGGGAAGTACGGGTAGTGACAGTCAACAGGCTCAGATTCAGCAGTTCGCGGATTACAACGGGCGGGCGCAGGCGTTCATTGAGGACAGGAATGAGGTTGACCGGATCAAGGACGAGATGGAGTTCGAGGTGGTGGTTGCGAACCCACCGTACGTGAAGACGCAGAACATCACCGGGCCGAAAGAAGAGTACGCGGAGAGGTACTCTTCCATCGACAGCAAGTCGTTCGACATTTACGTGCCGTTCATTGAGCGTGGTTTGGACTGGGTTTCCGCCCGCGGAAGCCTCTCATACATTTGCCCGAACCGCGTCCAAACGCACGAGTACGCCGAGGACATCCGAGAACTCCTCACCGAGGAACCGATCACGCATCTAATTGATTTCAAAGACGTGGAGGTGTTCGATGCGGCGACTCCGTACCCGTCCATCTTCACCGTCGATCACGAATCTGACTCCGACGATGAGGTGAAGTGCGCTCGATTCGCCGAGGAGCGTGACGGAGTGCTGGAGGAGATTTACCACCTTGACGAATGGGAGACGCCCAGTGATGTTTCCGAGTACGACTTGTTCACGTACTCGAAGGAACGGATGCGTAGAGACAACGAAGACGACCACCTTCCGAGTTGGAAGCCGATGCCAGACGAGGAACGGCAGGTGTTCGATGCTATCGTTGAGGGCGGTGATGCTCGACTCGGCGACATTACGAACTCGGTGTTCCAGGGGTTGATCACTGGGTGGAACAAGGTGTTCGTCGGCGAGGTTGTCGGTGAAGCGGATGATGAGGGCGTCGTCCAGTTCCTCCGTGAAGGCGGGGACGAACCCGAACCGGTTGATGAGAAGCTACTCCGCAGGTTGTTGAAGGGAAGTGAAATCGACCACTGGGGAGCGGACTGGGAAGGACTGTGGCTGCTGTTCCCGTACGAAGTCGAGGACGGCGACGCTGAACTGTTGACGCGGGAAACGTTACAAGAAGATTATCCGGACACGTGGGCGTTCTTCAAGAACCACGAGGACGAGTTGAAAGGCCGTGAAGGCGGAAAGTGGGAGGATGTCGACCAGTGGTGGGCGTTCGGTCGAAGTCAGAACTTGGCGAAGATGGAGCCGGACAAGATAATGACGAACATTATGAGTGACTACAACCGGTTCTCGGTCGACACCGAGGGCAAGTACTACTTCATCGGCGGAGGGAACGCCGGCGGATACGGAGTCGACTTGATGGAGGAGTACGCTCCTTCGTCGGAAGACCACCTCTACTATGCCGCTCTGCTGAATTCGAGCGTCCTGGAGTTCTGGCACAAACACATCGCGCCGATATTCGGCGGAAAGTACTACAGCTACAACAAGCGGTACTTGGAGCCACACCCGATCTCCCTCCCGGAGAACTCGCCGGACGAGGAGATCCTTGAATCCGCGCGGGAGATCAAGGCGACGCGGGAGCAGATCACCGACTTGGAGTACAAGACATCGGACGTTCGCAACTACCTCTCGGACTACAACCGGTCGGCTGCGGTTCTCGACCTCGCACAGTCCATCGACCTGTCGGACGATGATTACCGACAGGGGCCGATTCGGAAAGACGTGAAGATGGATGTGCAGACGACGGAAAAGGTGTACCAGGTGGTGATGAAGCGCGGCCACCACCTCGAGTTCGACGATGAACGCGTGCGGGACTTCGTCTTCGAGATGTTGACTGCTCAGGATCGCCGGCTCACGCGGTCGGAAGTGTTGAATATGGAGGTGCCGTCGAGCGCGGATGTCGTGGAGTTGATGGACGAGTATCACGGCGATGAGGAACGGATCGCTGAGTTGGAGGAGCAGTTCGACGAGTTGCGGCGGGCGTTGGACGAGACGATTCTGCGGGAGGCATACGGGTTGGACTTGGAAGGCGAGGAAGTGGTTGACGAGTTCTTGGAAGTCTGGTAGCTCAGCGAAGGGTGTCCGGGATCCCCCCGATCTCGGTCAGATCCCCCCTGAAAACGCTGCTGAAGACCCCCAATTGGGCAGCCCTCATACCCTTGAGCGTCCTACAAATGAACAACGCGGACAGTCGCGTTGAATTACCTATGCGAATGAAACCCTACCCCGACCGAGACGGGAAACGCGTCTGGCTCTCCAAACGAGAACTCCAGATGCTCATCGACGATATCAACAATCACGAAACGCTCGAAAAAGAAATCGGAGTCAAACTCGCAGCGCGCGCCGGCCTCCGCCGCAAAGAACTCGCCAACGTCAAAGTCAAAGACCTCGTTGAGGACGAAAAGGGTCATCCACGGATTCGCGTCTGGGAGGGCGTCGCAAAGAAGGAACACTACCGTGAGCCGCCGATTCCGCACGAACTTGCGACGCAGATCGACTCTCTCGCCCGCGTCCAAGGCCTCGACCCGAACGACGAGATTGTCTCGGTCAGCGATCGCACAATCTTCCGAGTCGTTCGCCGCGCCTGCGACCGCCTCGAAGAGGAGACGAACGATGAGGGTTGGAGTCGCGTCGATGTTCACGACCTCCGCCGTTCGTGGGCGACGCACGTCCTGGCAGACGGTGTACTCCCCAGCGTTGTGATGGAGTGGGGTGGCTGGAAAAACTGGGAGACCTTCCGAAAACACTACTTAGGAGAGTTCTCGCCAGAGGTTCTCGAACGAGAACGAGAGAAGGTAGACTTCCTCGCCGAAGGTGATGCTATCGAGACAGAACCGGTTTCCCACACCGTCGTACCGGACTCGTCGGCGAACTACGCTGGAGACTGATTGTTGCGCCTCGTTTCTGCGCAGATCGTTGCGCTACTCGCTCTCCGGACGAGGATGGGAGATACGTTGAACGAGGCCTCGCCGACAGTCGCGGGGTAAGATCTATGTATCAGTGCTCCAACGTCAAACTCATACGTGTACAACTGCCGAGGTGTCCCTCATTTCACGGGTTGATAGCACACCCTCCCCGTGGACGAGGGTGGATGGAATAGACGCACTCCGCGTACCCGGGCACACGCAACCAGACCGGGAGCCAGAGTGCCTTCTGTACGCGATGTGGATGACACTCCAATACATCTCCACCGTCTACCCCTCCGACCCCGTGCAAGACGCTACGCCAGTCTTACGCCCCGACGAAATGAAAAACCACATCCGGATCCGCCAAAGCGGATGGGCGCCGAACCAAGACGACCTCGACGCGCTCTCGGAGGAAACGGAACCAGTGAACTGGAAGTTGAAAACGTGGCGAGGTGCGCCACCAGTGGACTCTCTCTACACCGTCGTGGAAAACGGACTGGAAGACACTGTTCCCACTATTGCAGTCGTCGACTCGATGCGGTTGCAGGGGTACGACGAACAGGGCCCGCTTCACGCAGTGGTCGTAACCGGGATGGACGACCAACGTGTTGTCTTGAACGACCCGTGGGGACGGATGTACGATGTCTACCCGAAGGATCTAGTGGCTGATGCGTGGGACACAACGCTTAACCGCTTGATCACGGTTGATCTACACGAACAAGCAGTACTACAGGAAACGCTAACGGAGGATTCAGAATGAACTCGGACACCGGACGATTGATCAGCGAAACAGAAGCCCGTAGGAAGGCCGAGGAGACCCTGGCTTTTGAGATTGGAAACCTACCCCGACTGGGCGAAGTCGAGGTCGCCGAGTCCGAGTACATCTATCCACTGGAAATCCGTCTCCCCCGCGTCATCTTCGACCAAGACCGCGACAAGCCGGTCGATGTCAAATTTATGAACGCGGAGACCATCGGCGAGATCACGGTCGACGCCGCCTCGGGAGAAGTGTCACGGCCACACCTCCACGAGATTGAGTCTGAGATTCGCCGTCAGAAGAAGGAGGTGGAGAACGTAGTGCATAAGGCGCTCGTTCGGTCGTCGGCGAAGAAGTTCTCTCAACTCCCCTTCCCAGAACACCGGTACACGCCGATCCTTGACGTGCTCTCGCACCTGATCATCGAAGGGCCGATCACCGCGCAGGAGTTGTCCGAGATGAGTTCGGTCGATGAGCAGAAGTACCGGGATTACGTCGACATCCTCGCCGAAGTTGATCTCGTTCGGTGGGAGAGCGACCAGGTCGAGGCTGACAACATCCTCATCGAAATCTTGGCGCAGCCGAAGTCTCCGCCCGAACACCTGAATGCGGCGATGGCGCACTTCTTCAAACAGGGAGCGGAGCACATCGGCACGATTCGTGAGATCCTCGGGCCGCACCTCCTCCTGTCCGGCCACTACTATTACAGTGCGTTGGGACAGCCCGAAATGCCTCGGATGGGCGAACGCGAGTTCGATGACGTGATGAAGTGGAACTACTCGGGGAACAATCGGAATCAAAAGCGGTTCAAGCTCCCGCGCTACCTCATCCAGTTGGAGGATGTCGGTCTGTTGGAGAGCGAGAACGGTACTGGGCCTCGTGCGTGGAAGGGGAAGGAGGATGTCCAGCGCAACCTGTTGCGGCAGGACGATCTCCTTGCCCCGATTTCGGAAGTAATCGCTTGAAGACAACTCTCCATCGAGTGGCACTGGGGCGGATCTAGTCCTCGAACTCCAGATGATGGATCAAGACGCCGTAGACAGTACTGCACAACCTGGCGTTGCGAAGATCGGCGATGTCACGACTGTCTTGGGGGACGATCCGGTCGTGCCATTCCTCGTCGCAGTTGGGGCACGTGCTGTACGGCTGGTCTTCCTTGCGGTTGCGTTGGATGGGGTGCTGGTCTTCGAGGTACATACGCTGGTTTGGACGCACGTGGTGACGTTATGCTTTCCTTATAGGTTTTAAGTGGGTGGGAGCGGTCGCGTCCAGTAATGACCACCAACCCGGATCCGCGCACCGCGACCCTCCAAAGCCTCAAACAAGGCGACCAAGTCGAATTCAAACTGCTCGCCGAACACGGCTCACACACTGGCCGCGGCGAAGTCGTGGAACGAGAAGACGCCTCTGCAGTGATCGACCTCACCAACGGCATCCGCGTGGGCTACAAGCACTACCCTCGCCTCGAACTCCGCCACGACCCAGGTGGGCCGCTCCGATCGCCCGTCGTCGCCGCCGACCCGGAAAGCGATGCGTTGGTGGAGAACGTCGTCGCGCTGGAGAGGACAGACGGTTAACGAAAGCCAGCACCAACGACCAATGGACGCACACGAACTCGAACGAATCAGTTCAACCGACGACCCCTACGAACGGATGGGCCACGTCTTTACCGAAGGCGGGCCGATAGAAGCGATGGCCAAACGTTCGGCTATCAACCCTCTCTATTGGATCGAAGCAGAGCCACGAAGCGATGAGGACAAAACGCGGTTGATGCGTGAAGCCGAACAAGTGGAACTCGAGCCGGGAGAAGCAGTCTTAGTCCACGAATCCAATCCTCGGCGAGCCGAATCAATCGTTGAACAGGGTTTCGATGACCCGTTCGACCACGCGGGAGACGACCTCTACCACATCCCCGGTTCCGTCCGTTATGGCCGCGTGTTCCTCTGGCCGCACGTGGATATGTTTGGCGCGCACGACATCAATGGAGCCGCAGTGATTTGCCGAGCCCGGATTGATAATGTGTTGGTGTCGAGCTACGCGTCGCACTCCGCGTTGACGCCAGAGGATCGGTATGAACGGAGCGTGCAGGGCGGATACCATTACGACAAGATTCCGCCGGAAGAGTACAACGAGCTCCACGTCTTCGAGTACTCGGATTACCTTCGGTGGATCGAAGAGGGCGGTGGTGGGGATTGGTCGGCGGACTCGCTCTTCCCCTACGTTTTGGAATAGAGTTCCGCGCGGTCACACCTCATCAGGATGCTTTTCCAGCTTTCCGATTGACCTCTCGGGTATCACTTTCACACCAACACCTTTCACTTCATCCGTACGTGGATGCCGGTCGAAGTTGTCGTAGAGATGTCTATAGTAGTCCGAATTCCCCCTTATCAGGTGAGTCCCGGTCGCACTCACCATCCAGTCCGCTAAGGCCATTCCATTCGACTTGTCGTCGCGAAGCGGCGCTGCAACACCTACGATGTTTTCTGGATCAACATAATCAGTACCCTGTTCTTTGATTTCATAGTGGTATTCGCGAAGATCCTTGAAGCTCTTATCATCTCGTTCATCAATGAACATAATCCCAGGGTCATTCTTTTTCTGAAGGTACATCTGGAACCTTTCGACTACGTTGCTGAAGGCAATGTTGTAGATGTCACTCGGTTCTTCAACCTTGTTCCAGCGAAGCGCCTCAGTCTGGTCTACAAGAGCTACGATTGGAGTGAACCCGAGGAAATCAAGGTGGCCATAGATCGTCTCGCTGGCTTCCGATCGGAGGTTGTTGTCGTAATGGGGTTTCGGAATCTCGGTAAGATCGTCGTTAAATACTTCTCTGGCTTCGTCACTTAGTGATTCTTCGATGCGCTCTATGATTCGCCATCTACTTTCCTCTATGACTAGTCCGCCGAAAAGGAACCAGTCATCGGCACCTTCAGTGAAGGCTTCATCAAAATACCCAAGCTTCATCACTCGGTGATAGTTGCAAGAAGAGTTAATTACTTGGTATTGTCAGAGGCTGCCTGGGAGTTGTTCGTGTCTCACGTCCGCCTTCTCGTCCTCGGTCAGTTCGTTGTAGTGCTCGGAAACCGAATGCCGCGTCACAATTCCTCGTCGAGGCTCCACCGGGAGGAATTATACGTGACTGAACCAAGCGGAAAACCACCCTCACCATCATCATCATCATCGACTACCTCGTGAAGTTTGATGTGACCTTCGTCGAGCTCGTCGATGTCTCGCTGATACACCCCAACGTTGTCGCCGCCCTCCAAGTACGGATTCCAGTCGACCAGCAACACGTTATCCGCCTCGAGGTTACTCGTTTTGATCTCGTTGTGGAGTGAGGGGGTCGAAAAGCCCTTGATCTCCACATTGAAGTCAACTTCGAGGATAATGTCAGGGTCATTGGATCCACCCCGTCTTGTAACGGCGAATCCGTTCCGTTGTAGGTAGTGGCCTGCGAGGCTTTCGGTCACCTTGTAGTGGAACGGCGCGCGGAATGGAGTGATTTCGTCGGTGATGGCAGTTGACAGGTCGTTGACTAACTCCGAGTAATACTGTCGGCGTTTTCGTTCGAACTCGGCGTACTCCCTGATCTCGGGGATTGATAAGGGTATTTCACTGGTCATAGTTGGTTTGTTGGACGACGATGCCCTCGCTGCCCCTGGCAACGGGTGCGGGACACCGTTGTATCTGTGATTGACAGATATAGACTTAAGAGCGATCCGTAGGGCGGAAGTGAAGTGACAATAAACTTATAAGCATAAGTTTTAAGATAGGGGTGTTGGGGATTAGAGGGTAAAACGCAAGGAAGAAGCGGCTTCAGAGGTCGACGCGGTCGACGTGCTCCCGTCGCTGCTCCATCTTCTCACGCTCCGACCGGAAGTCGTAGTGCTGGTCAAGAACCTTCTTGCTCAGGTTCATCCGATCACTCACCACTTCACCCGCGACGCCCTCAGAGCAATAGTGCGTGATCGCACCCCTCCTAACCGCGTGAGGCCCCACTGAATCCGGGCACTTACTTGCCGACATCCGCGACTGGACGGCTTCGCACGACTCCCGCTCCCTCCCGTGAGGGCACTCTTTCCCAATCTCGCACGGCCTCGTCAACCGGTAGACGTACGCGCGGAACGTGTTCTTGGTCAACCGGCCAAACCGACTCGTGTAGAGCGGATCCCTGCCATAGTCGTCCTGCACATCCCAGCGGTTCTCTGAGATGTAGTCCCGGAGGACGATTGCGGTCTTCTCGTCGATCGAGACATCGCGCTCTCCGCGGTCTCCGTTCTTCAACCGAGTGTCGCGTTCGGGACGGTTCCTGAGACGGATGTACGCTTCGCTGGCCTGGTCGAGGTGGCAGTCCTGAAGGTCGATCGCCCTGGCCGCGCCCATCCGCATCCCAGTCGCCCACAAGAGGCGAAGAACAGCGTGTCGAACCGAAGCGTATTCGAACCGATCGAGGTAAGCAAGGGTTTCTTTGGCGCGCACGGCTTGTAGGATGTCCGTTCCGACGGCGTCTTCATCGCTCAAGGAGGGACTGTTCACCGACTCCGCCAATCCGTCCTGTGCGGCGTCCAGCGACTCACAGAACCGCAAGAACACTCGCAAGGTGTCCAGCGTGGACTTGAGCGTGGCGGGCTGGATGTCGTGGCCTTTCCGCCAGACTTTGAACTTCTGCAACGCGAGTCCGTCGAGGGTGGCGACGCTTTCGATGTCGTTCTCCTTGCACCAAGTGGTGAAGTGCTTGAGGCGGTATCCGTGCGACTGGAGCGTCGCATCAGACACTTCGCCTCGACGGTCGTCTTTGTATAGCTGTACGGCTTCGCTTGGACTGATGTCGTTCAGTCGGTTTCTGGGTTCCATATGTTGCCTCCGTGTGGTGTGAGGCAACCTGACGGGCCGACGACGACGGCGCGGATCCCGGGAGCGCGGCGATGATTACCAACGAGGCGGTTCCCTGGGAGAGTTGCATCCCCGGTCGGCGGAACGCCTTCGCGCGAAGCTTGGTAGCTCCACGCCCCCTTCACGCGCTTGCGTGGCCGTAACCGCACCGAGCAGACCCCTTGCGGGTCTGCGAGGGAAGTCGCCGTAAGGCGACTGTGAGTTCGAATCTGCGCCGGCCCATTTCTGCCCGCGAATCCTAACCGACGAGCGAAGCGAGTCGCGTTCGTGAGCGGGCAGAAATGCAGCCAAGCAGATTCGAATCAGGAAGGAGCTTTGCTCCGACCGTGGTTCGTGATCTGCGCCGGCCCACTGGATATAAACCCCGTTCCCCGCATTTCCTGACAGTTAGCGACCGGTTTGGGGGATGGTCGGCGTGACGATCGCGCCGCGGCCGTCGACGACCACCGATTCAAGGTGCAGCCACTGCGGCGCGTACGTCACGGACCGGTTCGGCCGCGTCTTTGGTGACGAAAACGATCAGGCCCACCGCTGTCCTGATTGTGATTCGTATCACCGATTGAGTCGCGGCTCCGCGGCCGGCGTTGACGTCCGTGTTCCGGACCCGGACACAGACCGAAAAACCGGAAGGCGCCCCTCGAGCGCTACGGAGATCAGCTCGCCGTCTGTGATGTTTGGTTCGGCGAGTCGGCTGTACAGCGTCGATCGGCGGGCACCTATCGCCAGTCTGGTCCAGCAAGCGATCGTCGAGGAGGATCAACGGACGTCAGAGCAACGGAAGCATAAGCCGACGGAGGTGCGCTTCTGACAAAACTGAACGAGGCTACCCGCAGATGAACTACCCCTGCCTCCTCGCCAGCGGAAGCTGGCTCCTTGAGGACAGGGGCTTAGCGCCCTAATATCCAGCTAAACCAGCGGCGGAGAGGGAACGATCGCATTTGCAACGGCTGCATCGGCGAAAAACAGGACGAATGCGAACCAGGCCTGGAATTCGTGTTCGGGGGTTCGAATCGACGCGTACACGTACGCAGCCAAGCTGACTACCATGAGCTGAATCACGAACTACATTCTGATAAAGCAACACGAAACGGTCCGCATGAGTTCGTGAAGTACCTCGAGGGCAGTCATTCGAGCCCCGATACTTCTGTGGACGTCGCCTCTCGGGTTCGGCTTCGAGGAAACGGGTCTCGATCAGCGATTCGGGAGCGTCGGTCGTCGCGACCCTGAAGACGTCGACGACAGCCTGTTATACGCTGAGCAGGCGCAATACCACGGCCTTCAGGCCGTGGATACGCGCCGTCACTTAGTGACATATTCCACCGGCACCGACAGACCCGGATATTCCACACCAAACACAGACTTTAATAGACTCTATTCCATAACTGGTTATGAACACAGTCCGATGCTGGAGACGACCCGTACCTACGTCGCACGCATCACGAACCTCGATCAGGTTCGTGACGACCTTGACCAGTGCGGGTTCGGAGCATCGAAACTGTGGAATGTCGGACGCTACTACATCCAAGGACAGTGGGACGAAGACGGTGAGATTCCCGACGAAGCCGAACTGAAATCGGAGTTGAAAGACCACGAACGCTACAGTGACCTGCATTCTCAGTCAAGTCAGCGAGTTCTCGAAGAACTTGCTGAAGCGTTCAATGGTTGGTACAACTCCGATGACGGCAACAACCCACCCGGCTATCGGAAACGTGGCGACCGACACCCACGCTCCACTGTGACCTGGAAACAGAAAGGCATCAAACACGACGACAAGCACGGCCAGCTTCGCCTCTCGAAAGGCTGGAATCTGAAAGACGGACGGTCAGACTTCATCCTCGCCGAGTACGAAACTCGGCCCGACGTAGAAGTGGAGAACATCCAGCAAGTGCGTGCCGTCTGGAACGGAGACGAGTGGGAACTACACCTCGTCTGCAAAAAAGAGATTCCAGTCGAGGACGCTCCCGGCGACAAGACGGCGGGTATCGATCTCGGCATCAGCAACTACCTTGCCATCGACTACGAGGACGGCCCCTCAGAGTTGTATCCGGGGAACACGCTGAAAGAAGACAAGCACTACTTCACCCGCGAGGAATACCAGACCGAAGGCAAGAACGGGCTGTCAAAGCGTGCGCGGAAAGCCCGAAGGAAACTCTCTCGGCGCAAAGACCACTTCCTCCACACACTCTCAAAACACATCGTACAACGGTGTGTCGAAGAAGGCGTGGAGAAGATAGCAGTTGGCGACCTTAGCGACATCCGCGAAGGCGTGAACGGTAACTCGCGGAACTGGGGTCAATCGGGGAATAAGAAATTGCATGGGTGGGAGTTCGACCGCTTCACGAACTTGCTCGAATATAAGGCTGAAGAACACGGCATCCTCGTTGACCGCGTAGACGAGGAAAATACCTCGAAGACGTGTTCGTGTTGCGGGCAGATTCGAGACAGCAACCGCGTGGAGCGTGGACTGTACGTCTGTGAGTCGTGCGAGACGACGATGAATGCAGATGTCAACTGTTCGGTGAACATCCGGCGAAAGATAACTCAGAGTCCCCCGACCGGGGATATGAGTAACGGCTGGTTGGCACAGCCCGGAGTCTTCCTGTTCGACCGCGAGAGCGGACGGTTCACATCGAGAGAACGGAGAGACTGCAAACCGTAATATCCCAACGCTGAGCGACCGGAGGTTCGCGATGTACGCGAATCTTCGATTCGCTTGACTCGGGATTCCTCCGCCTGAAGGCGGAGGAGGATGTCAACCAAGACGCGTACTCGAAGAACTGTACAGCGCCAGTTGTGAGTCGCGCACACGTACGTCTCGATTACGCGCCCCGCGACCCGAAGAGCCTTTACCACCTACTTGGATACCACCTGTATGGCTGCGGAAGGACTCGACGAGATTGATTACGGAATCCTTCATCTCCTCCAACAGAACGCTCGGGGGATGACGCCGGTCGATATGGCCGATCAGTTGCCGGTGACTGATACCACAATCCGCAATCGAATCGAGCGACTCGAGGACGACGGGATTATCGACGGGTATGTGCCGATCATCAACTACGAGGCGGCCGGCTTTCCGATTCGGCTACAGTTTTCCTGTACGGCGCCGACGGAGGCTCGCGAGGAAGTAGCCGAAAGGGCGCTCGACCTGCCCAATATCGTCAAAGTTGATGAAATGCTCAGCGCGCGGGAGAACATTCGCGTACTGGCCGTCGCGAACAGTACTGAAGAGGTAAACACCATCACCTCTCGGTTAGACGAACTGCCGCTTACGATCGAGCGAGAGAATCTGCTTCGACAGCAACGCGTGCGCCCGTTCAATCACTTCGGCGAGAACGTTATCAGAGAAGAGTGAGCTGTCGACACCGCAGAAACAAATTACGGGTAGAGAACTTCGAAAATTCAAACGGTTATAAGTGTCCGGTTAGATCCAAATAGGTTTGGGACGGGTTTTTTGTATTGTTGAACCAGTCGTGGTTAATGACTGTCGAGACGAACCGCCTCACTGACCCCTACCTCGAAACGCTAACAGATCTTGACCACACGAACCGACTGCTATGGATACACGTATCGTTTAGAAACTGACTCCTCGAGTGTCGACACCCCCAATCCGATGACGCCCTCCGCACTCGTCGTCGCGGGACGATCACAGTCAACAGCCACGGGTTCGAAACAGAGCGATGAGTGAGGAGCGATACAGGTGCGTCTGTCACACCTGCGAAATGGAGCGGTTGATTACGGGCCTCGAGAACGCACAGGAGGTGTTCAACGAGCACGCGGAACAGTCTCACGAGGTAGAACTCCTCAACCAGCAGCTTCGACGCCGATATTCGGACGTGTCGTCCACCGAAGATGAGACGGTGAACGACGAGTAGCTCCCGCCCGGGTCACCGGCCGGGCGACCGCGGATTACATCGAATCTCGCCTCAAAGCTGCCCGTCTCGCCTCCGCCCAGTTAACTTGGGTCTCCCGCGTCTACGATTTCGTCGATCCGAATTCGCAACAGGACTCGCTCGGTTTCGATCGAGTTCGGATACTCGTCTACGTCCATATATCGGCGAGTGAGTTCGTCGATGTGTGCTCGAGCGCCCTCGGTCGTGATCTCGTCGACCTCGCCGATGATCGAGAGTCGTCGGTACGGGTTGTCTGGATCGACCATGCTGACGCCGACCGACGGCTCCGCACGGAGGTTCCGTTCCTTTCGCCGGCCCCGCTCGGTGTTGATCAGCAGTCGATCGTCGTCGACGTCGTAATCGATCCAGACCGGCGTCACGTGCGGATCCTGCTCCGACGTCAGCGTCGCGATGTGTGCAAACGTTTGCTTCTCGAACAAATCGTGGAAGGGCTCTGGAATCGTGGCCATACGCTTGTTTCTGTCGGGAGCGGCTTCCGTCTGGTGGCTACATTGAGAGGGAACGTGCGGACTCGAGGCGCGCCGATCGAGAACGGGTGTCGCTACGAGCCGATACTCGTGTGACGGTCTGGAACGCGACCTGCGAGAGCGGGACGAAAGTGGTAGAGCTGTCGACCGCCATAGTGACAACTCCAACTATATTCGCCCGACAGGGCGACCCCGAACCCATCCGGATCGGCTCCGAATTCGCTGCCTCGAGACCGAGCGATGACGGAAATCGGGGGTGCGAAGAGTCGCGATGCACGCGAGTGTCGGCTGTCGGCTTATCCGCGTCGGGGGCAGAGAGTACCCCGTATGGCACGAGAGACACAGACGCGGCGGCGAATGCTACAGTTAACAGGTGCTGCAGCGTCGATGGCCGTTGTTGCAGGCTGCGGTGGTCCGGGCGAAGAAGAGGACGGCGAAGAGCCACCTGGCGGTCCCGAGGAAGAAGAAGACCCCGACGCCGAAGAAGGAACCGGGAACGGCCAGGATATGGAAGACGACGAGGAGAACGGCGGCATCGGTGAGGATGACGACGAAAACGGCATGGAAGACGACGAAGACGACGAAGACGCGGCGAGTCTCTCCTGAGACGGATCGTTGTAACGTGTTACGGTGATCGCTGCCCCGTTCGAACGATCACCGGCAACGAATTACAACGGACCGTATGACGTGACACTGGCGACACTGGTGTGACCGTTCGAGACGCCGTCATACAGCGCGTCTCGATCGCCGAGCCAGTGACGCGGATAGGCGGGCCTCATCGAACACGACCGCGCTTTTTTCGGCAGTCACCGGCGCACAGAGACGACTCCGCGACCGCCGACCGCTACGTGACCGTCGTCCGCGCCCGAAGACGCGGATATGTACCCTACTCCGTATCACGCACGGACTACAGCTCCACGAGTAAACTCTATCAGGGTCATAACAATCCCGTCTCGTAACCAATCGAGTTCGTATGAGACGGCGGACGTACCTCGCGACGGCAACTGCAGTTGGGGTGGCTGGCTGTACGGAGCTCGGGCTTACCGGTTCCGAGACCGGCCCGGACGATGAGTCTCCCACCAGCGACGATGAACCGCCCGAAATCGAAGGCCCCGACGACGACGGAACGATCGATGACTTCGCGGACTTCGAGGGGTGGTCGGTGCTCGCCGGCGCTGCGTCGCTCGACGAGGAAGACGCGCTTGTGGGGGAGCGATCAGTCCTGCTCGAGGCCAGTACCGACGACGAAGAGGCACGGATCGTCCGCGAGCTTCCCGAGCCACTGGACTGTTCGGAGATGAGTCCTGGGCTGGCGATGGCGTCCGAGGAGACGATCGCTCCCCGGATACAACTGTTCGACTCCAGTGGAAACGGCGTCAACTTTCGCGCGATGACGCAGGTGAACGAGCTGTATCGCTGTAATTTCGGCGCCGTCGCGGCCGACGGTGACGCGGATCTGAGCGATATCGTCGAGATACATATCGCCTACTACGTCGACGACGAGACCGAGCGACGACTTCGGCTCGACGACCTGCATCTGGTGCCGCGGCCCGAGGAGGGACTCGTTGTCCTCCAGTTCGACGGCGGCGACGAGTCGATCGCGACCGAGGCGCTTCCAACCCTCGAGGAGTACGGCTACCCTGCGACGGCGTTCGTCCCCACGGGCCTGATCCGCGCGGAAGCCAGTCACGACGGCAGACGACTCACCGAAGCACAGCTCGATGACCTCGTCGACGCCGGGTGGATGATCGGCAGTTACGGCATAAACGGACAGAATCTCGCTGACTACTCTGCCGCCGACCGGGCCGACCAGATTACCGCCTCCCGGCCGTGGCTCGAGGACGAAGGCTACGGCGAGGGCGCCCGCTATTTCTCGTATCCCAGGGGCCGATACGACGAGGAATCACTCGAACTCGTCGGGGACACCTACGAGATCGGCTTCGTCGGACGGTATCCTGTCCAGGGCTACGTGGCTAATTCGGCCCGCTATCCCCGTATCGTCGATCCCGACGTGGAAAACGCCGACGCCCTGCTCGAGCGAACGGCGGATCTGGGCGGGATCACCACGTTAACCTACTACGCGATCGACGGGGACTCGGCCGAGCGGTTCGAGGAGACGATGGCAATCCTCGACGAGTACGTCTCCGACGGCGACCTCGAGGTTATCACGACACGGGATCTCGAGAGTGAATACGTATTCGAGCCGGCGTCAAACGCCGAGTCCGAATCTGAGTCGGACTCGGAATAGACCGCCCCGCCGCTCGAGCACACACTCACCGTCACTGAAGCCCCACACTGTACTCCGGTTCGAGTCGAGAGCACACATCGTTCGCTCGAGTCCGCCGCGAGGCGCAACGGGTATCGGTCCTCACGCCTACGATTCGATAATGACCGAGGGACTCGAGGCAGACGTCGACGGAATGGACGATGTCGCCAAACGGCGCGACGAACTGGCCGCCCGCGTTCGAACGCACGCCGGCGAAATCGCGCGGGAACTCGCCGTTTTGCAGGGCGGCGACTACGGGCAGGAAACGTTCGACACCGATCGCGGGTCGTGGACGCTCAAGTACGAGGCCGGGGACGTCCAGTATCTCCGGTTCGATCCCAAATCGGGCGACGAAATCTACGCCGTCTCGAGCAAACAACCGCCGGAGCCCGAAGCGCTCGAGACGGCGATGATGGACTACGGCGCGTTCGTCGCCGCCTACAACGAGTACGTCCGTTCGTTCGATGGGCTGCTCGAGGACGTCCCGGAGGAGTTCCCGGAGATCGAGTCGACGGCGGAGCTGGTCGCCGAACGCGACCGGGTCGTCGAACGGATCCGCGACGTCGGGAACGCGATGGCCTGCGAACTCAACCGCTACGAGGGCGAGTACGGCACCTACGCGACGACGGTTTCGGGCACCCGCTGGGAGCTCAAGTGGGACGGTGACGCCGTCTCCTATCTGCGCGTCGGCGGCTCGGACGGGACCTATCTTCTCTCGCAGTACGGGCCGCCCTCGGCTCCCGAAGTGCGACGACTCGCCGACGACGTCGAAGCGTTCGTCGAAGCGTTCAACGACCACGTCGACGACCTCGAGGCGGATCTCTCGCAGGTGTCGTTCGGCGAGCGACCATAAACGATCCGACGTTGGGGACTCCATACTCCGCAGTAGGGTCGCACTTCGATCGTTACGGCCGTTCTACACCGAGACGGTCCGAGTAAACGCCACGACAATCAGCGCAACTGACTGTGCTGCTTTTCCTGATTACGATCCCCGTTCTGACCGTAGCATGACGCTATCACGACGCTCGACAATCAAGGCGATCGGTGTCGTCGGTGCGGGATCGACACTCACCGGAACAGCACTGGCTGTCAACGAACACGAAGACGACGAGCGAGACGCCGACGAGGCACCGGACGAAGAGGAGGAGGAGGTCGGCGCGATCCGCGTCGCTCACTTCTCACCGGACGCGCCGAACGTCGACGTCTATATCGACGACCAGCAGATCCTCACGGATGTCGCGTACGACGAACTCTCGCCGTACCTCGAGATCGTCCCCGGAACCTACTCCCTGACGATCACGGCGGCCGGCGATCCGGAAACGGTCGCCTACGAGGGAACGATCGCAGTCGGTGCCGAGTACTACACGGCCGCTGCGATCGGCGAACTCGAGGGTGAAGCTGACGACGACGAGGACGACCTCGCTGCTGCGGATGCGGACGAAGATGATGAGGAGGGCGAATACGGCGAAGAAGACGAATACGACGAGGAAGACGAATACGGCGAAGAAGATGAATACGACGAGGAGGACGAATACGACGATGGTGACGACCTCGAAGACGACGAGGGAGCCATCGAAGAAGGCGATGACGACCCCGGCATGGGAACGTTTGAGGTCTTGCTGCTCGTCGATTCCGGACCGGAAGACGTCGACGAGGGCACCTCGCGGGTCCGCGTCGTCCACGCGTCGCCGGACGCACCGACCGTCAACATCGCCGACGGAGAGACCGGCGCCCCGATCTTCGAAGACGTTTCGTTTACCGAGCCGTCGGGTTACGTTCCGGTCGAACCCGGCACGCGGACGCTCGATCTCTTCGAGGCCGACGGCGACCTGGGTGACGACCTCGAGGACGACGAGTACGCTGACGACAACGACGATGACGAGTACGCTGACGACGAGAACGGTCTCGCAGATGACGACAACGGCGCTGACGACGACACCGACGGCGAGTTGGACGACGACGAAGTGATCTCGCAAGAAGAGCCCGTCGCCTCGGTCGAACTCGATCTCGAGGCGGACACGGCGTACACGGCGTACGCGATCGGGTACCTCGAGCAAGACGAGGACGAAGACATCGGCGACGCTGACGAAGACGACGAGTACGCCGATGAGGACGACGAGTACGTTGACGAAGACGACCACGACGAGTACGCTGACGAAGACGACAACGAGTACGCTGACGACGAGAACGGCCTCGAAGATGACGACGTAGACGACGAGAACGACCGTCCGTTCGAGGTGCGCGTCGCTGTCGACGGCGTACAGAGCACGGAGGAAGAAGCGGACGAGCCGGAAACGGACGCCGAAGAAGAAGACCGAGAAGAAGCGGAACCCGACGACGACGTCGAATACGAAGACGATGTCGACGAACCGGTCGAGGAGGAAGACGAGGACGACGCCGACGAGGAGTTGAACGAGACCGAGTCCGAGGAGCCGGCAACAGCCGACGACTGATCACAGACCGGCTCCGATGACGTTCGGAGCGATTCACTATTTCTTTGGCGGTGCCGTACTCGAGAGAAGTTCGTGACGCTGACCGCTGTCGCGTAGCGAGTCGAGCGCTCATTGCAACTGCCAACAGTCAACTGAGAGCTGATAACTGGCAACAATCAACCGCGGACCGTCGACAGTTACCCGTTCTCCGCGCGCTGTTCCTCTCGAGTCACGCGGGATAACACGCAACAAGACGAAATGGCGATGCGAGCTGCTACCAGTGACTAGTCGGTTGGACAGTACACGGGACACGGTATACGGTACACGAGTCTCCAGAAGAGATCAGGAGTGTTACACGTCGACGTACTGGTCGACCCACTCCTGCCGTCGTTGGAGTTCACGTCGCCCTTTCGGGGTCAGTGCGTAGTAGTTCGTCCGGCGATCGAGCTGTCCTTTCTCGACGAGTTCCTTCTCGACGAGCGTGTCAAGATTCGGATACAGCCGGCCGTGCGTGACCGGCTGGTCGATGTAGCTGTTGATGTCGTCGAGAATTTCCTGTCCCGACGGACGGTCTTTACCTGCAATCACGTACAGCAAGTCACGCTGGAAGCCAGTTAGCTGGTCCATGGATCACCCTCTGAAAACGACGTTCACCGATCTGTGGCTTTGTTATAGAGAAGATACGCCGATCCGAACAGCTGGAACGCACCACGTAGAACGGGTTACGCAGCCGCAAGTAGCGGATTCTCGAGAGACGATAGCTGTGACGCGGCGTTTTTGTCAGCCGCTGCCGTACGGGTCGGTATGCCTACGGATCCGCTTGACTGGGAGACGCTCGATCGCCGGGTAGCCTACACCTGTCCGGGGTTCGATGTCGTTAACGAGTCCGTTCAACTGCCCGATGGCACCGAAACCGACTTCGACTATCTCTCCGAACCCGAAAGTATCTGTGTATTGCCCTTTACGCCTGACGGCGACGTCGTCTGCATCGAGGAGTGGCGACAAGCCGTATCCCGAATCAACCGCGGCCTCCCCGTCGGCGGCACCGAACCCGAAGACGACGACCTCGAGGCTGCCGCTCACCGCGAACTGGCCGAAGAAACGGGTTACGAAGCCGACCGCGTCGAGTCGCTGGTAACTGTCGAACCGGCGAACGGCATCGCGGATTCCGTCTTGCACGTCTTCGTCGCCTACGGCTGTCGAGAGACGGCCGACCAGCAACTCGATCACAACGAGAGTATCAGACCAGCTCGATGCTCGCTCGAGGAACTCCGCGAGGACGTTCGTACCGGTGAGATCCGTGACGGACGGACGGCACTCGCGGTCTCGTACTATCTGTTGTTCGAAGCCGTCGAGTAGGGACGCGGTCGTTTCAATCGATCCGACCGAGAGACATCTGGCTGGACGGTCAATTGGAATTCCGCCCGAAAAAGGAGTCGCGTCGTGTGATCGGCCGATCGACGCATCGAGCGTCGGCTACGGTCGTGCCGATCAGTTCAGGATCGCGATCGACGGCTGATCGTTGTCGTCGGTGTCGTCATCCGTATCGTCGTCATCGTCGAGACCGTTCTCGTCAGTATCGTCCTCATCGTCAGCTTCCTCGGAGACATCCTCGAGGTCGTCAGCGTCCGCGAGGACCATCGTCTCGAGGGTCATGTTGTCGACCGAGATCGCCGATGCGGAGGCTTCGGAGACGGTCTCACCGTCGTCGTCGAGACCGTTCTCGTCTGTGTCGTCGTCAGCCTCGTCGGTTTCGGCATCGTCGGCCTCATCATCTTCCGGCGTATCAGTCTCCTCGACCGATTCGATCGTCATCGAGTCGACCGCCATGTCGTCAACGTCGAACTGCTCGATCGTCAGATCCTCGATTTCGTCGGTGGCGTCGTCAGCACCGTTCTCGTCGGCAGCGCCGTTGTCTTCGTCATCAGCGAGGCCGTTCTCGTCGTCAGCACCGTTGTCATCATCTGCGTCGTCAGCACCGTTCTCGTCGTCCTCGTCATCATCGCCGTTGAAGATA
>NZ_WUYX01000053.1:72655-233168 GCF_009834785.1 Natronorubrum halalkaliphilum
CCGTCATCTTCGTTGATCTCGAGGTCGTCGATCGTCAACTGATCGACGTCCATCGTTTCGATCGTGAGGTGCTGGATCGTGAGTTCGTCAGCGTCCTCGTCGATCAGATCCTGGCCGTTAGCGTCGTCGTTCTCATCGTCGACGCCGTTGTCGTCGTCAGCACCGTTTTCATCATCTGCGTCAGTGTCGTTCTCTTCTGCATCGTTTTCGTCATCTGCGTCGTCCTCGTCATCGGCATCATCGACGCCGTTGTCCTCGTCATCGACACCGGCGTCTTCCTCATCATCCGTTACGTCTTCACCATCGAGTTCGAGATCGTCGATCGAGACGTCCTCGAGTTCGAGGTGCTCGATCTCGATGTCGGAGATCGTCACCTGATCGCCGTCAGCGTCATCCTGTGCGCCGTTTTCGTCGTCAGCGTCGTCGTTTTCCTCCTCGATCTCGTCGACTTCCTCGTCGAGATCGTCCTCGTCAATGTCGAGGTTCTCGACGTTTATCTCCTCGATCGAGGCCTGCTCGACGGTGATGTTCTCGAGCTGGAGGGTCTCCACCTGTACGTTTTCGAGCGTTGCGTTCATGTCTCCGGCGTCGTCGTTCGCTCCCGACGTTGCGCCTGCGAGGGCAGGACCCCCCGACATCGCAACCATCAGCGCGACGAAGATGACTCCGAGTGTCTGCGATCGTGAAACCATGCATTCGTTCCTACCGGCGGATCACCGCTAAAACGAGCCGACTGTTACAGTCTTCAGTCGGCGAAACACGCTGTTGGAACTCGTGCGATAATCGCTAATCCGTCGTTCATCGTACTCGGCTCGATGACTCTCATCGCGGCCGGACGAACGATGCTGATCGAAGCGAATCGGTATTGTGCCTGCGCTCGCCACCGACTTATGGCAACTGCCGCAGAACGTCCCGTTACCGGCTTTTCACACTCTCCGATAACTGATACGGGACGATGCAGACTGGCCTGACCGGGCGATAGCAAGGATAGCGGCGTGTCGCACGAACCAGTACGGATTCGTCTCGAGGAGCGAGCCGTCGGCTCCAGGCTGTGACGATCGGTCGCAAAAAAAGCGCAAGCGGAAACCGGTCGGCATCGCGCCGACCGCTGCGGTAGTGCGTCGATCGGCGACGGTGTGCCGATCAGTTCAGGACGCCGAGGATGCCGTCGTCATCTTCCTCTTCTTCGTCATCCTCGTCGTCGTCATCGTCGTCGAGGCCGTTGTCGTCATCGTCGGCCTCGTCGTCATCGTCCATTTCGGTGTCGTCAGCGTCCTCGAGGTCGGCTGCGTCACCGAGCGTCAGGGATTCGGCGGTTGCGTCACCGATGTCGATCGAAGACGCGGAGGCGTGCTCGACGGTTTCTTCGTCGTCAGCCTCGTCGTCATCGTCGACACCGACGTCGTCATCGTCAGCATCGTCAACGCCGTTTTCGTCATCAGCGTCGTCCATGCCGTTTTCGTCGTCGTCGGCATCATCGACGCCGTTTTCGTCGTCAGCGTCGTCGTCATCTGCGAGACCGTTCTCGTCGTCAGCCTCGTCATCTTCCTCGTCCGCGAGGCCGTTCTCGTCATCGTCCATCGCATCGTCTTCCTCGACGTGCTCGACGGTCATCGAGTCGATGGTGATCTCGTCAACATCGAACTGCTCGATGGTGAGCTCGTCGATATGTTGCTCTTCGGTGTCAGCGTCGTCGTCAGCCTCGTCAGTGTCGTTGTCGTCAGCATCGTCGAGGCCGTTGTCGTCAGCCTCGTCGTCATCGTCGACACCAACGTCGTTCTCGTCGTCAGCTTCGTCGTCATCTGCGAGACCGTTCTCATCATCGTCGGCTTCGTCGTCATCTGCGAGGCCGTTCTCGTCATCGTCGGCTTCGTCGTCAGCCTCGTCGTCCTCGACGGTCAGCTCGTCGATGGTGAGCGTCTCGACGTCCATCGTTTCGATGGTGAGCTCGTCGATGGTGAGCTCGTCAGCGTCCTCGTCGATCAGATCCTGCTCGTCGTCGGCGTCATCGACGCCGTTTTCGTCGTCGTCGGCATCGTCAACGCCGTTTTCGTCGTCGTCGGCATCGTCAACGCCGTTCTCGTCGTCGGCGTCATCCATGCCGTTTTCGTCGTCGTCAGCATCGTCAACGCCGTTTTCGTCGTCGTCGGCGTCATCGATACCGTTCTCGTCATCGTCGGCATCGTCAACGCCGTTTTCGTCGTCGGCGTCATCCATGCCGTTCTCGTCAGCGTCCATCTCGTCGTCCTCATCGAGCTCGAGATCCTCGATCGAGACGTCCTCGAGTTCGAGGTGCTCGATCTCGATGTCGGAGATGGTCACTTCTTCGTCGTCGGCGTCATCGACGCCGTTTTCGTCATCAGCGTCGTCAACGCCGTTTTCGTCGTCAGCGTCGTCCATGCCGTTTTCGTCATCGTCGGCATCATCGACGCCGTTATCGTCGTCAGCGTCGTCGAGACCATTGTCGTCATCGTCGGCCTCGTCAACGCCATTGTCGTCATCTGCGTCGTCAACGCCGTTCTCGTCAGCGTCGTCGAGCTCATCCTCGAGTTCCTCCGTGTCCGCGTCGAGGTCCTCGACGTTCAGCTCTTCAATCGTGGCGTTCTCGATAGTGACGTTATCGAGGTCCAGTGTCTCTACCTGTACGTTTTCGAGTGTTACGCCCATGTCTCCGGCGTCGTCGTTCGCTCCTGACGTTGCGCCTGCGAGGGCAGGACCCCCCGACATCGCAACCATCAGCGCGACGAAGACGACTCCGAGTTTCTGCGGTCGTGAAACCATGCACTTTCTCCTACCGGCGGATCACGGCTAAAACGAGCCGACTGTTACAGGATTATCTCGGTGAAACACACAGTTAGAAATCCTGCAACGGTCCCTAATCAGTTGTTCATCCTGTCGGAAGCGAGGAGAGTCATACAGGCCAATTCGGCGACCCCGTTGATCGAGAATTGCTCTTGTGCCTGCGCTCGCCACTCCGATACCACAATCGCCGGAGAACGGAACGTTTACCGCGCGAGTGTCGCGTCGCGGGCCCAACCCTTATCTGCGTTCGATCGGCCGCTCGGACGGAATCTTCACTGACTTACGTCCGACAGCCCAACCCACGAGCAATGCGCGAGTGCTTCGAAGTCAGGGATACGGATGTCGGCGGCCGAATCGGCGAGCTCACCGTCCCGCGAGCCGACGTAACCGTCGAAACGCCGGCGCTGCTGCCGGTGATCAATCCGAACTTGGATACGATCAGCCCCCGCCGGCTCGCCGCGGAGTTCGGCGCCGAAATTCTCATCACGAACTCGTATATCATCCACGGTACCGAGGACGTCCGCGAGGCGGCCCTCGAGGACGGCCTGCACGACCTCCTCGATTTCCCGGGTGCGATCATGACCGACTCGGGCTCCTTCCAGCTGTCCGAATACGGGGAAATCGACGTGACGACCGAGGAAATCCTCGAGTTCCAGCACGCGATCGGATCCGACATCGCAACGCCCGTCGACATCCCGACCCCGCCGGACGTCTCTCGCGAGCGCGCCGCGGACGAACTCGAGACGACTCAGGAGCGCCTCGAGATCGCCGATGACGCCGAGACGGGCGAGATGCTCGTCAGCGCGCCCGTTCAGGGCTCGACCTACCCCGACCTGCGCGAGGCGGCCGGTCACCACGCGGACGGGACCGGATTGGACGTCTTCCCTGTCGGCGCGATCGTCCCGCTGCTGAACGATTACCGGTACGACGACATGGTCGACGCCGTCGCCGCCGCCAAGCGCGGCCTGGGCGCCGACGCCCCGGTCCACCTCTTCGGGGCCGGCCATCCCATGATGTTCGCACTCGGCGTCGCGATGGGGTGTGACCTGTTCGACTCCGCCGCCTACGCGCTCTACGCCCGCGACGATCGGTACCTGACGGTTCGGGGAACTCGCCACCTCGAGGAGTTAGACTACCTGCCCTGTTCGTGTCCCGTCTGTACTGAACACTCGCCCGACGACCTCCGCGCGCTCTCGGACAAGCCACGGGAGAAAGAGCTCGCCGCGCACAATCTCCACGTCACGTTCGAGGAGATCCGCCGGATCAAGCAGGCCATCCGCGCGGGCAACCTCCTCGAACTGGTCGAACAGCGCGCTCGCGCTCATCCGACGATGCTCGACGGCTACCGCACGCTGCTCGATCACGCCGCACAACTCGAGCGTTCGGATCCCGTCTCGAAAGGGGCCTTTTTCTACACCTCTCACGAGAGCGCCCGCCGGCCCGAGGTGTTGCGCCACCATCAGCGGCTCGATCGGCTCTCGGTTCCGGACTCGCTGTTTCTCACCGAGGGCGGCCCCGCGCGCGGCGACGAGTTCGACGACTCCTGGCGCGTCGAGCCGCCCTTCGGCCCCTTCCCGCGGTCGCTCTCGAAGAGCTATCCGTTTACGGCCGAACTGCCCGCCCGGACGGACCGCGCGGCCCTCGAGGCCGCGGCCGAGGGCGTCGCGCGACTCGCCGAGGCGAATCCGGACGCCGAGATCACGCTGGGCCACGACGGGTGGCCGACGGCGGTGCTCGAGCGGATTCCGAGCGGTGTCTCCCTGATCGATCTGACGGACGACCAGTAGTCCGCGTGGGTTCGTGACCGGGACCGAGTGTAAACACGATAACGACAGCCGGTCTTTCGATGCCGTTCTAGGCGTGTACCAGACGGTATATTTTGTACACGGCCCAAGGATCAGTCGTGCTCGACCTCTCGACGACGAACGTATTCCTCGGAGTGCTCGCCGTCGTCGTCCTCGCGAGCGTCGGACTGTTCGTCGTCGACCCCGGCTCGACGACGCCCGACCCCGTCGTGTTCGACGATACGGTCCCCGTCGGGCTGACGCTCGAGGCCGAACGAGGGCTCGACGACGACGTCGAACTCCCCCGAACACAGGTGTTCTACTCGCAGTATCGGTACGTCGTCGGCTACTACGGCGTCGAGACGTTCGTGGAAACCCAGCGCCAGCCCGAACACGAACAGCGGTTCGGCTATCCGATGACGGTATACGTCTCCGACTACAGCGATACGGGTGTCGAACTGACCGAGGAAGGGCATCCAACCGCGGATCGGCAACCGGGCTGGACCGACGCCGAGTCGACGTGGTTCGTCGTCGACAGCGACGCCGTGACGCCCCACGGGAAAACCGTCGTCCCCTTCTCCGACCGGGAAGACGCCGCGGCGTTTACCGACGAACACGGCGGCACCGTCCACGACTGGGCGTCGATCCTCGAGACGCGATTCGACGGCGACGACGCGACGGTTGCGCGCGACCGCGTCGACGACCGCCACCAGCAGGCCGACGAGCGGATCGAAACGGCCGAACCGCTCGCGGATCGGCCGACGTCGATCGTCGTCGGTGACGATACGGAGACCATCCAGGAAGCGATTGAGGAAGCGCCGGCGAACACGACGATCGAGATTCCGGAAGGAACCTACGAGGAGACCATCGAGATCGACCGCCCGGTCACGCTCGCCGGCGACGGTGACGTGACGCTTCGGGGCGACGGGAACGGGACGGTCGCGACGGTAATCGCCGATCGGGTGGCGATCACGGGCCTCGAGATCGACGGCGTCGGCAACGTGACGACTGAGGGGCGGGAGTTACCCGTCGATTTCGACGACGACGCGTGGGATGCCGCGCCCACCCAGTTCTACGCCGGCACGGACGCAGGAATCGCGACGTACGCGGCGGACGAACTGCTCGTCCAGGACGTCCGCATCGACACGCCCGCGAGCGGAATCATCACCTACGCGGGAGCGGACATCGTGATCCGTGATGTCACGGTGTCCGGACCGGAGGATCCGTCCGATGGGCTGGCCGGCGTGCTGTCGTTCCAGTCCGCAAGCGTGATCGAAGCCTCGACGTACCAGGGCGGGAGCAACGGCATCTACCTCTATCGGTCGCCGACCACCGTCATCCGCGAAAATACGCTCGAGGGGAATCGGCTCGGGATCCACCTGATGCACACGGACGATGCTCTCCTGGCTGACAACGTCCTCCGAGGGCAGCAAAACACCGGGATCTACATCATGACCGGGCCCCAGCGGAACGCGGTCGTCGGAAACACCGTCCGGGAGACGGCGACCGGCCTCAGTCCCGGCGGGAGCGATACGTACGTCGCGGAGAACAGCCTCGTGGAGAACGAACTCGGGTTGCGGGTCGATACGACCGCTTCGATCTACGAGAACAACGTCGTCGCCGGAAACGATGTCGGTGCGGCCGTGTCCACCATCCTGCCGACGAACCGGGTGGTCGGGAACGACTTTGTCGCCAACGGCGAACACGCCACCGCGAGCGCCGGTCCGCTTCGGATCTGGAGTCACGGCGGCGACGGAAACTACTGGCAGGGCGGTGCCGGCGTCGCCGACGGCGACCGGGCCGACCGGTCGTACACTCCAACGGACGCGATCGACAGTCGACTCCATCGGACCGACGGAACCCAAACGCTTGCCCGCGCGCCGGCCCTCCAGGCCTTGGCCGGACTCGAGGGGTCGGTACCGGGCATGCGAACCGGCAGTATCGTCGACCAGGCCCCGACCTGTGAACCGAACAACCCGGACCTGCTCGAGCGCACCGGGTGGGCCGACCACGCCTGGCCGTGTTACGAGACGACGCGCACGATAACCCATGACTGACCACGAAACCGTACTCGAGGCGACCGGTATCGATCACGACTACGGGACGGTCTCCGTCCTGCAGGACGTCTCCGCCACCGTTCGTCGGGGGACGGTGACGACCCTGATCGGCCCGAACGGCTCCGGCAAGACGACGCTAATCCGGGCACTCGCCGGGCTTCACGAACCGACTCGCGGCGAGGTCACGTATCACGGCCCCCAGACCGCCCGTCGGATCGGCTACCTGCCACAACACCCCGCGTTTCGTCCCGGGTTCACGTGCCTCGAGACGCTCGAATTTTACGCGTCGCTCGTGGGGATCGACCGCAAAGCCGCGGCGGCGTACTTGGAGCAGGTCGGCCTCGCAGACGCGACCGATAGACCCGTCGAAGCGCTTTCGGGCGGGATGACGCGACTGCTCGGAATCGCACAGGCGACGATCGGCGACCCGCCCGTCGTCGTGCTCGACGAACCCGGAAGCGGCCTGGATCCGGGAATGAGCGCCCACGTGTTCGACGTCGCGGCCGACCTCGCCGACGACGGAATCGCGGTGCTGTTGAGTTCGCACGATCTGGAACTCGTCGAACGCGTCGCCGATCGGGTGCTGGTGCTCTCCGACGGACGGATCGTCGAGCGGGGATCGACGGCGACCCTCGAGGCCGAGTACGGCGCCGACTCGCTGTGGTCGGTTTACGAAAGCGTCATCGAGGGCGACCTCGACACCGTTCGCGTTCAGGGTGAGCACGCATGAGCGAGGACGGAGCGACGATCGGCCGGGACGAACGGTCTCCGACCGACCACCGGCGATCGACGGCACCCGGGTCGACCCGGCTCCTCGAGACGATCGTCCGACGAGAGCTGCGAACGGTCGCTCGCACCCGGACGTTCTTCGTGCTCGGGGCGGCCTTCGCCGCGGTCGTACTGGGCATCGCCTGGGTCGGCGAGAGCGTGCGAGCGGGCTACGTTCCGACGCTGGTCGACCTGCTCACACCGCTTGAGTTGCTCGTTCCGATCGTGGCTGTCGCGTTCGGCTACCGGGCCATCATCGGCGACGAGCAGCGAGGCGAACTCGACGTCCTGGAGACCTATCCCGTCTCGAGTCGCGAGATCGTCCTCGGCGTCTACGTCGGGCGAGCGATCGGCCTCCTCGCCGTCGTCGTCGTCCCGCTCGTCCTCGTCGGACTCGTCGTTTCGGTCACCGAGAGCGACGCTCTGCGGACCTACGCTTCACACGCGGGTGCCGACTCGCCGATCCTGTTCGCCCGGTTCGTCGTCCTGACGGCGCTGTTCGCGCTGACGGTGCTCGCCGTCGCCATCGCGGTTTCGGCAATCGTGGGCGGGACGCGAAGCGCGCTCGCGCTCGCGATCGTCGCACTCGTCGTCCTCCTTGTCGGGTTGGACCTCGCGCTCGCGTACGGGTTCTCCGCCGGAGTGATCGGCGACGCCGGACTCGTCCACTCGCTGGCGATCAGTCCGCTCAGCGCGTACAGGGGACTCGTTTTCGAGAGCGCCGTCGTCGTCGCCGCGGGCACCGGTCCGGCGGTCGCTGCGCCCGTCTCGAGTCTGCTGAGTTTCGTCCTCTGGACGGTTGCCTCGCTCGCGGTTGCAACGTGGGCGGTCAACCGGTGACGTCTTCGCTGTCTTTGCCGTCTTTGCCGTCTTCGCTCGTCTCGAAAAGAGAACTCCCCGCTTGCCGCATTTACATCAAGGACATGACGAGGTCCTGCGTCACCTCGTCGTGATCGTAGATTTCGCCGCCGTAATCCGCCTGGAACTCCGCCGCCTCGTCGGCGTTGCTGAACGGGACGAGCGACGCCCCCATCGCCCCTCCCACCTCGCTGTCGGCGACCAGCGTGAGTCCCGCCGCGTCGCCGAAGGCGTCGGCCTCGAGATGGCGAGTTGCCACGAGACCGTCTTCGTCCTCCTGAATCTCGTAGTCGACCGCGGAGTAGTCGGTCAGGTAGACGACCGTCGGTTCGGCCTCGGCCTCGTTATCGAAGGTAAACGCGTACGTACACAGCGAACTGCAGAACCGTGCCGGACGGTCCTCGTCGAGGATCTCCGTCGGGTCTTCGTAGTGCGTCTGGCCGGCCGGTCCAGCGTGACCGCCGATCCGCATCGTACAGTTGTCACAGTCGTGGTCGTCGTCGACTTCGATCGCGTCGGGGACGCTCGCCTCCTCGCCGTCGAGACAGCCGGCGACCGCGCCGAGACAGACTGCCCCGACGCTACCCAGGACGGTTCGACGGGTCACGATCCGACCGGTCGTGTCGGTTGAATCCATACTCGAGGTTGGCAGTCTCGAGGTAAACCAGATCTGGTCTAGTTCACGAAACGGGGCGTCAGAACCGCTCACGATGGTCGTCTTCGATAGTCCTACCAGACGCTACTTGATCGGGTCGTCCTTAGAGACGACCGATGCACCGACGATCGATTCTCGCTGCAGGCGCAAGCGTCGGCACTGGGATCGTGGCGGGCTGTCTGACCGGACGAATCGCCGGCGACGAGACGGCCGACGAGGCAGTACTCGGGCCGCCGGAGGAGGAACACGCACACGGCGACGACTACGCGTACCCGACGTACGGCGATCCGTTTCCGATCATCGAACTCCAAGATCCGCTGGCAGAGACGACCGTCGATACCGGGACGATCGACGACGAGTGTCTGGTCTGTACCGCGTTCTACGCGACGTGTCCGGCCGAGTGTATCCCCCTGATGAACGCCATCGCTACGGTCCAAGAACAGAGCGTCGAGCAGGGGATCGACGACGCGGTCCGATTCCTGGCGATCACCTTCGATCCGGACCGAGACACCCCCGAGGAACTCCGCAACCACGCCGCGATGGTCGAGGCCGACCTCGAACGGGGCAACTGGCACTACCTCCGACCGGCCGACGCCGCGGAGGCCGAGTCGATCGTCAACGACGATCTCGGGATCCTCTACGAGCGCGAGGGCGACGGACCGATGGTGGAGTTCGCCCACATTACGGTCACGTTCCTCGTCAACCCCGATGGCTACGTCGAACGGAGCTATCGGGGCGAGAGCCCGGACGTCGACCGGATCAGTGACGACCTCGAGGCAGTCGTCGACGCGGTGGAATGACACAGACGTGTCACGACCCCGGGCTCGACCCGACCGCCGTCGAGCCCGTCGGACTCGTGGTCTTCGTCCTGATCGGGCTGTTCGGCGGAGCCCACTGTCTAGGGATGTGTGGCCCGCTCGTAACCACCTACGCGGATCGGCTCCGCGATGGGGACGACGGGGCCCGGGGCCGCCGGGACGATACCGTCACGCTCCGAGCGGTCCGCCAGCACGCGCTGTTCAACCTCGGCCGAACGATTAGCTACGCGCTTCTCGGCGGGCTCTTCGGCCTCGTGGGCTCGCTCGTATTCGTCACGCCGCGGGCGGTTACCGGCGTCGTAACGGACATCCACGCAGTTGCCGGGATCGTCGTCGGGGGACTGATCGTCGCGATGGGGGTCCACTACCTGTTCGGACGGGGCGTATTCGGCGGCTCCGTCGGCACGTCGCTTTTCGACCCCGTTCTCGGTCGCGCACAGCGGTGGCTGCTCAAGCGCATCGACGCGTGGGTGAACGATGGCCGTATCCTCGGTCTGGGCGCGGCTCACGGGCTGTTCCCCTGTCCCATCCTTTATCCCGCCTTCCTCTACGCGTTCGTCCAGGGGTCGCCGATGGGCGGGGCCGCCGCACTGGCTGCCCTGGGCGCCGGGACGATTCCCGCGCTGTTCCTCTACGGGACGCTCTTTCAGTCGCTCAGCGTCGAACGGAGGATCGCGCTGCACCGCGTCCTCGGCCTGGTGTTCGTCGTGCTCGGCTACATTCCGCTCCAGCACGGTCTCGCGGTCCTGGGCGTTCCCGCACCGTCGCTACCGATTCCCTACTACCAGCCGTTATAAAACAGGTAACACCGGACTCGATCCGATCTCGAATCGCCGCGCCATCGGAACCGCCGAGAGGGCCATCCTACCGGGTTTTCAGTTGGACCACAGCAGGGTCGCGGTTGCATCGGTACCGACGGACAACGGGCCGTCTCAGGCTTCGGGCTGGGACGTGTCGGCGGCGACCCTGGCCGGTTCGCTCGCCGGCGTGCCGTCGACCGTAATCTCGAGGTTGTCACCGCACTCGACGGCGACCTCGTGGCCGTCGTAGGTAAACTCGAGACGGCCGTGTCGCGGCCCGCCGGCTCGCGTCGATTCGAAGAGCGCATCCAGTGCGTCGGGGTCGATAAACTCGTATAACGGCGGAAGTTCCGTCTCGGAAACACCCCGCTGGGTCGCGATCGCAGTGACGACGGCGATGCTTACGGAGCCGTCGAACCCGCTGTCAGCCGAACCGATGATGGATTTACTCACGCCGTACTCCAACGTTCGGAGGCATAAAAGGGTAGCGCAAAACCCCATTTGACCCCACAGATCCGTTCCGATAGTTTCGGTTTCCGAGATTCAAAGCCGGTTATCAGTGGCAATTCGCAGCCGTCGGAGCGCTTCGGTCAGCTGTCGGTGGTCGTGGTTCCGAAGTGGTCGAACGGCTGCCGGTATTCGGCTTTGATGAGTTCTTCTCCCTCGATGTCGAGCCCTGCCCGCTGGAGGGAGCTCACGGTCGTCGTGATTTCGTCGGTGTCCTCGGCGACGATATCGACGCGGAGGTTTCGATGGCCGGTCATGAGTTCCCGGACGGCAACGACGCCGTCGAACTCCAGTGCCCTGGCGGCCAACTCCCCCCGTTCGTGGATCGGGACCGTACACTGGACGGACATGTACATCGACTTCGCCGTCCGCTCGTAGTTGATCAACGGGACGTAGCCGCTGATCACGCCTTCATCCTCGAGGCGCTGAATGCGGTTCCGGACGGTGTTTGCCGTTACGCCGACTTCGCCGGCGATATCCGTTGCCGTGGTGTGGCGGGCATCCCCCTGTAGGCGATGTAGAATTCCTCTATCGACATCGTCGAGTTCGATCATAGCATTCGTTTCGTATCCAGCAGCAAGCGCTTTTGGTTCGGCCGGCGCCGCGACGACGGACACACCAGAACAGCAAAGGTACCGGGGTCGTCTGAATTGAGTATGCTCGGGGTAGCATCGCTCCTCCTCGGAGCGATCGTCATTGTCCTATTCGGCTCGTGGCTGATCAAACGGGCTCGTGGCGACGGGCGATCGACAGCCCAACAGGAGTCGTTCGAACGTCACAAAGCGGCCCAGGAACGCGATCCGCCGGTCGATATCGGCGACGTCAGGCAAGTCGCCGTCCAGGAGTTTACCGAACACCACTCCGGCGAGCAGCAGGCGCTGTGCAAGGTCGAAGGGTTCGTCGTCTTCGCCGAAGACGTTCCCCCTGGCCTCGAGGTCGGCGACGTGATCGAGGTCAAAATCCTCTCGTTCAACCGGGGCCACACCTCCGCGACGGCGACGATTCTTGACACCGTTTGATCGCCTGGTTCGGCAGTTCCGTCGAGTGCTGTCTGGGATCGGCGTTTCCCGGCGATTATGGCTATTCACCCTAGGAGTACCACGCTCTGCGCGCTCGGCCGCCGCAGGATTTTCGTCGACGCCTCGCTCACCCGGAGAGGGAAACGAGCGTCGCACCAATCACGACGACGAACGCCGACGCGCCGACGCGCCAGGTGACTCGCTCGAGTCGCCGCGGCAAGAAGAGCACGGAGCAGACGACCACGAGCAACGGCGTGAGTTGCAATAGCGGCATGACGAGGACGACGGGTGCGATCTCGAGTGCGGCGAAGTAGGCGACGAAGCCGACGGTCGTCGAGATACCGCCTGCGACGTACCACGCGGTGGACGCGGTTCGAACGGGAATGCGTCGCAGCGAGCGAGTCCAGGCGAGATAGCCCACGAACCCGATCGTTGCGACGCCCGCCATGACGACGATTCCGGGGAGAATCGCCGTCCCCTCCGCAAGTCCTGTCGAGATGAAGATCGGTTCGATACCGATGCAAACGGCGGCGACGAGGGGGAGCACGAGCGTCGCCCCGGTCTCGCGGATCGACTCTTCGGGACCCGTCGCCGCCGCAGTTTCCCACGAAACGACCGCGAGTCCGGCGACGATCAGCACGACTCCTGCGAAGTGGGCGGCCGTCAGTCGCTCCTCGAGCAGGAGTACGGCGAACACCGTCGCGAAGAGAACGTTCGAGGCGATCACCGGAGACGTGAGATTCGCGCCGATCTCCTCGATACTCTTGAACATCAGCAAGCGCGCGACGAACATGCCGGCGACGCCGGCCGCGGCGAACGAAACGAACGACCGCGGCGTGAAGAGATCGGTGTAGGGCGGCGAGTACAACACGAGAACGGGCGGAACGACCAGCGCCACGTTACAGAGCAAGACGACGAGAACCGCGTCGGTCACCTCCCCGTCGTCGGTCCCGAGGCGAATACAGAGAAACTGTCCCGCAAACCCCGCCGCGCCGACCGTCGCTAACAGGATACCGAGTACCGAATCCGACACCTCGAGCATACCCTACCGGTTTCGCGCAGACGCGGATAACCGCTCTGATAACGCTCGCGCCGGGTTGATGTCGCCACCCGCCGAGCAAGCGACTGCGGAACTGCGAGCCGCGACCCGCGAAACACGAACAACGCGCCGCGACCCGCGACCGACAGCCTCTTTCGCCCTCCCCGATCCAGTTCTGGTATGACCGACTACTTCGAAATCCACGAGCGCGACGGGGCTGCGCGCGTGGGTGAGCTCCGCCTCGAACTCGACACACCCCGAACGACCCCCGCGCTCGTCGACGATATCGTCGAGGACGCCGGCTCGCTCTGGAGCGACGATCGAGACGTGCCCGACGGCGACGAGTCCCAGCTTACCGTGCTCCCTCACCGATCGTTCCCCGGCGGCACCGCCGACGAGGTCCGGGAGTCGTTCGCCGTCGACTACCCCGACGTCGACTACCCCAGCGTCGCCGTCGTCTCGAGCGAGAGCCCCGCCGACCACGGAACGGACGCCTACGCCGTCTCGAACGTCCAGTCGATCACGGGCCACGGCGCGGCGCTCGTCGAAGCCGTCGTCGCCGTCCGCGAGGCGATCCCCGCCGACACCGCACTACTGTTCTCCGGCGTCGCCACGCCGCGCAACGTCGCCCTGCTGGCCTACGCCGGCGTCGACCTGTTCGACGAGACCGCCGCCGTCGTGAAAGGAACCGAAGGGCGGTATCTGACGACCGACGAGGCCTACTTCCTCGAGGATCTCGAGGAGTTGCCCTGCACCTGTCCGGCCTGCCAAAAGCCCCGCGAAGAATTCACCCGCGAGGACTGCGCCGCACACAATGCCAACGCCCTCGCAGCCGAACTCGGCATCGTCCGCCGGCGCATACGCGACGGCCGGCTCCGGGATTACGTGGAGGGCCAGGCCCGCCACGACCAGTGGCTCACCGCCGCCATGCGCGAACTCGACTCCCAGTGGGGGTACCTCGAGGAGCGCACGCCGATCCTGCGGGACGCCCAGATCAACGCGGCGACCGAAGACACCCTTCGGCGGGTCGAGATCCAGCGCTTTGCCGACCGAATAACGTCTCGGTACCGCAACCGATTCCGAAACCCGCTGGTTCTGGTCCCCTGTTCGGCGACCAAACCCTACAGCGAATCCCAGAGCCACCGCCAGTTCCACGACGCCATCCAGTGGCGCGCCCACCTCGTCTCCATGACGAGTCCGATCGGCGTCGTCCCGCAGGAACTCGAGACGACCTACCCCGCCCAACAGTACGACACCGTCGTCACGGGTCGGTGGTCCGAAGACGAGAAACAGTTCGTGAGCGCGGTGCTCCGGCGCTACCTCGAGCGCAACGAGTACCCGGAGATCATCGCCCACGTTCCGGGCGAGGGCTATCGCGACATCGTCTCCCGCGTCGAAGACGAGTTGGATCTCGAGATCACCTACACCGTCCCCGAAGGCGGTCACCCGACCGACGAAGAGTCGCTTTCGAACCTCTCTTCGGCGCTGTCGGGCGAGTTAAAGTACTCCAAGCGAGAACGCGAGCACAACACCGTTCGCGCCATCGCGGACTACCTGCTCGGCGACGGGGCGGGCGACGAGCTCTTTCCCGACATTCAGACGACGAGCCGGTACCCCAAGATCCAGGTGCGCGACGCCGACGAAACGCAGCTCGCGACGATGGTTCCCCAGTACGGGACGCTTTCCTTTACCCTCGAAGGGGCCCGGCAGTGGGTCGATAGCGACGCGCCGACCAAGCGAGTCGAAATCGACGGCTTCGTTCCCCACGGGAGCGTGCTCGCGCCGGGCGTCGTCGACGCCGACGAGGAGATCCGCGTCGGCGACGAGGTCGTCGTCGAGGGACCGAAGGCGTTCGGCGTCGGCCGCGCGGAGATGTTCGGCCGCGAGATGCGCGAGAGCACCCGCGGCATCGCCTGCGAGATTCGTCACGTCGAAGAGAAGTGACGATCCGGCGACGGCCGTATCCGCTCATCGCGGTGCTCACCGACCCGGACACGATTTGAGCTGGTGCTCGCGGTAGACGGCCGCCGGAACGGTCTCGCCGCAGAGGTCGCACTCGCGACGATCGCGGCGACCGTCGTCGGTGTCGTCAGTCACGGTTTGGGGTTCGATCGACGGCTACCTCGTCGTTTCGGAAACGCGCTCGAGACCGGTTCCGTTTCTGCGCTCTTTTCGCCGTTCGAACGCCGTTTCCGGATCCGGTTTTGCCGGTTTACGATGCGTATTCTGTTTACATGCTGGCGCTAACTAAGGGTCGACCTGCGAATGTGCTGTCATATGGGTGAGGAGAGTCCGAAGACGGTTGGAGTCCTGGCCGAGCCGTATCTCCACGAGTGGCAGGTCCGTGCACTAGAACGGCTCCAATCGGAAACCGACGTCGACGTTTCGCTGGTCGTGTACAACGCCAGCAACACGGAGTACGAAGCCGAATCGTGGAACACCAAGGACCGGCCCAGTCTCGACGACGTCGCGCAGTTTTTCGACGCCTTCCGGCAGGAGAAGGCGTGGTCGCTCGTCCTCGCAGAGCGGAACATCGGCCGACTGTTCGGCGACGAGCAAGAGCTCTGGTACCGACACTCCCTCGAGAACGTCGACTGTCTCGCCGGTGCCGATTTCCGCCCGTGTGAGCCACGCGTCGAGAACGGCTGGAGCGAACTGCCGGACGATATCGTTAGCCAGCTTGCAGACCGGTGTGACGTCGTGATCCGATTCGGGTTCGGCCTGATCCGCGGTGAGGTCCTGACCGCACCGAAATACGGCGTACTGAGCTTTCATCCCGCAGACATTCGGACGTATCGGGGCATGGGGCCGCCGGTGATCTTTCGCGACGGCCGGGAGCGCGCCGGATCGACGTTACAGCGCCTGGACGAGTCGATCGATGGCGGCGAAATCGTCGCCTACGACGAGGTGCATCTCGGCAATTGCCACACGCTCTGGGACGTTTTCGACCGACTCGCAGCGTTACAAATCCGTCTCCTGGCCGAGGGAATTTCCAACCTGGGAAAGCCGGCGTTCGAACCCGAAGTCGTTCCTGATGAACAGTTAGGTGACTTTTACTACCGGAAACAGCGGCGTACACCCCCGTTTGCGGGACGTGTCCTCCTGAAAAATCTCTCCGGACGCGTCCGACGACGACTCGAGCGAACCCGGTCGTCGGAGGGGGTGTTCGAGTCGCCATCCGATATCCCCGGTGATTAATACGGACTGCTGCCAGCCCGACAGATCGTCAGTGGCTCTCAGCGGCCTCCTCTCGTTCGTCATCGTCAGGTCATCTGAGCCGGCTTCCCGGCCGATTCGGCCTGGGCCGCCGCCGTGCTCGTCGCTATCGGACTCATCGTGACCAGACTCTCGATGATCTTCGTCGCGGTCGCTATAGTAGCCACTGAAAGTCAATGCACTCCTGATCGCACGGCTGTCGTGCGGTCAGTGTGTTAATAGTTCCAGTTGTTGCTATCGTCGAAGCGAAACCGTCGACACACCGCAGGATCCGATCGCACCATGGAATGCCTGATTCGGTTTTTGATTCGACGGCGTCCTCGAAACCGCTGGAGCGACGGCAACGGGGACGGGAATGGCGGCAACGGGGACGGGAATACGACAACAACGGCAACGGGGACGACAACGGCGACATCTCGCCGACCGCCCTACTCTCCGAGCACCGAATTGAAGAACTTCCGTTCGGCCGTCCGGAGATGCTGATTGAACGTCGCCGGCGCGATGCCGAGTCGCTCGGCGATCTCCTCGCCGGTACTTTCGCGGGGCCAGTCGAAGTAGCCCGCGAAGTAGGCCGTCTCGAGGGCCGCTCGCTGTTTCTCGGTGAGCTCCTCCTCGAGAACCGACGCCGATCCCGTATCGTTGGGTTCGCTGCGCTCGCTGGTTCGCTGTGCGAGGTAGGTGACGTCGTCGCGCTGTTCCTGGATGAGTTCGATCATCTGGCGCGTGTCTCGGCCGCGGGGGAGTTCGACGACGAACCGGAACTCGCCGTCGTCGACCGTCGCGGACTGGACCCGGCCGCCGTGGGTCGCGATCGTCTCGAACAGGGACACCGCAGCCGGAGCCACGAGTTCGAACTCGAACGCGTCGCGTCTGACGGCGAGGAACCGAACCTCGCCGAACCCGTCGGTTTCCTCGATCGTCTCGCGAAACACCTCCTGATCGACGCCTTCAGCCGAGCCGTAGGCCAGCAGGGTCTCGTCGCCCCGAATCAGCTGATCGAGTTCGATCGTACACTCCTCGGACGTGGAAAGCTGGATCAACGGTTTGGCCAGTTCCTCGACGCGGAACTCGAGTTCGATGACCGCGTCGCTGACCAGTGCGTCCTTCCGCTCGATCGCCGTGATCGCGTGGGCGATGACGTCGCCGATCCGGGCGAGAATCGTCGTTTCCGGCCCCTCGAAGGACCGTGGTGACGATGAGTAGACGTTCAACACGCCGTAAACGAGATCCTCGTGAGTGATCGGAATCGCCGCGGACGATCTGTAGCCGCGATCGAGCGCTGCATCGCGCCACGGCTCGTACTCGGCGTTGTCCTCGAGGTCGTTTGCGACCTGGACCGATCCAGTTCGAATGGCCGTGCCGGACGGGCCCTGTCCGGCCGCATCGTCTTCGTCGGCGCTGATATCGACGTCGTCGAGATAGCCGTCTTCGAGGCCGGCTGCTGCCTTCGGGACGACGCGATCGCTGCCCGGGTTGACGCCGCCGATCCAGGCGAACCGGTACGCGTCGGACTCGGCGAGGCGGTCACAGACCCGCTGTTCGAGGTCCGCCCGCGTCTCGGTCGTGATCACCGCGTGAGTGATGTCGTGTCCGATCCGATTGAGCCGGTTGAGCGCCTCGAGTTGCTCGCGCTGGCGCTGGCGTTCGTGCTCCTGGCGGGCCCGTTCGATCGCGTGGTGGATCGTCCGCACGAGCAACTCGCTGGTCACCTCGTCTTTGACCAGGAAGTCCTGTGCACCGCGCTGGATCGCCTGTACACCGACCTGCTGGTCGCGGACGCCGGTCAACACGACGATGGGCGTTTTCCCGCTTTCCTCGTGGACGGTCTCGAGGGTCTGTAGCCCCTCGCTGTCGGGCAGGTTCAGGTCGAGCAATACGACGTCGGGACCGGACTCGAGTCCCTCGAGGCCGTCCTCGAGGCGGGTCTCGCGGTTGATCTCCGGAGTCCGCCCCGCCGATTCGGTCGCACTGACACGCTGGGCGAGCTCTTCGGTGTCTCGAAGCATCTCCTGAATCAGGCGTGCATCGCCGGGGTTGTCTTCGATCAGCAGGATCTGTAACGTGTCGATTTCGGCGTCGGATTCGGTTTCGGTTTCGGACTGGGTATTCGTTTCACTCATGGCTGTCCTCTTCTGGGGGGAGCCGCACGACCGAGAACCAGAACTTCTCGAAGGCGCGAACGGTTTCGATGAAGTCGTCCGGATCGACCGGCTTCGTGAGATAGGCGTTTGCGTGCAGTTCGTAGGATCTGACGACGTCCTCTTCGGCTCGAGAACTCGTCAGAACGATCACTGGAATCGATCGAAGGTCGGCGTCCGCTTTGAGCTCTTTGAGGACCTCCTCACCGTCCTTCCGGGGAAGGTTGAGATCCAACAGGATGAGATCCGGTCGCGGCGCGTCATCGTACTCGCCGCGCCGGGAGAGAAACTCGAGCGCCTCGTTGCCGTCGGAGACGACGTGGAGGTCGTTCTCGATACGGCCCTGTTTGAACGCCTCTTCGGTTAGTCGGACGTCACCCGGGTTGTCCTCGACTAACAGGATCTGTGCTGGTTCCGGCAGAGATTGTCTCGAATTACTCATTGCTGTCACATGTCTTCGTAGGACCTGGTTCGCCGGTTTCCGGCGGTGCTGGCAACGTTACCGAGAACGTCGACCCCTCGCCGGGTTCCGATTCGACGCGAATGTCGCCGTCGTGTCGCTCGACGATGCGCTGACAGACCGCGAGTCCGATTCCGGTTCCGGGGTACTCCTCGATGCTGTGAAGCCGATCGAACACCTGGAAGATGCGATCCGAATCGGCCGGATCGATTCCAATCCCCCGGTCGCGAACTGAGATACTCCACTCTTGTCCGTTCTTTTCCGCGAACACTGATATACGTGGGGTCTGCTCACCAGCGTACGTGATCGCGTTATCAAGGAGATTCTGGAACACCTGCCGAAGCTGGTCCGGATCGCCGTACACGGCCGGCAGCGACTCGACGGTGATCTCGGCGTCGGTCTCCTCGATTCGCACCTCGAGGTCGGTCAGCACGTCCTCGAGGACGGCTTCGGTGTCGACGACTTCGAACGGATCGCCCTGCGTGTCGATCCGGGAATACGCGAGTAATCCGTTGATCATCTCCTGCATCCGTTCGGCCCCGTCGACCGCGTACTCGATGAACTCCTCGCCGTCCGCGTCGAGTTCGTCCGCGTATCGACGCTCGACGAGCCGCAGGTAACTCGAGACCATCCGCAGCGGCTCCTGTAAGTCGTGGCTCGCAGCGTAGGCGAACTGCTCTAACCGTTCGTTCGACGACTCGAGGTCGGAGACGAGTTCTTCGAGCCTGCGCTGGTTTTCCTTGCGCTCGGAGATGTCTCGACCGATTCCTGCCAGTACGGTGTTTCCGGCCGGGTTCTCGAGTCCCGTCGCGATGAACTCGTAGGGGATCGTTTCGCCGTCTCTGGTCACGACATCGGCTTCGACACGGGCGTTTCCCGTCTCGAAGACGTCCTGAATCGCAGTCGCGATCCGCTCCTGATCCGCCCCGGCGAAGAAGTCGAGCGGCGTCATCGAGTCGACCTCGGCGTCGGTATACCCCGTAACGTCACACAGCGTTTCGTTCCAGCGCTGGAACGAGCCGTCCTCGCCGAGGACGTAGAACACGTCGTCGATCGCGTTCAGCACGTCGTCGGTGTACTTCTTGAACCGCTCGAGTCGGGCCTCGCGTTCGCGGAGTTTCCGTTCCTGTTCCTTGCGGTCGGTAACGTCTTGGACCATGATCATCCCCGCGAACACGTCGCCCTGCTCGTCCGCGACCGGAACCGTATACGCGAGCCACTCGCGGCCGTGTAACCGGTACTCGAAGGACGTTTGCTCACCGGCCAACGCAGCCCGAAGGTTCGATTCAAACGTCGCCCGCGTTTCGCCCTCGTACCGTTCTCGAACCGTTTGGCCGACGAAGTCGTCGACCGACGTATCGATCTCGTCGAGGATCTGCCCGCCTGCGAGGGTGTACTGGAGGTCGTCGTCGAACAGCGCGACGATTCCGTTGGGGAAGTGTTCGACCAGCGTCCGGTACCGACGCTCGCTCACCTCGAGTTCCCGTCGGTACTGTTGACGCTCGAGTTCGTAGCTGAGCCACTGAGTCACGAGTTCGACGAAGCTCCGTTCGGCGGGCGTAAACGCCGTCGACCGGGCGGCGTCGTCGGCAAAGCACAGCGTTCCGTAAAGCTCGCCGTCGACGCGAATCTGGCCGCCGAGATAGCTGTCGAAATCCCACTTTTCGTAGGCGTGATCGTCCGCCCAGCCCTCTTCGGGGGCGTTCGTGAGCACGAGCAGCTCGTCGGCTTCGATCGTCCGCCGACAGTACGTTTCCGACAGCGACGAGATCGATCCCGGCTCCAATCGATCGTCGTCGCCGGTGACGTAGACGACCTCGAAGCGATCGTCGCGTTCGTCGATATCGGCCATGAATCCGACGTCCAGTCCCAGCCGTTCGCGGCCGAGTTCGAGCAGTTGTTGGACCTTCTGTTCGAACGTCAGTTCCCGATCAGCGGTGATCGAGTACAGCCGCTGTAGGGTCCGATTGTTCTCGTGGAGTTCCCGCTCGACTCGTTTGCGTTCGCTAACGTCTCGAAAGTAGACCGACAGCCCCGTCTGGGAGGGGTACGCGTGGACCTCGAACCAGGTCTCGAGGGGCGGAAAGTACTCCTCGAAGGACGTCGGCTCCTGGGTCTTCATCGCGTGTCGGTACTCCGTTTCGAACGTCGAGTCGACGGCCGCCGGGAACGCTTCCCAGAGGGTCCTCCCGATCAGCCCCTCGTCGTCGGGATCGATCAACGCTCGTGCACGATCGTTGACGTACGTGATGGTCCACTCCGCATCCAGTCCGAAGAACGCGTCCGTGATCCGGTCGACCGTCGTCTCGAGTTCGCCCTCGAGGCGTTTCCGTTCGGTGATGTCTTCGATAGCAAAAACGGCCTTTTGCACCTCGTCGCCGCTGGTTCCCAACGGTGCCCCGTTGACCGAAATCCAGACCCGCGTTCCATCCGGCTGCCGAACGTTCAGTTCGACGTTGTACACCGATTCCCCGCAGTCGACGACCTGTCGGAACGGCATCTCGGATTCGGGGACGGGATCGCCCGCTTCGTCTCTGGCGTCCCAGTCCGGAGCATCGTGTCTGAGCGACGTGATCTCGTCGCGACTCCGGCCAAAAATTTCTTCGGCGCGTTCGTTGGCGAACGAGACCTCACCGTCGTCGGTGATGACGGTGATCCCCATCGGACTCGTTTCGACGATCCGATCCGTGAACGCCGCCTCTATCTGCTGACTCCGGTGAGCCCGCCGATTCTCGATGGCGGAGGCGACGATATTCGCGACGTTCTCGACGAACGAGAGGTCGTGTTCGGTGAACTCGCGGCGATCCGTCGTGTGGGCGCTGATGACGCCCCACGGCTCCTCGACAGAGCCGATAACGGCGCTGATTCCGCTCGTAACGTCGTGGTCGGCAAGCAGGTCCGTAACCGAAAATCGATCCTCCGTTTCGACGTTCTCGACGGCGACCGGGCCCTCGGCGGCCAGCGTGTACCCCACCTGCGAGTCGGAATCGGTTGCGATCGTCGCCGATCCAGTGAGATCGTCCCCCCAACCGATACCCCGTCTGAGCGAGACTGCGTCGTCCTCCGGACGGACCTCGAAAATCGCACCGTGGTCGGCATCGAGCGTCTCGCGGACGGCGTTCACGGCGTCGGTCAGCAGGGAGTCGATATCGGACGACTCGAGCGCCTGCTGGCCGAGTTCGGCGACGACCTCCTGCTGTCGGACGCGAGACCGAAGTTGGCCTGTTGGGGGGTCGGAGGTTGCCATAATCGATTGCTATTCACAAGTCGGTTGACGAGCATAAATGTAGTGTTCGAAGAGACCCGCGGCTGCCACTTTCGGTGATTCCGGACAGTCCGGATCGTCCCAACAGTCGGCATCCCGAACGAGAGCGTGTCGCCGATAGTTACCGTCCCCACGGAGTCTCTCCAAACTCAGTGGCCGGCCCAGCGAGCGTAGGTCAGACTCGAGCGATCGAACAGTGGCGACAGCGACCGATTCCGGATCGGACTGCTCGATGGGGATTTGGCGATTCTATCAACACGATATAACAACAGCTGGAACTATTTGTACACCGTATCGCACCGCCCGCGGTTCTCACCCTTTGGGCTCCGAACCGCGATCCCGCCGTGAGATTGGGATTGAACCGACTCAGAGACCGTTATAGACGGCGATCGCTCCTCGCCGAAGAACAATCGGTACCCGGACGCCCTACCCGTAATCGACCGCCTCGTCGTCGACGACCCGGTACGTCCGCCCGCGGCGCTCGCCGACGGCCTCGATGAGGTCGTAGTGGACCATCTTCGTCAGGTAGTTCCGCAGCATTCGGTTGGTCTTCGGATCGTCGACCCGCGTTTCGTACGCGTCGTAGAGCTCCCCCGGTTCGATCTCGCCCCCATCCGCGATAATATCGTACAGCACCCGCTGATGTTCGATCAGTCCCTCGACGGTCTTGCGCCGGATCGCCGTTCGGGCGTCCGGAATCGCCGCCTCGAGTCCCGCGTCGGATACCGACTCGCGGCCCTGCTGTGTCCCTCGTCTGGCGGCCGACCGAAGGATTCCGATTCCGACCCGCGCGTCGCCCGATGCCGCGTCGGCGATCCGTCGGAGCTGATCGTCGGAGACGGCTTCCGGCTCGAGGGCTTTGTCCGCCCGTTCGGCGAGTATCGCGACGAGTTCGTCGGTGCCGTAGCGGTCGAACCGAACGCGGGTTCCCGCCCGAAGGCGCGAGCGGACCCGGTCGTCGAAGCTCGCGAACAGTTCCTCCTCGCGGTTGGCGATCAGGATAAGCGAGATGTGACCCAGCCGGTAGAGGTCGTACAGTGCGGCCGTCTCCTCTAACTGGTCGACTTCGTCCAGAATGGCGACGACCGGCCGGTCGTCCGTCTCGCGCAGTCGATCGAACAACTCGTCTTTCGGGGACGAACGATGAATATCGGCCGTTCGCCCGACTGCCTCGAGAACGCTGTAGAGGACTCGAAACCGAGTGTACTCCTGCCAGCAGTTGACGTAGGCGACCCGAACGTCGGGGTTCTGTTCGCGCAACTGGGCGAGCGTGTAGCGGGCGATACAGGTCTTACCGACGCCGGTCGGCCCGAAGCAGAAGGCCGGATCCGCCCGCCGGTCGTCCAGCAGCGGTTCGAGCGTTTCCGAGAGGAGGTTCACCTCGTCGTGGCGGTGGACCACCTCGCTGGGCACGAAATCCTCGCGCAAGACGCGCTCGTCGACGATCACACCATCTCGGTTAGACGGAGAGCATCTTAAACGACGGCGTCCCGGTTCCGATACTTCCGAAAGGAGATTTTGTATCGCACTATGTGATTTATATCGCCAGTTTTCGTTCAGTTCGAGCAGAACCGAAGGCTGACAACGGAGCGATGTCTGCCGATCCAGAAGAGCAGTAGTGGAACGCACCGTCAGAGCGGAGGAAGCGGTATCGGAAATTAGGTTCCGAAACTCGAGAGACGGTCTCGGATTGGGGGGCGGCTGCCCTGTTCTATAGTAGCCACTGGAAGTCAGTGCACACCTGATCGCATGACTGCGATGCGAATAGTGTGTAAACAGTTCCAGTTGTTACTATAAACGCAAGCGGATCACGCTGTGTTCACCGTGGAACTGCAGGTCCTAATTCTCGCCCCGAGCGCCATCACCGATATTGCGTCGGCTCGTGTCTTCGCACTCGAGACGGTGGATATCTTCGAGCAGTCGTCCCGGCACGCAGCTGTCGATAGCAGAACACCGCGGGTCGAGTAGCGATTCGATCGATTCGGAACGACGCGAACGCGTCTGGTAAGCAGACATTCCGAGCACGGTTGGGAGAACGCACGGTAACTGGTTTGGATCGACGACTGTAAAACCGGTTGATGCGCCCATCGACCCCCGGACTCGAGGCAGTCAAACGGGGATCCACGAGAGGTATCAGTAGATCGTCGTCGGTATCCCGTTTGTTTCATACGCGCGCGAACGACGACGCGACGGCGACGGTTCATACGGATTGCTGAACCGGTGTCCTGGTCCAACCACCGAGGCTGTGGATGTGTCGGTACTGACTTCCAGTAGATCGTGCCAGGCAGTACCGGAGTGCGACTGATTCAATCGATTACGAGTCAGGATCCGGTGCGCTCCAGCGAATCGTCCGCGGTCAGCATGTGACTGGCCGTTCGGGCCCCGGGCTTGGGGTCCGATTCAGCATCCACGACCTTCCGTTTGATCGAACCCCATCGCTGACCGAGACGGTGACTCGAGGCGACGGCGGAGAGATTGGTCGGACAAAACAATACACCGTATCCCCGTTGAGCGAACGGTCGGTCGATTGTGGATGGGGGATCAGTACGAACGTGACTTTCCATTTCGAGGGTGATTTCGCCGCAGTAGCGAACCGACCATACCAGTGAGACTGTAGCGACGGTCTGTGGTAAACCCCGAACGTCGACTGAGCGTCAGTCCCCGCCCAATCGCGTTACATGCGATCGGCCGAAACGCGTTGCGGTTGGGACTATGCGCTCTATTTCCGTTTAGACGCGTTTTGTCGCCCGTTGAGAGGTGTTTCGAGCCTGATTCGTCGAGGGATCATCCCTCCCCGCAACAGGACATAAATCATATGGTGCGATATTAAATGTGCCCTCAACCGTCCAGATCCGAGAGTCAAATCACCTCAGTCGCCGCTCAGCGTCATCGATCACACAACATCAAACCGAGCCGCTGTGACCGTCATACCGCAAGAAAGGTGTGCAACCGACCGAGTTCGACGGTTACTCGAGAACGAGTCAGACTACAAATACGCAGCGAACGCGTCGGCGAGTTTCGCTTCGGCGCGTCGCAGGTGGTGTTCGGTCGTCCGGCGGCCGATGCCGACCGCGTCCGCGAGTTCGCTGGTTGTCGTTCCCCGCGGGATTTCGTAGTAACCGCGCTCGTGAGCGAGGAGGAACACCTCGCGTTGGCGATCGGAGAGCGTCGGCAAGATGGCGTTCACCGAAAGCACCGGCGTCTCCGATTTGATCGTGGACAGTTCCTGTTTCGACTCGACGACGACGCTGTGGGCGGCCGAAACGTCGCTGTAGAACGCGGTCAGATTCGCCGGATCGAGTGCGAGAACGCGAACGATCTTGGCGCCGTCCGCGTATCGGAGCGGAGGCAAGAGCAGACAGTCGTTGGCCGCGAGATGGGGTTCGATCGCGTCGTCCGCGTAGTGTCTGAGACAGGCGTCCGTGATGACGGTTCGATCGCTCTCGTTTTCGATCTGCTCGTGGACGCCAACTTCGGAACGGACGCGATCCACCACGTCTGCCTGGTGTTCGCCGGTGATGTGGAGCAGGTCGCAGTGGTCGTTACACCAGAGTTCGATGCCGGTATCGGTTCCGGCGGTCGAACTCGCGTACGGACTATCGCTCTCGATGCGGAACACGGCCTTATACATGTGGAGCCCATCCTCGCCAGATTACTTAAAGGGATTTCCAAAGGGAGCATCCCGATTATCACTCTTGGGAATGGTATGCAGACGCATGGAGAAACAGCAATCGACGGGCGACACCGAACAGGGAATCGGGTCCCCATCTGCACAGTGGCTCGAGTACCAGGGTGCGCCGACCGGAACGGATATCGAGTGCAACGGCTGGCGGCAGGAGGCCGCGCTCCGGATGCTGAACAACAACCTCGATCCCGAGGTGGGCGAACGACCGGAGGACCTCGTCGTGTACGGCGGGACGGGGCGAGCGGCCCGAAGCTGGGACGCTTACGACGCGATCCTCGACGAACTCCGCTCGCTCGAGGACGACGAGACGGTACTCATCCAGTCCGGGAAACCGGTCGGACGGTTCAGGACCCACGAACGCGCACCGCGGGTGCTCATCGCGAACTCTAACCTCGTCGGAAAGTGGGACGACTGGGACCACTTCCACGAACTCGAGGCGAAGGGGCTCATCATGTACGGCCAGATGACCGCCGGCTCGTGGGCCTACATCGGAACGCAGGGGATCATTCAGGGGACGTTCGAGACGCTCGCCGAAGCGGCCAGACAGCACTTCCCCGACCGGGACGGGCTTCGGGGAACGATCACCGTGACGGCCGGACTCGGCGGGATGGGCGGTGCACAGCCCCTCGCCGTGACGATGAACAACGGCGTCTGCATCGCGGCTGAAGTCGACGAAGGCCGAATCGACCGGCGGATCGAGACCGACTACTGCATGACGAAGACCGACGACCTCGACGAGGCCATCGAACTGGCACGAAAGGCCGCAGACGCGGACGAACCGCTCTCTATCGCCCTTCACATGAACGCGGCGGACATGTTCGACGGGCTCCGAGAACGGGAGTTCGTCCCCGACGTGGTGACCGATCAGACGAGCGCCCACGACGAACTCGAGGGCTACTATCCGTCGGGGTACACCGTCTCGGAGGCCGACGCGTTGCGCGAAGACGATCCGGAACGGTACGTCGAGGAAAGTCTCGAGACCATGGAACGCCACGTCGAGGGGATCCTCGAGCTGCAGGATGCCGGCGCGGTCGCCTTCGAGTACGGGAACAACATCCGCGGACAGGTACAGGAACACCGAGACGTAGCGAACGCGTTCGACTTCCCGGGATTCGTCCCGGCGTACATTCGGCCGCTGTTCTGTCGCGGAAAGGGCCCCTTCCGCTGGGTTGCCCTCTCCGGCGAGGAAGCGGATATCCACCGAACCGACGAGGCCGTCAAGAACCTGTTCCCGGCGAAAGACCACCTCCATCGGTGGATCGACCTCGCACAGGAGCGAGTGTCGTTTCAGGGGCTTCCCAGCCGCGTCTGCTGGCTCGGCTACCAGTCCGGCGACGACCCCGACGGGCTGACCGAACGGGCGAGGTTCGCGCTGCGGATCAACGAACTCGTGGCGAGCGGCGAACTGACAGCGCCGGTCGTCGTCACGCGCGACCACCTCGACGCCGGTAGCGTCGCCAGCCCGAATCGGGAGACCGAAGCCATGAAAGACGGCTCGGGCGCCGTCGCCGACTGGCCCATCCTCAACGCGCTGCTCAACGCCTCCGCGGGGTCTGACATCGTGAGCGTCCACGACGGCGGCGGCGTCGGGATCGGGAACTCCCTGCACGCGAACAACCACGTCGTCCTCGACGGGTCGGAGCTGGCCGCCGAGAAGGCGCGACGCGTGTTCACGACCGATCCCGGAATGGGCGTCGTTCGCCACGCCGACGCCGGCTACGAGGAAGCCCTCGAGGAAGCGGCCGAGTCAAACGTCCACGTTCCGATGGAAGAGCGATGACGCGACCATCACACTCCGTCTGGGAGTCTCCCTCGAGCGATCCGAACGATGAGACGGTCGCGGATATCGTCGAGCCGGCGGACGCGAGCGATCTGGACGCGTTCGACGCCGTCTTCGTCGGTGAACCGTTCGACGGGGCCGTCATCGGACGCAAAGGGGCCAGCGACGGGCCGGCGGCCATCCGCGAGGCGCTCGCCGGCGTGAAAACCCACCACTTCGAGAGCGGGCCGATCGCCGCTCTCGGCGACTACGGGGACGTACGGGCGTCGACTCCCGATCTCGAATCCGTGCGCGAGGCGGTCTCGGCGGTCGCCCGAACCGTCCACGACTCGGCCGCGACGCCGGTCTTCCTCGGCGGCGACAACTCGCTGACGGTCCCGAACGTGGGACCGCTCGTAGACCGCGACGACGCGGACGCGGCCGTGATCAACCTTGACGCCCACCTCGACGTCCGTGAGCGACGGGGGACGCCGACCAGCGGGACGCCGTACCGCGAACTGCTCGAGTCCGGCTTAGCCACCTACACGTGCGTCGGCGCGCGCCACTTCGAGACCTCGACCGCCTACGCGGAGTACCTCGATGAGCAGGGTGGAACGATCATCACGGCGGAAGCGGTCGGTTCGAATCTCGAGGAGGCGATTCGCCGCGCTCGAGAATCCGTCGCCGAAGTCGACTCGGTCTACCTCAGTATCGACTGTGACGTCCTCGACGCGGCCCACGCTCCCGGGGTGAGCGCGCCGACGCCGGGCGGACTCACGCCGCGTGAACTGTTCCGGTTCGTCCGCGACCTCGCGGGCCACGACCGCCTCGCCGGCGTGGAAGTCGTCGAGTGTGCACCGCCGCTGGACGAGGGCGGAAAAACGGTCGACGCGGCGGCCAGGGTCGTCGCCCACGCGCTGTCGGGGATGGCGGCCGGAACTGAGCCCGGCGCGGCCGCCGGAGGTGAGCCGCGATGACCGACGCCGATACCGTCGTCTACGGCGCAGCCGAACTCATCACCGGGCCGGCGTCGGGGACGACGGGCGAGGGCGGCGACCATCCCGGCGGCGACGACGCTCCCGCGGATCCGGACGCCGTGCTCGAGCGCATCGAGGACGGGGCGGTCGCGGTCGCGGACGGCGAAGTCGTCGCAGTCGGGCCGACAGAAGAGGTCGTCCGCGAGTATCCGCCGGAGAACGCGGCCGACGCGATCGATGCGAGCGGTAAGACCGTGTTGCCGGGGTTCGTCGACAGCCACACCCACGCCGTCTTCGCGGGCGACCGGTCCGACGAGTTCGCCGCCAAACTCCGCGGCAAGCCATACCAGGAGATTCTTGCGGAGGGCGGCGGAATCCTCCGAACGGTTCGGGCGACTCGAAACGCGAGCAAGGAGACCCTCCTCGAGAACCTGCTCGAGCGCCTCGATACGATGCTGGCGAGCGGCGCGACAACGGTCGAGGTGAAATCGGGGTACGGTCTGGACGCCGAAACCGAGCGCAAACTGCTCGAAGTCGTCGACCGGGCTGACGACGAACATCCCGTCCGACTCGTGCCCACGTTCATGGGCGCACACGCGGTTCCGGGGGAAGCGGAGACAACCGCCGATTACGTCGACCGCGTGATCGAAGAGCAGTTGCCGGTAGTCGCCGAGCTCGCCGTCTTCTGTGACGTGTTCTGCGAGGAAGACGTGTTCTCGGTGGCGGACTCGCGGCGCCTGCTCAAGGCGGGTCGTGAACACGGACTCGAGCCGAAGATCCACGCCGAAGAGTTCGCCCGTCTCGGCGGCAGTCAACTCGCCGCCGACCTGAACGCCGTCAGTGCGGATCACCTGCTGCAAGCGACCGACGAAGACGCGGCGGCGCTGGCCGACGCCGGCGTTGCGCCGACGCTCTTGCCGGGCACGGCGTTCGCGCTGGGGACGGCCTACGCGGAGCCGCGACGGTTCCTCGCGGCAGGCAGCGAGATCGCTATCGCGACTGATTTCAATCCGAACTGTTACGCGCCGGGGATGGAGTTCGCGGCGACGCTCGCCTGCGTCGGCATGGGGCTGTCGCCGGCGGAGGCGATCCGAGCCAGCACCTACGGCGGCGGCGTCGCCCTTGGTGCGGACCGCCCGCGAATCGACGCGGTTCCCAGCGACTCCGGGACGCTTCGCGAAGGCGGACCCGGCGATTTGCTCGTCCTCGACGCACCGTCGCACGCGCACGTCCCCTACCGATTCGGGGACTCGGTCGTCGAACACGCGTTCATCGCCGGCGACCGCGCGTACGCCTTCCGGTCGGGGGTGAACCGATGACGGTCACGCTAGACGGAAACTCGCTGACGATCGAAGAGGTCGTCGCCGTCGCGCGGGACGATCGGTCGGTCGAAATCGGCGACGACGCTCGCACCCGCGTTCGTGAGTCGAGAGAACGGGTCGAAGACATCCTCAAGGCCGGCGATCCGGTCTACGGAGTCAACACCGGCTTCGGCGAACTCGTCGACACGCAGGTACCGGAGTCGAGGGTCGCCGACCTCCAGACGAATCTCGTCCGGAGCCACGCCGCGGGGACGGGGCGGGAGCTCTCCCGCGAAGAAGTCCGCGCGATGATCGTCACCCGGATCAACGCCCTCCTGAAGGGGTATTCGGGGATCAGACTCGCCGTCGTCGAATTGCTGGCCGATCTGCTCAACGAGCGCGTGACTCCGGTGGTTCCCTCGCGGGGGAGCCTCGGTGCGTCCGGCGATCTCGCGCCGCTGGCCCACCTCGCACTCGTGCTCATCGGAGAAGGGGATGCGGACGTCGTCAGAGACAGAAGCGACGACGCCGCGAACGAAACCAGCGAACGGCTCTCCGGCGAAGAGGCGCTGGCGGCGGTCGGACTGGAACCGGTCGAGTTGCGGGCGAAGGAAGGGCTCGCCCTCATCAACGGAACGCAGCTAACCCTGGGGATCGGTGCGCTACTCGTCGTCGACGCCGAGCGGCTCTGCCGTGGAGCGGACGTCGCCGGCGCGCTCACGACGGAGGTGACGATGGGAACGACCGCCGCCTGCGCCGAACCGGTTCACGACCTCCGACCGCATCGCGGCCAGTCGGAGAGTGCACGCGCGGTCCGCCGATTGACCGCGGAGTCCGACGTTGTCGAATCACACCGCAACTGTGACCGCGTTCAGGACGCGTACTCGATCCGGTGTCTCCCGCAGATTCACGGTGCCGTTCGCGACGCCGTTTCCCACCTCCGGGAGGCGGTGTCGGTCGAACTCAACAGCGTCACCGACAATCCGCTGGTGTTTCCCCGGGCCGATCTCGACGACCGCGCCTCCGGAACGGATCGCGCCGCGGTCGTTTCCGGCGGGAACTTCCACGGAGCCCCGCTCGCACACCGTCTCGACTACCTCGTCGCAGTGCTGACCGATCTCGCCGCCGTCTCCGAGCGGCGCATCGACCGGATCGTCAATCCCAACCTCCAGGAGCCCCACCTCCCGCCGTTTCTCGCCGGCGATCCGGGCGTCGAATCCGGGTTGATGATCGCCCAGTACACCGCCGCCTCGCTGGTGACCGAGTGCCGAAGTATCGGCCGCGCGGCGACGGACAACATCCCCGTCTCAGGCGGCCAGGAGGATCACGTGAGCATGAGCGCGACGGCGGCGATGAACGCACAACGGGTGCTTGAGCGCGCCCGACAGGTCGTCGCGACGGAACTCCTCTGCGGAGCGGAGGCCGCCGAGTACGTGGACGAGAAGCTCGGAAACGGAACGAGCGACGCCTACGAAACGGTTCGCGAGGTCGCCCGGCCGTTGTCGGGAGACCGACGACCCGACAGGGATGTCGCGGCGGTCGAAACGCTGATCGAAACTGGGCTGCTCGCGGCGGCGATCGACGAAGGTAAACGTGAACGGGACCGTCAACGGGACCGATAGTGCCGCACCTCAGTTCGAGTGCAACCTCGAATTAGCCAGACGGCTCGGCGTCGAATCCGACGCGAAACGGTCGGCGGAGTCGTGGAATTCCAGATTGGGATGCGGGCGACGAACGATACGGGAAGCATAATTATGTCGTCCGTCGGCGGCGATGGTCGTATGAGCGTTCATCCGACGTTTTCGTTCGACGACGAGATTCAACGAACCGTCTACGAGTACGTCGAGCGAAACGGTGCTGTCACTCCCGGCGAGTTGGCGCGCTCGATCCGAATCGACTCGGGACCGACGCACTCGAAACCCGCTCGGTCGGGCTCGTACACCGAATCGGAGTGTCTCTCGACGGACGACCTCGAGTCCTGTCTCGACGCGCTGAAAACCCAGGGCTATCTCACCGAGACGAACGGAAAACTTCGGGTCTCCCTCGCGGCGACGACGACCGAACTCGACCTCGAGGACGGCACCGCGAGCATCAGGCCAGCCCGGGAGGAAGACCGGGCCGGCATCATCGAGACCATGCGCGAAGTCGCCGGCGAGGAAACCTATATCATCGCCGAGAACGTCGCGACGCAACTCGAGCGAGAGTCGGCGCTCGTTCGGGCTAACGAGGAACACTCGCGGGCGATTTTCGTGGCGACATTCGAGTCTGAATCCGAAACCGACGCTGGTGCCGACACTGACGCCGACGACGAATCCGTAACGGGCGACGCCGAACCGACCCACGACCGCGACGCAACGAGCCGCGGCTCGCCGTCGAACCGAACGGTCGCCGGCTGGCTCCACGTCGACGCCCCCGAACTCCCGTCGCTTCGCCACACCGCCGAAGTAACCGTCGGCGTCGATCCGGAGTTCCGCCGGCGGGGGATCGGCTCGTCGTTACTCGAGTACGGCCTCGAATGGGCCGACGACGCCGGGTACCAGAAGCTCTACCAGAACCTCCCGACGACGAACGAGGCCGCGATCGAGTTTCTCGAGGCCAACGGCTGGCAGCGCGAGGGCGTCCACGAAGGCCAGTACTGTATCGACGAGGAGTTCGTCGACGAAGTGATGCTGGCGACCTGGCCGTAAGGAGCCAGATCGTACAAACGTATAGTTTTCGGCCGTATCTGAAAACCTCTGACATAGAAACATTGGTAATGTTAACTGTGCACACAATCAGTAGTTCCCGGAGATGATTGTCCTATGGGCCGAAAAGCACAAATAGTCATCTCTGATCACCGAATATCATCTCTTCCTGTCATTAGTGCCGGCTGGCCAGAATGTTGAAAAGTCTCACGTGAGATACATCACTATGGACAACTGGTCAGGCTCGAGTACAGTCAGAAATCAGTGGGGCTGCCACGAATGACATCGATGATCGACAGACGGCGGTGTCTGTCCGCGATGACCGGAGCCGGAATCGCATCGCTGGCCGGCTGTCTCAGCAGCGCACTGAACGACGACGAGGACGCGCGACCGGCCCTCTCGGACCGAACCTTTCGGTACGGTGCCGTCCTCCCGCTAACGGGTGAACTCTCGTTCATCGCCGACCCGCTCCAGAACGCGACGGCGTTGCCGGTCACCGAACTCGAGGCGTCCGGTCTCGACCTGTCTTTCGAGTACGAGGTCGCCGATTCCCGGACCACGCCGGGCGGAGCGGTCGACGCCGCAACGACGTTGATCGACGAGGAGTACCCGGCGATTATCGGGGCGGCGGCGTCCGATGCGACTCTCCAGATGACACAGCAGGCGACGATTCCGGCGGAGGTCGTCAGCTGTTCGCCCTCGAGTACCTCGCCGACGATGTCGATCCTCAACGACCGCGGGTACTCGTTTCGAACGGCGCCGGACGACTCGATGCAGGCGGTCGTCGCGGCGCAACTCGCGTCCACGGAGCACGATGCCGAAACTGCGGCGACGATCTACACCGCCGGCGACTACGGACGGCAGCTCTCCGGCGCGTTCTCGGCGTCCTTCCGCGGCGACATTCAGCGACAGGTTTCGTTTACGCCGGGAAGCGAGTCGTACGCGGAGCCGCTGAGTCAGGCACTTGCGGACGACCCGGACATTCTGTTCGTGATCAGTTACGTCGAGAGCGGTATCGAGCTACTGCAGGAGTATTACGGCGACCATCGGGGCGACGAGACCGTCTTCATCAGCGACGGGTTACAGGACGAATCGTTGCCGAACGAGGTAAGCGAGGTCGTCGACAACGTGTTCGGAACGGCGCCGACGTCGACCGGACCGGGCCAAGACAGGTTTGCGACGCTCTATCGCGACGAGTACGGGGACGAACCCGCGCTGTTCACTGCGAACTGTTACGATGCGACGGCGACCGTCCTGCTGGCGAACGCCGCCGCAGGGGAAAACGACGGGACGGCTATCAGAGGGGAGATGAATAACGTGACGTCGGGCGACGGCGTGGAGGTTCTGCCAGGTGAGCTCGCCGAGGGGATCAAGATCGCCGCAACGGGAGCCCCGGTGCGCTACCGCGGTGCATCCGGTGAAATCGAGTTCGACGTGAACGGCGACGGCGGCTCGATTACGTACGAATACTTCACGTACGATAGTGGTGGAATCGCCGTTATCGACGAGCGGACTCCCGAGGGGGCCGCAGAATGACCGGGCAGAGTTCGGAGTCGAAGACGAATCCCGAATCCGCCCCTGCGTCCGAAACGTCGGGCCTGACTCAGCTCTCCCAGGCGATCGTGCCGTCGATAATCCGCGAGAGCTACCGCGCGAAGTTCGTCATCTCGATCCTGCTCATCGTCGTCGTGCTTTCCGTCGTGGGCGGGATCGGATACGTCGACGCCGAACGGACCGTCGAGAACGACGCCGAGCAACAGCTGACGGCGACGGTCGAGATGCACGCGGATTCTATCAACGAGTGGACGATCGCGATGGAGTCTCACACCCGATCGCTCTCCTCGGCCACCGCGCTATCCGGAACCGACGCCGAAACCGCCGAAGCGCACGTGATCGAGACCCAGGCCAAGTTACCGGTCGACGTCAGGGCGATTCATATCGTCGACATGAACGGCGGGGAGATACTGACCAGCACCAACGGCGAACTCCGGAGTCAATCGCTCTCGAGCGTCGACGAGCCCTGGACCGACATCGAGCCGGGCGTCGATCTGACGGCGGCAAACGACGTCTGGAGTTCGCCGACGGCCTACCGGGCCGGAACGTTCGACGATCAGGTGATCTCGTTCGCCAGTCCGATCGAAGGTGACGAGGCGCGGATCGCCGTCGTCGTCGGAACCATCGAGTACCGCGTGGACGGGCTTCGCCAGCTCCACGAGGACCAGGAAACGATGATCCTCAACACGGACGGCGACACGGTGCTCGCAAGCGACGAACTCGGTGGGAATCCGGATGAAGAAGTGGTCGAAGCCCTCGGGGGCGTCCGCGACGGAACCGCGTTCGAGCGCGACGGCGACCTGGTGACCGCCTACGCCGCGACCGCGGACAACGACTGGGTCGCCGTGACGACCGTGCCCGGCGAGCAGGCGTTTGCCGCCAGCAACGCGGTCGGATGGACCGTGCTCTCGATCGTCGGCACCGGACTCGTCACGCTCGTCGTCGGCGGGTTCTTCCTCGCTCGACACACGGTGACACCGCTGAAAGATCTCCGGAACCGCGCCGAGCGAATGGAGAACAACGATCTCACCGTCGATCTGTCGACGGATCGGGTCGATGAAGTCGGGCGACTGTATCGGGCGTTCGACGAGATGCGCGACACCCTCCAGGCCCAGATCACCGAAGCGAAATCGGCACAGGAGGAGGCCGAAACCGCACAGGAAGAGGCCGAAACTGCACAACAGGAGGCCGAGGAGGCCCGGGAGGCAGCCGAGGCGGAACGCGAGCGGATGGCCGACGTGATGGCCGAACTGCAACGGGCGGCCGACCAGTACAGCCGGACGATGCGAACCGCCGCAGACGGCGATCTCACCGTTCGAGCAACCGTCGATACCGACAACGAGCAGATGCGGGAGATCGGCGAGGAGTTCAACGCGATGCTCGAGGAACTCGAGACGACCGTTTCGAGGGTCAAACAGTTCGCGGACGACGTTTCGACGGAAAGTTCGGACGTCAAAGCGTCGAGTACGGAGGTCCAACGCGCCAGCGAACAGGTCGCCGATTCCGTCCAGGAGATTTCGGATGCGACCGAACAGCAAAACGAGCGACTACAGACGGTCGAAACCGAGATGTCCGATCTCTCGGCGAGCACCGAAGAGATCGCATCGACCGCGTCCCAGGTGGTTGGCGTCGCGGAGCAGACCGTCGAATCGAGCCAACGGGGCCGAGAAGCCGCGGAAGAAGCGATCGAGGAGATGTCCGAAGTCGAGACCGAGGCCGAACGAGCCGTCGAGACGATCCAGTCCCTCGAGGACGAGGTCGAACAGATCGACGAACTCATCGACGCGATTTCGGACGTCGCCGATCAGACGAACCTGCTGGCGCTCAACGCCAGTATCGAAGCGACTCGAGCCGGCGCCGACGGCGAGGCCGACGGGTTCGACATGGTCGCACAGGAGATCAAGGAACTGTCCGCCGACGCGAAGGAGGCGGCGGGGGAGATCGAGACCCGTATCGAGACGATCCGTGAGAAGACCGACGAGTCCGTCGCCGTGGTCGAGGGAACGAGCGACAAGGTCGAGCAGGGGACCGAAGCCGTCGAGCCGGCCGTCGAGTCGCTCGAAGAGATCACCGACTACGCCGAGGACACGAACCACGGCGTCCGGGAGATCTCCGAGGCGACCGACGACCAGGCCGCATCGACGGAACAGGTCGTCACCGCGCTCGACGACGTCGCGAGTCGCAGCGAGGAGTCGGCAGCGGAAGCCGGAAACGTGTCCGCTGCCGCCGAAGAGCAGACCGCGTCGCTAACCGACGTGACACAGAGCGTGACCGCGCTCGCGGAACGGGCGAGCGACCTCTCGGAGATGCTCGACCGGTTCGACACGGCGAACGATCGAGGCGACGAGTTGCGCTACGACGAGACCGACGCCGTCGCCGAGCAGCGGTCGCCGTCTCTCGAGCGGTAACGAGACCTGAGACGGATTGCTGTAACTATGTACCGCTGATCACCAGGGACGGGTCGGTGATCGGCGGTCATTGACTACAGTAAACCGTATGAGACGGGAGACGCTCGAGAGTGGCCGTGGCGGTGGACGTGGCTTCGACAGCGTCGAAATGCCGGCGCTGTGGCCGTAGGCGACGATAGCAGTCTTCGGTTCGGTCTTTTTTCGGTATCGAACGCGGTATTAATACCAGTCTTAGTCGCAGACACAGCCACACTCAGTTCCGATCTCAGTGGTGAGAGCGGTAACAAGACGACCGACAGTCCGCCTCCGTGCGTGCCGAGCGCGGGCGCGGGTTCGTCGTAGCCGTAGTTTCTTGCCGGTCCCCGATCTATCACGACTCATGGACGAGATTTCACTCGGCGTACCGAAACCGGTGCTCGATCGACTGCCGGCCGACGAGGAGAACGTCGCGGCGGACATGCAGGAAGCGGTTGCGGGCTGGGAGCAACGCCTGAACCGAGCGATCGAGGACGCCGAGGACGACCGCGAGGCGGCGAGTCGCGTCCTCGAGGCGATCGATCGGTTCGAACAGCGCCACGGGACCTACGACGACCTCGTTCCCGAACTGCGAGCGTGGGGGCAGTCCCCGATCTACGCGATCGCGTGGCGAACCCTCTACGCCGACGTGATCGCACAGCTGTACGCCCACGACGAACTCGGCGACCGCCTCGAACGGGAGCGAAACCAGCGACTCGTCGAGGACGGGATTCGGCTGCAGGATATGTAGCGGTCGGTGAGTTCACGCCACGCTATCCGGGCGTCCGAGATATCGCGTGCGTACAGCCCAAGCGTTCAAATCCTCGCGGTCGATAGGGGACTGTATGGAGTTTGCAGTTTCACGGGACGGAACGGCGCTCGTCACCTTGCAGGGCGGCAGCGACACGACCGCCTGCGACGACGCGACGGCCGATTTCACGTCGACGCTCGAGTCCCTCGAAGCCGACGGCACGGTGGTGGACTGGACGATCGACGAGGCGGAAATCTACGAACACCCCTCGGGGCCGTTCGACCCGTACACGATCGCCGTCGAGTTCGCGGTCACCGTGATCGTCGACGCCGGAGACGCGGACGAGGCGGCCGAAGTCGGTGCCGACACGATCGACGACACGCTCGAGCGCGCCGATATCGACGCCGTCAGCTACACGTCCGCACCGGCGGCCTCCGCGGCCTGATCGATCGGGTCGTCGGTCGAGGACGACGAGCCGCTCGGGACGTCGACACAGGCCCGTTCGGGACAGCGAACAGTATATCCCACCACGCAACAAGCATCGTGTATGGAGATCGACTTGCGATTTTTCGCGACCTTTCGCGACGCCGTCGGCGAGAAGGACCGAACGCACGCGTTCGACGATGACGCGACGGTCGGCAACGTTCTCGCCGCGCTCGAGGCCGAGTACGACGGGCTCGAGGGACAGTTGCTCGAGGACGGCGAGGACGGCGTCGCGATCAGGCCGCAACTGAGCGTGCTCAAGAACGGCCGCGACGTGGTCCATATGGCCGGCGTCGAAACGGAACTCGATTCGGGCGACCGGTTGTCGGTGTTCCCGCCGGTTGCAGGCGGGTAGTCGGCTCGGCCTTCGGTGAGCGCCGCGAGTGTCCGATACTGTGAGTGGTGTTCTCGTACCCGCGACGCTCGGGTGGTGTTGCGAACGGCCCGCGCGAACGCCGCCATCGATTCGAGAACGATTTACGCGGCGGTAGCCGGAGAGTGAGTGAGAGCTTCGAAATGGTGGCAGATCCCGAAGCGAACGAAAAACGTGCTCGAGAGCCGAGCGAGGCGGTAAGCGAAGCAGTCGGCGAAAGAACAAGCGGAGAGCGAGACCCGAAGGCGGAGCGCATGACCTTCGAGTGGGACGGGATCCGGACCGGGTTCGTCACCTGTCTCCCGGTCGCGTTCGGCGTCGCCGGCTACGGCGTCGCGTTCGGCGTCCTCGCCAATCAGGCCGGGCTGAGCGTGGCGGAGGCGGCGCTGATGAGCGCGACCGTCCTGGCCGGGGCGTCCCAGATCATCGCCGTTGAACTCTGGGCGGAGCCGCTTCCGGTCGCCGCGATCGTCTTCACGACGTTCGCGGTCAACCTGCGCTACTCGCTGATGGGGGCGGCGTTACAGCCCTGGTTTCGGCGACTCTCGCCGAGTCGGATCTACGGGAGCCTCTTCTTCATGGCCGACGAGAACTGGGCGCTGACGATGCGCGACCTCAAAGCGGGGAGCGGCCGCGGCGCGTTTCTGCTCGGGAGCGGGATCGCGATGTGGGTGTTCTGGGTCGGTGCAACGGTACTCGGCGTCCTCGCCGGCGAATCGGTCGGTGATCCAACCCAGTATGGCTTCGACTTCATTCTCGCCGCGGTCTTCGTCGCACTCGCGGCGGAACTCTGGGAGGGGCATTCGACGCTGGTTCCCTGGGTCGTCGCCCTCGGCACGAGCGTCGTCGCCGCGGACCTTCTCCCGGGCCGGTGGTACATCCTGCTGGGCGGGCTGGCCGCGGCCCTCGTCGAGGTGATTCGCCATGATCGATAACGCGCTCTCGCTCGACCCGCTCGTGGTGGGCGTCATCCTCGCGATGGCGGCCGTCACGGTCCTGACGAAAGTCGGCGGGATCTGGGTCGTGCGTCGAATCGAATTGAGCGACCGACTCGAGGCCGGTCTCAACGTTTTGCCGGGCGCGATCGTGATCGCCGTCCTCGGTCCGGAGCTCGCGGCCGGCGGCCCCGCCGAGTGGGGCGCGGCCGGGCTCGTGTTAGTCGTGATGTGGCGAACCGAGAACATCCTGCTCGCGCTGGTCGCCGGCGTCGCGGCCGTCGTGGCGTTCAGAGCACTCATCTGAACGGGCGCGCTCGTCGTCACCGCCGTTCATACGGTTTACTGTGGTCAATGACCGCCGATCACCAGAGCCGGGGTCGGTGATCGGCGGTACATAGTTACGGCAATCCGTATCAATGGGCGACTTTATCGGCGTGGCACTCCAACTAACGCTATGACAACGCGCATCGAGCGCTCCTTTCGCGGCATCTCCGAACGGCTCGTGGTTCGATACCTGACGAACCTGGGTGGCGAACGGATCGCCAAAGACACCGTCGAGGGCGAAGACTGGACGGCGACGTTTTCCTCGGAGACGGTCGCGATCGGGCCTTCGCTGACGCTGACGGAGGTGACGATCGTTTTCGAGGAAGAGGGTGAGAGTGAGGGCAAGGATGAAGGAGAGAGCGGAGAGACGAACAGCGATACGGACGACAGCCTCGAGTCCCTCGTCGATAAGTTCGCACAGAAAGCGATGCGAGCGGGCGGATAAATGGCGAGCGAACCGATCGAGGGACAGGTACTCGTGCTCACGGCCGCGAAGGCGAGCGTCCCGCCGACTCGACTGCCGGACCTGGTCGAACGCGCCCAGGCAGTGCTGGAACCGGACCTCGAGCGATACCGTCGCGAGTACGAACGGCTGTACGAAGACGACGATCTCGAGGCGTTCGCCGTCGAGTGGGGTCACTGGGAAGCCCTCGCGCTCGACGTGACAGACCGGGAGCTGTCGGCGATCCGGCGTGCACACGAGGAACAACTGCTGCGAATCGGCCGTCGGACCGATCGCGAGGCGGAGTTCGAGACGACACTCGAGATTCGGGAGCCAGTCTGTATCGGGACGAGCGACGGTGGCGACGGCGGCGGTGACGGCGACGAGAGTCAGTAGGCCGAGATCGAGTCCCGATCCCGCGGCGAGCGGGAACCGGTACCGGCGGTCGATGGCAACTATAAAGAGCGTGTTCCTCCTTGCACGAATCACTGAGACGATGGCTATCGACCAGGAAAGCGAAATGACCGATACGGAGATAGATGACTTTCTCGGTCGTCACGAGACGGGGGTACTGTCGCTCGCACGCACCGACGACCCGTACGCGATCCCGATCTCGTACGGCTACGACGACGGCGAGCGGGAGTTCTATATGCGGCTGGTGTCGACGCCGGAAAGCGAAAAACGGGCGTTCCTCGAGTCCTCGCCGGCGGCACGGCTCGTCATCTACGACGAACAGGAGTCAGCCTACCGGAGCGTGATCGCCACGGGCACCCTCGAGAACATCCCTCCAGCCGAGTTGACGCCGGGCCAGATCGCCCAGTACGGCGATGCGAAGCGACCGTTGTTCGAAATCTGGGCACAAGGGAAAGCCGAACTAGATATCGAGCTCTACCGACTCGAGCCGGACTCGCTCAGCGGTCGGCGGACGGAGATCGACCGCGAGGTGTAACGCGTAACGCGAGCACGGACACGGACAGTCATCGCGTCTCGAGCACTCAGTTCGTTTGTTGTTCCTGTTGCTCGGCGAAGTCCGCGGCCGTAACGTCGGCGCCACAGACCGGACAGCCGTGTGTCAACGTTGCGTCACGCATCGACTCGTTGACTTCGATTGCTTGTTCGCATTCCGGACAGGTAAATTCGTATCTGCTCATGAGAGGGGTGGGAGTGGATTCGTGTGAAACGTGGGTCGTCTACGTTGATAGCTGTGCGTCCACTATATATAGGGTTGCGGTTCACCGCCGACCACCAGTAGTTCCCGAAGCTTTCTTGTGGCCTGAGTCGCGACGACCGCGTTCAGGAGTCATCGTACTCGAGGATCGCATCCAACAGCTTCGTCTGTGCGGCCGCGAGATGCTCGGTGAAGGTCGTTCCGGTAATGCCGAGTTCGTCGGCAACTTCGCCGGCGTTCGCCCGCTTCGGATGCTCGAAGTACCCCATCCGATGGGCCGTCTCGAGGACCTCCAGCTGCCGAGTGGTGAGCGTGCTCCGATCGACGAAGACGAGGTTCTGTTCGCCGTGGTCTTGCTGTGACTGGAGGAGTCGCTGGACGTCGAGATTCGAGCACCGGCCCTGCAGGTCGCCGATGATCGCCTGTAAGCTCTCCATATCCGATGCGTGGAAGGTCAGGTACAGCGCCGCCCCCTGCGTTCGGACGTCGATCACCGGCGAGTCGTGGCGTTCGATACACTCGCAGGGACAGCCGTGACCGAGCGCACGAGTGAACCGGTACACCTCGCTCGAGCCGTAGGAGAAGACCTGCGAGAGTTCGACGTCCGCGTCGAGAGTGAACTCCTCGGGATCGGGATACTCGTCGGCCTCGAGCATGAACTCCTCGGTGACGCGCTCGGGCGCGTCCGGGTTCGTGCTCCTCGAGACCGACTGGACGCGGCCGCTGACCGCCGCGGAGGCCTGCGTCACGACGCAGCCAGCCGGGTCGTCGATCTTCACCTCCGCGCGAATCCCCGTAGCCATTAGCTATTGATGTGAGTTCAGGCCCCCTAAACCCTGTGTCCGCAGGGGATCGCCGACGGATCAGTCGCCGGTCGTCCGACGGTTCGGGTCTGATCGCGTGCGGCCCACCATTTGACCCGTGTTACCGCCTCCCAAATATTGGCCGTACACCGACTCGAGCGCCGGATTTTCCACACCCCATATAAAGCACCCTGTATTTATTGGGCCTCAATTGGAGGGGGCTCCCCCGTTACTATGGAGTGAAGACGATGTCCGCTACGAACTCCACTACGAAGCGAGGATGGCCAGCAAACGACGACCCAGCCGACCCACAGACCGTACTCGGTGCGCTGGACGACGACGCCTGCCGGGCCATTCTCGAGGCAACGACCGAGGAATCGCTGACTGCGACGGAACTCTCCGAGCAGTGTGACATTCCGATGTCGACGGCCTACCGGAAGGTCGAGAAGCTGACGGAGGCCGACCTCGTCGAAGAGCGAGTCCGAATCAACACCTCAGGCAAGCACGCGACCGAGTACCGCAAGTGCTTCGACGACGTTCGCGTCTCGGTCTGTTGCGATAGCGGCATCGAAATCGAGATGACGAAGCCGAGCGCCGAGGCCGAATCCGGCGCCACCTACGCCGTTGCCGACGACTGATCCGCCGACAGCTCACGACGTGAGTGTCTCTCCGCGCTCCACTCGAGTGCGCTCTCGGCCCACGTCGTAGCGGACCACACGTTGCAGACGGGTCGTCTGCACCACTTCTTGTTCGACCCTTCCGGCATCGATCAGTCTCCGTCTCGAGCGGCACGGAAACGTCGCGAGGATATCGGTCGAACTGCCAACGCCCCGGAAATCGAACGCTAGCGACGGCGAATCATGTACCCGTTACTCCCCTCCCACTGGTTTGCAAATCCCATACCGTTCGCAGTTAAGGTAGCCTCCAGGTATTTGCCGACGATCGATTTCAACCGAAAATTGCGTCCGAAAGAGCAGTACGGGTACAGCGGCCCGAGAACCGACGATCAGTCGTCGGCCGGAGCCGCGGAGTCTCCGGCGGAGACGCCCGTTCCCGGTCCGAGATCGATCTCGAGTTCCTCGAGTTTCTCGTCGGGGACGACGCCGTCGACCCAGCCGCGGTGATCGTAGTACTCCGCCTTCATCTCCTCGAGTTCGCAGTACTCGCCCTCGCTGGCACCCTGACCGCGGATGCCGTCTTCGAGGAACCGTTCCGGCAGGGAGTCGTCGCTTCCGTCGAAGCCGGCGAGGTTGTTGTAGTAGCGCTCTAAGTTGTAGATCCGTTCGCCGGCCTCGAGCAGTTCCTCTTCGCTGACGTCCAGTCCGGTCATGCCGTTGTACTGGAGTACGTACTCCTCGATGCCCTCCGCGAACGCGTTGAACTTGCAAATGTCGAAGCTGTCCGAGATGGCGTGAAGATCCTGGAACTGGGCGGTGAGTTCGCCCTTCCCCTCGTACTCGTAGGGGTCGACCTTCTCGGGAACGCCCAGAATCTCGGCGGCGGGGGTGTACCCCCGAAGGTGACAGGCTCCGCGGTTCGAGGTGGCGTAACCGATGCCCATCCCCTTCATACAACGCGGATCGTAGGCGGCGATTGTCTGGCCCTTGACCGCAAGCGAGTTGTCGTGGGCGTCTTTGGCCTCCGCGACGCGGCGGGGCCCTTCGGCCAGCAGATCCGCGAGATCGTCCTCGCGGCGGGCGACCCGTTCGATCATGTCGATCATGGTCTCGTGGTCGCCCCAGTCTAACTCGCCGACGCCCTCGAGTTTGCCCTCCTCGGTCATCTCCATGGCCATCGCCATCATGTTGCCCGCGTCGATGGTGTCGAGACCCATGTCGTTACAGCGGTCGAGCATGAGCGCGATGGCGTCGCGGTCGGTGTGACCGGAGTTCGGGCCGAGCGCGTAGGCGGATTCGTACTCGTAGGACTCGGTGCGGACGTTCATTTCCTCGCCCTTGTGCATCGCCTGGACTTCGACTTCCTTCTTGCAGGCGACCGGACAGGAGTGACAGGTCGGCTCGTCGACCAGGATGTTCTCGCGGACGTTCTCCCCGGAGACGCGCTCGGCGTCGATGTCGACGCCCTCCGCGTCGCGCATGGCTTCGGTTGAGGTGTACTGCCCGTTCTTCGTCGGCAACCCGTCCATCTCCTCGCCGATGTTCATCAGGACGTTCGTCCCGTACATCGAGAGGCCGCCCTCGTTGGGTGCGGTGACGTCGGACTCCGTGATGGCCTGCATCGCCTGCTGATGGCCCTCTTTGAACGTCTCCTGATCCGCGGGCTGGGGCATCTTCGTCGTCGATTTGACGACGACCGCCTTGAGGTTCTTCGACCCCATGACACAACCCGTCCCGCCGCGGCCGGAGGCCCGGTCGTCCTCGTTCATGATACAGGCGTACTTCACGCCGTTCTCGCCGCCCGGACCGATCCCCATCACGCTGAGGTTCTTCCCGTAGGAGCCGTCTACTTCCTCCTCGAGCGCGTCGCGGGTGTCGTGAAACCCTTCACCCCAGAGATGAGAGGCGTCCCGCAGTTCGACCTCGCCATCCTCGACGACGGCGTAGACGGGATCGTCGGCTTCCCCTTCGAACAACAGGCCGTCGAAGCCGGCCCACTTGAGTCGTGCGCCGGACCAGCCGCCGTGGTGGCTGTCGGTGACTGTTCCGGTCAGCGGCGACTTCGTACAGACGGCGATCCGGCCGCTCATCGTCACCTGCGTGCCGGACAGCGGCCCGTTCATAAACGCGAGCAGATTGTCCGGCCCGAGCGGATCGACGTCCGCTCCCTGTTCGAAGACGTACTTTACCCCGAGCCCGCGCGCGCCGATATACTTCCTCGCGTCCTCCTCGTCGATCGACTCGTACGCGACTGACCCCTCCGAGAGATCGATACGGGCGACGTTGTCCTGAAATCCGCCAAGTTCAGTCATGATAACTCCTCGCTGTTCACTTCGTCGCCTATCCTGTTAGTCGTTCTCACTCCCCCGTAACCGAGTGTGGTTACGTGCGCGTGCTCGAACGATCAGGAGTAGTCCCCACCGAGTACTGGCAAGGGTTCGAATCGGTGACGAACCGCCGGTAGCAAATACTGCCGAATCGTAACTAATGGGAGTCCCCAGACGGCGCTATTCGAGCGATATTTGGTGCTCTCGGGCAGCTGCTGTCGCACTCGAGAATGTCGTCGCTGGGTCGACCCGCTACTGGGCCGACAACGATACCGAGCGGACCGCCCGCCGTGGGGGACGGGCCGTGCTTATAACAGCAGTGCGACGACGGCAAGGATGATGAAGATCAGCACGAAGATCCGCGCGATCTCCATCGAGATGCCGGCGACGCCGCGGGCTCCGACCGCTGCAGCGACGATCGCGAGCACGAAGAAGATGATCGCCCAGTACAGGAAGCCGCCGCCGCCCATCTGAAGTGGTACCGACGTTGCGATGTCGAGCATAACTCGAGCTATCACGAGGTGGTAGATAAATCTCGGCGACCGTCCAGACGCTAACTCCGGGCTACAGCCGATTAAGATGCCGTTCCGCCGGCGATATCAAGCCGAAGATTGCTTATCCGTGAAGAAGGCTCCACAGAGCTTCGCTTCGGCCGAGCGCAAGTGTTCGTGGAAGGTCGGCCGGGAGACGCCCATCGACTGAGCCAGTTCCTCCCCAGTCGTCGGTCGGGGCCACTCGAAGTAGCCGCTCAGATAGGCCCGCTGTAACGCGGCGAACTGGCGATCGGTAAGCTCGGCTTCGAGCCTGGCGGCGAACTCCTGGTGAGTCTCTTCCTCGCGGTCGCGTTGTTCGAACGAAATGACGTCGGTGCCCGCATATCGGTCTTCGACGGCCTCCACGACCGACCGAACGTTGGCCGACCGCGGAATCTCGAGCGTGAGACGTGCCCGGCCGTCTTCGCTCTCGATCGATTGGGTCCGGACGCCGCGGTCGGAGAGCCAACCGACGAGGTCGTCACCGCCGGACAGTTCGATCAGGCACTCGCCGTCGCGTTCGACGATGACCCGGCAGTCGAGGTCGGGAATCTCGGCGACGGCCGCGGTGAGGTCGTCGGCGGTGGCGTCGGGCCCGGTGACGGTAAACAGCGATGCCGTCTCGTCGCCGGTTCGGTGGACCGATCGACGGTACTCGAGGCGACAGTCCGCAATCTCGGAGAGGGCGACGGGGCCGACGGCCGTATCGGTGAGCGCAAGTTCGACGGCAACGACCGCGTTCGTCGCGAGCACGCGACTCGTCTCCCGGGCGTTGACGCCGCTCGCGACCGCGCGCGCGAGCGCTGAGAGGATCACGGTCTCGCGTTCGTCGATTGGCGGGTTGCGGTCCGTACAGACTGTAAGGACCCCGTACTCGATCCCGTTGTACGACAGCGGGAACGAGGCGTGGGTCGTCCCCTCGAGCGAGTCGGTGGCGATGGCGTTCTCGGCGAGGGTTTCGGCGGCCGGATGGTCGCCGGTCGTCGACACTCCAGCGTTACCGGCACACGCGCCGGTACTCGCCCGAACGTCGATCGTTCCCGTTGCGGGGTTTCGCTCGCCGATCCAGGCACCCTCGTAGGCCGACTCGGCGGCAATCCGATCGCACACCGCCTCCTCGAGTTCGTCTCGCGTCGTCGAGCCCGCGACCACGTCGGTCACGTCCTGGATCAATCCCTCGATCCGTTCGAGGATGTACTCGAGTTCCTCAGTTCGGCGCTCGAGTTCGAACTCGGCCTCCTTGCGCGCCGTCACATCGTTCTGGAAGCCGACGTAGTGGGTGACCTCGCCCGCATCATCGCGAACGGGGGCGATCGTGACCTCGTTCCAAAACTCGGTGCCGTCCTTTCGGTAGTTCTTGAGTTCGACGGTCACCGGACGGTCCTCGTCGATCGCCGCCGCCATTTCGGCGATTGCGTCTTCGTCGGAGTCGTCGCCCTGTAGGAACCGACAGTTTCGCCCAATGACGTCGTCGTAGCTGTAGCCGGTCATTTCCTGATAGGCGTCGTTGATGTAGACCAGTGGATTGTCCTCGAGATCCGGGTCGGAGATCGTGATCCCGACCGGGGCTTCGTTGATCGCTCGCTCTTTGACCACGCGATCGGTTTCGCTGACCGTGGTTCCGTCAGTGACACCGGTGTTCGAGACTGTGTTATCGGTACGGTCCACGTCACCGACGCGTTCGAACACGATCGTTGCGCCCTCGGCCGAGCGATGGACGCGGGCGTTGAATCGCTTCCCGTCACCGCTCTCGGCGTCGTCAGCGAGCGCGACGTGGCGAACGGTCCCGACCGCCGTCTCGTCGATCGCTGTCTCGAGTCGCGTCCAGTGTTCGAGTGCAGTCGACGCGTCCCAGTTGCCAGCACCGCTACCGGTACCGGCATCAGCACCGACTTCCTCCCGTGCCTCCTCGACCGGAAGTTCGAAGAGATCCCGTGCCACACCGTTAGCGTACGTAATCGTCCCGTCAGCGACGGCGACGACGGGGTCGACTACGGCCTCGAGTGCGGTGGCTGCCGGGGTTGCACGTCCCCCATCATCAGACGCCGCATTGGCGTTCTCCATACCCGTTCTAGGGAAGGCGATACCCTAAGAACCCTGGTTATCGGACGGACGAATCAGTTATCGGACGGATCACCACGCATGTTATAAATCTCCGTGACCTATGATAGCACATGTCTAGCTTTCGATCACCGTTCGAGCGACTTCGAGCGAAGTTCGACGAGTCGGAGCTGAAATGCCCGGCGTGTGGCTACATGGATACTGACGGCGGCTGGCGCGTCAGTACCTCCGGCAGTCGCGTCCAATACCAGTTCATCTGTCCGACCTGCCACGCCATCGAGACGCGTGAAATGCGCCTCGAGTAGGGACCGATGCAGTCGGTCGTCGGAGGCGTTCGCTCGAGGGCGAGTCGTCCTTCGACGGCACTATCGCCGGTGAGCGAACGCGATTTTGTCGTCAGTTCCCAGACGAAGGCGCTTTAGGCGCTGGGCCGCTTGCCTCACACAATGAGTAAACCCACGCCCGACGTCTACGAGCAGGGCAAGGGCATGGACGCCCACAACCAGGCGATGCGGGAGATCCGCTCGCGCAAGGAGGCGAGCTACGACCCCCACGAGCCGACTCGCGTCTGGCTCGACGAGGACAACACCCCCGGCGGCGTCAAGCAGAGCCTGACGATCATCTTAAACACCGGCGGCTGCCGCTGGGCCCGCGCCGGCGGCTGTACGATGTGTGGCTACGTCGCCGAAAGCGTCGACGGCGGCAGCGTGAGCCACGAGGCGCTGATGGACCAGATCGACATCTGTCTGGAACACGAGCAGGAACACGGCGACGAACCCGCCGATCTCATCAAGATCTACACCTCCGGCTCCTTCCTCGACGAGCGGGAGGTCGGCGCCGAGAGCCGCCGCGCCATCGCCGAAACCTTCGGCGACCGCGAACGGATCGTCCTCGAGTCCCTGCCCGACTTCGTCAGCCGCGAGAAAATCGGCGACTTCACCCAGTACGGGATCGATACGGACATCGCCATCGGCCTCGAGACGGCGACCGACCGCGTGCGTCACGACTGTGTGAACAAGTACTTCGACTTCGCCGACTTCGAGGACGCCTGCGAGGAGGCCGCAGTCGCCGATGCGGAGGCGGGCGACGATGTCGAGGCGGGGATCAAAGCCTACCTCCTGATGAAACCGCCGTTCCTCACGGAGTCCGAAGCCGTCGCGGACATGATCTCGTCGATCGAACGCTGCGCCGACGTGGAGGGCTGTCACACCGTCTCGATGAACCCCTGTAACGTCCAGCGCTACACGATGGTCGACGAACTCTACTTCAACGACGGCTACCGGCCCCCGTGGCTCTGGTCGGTCGCACACGTCCTCGAGGAAACCGCGGACGTCGACGCCATCGTCGTTTCCGACCCGGTCGGACACGGTTCCGACCGCGGCCCGCACAACTGCACGGAGTGTGACGACCTCGTCCAGAAGGCGATCAAGGATTTCGACCTTCGACAGGATCCCTCCGTCTTCGAACAGGTTTCCTGTGAGTGTGAGCTTACCTGGGAGACGGTTATGGAGCGCGAGCGGAGTTTTAACCAACCGCTGACTCGATGACTCGCTACTCCGCTGACTCGCCCCCTCGCCACATCGGCACCTCGCCGACTCACCGGCCCGTGATGGCCCCTGGCGAGTGCGCGAAAGCCGGCCGCTCACCGTTCATTCTCCCATAAGATAGATTACCGCCCCCGGCTAGGAACGACGTATGTCCGGACCGGGGTATACGATGGCTGATACGGTTTGCTGTAACGATTTACCGGTGCAACCGCAAGACGGTTCGCGGTCGCACCGCCAATGACGGACAGTGGACCGTATGAGGGGTAATTCGATGGAGATCGACATTCGCTCCCTCGAGACGTACAACGAACTGGCGCGGGAGGGAACCGAATCCGCGGCGACTGCGCTCCGGGAGCTGACGGGCGTCGAGACGCGCGTCGACGTAACCGACGTCTCGCTGCTCTCGGTGTCGGATCTCCAGTACGAGTTCGCCGGTCGAACGTTTGCAGGCGTCGAGGTTTCTCTGGGTGCGCCGCTCTCCGGAGAGACCGTCCTCGCGTTCGACGAGGCCGGACGGGACGCCATCACGAGCGAGCTGGTGCCGACCGACGACCCGGAGCGGGTCGAGGAAGCGATCGCGGAGGCCGGGAACATCATGGTCAACGGGTTTATTAGCGGCTGGGCGGACCACCTGGACACGAAAGTCGAGGTCTCACCGCCGACGTACGTCGAGGGAACCGGAATCGACGTGCTCCCAGAGGCGATGCTCGCGGGCAAAAGCCAAAGCGAACGCAAAGGCGAGCGCGGCAGTCCCGACGCCACGACGAGCGAGCGCGACGACGTCGATGGCGAAAGCGAATCGAACGGAGAGTACGTTTTCGTCTTCCGCAGTCGCGTCGAAGCCATCGGCGAGGATATCGACTTCCGGATGCTGCTGTTTCCGAAAATCGAATCGATCGAGCAACTGCTCGAGAGCGACGGCGACGGCAACCCCGACACCGACGCCACCGGCGGGAACGACGGCGGAAACGGCATCTCGCTGGACAAACTCGAGGTCTTCACCGAGATGACCGAACGGGGCGCGACCAAGGCCGCCGCGAACGTGACGACGATGACCGGCCTCGAGACCGCCGTCGAGGTGAACCAACTGAGTTTCATCCCCATTGCCGACATCCCCGCACAGGTCGGCGACGACCGACGAGTCGGAACCGCCGTCGAGTACACCGGCTCGCCGAGTGGCTACCTCGCGATCCTGTTCGATCCGGCGTCGGCGCGGGAGAGCGTCGACGCGTTGTTGCCGGTCGAGAGCGACGGCGAGTGGGGCGAGCGCGACCGGGAGGCCCTCGAAGAGCTCTGCAACATCGTCGCGAGCGGCTTCCTCGACGGCTGGGCGAACGTGCTCGAGACCTCGATCAAACATTCCCCGCCGCGGTTCATCGCGGACATGGGCTCGTCGATCATGAGTCCGATCATCGCCGACATCGGCCGAACGGAGAACTACGCGTTCCTGCTCGACTCGACGATCAAAACCGGCGACAGCGACTCGCTCCAGTGTCAGCTGTTCGCGCTCCCACGCCGCGACGAGTTGGCGACCGCGCTCGAGGAGTTGCTCGTCAACCGGGCCGGCAAAACGCGCGCGGATCCCGACGAACTCTTCGAGTAGGTCCCGTAAACATTCGCTGTCTGCTCGCCGCCTTCGGCGGCTCCTTGAGGGAGGCGGCCCGATTTCACGACGTGACTTGCAGACCCAGCCCGCGTGTCCACACTCACCACAACCTAACAGGTCGTTTCTCCGTCTGCGGTCGTGATCTGCAACTCGCCCGTACTCGGATAGAACAGGACTTTTCGACCCGCGTCGCCGCCGACATCCGTACCACACAGCGGGATGTTCCGGGCCTCGAGAACGGTCTGTGCAGCCTCGACGTTGCGTTCTCCGATCGGCCGGTCGAAGCTGTCGAAGCCGATCATCGTCGCCCCGCCGGCGAGTTTCGCCCACGCCCGGGTCGAGCGACCGCCGGCGGATTCGAACGCCGAAAGCAACGCCGCGATACCGAGATCCGCGAACTTTGCGTCGGGATGGCCGCTGGTCCCGTCTGCGGCATCCGGTAACATGAAATGGAGGAGCCCGCTCACGCACGCCGTTTCGTCGTGGATCACGACGACGCCGCAGGAGCCGACGCCGCTGGTTCGTAACGGTCGCTCGTCCGTCGACAGGGCGTATTCGGCGACGCCGACCGGGATTGGGTTCGGATCTAATTCAGGCACACGACCACCGTGGAGCGAATCTCCGAGTTGAAGTCGTCGTTGCCCGGTAGTATGGTTTCTGGCCGCGATCGAGTGCCGACGGAGATTCAGTTGTCCGCTGGCGGTTCAGCGGCGCTACGCTGGGTCAGCGCAGTCTCCGCTCGCGGAACTTGAATCTCGACGACCGTGCCACGCGGCTGGTACTCGTCGAACGAAAGTTGGCCGCCCGATTGGGAGACCACCCAGTTGACCAGCCAGAGCCCGAGCCCGCTCGCGTGTCGCAACTGCGTAATCTCGCGTTCCTCCTGGAGCAACTCCCGTTCCTCGTCGGGGATTCCGGGTCCGTTATCGGTGATCGAAAGTGTGACGAAATCGTCGGTGGTGGGATCGGCCGCGTCGTCTGCTCGCTGCGTCGAGAGACGCACGTCGATAGTCGGTGACTCCGCGTCGTTGTGTTCGACCGCGTTCTCGAGCACCTGGAAAATAGCCGTCTGAATGTACTCGTCGGCGCGGACGAACGTGCGGTCGGGTATCGTACAGCTGACGTCGACGTCGCTGTAGACGGACTCGAGTCGATCGGTGGCCCGTTCGGTCGCGTCGGCGATATCGATCGGGCCGATCGTCGATTCGCTCCGCTCGAGCGTTCGTTCGACGGCTCGCGTCTTCTCCGCGAGACTGATGAGTTCGCTGGCTCGCTCCTGAATCGTTTCCACGTACTCGGTATCGTCGTCGTCGACGGCGTCGACGAGCATCTCGGCGCAGCCGTTGATGATGTTCATGCCGTTTCGCAGATCGTGGCGCAGGACACGGTTCAGTATCTCGACGCGTTTCTGTCGCTGTTTCCGCTCGGTGATATCGGTGTAGACGCCGAACGCGCGTTCCGACTCGTCGTCGATCTGCATCGGGACGACCCGCATCATGAAATCTCGCAGGCCGTCGGCCGTCCGCCGTTTGACTTCGGCTTCGACGGGGTCCCCGCTGACCCCGTGATGGTTCAGCGTCTCGGCGGTCTGGGTTCTGTTCGTTGGAACGATGAACTGATCGAGCGGTTTGCCGAGCACCTCCTGTTCGTCGTAGCCGAAGACGCGCTCGAAAGCCGAGTTGACGTCCTCGATAATCGGCCCGTCGTCGTGCAAACGCGTATTGACAACGGCGTCGGGGACGTTCTCGAACAGCGCGAAAAACCGGTCGCGCTCCTCGGTGAGCTCTGCCTCGAAGGCCAACCGGTCCAGAGTATCGGTCACGTGAGAGAGCAGTAATTCCGCGAGTTCTTCGTCGGCAGAGTCGAACGCGCCTCGCTCCGTCGAAACCGCCTGAAAGACACCGTGGTCACCGATCGGAACGCTGAGTATCGACCGGTAGGGGTCGTCATCTTCCGTGTCAGTCGCTTCGCGAATGTCGTCTATATGGTATGTTTGCTGATTTCGATACGTTTTCCCCGCGATACCCTCCTGGATGTGGGTCCGGTCGGAATACTCCCCGTCATCGATCGGCGGCGCAATCGCCTGCTTGACGAGATATTCGCCTTCGCGACGACCGACGAGGCACACGTCGAAGTTCAACACGTCTTCGGCCGCCTCGACCGAAAGATCGAAGACCGCCGCCTCGCTCTCACAGTCGTCGAGTCGCGACGCGATTTCGTGGAGGCTCTCGATCTTCGCCTTCCGGTCGACGAGTTCTCGTTTCATCCGTTTGCGGTCGCTGATATCGCGAACGATACCGACCGTTCCCACGAGGTCGCCGTCGGAGTGCAACAGCGTCACATTGACCTCGCTCGGGATGCGCTCGCCGTCGCTCGTTTCGACGGTTACCTCGTAGGTCGCGACGGAATCGTCGCCGGCTGAGACGAGTTCGCGAACCCGTCTCCCCGCGTGTTCGAGACTGTCCTCAGTGAGCGTCTTCGAGACGTGTTCGCCGAGGAGTTCGTCGCGGTCGTAGCCGGTCACTGCCGTCAGGGTATCGTTGACGCTAACGAAACGGCCGTCGCGATCCAGCGCGTAGACACTGTCACCGACGGCCTCCACGATCGCCTTCGTCCGCTCGAGTTCGCGTTCGCGGGCGGCCCGGTCGAGCGCCGCTTCGGCCGTCGCGGCCAGCACGTGAACGAGGTGCATGTCGACGATATCGAGTTCCGTCTCGCCCGTCGACGCGACCGTCAACAGGCCGTGCTCGCCGAGGGGGTGAACGATCGCGTTCCCGACGCTCGTCGCGATATCGTAGGGAACCATGTCCACCGCAGCGTCGTCGATGATCGACGGCTCCTGGTCCTCGTAGACGGTCCAGAGAATCCCGTCACCGGGTCCGATCGTGGGGAGGTCGTCGGTCTGTTCGTCGAGTTGGCCCGTCATCGCGGCGATCTCGAGGCTGTCAGTGTCTTCGTCGTAGAATCGAAGTCCCGCGAGCGACTCGTCGATGACGCGATCGGTCGCATCGACGACGAGGTCGCCGATTTCGGCCATCGATTCGGCCCGCATCAGATCGTGTGTCGTTCGCTGGAGCGCCTCGAGTGCGTTCGCTCGTTTGAGATCCCTGGTAACGTCCTGTGCGAACGAGAGGACGCTGACGACCTCGCCGTCGTCGTCGATCAGCGGCGTGTTGAACCACTCGCAGGTGATCGTCGTCCCGTCCTGGCGAACGTTTCGATTGACCTGGCGCTTGGCAGTTTCGTCCAGATCACCGTCGACGAGAGTCTCCCAATGATCGGCGACATCGTCACGCCTCGCGTCGGGAACGAGCAGCGACATGCCGGACTCGCCCATCGCTGCCTCGGCGGTGTAGCCGAACAGTTCCGTCGCCGCCGGGTTCCAACTACACACCTCGAACTCGAGCGTCCATTCGATGATCGCGAGCGGGGACTGATCGATAACGAGGTCGAGTCGGTCGATCGGATCGGCGAGTGATCCGCCGGATTCGGGCGTGGTCTCATCGCGGGAAGCTCCGCTGGCCGACGAATCGGGGATGAAATCGGGATCCCCGTTGCGTTCGCTCGCGGCCAGACGAGTCGGCGGGGGTTCGGATTCGGCTGGCACCGACTCGGCGTCGGCGAGCAGGTCGTCCACCCGCGTTACGAGGGTCTCGACGCCTTGTGAACGAGGGATGTAGCCGTCGGCGCCGGCAGCGATCACCTCGCCGGCGAGCGTTTCGCTTCCGTTCTCGGGGAAGACGACGATCGGTACCTCCGGTCTGCGGTCTCGAATCTGCGTGCAGAGATCGACGCAACTGGTGTCGGGGAGCGCCCCTGCGATCACCACACACGCAGCGGTCGACAGCCGGGCTAGACAGCCGGCTGCAGACCCGACCACTGTGGTCGAAAAGCCAGTGTCGCTCATGGCCCCACTTACGTCGAGTGTCCCCCCGGAATCGACGTAGATGAGGCGTGTCTCGTATTCCATAGTGCGAGTTCTCCGACAGGTCGCGTATCCCAACCAACGAGCCACGGCGGATTACGGTTTGACCTGCCCCCATTGCGGAGTCATATAGTAGCCGTTACTATCGGGAGTCTCGTCGGACACGGAATAAACATAGTGGCCGAATCAGACACCGGTTTCAGCCGATTCGAAACCGCGAAGGACGCCCTGCCCGTCGGTAGAACCGATGTCGGGCAGCGTCGCCCGCTCGGGATGGGGCATCAGGACGGCGACGGTCTCCCGCTCGCCGAGGACGCCCGCGACGTTATGCTTCGAGCCGTTCGGGTTGACCGCCGGCCCCGTTTCACCGTCTTCGTCGCAGTACCGGAAGAGGACGCGATTGTCGTCCTCGAGCGCATCGAGTCGGTCGTCGTCGATCTCGTACCGTCCCTCCCCGTGGGCGATGGGTACCTCGATGACCTCGCCCTCGTCGTAGTGGGCCGTCCACGGTGTGTCGTCGCGCTCGACGCGGAGATAGACGTGTTCACACTGGAAGCGGGCGCTCCGATTGGTCGTGAACGCGCCCTCGGTGAGTCCGGACTCGCAGCCGACCTGTGCGCCGTTACAGACGCCGAGGACCGGCGTACCGTCGGCCGCAGCCTCGCGCACGTCGTCCATGATCGGTGCGCGGGCCGCCATCGCACCCGCACGGAGGTAGTCGCCGTAGGAGAACCCGCCCGGAAGGACGACCCCCGTCGTTTCCTCGGGGAGGCCGTCTTCGTGCCAGACGATTTCGGCGTCGATACCGAGGTGCTCGAGCGCGCGCTCGGCGTCTCGATCGCAGTTCGAACCGCCGAACCTGATGATCGAAACGGTCATCTATCGCTCGTCGACCTCCACGTCGTAATCGTGGATGGTCGGATTCGCCAGGAGCCGTTCTGCCATCTCGCTCGCGCGCTCGCTCGCGGCGTCGGCCGACTCGGCCTCGAGGTCGATTTCGAAGCGGTCGGCCGAGCGCAGATCCTCGAGTTCGAAGTCCAGACGCTCTAAGGCCTGTTTCGTGGTTTCGGCCTCCGGGTCCAGCACACCGTGTTTGAGTCGAACAGTCACCGTCGCGGTGTAGGCGGTCATCAACTGATACCCCGTAACCGTGCTCAAAAACGCTTTCGCCTCGCGGCCGTGATACACGTTCGTGGATATCGTCGCCCCATTAGGCGGAAACCGGCGACTGACGTCGTTGGAGTGCGCGTCAGCTACTCTACCTACAGCTATACTGCTCGAGAGAACATTGCCTCGAGCGTGGTGACGGTCGAGTGGTACAGTTGGACGAAGTAGTACTATTACAGACACCAACTCTCGGGAGATGTGGATTTACTAAAAGGAGCCATTCAAACGGCGCATTTTCATACTATGGGCCGGATGCGCGGATCGTTGCTCGACGGAAACGAGCAGAGAGACGATCCGGCCGATCTCGGCGGGTGGTTTTTGTGTTGATTCGTGGACAATAACCTATGGCCGAGGAACGACCGGTGATCCGCGTGTCCACACCGGCGGTAGCCGTCACCGTCGTCGCGCTTCTCGGAACGCTCGTTACGCTCGCGACCCTCCAGTCGCCGGTCGCCATTCTGCTGGTGATCTTCGGATTCATATTCGGCGACAACCTGCTCAGACACGTCACGACGGCGATCGACGACAATAGCGCCGAGTCGATGGCCGAGCGCGAATCGGCCGCGAAAGCGGAGCCGGGAGACCCAGAGGACGCCCTCGAGCGATTGCGCGTTCGATACGCCGACGGCGAACTCTCCGAAACGGAGTTCGAACGCCGACTCGAGGTGCTCCTCGAGACCGAGACGGTCGCGGATGTCGAACGATACCTCGAGGACGACGGCGACCGAGCGAACGGTCGCGAACGGAAGACCGAACCCGAACCCAAACCGGACCGCGAACTCGAGCGATCCTCCGGGTGAGCACGGGGATGCAGACGGACTGCTGGACCGAGTTACAGCACGCGCAGAGCGGCCGCGGGGCCACCGGAACTGACGACGGCAGCCGTCTCAGACCAGGAGCCGTCCGACCCACGCGATCACGAGCGCGAAGCCGATTGCAGCGCCGACCTGTCGGGCGAGCATCGCCGCGACGAATCGGACCGAAACCTCCCGTGCGACCGTGATCGCGGTGACGAGACACGGGAGTAACACGCCGGCGAGGTAGACCGCCACGAGCACGTCGACGGGCGAGAGGACGGCCAGTCCCACCGTCTCCGCAGTCAGCAGCGCGATGCCGTCCTTTCGAATCGCCGCGAAGACGATCGGAAGCGCCGCCTCGGTCGGCAGGGCAAACGCGGTCATCGCCGGCTCGAGGACGGACCCGAATCGGTCGAGGAGACCGACGTACTCGAGCAGCGCGGCGGCGATACAGATCCCGACGAAGATGGGCAGTGCGGTCGTGACAAAACTCGCGATCGAACTGCGGGCCTCGCGCCAGATCGCGCTCGGACGGGGCCACTCGAGGAAGCTCCGACGATCGACGGCGAGATCGGTCGTTCGCGCGTTCGCCGGCGCGATTACCCTGACGTAGAGGAGCGTCGTCGCGACGAGGATCGCGAGGTACGGAACGACGAGCCAGGCCATTCCTACCGCCGCGAAGACGGCGAGAGTGGCGGGGAACTGGTAGGAACATGCCGAACCGAACGAAATCGCCGAGATGGTGGTACACCGGGTACAGTCCGAACACCCCCGCGTGCTCGTCACCGCCGGCACGTTACAGCCAAAGCCCATGACGACCCGAACGAGGTCTCGGCCGGTGAGTCCGACCCGGCGCATGAGCGGATGGAGCGCCGTCGTCACACACATCGTGAGGCCGCTCGCCGAGTACGCACCCATGAAGAGCGCGAAGATGAGCATCGTCGGGAGCGCCCAGACGAACAGAAACGGCCCCATCGAGAGCAGGCCGTAGTCGCCGCCGAGTACGGCCGCGAGCGGCCCCGGTAGTGTTTCGGCCCAGGCGACCGCGGGCTCGAGTGCGCTGCCCACGAGCGGGTCGAGTTCCCCGGCTACGGTATTGGCGAACCAGACGGCGACGGCTGCGGGTGCCAGCAAGACGAGCGCGCTTACGACCGGGCCGAGCAACGGGTGCTCGAAGATTCGCACGGGCGGTTCGATCGTCCACCCGGCCCGGACTGCGGTCCCGCCCGGGAATTCGTCCGCGTGGTGCAGTGCCTCGAGGATTCCCCGTCCGTCGGTGACCGGGGGCTGGCCGGCGGCGGGCGTGCCCTCGGCCGGTCCATCGTCGGCTGACCTGCCCCCTCGAGCGCCGCCGTCCGTCGCGACGCAGGAGAGCCGCCGTGCATCGACCGGTAACACGGGAACGCCGAGGTCACCCTCGAGAGCGGTGATCACGCTCGTCGCACCGTCGGTAGCCCGCACCTTGTCCCAGTGGGTGACGATCACCGCACCGAGTCGCCCCTGGACGAGGGGCAAGAGGTCGGCGAGTTCCCGGTCGAGGTCGGTCGCGGAGACGACCAGGGCAACGGTCTCCGCGCGCTCGAGGGACGCAAGCGCCTCGCGCGTCGTCTCGGTGTCCGCTTCGAGGGTGATCCCGGGTGTATCGATCACCTCGAGGTCGTCGGTCCGGTACCGTTCGCTCGCAACCGTCGAACCGCCGACGTTCGCGTCGGCCGGGATTGCGCCGGTGAGCCCGGCTGCGAGCGCCGATTTGCCGACGCTCTCTTTCCCGACCAGAACGACGCGGTCCCGGTTCGTCCGGCTCATGCGGGACGAATCACTCCTCGTGGCACGGCTGTGGAGTGAGTCGCGGCGAGAACGGGGAGATCTGAGTCTCAGATCATATTCGAGAAAACCGTCTCGCCGCCATATTAATAATGTTGCTAGTTCGAATAATAACTTCTATTACTGTGGTGGAGGTATTGTTAATCAGATGCCCGACAACTCGATTCCCGTCACAGTACTGTCCGGTATCCTCGGCGCCGGCGAGACGACCGTTTGCAACGTCCTGTGCGAGAGCGACGACCGCGACCTGCCCGTGCTCGTCAACGACACGGGCGAGGTGAACGTTGGCGAGATTCCGGAGGAATCTCGAGAAGACGAACGGGGAGTGAAGCGACCCGTGAGCCGCGCCGAACTCGCCCGCGAGCAGCAGTTCGACGGAATCGCCGTCGAGTCCACCGGCATCGCCGAACCGCTTCCCGTCGCCCAGAGGCTCACGCTCGGATTCGACTCTGCAAGGACACGGAAGAAACCGAAGCAGAGGCGTGGACAGAGCCAGAGTCAGTACCCGCTGACCAGCACAACCACGCGGAGGAACTCGGTATTGCGGACTGACGCGAGCCTACGATGACCGAACGAAACACCAAACCCGATGCAGACCAGCCGGCGACCCCCGACCCACAGTCGGCAGACGGCGATATCTCGCCGTGTTATCAGGCCTACCTCGAGCGCAACAACCACCGGCCGGATAGCTGTACCATCTACTCGGCGGTCACCGCAGGCACTATCGAAGAGACGTGGATCAAAGCTTACGGGTCGGCGTTCGTCTCTCGAGACGAGATGCGCTGACGAGACCGGCATCGAAACGCCCCGCGCGCCGAACGAGACAACTCGAGCAGCAATCGACCGTCCATCACACGGAGCGAGACGAGGCTATCGACCGTCTCGCGTCGCCGGGCGGCCGACCTCGACCGACCCAATCCGAACCTTGATGCCGGCGATAGCTCGGTTGTGCTTTTTATCCCTGCTCGTCGGTAGTCGATCCCGTATGTCCTACAGCTGTTCGAACTGCGACGAGTCGTTCCAGTCCGCGGCGGGCGTCACCCAACACGTCGCGTTGCATCACAACACCTGTGCCGTCTGTGACGACTCGTTCGACCAGACCGACGACTTACGCGAACACGTCCACACGACACACTGAGAAACCCCGGAGCCACCCCGTTGTCTTTTTTTGACGCGAGGATAGCTCACAACTCAACAGTCACAGTAGTCGGGGTCACAGCACTCGAGGTCCTCGAGAAACATCTGCTTCTCTCGATAGGCCTCGAGCGGCCCGGTATCGACGCCGAGCCGGTCGCCGATGGTTTCGGCGACGACGGCGAACCGTTGCCGGAACTTGTAGATGAAGCAAAACTTCTGGCCGTCGTGGGCGACCTGCGGTCCGGTAAGGAAGAGGCCGGGAGTCTCGGTCGATTCGTCTCGATCGGTCAGCTCCGGGGATCCGTTCCTCTCCATATCCTCCTCTTCGTCCCCCTCCCCACTTCCATAGTCGAACAGGTCTTCGACGAGTGCGAGGCTGCCGTCGAATCCGGTCGCCAGCAGCGGCGGAGCGCGGGAACGAAACCAGTCGCCCGCGGTCGTTCGGACGACGTAGCCGTCGTCGTCGGTTCTGACCGGCCCCGTTTGCGTGCGATCGATCGCGTCAGCCCGAGCGCCGGTGACGAGATCGAGTGCCCGACCGTCGGTCAGCGCCGCCTCGAGTCGCTCGCTCGTCCGCGGCGAAAGCACCTCGCTCGGATCCGGGCTGCGATACTGCCACGGACCGTCGTCGTCGAGAACCGTGACCGAACACCCGGCGTCGACGAGCCCCAGCGCCGCGTCGATCCCGCTCTCCGCGCCGCCGACGATGACGATATCGTCGGTGATGGGGCCGGCGGCACCCGCACCGTCGGCCGCGACGCGTTGTCGCCCGGACCGATCCGGTTCGGTGGTGGACGGCGACTCGGCGGCGTCGCCGGAGCGGTCGGCCGACCACCGCTCGGCGTAGGCCGCCCACGAGTCGACGGTCGAAACGTGGACCGCGTGCTCCGCGCCGGGAATCGAGCCGTTCGACGGGTAGCCGTACTGGCCCGCCGCCCAGACGACGTACTCGGACTCGATGGGGCCCTCGGTCGTCTCGAGCGTAAATCGACTGGTATCGGGTTCGACGTCACGGCTCGGATCCGGCGAGGCGCTTCGGTTAGGGACGACGCGGTCGACCTCGATCCCGGCGTGGATCGGGAGGTCGTGAAACGCCGCGACTGCCTCGAGGTAGTCGGCGTACTGGTCGCCGGTCGGATGCTCGCAGTCGAGTGCGAGCGCCGGCGACGTATCGAGCGTGATCGCGTTCAGATCGCGCACTCCGAAGGCGTTGGCGGGGAACGACGGGGTCAGGAGCCGCATTTCCTCGGGCCACTGCCGAAAGGAAGCGCCGATGCAATCGCGTTCGAGGACGACGAACTCGACGTCGATGGCCTCGAGTGCGACCGCGGTTCCGATGCCTGCAGGTCCGGCACCGATGATCGCGACGTCGGGCGTCGTGGGAAGGGTCATACGCTACTAGTAAGTCTCCTCTCCGTATTAATAATTCTTGGTTAGATGTTGCCAACTGTTCGTAAATAGCTACCACCCAATAGTAGTCTCTCGTTCGCAGGAACATCTACAGAAAGCAGGACTTTTGACCACACGTAGACTGAATTCCGTAGTGATGGAACGCATTTCGCTCGAGCGGAGGTGGTTGCGATGACGACTGACATAACCGAAATCACCGTAATCGGAGACGACGACACCGGGCTGGTCGCCAACGTGACCAGCCTCCTGTTCGAGCGCGGAATCAATATTGAAGACCTCGATCAGGCAGTTCGGGACGGCGTCTTCCGGATGTACCTCGCCGTCGACACCTCGGAGATGGTCTGTACGGAGGAAACCCTCCGACAGGACCTCAACGACCTCGGCGACGACCTCGGGCTCGACGTCCAGGTCCGGTTCCCCGCCGACCGGGAGACACAGCAGATCGCCGTCCTCGTCACGAAAGAGAGCCACTGTCTGGAGGCGCTGTTCGAGGCGTGGGCTAACGACGAACTCGGTGCCGACATCGGCGTGGTGATCGGCAACCACGACGACCTCCAGCCGTTGGCCGAACACTACGACGTGCCGTTCCACGACATCGGCGACGAAGGCGGCCAGCAAAACGAGGACGAACTCCTCGAACTCCTCGCCGACTACGACGTCGATCTGATCGTGCTGGCGCGATACATGCGCATTCTCAGCCCGAACGTCGTCTTCCGCTACGAGGATCGCATCATCAACGTTCACCCGTCGCTGCTGCCCGCCTTCCCCGGCGCGGAAGCCTACCGGCAAGCGATCGAGGAAGGGGTGCGCGTAGCCGGTGTCACCGCACACTACGTCACGACCGACCTCGATCAGGGGCCGATCATCTCCCAGCGAGCGTTCGACGTACCGGACGACGCTGACCTCGACGAGATGAAACGCCGGGGCCAGCCCCTGGAGGCCGACGCCCTGCTCGAGGCGGTCAAGCTTCACCTGAACGGCGACATCTCGGTCCACCGCGGTCGAACGTCGGTCCGAGAGAACGCCACGCAGTATCAGCTCGGTCTCCCCGAAGAAATCGACGAGTTCACGCCCGATCGGCCGGTCGACGGGATCGGCAGTGTGGTCGCCAAGGATCGGTAGCGGTCGGGAGTCTTCGATTCCCGCCATCACGGACCGCGTCGTTTCCGAACGTCCTCGAAGCGCTCAGTTCGTTTCCCCGCAGAGACGGCGAACCGCGGCCCGACGGGACGACGGTACTGTCCGTCAGGAACGGGCGACCGTCTACGGACGAGAGCAGGTTGCGGACCACTACGTCCGCGGTACGTCACGTATCCATTCGAACGGTCACGACGGGGACCGGACTCCTGCGCACGACTTTTTCCGCGACGCTCCCCATCACCAGCCTGCCCGCTCCGGACCGCCCGTGGGTCCCCATGACGATCGCGTCGATTTCCTCGTCCGCGGCGTACTCGAGGATCTCCACGTCGGGCTTGCCGTACTCGATGGCCTCGACTGTCTCGAGGTCGTGCTCCGCGGCCAGTTCGACGACCTCGTCGATAGCCTCCTGTCCTTCCGTTTTCTGTGCGTCCACGACCTCTCCGTGTTCGGCTGACGCCGGTTCCGGACCTGCGGTAAATCCTCCCAGCGGGATGGGTTCGACGGCGTACACGGCGTGGACCGTCGCGCCGTGTTCGGCCGCCAGTTCGACTCCTTTCTTCGCGGCGTTTCGTGCCGGTTCGCTCCCGTCCGTCGGAATCAGGATTCGCTCGAACATAGTAGGATTACCAATGCTACGAGTTACCATATATCTATATTCGGTTCCCAATTATTGGTACTACAACGCTTTGTCCGGGAGATTGAAACAAATCACTGCTATCTTTCAGCAGGGAAAGGGGCGTCAGGCTGTATTCGTCGTCTCCCAGACCTCGAGACAGTCGTCGCTACAGAAGTACTCGTACGCCGCTTCTCCCTCCTCGAGTGACGTCACGACGCGTTGGTCGGAAGACGATGCGACGAGTTCGCCACAGCTTCCACACGCCGGGGAATCCTCGTCAGTCGAATCAACCATCGAGTGAGTGAAAGGGCAAGACACACTTGAACGAACCTGTTGCGGCGGTATCAGCCAGCGGCTGGAATACGGCGTCTTCAACGCCGTGAACCGAAATCGAGTTTCGACGAATGGGCGATCGTTCAGCGAGGATTGACTTCGGGGGTGGGCACTCAGTTGCAAGGGTGGACGGCGGTCGCGAGCCAAACCCGGTTGCCGGCCGTGTTCGGACAACTCGAGTACGGATTCCGGCGGCAGTAGCCTTATCGAGGGCGACGGCGTAGTTTGGTATGCGATGTCACAGCAAGAAATCCAACAGGAGCTGAACGTCGACCAGTACACGCTCGGACTCGTCGGTCCCGACCAGGAGTGGGCGGGCACCGTCGCTGACGGCGGGACGATCACGACGTACACCCCGCCGGGCTGTTGGGGCCCGATGGTGACACCCGAGTTCCACGGCGGCCACGAGGTCACTCGTCCGGTTCGCGTCGAGGGCGCGGAGATCGGCGACGCCGTCGCGCTCCACATTCGAGACGTCGAGGTGACGAGCATGGCGACGAGCACCGGGTCGATGGCCGAGCGCGAGGGCGCCTTCGGCGACGACCCCTTCGTCGATCACCGCTGTCCCGAGTGCGGCACCGAATGGCCCGAGACGGTCGTCGAGGGGACCGGCGAGGACGCGATCAAATGCGCCGACTGTGGCGCGAACGCCTCCTCTTTCGGCTTCGAGTACGGCTACACCGTGGCATTCGACGACGACCACACCGTCGGGGTCACGGTCGACGAGAACGGCGCACACGAACTCGCCGAAAACGCCGACGAGGTGATGGATATTCCCGAAAACTCCCGTCAACACCCGATCTTGCTGTACGAGCCCGGCGAGATGCCCGGCACCCTCGGACGGCTGCGTCCGTTCATCGGAAACGTCGGGACGACGCCGCCGGTCACGATGCCGGACTCCCACAACGCGGGGGATTTCGGCCAGTCCCTCATCGGCGCCGAACACGACTACGGCGTCGAAACCGAAGACGACCTCGAGGCCCGCACGGACGGCCACATGGACATCCCGCAGGTCCGGGCGGGCGCGACGCTCATCTGTCCGGTCAAGGTCGACGGGGCCGGCGTCTACGTCGGCGACCTGCACGCCAACCAGGGCGACGGCGAACTCTCCCTGCACACGACGGACGTCAGCGGCACCGTCACGATGGACGTCGAGGTCATCGAGGACCTCGAGTTAGACGGCCCGGTTCTGCTGCCCCCCGAGGAGGACCTTCCATTCATCAGCAAACCCTACAGCGACGAGGAACGCGAAGCGGGGGAGAAACTCGCCGCCAAGCACGGCGTCGACCTCGCGGACGATATGGGTCCCATTCAGGTGGTCGGCTCGGGCGCGACCGTCAACGACGCGACCCAGAACGCATTCGACCGCGCGACGAAACTCCTCGACATGAGCGAAGGCGAGGTCCGCTCGCGGTGTACGTTCACCGGCGGCGTCCAGATCGGGCGCCTCCCCGGCGTCGTCCAACTCGATATGCTCGCGCCGATGGCCGTGCTCGAGGACCGCGGGATCGCCCACCTGGTTCGCGAGCAGTACGGGCTATAGTGTCGCGGCCCGACAAGAGGGGCACCGTCGTCAGTTCGTGACGGTGAACTCGTCCAGTCGCCCGTTCAGCTCCGTCGCGGTGTCCGACAGCGACCGTGCGGCGTCGGAAATCTCCGAAACCGTCGCGGTCTGTTCTTCGGCCGCCGCGGCGACGCTGTTCGTTTCTCTGAGGGTGCGCTCGCTCCGTTCGGTCGCCTCGTCGACCATCCCGACGACCTGCTGGCTCGTGTGTGCCTGTTCGTCGGTCGCCTCGTTGATCGACTGCACACCGTCGTTAGCTTCCTGGACGTGGTCTGCGACCTCGTCCAGCACGGTCAGGCTCTCCTCGATCGTTTCGGCACCCTCGACGATATCCCGCTGCATGCCCCGAATCTCCTCGACGGCCTCCTGGGCGGCTGTCTGGACGTCGGTCACCATCTCGTCGACTTCCCGCGTCGCGTCGCCGGTCTCGTCGGAGAGCGACTTGATCTCGTTTGCGACGACCGCAAATCGGCTCCCGTCCTGGCCCGACCGAGCGGCTTCGATCGACGCGTTGACCGCGAGCAAGTTCGTCTCCTCCGCGATCTCGTCGATCAGTTCGACCACGTCGCTGACTTCCGCCAGTTCCGCGTCGAGCGCTTCGATCCGATCGACGACCGTGCTCGAGCGACGCTCGATGCGCTCGAGTTCCGCGAGCGCGCTGGCGGCCGTCTCTCGGCCGGACTGTGATCGCTCGGCCGCCCGGTCGGAGAGATCCGCGACGCCGTCAGCCGTCGCGGCGATCTCCTCGATCGTCGCCGACAGATCTCCCATCTCCCCGAGGACTTCCTCGAAGCGCTCGTTTTGCTCCTCGGTCGCGATTGAGATTTCTTCCGACGAATCGCTGACCGCCGCGCTCGCGTCCTCCATCTCGGCGACGCTCGTCGAGACCTCCGTCCCGACCCGGTCGACTTCGTCCGCGAGCGTCTGGACGCCGTGGAGCGTCGCTTCGACGTCGTCGAGCATCGCGTTCAACCCGTCGGCGATCTCGGCCATCGCCTCGTGGTCGCTTTCGACCGTCGCGCGGTGGGTGAAGTCACCGTCTGCACAGCGCTCTAGGACCCGGCGAATCCGTTCAGCGTCGGCCTCCAGCGTTTCGTTTCGCTGCTCGACCGCCGTTCGCTGCCGTTCGATTCGTTCGCGGCTCGTCTCGAGGTCGTCGATCCGACGCTGGAGCCCGGTCTGCATCGCCGCCAGCGACTCGCCGAACTCGCCGGGGACGTCTTCGTCCAGCACGTCGGCCTCGAACTCCTCTCGAGCGAGGGCGTCGGCCTGGTTCGCAACCGTCGTCAGCGACGCGTGCATCGTGCCGAACGAGCGCTGGAGCCGGCCGATCTCGTCGGCCTGCTCCGTCTCCGGTGGCCGCCGGTCGAGATCGCCGTTCGCGACGTGGTCGGCGACGTCCTGTAGCTCCTCAAGCGGCCGGATGACGTCCGATCGCGCGATCAGAATCGTGTTGACGAACGCGACGACCGCGAGGACGAAGACAACGCCGGTGAGCACGATCTGTGCGGTCGGAAAGACGGTAAACGCCTCCCTCGGGCCGAGAAAGACGAGCGGTAGTGCGAACACCGCCAGCGTCGAGAGAAACTGTAGCAACACCGCTGCGGTCATCTTCCGCTCGACGCTCCCGGCGATTCCAAGCCGATCCATCGTTCCCCACAACAGCGATTCGTACCGGTCCCGGACCGACCCAACGGAGAGCGCTGACAGCTCCGTTCCCGCAGTAGAACGCGTTGACATACCAGCACAACTCGCGCTACGGTACTTATACTGGTCGAGAATTACCACGTTCGTGTAATATCCGGTACGGCGGGAGAAGAACGCGTGCGGGCGTTGTTTCCGGTGTGCAGCCTCCCCCGCCGCCGGCGAACGGGAACGGAGTGACTCGAGAACGAGTCGCTCGTCGGCCGGAAAGAAAACCGCCTCGAGAACGCTCCGAGACGCCTCGAAAAATCGGGATCAGTCGTCGCTCGGTTCGGCGCTGGTGGTCGGCGACGAGGAAGACGGCGCGTTCAACTGGTCGGCCCACGACGAGGAGACCAGCGGTGCGACGGCGAGAAAGACCATCGCGAGAACGAACACCGTAAGCATAACGCTCGCGACGACCGTGACACCGGCCGTGAGGTTGAACAGGACGATACTTGCGCCAATTCCACTGGAAGCGAGGGTCATCGACTCTCTACAGAGAGATATCGAGTCCTGGCATATGAGGATTACTGTGTCAGCCGGCGGATGGTAAGCGATACCGAAGTGCACACAGGTCGGTTCGAACGCGTGACTGAACGTCGGTCCCGGCCGTCGCCGGAGCCGGACACCCGTGACAGCATTCGGAGACGAACGCAGGAGCTGTGAGCAGGCAGGTGCGAGCGGCTACAGACGCTGCACCGCGCCGATCGCACTCGAGAGCGGCGGCGCCTCGAACAGTTCCTTTCCGGTGTAGGCGTTGGCCCCCGCACAGTACAGATCGCGAGCGGTTTCGACGACGCCCTCCTCGAGCGGTTCGGGTTCGACATCACAGAGCGACTTCCAGTCGGCGATATCCTCCCGTTTCGCCTCGGCCTTCGCGGCCTCGACGGCCTGGACCCACTCGGGTTGGGTGCGCTTGTGATACTGTCGAAGGACCTCCTTGGAGAGTTGGGTCCCCTCGTAGCTAAAGCGGTTTTCGTCGAAGGTGCCGACGACGTCGGCGACCCGAATCTCACCCTGGTAGTACAGACACTCGATCTTGCCGTCTTCGTGGACCAGATCGGCCGCCTCGGCCTGTTCGGTGACGATCCGATTGACTTCGAGCGCGACCGACTCGAGGTCGTCGATGCTCGCCTCGCCCGCGATCGAATCGGCTTCCTCGCGGTCGAGTTGTCGATCTCCCTCCTCGTACTTCGTGGTGAATTCGACGATCGGTTCCGCGAGATCGACGGCCTCCTCGGGCCACGCCTCGAGGTCGAGTCCGTGATCCGCCGGCTCGGTCCGGCGGCGGAGACTCGAGCCGACCGGAACGCGGTTTCGGAAGACGACCTCGAGCGGGATGAGATAGTTCTCGCCGGCCGCCTCGTGGTAGCGGTCGTAATCGTATTCCCGCCCGTCGTTGGGGAGATCGGGAACCTGCGTGAGGTCGATGGCCATCTCCCAAGGCGGGCGGGACGCATCCTCGAGTTGGAGTACGTCGCCGTTCTCGACGACGCCGCGGTAGTGGGTCGGGACGCCTTCGGACTCGAGGAGTTCGAAGTTGAACGCGCCCATCGTACAGAGGCTCGCACCCTTTTCGGGAATCTGATCGGGCATCTGTCCCCAGTCGAACACCGAGTACGCGTCGGTGAAGACGAACGAACCGCGACCGAGCGAGTCGGACGTAGCCGGTTCCTCGATTCGGAACTCCTTGACGCTCGTCACGAAATCCACCTCCGGAGCGTCGAAATCGACGTTCCTGCTGGACGGGTCGAAATCACGCCTGGCACCTCGAGTCGGAATGAGCAGCGTCGTTCATATCGAAATCCCCGGTGCGGTGACTCAAGAAGGTTTCAGTATCCGTCGGCTCGCCTCTTCGATAGGTATTTCGCCGCGCGTTCGTGTATGAGCGTGCCAAACTCGGGAGCGAAGGGGCCACAAACTCTTTTTGGTGACGGCGGAATCTTCACCAAAATGGCAACAGTATGGCAGCGGCTCGTCCCCGAACGGATTCGGGCGAGTTACGTCGCGAAGTTCGCGCTGGTAATTTGTGTTGTATTGATCGTTACTGTCGCTGCTGCGCTCTTTTTCTACGCAGACATCACCGGGCAGATCACGGACAACGCGCAAGACCAGATGGAGCTCACGGCCGAAGACGAGGCCGGCGAGTTCAGCGCGCTGATTGAGAATCACGAACAGACCGCGTGGACGCTTTCCTCGACCGAGGTGCTGCTCAACGGCTCTGACGAGGAAATCGAATCGAGACTATCGGACGAACGTCGGAACGCACAGGGAACGATACATTCGATACATCACTTCGATCTGGACACGAATCAAATCACCCACAGTAGCGATGCCAGTGCGGTCGGAACGGACGTGTCGACGTTCGAGATGGATATTCACGTGACGTCTCTGGGCGGCGACGAAATCGTCCAGCTAGAATACAGCGGCAATCTGAACGTCGATTCGACGTTCACCGATGCGTTCGAACACGACGGTGAGGAGTTTATCGCCTTCCTTAGCCCGGTCGAAGATCAGGATACCGCCGTGATGATTATGAGTTCCGCCACCGATCTGGCAGCAGCTTCCAGCGGATCGAACGAAGACGGCTACACCGAAATCATCGATAGCAGTGCCGGCGACGTGATGATGTCCGAAGACGAGACAGCCATCCGCGAACCGTATCGTGGGGGGCTCGAGAGCGAGGTACTGAGCGCGATGACGACCGAACTCGGCGAGGGCGGGCTCAACGAAACGGATAACGACGACTCCGGCACCATCGAGTACGAGGATACCGACGAACTCGCAGCCTACGCGACCGTCCCGGGAACGGACTGGGTACTCGTCTCACATACGCCCCAGTCGAACGCCTACGCGCTCGCCGATGACGTTGCGACCTCGTTGGTCGCCCTGATCGGGATCGCACTCGTCGGCTTCCTCGCCATCGGTGCGACGATCGGTCGCTCGACGGCGAACGCGATGGACGAACTATCCGAAAACGCCACCGCGCTCTCTCGAGGCGAGACGGACATCGATATCGCGACCGAGGGCCGGATCGACGAGGTCGGACACGTCCGCGACTCCTTCGAGGGAATCCGCCAGTACCTGGAGACGGCGTCCGATCAGGCCGACGCGATCACCCGTCAGGAGTTCGACGACCCCGTCCTCAAAAAGGAGGTCCCCGGCCAGCTCGGCGAGTCACTCGAGGTGATGCAGGCTGACCTCGAGGCGTACATCGACGATCTGGAGGCGTCCAAAGCCGATGTCGAGGCGTCCAAAGAGCGGGCGACCGAGGCGCGCCGCGAAGCCGAAGCGCTCGCCGACTCCCTCGAGCGGACGGCCGCCGAGTTCGCGGCCGTGATGAACGAGGCCGCCAACGGGGACTTCACGCAGCGACTCGACGCTGACGTCGACAACGAGGCGATGGCCGAGATCGCAACCGCGTTCAACGAGATGCTCGAGGATCTGGAGGGGACGATCGTCGACATTCAGGCGCTGGCCGAGGACGTCGATCGCGTCAGCGCGGACGTGACGGGACAGGTCGAGGAGATCGAGAAGGCGAGCGGAGAGGTCAGCCGCTCCGCCGAGGAGATCGCGACGGCGACGGCCGAACAGAGCGATCGGTTCCAGGAGGTCTACGGCGAGATGAACGATCTCTCGGCGACCGTCGAGGAGATCGCGGCCACGGCCGACGACGTCGCGAGCGTCTCCGACAAAGCCGCCACGCAGGCCGACGTCGCCGGCGACGCGAGCAGCGAGATCCGGACCGAAATGAACCACCTCGAGCAGCGGGCCGAGGCGATCACCGAACAGGTCTCCCAGCTAGACGCGGAGATGGGCGAGATCAGGGAGATCGTCGATCTGATCGACGACATCGCCGAGCAGACGAACCTGCTCGCGCTCAACGCGTCGATCGAAGCCGCTTCGGCCGGCGAGGACGGCAACGGGTTCGCCGTCGTCGCCAACGAGGTCAAGTCCCTTGCCGAGGAGACGGGCGACGCGACACAGGAGGTTGACGACCTGATCAGCAACGTCGAAGCGTCGGTCGATCAGACCGTCGCGGAGATCGATCGCATGCGCGAACAGGTCGACGACGGTGCCGACGTCGTCGACGACGGCATCGAAGCCATCGACGCGATCACCGAACAGGTCGCGGAGGCGAACGCCGGCGTCCAGTCGATCAACGAGGCGACCGACGAACAGGCTCGCGCCAGCGAACGGGTCGTCACTATGGTCGACGAAGCGACCGACAGCAGCGAGGAGACGAAAACCGAAACGGAAAACGTCGCCGCGGCGGCCGAAGAACAGACCGCGACCGTCTCCGACGTATCGACCGGCGCGCAGTCGCTCACCGAGATGGCCGACGACCTCCGGCGCTCTCTCGACGAGTTCACCGTCAGCGAGGCGGGCCACGATATCGACGAGGACGATATCGTACTCAGAGACGAGTTCGAGGACGACACCCGGAACTCAGACGGCGATATCGTGCTCAAACACGACGAGAACGAGCACTAACTCGAGGCGAACGAGGAGGGCCAACAGTTACGAGGCGACCGACGCTACCGAGCCACCGATCGGACACGAGGCTCGCCCCGTGTCAAGACACCACGCTTTTCTCACTGTACCGGTATCGTTTCACCGATGGAGCGACCGGTGACCGAGGCCGATCTCACGTTCGATCACGTTCCCCAGACCGATCAGTCGTTCGAGAACGCGCTCGCCAAAGCGCGCGCCGGCGACCGACTGACGGTCGCGGACGCGATCGAGTTACTGACGACGGGTACGGAGGACGGCGGCATCGACCAGCGACGCAAGGAAAAGGTCCTCGAGGCCGCCGACCGACGCCGCGCCGACATCGTCGGTGAGGAGGTCACCTTCACCGCGAACCTGAACAACAACGTCACGACCGCCTGCAACGTGGGGTGTCTGTTCTGTAACTTCAAAGACGCTGCACACACCTTCGAGCGTGACACCGAAATGGAGAGCGCGGGCTTTACGAAGACGCCGAGCGAGTCCCGCGAAGTCGTCGCCGACGCCGTTTCCCGCGGGATCTACGAGGTCTGTTCGGTCTCCGGTCTCCACCCCGCGTTCGCCCTCGACGAGGAACACCGCGAGATCCTCGAGGCCCACCCCGATCCGAAAGCGGTCAATTACAAGCCGCCCGAACGGTACGAGACCAGCCCCGGCACCTACGTCGAACAGCTATCGGCGATGAGCGTCGACGGCGTCCACGTCCACTCGATGACGCCCGAAGAGGGGTACCACGCCCGCCGCGGCACGGACTGGTCCTACGAGGAAGTCTACGGTCGACTCAAAGAAGCCGGTCTCGACACCGTTCCCGGCACGGCCGCCGAGATCCTCGTCGACGAGGTCCGGGAGGTCATCTGTCCCGGCAAGATCGGCACCGAGGACTGGCTCGAGGCCATGGAGGCCGCCGCGAACGTCGGACTGGGCCTCACGGCGACGATCATGTACGGCCACGTCGAGAACGAGGCCCACCGCGCCATGCATCTACAACGGATTCGTGACCTTCAGGAACGCGTCGACGGCGCGATCACGGAGTTCGTCCCCCTCTCCTTTATCCACCAGAACACGCCGCTGTTCGAACACGACGTCGTCTCCGGCGGCGCCTCCCAGGACGAGGACGAACTGATGATCGCCGTCTCGCGACTCTTCCTCGACAACATCGATCACGTTCAGTCCTCATGGGTCAAGTACGGCGACGAACAGGGGCTGAAGATGTTGAACTGCGGGGCCGACGACTACATGGGAACGATCCTCTCCGAGGAGATTACGACGCGGGCGGGCGGAACCCACGGCGAGTTCCGCTCGTTCGCGGACTACGTCGAGATGATCACGTCGATCGGTCGGATCCCGGTCGAGCGCTCGACCGACTACGAGTCGCGCCGCGTCATCGACCCCGACGACCCACCCTTCGGTCCGCAGCTCGGACCGAAGGCGGACGGGACGCCGTTGCTCGGTGCAGACGACCTCGAGGACGGAACGGTCGCGGCCGACGACTGAGACGGTTTGCTGTAACGATTTACCGGTGGGACCGCAAGCGTCCTGCGTCCCCATCGGAAATGACATGGATCAGGCAGTATGAGACGGACCGCTGTACGTCAGTAACGGGAACGATCACGAGCGGTCTTGCGGTCGTCCCCACAGGTCCTCACGGGACTCGCAGATGGAGCGAAACCGGCTGCCAGCAGTTCGCCCGAGGGCGACCTTTTTGCGGCTGTCGGTCGTGGCCCTCGATATGAACCACCTCTTCCAGACCGACGACGACAGCTGGCGACTCCCCAATCACGCCCACGTCGTCGTCTACGAGCGCGAGGAAAGCGATCGCGGCCTGCTGACGATCTACGACTGCGGGGCCGCCCAGAAGCCGCCGAAAGCGCAGTTGCTCGGCACCCTCGAGTCGATCGATGCACCCGCCGAAGTCGAACCGCAGCCGACGGGGAAAATCGTGAAACTCCGCGACGAAGCGACGCTCGAGGAATCATCCCCCGATCGATTCCGAATCGTCGAGTCCTGACGGTGTTGGCGGTTCGCGGACGGGACCGCTCATACGGCCGCCTGTACGTCGGTACCGGCGTAACCACGACGTCCGTGGTTCTCCGGGAACTCGATACACCAGTCCGTATCAGTCGGTAGTCTCGGTGGCCGACACGATTACCTCGTCCTCGAGCACCGCTCGATACCGCTCGCCGGACTCGGTATCGGCCTCGAGCGCCCGACGGATCGCCGGCGAAATCCACGTCCGATCCGCGTTCGGGTCGCGGTGGTCGGCTTCGCTCGCACCCGCACCTGCGGTCCCGTCTGCGGCCACGCCGTCGAACCCGTCGGTCCGCAGGTCGGCGGGCAGAAAGCGTTCGTAGACCGGTAACCGTTCACCGAGGGGGAGGTCGGCGGAGGCTGCGATCTCCTCGAGTTCGCGCAGCGCGGGCCACTTGTAGTCGGGGTTGATGTGGTCGTCCGTGATCGGCGACACGCCGCCGAGGTCGTCGACGCCGCAGTCGATCAGGTCGCGAGCGGGCGCGAGGTTCGGCGGCACCTGTACCGAAACCTCCTCGGGGAGGGCGACGCGGGCCATCGCCGTCGCCCGACGCATCGTCTCGAGGTCGGGCGAGCCGTCCGACCAGCGCTCGTTGTTCGCCACGGGCTGGACGATCACCTCCTGAATGTGGTCGTATCGCTCGTGCAACTCGCGAATTGCGAGCAGGCTCTCCGCGCGGTCGCGCCACGTCTCGCCGATGCCGACCAGAATCCCGGTCGTGAAGGCGACGTCGAGTTCGCCGGCGTTCCGGATGGTTCGCAGTCGCTGGCCCGGCGACTTCTTTCGGGGGCCGGCGTGAGCGCCGACCTCGGCGGTCGTCTCGAGCATCACGCCCATGCTGGCGTTGATGTCCGCGACGCGGGCCATCTGCTCGCGGGTCTGATCGCCCGGATTGGCGTGGGGCAACAGACCTTCCTCGAGGGCAACCTCGCAGGCCTCGCGCAGGTAGGTGTGGATCGAGTCGTGGCCCCACTCCTCGAGTTGGGCGTGAATCTCGGTGTAGCGGTCGTCGGGGTCATCGCCGAACGTAAAGAGCGCCTCCGTACAGCCCGCGTCGGCCCCGCGTTTGCAGATGTCGCGGACCTCCTCGAGGGTGAGCAGAGAGGCCTGGCCCGGTGCGTCGAAGTAGGTACAGTAGGTGCAGGTGTAGCGACACGCCGTGGTCAGCGGAACGAAGACGTTACGCGCGAAGGTCAGCGCTGGCGGCGCTTCGACGTCGGCGGGCGTGACGGAGAGCAGGTCGTCGGTCGCCGCGTCGTCGATCGCAATGTCGACACCGTACTCGCTCGCCCCGGGGAACATTACCTCGGGATCCCGTCGCTCGACACATAAGGGCTTCCTTCGGCCGAGGGTCACGTCGGTTTGGATTGGGACTGGTAACCATGGCGGTGACGAGCACCCCCGCAAAATAATCCTGCCTAACTTTGGGTCGACTCCCCGACCCGAACGACGCCGACGCGTCCATCCTGGGTCTCGAGTTCGAACCCGAGCTCGCGAAGACGCGTCGGCGCGCAGTTGGTTTCGTTCCCGTGGATGAGCACTTCGACAAGGTCCTCGGGCTCGTCGATATCCGTTCCGAGGCGGAAGGAGTCGACGGTCTCGAGGCGGAGTCCGCGCTCGCGAGCGATGGCGCAGTGGTCCAGATACGACGCGCCGTGGTAGTCCACTCGAAACGCGGGATGGCGAACGACGAGCGCGTTCGTGCCGCCGCCTCGTCCCGGCGCGATGGTAACCTCGGCGTCGTCACCGTGTGCAAAGAGGGCCTCGAGCGTCTCGGGCGTCGTCAGCGCGAGATCGGCCATGACGACGGCGACGGGGTCGTCGTCTTCGGCGCTCGGAAGGCGGTCGTTGACCGCCTCGGTCAGTGGCCGGTCGTCCACGACGACCGAAACCGACTCGAGAACGCGGTCGTCGACTGTGAGTTCGGCCTCGAGATCGAACGGTGCCGTCGCCACTACCGTCGGCTCGTGGCCCGCCTCGACGACCGCACACAGGACGTCGGCGAGCATGGCTCGGGCGACCGCCGAGCGCTCTACGGGCGACAGGACCGACTCGAGCCGCGTCTTCGGCTCGGTCGCGGCGAACGGGACGACGACGTGCATCGATCGGATCTAGTCAGGACACGGGCAAAAACACGTCGGACTCGCGCGAAAGCGGATAGAGAAATCGTCTTTCGCGTTGGGGAGCGACGCCGAAACCCGTCCGTCGTCTCACACTATCGAACGACCACCATCGTGCCCCCCGACACGAGTGCGGTCGCTGGCGTCGTCGGGTGTCGAAAGAAGTGCGAGCCTAGAACAGCGGCTCGAGTTCGTCCTCGTCGTCTTCGACGAGTTCTTCGAGGTTCTCCTCGCTTTCGTCCTGGATATCGTCCATGTTGTCCTGTGCTTCGATGGCGACCTGCTGGAGGCGCTTGATCCGCGGCACGTTCGTCACGCCCGAAAGCAGGATTGCCGCGGCGACTTCCGGCTCCCCGCGGGGGAAGTCGCCACCGCGGACTTCCATGCTCCCGGTTTCCTCCTCGAGCCACTTCCGCCCGCGCTCGATGCCTTTCCGGTTGAGATACTCCGATGGACCGGAGAGCACGAGCAGGGCACGCTCGGTTCCCTCGATCTCACACGGTAGCGTCAGCCGGCCGAGTGCGGCCTTGCGAACGAGACTCGTGATGCGGTTGGTCGTGTTCGCCGCGTCGAGATCGTCGTCGCCGCCGGCGTCACCGGTAAACCGCGAGAGGAGGCCGCCGCTCGAGTTCATGTCGACCTCCTCGCTTGCAAAGCCGACCGTGGAGACACCACCACCCGAGAGGGTGTTGATGATCTCGGAGGAGTCGACGACGCTTTCTGCAACCTCCTGTCCGTCGCCGACCTCCCCGGCGCCGAAGAGGATGCCGAATCGGCGGACGATCTCCTCGTTGATCTGATCGTACCCGCCTTCGACGGACTCGCCGGTCTGTCGCCACGAGTCGTTGTCGAAGACCATCAGATTGTCCACTTCGCGGACGAACGTCTGGAACGAGCGGGCTGCGTTAAGCGTATAGATGCCACCCTCGTCCGTTCCCGGCAGAACGCCGAGTCCGTAGACGGGGATGGTATAGATGCGTTTGAGGTGTTTTGCGAGGACGGGCGCACCACCCGATCCGGTCCCACCACCCATACCGGCGACGACCAGAAACGCATCGACCTCGTGGGTCGGAATCGCATCGATTGCGTTCTGGACCTCGTCGATGTCCTCTTCGGCGATTTCCGCGCCGAGTTCGTTGTCTGCACCCACACCGTGACCCTTGACGCGGGCCTGTCCGATGAGGACGCGATTCTCCTGTGGTATATTCTCGAGGCCGATCAGGTCCGCTTTCGCGGAATTAACAGCGATCGCCGCACGGACGATTCCGCTGTTCGTCCGATCGTCGTAATCGAGGAATCGATCGACGATCTTGCCACCAGCCTGTCCGAATCCGATCATCGCCAGCTTCATTGTTTGTCAGGGGGCTCCGTTGGATTGGTACCAGAGTGATCAAGGACATAAGTCTTTTGTTGACGTGAATTTCTCGTCTCTTTTTTAGTCCCCGAAAACCGCCAGACTGCGGCGGATTTCATCGAATTTTTATGATCGATAAATCGACACTTACCGTCGGATTTCCTGTTCTTATATTAATATTTGGGCCGAATAGTACACCCTTAAGTTAGCGGCGGTCCAGATCGTGTTTTTTCGGAGACAATTTGTGTGTGTTTCGAGCGTGACTCGAGCCCGGTCAGACGGATTTCGCTCGCGATTCGGGTCTCTCACGCGACCCCAGACCGAGGTACGCGCCGAGGGTCATCAGTTCGTCCTCGGTCACGTCGAACGCGACGACGTCGTTCGTGACGACGGTGTTGTTCAGTTCCAGCGCTCGAGCTTGATCCGGGCCAAAGGGAACGAACGGGACGGGACCGACCGCTGCGAGCCCGAGTTTCGCAACTGCCATCGGGACCGAGACGATGGTGACCGACTTCCCCGCTGCGGCGTAGGCGAGTTCCGTCGCGTCCGCCAGCGTCACGATCTGCGGGCCGGCGATCTCGTAGGTTTCACCGACGTGAGTACCGTCCTCGAGCGCGGCCGCGAGCATCGGAACCAGGTCGCCGACCCAGATCGGCTGGAACCGCGTCTCGCCGCCGCCCGGCAGGCCCGTCAGGTAGGGGGTCGTCAACTGTTTGGTGAACTCGAGGAACTCGGCGCCGTCGCCGAAGACGACGGAGGGGCGGAAGATCGTCCACGCGAGGTGTGAGTCCCGGACGATGTCCTCGGCCTTCCCCTTCGTCTGGAGAAACGCCGTCGGTGCGTCCGGATCCGCACCGAGTCCGCTCATCTGGACGAATCGATCGACGTCTCCGTCTTCGGCGGCCCGAACGAGATTCGCCGTGCCGCCGAGGTGGACGGTCTCGTGGTCGGTGTCGTTCGGCGGTTGGTACAGCGGCGAGAGCGAGACGAGGTTGACGACGGCGTCGTGGCCCGCGACGGTGTCGGCGATGGAGTCGTACGCGCTGACGTTCCCCATGGCGCGGTCGACCCCCGCGGGAAGATCGCCGTCGCTGGGATCGCGAGCGAGCGCCGTCACGTCGTGGCCGCGGTCGTCGAGTTCCGTACAGAGATTCGTGCCGATAAAACCGGTGCCGCCTGCGACGAGGACCTTCATACGTCGGATATGACCACGCAGCGATAAATAGCTGATCGCCTCCGTGGTTTGGCACGCGACGATTCTCGACAGATAGTTGTAGCTCTCTCTACGAGGTGTGTCCATGCTGGTCACGCTCGAGGGACTGGACGGGAGCGGGAAAACGACGGTCTGGGAGGCGCTACGGGACGATTACCCCGAGGCCACGTTCACGCGGGAACCAACGAACGACTCCTGGTACGGCGACGCCGTCTACCGATCGATCGAAGACGACGACGCCGACTCGCTCGCCGAACTCTTCCTCTACACCGCCGACCACGCCGACCACCTCTCGCGAAAGATCGAACCCACGCTCGAGCGCGGCGAACTCGTGATCTCGGACCGCTACTCCGACTCCCGATTCGCCTACCAGGGCGCGACGCTCGCGGCGTCGGAACGCCACGAACTCGAGGATCCGCTCGAGTACGTCGTCGACATTCACGCCCCGTTTTCGATCGAACCGGATCTGACGATCTACCTCGACGTCGACCCGGAAACCGCCGCGGAACGGGCGGGTGCGACGAACAAGTTCGAACGCGCGGAGTACCTCGAGTCCGTGTCCGAGAACTACGAACGGCTCCTCGAGCGCGATCCGGAACGATTCGTTCGCGTCGACGCGAGTCGGAAGCCGGATGCAGTCCTCGAACGGGTACGGGAAGCCCTGGCCGGCGCAATTCCCGACGCCTGACCGGCCGCGGGACGCGAGTCGGCGACGCGACATGACGAAATCACTTTTACCTGTCCGATACTCATCCCGCCCATGCACCGGGTTATCGGCGAGCAGGATATCGAGCAGACGCGGTGGTCGGTAGACGACGCCCTCGCGTGTTACCGGGATCTGGTACGCACGCGGCGGTTCGACGAGCGAGCACTGGCCCTGCAACGGCGGGGCTGGATGAGCGGCTATCCGCCCTTCAAGGGACAGGAAGCCTCACAGGTCGGGGCCGCCCACGCGCTGGCTGACGACGACTGGCTCGTCCCGACCTACCGATCGAACGCGATGCAGATCGCCTACGGCGTCCCGATGAGCGACATCCTGCTCTTTCGGCGGGGCCACCCCGAGTACGTTTCGGACCACGACCTGAACGTGTTCCCGCAAGCGGTGCCGATCGCCACGCAGATCCCTCACGCGGCGGGGATCGGGATGGCGATGGAGTACGACGGCTCGACCGACCGCGGCGACGGTCGGGGTGACGGACACGCAGTCTGCTGTTACTTCGGCGACGGCGCGACCTCCGAAGGCGACTTTCACGAGGGACTCAATTTCGCCGGGGTCTTCGACGCCCCGGTCGTGTTCTTCTGTGAAAACAACCACTGGGCCATCTCGCTCCCTCGAGAGCGACAGACCGCCAGCGACACGATCGCCCAGAAAGCCGCGGCCTACGGCTTCGAGGGCGTGCGCGTCGACGGCAACGATCCGCTCGCCGTCCGGTCGGCCGTCGCGGACGCCCTCGAGTCGGCACGGAACGGAGACCCCGTCCTCGTCGAGAGTCTGACCTATCGGCAGGGTGCCCACACCACCAGCGACGATCCCTCGCGCTATCAGGACGAGCGGGAGGACCTTCCAGACTGGCGGACCGCGGATCCGCTCGAGCGATACGGGACCTACCTCCGCGAGCAGGGCGTGCTCGACGACGAGTTCGTCAGCACCGTCGAGGCGGAGGCCGAAGCGGAACTCGACGAGGCGGTCGAGGTCGCCGAATCGACGCCGGAGCCGACCCTCGAGGACGTCTTCGAGCCCGTCTACGACGAACGACCGCCCCGGCTGACGGCACAGCAGCAGTGGCTCGAGGAGTTCACGGCCGACCGGGAGACGGAGGATCTCGAGCACTGAACGAGCCGCGTTCGACGGCGGTTCGGTTGGCGAAAGAAGGGGGAAACGAAACGTCTTCAGTCCATCGCGATGTATGTCTGCGTGTTCTCGACGCCGTCGATCCCCTGAATCTGGGTCGCGGCGATGTTTTTGACCGCGGCCGGAGTCTCGACCTGCGCTTTCGCGATGATGTCGACGTCCCCCGCGACGATGTGGGCCGATTGGACGCCCTCGATCGTCTCGATGCTGTCTCGGAGCCGATCCGCCTCGCCCGTGTTCGCCTTGATCATGACAAATGCCGTAACCATCAGTTGACACCTCCAGTGCCTGAGGTCGCGTCCGAGCCCGCGTTCGCGGCGGCTTTCCCCGGCGACTCGCCGACCAACAGCTGGCGCACCTCGCTCAACACGTCGAAGTCAGCGAGCACGACGAGTCGATCGCCGTCCTCAAGCGAGAGATCTTCGTCCGGAATGCCAAGCGGCTGGTCGTGCTTGCCGAAGGCGAGAACGGTCGCGTCGGCGGGCAGTTGCAGTTCGCTGATCGTGTAGCCGTTGACCGGGGCGCCGTTGGTGATCGTGAGTTCGACGACCTGTAAGTGCGGGGCGATGTCCGCGATCGCGCGAATCGTCCCACCGAGCAGGGCGTTTTTCGCGCCGATCGCGCCGAGCCGTTCGGGATAGATCACCTCGTCGACTTCGTCGGCGTACTCGCGGTAGATCTCCTCGCGGTAGGCTTCGTCGATCCGCATGATCGTCCGGCAACCGTAGTGGTTGGCGATCATACAGGCGGTGAAATTAACGTTCAGGTCGCCCGTCAGCGCACCGAGAGCGTCGGCGTTCGTCACGTCGGCCGCCTCGAGGATCTCCTCGCGGGAGCCGTCGCCCTCGACGACGCTAAACTCCTGTGTGCGGGCGCGTCGGATCTTCGACTCGTCCCGTTCGATCAGCGTCACCTCGTGGCCTTCATCGCGTAAGACGCGCGCGGTACGTAGGCCAACTCGTCCTGCCCCGATAATCACGAACCGCATGAACACGAGTACGCCCGCCCTCGTCAATAAGTTTGCCCCCGTATACCATGCCATTCGTTCGAACCGATCAGTCGGCCGGGCAAAGTTTTTAGTCGTGAGAAGCTGTACCACACTACCGACAGATGGTTCACGCGTTTATCATGGTGAAAACAGCCGCTGGAAAGTCCGAGGGGCTCCTTACGTCGATTAGAGACATTGAAGCCGTCTCCGCCGCCCACATCGTCGCCGGCGCCTACGACATCATCGCGGAAATCGACGCCCCCGAGGTCTACGACGTTCTCGAGACCGTTTCTACGAACGTGCAAGCGCTCGAGGGCGTGAGCGACACGAAGACGTACATCGCGATGGACTGATACGGTTTACTGGAGTCAATGACCGCCGATCACCAGGGACGGGGTCGGTGATCGGCGGGAAATAGTTACAGCAATCCGTATGAGACCGAATTTTGCGCTGCGCGGGTTGCTGTGGACCGAACCCGCCCCAAGTTCGATTACTCGCCTCCTCGCTTCCCGTCGACGCTCGCGTCGGCTCGAGCCTTTCGCTCGCCGGTGTGATACGCGTGGAACGGGTCGTCGATCATCGGCCGGTCGGAATTTTGGCAAGGGCAGAACCGACAGCGTAACCGTTCGCCGCCGGTTGCGGCGCGAAAAAACTGCATCAATTACCCCGGGAGGGTATCACATCGGCATGCCGCCGCTTTCCGTATCGCCGTCCGCGGCCTGCTGACCGCGGCTCTGAGCGTTCTCGAGCAGCGTCGCCGCTGCACCCTGATACTCGTATCCGGGAATGATTCCCTGCGCGTACGTTCCCTCGACGTACTCGATGAGGGCCTTGGCGTCTTCGACACCCTCCCCGGCGTCCCAGGCGACGTACTCGAGGGTCACGGTGACCTCGGTGGCGTCGCGGTCGACCACGGGCTCCTCGTGCGTGCTCGTGTGTGCGACGGTAAAGACGTCCTCCAGGCGGCGCTCGAGGGTCTCGAACCAGCCGTCCTCGACGACCGTGGCGACCGTTTCGTCCGCGACGGCGGCATCGAGCGTCGGCAGAGAGACGGTGACGTGGAACCGTCCGTCTCGTTTGCCGTCCGCCTCGGTCGCCCCGACGGTCGTGTCGAAGACGGTCGTCGTGAGTCGGTACGAGTCGGCGACCGATTCGAACGCGTCGTGAGACTCGAGTTGGCGCGCGACAGAATCTGGAACTTCGGTCATTGTCGAAATAACGGGCGTCAGTAAAAAGGGTGTTACGCACCGCCGAAGGATCAGCCCCGTCCGGGAAGGGTGAGCGAGGGCACGTCTCGGAGCTTGCATCGTGCTACTCCGTCATCGTACGAAACAGTTACAGCGTCGAAATCGCCCGACTGCGCCGGGATCGTTTCACGATCGTAGTCGGCGGTTTCCGTTGCAAATGCCCTGCATTACTACAACGGACATTGCCGTTTTCAGTTGGCATGAGTCTCGATAGACACGCCGCCGAACGCCGCCGGTTCGCCCGCCTCCTCGGTATCGACGGAGAACTCGGGTGTGGATTGCCGATCGGATCCCACTCGAGTCAGTCCGCCGAGGCGGACGGGGGGAACACGGACGACGCTCCTCGCGATGCCAGCGATGCGCCCGACGAAACCGACGACTCGATCGACCGACGCTCTCTCAGCTAGTCGATCTCGCGATCGCCGAGGAACGAATTAAGCGCCGTCGCAACTTCTTCGAAGTCCTTCAGCGTGAGACCGTCCGTCGTGACCAGCACACCCTCGCTGTCGTTGGTCACGCGGATCAGAAAGCCGTTGTCGAAGACGCGAATCGTGTAGTTGTAGTCGCCGAGTTCGGAGTTCTCGTAGGCCGTCTGGGCGGTCGTAAAACCCCGCCACTCGTGGCCGATAAACGTCGAGAGATCGGCATCCCGCTCTAAGTCCTCGCGGAGATACAGCTGTTCGTAGTCGTCACGAGTGAAGTAGGTCGCCGATCTGAGGCTATCGCCGACGGCCGTCCGGCAGGTCGTCACGATCTGCTCCGCCGCCTCGTCGGTAAGTAACCCTGTCGCCATATCCGATGGATCGAACCCCGACACCTTAACCGCAGGGGCTGTTGTCGGTCCGGTAAACCACTGAAATGCTGAAACGTTACCCACTGAAACACCGAAACCCTGAAAACGAAACCGAACGGCTACGCCGATCTCATGCCGACTCGAGTGCCTGCTCGAGATCCGCGATGATATCGTCGACGTCCTCGATGCCGACGGAGAGGCGCACGAGATCGTCCGTGGTGCCGCTTGCGAGTTTCTCCTCCTCGGTGAGTTGCTGGTGGGTCGTGCTCGCGGGGTGGATAATCAGCGACTTCGCATCGCCAACGTTGGCCAGGAGACTGAACAACTCGACCTCGTTACAGACCGTCTCCGCGGCGTCGTAGCCGCCCTCGAGTCCGAACGTGATCATGCCGCCGTAGCCACCTTCGAGGTACTTGCTCGCTTCTTCGTGAGTCTCGTGACTCTCGAGGCCGGGGTAGTTGACCCACGAAACCTGCTCGTGGCCTTCGAGGAACTCCGCGACGGCCATCGCGTTCTCGCAGTGTTTCTCCATTCGCAGGGGTAAGGACTCGAGTTTCTGGAGCGTCGTCCAGGCGTCGAACGGCGACTGTTGGTTACCCAGGTCGCGCAGGCCACGGGTTCGCGCGACGACGGAGAACGCCATGTCGCCGAAGGTTTCGTAGAAGTTGACGCCGTGATAGGCCGGGTTCGGCTCCGATATCTCGGGATAGTCGCCCTCGTCCCACGGGAACGAGCCGCCGTCAACCAGTATCCCGCCGACCGTCGTCCCCGCGCCGTGGATCCACTTCGTCGTCGAGTTCCAGACCAGATCTGCGCCGTGCTCCAGCGGCCGGCACAGATGCGGCGTCGCGAACGTGTTGTCGACGAACAGCGGCACGTCGTGATCGTGGGCGATGTCGGCAATGCGTTCGATGTCGGGCGTCACGAGCGCGGGATTCCCGATCGTCTCGAGGTGGACGAACGCGGTGTCGTCATCGATGGCCTCCGCGTAGGCGTCGTAATCGAGGGTGTCGACGAACGTCGTCTCGATGCCGCGCTTGGCGACGGTGTGCGTGAGATAGGTGTAGGTTCCCCCGTAGAGCGAGGACGCCGAAACGATGTTGTCCCCGACGTCGGCGAGGATGAACGTCGCGAGGTCGAAGGCGGCCATTCCCGACGCCGTGGCCAGCGCGCCGACGCCGCCCTCGAGCGTCGCGATGCGTTCCTCTAACATCGCGTTCGTCGGGTTCATGATCCGCGAGTAGATGTTGCCGGTCTCCTCTAACCCGAACAGGGCGGCCGCGTGATCCGTATCCTCGAACTCGTAGGAGGTCGTCTGGTAGATCGGCGGCGCTCGAGCCCTCGTCGTCGGATCGGATTCCTGGCCGGCGTGAATGCTGTTCGTGGCGAACTCGTGGCTGTCTGGATCGTCGCTCATACGAGTTTCCTGGTATCGAACCGTTGTAAAACCGACAGTGGGAGCAAAAACGGACGACATCTCGAACGACCGCGTTCCCGCCGAAAGACACGGCCGACCGATTACAGCGGCTTCGCCATGTGTAACACGTCGAACGGAGCATCCTCGAGCGGTCACACCCGCGTTTTCCGGTAGCCGCGTCGGCGGTAGAGAGCCGGCAGAAACGGGTGGCCGTCGAACGTCCGCAGCCGAATCCGCTCGGCGTCCGCCTCGCGCGCGGTATCCTGACGACGCGACCTGATCGAGCAACGCGCTCCCAATCCCTTCGCCGCGGGCCTGCGGCGGCACCGCGAAGCGGCCGAATTCTGGATCGCCCTTTTTCCCCGCCTCCCGGTAGCGGAGCATCCCGGCGAGTGCGCCCTCTCGAATCGCGACGTACACCCGCGCGTCGTGGATCCACTCCTCGAGGTCCGTGCGGGTGGTTCTCGCCGCCCGAGACGGAAAGCCGAGGTCCGCGTTCGTGGCGTACATCGCGACAGAGCCGCGCGAGCGCCGCCGTCTCCTCGAGCGTCGCGATGTGCTCTCTAACATCGCGTTTGTCCGTATCAGGACGGGTCGGGAGCCTGAACCGCGGCTTCGACCGATTCGCTCACGACCGGAAGGCGAACCGAAACCGCAGTCCCGGTTTCATCGGTATCGAACTCGAGGTCGCCGCCGAGCGCTGTCACGCACCAGGTGACGATCCACAGTCCCAGTCCGCTGCCGTGCTCGAGCGCCGTTTCTTCGCCCTGCTCGAGGACGCTGCGTTCGTGGTCCGGAAGTCCTGGCCCGTTGTCGCGGACGGTAACGGTGACGGTCCGGGCCGGCGAATCGCCGCTGACCTCGACCGTTACGCGGGGCTTTTCCGCAGTACTGTGGACGAGGCCGTTCTCGACGAGGTTCGCGAAGGCGAGTTCGAACAGGTCCCGATCCGCTCGCACCGCGAGGTCGTCGGGAACCGCCACCTCGACGCGGCCGTCCCGTGACGCCTCGATATCGGCGGCGACCGACTCGAGGACGTCCCGGACCGCGAGCGGTGGTGGCGAATCGGTCGCGGTGTCGATCGCTCGTTCGAAGTCGCGGGCCTTTTCGCCCATCTCGATCACCGCGTCGACGTCGTCGTGGACGGATTCGAGCGTCGCCGTGAGGTCGTCGTCGTTGGCGCGGTCGGCAGCCAGAGACACGTAGCCGCGGACGGCGGTCATATCGTTTCGCAGGTTGTGGCGCAACACCCGGTTCAGGATCGCGAGGCGCTGTTCGCGCCGACGTTGGTCGGTGATATCCTGTAAAATGACGGTGTGACCGACGGCTCGTCCCGCCCCGTTTTGCAGCGCGGACGTCGACGCCGCAAGCTCGCGGCGTTCGCCGCGACTGGTGTGCGTAACGACCTCCGTCCGGCCGTCGTCGATCGACAGTTCGGTGACGTGTTCAAACGGTTCGCCCAAGACGTCGGTCGCCGTGACGCCGAACAGGGCTTCGGCCGCCGGATTGCAGTCGACGATTCGCTCGTCGGTGTCGACGACGAGAAACGGGTTCTCGAGGTCTTCGACCGCCGACTGGTCGGCGGTTCGACGGACCGACGGGCTGTACGTAAACATCCGGCCGCCGACGAACGCGTAGGCGTCGAGTAGCACGTGCGGGAGGAACATGGCCGCAGAGAGGTTAAGCTGCGGAACCGGCCCGATTCCGAAAAGCCAGACGAGCAGAGCGATCCCCGGAGGCAGCGTGCTCAGGCCGACGGCGAGGGCCTCCGTTCGGTACAGCGGACCGTAGCTGACGACCGTGTCGAACAGGAGCAACGTCCCCGCCGCTGCGAACACCGTCCCGCTCATGATCGCGAAAAACGCCAACGCCTCGAACTCGTAGGCGACCGTTGCCGCTCCGAAGATCGGGTCCAGCCGGAACTCGCTCCAGACGAGTTCGTGGAGCGGGTTCGTCGCGACCAGCACCGTCGTGAGGACCGGGACGGACACCAACGCGCCGAACCACGGCGTTTGCACGAGTCGTCCACGACCGGTGTACTCGAGGCCGAACGCCAGAAACGGCAGCCCCGTCCAGGAAATCCCGACCCAGGTCGCGACCTCGAGCCACCACCGCAGGGTCGGATCGAAGACGAGCAGCGAGACGCCGTATGACAAACACCACACCGCTTGCGCGACGAGCGTGAGCAGAAACCAGTTCACGCCCGGTCTGCCGCGGTGTCGCCAGAGATACGAGAACAGGACCACTGTCCCGACTCCGGAGAGGATCGAGGCGGCGGCTGGCCACGGGATCGAGATCATGCGATTCGGACGTACGAGTAGAGCAACGTCGGTGTTATCCGTTGTGGCCAACCGGGGCGGTCGTGCGCGAGCACCAGACCGAGGACCGTAGCATGTGACCTGGAGGTCCCCCGGTTTGAACGGGTTCGATCGGCGAATCGCTCTCGAGTGGATAGCGACCCGCGCTGCTGGTACTCGAACTCACGAACGAACGGGAAAACGAACCCCCAACAGCCCCGAGCGCCTTACTCGAGCAGCGTCTCTCCGGTCATCTCCGGCGGTTGATCGAGACCGATCAGTTCGAGCATCGTCGGCGCGATATCGGCGAGCGTGCCGCCCTCGCGGATCGTTCGGCTGCCGTCGGTGCCGTCCGAAGCACGGTAGAGCAGCGGCACGAGGTTGTAGGTGTGTGCCGTGTGCGGATTCTCTTCGGTGCCCATATCGTCGGCGTTGCCGTGATCCGCGGTGATGAGAACGTGCGCGCCGGCCCCCTCGAGCGCATCGGTGAGTCGCCCGAGTTGCGCGTCGACGGCCTCGACGGCCTCGATGGCCGCCTCGTAGTCGCCCGTGTGGCCGACCATGTCGGGATTGGCGTAGTTGAGTACGAGCACGTCCGGATCGTCGGCTCGAACGGTGTCAATCGCGGTGTCGGTCACTTCGGGCGCGCTCATCTCGGGTTGTAGGTCGTAGGTCGGTACGTCGGGACTTTCGACGATCTTCCGAATCTCGCCGTCGAACTCGACCTCGCGCCCCCCGTTCAGGAAGTAGGTGACGTGGGCGTACTTCTCGGATTCGGCGATCCGGAGCTGCGTCTTTCCGTGATCGGCGAGCACCTCGCCGAGCACCTGTTCGGGCTGGTTCGGCGGGTAGGCGATCGGGAGGTCGAACGTTTTGTCGTACTGGGTCAGCATGACGACCGCCGTCTCCGGCGGGCTGGTCTCGAGTTCGTCGATCCAGTCCTCGGGTCGGATATCCGCGAGCATGCGAGTCAGCTGCCGTGCGCGGTCCGAGCGGAAGTTAAACCAGACGACCGAATCACCGTCCTCGAGCGCCGGCTGCTCCGAGATCACGGTCGGCTCGACGAACTCGTCCATCACGTCCCGGTCGTAGGACCGTTCGACCGCTTCCACGGCGGACTCGGCGGTCCAGTCGCCCTCGCGGTTGACGATAGCATCGTAGGCCCGCTTCGTCCGCTCCCAGTTCTGGTCGCGATCCATCGCGTAGTATCGACCTGAAACGGTGGCCACGTCGCCGGTTCCGTGTTCATCGACGACGTCCTCGAGCGCGGCGAGATACTCTCGCCCACCCGTCGGCGAGGTATCCCGGCCGTCGGTGAACGCGTGGGTGACGGCCTCGACGTCGCGGTCGGCCGCCAGTTCGATCAGGGCGTGGAGGTGCTCGTGATCGGCGTGGACCCCGCCGTCGCTGACGAGGCCGAGGAAGTGGACGCGGCCCCCGTTTTCACGGGCGTGATCGAAGGCCGAATTGATGGCGTCGTTCTCCCGAAACGAACCGTCCGCGATCGAGTCCGAGATGCGCGTGTACTCCTGGTGAACCACGCGTCCGGCCCCGATGTTCAGGTGTCCAACCTCGCTGTTTCCCATCTGGCCGTCCGGAAGCCCGACCCGTCGGCCCGCGACCTCGAGGGTGCCGTACGCCCCCTCGTCTGCCAGCCGGTCGAAGTTCGGCGTTGCGGCCGCTTCGACCGCGTCCCTGCTCGTCCCGTCGCCGAGTCCCCAGCCGTCGAGGATGATCAGCGCTGCGTCCATGTGCGACGGGTCACCTGCGCTCCGTAATTAGCTGTCGTTGTCGCGCGAACGGGTGCGGCGAGGCGAACGAACTCGCTCCCGGCCCGAATCGGGGCAACCGGAACGCTGAATTGTCGCTCGTCCCAACCTCCGGTATCCGATGGGCACGGACATTCCGGAGGGCGCTCCGATCGTCCTCTTCGACGGCGTCTGCAACCTCTGTCACGGCTTCGTGCAGTTCATCGTCCCGAGAGACACGGACGGGCAGTTTCACTTCGCGTCGCTGCAATCCGAGGTCGGGCAAGAACTGCTCGCCGAGCACGGCCTCGAGAACCACGACCTCGACTCCGTGGTCCTGATCGAGGGGGGCGACGCCTACGTCAAATCCGGTGCGGTGATCCGCATCGCCCAGCACTTGGGCGGGGTCTACCGGCTGCTCGGGCCCACCCGATTCCTCCCGCGTCGTTTCCGTAACTGGGTCTACGATCTCGTCGCCGAACACCGGTACCGGATCTTCGGCAAGAAAGAACAGTGTATGATGCCGACCGGGAACGTCCAGGAACGAATTCTCGAGTAAGCTGCCGGCGAGAGCCGGCGGTTAGTCCATCGATCCCGACCCCGCAGTCGCAGTAATATCTTCGCGCCAGGTGCCCGTCGCGGTCACGCGGTCGCCGTCGATATCGAGATCTCGCTCGTCGGCGGAGGTGCCGATGACCTCCTCGAGCGCCGCCTCGTCCGGATCGTCGACGAGCGCCGCGAACTCCCCGGTGGCCGTCTCCGCGTCTGCGGCAGTGAGCGACGAGACGACCCCCTCGGCGTCCTCGAGTCCGTCGAACGTGAACTCGGGGTCGGACGGGTCGCCGTACTGGCCGACGACGATGTCGCCGCCCCCGGCAGTCTCGAGGAGCCACTCGAACGGCTCTGACTCCTCCGTCGCCCGCTCAACGTCGCCCGCCGCGGCGCCGACGGTCGTCTCGAGCGCCGTCGTCGGCTCGGTCTCGCTGCCGAGTTCCGCTGCGGTGGCAACCGCGAGTGCATCGTCGTCAACGGCAATGGCGGCGTCATCGGTCCCGTCGACCGGAGTGTAGACATCCGCGCCTGCGATTTCGTCGGTCGACTCGAACTGTCTGATGAACTCCGCTTCGGGCTCGGCAGTGAGTTGCGCGTCGATCTCTTCCGGCATCAGGTCTCCCGTAACGACGAACGCGGCGGGCGTTTGCAACAGGCCGTCCACGGTCGATTCGAACGCGCCCTCCTCGAGGAGTCTGCCGAGCCGGAACTGGCCGAGCGAAAGCCCGACGAACAGGTACGTCGAGAGCGCGGCCTCCGAGACGGGCCCGACCATCGGGTCCGTCTCGTACTCCGACGGAACCTCCTCACCGGGGTCCGCCTCCTCGAGATCGGCCTGAACGACCTCGCTGAGGGCACCCCAATCGAGGTACGCGAACTCGAGCGCGCCGTCCTCGAGCGTGAGCCACTGGTCGTACGCCGGGAGATCGTCGTCGGGGTCGTCCTGAGCGACAACCGCGGGTCCGGTAACAGTCGCCGTCGCGGTGGCCCCTGCGAGCCGCAGCGCGTCTCTTCGACTCAGTATCATGAAACGATTCCACACCGCCGATCTGAATATAGCCCGTCCCCTCGTTCATCGCACGGTGAGTGTTAACGGGTGGGTGTCGGGAGCGACAGCACGTGGGCGAGAGAGTGGGCGGCGATTTCAGATGTCCCGGCGCGTGAAAACAACAGTGGCGACGACGATCAAAACGAGAAAGACCGCCAGGAGGAGGCCGGCGTCGAGGAACGCGTACTCCTCGTGGACGAGAATGTCCGTCTCCTCGTAGTATCGGCTCGGGGTGAGCGTACCGATCCACTCGTAGTCCGGATCCACGCGGGAGACGCTGTCGACCAGCCAGAGGACGAACACCAGGGTCAGTGCCGTCGCTCTGGCTCGTCTTACGTGATCAACGACGACGGACAGCACGAGGCCGATCCCGGCACAGACCAGCAGGTAGGGAATCGATAGCAGGTGGACCATCGCGAGCGCGACGGGGTTGAACGATTCGCCGATGACGAGCGCGCCGACGTAAACGATGATCGGGACCCCGACGTTCAATGCCACCACGGGGACCCACAGGGCGGCGACCTTCTGGAGGACGACCGACTCCCGCGAGACCGGGTTCGAAAGCGTGAGGTCCATCTTTCGGTCCTGGACGTCGCTTGCGATCAGTCCGGCCCCGACGTAGGCGAAGTAGATCGCGAGGAGGAGGCTCCAGAAGAACGAGTAGATCTCGGCGGCGATGAACCCCTCGATGGTGTGGAGTTGCTCAATCCCGAACATGTCGAACATGTACTCCGGGAACGCGTCCTCGAAGACGTCCATCTCCTCCTGTATCCCTGGGAACATCGAGAAATAAAGGGCCGATAGTACGGCGAAGACGGCGATCAGGACGACCGATCCACGGACGCGCTTTCTGGACTCGAGGCGGAGGATAGCCGTCATGCTAGATATCCCTCCGGACGAAGGCGAGGACGGCAACGCCGACCAGAACGAGGAACGTCACGAGGAGGATCGTAGCGTCTATCAGGGCATATTCCTCGCGGACGAGGATCGCCGACGGATCGTAGTACCGACTCGGAGTGATATCGCCGATCCATTCGAAGTCGGGGTTCATCTGAGAGAGGCCGTCGACCAACCAGAGCGCGAACACCAGGACCAACGCCGTGGTCTGGGCGGTTTCGACGCGATCGACAACGACCGAGAGGAGGATACCGATCCCGGCACAGACCAGCAGGTAGGGAACCCCGAGCAGGTGGACCATCGCGAGGGAGACGAGATCGATCGGCTCACCGAGGGCGGCCGCGCCGGCGAACAAGACGGCCATCATCCCAACGTTCAACGCCACGACGGGGACCCACAGGGCGGCGACCTTCTGGAGGACGACCGACTCCCGCGAGACCGGATTGGAGAGCGTGAGATCCATCCGTCGCGTCCGGATATCTCGCGCGATCATGCCCGCACAGACATATGCGAAGTAGATTCCGGCCAGTAGAATCCAGATGAACGGAAAAATGTAGCCGCCGATGAACCCCTCGATCGTGTGGAGTTCTTCGATCCCCAGGAGGGTGAGCAAGTAGTCCGGATACACCTCCTCGAACAGCTCCGCCTCCTCCTGAATGCTCGGGAAGACGACGAAGAAAAACGCCGAGAGCACGACGAGCAGTCCGGTCAGGATCACCGTTCCCCGGACCAGCTTCCGCGACTCGACACGCAGGATGGCCGTCATCCTGTCTCTCCGGGGGTGCTGTCCCCGTAATAGTGCTTGAAGATATCGTCGAGCTGTGGATCGGCGATCTCGACATCCTCGACATCGAACCGTACGAGGTGCCCCAACAGCGCGTTGGCCTCGCCGGTGTACGTGAACCGAACCGTTCGGTCGACGGTTTCGACGTCGATCATCGCCGGCGTCGTGAACCGCTTCTCGTCGACCGGCTCGGCCAGGTGCACGCGAACGTCCTTTCCGCCGCGCTCGAGCAAGTCGTCGATATCCTCGAGGGCGACCAGCCCGCCGTCGCGAATGATCCCCACCCGGTCGCAGACGCGCTGGACCTCGCTGAGGACGTGCGAGGAGAAGAAGATCGTCTTCCCGGCGTCTCGTTCGTCCTCGAGGAAGGCGTGGAGTCGGTCCTGTTTGAGCGGGTCCAGCCCTGACGTCGGTTCGTCGAGGATGACCAGCTCCGGATCGTGCATGAACGCCTGGACGATCCCGAGCATCCGCTTGTTCCCGTGCGAGTACGTCTCGACGGGCTTCTCGAGCGGCGGATGGAACAGCTCCAGCAGCTCCGCTCGCCGTTCGTCGCCGCGCATCCGGGCGAAGTAGTCGAGGACCTGCTGTCCAGTCAGGCGCTCCTCGAATCCGAGTGAATCCGGCAGATAGCCGATATCGGCTTTCACCTCGGTGAGCGCTCGTCGATCGGTAATGTCGGCGCCGAGCACGTCTGCGGTACCGGCGGTCGGTTTGATCAGGCCGAGCAGCAGCCGAATGGTCGTCGTCTTCCCCGCACCGTTCGGGCCGAGATAGCCGAATATCTCGCCGGCGTCGACGCTGAAGCTGACTGCGTCGTTAGCGGTGACGTTGCCGTATCGCTTGGTGAGGTCGTCGAGCCTGATCGTCGTCGCGTCGCGGTCCGAATCGATCTCGGCAGTTTCGGTCTGAGCGCACATAGCTGATCACTAATTCAACGGGACCGGAGAACCGTCCGTTCGTCTCACCCGAGCAAACGTCAACCAGCTATAAAATGCTCTTCACGCTAGCGGTGACTGTCTCTACGGGATGAAGACAACCGCTCAGACTCGAGACCCGGTCAGAAAAATCACGCCGAACAGTCAGTGTTCGAACGTCGCACCGCAGTCGCCACAGACGGTACCGTGACCGGGCGCGGTCCGCTGAGCGAGGACGGCGCCACAGTCGTCACAGATCATGTAGAGTCGGTGCTCCGGCGGGACGCCGGCTTCGAACGTCAGACTGATCCAGGCGTCGGCGTTGGCCTCGTCGTAGAGCGTAATTTCGGCACCGTCTCGCCGCCAGTTGATCGGATCGGCCTCGGTCTCGGTTTCGGCCGCTTTCACACCACGTTCGGACATCGGGATATCGTCGTTCATCCGCCACCCACATATAATTTTTCTGATAATAGTTTACACGCCCTCGAGTTAATACGAGACTACCGAGCCGACCGCTGACTTTTTGCGGGTGGACTGTGCGCCACAGCATATGACACTCGATCCGGTTCACTTCGACGGCATCGCGCGGCTCGCGAGACGGATCGATCACGGGGCCGACGAGCGCGACCGCCGCGCCTTCGCCGAGACGGTCTGGGCGGAGTTCCTCGACCCGCTGCTCGACGACGGGAGAGTGGTCGTCGACCCGGTCGGTGAACGGGTCCGCCGACACGTCGACTGCGAGGACGTTGCCCTCCACGACCGACCGTTCCCGACCGAGCACGGTCTCGACGCGGGGACGATCAATCCGACGACGTTCAAAAACGGCCTCGTCATCGACATCGCGCAGGCCGCGATGAGCGCGACGCCGAGCGACCTGGACCTCCACCGCTCGCGGACCACCGTGATGACGGTCCACTCGAACGACGAGACGATGACCGTCGACGAGGCGTGGGGGAAGTTCGACGAGGGCTACAGCCGGAGTCGCGCCGTGAAGATTCCGCCGCTACCGCGGTTTGCCGAAGGCGTCGTCCACGCACTCGCGCTCTACCTCGCCGAGAGCAAACACGCCCGCGATCACGCCGAAACTGTCGAAGACCTGCTCGTCCTCGACGGCCCGCTGTATCCCCGCGGACTGCTCCGCTGGGCCGACCAGCATCCCGACCTCGCGGACTTCCTGCTCGAGGATCCAAGGCCGACAACGGTCCTCGAGAACTACATTCGACTGGTCGAGGAGTTCGTCGACCGGGACGTGCCCCTCGTCGGGTTCGTCAAGAATCCGGCGACGCGCGTGATCACCCGAACGCTGAAGAACAAGCGCGATATTGACGTCGCCACCCCGTGGACCGACGATTCGGCGCTGTTTACCCGGCTGCTCGAGCGCGGCGAGTACGTCTCGGACGTCGACGGCGAGCGCTGGGAGCGAGACACGTCGGCGCTGACCTACACGAACTGGTTCCGCTCTCGGGGCGGCGTCGATCGGCCCCTGTCGGTCGACGGTGACGCGCTCGGCGTCGAGCGCAACCGTCCGCTCGAGGACTACGAGGTGACCTTCTGCATCGTCTACGATCCGCGCGACGATCTCATCTATCGGGTCGAAGCCCCCTACGCGTTCATCCGCGATCCGGAGACCCGCGAGGCGCTGACGATCCAGCTGTTACAGGACGTCGCCATCGCCCACGGACCGCCGACGATCATCGAGAAGGCCGACGAACTCGCCCGTATCGGCCAATCGGAGAAGCGATCCCTCCGCGAGACCCTCGAGACGCAGTTCGACACGTCCCAGGACCGGACCTACGACGATCACCGGTGGGACGAGGAGTATTAGGCGCCGGCATCGACTCGAGCCGACGGTACTTCTTCGGGGCGGCCACCGATGGTAACAGTCGCGTTCCCACCAACTACCACGAGCGTTTCGACGTACTCGAGCGGCGACGTGTTCGACCCGCGTACCGGTGGGACTTACCGCTCGGTGGCGACATCGCCCCGTTCAACGTCGAGTTCGACGGTGTCCGGATCGACGCCGATGCGGGCGAACTGCGTCCGGAGGTGTTCTTTGGCGCTCTCGATGGCCTGCTCGCGCGTATCGAACCCCCGCGGCATCGGCGATTCGAACGCGAGGTTGACCTCGCGGTCGTCGAGTTGCTGGATCGAACCGCCGCTGTCGACCTCGTAGAACTCGTCGCAGACCCACACGTACGCGGCGTCTTCGTCGGGTGCGCCGCGAAAGGAGGGCGCTTGTTCACCCCGTTCGTACAGCGTGCCAGTGAGTTCGGTCCCGCCGGCACGTCCGCGTACCAGAATCATACGCGGTACTAGGACTCGCGACCGCAAAAAGACCGCGGCGCATACCCAGACGCTGCGAGAGGACCCGCACTTTCGGCGGTCAAGTCCGAATCGGCGACGCGGAACCGCCGTCTCTTCCGACGATGATCGGTTGGAAAAACCGATTATGGGAATTATATTACGTTTTCAGGAGTCCGTACCATTCCCGCTATACAGGTATTTCAGCCGTCCTCGGGAGTTATTCTGGTATTACACGAGTAAGCTCTCGTTCTCGAGCCAAATCGTTTTGGAAACGGGCTTATGCCCACTGCACCAGTTGGAATGAGTAATGAGTTCGAAAGCCTACTTCGGCGGTGACCGCGAGCGGGACCCCCTCGAAAACGTCCCGACGGAGTGCTACGACGTGCTTCGTCACCCGCGACGGCTTCGCCTGCTCGAGGTTCTCGGTACCCACCAGACTCGTCTGTCGCTGACGGAACTGACGACGGCGATCGTCGAGAACGAGCAGTTCGACGTCTCGAACGGGCAGGCCCGACACCAGGTTCGGATCAGCCTCGTTCACAACCACCTCCCGCGGCTGGCCGAGTACGACATCGTCGACTGGGACACAGAGACCGGTGCCGAGCTCGTCGACGAGCCGCCGATCCACCCGGCCGACCTCTCGGCGCTGCTCGAACTGTGTGACGGCGAGGACGGGTCGGAGCTGCTCGAGACGCTCGTCCACCCGGTCCGAATGCGCGTGCTCTCCGTGCTCGCAAACCACGCCCAGCCGCTGTCGATCGAGCAACTCGCTTCGGAACTCGCCGAGTACGACATCGCGTCGCTGCCCGACGCCGAACGCGGGAAAATCTCGCTCTACCACTCCCATCTCCCCATGATGGCCGAACTCGGCGTCCTCGAGTTCGACCACGAGTCCGGACTGGTCTCCCGTCGCGACCAGCCGATGCTGATTATCCAGTAATCACCGCACTGGCCCGCCGTCGTGGCACCGGTCTTTCTCTCTATCTCTCTGTCCCCGTTCGCCGGCGTGTGACCCCCAGCACAACCGGGTAGTGGGCAGCCCTTGCTCGCCGAACGCTCGTTTTCTCGAGGATATGGTAGATTAGGCCCCGCTAATCGTCGACTACTGAGCGATAGTTCCGCCGGTCGCACTCGCGTTCGGAGGGAAACGCGTTTGAGGGCCCGGCCGGATGGACCTGATATGACCGATCTGGGTGACTTCGGCGAATTCAACGCCGATTCGGATGCCGATTCCGGTGCGACAGACGACGTGGCGACCGATACCGAGGAAACGGGATCGTCCGCGTCCAGTACCGACGCACCGACAGGTGAGAACGGGAACTCGAGCGACGACTTCGAACCCACGCCCGTCGAACCGCGCGGCGAGGACGTCGGTATCGGCACGATCTGCGTCTCCCAGGGACTGCGCATCGCCGAGGACGAAGACGACACGACGCTGCGCGCGTACGTCACGCAGGGGAACCGGTCGTCGATCCGCATCGGGAGCTACCTGCTCGCGCCCTATCCCGACGGAGAGACGCTTTTCTGTCGGATTACGGGCCTCGAGTACGCCCAGCAGTACCACGCCGACGATGCGACGGAGATCCACGCACGCCGGGCGATGCGAACGGACGAGGTCGACGAGGCCGATTACAAGTTCGTCGCGAGTCTCGAACCGGTCGCCGTGCTGTATGACGATGACGGCGAATTAAAACGGCGGATGACCGACCGCGTTCCCAAACCCCAGACGGTGATCCGGACGGCCGACGACACGGAAGAGATCAAGACCGGACTGAAAATGCCCGAAGACGGCGTCTTTCTCGGACACCTTTCGGTCGGCGGGGAGAAAGTGAGAACCGCGGCGTCGCCGCCGACGATCGATTACCGGCTGAAAGACGACTACGAGGCCGGCGACCCGCTCGTCTTTCGCCACACGCTGATCGCCGGCGGGACGGGCTCCGGGAAGACCCACGGCGCGAAGAACATTCTCCGACAGTATCTCGCCGACGGCCGGACGTATCCCATGGACGACGGCCGCGAGGTCGGTACCGCGGTCGTCCAGTTCGACCCCCAAGACGAGTACGCCCAGATGCACGACGACAACGCCGGGCTGGACGACGACTTCGCGCGGCGACTCGAGCGCGAGGGAATCGCCTACGGTGGTCACGAGGACACGACGGCGTTCGTTCCGAAGGTCGGATCGGCGTCGTACTCGGCCGGCCACCACCGCGCGGAGCAGGTCGAGTTCACGATCCCGTTTTCGATGGTCCACGAGAATCCGTGGCTGGTGGCGGGGAGCGGGCTGAACGACAATCAGTACGGCGCGCTCGTCAGCGTCCTCCTGCCGCGGTTCCGAAAGCAGTACGGGGACGGCGGCACCTACGAGGAGTTCACGACGTTCCTCGACGACCCCGCGCTGCGCGAGGAACTCGACGAGTCCGGGCGCGTTCACGAGGCGACCTTCGACGCCGTCCGCCGTCGCGTGCTCGGCTTCGGTCACGTCTTCGACCAGGACGCGCGGCCGATCACGGAACTCGTCCACGAGTTCGTCCGGCCCGGCGGGCTGACCGTCGTCCCGACCTACCACATCAACGATACCCGGGCGACGGAGGCGATCGTCCTCGCGGTCTCCTCGCTGCTGATCGACCAGAAGCTCTCGAACGATCCGACCTACGACCGGATCAAGGAGACGCCGCTCGTCCTCGGGATGGATGAGGCCCACAACTTCCTGACCGACGCCGATTCGGTGCAGGCGGGCAAGGTCATCCGGAAGTTCACCGAAGCGGCCAAACAGGGCCGCAAGGAGCGACTCGGCCTCTTTCTCATCACGCAGGATCCGCAGGACATCCACGACGCGGTCTTCAAGCAGATCAACACGACGATCGTCCTCAACCTCGGCGACGAGGACGCCATCAAGAGCGTGAACATCCCGAGCAACCTCGAGTCGAAGGTGCCCTACATGGAGAAGGGGCAGATGGTCGTCTACTCGCCGGACAACTCCGAACCCGTCGAGTTGATCGGGCTCTCGAAGTGTCTGACCCGTCACGGCCGAGAGTAAGCAGAAGGCCAAAATCGAAGCGGCATGCTGTAGTTCGAGCCGGGATCACCCCGACTCGAGCAGCGTCCGCTCGAAAAAGTCCCCGACTTCGTCGGCGATCGTCTCGTTCTTGCTGACGAAAAAGTGATCGGACGGCAGTGCGGTGACCGCGTCACCGCGCGCTCGAGCGCGCTCGACGATCGGTTCCCAGTCGACGGTCGAATCCCGTTCGCCGTAGCAAACCTGTACCGGACACGCGAGGTCCTCGAGGGCTGCGAGTGCATCGAGATCGGCGGCGATACGGGCCGTCGGTGCGAGGGTGGAGACGGCGGCGACTTCGCGGTCGACGTCGGCGGCTGCGAGCAGGGCCAGGCTCCCACCGAAGCTGTAGCCGAACAGGCCGATCGGGACGGCGGTATCGTAACGGTCGGCGGCCCATCGAACGGCGTTACGGACGTCTTCGCGCTCGCCGTAGCCGTCGTCCCACGGCCCGTAATCGAAGCGGAGACAGGCGACGCCGGTCTCGCGAAGCCGCTCGCTCACCGCGACGAGACGAGAGTCGGTTCGGCTGCCGCCGTGTTGGGGGTGTGGCGGACAGGCGACGACGATCGCATTCGGGTCACCACCGCCGCTGCCGCCCGGTTCCTCGAGCGTCCCGCGGACGTCGCGACCACCGGGAACGAGCACGTCGGTCATGGCTCACCCGTCACCGCGAGGGATAATCAAATCAGCGAGAGAGACCGGTCACGGGGTCGGTTTCGTCGCTGACTGTCGTTGATGTGATGTTTTTAAGGGTAACGAGCGATACGTACGAGTATGGGCATCCTCTCTCGGACCTCCTACGTCATCCGGTCGAAGATCAACTCGGTGCTCAACCGGGCCGAGGATCCGACCGAAACGCTCGACTACTCCTACGAGCAAATGCGCGACCAGCTCCAGCAGGTCAAACGCGGTATCGCCGACTTGACAACGCAGAAAAAGCGCCTCGAGATGCAGAAACGACGCCTCGAGGACAACGTCGATAAACACAACGAACAGGCCCGAACGGCGGTCCAGCAGGGCCGAGAAGATCTGGCGCGACGCGCCCTGGAAAAGAAGAAGACGAAGATGAACCAGATCGAGGATCTGGAACGCCAGATCTCGCAGCTTCAGAGCCAACAGGACAGCCTGATCGATCAGAAAGACGAACTCCAGACCCGCATCGAGGAGTTCCGCACGAAAAAGGAGACGATGAAAGCCCGCCACGAGGCCGCCAAGGCGAGTTCGACGGTATCGGAGGCCATGACGGCCACGGGCGAAGAGTTCGAAGACGTCGGCCGCGCGATCGAACGCGCCGAGGAGCAAACCGAGGACATGGAGGCGCGGGCCGCCGCCCTCGACGAACTCCACGAGTCCGGCGCGTTCGACGACGTGCTCTCGGACAAGGACAGCATCGACCGCGAACTCGAGGAGCTCTCGACCGGCAGCGGCGTCGAAGCCGAACTCGAGACGCTCAAATCCGATATGGGTCAGTCAGACTCGGAATCGGGAGCAGCGTCGGAGCCGGCATCCGATGTGGACGCCGAGGTCGACGAGGACGAACTCGAGGACCTCGAGGCCGACGTCGACGACAGCGAAGTCGAGGCCGAACTCGCGGAGCTACAGGACGAAGAAAACACGTAATCCACGCGCTCGAGAGAGTGGGTCTCGTCATGGCCCCCGATTGTGTCCAATGCCACGGCCGCTCGCTCACAATGTATAGAAGGGGAACGACTACCACGGTCGGCGTGTAATCGGTCCCTATGGCATCGGAACCGGGGTTCGATTCACTCTCGCTCACGAATCAGGTTGTCCTGCTCGGCGTCGCCGAGTTGCACCGATCTGACGAAACGCCAGTCCAGACGCACGTGCTTCGACACGCGTGTACGACCCAACTCGAGGCGATCGATACCGAGGTCGTCGGCACGCTCACCGAAGCTGACGTTATGCGCTCGTTGTACCGACTCGAAGACGAGGGGTTCGTCGAGGAAATCGAAACGGACCAGGTGTCACCGACCGGAAAGGGACGGCCGGCATACACCCTCGACGTGCCCGTCGAGACGGTCTACGAAAGTGTCGACGACGAACTCATCGAGGACGATCTCGACCCAGATCTCGAACTCGAGTGAGGCGACTCGAGTCGCAAACTACTACTCCCGCGCGTCTCGCGGTTTGAACCCGAACCGCTTGGCGAGCGTCGAGATAACGCGGTCGTGGAGATACCAGAGGATGGCGACGGCGACCACGATGATAGCCGCGTCCTCGATCCCGCCCATCAGGCCGAGCGCGACGATCAAAGTCGTCGCACAGGCCGCCGCGTGGTTCGTCTTCGTCAGGAGCATCGTGGTCGTCGTGAGCATCATCGCGATCGTCGCACTCGCCATCAGGTAGACGAGTTCCCACGAGAAGGCGATATCGGGACGGTCGAAGACGACGTACGCGCTCACTTCGTTGCCGACCAGCGCGTACGCGATCATCCCGCAGACGACGGCGACGGCGTGGCCGCCGATCACGTGGTAGCCGCCTTCCGCCCGCGGCTGTTCACCGGTCGCCATCAGATACGCCGACGGCCCGAGGCTCGGAAACAGAAACGGCCGACCGGTAACCAGCGTTATCATCCCGAGAACCGTAAAGTGAAGAAAGACGTTAACGGTCGCGCTATACTCGTCTTTCAGATCGAAATCGGCGTCCGGATCTTCGATCTCGAGATCGACGTCTGGCACGTGGGTCGAAACGACGATGTGGACGGTCAAAAACGCTCGCGCTGCAGGTCGATACGTCGGCTATCGGTGTTAAAATAGCGAATCGGCGAGCGGACACGCGGGGCGACGTAGCGTAGCGCCCGCGTTCTTTTGACGCTCGCCAACCAACCCTCTTTGTGAGCGGACGACGAACCCGACGACGGCTGTTGACGACGAGCGTCACCGCTTTCGCGACCGGTTTCGCCGGTTGTCTGAGAGGACCGGTGGGCGATGACGATCCCGATCTTGGGGACCCCAAACCGTACGTCGAGGTCGAACTCTCGAGCAGCGGCGACGAGCACGTCGATCCGCCGGTCGTCCACCTCGTCGACGGCGGAACCGTCGAATGGGTCGCCAACGACGGCGATCACGAGATCGCCGCGTATCATCCCGACAGCCACGGCACTCAACAGCGAATTCCCGGCGACGCCGAGCCGTGGACCAGCGGCGAGTTGGCTCCGGGGGACTCGTTCGACCGCATCTTTGACGTCGAAGGCGTCTTCGATTACGTCTCAACGCCCTACGAATCCGAGGGCGCGGTCGGCAGTATTGTCGTCGGCTGGCCGGATCCGGACGAAGCGCCGGCCCTCGAGGAACCGGTCGAGACGTATCCCGATGCCGCCGTTGACGCACTCGAGCAGCGCAACGACCGGGTTCGAGACCTGCTCGAGGAAGTCCACGAGTGACAACGGCGTCCAGACTTGGTTCCGTTCCTCGGGACCGAACGTCCGACGGGACTTACGTCGGCGTTCCGAGTGCCGTAATATCGTAGTCGGCGATATCCTCGGGCGACTCGAGGATGACGACCTGAAACTCCCAGTCCTCCTCGCCCTCCAGATCGCCGGTCGTATCGAGATAGCGGCCGAGTTGCTCGCCTTCGTCGTTGTACACCCGAACGCGGACCTCTACGAATTCGACTCGATCGCCGCCCGCGTTTTCGACGGTTCCCTGGACGGTCGAACCGTGGTAGTCGTCCTCGAAGACGAACTCGTGATCGGTAAGCGAAATTACGTCAAGCGGCGTGACCCCTTCGTTGATCTCCTGTTCGGCGAGGGACTGCGCCGCCGTCATCTGCTCGGGCGAACGTTCGTCGCCGTCGATCTCCCCGACGTCACCGGACTCGTACTCGGGATCACCGTCGATACTGGCGCCGTCGCCGGTACACCCAGCGAGGGCCGTTCCCGTTCCGGCACCGAGTGCGGCGAGGACGCGTCGGCGACTCAGTGCCGGTCGCGTCATCGTTTCCGACCCCGCGTTCGGCGCTGCAATCGCGGTAGCGGGCGTTTTGCGTGACTCGTCATGATCGGATCGACAGTACGGACGCATTTCAGTGTAGGCCTTGAACCGTCAGTTTCCGGCGGTACTCGATGACGACCGAGACCCCGGAATCGGTTCGAACTCGTCACAGTACGGCGACGAACACGATATCAGTGTGTGCAACGCAGGCGCTTATTGTCGGCTGCGGTAACTGTGAGGATATGGGGTCTTCCGAGGCCGACGAAACGCTAGAGTCCTACGGAGCCGACATCGGACAACGGACGGACTCGGCTACGCGAGTCAAAGAGTGGATACTGGTCGATGGGGACCGACTATTCATCGCATCACTCATCTCCCTTGTGGTCTTTTTGCTGTTTCTCTCGCTGAACGAGATCGGATTCATCTCCTTTACCAACGACGACTCGATCACGCGACTCGCCGGCGGAATGATCGCCGGAACGTTTTCGCTGGTCACGCTCGTCGTCTCGATCAACCAGCTGATCCTCTCTCAAGAGTTCGCGTCCGCCGGCGACGCTCGCGATCAACTCGAGGGAGTACTGAACTTTCGGACCAACGTCGCCGAAGCGGCGAACGTGCCGGCGAGTCCCGCTTCGCCGTCACGTCTCCTCGAATTGCTTGTCGAGTCAAACCGATCGTACGCGAGAGAGCTTGCCGAGGCCGTCAGCGACTACGACGATCCAGAAACGAGGGAGCTGATCGTTCGGTATGCAAACACTGTCGAAGAGAACGCCGATCGCGTAGACGAAACGCTCGAGCACACGAAATTTGGAACGTTCAAGTCGGTGTCGGCCGCAATCGGCTACGACGCCGCCTGGCAGCTGTATATCGCCAGAAATCTCCACGGACGGTACGAAGAGTCGCTGTCCGACGAGGCGCTCACGAAATTGGACGCGTTAATAAATTCTCTCGAGCTGTTCGTGACGACTAGGGAACATTTCAAGACCACCTATCTGCAGAAGGAGCTTACTCGATTCTCGCAACTAACCATCTACACCGGCGTGCCGGCGATTCTATCAGCGATGATGATCGGCTTTATTTACGCGGATCTCACCGGGCCAACGATCAGCGCCGTCTACCTCCCGGTCGTCATTAGTGCGCTCGTCGCGGTCGTGGTCTTACCTCTCGCCCTCCTCACGGGGTTTATTCTCCGAACGGCGACCGTCACTCGGCGAACGGCCTCCGTCGGCCCGATGTTGCCCCAGAAGGATCCGGACGCGGGTCCGTTCGACGTCACGGACGATACTGTCGATAGCGGTGCCAGTAACAGTAACACCAACAGTAACAGCGGTTAACATATCGGGCCACCGGCCTAACCACCGGTTCCGAAAACGGGTCCGTGATCGGCGTTCCGGCGTCGTTGCCCTGATCGAACACCGACCGCCCGACGGCCCGTGTGCCAACGTTGATCGTCGCCCTCGAGTTCGCGTCGATGGCCGTCGGTGTGAGTCGTCTCGTGGCCGCTGTCGTACCGTTCGTCTCGTTCCGAGGGATCATCGTCGATACGGACGCAAATCCCGGTTGGCTCGGGCCCAATGAGGGCGGATGTGCGGCCTGTGGGCCCCGAATACCGCGAAAGCGTTTTTGACGGTGCGTGGACACCCACAGTATGAGCGACGGCGAACGATTCGACGAGGAGGTGACGCGGAGCGACCTCGTTCACGAGCGGCTTCGCGAATCGCCGCTCAAGCGGTGGATCGTTCTCGACGGCAATCGGTACACGCTCACGGCGCTGTTCTCGCTCGCCGTCTATCTCGTCTGTATCGGCATCGGCTTCGCCGGCTGGTCTACACGTTCCGGATCGCCCCCGGTCGCGAGCCACACGGCCGACTTCGGGCCGTTCGTTCCGCGCGTCGATTTCGAAGAATGAGCGCGAAAAGCGCGAAAAGCGGGCGCTGCGGACCGACGGCCGGAACCGATCCGGCTACTCTCGAGGCGAGTCGCCGGCCTCCTCAAACGGGGCGTCGACCGCTTCCGCCTCGGCTGCGATTTCGACGATCAGCGCGAACAGCGCGCCGAGCAACAGGCCGTAAAGCAGGTGTCCGACGAGCGTCCCGAAGGCGAAGGCCGGGAAGCCGGCGTCGCCGATACCGAGGGACATCCAGATCGGCAACACGATCACCGGAAGGACGGCCCAGACCGCCAGCCCGTAGACGAACCCGGCGAGTGTCAGTCGCAGGCCGGGACCCATCGCGTCGATGAAGCCGGTCTCGACGTCCGCCATGAGCGTCCCGAAGATCGGGCGTCGGGTGACGAGGAGCCCGAAGATGCTCCCGAGGACGAGTCCGTGTCCCAAGTGGAACAGCCACCCGGCGGTGCCGGCGGGCTCCAATCCGTAGATCGCGGGAATCCCTTCGGAGATGATCGTCGGATCGACCAGCCACAGGAGGACGCCGAACAGGAGCGAGCCGATCGCCCCGCCGACGGCGCCGCCGACCAACCAGTTGAGAGAGCCGCCGATACCGAACGTGGTCGGACTGTTTACTTGGAAGCTCATCGTACCGATGGAAGGACAACGACTGCAAAAAGTTCGTCACCCGTTCATCGGTTCTACGGTCCCTTACTATCGACCGGTCACGTCGATTGATCCGGTTATCGCGTATTAACTCGAGCCGGTCGACCGCCATCGACGTTCCCGGCAATGATTTCGACGGGTGACTGATACGGTTTACTGTAGTCAATGACCGCCGATCACCAGGGACGGGGTCGGTGATCGGCGGTACATAGTTACAGCAATCCGTATGAAACGACCCCGGAGCCGTCGTCTTCCGGGAAGGGTATTTTGCCCGACGATATCGTCCCGTTCACTCGTTGATGAGCGACGCGAACTCGAGCGACGATGACGGGTCGGAGGGAAAGGGTAGACTGGGTGGCCCTCGGTTGTGGGTACTGCTGCAACTGAACCGGTGGGCGTTTACGGCGACGATTCTCCTGATCGTGTACGTTGTCCTCGTCGCGTTCAGTCTGGTCGACCTCACGCCGTTGCGGACGATCGTCGAGAATCAGGACGGGATCGAATTCCTCTTTTCGGCGTTTATCGGCGCGATCATCACGGGCACCTCGATCGTCGTCACGATCAACCAGCTCGTGCTCTCCCAGGAACTCGGCGCGGTCGGCCAGCAGCGCGATCGAATGCAGGAGTCGATGGACTTCCGGCAGGACGTCGAGGATACGATCTCCGAGGACGCGAGCCCGCCGGAACCAGCCGCCTTCCTCTTCGAACTCGTCGACGGCGTCTCCGAGCGGGCAACGGAACTCGAAGAGGAGATGGAAGACGAGCGCGACGAGGAGTTGCGAGAGAAGATCGCCGACTACGTCGAAGACACGACTGGGAACGCAGAAAGCGTCAAAGAGGACCTCGAAGACGCCCAGTTCGGTTCCTTCGAGGTCATCTGGAACGCGCTCAACTTCAACTACTCGCGGAAGATCTACGACGCGCGCAAGATCCGCGACGAGCACGACGACTCGCTCTCGGACGAGGCGAGCGAGAAGATCGACCACATGATCGACACGCTGAAACTGTTCGGGCCGGCCCGCGAACACTTCAAGACGCTGTACTTCCAGTGGGAGCTGATCAACCTCTCGCGGGCGCTGCTGTACATCTCGGTGCCTGCGCTGACGGTCATGGCGATCATGATCATGTACGTCGACGGGAGCACCTTACTGGGGACGACGCTCGGCGTCGACAACCTCGTCTGGATCACCAGTGCGGGCTTCGTCGTCGGCATCTCGCCGTTCGTCGTCTTCATCACCTACATCCTGCGGATTGCCACCGTCGCCAAACGAACGCTGGCGATGGGGCCGTTCATCCTCCGGGAGTCCGAGCGGGACGAGGATCTGGGCTGATTCGCCCCGCTGTCCGGACACTGAATCACCTCGCGTCGCTGGCTGCGAGCCTGCCGTAGCTATTTCCGCCCAATCGTGGTATCCCCGCGAGCAATGAGCGGCGACGGCTCCCAGCCCAGCGACACGATGGCCGAGCGCAGCGAGGATCCCACCTGGAAACACGAGCTTCTACTGAACGCGAACCGGTGGCTCGTCACCGCGGTTCTCATGCTGTTCGTCTTCGTCGGTCTGCTCGTCATCAGCGAGGGGAGCCCCGTCTCGCTTCGGGCGCTGATGGGCGAAAAGGAGCCCGTCCACACCCTCTTCCAGGCGCTCGTCACGGCGCTGATCACCGGCGTCACCCTCGTTGTGACCATCAACTCGCTGGTGCTATCCCAGGAGCTCGGAGCCGTCGAAGACCAGCGCGGACGACTCGAGGGAGCCATCGACTTCCGCGAGGACGTCGAAAGTTCGATCGACGCGCCGATCAGCCCGCCGGAGCCGGCGTCGTTCGTCCAGTCGATCATCGCCGCCTCCGAGGAGCGCGCGACCGACTTTCGCGAGGCCGTCTCCGACAGCCGCGACGAGGAACTCAAAGACCGCGTCGACGACTTCGTCGACAACCTGACGACCCACGCCGATTCGATCCGGGACGATCTCGGCAACGCACAGTTTGGGACCTACGACGTCGTCAAAGCCGCACTGGACTACAACTACTCCTGGAAGATTTTCCGGGCGCGGCGGATCAAGAACGCCCACGTCGACTCCTTCGACGACGAGGCCCGCGAGGCCTACGACGAACTCCTCGAGTCGCTCAAACTGTTCGGCCTCGCCCGCGAACACTTCAAGACGCTGTACTTCCAGTGGGAGCTGATCAACCTCTCGCGGGCGATGATGTACGTCGCCGTTCCCGCGCTGGTCGTGGCGATGTCAATGTTGCTCTTTTTCGACGCCGACGCCGTGACCGGAACCGTACTCGGCATCGACGCGATCGTCTGGATCGTCGCCGTCACCGCGACCATCGCCGTCACGCCGTTCCTCCTGTTGATCGCCTTTATCCTGCGGATCGCGACGATGGCCAAGCGGACGCTGGCAATCGGTCCGTTTATCCTGCGGGACTCGAGTCGGGGCGAGGAGATCGACTGGGAGTAGGGTTGCTGTTAGCCCAATTACTTCGGACTCGTCGCCCAAGATATCGACATGACGAGTACCGCGTCCGATACCGTTCGCGTCTGGTTAGTCGAACGAACGTACTCCGACGACGAGCAGAATCTGATCATCCTCACTTACGCGACCACAGACGGCGAGCGCTACTTCCGCAAGGAACGCGCACTCACCTCGTTTACGGACGCTCGAGACACAACCGCCGCGGTCGACGCCGATCCCGATAATCTCGGGAGCGTCGACGATTCGGATCTACGGGAGCAGTACGCCGCCGAAGCCCGACGAATGGCGGATGCTCACGATCCTGACGACGTCATCTAACTGGTCTACCCGATTGGATCTTCCGCTGGATCAGCGAGTGACGGCGTCAACGAGAGAATCGATTGAGAGGCGGCGACACTCTCCCTTGCCAGTGTGAGCAGTACGTTCGTTTGCCGCTACACTCCGGAACAGAACCGATGGCGGCCCTGTGTCTGTCGAAAACGCGGTTACAGCGGCGCGCCGACCAACACCAGTTTCACGCGTTCGTCGCTTCGGTTGCAGATCTGGCGAGACTCCCCGGGATCGATGCGGATCAGTTCGTCTTCCTCGAGGGTCACCGTCTCGTCCGCATCGGGTAACTCGATCTCGGCGGTGCCGACGGCCACGTAGTAGATCTCTTCCTGGCCGCTGTCACTTTCGTCGTGTTCCATCCCCTTCCCGTCGGGCTCGAGTTCGAGGATCGAGAACCCGACGTGGTCGGATTCGAGCGTCTCCTTGAGGAACCACATGCCGCCCCACTCCTCGTCGATGACTGATTCCGGATCGGTTTTGGCTGCGGTGTTGTAGCCCATACGCGAGGCATCGACCGCAGCGGATAAATCGGTGGGGAAGCGGAACTCGAGACGGGGACACAGCGGGACACTACCGAACGGAGCAGTGACGAACGGCTCAACAGCGACTGGTTCGACTGATCGGTGAGAGCGGGTTCGCGGTCCGGTACCGAACTGGCAGACAGTCGGTGGTCGGGACCCAATAGGTGATCGGAACGGCTGCAACCGGTCCGACTGCTGGCGGAAGCGAACGAATCCGACGACTGTTAGGGCCCGACCCCGCTATCACCACACGTGACCGTGGCGTGATCCTCCTGATCTGCGGACCGCCGGGTGCGGGGAAGACCACGATCGCCGCGCGACTCCGTCGGCGACTCGAGTCCCGCGACCGGCCGGTTCGACTCCACCACTCCGACGACTTCTCGAGTCGGACCTACGAGCAGTTGTACGAGCGGGTCAGCGACGACCCCGCGGACGCGATTACCATCGTCGACGGGACCTTCTACCAGCGCGAGTGGCAGGTGCAGTTCGAAACGCTCGGAACCGTCCGGTTCGTCCACGTCACGGCGAGCCTCGAGACCTGCCTCGAGCGAAACCGATCGCGGTCGGATCCGATCGAAGAGCAGGGCGTCCACGTCGTGTACCGGGAGTTCGACGACCCAGAGGACGCACTCGAGATCGACACGGACGCGTGTGGGGTCGAAGCGGCCGTCGATCGGATCGTCGCTTCGCTCGATGCGTGAAACGCACCCCGTTCTCACCGCTTCCGAAGGCTACAGCCCTGGTATCAGCGCCGCGAGATCCTCCGGCCGCTGTTCCGGGACGAGGTCGTCGGGAAGGACGTCCCAGCCGAGTTCGTCGGAACCGGGCTTGGCGTCGGTTTCGAAGCCGGGATCGTCGGCGGGTTCCTGCTCGCGGTACGCCGCGGGCGGGCCGTCGTGGGCGTAGACCCCCTCGGGATGATCGACCGACCAGACGTGCATCATACACGGCGTTCGGCAGGGCAACTGCAGGTCGCCGTCGGCGAAATCCTGCTCGTAGGCCTGTCGGTAGTACCACCACGCGAAGCGTCCGGGGAGGCCGGCGTGGTAGTGCCACGGCGAACAGCGGTCGTCGCTCCCGTGGCCTTCGTGATCGTCGCTCCCGTGATTCTCGTGATCGTCGTGACCGCTATGGCCTTCGTGATCAGTCCCACCATCGGATCCAACGTCGTCTCCGTCGTCCGCATCCCCCTCGTCGTACACCGCCGGCGGCGACTCGAGCGACTCTCCGCCTCGAGTCGCGACGAACATGACACCGATCGAGCGCCACGACTCGTTGTCGACCAGCACCGACTCCGGCCGGTCGGGGTCCATGACGGTATCGTCGCCGACGTAGTCCGGATTGATCCAGTGAGACCAGCCGTCCGCGTCCCGATCGAGCGTATCGAAGTACGGTTTGTACCCCGCCTCGACCAGCGCGCCGGCATCGGGATAGCGCTCCTCGAGCGACGCCCGAACCGCCGTCTGTAGTTCGACGGTCTCCGGGTGGTCGTCGTCGCAGCCGTCCGTGCTCGCCCCCGCGCAGTGACCCATACTCGGTTCGAGCGTCGCGTCGGGACAGCGACGGTCGAACCAGTCCCGAGAGCCTCCGGTACCGCCGTCGGCACTCACCAGTCCCGTTCCCACCGCCGAAAACGCGGCCGTCCCCGCCGAAACTCGCAGAAGCGCCCGCCGCGAGACGTTCAGACTGCCGTTGCTGTCGTGCATACCAGCAACCCCACACCGACGGTCGTGGTAAACCCCAGTTAGGGATTCGCGTGACTTTCTGCTCGCGTGGCTACTCGAGCGTCGCGCCCGTTCCCGATCGGTCGAGCCCGGCGAGGTCGATCCGACCGTCGGGCATCGCAACGCCGTCGTAGGGGTCGCGGTCGAGCAACAGCGATCCGTCGAGGTCGGCGTAGTCGAGCAGCGGCGCGAGGTGTGCAGCCGCGGCGATCGAGGCGTTAGACTCGGACATACAGCCCAGCATGACCTCGAGGCCGTGTGCGCGAGCGGTGTGGATCATCCGCATTGCTTCGCGCAGCCCGCCGCATTTCATCAGTTTCAGGTTCGCGATATCGCAGCGGTCCGCGATCTGTGGGATGTCCTCGAGTGTTACACAGGACTCGTCGGCGGCGATCGGCAGCGCTGAGCGCTCGGTGACGAACCGCAGTCCCTCGGGGTTCCCGGCGGGGACGGGTTGTTCGACGAACTCGAGGTCGAACTCGGCGAGGCGGTCGATCTTCGCGACGGCTTCGCGCGGGGACCAGGCCTCGTTCGCGTCGACGAAGAGGCGAACGTCGGGGGCGACCGAGCGAATCGCTCGAACGATCTCGATGTCACGATCCGTGCCGAGTTTGACCTTCAGGACGTCGTGGCCGCGTTCGAGTGCGGTTTCCGTCTTCTCGCGCATCGTCTCGATGTCGTCGATGCCGATGGTGTAGGAGGTCTCGAGCGTGTCGGCGGGGTCGAGTCCCCAGTAGCGGAACAGTGGCACGTCGAGTCGCTTTGCCACGAGGTCGTGGAGTGCGATGCTGACGGCACAGCGGGCCGCCGGATTGCGCTCGATCGTCTCGCGCATGCGACGTTCGATCCGCGCCAGACTGTGCGGGTCGTCGACGTCTTCGACGACGGCGAGCAAGTCGGGGAGCACGGCTTCGACGGTGGCCGGGGTTTCCCCGTAGTGGGGAGAGGGGCCGGCCCCGCCGATCCCCACCCGTCCGTCCTCGTCTTCGATGTGTACCGTCACGACCTCGGCCTCGGTTTCCGTCCCGCGAGCGATCGTGAAGGGGTACTCGAGGGGCAACGAGCGCCGCTGGAAGGAGGTCTCGAGGGGCATCTCAGAGCACCTCCTCGAGGACCGCGTCGGTTCCAAAGCGGATGACGTCGGTGGCGGGGACGCCGAGGTCGCTGGCGTACTCGTCGACGGCCTCGCGGGCGGCTTCCTCGTCGTCGAGACCGGACGTGTTTATCGCGCCGGCGACGACCTCGCTGTCCGCGACCGGCGCAGCCAGTCCTTCGTAGAGATCGACGTACGTCTCGAGGGCGGGAAGCGAGAACGATTCGTAGCCGTGGATCGCCTCCTGACCGGCGTTGTGACAGAGGACGAGCGTGTCCGCCATCGAGCCGTGGAGAATGCCGCAGGTGACGGCGGAGTAGGCCGGATGGACGATACTCCCCTGACCCTCGACAAAAAGGTAGTCGTGATCGTCGCCCTTCTCGAGGATCATCTCTTCGACGGCTCCCGCGGTGAAGTCCGAAACGACGCGATCGATCGGGTTCCCCCACCCCTCGATCATGATCCCCGTCTGGCCGGTCGGGATGACGACGGCGTCGTGGCCCGCGTCGCGGGCCGCTCGAGCCAGTTCCATCGTTGTCGTCATCTTGCCGACCGAGCAGTCGGTGCCGACGGTGAGCACGATTTCGGCGTCGACCTCGCCGGCGACGCCGTCGCTGACCGTGAGATCTGCCGGCGGTTTCCGAACGTCCCGCAACTCGCAGTCGTGTTCGGCCGCGAGTCGAGCGAACTCCGCGTCGTCTTCGAGGAAGTAATGGAGTCCGGAAATGACGTCGCAGCCGTACTCGAGGGCGGTTCGGACGTCGTCGCGCCAGCTCTCGTCGAAGCCGCCGCCGATGGGTGCGATACCGATCAAGAGAGCGTCGACGTCTGCGGCCGCGAGATCCGCCATCGATTCGTAAATCGGTGCGTCCTGAACGTCAGGAACGAAGTCAGAGACCCGCCGTCCAGCGTTGTCGCGGTCGAGAACGCCGACGGCTTCGTAGTCGGCGTATCGAAGCACACCGAGTGCGGTTTTGGCCCGGCCCGGAAACATCTCGTGAGCGAGAATTGCGACGCGCATACCGGATCATTGCGGACGACCTATTTATGAGATACGAGTTCGCTTGACAGGCCCGCTCCGCAGTTTGCCGGGCGTTCGCTCGCCGCGACACACCCCTCGAGACGGACGTCGTACGGACTGTTGTAGGCCATCGTCGGTGCAACCGTGATACGCCGGCGGTTGCACCGGACCATCGGTACAGCAATCCGTATCAGAGAAGTCGCAGTTCGGTCGTCCAGAACGATCGGTGGGCGTCCTCGAGTGCCGATTTCGGCTCGCCAGTCGCGTCGACGGCCGCGGTGCCGGCCGGCTCGAGGGTCGCCTCCTCGACGAGGGTGTCGACGACGCCGCGCTGGCCGACGACGAACAGGCGATCGGTATCGTCTTCATCCGCGTTCGCATCCGTTGTGAGACCGTCCGCAAGGGCGTCCGCACAGCGCTCGAGGTGGTCGTCGATCTGATCGTCACGGATGCGTTCGAACCGGGCCTGCGAGAAGCCCCCCTTCGAGTGGCTCCCCTTGACGTCGCTCTCGAAGCCGCGGTAGTCGACGCGGTCGTCGCCCTCGTAGACGCCGAGTGCGAACAGATCGGTCCGGACGAGCGCGAGCGCGTACCGACCGGTCGGCAGGAACCACTCCCGCTCGAGGGAGAACCGATCGTTCCAGGCGATCGCCTCGGTTGCATCGCGGTCGGGGACCGCCGGTGGGTCGAGCGTGGCAGCGACGAGGCCCGCGTCGTCGACACACAGCACGCAGGGAGCAGCATCGTCGACGAGCGCGATTCGGGAATCCAGGACGCCCTCGAGATCGCCATCAAGCTCCGTCTGAAGGGTATCGACGCCGTCGTCTTCGTCGATAACCGCCGTCAGCGCACCTTCCGGCTCGGTCCGAACCGACGTCAGCCGATCGAACACCTCCGCGAGTCGGCTGCCGCGAAGCTGTTCGCGACGGCGAAACTCGAGGCCGGTCTCGTCTTCGGTTACCCGCTCGAGTTCACCCTCGAGCTGGGCGATACGGTCCTCGAGTCGGTTCAGTTCCTCCTCGGCGTCCTGTCTGGCCGTGGCCGCCTCCGACCGGCGTTCGGATTCGGCTTCGTAGCGGTTTTGCAGTCGCTCGTTTTCCTCCTCGAGTTCGTCGATGCGCTCTTTGAGCGAGGCGCGGCCGAGCAACTCGTCGAGCATCTGGTCGAAGGGGCGAAGCGAGAATACTTCTAGGTTCCGGCGTTTCGCAGTTCGTCGTCCGAGTCGGACCAGTCGGACCAGTCGCCGGGGCAGGTGAATCTGAGCAACTGTTTGGCGCGCTCGCGTCTGGCGAGCCACACTTCACGGAGGGAGGGCGGGTTCCGAACGTCGGTCCCCTCCAGCATCGATTCGGGCAGCGCGAGCGTGTTCGTGGGGACGTTCTCGTTGCCGTGGACGGGGAAGTGTCGGGACTCGAGTTTCATTACCAGCGGCGTGTCGAGGCGTTCGACGCCGTCGCCGGTCGCGTACACTTCCTCGTTGATCCGTTCGTGCTGGTCGCTGTGCATGAGGGCGTGGTCCCCGTCCGTCGGGGTCACGTAGAGTCGTCCGAGATAGTAGCTCTGCGAAAAGACCTCGAACATGCTACTTGTACACATGGTCTCGCGAGATATAACTATTTCCGGATAGATTTAAACCGGAGGACAATCAGTGCAGTAGGTCGATACGGATCCAGTATAATAGCAAACGATCGGTCACTATTTCTGCGGCCTAGTCATCAAATAACCACACCGTGAACAGTTCAACAACCGTGCGAACAGTTGCCAGTGTTTTCGGATCCGATCCGACAGTGTTCGCTACTGTGCTCGGTACGCGATTCGGCTCGCGATTACTCGCATTCGGACTCGAGTTCGGACGATTCGGTATTGAAACGACGATGACTCCGGACGCCTTGAACGCTCGGATCCGATCTGTGCCGGTTTCGGTCTCGATTGAACGGTCCGAACGAAGGTCACTCTTTTTAGTATGTTCGCTACTACGGAACGAGTAATGACGACCACTCGGTTGGTTGTGCTCCTCGTGCTGGTCACTACCGTCGGACTCACGGTCGCTCCCGTTGCGAGCGGTGCCGTCGCAGACGCGCTTGTCGATACCGACGACGCTGGTGACGGTGCCTCGGAGACCAACACCACTGTTTCGACGTTCATGCAATCCAGTGCAGCCGATACCGAGAACGCGGTCGAATCCGGAATGTTCGACGCGAAGTACAACGCTGCCGAGGACGACGAGCAAGGCGACATGGTAGTCGATCGAACGGCGACGCTCGAGAACCGACTCGACGAACTCGAAGCCGAACGCGAGGCTCTCAACGAGTCGGGCGACGACCTCCACCCCGGTGAGTACCAGGCCCGGTTGGCGAAACTCGGTGCCGAGATCCGGTCGCTCGAGACCGAACTCGATAAAACCGAGCAGCGAGCCGTCGAGACCGGTGTCGACGACGAGCGACTCGCCAATCTCCAATCGAACGCCTCGAATCTCACCGGGTCCGAAGTGGCCCAACTCGCACGCGGCCTCGCCGGCGGGAACGGGACGCCCGGTGGACCACCGGACGACCCCGGGAATCAATCGGCTGGTAACGGTCAGGGACAAGGACAGGGGCACGCGAGCGGACCGCCGGGGAATGCAAACGGACCGTCGGACGGTGATTCGGGAAACAGCTCGCACCCTGGTTCTGGCTCCGGTAACGGTCCACCGGGGGACGGTTCCGACGATGACTCTAATCCCGGTGCTGGATCCGGTAATGGCCCACCAGGAGATGATTCCGACGATGACTCTAACCCCGGTTCCGGCTCCGGTAACGGCCCACCAGGGGACGGTTCCGACGATGACTCTAACCCCGGTTCTGGCTCCGGTAACGGCCCAGATAGCGACACCCAGTAGCCGCCTGCAACCAACGACTCGGACGCAGCCGACGCGCGGTCGCATTGTTCTCGACTGAATTCGACGTTCGGACTGAGCAGACACGCTTTTCAGCGCCGACCCCCAACCATCCCTCGATGGACTCCGCCGCATTGTTGGATTTGCTCGGGAACGAAAACCGGAGACGGATTCTCCGGCTGCTCGCCCGCAAACCCTGCTATGTCACCGAAATATCGGATTACCTCGGCGTGAGTCCCAAAGCGGTCATCGAACACTTGCGAAAACTCGAGGAGGCGGGATTGATCGAGAGCCGGGTCGACGATCAACGGCGGAAGTACTTTCACATCGCTCGCAACGTCCGTCTCGAGGTGAACGTCTCTCCCTACGGCTTCGCGAGCAAGAGCGCCTATCCCGCAAATAGCAGCTTCGATATCACCACCTGCCGACACCTGACGCTCGATATCGCCTGGGACGACACGGACGGACTCGACGAGCTACTGGGTTCCCTCGAGGACTTAGAGCAACTCGAGAACGAGCTGTCGTTGGCCCAGCGCTGGGTCCAGGGCCGACTCTGTGACGTCCTCGATCAAATTTCCGAAAGCGTCGGTACCGGCCCCGAAAGTCGGATTTACGCCGACCTGCTTGCGAGCATTCGGTCCGAACCGAAATCCGTCGGCGAACTCAGCACCGACGTGGATGCCCCCCGCGAGGTCGTCGCCGAGTTGCTCGAGTCGATGGCGGACGAGGGCATCGTCCGCCGCACCGAGCGCGGTTGGGAGCTGACGACGGGCTAGCTGTACCGGGGACGCAGGCGAGAGCGAGGGCCAGTTAAAACGCGACCAGCGACGGCGTTCACTCGATGTCTCGAGCCAGCCCGTCGCGCAGGTCGCGGCCGAAGTAGTACCCGATCAGACACGCGACCAGACCGACGGTGACGCCGACGGCTGCGACGGTCCGAAACGAGCCAGCGAGCGCGAAAAACGCGTTGCTCACGACCGCGGATAACGCACCGACCGACGTGCCGGCCGCCGCCATCTCGAGGTAGCGACGTCTGGACGTGAGCAGGCCGATCAGAAACGCGACGCCGAACATTCCGACCATGCGGCCGCCGAACGGCAACACGGTCGCACCGCCGAGCAACCCCGCACCGACGGCGAGGACGAGGGCGAGAAACGCTTTCGGCGAGAAGTAGCTGCCGGCCGAGAGCCTCGATTTGAGCCCGGAAAGCCGCGAGGTGCCCGAGGTGTCGGCTGCGTCGGGATCGGAAACCGAGTCCTCGCCCGGGCGGGCAGTCTCGTCGGACAAGGGCCACCACGAGTCGCCTGCGGCGTCCGCGGACGCCCCGTCGGTGTCGTCGACATCGGCAGTCGCCGGATCCGCCGCTCGCCCCGTCTCGCGAGAACGGCCGGTCTCGGCTGAGGGCTGCGACTCGCCGACGTCGGCCCCGACGCCCGACTCCGAGAGCAGTTGCTCCGTCTCCTCGAGGAGGTCGTCGGTGTCGCGGCTCTCGGTCACCTCGTCCGAGCGATCGCTCATACGTCCTTGTTGCTCGCCGGCCATCATGGACCTTTCCCTGGCGGGCCGCGGGAGTCGGCCCCGTTCCGAGCCTCGAGACGCCGGCAAACGCGTACGGGCGCCGATTTTCGGTATCCGACGCGAGGGGACCGTTTTTTCACGCCGGGCCGGGTAGCAGTGAACGATGAGCGCCGAACTGCTCGCGTTCGGTGTGATCGCACTCGCTCTGGGGATCGGGGTGCTGGTCGGTGCGCGACATCTCTACCCGCGACTCGACATTCCGGAGGACGCCGAGTCGTCACTACAGGTACTGACCGCGATGATCGCGGGGGTGCTCCTCCTGACTGGGCTGGGGCTGGTTTTGATCGGGTTGTTCACCTGAGCGCTCGATGTCAGCGACAGTTGGACGGAAAGCGTGCCTTCAAGTCCACCGCCGCGCAACGCCCACCCATGAATCCAGGCGATCGCGTTCGCGTCGACCGCGCGGATCGCACCTACGAAGGCGTGTTGCTCCCCTCCAGTACGGACGACCACCTCGTCGTGAAACTCGAGGGCGGCTACAACGTCGGCGTCGATAGAGCCGACGCTGACGTCGAACTCCTCGCCGAAGACGTCTACGAGATCGACGGCACGGACGCGGCAGACGACACAAGCGGCTCCGAAATCGAGTTCGACGACGACCTGCCGACGATTTCGCTGATCTCGACCGGCGGGACGATCGCGTCGACCGTCGACTACCGCACCGGCGCGGTGACGGCGCAGTTCGACGCCGAAGACGTCTTGCGCGCGGTACCCGACCTGGCGGGCCGCGCGAACTACAGAGGGAGAGTCGTCGCGAACATCCTCTCGGAGAACATGGAACCCCCGATCTGGCAGGACCTCGCTCGCGCCGTCGCCGACGAGATCGAGGCCGGCGCCGACGGCGTCGTCGTCATGCACGGCACCGACACCATGCAGTACTCCGCGTCGGCGCTTGCGTTCATGCTCGAGACGCCGGTTCCGATCGTCTTTACGGGCTCCCAGCGCTCGGCCGACCGACCGTCGTCGGACAACGTGATGAACGCTGTCTCGGCGGTCGAGGCTGCCAAGAGCGACTGCGCGGAGGTGCTGGTCTGTATGCACGCCTCCGAAAACGACGACGTCTGTGCGCTCCATCGTGGCACTCGAGTCCGGAAAAACCACACCTCCCGGCGCGACGCGTTCGAAACCGTCGGCGCGGAACCGCTGGGCAAAGTCGATTACGAGACCGAGGAGATCGAGTTCCGGGGCGACTACCGCGAACGCGACGCGGTCGATCTCGATCTGTCCGACGGCCTCGAGAACGACGTCGAACTCCTGAAGTTCACTCCCGGGATGGATCCCGCCTTCCTCGACGTCGTCGAGGGCTCGGCCGGCGTCGTCATCGAGGGCACCGGGCTCGGCCACGTTCACACCGATCTCATCCCCCGCATCGAAGCGCTGATCGACGACGGGACAACGGTCGTCATGACGAGCCAGTGTCTCGAGGGCCGGGTCTGTGACCGGGTCTACGACACCGGCCGCGACCTGCTCGAGGCCGGCGTGATCGAAGCCGGCGACACCCTCCCCGGCACGGCGAAAGTCAAGCTGATGTGGGCGCTGGCGAACAGCGAACGCGTCGAGGAAGCGATGCAGACATCGCTGGCCGGCGAACTGCAGGAACGCTCGGTTCCCTGGGAGTAACGGAATCGAAACGGACGACTCACCGCAATGATTGATATTCAATGAATTCTTCGACACACGACACCGACACTGACACCGATTCCGAATCTGAAGCCCCGATCGAGATCCGCCGAGCGACCCACGACGATTACGACGCCGTCGTCGACTTCACGGGCGACATCTGGCCCGACCGGGGCGGCGACTACATCCCTCGAATCTATCACGACTGGCTCGAGGACGACGACGAGACCGACAGGAAGACGTTCCTCGCCGAGGTCGACGGCGAGGCCGCCGGCATCGTCCAGGCAGTACTGGTCGCCGACGACGAGGCCTGGTTTCAGGGAATGCGCGTCGCGGCCGACCACCGGCGAAAGGGCGTGAGCCACCGGCTGACCCAGGCCTGCTTCGACTGGGCCCGCGAACGGGGCGCGACCGTTGGTCGCGTCATGATCTTCTCGTGGAACGCGGCCTCACTCGGCGCCGCGCGCACGAGCGGCTACGAACCGCTCACCGAGTTTCGCTTCGCCGAGCCGAACCCGGATCCGGACGCGGAGGGACCGTATCGGGTCTCGAGCGATCCGACGGCGGCCTGGCGCTACTGGACCCACAGCGACGCGCGCGATCACCTGAACGGGCTCGGACTCGCACCCGAAGAATCGTGGGCGATGAGGGAACTAACCCCGGCCGATTTCGAGCGCTTCGCCGAGGAGAGCGCGGTCTTTGCGGTGCACGGACGGGACGGTCTCGCGGGCGTTGCTTACCGCTCGCGAACGTACGATCGGGAGGTCGACGCCGACGACTCAGACGACGCGACCGAATCGAGCACCGAAACGTGGGCCGAATACGGCGTCGGCGCGTGGGACGACGTCGACGCCGCGCGCTCGCTGTTCGCCGCGATCGCTCGAGACGCGGCCGACTGCGGTGCCGACGAGACGCGCGTGCTGATCCCCGAAACCGCACAGTACGTCAGCGACGCACCCTACGCTGGCGCCGGCATCTCCGACGAACCGGATTTCGTTCTGGGCGTCGACCTGACGTCGTACTGACCGTCCTGACGATTTTCGTCGGTCGAGTAGAACCCGGCTCGGAGTTCGAACCGCGCTATCCGCCGCTGACCGGCGGGAACAGCGCCAGTTCGTCTCCTTCCTCGAGTTCGGTCTCGAGGCCCTCTTCCTCGACGAGAACGTTGGTTCCGTTGCGAAGCACGTTGATCTGTGAGCGTAACTCGCCGTCGTCGAGGACGCGCTCCTCGAGGTCGGGTGCCTCGGCGAGGAGTTTCTCGAGGGCGTCTCCGACGGTATCACCGGACGTAGCGTCGACGGTAATGTGTTTGTCGCCCGCGCGTTCGGCGAGGTCGGCGAAGAGCTTCCACTCCGTGGTCATACGGGGCGGTATCGGTGCCGGAGCCAAGTAGCTACCGCTCTCGCGTGCGTTCCGGTGGGTCCGACGCCGACTTTCGGCCGGGGTTCGACTCGAGAGAGGAATCAGCGGTTGGTGTCGACTCCGGCTTTGGATCCGAGTCCGAACGTCGATCCCGATCCATCTCGGCAACCCGCCGCAGGGCCTCCGGACGGCCGAGCACGTAGGCGACGTCACCCGTCTCGAGTCGCGTCTCACCGTCCGGCAGCGCGAGCGGTTCGTCGGTCTCGGTGTCCGCGTCGGTCTCGGTCGTCGACGCTCCGCGCCCGCGCTCGAGGGCGACGACCAGCACCGGCAGCGAGTCGATCGTCATTCCCTCGAGCGGGCTGCCCTCGTCGACGGTCAGCGCGGTCACGGTCTCGTCGGCCGCCCGGAGCAGCGAGACGAGATCCCGCTCCGCGCCGGGGCTACGCGGCAGCGTTACGAGTCGGTGGCCGGCTTCGGGCTCGAGCGCCCGTGCGTCACCCGCGTCGACGGCGACGGTCGTCACGTCGTCGGCGACGCCGCGGAGTTCGCCGCCGGTTACCCGCCGAAGCGAATCGTCCTCTCGGCGCCAGATTCGAACGGCATCGCCCGGACTGGCGTCGGGAGCGGGATCGCCGCGGATCGCCACGGCGACGGTTCCCGGCGCGAGGGTCGGACCGATGCCGGCCGGCCGGCTGCCGACCGCGAGATAGTCGATCGTGCCGTCGGCCGCGAACTCGACGTCGACGTGGCCGATCCCGTGGTCGCGCTCGAGGCGATCGGTCAGCCGCTCGCGGAGCTGGTCGACGGTCAGCCGGCGCGGAAACAGCAGCGTCTTCCCCGCGAGTTCCTCCTTCGTTGCGGAATCGACGGGATCGTAGCCGTCGATGTCTTCGATCGACTCCGGGAGTTCGACGGTGACGACGCGGCCGGCCGACCGAACGAGTTGGCCGACCTCGGTCATCGTTCGCGGAGCCGTCATCGAGAACACGTCTCGAGCGAGGTACTCGCCGACTCGTCGACCGCCGTCGGCGGCGATCGCACTCGCGACGAACGCGGCAACGGTGTAGACGGCGGTTTGGGGGTCGAGCAACGGCGTCTCGCCGATGATCGCGTCCTGCAGTGCCGTCTTCGTGTTCAGCCAGATGGCGACCATCGAAACGCCAAGAAGGATCGCGATCCCCTCGGGAATTTCGTCGGCGCTGTACCAGTGGTAGACGAAAGCCGCACTCGCGGCCGTCCCGCCCGCGAGCAAGCCGAACCCGAGGATTCGAACGATCGCATCGAGGAGCGTTTCGGTTGCGAGCGATTGTGCGACGAGGGGGTCGATCACGCCGGGTCACCTCGAGTGGTCGCTGTTGACCGCTCGCTGGCCCGCGTCATCGTGCGATCGCCTCCGCGAACGTCTCGGTTGGGGTCTCCGGTCCCGCAACGAACACCTCGTCACCGGCATCGAGACGGCGTTCGATACCGGGGCCGAACACCCAGCCGTGGCGACGGCCACCGGTCTCGCTCCCCGCTCGTCGGATCGCGAGAACCGTCACGTCCGTCGCACTTGCGCGGTCGTCGATCACTCCGGCCGAGCCGACGGTGACTCGTCGGACCACGTAGCCGGCTCGCTTGATCAGCGTGAAGGCCTCGAACTCGCGGCTCGTCCCGCGCGACCGAACGACGAGTCGCGGCGTTTCCGTCTCGAGCAGGGCCTTGACGTCTCGGCGGGCGACGGCGACGGTGACGCGACCGACGCCGCCGGCGGTCGCCGTGCTCGGTTTGGCCGACGGCGTCGAATCCGCCTCCGCTTCGCCGCCGTCAGCGAGACTCGCGGTCGGGTCCCCGTCCTCGTCGGTCGTCTCGCCGTCCGTCGCCTCGGCGCGTGCCCCGTCGATTTCGGTACGGGCGGACAGAACGGTTCCCGCGATCGATCGATCCGCCGTTCGGACGGTCACGTCGTCCCCGCGGGCCAGCCCCGTCGGGACCAGCGTCGCGATCGAGACGGCGCGTTGGCCCTCCGGAACGCGTTTCGAGAGGCCGCCCGACGGGGGCGCGGCGACGATCGTCGCACGCGCCCGTTCGTCGATCGTCACGTCGACGTCGGCGAGGTCGTGGTCCGTCCGCAGCCGTTCCTCGAGGCGGACCTCGAGTTCCGAGAGCGGGAGGTCGGCGGGCAGTTTCCACGAGCCGCCCTTGAGCGATTGGCGAAGATCCGGTGACAACGGCGGATACCCCTCCATATCCCGGATTTCTCCGGTGGGCCGTACCGTGACCTGCCCCATTGTTCCGACGAGTTCGACGACGTCGGCCGAGAGCGTGCGCTGGCGGATCGAAGTGAGCGAGAGCCGACGCGGGAGTTCGGCACCGAGTTTGTCGCCCTGGTTGTGTGCGTAGAGAGCGAGCATGAGGACGACGAGGACGGCGACCAGTAGCCGGGGCGACTGGGCGATATCAGGTTCGACGAGGCCCAAGAGCCCGCCCTGTACGCTCGCGATCGAGAGCGCGAGGACGACGACACCGAAGCCGGGCAGCGTGACGCCGGTAAAGTACCGGACGAGAAAGCCCAGCGAACCGGCGACGAACGCGGGCACGATGCCGGTCAGCAGACCGAGATAGAGACCGAGCAGAACTTCGACCGGAAGCGTCATTGTGGGCGGGAGGTCCGGGAGCGATAAAGGCGTACCGACACCGGCGACCGAGCGACCGACCGAGCGGTCCTATCGGCGCGATCAGCCGGAAGCTATCGGAGCCTTCGTGAGTCACTGGTACGACAATTCGACCGCACGAGTATGGTGCTCTCCGACTCGACCCGACCGCTCGACGGCCGCACACTGGGCCGTCGGGAATATCTCGGCCCTCCCGAGCGCGGTCCAAAATTCGACGAGTCGCTGGACGCCGACGGCGAGGACGTGCTCGAGACGTTTCTGGAACGGTGACGAAATCGTCCGAAGACGGAGCCATTAACTAACGCGGTCGCGGACCGGTGGGTATGGCTGAGGTCCGAGCGTGGCAAGAACGGTTGCCCGACAACTGGCGACGGATTCTCTCGACCCGGGCAGCCGTCGCGCTCGCGCTGATCGTCGCCCTGCTCTCGGTCGCGACGGCCATCGTCAACATCGGCACCGACGTCGTCTACGGTCCGCTCGCACCGTTCCTCCCCGACGCCGTCCAGGACGCGGCCGGCTTCACGGGCGCGCTGACGGGGTTTATGATGGTCGGCAGCGCACTCGCACTGCGCCGCGGACTCCGCGTCGGCTGGTGGGCGACATTTCTGCTCCTTCCGCTGACCGCGGCCCAGGGGCTCCTTCAGGCGAGCCAGTACTCGCTGCCGCTGATCGTCGTCTCGCTCGTGGCGATGCCGGTCCTCCTGATCAGTCGAAAGCGATTCACAAAGTCGCTCGAGCTCAGCACGACGCAGATGGCGGCCGGATCGGCGTTGCTCGGCGTGCAGCTATACGGGACCATCGGCGGCTACGCCCTTCGGGACCACTTCGAAGGCATCGACAGCATCCTCGACGCCTTCTACTTCACGCTGATCACCTCGAGTACGGTCGGCTACGGCGACATCACGCCGGATGCGGAGTCGACCGAAGCGTTGCTGTTTACGATGTCCGTCCTCGTCCTCGGCGTGGCCAGTTTCGGTATCGCCATCGGGGCGCTGGTCGGTCCGGCGATCCAGGCACGAATTACGAAAACACTCGGAAAGATGACCGACTCACAGCTCGAACTCCTCGAGGACCACATCCTCGTCCTCGGCTACGGCGAACTGACGGAACCGATCGTCGACGAACTCGCGGCCAGCAATCAGGAGTTCGTCGTCGTGACGAACAACCGGGACGTGGCACCAGCGCTCTCCGATCGAGAGATTCCGGTGATCACCGCCGATCCGAGCGACAAAGAGCCGCTCCGACGAGCAAAGATCGAGCGCGCGAGCGCGATTCTGGTCGCGACGAATCACGACGCCGAAGACGCGCTCACGATCCTCACCGCCCACCAGCTCGCCCCCGAGAGCCGCATCGTCGCCGCCGCGACCGATCGCGAGAACACCGAAAAACTCGAGCGCGCCGGCGCGGATACGGTGATCAGCCCGTCGGTTCTGGGGGGCCACCTGCTCGTGCGATCGGCGCTGGGCAGCGACGACAGCGAGCTGATCGATCGGATTATCGGCGACAGGTAGGCCTCGGAACGGGGCGTCGTGGATGGGAGCCTCGGAACGGGTTCGTCTACGGACGTCGCTTCCGGACTACTCCGGTGCGCCCTCGAGAATCGCCGCGCCACTCGAGGCCCCGATCCGTTCGGCTCCGGCCTCGAGCATGGCGATGGCGTCGTCGTAGCTGCCGACGCCGCCGCTCGCTTTGACGGGGAGATACCCGCTCATGAGTTGGACGTCGTCGATCGTCGCGCCGCCGCTCACGGCTTCGCCGTTCGCTCGTTGATCCGACGGATCAACGCTGGCGAAGCCGGTCGAGGTCTTGACCATCGTCGCGTCGGCCGCGACGGCGGCCTCGCAGGCGCGGTGTTTCTCCTCGTCGGTCAACAGCGCGGTCTCGATGATCACCTTTACCGGAATCGGAACCGCGGCGACGACTTCCGCGAGTTCGGCTCTGACGACGTCGTCTTCGCCCGCTTTCAGGCGGCCAACGTTGATCACGACGTCGAGTTCGTCCGCGCCGGCTTTCCAGGCCAACACCCCCTCTCGACGCTTCACGTCGGCGGTGTTCTGTCCGTGCGGAAAACCGATGACCGTCGCGAGGGTCACGTCGGTGGCGTAATCGGCCACCTCCTCGAGTGCGTACGGCGGGATACAGGCGTTCATGCCGTACTGCTGGGCGTCGTCGAGAACCTGTCTGATATCGGCGAGCGACGTCTCGGGGCCGAGAACGGTGTGATCGATCAGCGGGGCGAGTTCACTGCGGTCCATACGAGGTCAGAGTCGCCCGACGCTCAAAAACCCGCCCGATCACTTTTGGCTACTGCAATGGAACTGGTTCGCATGGACGAGAGTCTGCCCGCCGTCGATCCGGCCGTCGCGGCGACCGCCGACGACATCGCCGAGATGGAGATTCGGGGTGCGGCGACCATCGCCGACGCGGCCGCCGAGGCGCTTGCACGCCAGGCGGCGCAGTCGGATGTCGACAGTCCGTCGGCGTTCCGACAGCAGCTACGTGCGGCGGCGAAAACGCTCTACGAGACCCGACCGACGGCGGTGAGTCTCCCGAACGCGCTCCGGTACGTTCTCCGGGGAATGTCGGGCGAAACCGTCTCGGAACTGCGCGCGTCGATCATCGCCCGTGCCGAGGAGTTTCAGCACGATCTGACCCAGGCCCAGTCGAAACTCGGCGAGGTCGGCTCGAATCGACTGCGCGACGGCGACGTCGTGATGACTCACTGCCACTCGACCGACGCGCTCTCGTGTCTCGAGGCTGCTCTCGAGGACGGGAAGGAACTCGAGGCGATCGTCAAGGAAACCAGACCCAGAAAGCAAGGCTACATTACGGCCGGACGGTTGCGCGAGTTGGGTGTGCCGGTGACACTCATCGTGGACAACGCGGCGCGTCGGTACCTCGATCGGGCGGACCACGTGCTGGTCGGTGCCGACAGCATCGCGGCCGACGGCAGCGTGATCAACAAGATCGGCACCAGCGGGCTGGCGGTCAACGCCCGCGAGCGCGGCGTGCCGGTGATGGTCGCCGCCCAGACGATCAAGCTCCACCCCGACACGATGACGGGTCACACCGTCGAGATCGAGATGCGCGACGAACTCGAGGTGCTCACCGACAACGAACGGGCGGCTATCGGCGACGAACAGGCCGGCGAGGGGCTCACCGTAGAAAACCCGGCGTTCGACGTCACGCCACCGCGGTACGTCGACGCAATCGTCACCGAACGCGGTCAGTTTCCGCCGGAGAGTGTCGTGACGCTGATGCGAGAGCTGTTCGGCGAATCGACCGGCGAGCCGTGGGAACCCTGACGTCGAGGCGCTCGTCCATGTCGATACGAAGCCGACGAAACGGCCAAGACGGTCGTCCGGCGTCCCAGATCGGCCGGATATTTCGATCGATCGAATAGTTGGTAATCGGAAAGTGTTAGTCGCTGGTGTGTATCACGACAGATATGGTATTACCCGAGGGGTTCGTGCTTCCGCCGTGGTATCTCCTTGGTCCAGTGCTCGTAATACTGGCAGGGGTACTCGCGCTGCTGTGGGCGCTCGAGCCGCCAGTGACCGATCGAACGGTCCTGGCGTTTGCACCGTGGATGATGTTCGGGTCGGCCTTGCACGTCTTACATCGGATCGAGGCGTACCCCGAGCGCGTCGAGATACTGTTTGCGTCGCCGACCGTCTATCTGGTGACGGCGATCGTCGCAGGGCTCGCCTGGATCATCGCGATTTTCCTGTACGCAGGCGGGTTACAACCGTCGATATCTCGGTTCGTCGGGATCTCCGGCACCGGCTTTTTCGCCGTGTTCGCGATGATCGCCCTCAACAGCGGCTGGGCCCAAGGGACGTTCGAACCGTTCTGGCCGGTCATCGCCGTCGTCGTCGCCGGTATCGCCACTGCAGTCGCCTGGATCGCACTGAGCCTCTGGTTTACGGACGTCGCCGCGACGACGGGTGCCACCGGGACGCTCGTCGTCTTCGGTCACGCCCTGGACGGCGTCTCGACGGCCATCGGCTACGACGTCCTCGGCGCCACCGAGGAGGTTCCCCTTTCGCGGTTGATTCTCGAGGCCGGCGAGGCGCTGCCGACAGAGGAGTACATCGGTGCCGGCTGGCTCTTCGTGCTCGTCAAGATCGTTCTCGCGCTGTTTATTCTCGGTCTGTTCAAAGAGTACGTCGAGGACCGCCCACAGCAGGCGCGGACGATCCTCGCACTGGTCGCCGCGGTCGGTCTCGGCCCGGGAACGCACAACGTGTTGCTCTTTCTCGTCACCTAGCTTTTTTTCCGACGGCCCCGTCTTTCCGTACCATTGAATGGTTCCGACCGTACTCACCGCCGGCCACGTCAACTGGGACGTGACGCTCCGCGTCGACCGACTCCCTGAAGCCGACGGTGAGGCGACGATCCGCTCCCAACGGCAGTCCGGCGGCGGGAGCGCCGCGAACGTCGCCGCCGCGCTCGCGGGTCTCGAAGTCGAAACCGGCCTGATCGGCAGCGTCGGCGACGACGACAACGGCCTCCTCGCCGGGCGCGAACTCGAGGAAGCGGGCGTCTCGCTGTCCGGTCTGCAGGTGGTCGACGGAGCCGACACGGCCGTCAAGTACCTGCTCGTCGACGACGCCGGCGACGTGTCGATACTCGGCAACGACGGCGTCAACGAGGCTGTCCGTCCGGCGGACCTCGTGCCCGCTCGCATCCGATCGGCGGATCACGTCCACCTGACGAGTCAACGTCCCGAGACCGCCGCGGCCATCGCGCGGATCGCACACGAGGCCGGCGTCACCGTCAGTTTCGATCCCGGACGGCGGTTCGGCGACCGCGAGTACGGCGACACGCTCCCGGCGGCGGACATCCTCTTCGTCACGCAGCGCGAGGCCGCGGCGCTGGCCGACGACGCCGTCGACTCGCAACTGGACGACCGGATCGTCGTCGTGACCTCCGGCAGCGACGGCGCGGCGGTTCGGACGCCGGAGGGAACCTACACCCACCCCGGGTTCGACATCGATCCCGTCGATACGGCCGGTGCAGGTGACGCGTTCGCGGCGGGCTTTATCGCAACCAGACTCGAGGGAGAGGATATCGAACGGACGCTCGAGTACGCAAACGCCTGTGGGGCCCTCACCGCGAGTCGGGACGGGGCACGCAGCGCGCCGACGGCGGCCGACCTCGAGCGGTTTCTCAGCGACCGATCGTGACCACCATCTATTTATGGCGGTTGCTCGCCGTCGAATTCGATTGCAGTCCGGCGGTTCTCACCGGATGTTGTCTGACGGTAGTTATATGGGCAACAACGTTGCCCACTCGAATAGACGGTCACGGAAACGTGACAGAGAGAGAGACATGACGGAAGGAAGGATAAGCGAGTCCCATGGGTGTGAACTAAAACATCGCATCCAGTACGAGCGGAGCGCGGAGGAACCGCCGAGTATCGCCGCTGCAACAGCACTGGCGCAGTATCACGGCGAAGACGTTGCAACAACTGATCTGCGTCTCTACGACTATATCGATCCGGACGCACTCGATTCCCTCTTTGCGGATACGAACACCAGCAGCCGGGAAGCAGGGACCGTCGAGTTCGCGGTCGAAGACGTCTCAGTCGTAGTCAAACCCGACCGAGTGGAGGTGTGTCCGGAGCCCTGACGGAGATCGATTACTCGATCACGCGACGAGTCGACGAGACGGCGTACCGACGCCTGGACGCTAAACCGGTTGCCACAGCGGGATGGCGACCGTGTTCCAGCCGAGAACGACACACGACATGGCGGTGAGGGGGTGAGCAGGACGACGGGGGCGACCGCGGATCGGCACCGCCAATCGATGGACGCCCGGGACTCGTCCTCGAATCTTTTTTCTCACCGCCGCCAGAATCGAGAGGTATGGCAACGCAGCCACACCTGCTGGTAGACGACGGCGATCTGACCGATCGAGTCCTTATCCCGGGCGACCCGGGTCGTGTCGACCGCATCGCCAGCCACTGTGACGAGGCCGAGACCGTCGCCGAGAACCGCGAGTACAAGGTCGTCAACGCGACCTACGAGGGCCGGGAGCTGACGATCTGTTCGACCGGTATCGGCTGTCCGTCGGCGGCCATCGCCGTCGAGGAACTGGCGAACGTCGGCGTCGAGACGTTCATCCGCGTCGGGACGACCGGCGCGCTCCAGTCCGATATCGAGATCGGGGACATGATCGTCGCGACGGGGGCCGCGAAAAACGAGGGGACCTCGAAACGCTACGAGGCCGTCGAGTACCCCGCCGTTCCGGACTACGGCGTCCTCTCGGCGCTGGTTGATTCGGCCGAAGCGAACGACGAAGAAGTCCACGTCGGCCCCATCGCTTCCGACGACGCCTACTACGCCGAATCGGACGCCGCCGTCGAAGACTGGGAGGCTGCCGGCCTCCTCTCGGTCGAGATGGAAGCCGCCGCCGTCTTTTCGCTGGCCCGCCGGAAGGGGCTTCGCGCCGGCGCGATCTGTACCGTCGACGGCAACCTCGTCGAAGGAACCCAGAAGGGGACCGACACCGAGGACGACGAACTGCCGGACAAGGCCAAGAACAACGTCGGCCGCGCGATCGACATCGCACTCGAGGCCGTCGTCGACCTGTAACGTACCCTGAACGCTTTTCCGCGACGCTTCCTGCCTCGAGTAACGCGGGAAACTCGCTACCCACTTTTCGACACTTTTCGACACTTTTCGAGCGAGGGATCCGACGGATTCAGACGGCGGTGAGCCGCTCCGCAAGCGTTCTCGCTCGCCCGGTCAGCGCCTCCGTCGTCGTCGACGCGGACTGCAGGGTGTCGTTGATCGACGAAAAGAGCCGATCGAACGCCGGGCTGGCGTCGTCTCGCTGCCAGTCGGCCGTCTCGCGAGCCTCGAGTCCGCAGGTCGAACACGACGCACCCTCGAGCGAGTCGAAACAGCCGTGACACCGTTCGAGTACCGTGGCGACGGTTTCACAGCGGGAAACGACGTCGCGGAGCGTCGATTGGAGCTGCGTCGCCGTCTCGGTAAACGACGCGAGCGCCGAGCGAACGTCGGCGTCGAACGCCCCGTCCTCGACCGTCGAGAGCCGCTCGAGGTGGGCGTCGACGGCGTCGATCGCGAGCAAAACGTCGCGGCGCGTCCGGCGGTAGTCCGCGGCCGCGTCACTCGATGCAGCGGCCGTCGCTGGTTCCGATTCGGAGCCCGCGTCGGCGAGCGTCGACGGCAGCGACGTCGCGGCCGAGGCGAACGACGCGATGTCGGAGAGCGCACCGCCCTGAATGCGGGTGGTTTCGCGGACGAGTCGAAACAGTTCCTCGCCGGAGTCGACCGTCTCGAGCGTCGCGGTCGACGCGTCGGACGGCGTTTGTAACGTCTCGAAACACGGGGTACAGACGGTCACGAGGGCGCTTTCGTGGACCGTTCCCTCGAGCGGGACGTCGCCGATGGGGTAGGGGTGAAGCGTCGACTCGGTCGGGGACGGGGTCGCGGTGGCGGTGACGGTCGTATCGATATCGCCGGCGGTATCGCAGTGGCCGCACGTCCGCTCGTCTCTGTCGAAGACGGCTTGTCGGTCGGCCTGCCAATGGCGGGAAGTCACGAGCGAGCGAAGACAGCGCGGCGACAAAAACACACCGGCTGGCCCGAAGGCGATACGGACGCTGCAGTGTGACCGGTGAACTAACTCGCTGGCCGTCGGAGTCACCGTATGGTCGACTCTCCGACTGACTCCGACTCCGAAGCCGGTACCGAATCCGATTCCGTATCCGAGTTCGAACTCGAGCGCGCGTACGACCGCGACGAGCTCGCCGCCGTCTTCGATACGCTCGCGACTGCACTGGCCGACGACCGACCCCTGCGGATAGCCGACGGAGAGCGGACGGCGACGATATCGATTCCGTCCCGGATCGTCGCGGCGATCGAAGCCGAACGCGAGACCGACGCTGACCCGCCGGTCACCGAACTGGAACTCGAACTCGAGTGGGACGATCCGGACGGCTCGAGTCTGGCGTTCGAAGCGGAGCGCGACGACCCACCCGGCGTCGTCACCGATGGCCGACGGGGGACGCAAACGGACGTCAGCGAGCCAGAGACCGACCCGGCGACGGCGACGGCGACGATACCGCCGGACGCGGTTACCGGCCGAGACCAAGGGGACGATGACGAGCCGCGAGTCGAACCCGAGGTGCGTCGAGCGGACGCGCTCGAGGACGGGCCGGACACTGGAGACGATTCGGAGGACCCGACCGAGCCGGACGCGGAATCGGAGGCGGCACACGCGCCGGACGAGAAACGCGGCGAGCGAACCAGCCGGTTCGAGGTCTACGAGGATCGGGCCGGCCAGTGGCGCTGGCGGCTGGTCCACTGGAACGGGAATATCGTGGCGGACGGCGGCGAGGGATACGCCTCGCGGTCGAACGCCAGACGCGCCGTTCGGGGCGTGATGCGCAGCGCGCCGACGGCGCGTCTCGTGGATCGAAACGAGTGACGACGGCGCCGACTCGCGTGACGAGCAGGCGCGACGATCCGTACTGACCGAACCACCGCCCGTCGCACAACTCGCGACGGTGCCGCACTACGGCCGGAAATCGTCTAGCTCGACGTCGAAATCGAACTCCGCCTCCCGGTTTGCCGACTCGTACTCGAGGGACGGTCGAGTCCCGTCTGGAATCGCGTTGTACTGCCGGAGGAACGCGACGATACCGCGTTTCCCGCCGAAGTCACCCCGATATCGGCGGAAGAGGCGCGGGATCGTGGCCACGTCGGCCTCCGGATCGTACATCACGTTCTCCTCGAGAAACCACTCGACGGCGATGTCCAGTTCCGCGTCGACGTCGGTCGGCGAGTAGACCGTGACCGGCGGACAGTGGTCGGCGCCGTGGCTCACGGCGAAGTGAATCCGCGGATCGCACTCGGGGAGTCGGAACTCCCGTTCGAACGCCGAGGGGATCAGACGGGGCAGATAACCGAATCCCCAGGAGTGTTTCGAACGGCGAAGCAGTCCATGTTCGATATCGTTGAGGCTCAACCAGACGCCGCCGACCGGGATCCGGTCTCGGGAGACGAACTTCCAGCGCTGGAGGTGCCCGCCGTCGAGCAACGTCGGCTCCGCCTCGAGCAGCAACTGGGCGTAGGCGTTGTAGCAGTTGAGCCAGAAGGACAGTTTCCCCTCGCGACTCGACAGTGCACGCGCTAGTTTGGAACGCTCGAGCGTCGCGAGGTGTTCTCGCAACCAGTCGGTATCGCCCTCGGTCTTGACCGCGTACAACAGATCGGCCGAGAGTGAGAGGGGATCGAGCTGGGTCGACATTCGTTTCTAGATTGGCGAACCAGACCCTTGAAGTCGTGTGGCGAATCCTCACGACAGTCGTCACGCTGAACATGTCTGGCCCGGTTTTATGCCGTACTGCGTGGAAACGAACGCCGTGAACCTCAGTAGAGGGTATCTCCTGACGCTCGTTCTCATTCTGGCGTATCTCTCGTGGCAACTCGTCACACCGTTCTTACAGTACGTTCTCGGCGCCGTTCTCATCGCGTTCGTCCTCTATCCCCTTCAGGAGCGACTCGAGAACTACGTCTCGTCGACGATCGCCGCATTGGCGCTCGTGCTCCTGGCGATCGTCGGCTTCATCGTCCCGTTCGTCGTCGTCGCGGTGGCGATCGCCGACGATGTCGCCAACATTCTGCAGGATATCGACCCCGAAACGCTTCAGTTGGCCGAAATCGAGGACCAAATCGAGGAGGAAACGGGGATCGACATCGACATTACCGAACAGCTGGCCGGTTCGGCCGAACAGATCGGGACGATGCTTCTCGAGCAGACGACGGCGTGGTTCAGCGCGCTCACACACGCCCTGATCGGCCTCGGGCTTATGCTCTTCTTGCTCTACTACCTGCTCAAGGAAGGCGACGCGCTCATGGCGTGGCTCACGGAGATGACCCCGTTGCCGGACGACGTCCAGAACGACCTCTACGGCGAGCTAAAGGAGGTCATGTGGGCGGTGTTGGCCGGACACGTGTTGATCGCCATTATCGAAGGCGTTATCGCAGGGCTCGGGCTGTTCGCGACCGGGATTCCAAACGCCGCGTTCTGGACGTTCATCATGGTCATCCTCTCGCTGGTGCCGCTGATCGGCGCACCGGTGGTGTGGGTTCCCGCATCCCTCTACCTGCTCGCGATCGGCGAGCCGATCCTCGCGCTGGCACTCGCGATCTACAGCGCGATCGTCGTCGGCATCGCCGACGACTACCTGCGGCCGATCGTCGTCGATCAGTTCGCCGAAATCAGTCCCGCCGTGATCATCCTCGGCGTTCTCGGCGGCATCTACGCCTTCGGCATTATGGGGCTGTTCTTCGGTCCCGTGATCCTCGGCGCGTTCCTCGCGACGGTGAACGTCCTCAACGAGAACTACGACCGTCTCGGAGGCGGATACGGGAACTCCGGGCCGTGAACCCCGTCATTTTCGGGGAATGGGAGTGACCGCGAAGTGGCCGCGCTACCAGCGCGACCACCAAATCGCCGCCAGCGTCGACGGCCATCAGTCCCGATATCACCGTCGCCGATCGTGTCGACCGGCGAGAACTATAAGGTCACGTAGGAACGGATACTCGATATGTCAGTCCCCGACGCCGCAGCGACAGCAGAAACCGTCGTCGACGAAATCCTCTCCGCAGTCGTCGCCGACCGGACCGTCCTCGAGGAGGTCACCGCCGGCGTACTCGCCCGTGGTCACGTGCTCCTCGAGGACGTCCCCGGAACGGGCAAGACGCTAACGGCCCGCTCGTTCGCGACCGCCCTCGGCCTCGAGTTCTCTCGCGTGCAGTTCACGCCCGATCTCATGCCCGCGGACGTCACGGGTTCGTACGTGTTCGAGGAGGATACCGGCGAGTTTCGGTTTACCCCCGGCCCGGTGTTCGCGAACGTCGTGCTCGCCGACGAGATCAACCGCGCGCCGCCGAAAACCCAGTCCGCGCTGCTCGAAGCAATGGAGGAAGGGCAGGTCACCGTCGACGGCGAGACCCACGACCTCCCCGATCCGTTCGTCGTCATCGCGACGCAGAATCCGGTCGAGCAGGAGGGCACGTTCGAACTGCCGGAAGCCCAGCGCGACCGGTTCATGATCAAGACCTCGCTCGGCTACCCCGATCCCGAAGGAACGCGAGAGTTGATCGATCGACGCGCCGACCGCGACCAGCCGGATCCCACCGTCGAACCGGTCGTCGATCGGGAGGCGGTCCTGGAACTGCAGCGCGTTCCCGAAGGCGTCACCGTCGACGGGCCGATACGCGACTACATCGGCGAGATCTGTCGTACCACTCGTCGGGACGGACGCGTCGACGTCGGCGTCTCGCCCCGGGGCGTCCAGCGACTGTTCGAGGCGAGTCGAGCGCGGGCCGTCCTCGACGGCCGCGACTACGTCGTGCCCGACGACGTCAAGTGCATCGCCGGCCCCGCGCTCGCCCACCGACTCGTCCTGAATCCGGAAGCGAATATCCAGGGTGCCTCGCGACGGGCGGTCGTCGAATCGGTTCTCGACGACGTCGACGTCCCCGCGATGGAGCCCCCATCAGCGGAGCAGTAACCACGCCCCGCCGACGACCGCAGTGACGCCGGCGACGACACCCGCCGTCGCCGGCACCGACAGCGCGGGTGCGAGCACGGTTCCGATCCACAATCCGCCTGCAGCGATCGGAACGCCGACGGCCGCGACGGCACCGCTCCAGCCGACCCGGACGAGTTGTGGCCGTCTCGACGCGCCCTCGAGACCGATCTCCCGCCCGAGAGTGCGGCCGTAGCGCCCGACATCGTAGACGAATAACCCGGCTGCGAGCGCGACGAGCGACGGCAGCACCGTTCCGAAGACGGTGACGTCGGCCGCGTCGCTGGTCGTCCCGACGGTAACGCTCCCCGCCGCAAGTCCGACGGCGATGACGGTTGCTGGGTCGGGCGTCGCCGCGATCAGTCTCGTCCCGTGTTTCATCGCGAGCCAACCTGCCCCGAGAACGACGGCGATCGCGCCGAACAGTGGTGCTACCAGATCGTCCTGTCCGCCGGGGGCGACGGCACCGACCGTTCCGACGAACGCACCGGTGGTTCCGAAAACGGTCCCGACGGCGACCGCGACGATGGCACCGCTTCCGTCGGCTACGAGATTCCAGACGTACCCCACGACCAGTCCCAGAGCGGTGAGGGTGACACCGAAAAGCGCCACCGCCGCGAGCAGACCGCGAGCGACGCCGCTGCCGGCGACGCCAGCGATGAGCGACTCCATCGAGAACACGTACCGGGCGAACAGCGTCCCCACCGAGAGCGAGACGAACGCGAGACCGGCCGCGAAGACGACCGTCAGCGCCAGTGTGTTACGCATCGCGATCGAGGAGTCGGCGTACCGCGGGGTGGTAAACGCCGCCGACGGGAGCGCGACCGAACCGACCGCCAGCGCGAGTCCGGCGGCGACGATCCAGACGAGCACGCCGGAGATGCCGGACCCAGGGAGCCAGAGCACCGTCTCGGCCGCCGGACCGATCCCGCCGGCCGTATCGATCCCGTGACCGAGAACGGCGAGAATCGCAGCGACGGCTGCTGCGATGATCGCTGCCGTCCCTATCCGTCGAACGGCGGTCGACGACGGCCAGCCCGTCGCAGTAGCGCCGGCGGCGGCCGCGGTGACCGAAGCGACGACCACGAGTGCACCCGAAGTCGGGTCCAGGGTGCGTGCGAGACCGGCGACTGCACCGATGACGATGACCGGCAAGAGGGCGGCGGCGACGGCAACCCGTCGGTGCGGGCCGGCGAACCAGCGTGACACCGCCGCAAACGCGAGCCCGATACCGATACCGCCGAGTACCGCCCGATCGTACCCGGCCAGCGCGAGCGTTCCAACGAGCGCGGCGATCGTGATCGCTCGCGCCGTCGTCGCTGGGAGTCCGTCAACGGCGTCGCTCATCGGTCACCCACCTCTCCGATAGCATCGTTCAGGACCAACGCAAGCGGGCGCTCGAGGTCCCAGTCGACGACTCGAGCGCCCGTCGTCCGGGTTTCGGCCAGCCGGGTTCCGCGGTCGACGGCTTCCAGTCGAGTCGCGAGGTCGTCGGCGCCGGTGTCGGGAGCAGCGGCATCGGTATCGACACCGGCAGTGACGTCAGGGGAGACGACGCGGACGGCGTAGCCGCGTGCCCGAAGTCGACGGACGAGATCGACCGGTTGATCGTCGACGAAGGACGAAAACAGGTACACTTGCGCTTCGCCGGGAAGCACCTGGGGGAGTTCGTCGAGCGGGTCACCGTGGATCGTGCGGGCGTCGGCCGCGCCGGCGGGATCGGACTGCCACGTCGCGCGAAGCAGGTTCGTCGCCCGCTGTCGCGTCGTCGGACCGGTTCCCGGCGAGACTGACGCCAACTGGTTTTTGTGGACGACGACGGCACCGGCCGGATGGCCCGTCGACAGCAGCGTCTCGACCGTTCGCTCGGCCGCGGTAGCCGACAGTTCGACCGCGGGCGGCTGTTCGGTCGTCGCCGCGCGGAACTGGCTCGAGCGGGCGTCGACGACGCAGACGATTCGCGTCGCTCGTTCGGCGCGGTACTCGACGGTCGCCAACTCTCGCGTGCCGGCGTAGCGTCGCCAGTCGATCGAACTGACCGGATCGCCCGACTGGTACTCGCGGACGGCGTAGAACTCGATGCCGCTCCCGCCCTCGTCCGTCGGCACCTCGCCCGCGTAATCGTTCGTGCCGCCGCCGAGCGGAACCGCCTCGACGGCCGGCGAACAGCGGACCGTGTCGTTGCCGGCCACGGGGTCGGTCCACGTCTCCGCCACAGTTCCCGTGAGATCGCGCGTTCGGACCGTTGCGTCGTCGAACACGTACTCGCCGCGCCGGAGTTCGACCCCGTACTCGAGGGTCGTTTCCGCACCCGGTTCGAGAGTGACACACGTTCGCGGTGATCCGGAGACAACCGGCAAGGCGTCCGGAACGCCGTCGATGACGCGCAGATCGACGATCGGCTCCGAACCGACGTTTCGGACGGTCGTCCGCACGGAGACGGTATCGCCGGGGTCGCCAGCGACGACGTCCGAGGACGAATCGGCGCTGTCGGCCGCCGGTCCGGCAGTGGCTGCCCGCTCCTCGGTCGAAAGCCGTCGCTCGAGGCGCACCGTCGCGTCCTGTCGAGTGCCGAAGACGCCGGCAGCGACGTACCATAGCGGCAGCGTGGCGGCAGCGACGAGCAGTTGGCTGCCGACGGCGAGACCGATCCCCGCGAGCGAGAGCGTCGCGACGATTCCCCACTCGCCGTTCCCGGTTCGGTCGGCCATCGTCATCGGTCGACCCTCCGCTGTTCGGCGGTTTCGAACGCTTCGGTCGTCTCGGTCACCTCGAACGCTTCGGTCGTCTCGATCGCCTCGAACGCTTCGGTCGTCTCGATCGCCTCGAGCGTCCGCCGAACGCGGCGACGATAGGCCGCGCCGGGATCGACCGCGCCGCGCACTCGTTCGGCGATCGGTTGGCGGCGGTCGACCGCCAGAAACGCCGCCGCGACCGGATCGTCGGTCCACGTTCCCGCTCGGACGGCCTCGCGCGCCGCCTCCGTCTCGAGCCCGCGCCGCGATCTGCAGACCCGAACCGCACTCTCGGTGAGACGGTCCCGAATCTTCGCTTCCGAATTGGTCGTCCGACACTGATACCAGCCCCGGGAGGCGTACTCGAGGGTCCAGCCCGTCTCGCGGCCGACCGACCGTCTCGTTGGGGTGACACCCGTTTCGGGCGGCGGCCCGCGAACCATCTTCGGGACGCTCGAGCGGTCGCGGCTCCGGCTCAACCGAAGCGCCCCGACGGCGATCACCAGTCCGAGCACCGGCAACAGCACTGCCAGCGGGTACAACACCCCGACGAGTATCTGTCCGGGCGAGATGAAGCCGCCAAGCAGTATCGCGGCGACGGCCAAACCGGTACCGACGGCGACTAGCGCGACAGCGAGTCGCTCTTGATCGGCGGTCGCCAACCGACGGACGAGCCCTCCCAACGGACGCGGACCGCGGATTGACGTCATTCGGATCCCTCCTCGTCCTCCGGGTCTCGGTCGTACTCGAGTAGCTCCGACACCGTGTCTCGCACCTCGGCCACCCGGTCGGGAGACGGGTCGCGGGTGCCGTACTCGACGTCCCGAAACAGGGCGACGAGTCGGCGAACGTTCGTCGCCGGAAAGCCGGCGGCGATCGCTTTCCGGGCGAGTTGGCCGGGCGTCCGCGTCGTTCGGTTCTCGACGCCGAGTCGGTCGAGGAACGCGTGCCAGGCGGTTCGCACCTCCGCACGCGGCCCGTCCGGACCCAGCGGCTCGGCCGCCAGTTCGGGTGGGTTCGTATCGTTCGATTCGTTGTTCGCGGAGTCGCCGTCAGCGGTGGACCCGAATCGATCGCGGAACAGCGAGTCGCCGCGACCGCTCGACGAACGGGAGAACGAGCCGAGCGACGGCAGTGTAGAGCGGAGACTGCCGACGGTGAGCGACGGCACTAGCGTGCCGATCGACGGGAGCGACCGACCGATTCGTAGACTGGGAAGCGAAATCGTCGGCCACGATACTGTCGGACGGCGGAATCCGTCGCCCAGCGTGGAAAAGACGTCCGCGAGCGAGAGGAACAGGTCCGAAAGCACCGCGCCGCGACGGCGGTCGCGGGAGGCGACAACGCGCAGATAGGTTATCGTGAGTCCCAGCAGGAGGCCGGGACCGAGCACGACGATGGCCGTCAACCGAAGGTAGAGGTTTTCGACCGTCGCCGACGCAGTTTCCGCGCCGACGTCCGCGGTGACCGTCGCCTCGTCGTCGACCGGCATCCACAGCGATGCTTGACCGTTCTCGTCGGTGGTCAGTTCGTCACCGCTCTCGAGGACTACCGTCGCGTTCGGAACGGCGGCCCCGTCAGCCGAGACCTGTACGGGTGCGGGAAAGCCCGGCAGCACGATCGGGTCGGAAGCGAATTCGACCGTCGGTTCCGGGACGTCGATCGTGCGTTCGCCCTCGACCGGACCCCGCTCGACGTGTAGCTCGGCCGATCCGGCCGTTTCGGGAAGCGTCACGGTCGCCGTCCCCCTCTCGTCGGTGGTCGCGACGGCCTCGCCGTCGATCGACACCGTTGCGTTGGTTACCAGCGTCGAGCCGACCGCGGCGGCCACCTCGATATCCTGATCCGGAGCGACCCCGGCGTCGGTTTCGATCGTCGCCCCCGTCGGAACGTCGACCGTCCGCGAGAGGTTTTCATCGGGAACGGTGACGGTCATCGTCTCCTCGTAGGGAACGGCGGCATCGACTCGACCGACCCTGTTCGTTTCTCCGACCGTTTCGTCGTTCACTTCGACGGCCTTCGTATCGAAGTGGGTCGCACCCTCAACCTCGACTACCACGTCGTTACCGGGTTCGACCGCGCCGTCGATCGCTATCGGGTGCGTTTCGTCGGTGGCGTCGGTGTCATCCGTGTCGTCGCTCTCGTCGTTGTTCCCGTCGGCGTCGGTGTCGTCGTCGGCATCGGCATCGGTCAGTTCCGTCGCCGGATCCGACGACGACGTAAGCGCGTCCCAGTCGTTGGCGGTCGTCCCGCCCTCGCTCGGCCCCGGCCCGTCCAGGCGCGGATCCGCCGCGGGAAGCGCGCTGGCGACGATCAGGAGACAGCACAGACAGCCGAGTACGAACAGCAATCGTCGCGCGTCGGTCACGGCCGTTCCTCCTGTTCGGCGGCCATCTCGGACAGTCGTCGGATCCGTTCGTCGATCGGCGGATGCGTCTCGACCGAGGTACTTACACTCGTACTCGTATTCGTATGTGCGCTCGGAGACGTCGCCGATGTCTCGGCCTCGAGCCACGTAGTTATCTGCTCCCGCCGTCGTGTCGGATCGGTCGGCCGCCCGATTTCGGGCAGCGACGCGGTGTTACGGCCGGTGATGAGTTCCGTTGGAACGATACACAGCGCGCGGGTTTTGGCCGATCGAAGGTCCGTCCCGGGGGTGGTCGTCGCCTCGGAGAGCGCCACCAGCGCGGTCGCGAGCGCCAGCGGCGTCCCCGTGATCCGAGCCGCCCCGGCGTCGGCGGCGAACTCTCGAGCCTGCGAGAGCGTCCGCGTCGCCCAGTCGGCGACGATCGGAAACAGCCAGACCACGGGTGCCACGAGGACGTACGTCAGCACGACCAGCGGGAGAAACCACTGGAGCGCGAGCCGACCCTGCCCCGACACTGTCTCGCGACCGGAAGCCGCGCGACGCGCGAGCCGAGCGGCGTGGTAGGTTCGATCGGCGATCTCCAGAAACAGCGTCGTGATCGTCATTAGCGTCACGTCGCGGTTGGCGATGTGGGCGATCTCGTGGGCCAGGACCGCCGCTAGCTCGTCTTCGTCCAGCCGCTCGACCACCCCCGTCGTGACGACGATCGTTGCGTCGGTCAGCCGGCCGACGGTGTAACAGCTCGGTCGGTCGTCCGCGACGACGCGGACGTCCGGTTCCGGCACGTCGACGCTCATCGACAGCCGACGGACGATTCGGGCGACTTCGTGGTCGTCGGCGCCGGCGGTCGCACGCGTGCCCGAGAGCACGCGTCGATAGCCGTAGTAGGCCTGGGCCGCGAGAAAGGCCCCGACGAGGACCAGCACCGTCGACCACGAGACGGGAAGCTGGAGGAGATCGAAGCCGACGGTCCCATGGCGGAGGAAAACGATCGTTCCGGCGACGACGCCCGGAAGCAACACGCCGTAGGCCCACAGCAACGCGATCACGAACAGGGCGTTTACCGCGACGAACACCCCGAGGACGGCAGCGATCCGCAACCGAAGATTCATGGAGGGATTGATCCGTACTTTCTGCCAGGCAAGTAAAAATTTTCTGTAAACACCTATATGGAGCGTTACAGGTAGGCCCAAACAGGTGAGATAGTGCAACCAGCAAACAGATCGTCTACGCGTCTTAGATAGACTTCCCTCGGCCAGTTCCGGCCTACTCGCGACCCCGAACCTGTGGATGAACCGGGAGAGACACACGACAGACCGCATGAACAACCCGGTCAGGACGGGGGAACAATATGCTCGAATCACACCACGCGTTCAGAGCAATTGCTGTCAATGCGAAACGGGTAACGACCACGCTATTACCGTTCTCGAGTGACTATAGCATCCCGAATTTCGGGACCCCGCTCGATGGATATCGTGGGTTCTCGGCTGGCGTATTGATCACGTCGAGGCCAAGCGGCCGGCGAGGAAGTTGGGGAAGTTCACGGTGGAGAGGTAGCGCTCGAGATGCTGCCAGCCGCCGACAATCTCCCCTTTCTGCTGAAACGGTCTGCTCTCGTAGGGATGGGGCCGGAACCGATCAAAATACTTCAAAATGGTTTATTTGCCTCCTCATGATCGAAACTCAAGTATGTCAGACAGAAACACACACGAGTTGTCGGCACCGGACCAGACGATTGATCACGACGAATACGATCCGGTCGGAACGCTGGCATTGATTCTGCTGTACTTTCTGGTGCTCGTGTTGATGTGGCTGTTTACGTACTTCATCGAGTTTCTCGGAAACGATCCAACGCCAGTGATTATCGTATGAAGATACATACCTACGAAAAGCTGTGGCTCGTCGCCTCGCTGGTCCTGATCGTTGGCTTCATTGCAACGATTACCTACGGTTCGGTCGCGCTCGGGATCACCATGGTCGGTGACGAGGAACCGACTATCGAACCGGACGAAATCAGTGACGACGAGCGCTTTGGGGAACCGCGCGTCGAACAGGTGGGTGAGAACGAGTACGAGGCCTACGTCATCGCACAAACGTTCATCTTCCAGCCAGAGACGATCGAAGTGCCCGCGGACAGCGAGGTAACCTTCTACGTGACGAGCCGAGACGTCATTCACAGCTTCAGCGTTGTCGGGACCAACACCAACACCATGGTTATTCCCGGCGAGATATCGACGCTGACCGTCGAGTTCGACGAACCCGATGAGTACGGTATCGTCTGTAACGAGTACTGTGGTGACTTTCACCACACGATGGAAGGGCAACTTCACGTTGTTCCCGAAGACGAGTTCGACATGACCGAACTCGCCGTCGAAGCCGACGACGAGGTCGAGATCGACGACGACGCAACATTCGAGGTCGCCGTCGAGAACCGGCAACTCGAGGCCCTCGAGACGACCGTCGCTCTGGAGATTGGCGACGAAACGCTCGAGGAGGACGTCACGGTCGACAGTCAGATGACCGAGGAGACGACGTTTACCGTCGACTCGGCAGATCTTGGGGAGGGTGACCACGACTGGACGGTCACCGTCGACGACTACGAGGAGAGCGGGACCCTGACCGTCGCCGAAGATCTCGAGGACGAAGACGGGAACGAGGACGGTGATGAGGGAGACGGTGGCGACGATGGCGATAACGAGACGGACGAGGAGGGCGATACCGATGAGTAACACGTTCGTCGACGCCTATCCGAAACAGGCACGGATCATCCGGCAGGCGTTTTTGACCTCGTTCATCGCGCTGGCGATCGGGGCCTTCTTCGGCCTCATTCAGGCGCTCCACCGGACGAATATTCTCAGGGCGATCGAGTCGCCGACCTATTACACCGTGTTGACGGGCCACGGCGTCTTTCTGGTCATCACGTTCACCATCTTTTTCCTCGTCGGAGTCTACCAGTGGGCGGTGACCGAGAGCCTCGAGCGCGGACCCGTCGACATGCGGTTCACCTGGGGTTGGTACGGACTGATGCTGACGGGAACGATGCTCGCAGCGTTCGCGATTCTGGCGGGCTTCACCGATGCGATTGACGTCAGTGCCGACGTGCTCTTTACATTCTACGCGCCGCTACAGGGCCATCCGATCTTCTATATCGGCCTCGTGGTGTTCGTCGTCGGCACATGGCTTGCCGGTGCCGACTGGTTCCGAACGTGGCTGGCCTGGAAGGGAGAGAACCCGGGCAAGCGCATCCCGCTACCGACGTTTATGGTGCTGACGACGATGATCATGTGGTACATTTCCTCGATCGGCGTCGCTGTGGCGATCCTCGCCTTTATCCTTCCGTGGTCGATCGGAATCGTCGAATCGATCAACCCGACGCTGACCCGAACGCTGTTCTGGTACTTCGGTCATCCGGTCGTCTACTTCTGGCTCCTGCCGGCGTATCTCATGTGGTACATTCTGTTGCCGAAACTCTCGGGCGGCCGGCTGTTCAGCGACCCGCTCGCACGCGTCGTCTTCATCTTGTTTATTCTGCTGTCGACGCCGGTCGGGATCCATCACCAGTATCTGGATCCTGGCATCGCCGAGGGGTTCAAATACATCGCGATGACGAACACCATGTTTCTTCTGCTTCCGAGTCTGCTCACGGCGTTTACCGTCGTCGCCAGCATGGAACACGGCGCTCGTCAGCGCGGGGGGAAAGGCTACTTCGGCTGGCTCAAAGCCTTGCCCTGGCGGGAGCCTGCGTTTACCGGAATGGCACTCGCCGGAATGGTCTTCGCGTTCGGTGGGTTCACTGGAATCGTCAACGCCGGCATGAACATCAACTACCTCGTCCACAACTCGCTGTGGGTCCCCGGCCATATTCATACACAGGTCGGAACGGCCGTTGCACTGACGTTCATGGCTGGGTCCTACTGGCTCATTCCACAGCTGACCGGAAACCGCCTCGTCGGCCGTGGAATCGCGCTGTTCCAGGTCGTCCTCTGGTTCGTCGGCATCGTGATCATGACGAACGCGATGTACCGCGGCGGGTTGATCGGCATGCCGCGTCGAACAGCTGAACCAGAGTACGAGGGGTTCAACTACGAGGTTGCGGCCGGCTCCGTCGGCGAACTCAACGCGCAGGTCGCGCTCGGAGGAACGCTCCTCTTCGTCTCGACGATGATCTTCCTCGCCCTGATGATCTTGACGCTGTTCAACGGGGAGAGCGAGCCGATCGACAACCGGACGATTCCAGCCCCGCTGTCGGGTCCCGAAGACTCCCCGCCCGTTCTTGACAACCTGAAACTGTGGGTCGCCATCGCAGCCGTGCTGGTCGTGCTGGCGTACGTGATTCCACTCGCCAGCATCGTGAGCAGAGGCGGGTTGTTCGGTCCGGATATCGGGCCGTTCCCTGTTTTCGTGGAGCCGGTATCGCTTCTCATCGAAACCGTACTCGTGAGTATCGGATGGTGAGCGATGGATGCGCCTTTCCTGGCCCCAACTACTGATCGTGATTGCGCTACTGATCGTGATACTCGTCGAGCTTCGGACCGTCCTCGCGTTCTTCGAGATCCATCTCTCGGTGACCGCGACAGCCGTGCTTGCGGTCGTCGTAATCGGCGCACTCGTCCTGTGGACCGTTCTCTCGAGTGCGGACCGGTCAGAGTGAGACAGCGATCGACCCTCGAGAGATGTTCACACGGCGTCGCGACCCGGATTCGTCGCGCTTTTGCCCTGCGAGATACCATACACTGTCAAGCGAATGGCCCGGTACCACATCGAAACGTACGGCTGCACGTCGAACCGCGGAGAGAGCCGCGAGATCGAGCGACGGCTCCGTGACGCGGGCCATCACCAGGTCGACGGGCCAGACGAGGCCGACGTCGCCATCCTCAACACCTGTACCGTCGTCGAGAAGACCGAGCGGAACATGCTCCGACGGGCCGAGGAGTTGGCCGACGAGACCGCGGACCTGTTCATCACGGGCTGTATGGCCCTCGCGCAGGGCGAGGAGTTCGCCCGGGCCGACGTCGACGGCCAGGTGCTCCACTGGGACGAGGTTCCCGAAGCCGTCACGAACGGCGAGTGTCCGACGACGACACCCGACGCCGAGCCCATTCTGGACGGCGTCGTGGGAATCCTCCCCATCGCGCGGGGCTGTATGTCCGACTGCTCGTACTGCATCACCAAGCAGGCGACCGGCAAGATCGACTCGCCGTCGATCGAGGAAAACGTCGAGAAAGCCCGCGCCCTGATCCACGCGGGCGCAAAGGAGATCCGCATTACGGGCCAAGACACCGGCGTCTACGGCTGGGACGAGGGCGAACGAAAGCTCCACCAACTGCTCGAGGAGATCTGCGAAATCGACGGCGAGTTCCGCGTTCGCGTGGGCATGGCCAACCCGAAGGGCGTTCACGGCATCCGCGAGGAACTCGCCGATGTCTTCGCCGAGTACGACGAACTGTACGACTTCCTCCACGCGCCGGTCCAGTCGGGGAGCGACGACGTCCTGGGCGACATGCGCCGCCAGCATCAGGTCGAGGAATACCTCGAGGTCGTCGAGACCTTCGACGACCGCCTCGAGTACTGGACGCTCTCGACGGACTTCATCGTCGGCTTCCCGACCGAGACCGACCACGACCACGCCCAGTCGATGGCGCTGCTGCGGGAGACTCGACCCGAAAAGATCAACGTCACACGCTTCTCGAAGCGGCCGGGAACCGACGCGGCCGATATGAAGGGACTGGGCGGCACGATCAAGAAGGAGCGATCGAAGGAGATGAGCGAGGTCAAACGCGACATCGTCGGCGAAGCCTACGCGGACATGGTCGGCGAGACCCGCGAGGACGTGCTGGTCGTCGAGGAGGGCACCGCCGACTCGGTGAAGTGTCGCGATTCGGCATACCGACAGCTCATCGTCCAGAACGCGAGCGACTACGGTATCGAACCCGGCGATTTCGTCGACCTCGAGATCACGGCCCACGAGTCGATGTACGCGTTCGGCAAGCCGGTGTAATGCTGGCGCGTACGCGACGGCGCCGATCGGCGATCCAGACTGTTGTATCCGTCAGGATGGGAAACTACGCCGCAAAAATCAAAAACCAACTTGGCCACTCTCATCGACCAGGAATCAGATGGCACGTTAAAGCGCCGGACGAACGAATAGAGAGATATGACCAGGCCAGCCGATCCCGAACAGAAGAGAGTGTGTGCGCGCGCCGAACGGGACGGGCCGCTCGGCTGTAACCCACGCCAGATCGTCGAGTTGCTCACCGACGACGACGCGCGGGCGATCTACCGATTCCTCGACGAACCGACGGCGGTACAGGAGATCGCCGAAACGCTCGACCTCCCGCTGTCGACGACCTACAGGAAAGTTGAAGCCCTGTCTGACGCCGGATTGCTCACGGAACTCAAGGGTCAGACCGGGGGAGACGTTCCCGCCCACTACGTCCGAGCGCTCGAACACGTGTCGGTTACCTACGACGATCCGCTTCGTATCGAGTGTGTGGAAAATGGAACGACGCTGTACTGCGAACCCGAACAGCTAAACTGGTGACGGCGGCGGACGACGGTCGGCCTCACAGGTTCGCGATGGCCTCCTCGATCTCCTCGCGTGGCAACGGCGAGATCCAGTCGTCGGCGACGAACGCGTACTGTACCTCGCGGTCGGCGTCGACCACGAACGCCGATCGCCACGGCGTCGAGACGTTCGCCATGTGATCGCGGTCGGCCAGCAGGTCCAGTGACTCGCTTACGCCGCCGTTGACGTCCGCGAAGAAGCGGAACGCGGGCTCGTCCAGCCAGCGCAGGAACTCGTTCTGGGCGTAGGGGCCGTCGCGGCTCACGCCCAGGACGGAGACGTCCTCGAAATCCCCCCAGCCGGCGCGAACGAACTGCTTCCACCAGTTCTGTGCGATGGCGCTGAACGCGAAGCCGGTACAGATCACGACGCCGCCCCGCGCTCCGAGGGATTCGGAGAGCGTCCTCGAGCGAAAGGTTTCGCCGTTGCACAGCAGTGCCTCGAAGTCGGAAACGACATCGCCCTCGGCCGGTGGCATACCACACCGTCTCCGGGCCGGAACAAAAAGCTCCGTTCCCCGGAGAACGTCTCGCGTGCACCTATCCTTTTGTCGACTCGAGGCGAACGAGACGTATGGTCACACTCTATCAGCTCGAGGGCTGTCCGTACTGCGAACTCGTCGCCGACCGGCTCGACGAACTCGACGTCGAGTACGACAGCGTCTGGACCGAGGGCCTCCACTCGAAGCGAGACGAGGTCAAACGGATTTCGGGCCAGCGGCAGGTCCCGGTGATCGTCGACGACGAGCGGGGAGTGACGATGGCCGAATCCGAACGCATTCTCGACTATCTCGAGTCGAATTACGCCTGAGAGCCCGCCTTAGAGGCGCTACACCTCGTCTTCGAGGCCGTGGGGATCCAGGCCCGGATCCTCGACGGCGGGCGCGCCGATTGCGAGCACGACCCCCTGCTCGTCGCCGACGTTCCGGTGGCCGTGTCCGATTTCCGGTTTGGCGATCCAGAACGTCCCCGGATCGGCCTCGACGTACTCCTCCTCGCCCGAGCGCCCGAGTTTCAGCGAGAACTCGCCCTCGAGGACGAAGTAGATCTCCTCTTGCTCGGCGTGTGCGTGGTACTGAATCTCCTCGCCGGGATCAAAGTACCAGAGCTTGAGCTGAACCGTCTCGGTCGGAAGGAGTTCGTCGATCGCGCGGATCCGCAGGTCCGGCGGCACCTCGTCGACCTCGGAGAGGTCCGTCAGCGGAACATCGTCGGTGTGGATAACTTCGTACTCCATGCAACCACACTGCACAGCGACGAGTGACTAAAGTGTCCGGTCGCTCGCCCCAATGGCGAGAACCGATCACTCGACGATGACCGCGCTGGTTTCGTCCGGCACGCTCGTCTCCGGCTGTTCGGCGAACGCCTCGTGAAGGTGGGCGTAGGTTTCCTCGAGCGCTTCGACGATGACCGACGTCTCGCTGAGGACGGGCATGAAATTGGTGTCGCCCTGCCAGCGCGGGACGACGTGCGTATGCAAGTGATCGTCGATGGAGCCGCCGGCGCCGTCGCCGAGGTTCAGACCGGCGTTGAACCCGTCCGGTTCGAGGGCGGTCTCGAGCGCGTCGAAGGTGCGCTGTTTCAACCGGGCGTGGTCGAGCAGTTGCTCGTCGGTGAGTTCGGCGTAGTCCCCGGTGTGTGCGTGTGGAATCACCATCACGTGGCCCGGGTTGTACGGATAGTTGTTCAGCAACACGAACGAGTGCTCACTGCGCGCGACGAGTAGGTTCTCCGTATCGGTCTCCCGTTCCGGAAGCCCGCAGAAAACACAGCCTTCGATATCGGGCGTCTTCTTATCACGTCTGATCCACTCGATTCGCCACGGCGCAAACACCTGTTCCATATCCGGTTCCACTCGGGGCGCGCCTAAAGCATTTCAGTCCGCGAACCGCGGTGTGAGTTGCAATAGTAAAATAGAAGTAAATTTATCACTCGCTTGACTGTCTTCTTAATTGGACTATTATCGCTATCCATAAACCATATTGAACGCTCTCGAGGCGTATCTCGCCAATGGTAATGACTGCTTGTGAATCTGTGTCTCAGTTCCCGAAATGTTGTAGGGTTTTAAGACAGTCCTAGCGAAAGGGGCGTAGCAATGGCAACGACAGACGACTCCTTTAACGGGATGACCGAACACTGTGATGACTGCGAGTTAGAAACCCTCCACGAAGTCTCCGTCCAGATCCGAACCGAGAGCCTCAAGAAAGAGAACGCGCAGTTCTCCCGCGAACCCTACCGCGTGGCCGAGTGTCAGCGATGTGGTAATCGCTCGAGCCAGCGAATGAACAACGCCTGAGACGACTCCCCCTCCACGCGGTCGCACCGATCGGACGAACCCCCTCTCGTTTGGTCTCCCGTTTTCAACACCACAAAGCGCCGCTACTGTCTGTGTCTCAAAGCGTCGTTACTTCGCAGCCGTCTTCCGTGATGATGACCGTGTGCTCTTTCTGACTAACGAGATAGCCGTCGTCTTCCTTGAGCACCGGGTAGCCGTGGACGATATTGTTGCGCTTGAGTCGGCGCAGCGCCATCTCCGCGCGGTCGGTCTCGAGCCACCGCGTCGCGAAGGGGAGCGTACGGAACTCCTCGGTAATCTGCTCGAGCGCGTCACGAGCCTGCCGGTTCCGAACGGAGCCCTCCCGCTCGAGGGAGAAGATTTCCTCGCTGGCGCCCTCGGTAACCTTGCCGCCGCCGTCGGTCGCGAACGGTTCGATGGCGACGACGTCGCCGACCTCGAGGGTCGTTCCCTGAGAGACGGCGCGGTTCGGGATGTTCGGACTGGTGTGTTGCTCCCAGTGACCCAGTCCGTGGCCCGTGAGGTTGACGACGGGGTTGTACCCGTAGCCGTTGATGACGTCCTCGATTTCGGCGCCGATATCTCCGGTGTCGACGCCCGGTTCGATGATATCGATTGCGGCTTCGAGGGCCTGTTCGGAGGCCTCGGCGAGTTCGGGGTTGCCCGAGAGGTCGACGGTGATCGCGGTGTCGGCGAGCCAGCCGTCGATGTGGACGCCGATATCGAGGTTGATCATCTCCTCGCCGAACGTCTCTTCGTCGTCGATCGACGGCGTCGCGTGGGCCGCCTCCTCGTCGATCGAGATGTTGACGGGGAACGCGGGTTTCCCGCCGAGTTCGCGGATTCGATCCTCGGCGTACTGGGCGATCTCGAGGTGGCTTGCGCCAACCTCGACGCGCTCGGCTGTCTCTGTACGCACCTGGGAAAGAATCTCCCCCGCTTCGCGGTGCTTTTCGTACTTCTCGGCTGTAAGATCCACCTCGGATTCGGCCATGTCCCGGGGTTGTACCGGTCGACAAAAAGAGGTTCCGTCTCCGGTCGGCAAAAAACAACTCTCGGGCCGACTGTCAGTTATGTTGACAACGGGTCGCGATCCGTATCGACCCAGTTACACTCGGGACAGGCGTCGACGCCCTGAACGTTCGAGAGCGTCGCTGCACAATCGGGACAGTGTCGGGCCGCGTGATGTTGGGGTTCGAGCATTGAATCTCATGATGCCCACGACAATAATAAAACTACGCGACGTCAATCGTCGAACTTACGGCTCCGACTGTGGGCGGGGCGGGGAGCTTCGAATCCTCACACAAACCGTTTTGGGAAGAAATGACTCATAACGTCAGCGCGTTGTCTGAAACGGTCACCGCCGTTTTGTGGATCCCGACGGACGGTTCAGACGGCGTGAGAGACGCCACTTCCGGGCAAGCCGAAATCTGCTCGCAGCGTTCGACGCGAACGGGTTCGACCTCGAGAACGGCGGCGGTGAGAGTATCCCCGGCGGGTGACCTCGCCACCCTCGAGGGCGAACGCGATTACCGAACTACCGCTGGCGGGTCGCCCGAGCGGTCTGCATCGCGGCACTGTTGTACGCCGATCCGAGGGTTCCACGCGCGTCGATAGCGATGACGCCGGCGGTCGATCCCGTCAGTTCGGCGAACTCCTCGATCGCGAGCGTCGTCGCCTCGTCGGCGTCGCAGCCGCGTTCGATATGGCGAGCGACGCGCCTCGAGAGCGTCACGCGGGCGATGTCTTCACCGGCACCCGTCGCGCTGACTGCGCCGGCGGGCGAGCAGTAGAAGCCGGCCCCGACCTGCGGGACGTCCCCGACGCGACCGGCGAGCGCGAGCCATCGTCCGCCGGTGGAGGTCGCCGCGGCGAGAGAATCGCCGTCGAACGCGACGGCACCGACCGTATCGTGGTCGAGGTCGCTGTCTGGCCGTTCGGGATCAGCGTCCGAGTTCGCATCGTCGTCCCGACCGTCCGGATCAGAATCGCCGTACCGCTCGCGGATCCACTCGAGCTGTGCCTTCGTCCCGTCTGCGGGCGCATCGAGTTCCGCCCACCGCTCGCGCGTTCGCTCGGACCAGAGATCGACGCCCGTCTCGAGGCCATAGGCGTCGGCCAGCGAGACGGCGTGGTCGCCCGAGACGAATCCGTGAGGCGTCTCCTCCATGACGAGTCGAGCGACGCTGACCGCGTGTTCGACGTCCGGCATCGAACAGGCCGCGCCGACCGACCGATCGTCGGTCATCAGCCCTGCGTCGGTTCGGATCCGGCCGTCGCTCTGGACGGCGCTGCCGACGCCCGCGTTGAACTGCGGGTTCGTCTCGAGGACGGCGACCGCCGCTTCGACCGCGTCGACCGGGTCCGATTCCGCCGCGCCGGTCTCGGCCGCCTGCTCGAGCGTCTTCTGTCTGGGCTCCGGATCGTCGGGGTCACTGCCAGCACCGCCGTGAACGAGTACCTGCATACGGTCCGCTGTGAACTGATCGATAGAAGGTGTTTCGTGTTACGATTACCGACCGGAATCCCCCACACTTACCATAGCGGCCTGTGTACCGAAGGCGGTAATGACGCCAGTGGCCCTGCTCGTCGCGTTCTGTGCGCTGATGGCAGCGATCGCTCTCGGGCGACTGGCGATCGACGACGGGTGGGATCGCGTCGAGATCGGCTCCGCGCTCGTCGTCGTCGGTATTACCGTGTTATCCGGAGTGTGGGTCGCGGTCGTGGAGTCGGTGTTAGCCAGGACGGGACAGGTATTGCTGGGTATCGTCGGCACGGCCGTCGTCTGCGTCGGCATCGTACTGATCGTTCACTACTGGGGTGAGCCTCCGGAGTCGACCGCGTCGTGTGACTGATACGGACTGCTGGACCGATGGACCGGCGCGACCGACTGTCAGCCACCAGCGCTACGACTGAACCTAGATGGGAGCGAGCGATCCGACTGACGGAGAACCGTATCGACGGGTTCTACGGCCCGTGAACCGACTGCAGATCGGTCAATTTTTGCCACCCGTCGATAGAAATGGTAGACCTTTTACCCCCGTCGAAGAACCGTACAGACGAGATGAGTTACGACAAGATCGAAGTCCCTGAGGACGGGGAAAAGATCACGCTGAAAGAGGGTACCGAGGACGAACTCGAGGTACCTGACAACCCGATTATTCCGATCATCCACGGCGACGGCGTCGGGAGCGACGTCGGGCCCGCCGCACAGAAGGTTCTCGAGGCTGCCGCCGACGCGACCGGCCGCGAGATCAACTGGATGCGCGTCTACGCCGGCCAGTCCGCCCGGGACAAGTACGACGAGAACCTCCCCGAGGAGACCGTCGAGGCCATCAAGGAACACCGCGTCGCGATCAAGGGCCCGCTGACGACGCCCGTCGGCGCCGGCTTCCGCTCGCTGAACGTCGCCCTGCGAAAGAAGCTCGACCTCTACGCGAACGTTCGCCCGACCTACCACCTCGAGGGCGTTCCATCCCCCGTCTCCGAGCCCGAGCAGATGGACATGGTCACCTTCCGAGAGAACACGGAAGACGTCTACGCCGGCATCGAGTGGGAGGAAGGCACCGACGAAGTCGAACAGGTCAAGGAGTTCGTCGAGGATGACATGGGCTTCGACAACACCATCCACGACGGCCCCGTCGGCATCGGCATCAAGCCGATCACCGAGTTCGGAACGAAGCGACTCGTCCGCCGCGCCATCGACTATGCCCTCGAGCACGACCGCGATTCGGTCACGCTGGTCCACAAGGGCAACATCATGAAGTTCACCGAGGGCCAGTTCCGCGACTGGGGCTACGAGGTCGCCGAAGAGGAGTACGGTGACGAGGTCATCACCGAGGACACCCTCTGGGAGGAGCAAGACGGCGAAGTCGACGACGACACGCTCGTCGTCAACGACCGCATCGCCGACAACATGCTCCAGCAGCTGCTGACCCGAACCGACGACTACGACGTCATCGCGACGATGAACCTGAACGGGGACTACATGTCCGACGCCGCCGGCGCACAGATCGGCGGCCTCGGCATCGCACCCGGTTCGAACTTCGGTGACGGCCTCCTGCTCGCCGAACCCGTCCACGGCTCCGCGCCGAAGTACGAGGGCCAGGACAAGGTCAACCCGACCGCAATGATCCTCTCGGGCCGCATGATGCTCGAGTACATCGGCTGGTCCGACGCCGCCGACCTCGTCCGCGACGCCGTCGAGGAGACCATCTCCTCGGGCAAGGTCACCTACGACCTCGAACGACAGCTCGAGGACGCCGAGAAGCTCGCCACGAGCGAGTTCGCCGACGAAGTCGTCAGCAACATTCAGGACCTCGCGTAAATCTCTCCCGCAGTCTGTAACACGGCGCTCTATCGCATTTTTCGTCTGCACCGTCCGGGCAGTGGCTTCGCCGCTCGAATTCACCACGCACCCTCCGGTCGTACCTTCATCGAAGCACCGAAGCACCGAAGCACCGAAGCACCGAAGGCCGAAACACCGAGGCCATCGATCGTAACCAGTAGCTTTTCGACGCGCTATCCACGCGTCTTGGACATGAAGATACCGCCGGATCCGGAATCGCTGCGCGACCGCGAAACCGTCGAGTTCGAGACCGAGACGCGGACCCTCTCTCGAGCCGAGTTCGAGACGGCACGCGGCCTCGAGAATCACGTCGCAGTCGGCGTCACCAACGAGAGCGGCGAAGTCTTGCTCGTAAACGATGGAAGCCGCGGGTGGACGGTTCCCTCCGTTGCCGTCGCCCCGAACGAGGACTGGGACTCGGTCGGCCGTCGGATGGCCGCGTCGCTGACCGGTGTCGACGCCGAACTCGACCGACCGGTCCGCGTCCGACGCGTCGACTTTCAGCGGGAGGACGACTCCGAACGACGGCGAACGACGTACAATATCGTCGTCCGAACCGAGCCGGTGACCGGACGACCGATCGCGGACGACCCGACCGTCGGACGGGACGAGCAGCCGCCCGGTCCAGAAGAGGACGTGGAAACGAAATCGCCCGCTGTCGGCGAACAGGAACTCCTCTGGCTCGACCGCGTTCCCGAAGGGCAGTCGGGCGAGATCGCGGCCGACATCCGATCGCTGCTCGACTGAGCGGTTTCTTAGCTCGACGGCCCGCGTTTCAGGGTCGGCAACGGGAGCGGTGACGGTACCGACACCAGCGACGGCGACGAGCGACCGGTCCGTAACGCTCTCACCTCCGGGTCGTCTCCGTGCAGACGATGCTCGAGGTCGAGGTACGCGTAGCCGATTCGGAACGGGAACGAACGGACGTCTTCGCGGTTCGCCGGGACGTGTTCGTCGAGGAACAGGGCGTCGACGAGGAACTGGAGTACGACGAGCACGAGGACGACGCCGTCCACTTCGTCGCGTACGACGGCGACGACCCGATCGGAGCCGCCCGACTCCGAGAGTACGAGGACGGCGTCGGCAAGATCGAACGCGTCGCCGTGCTGGAATCACACCGCGAGGAAGGCGTGGGACGAGCGATAATGGACGTCCTCGAGGAACAAGCGGAGGCGCGAGGATTCGAAACGCTGCTCCTGCATTCGCAAACGCACGCCGCCGACTTTTATCGCGAACTCGGATACGAACAGGTCGGAGCGGAGTTCGAGGAGGCGGGGATTCCACACGTGAAAATGCGAAAGTGACCGACGAGTGAGTTGTCTTTCTGCGCCGCTCTGAGGCAAAAATTACGACCATTTCGCCGGAAATCATTAATTTCGTGTGTGACTCACTTTCAAACATGAGAGAGGTTTTTCTATGTCGGGTTCGACCGGACGTGCATGCCTACCGCACCGACGCCCCACGACGAAGTGCCGGACTTCATGATCGAACGGTTCAGCGAGCACTCGCCAGAGGAACTTCGGTCGATCGCCAGCTACGCTGAAACGCTTAGGTCGACCGACGAGGTGCCCCAATACGTCGTGCAGGCGTTCGCGATTCAGGACGACGAGACCCGAACGGTGGTCGCCATCTACGCGGCCGAACTCGCGGACTACTTCGAGGCGAAAGCGGAGGCGGAGCCGGACGAAGACGAGGACGACGACCCCGCACCCGGTAGAGTCGGTGGCGCGTTTTTCGGGTGAATCGAATCGACGCCACCCGATTCGGTCACTCGGAATCGGCCGATCACCCCGACGGGTCACGTCGGTCCACTCGCTCGAGGGAAAATTACGACGAACTACGGGCGTCGAGGTCGGTGCGGCCCTCGCTCAACTCTCGGACCGATGACGGCGGCAACGCGGACCCGGAATTGTGCCATGAAGACGACTGTTCGACGGACAGGCCAGCGCGGATATCGGTGTCGGCGACTTCCAATACTGTTGGACAGAACGACGTGAAGCCGATGTTTTGCTGGGGCCGTCACCGTGGGCGACGACCCCGAATTCACGATCGGGTTCGTATTGACTGCTGTCCGACAGTATGAACCGCGATCCGGGTAGTTCGTCCCGTTCGACGAGTCGATTCATGACTGGTTCGATCTCACTGCTCCCAGCTTGGGTTCTCCCGCGGCGGGCTGAAGATATCGACGCCGCGAACGGTCTCGTCGCCGCGATTTTCGGCCGCGTGAGGCTGCTCACCGGGAATCGCGTAGGAATCACCGGGACCACAGACGATTTCCTCGCCGTCGGTGATGAAGACCAACTCTCCCTCGTAGATGAATCCGGTCTGTTCGTGGGGGTGGCTGTGTTCGTCGACTACCGCCCCGGGTTCGATTTCGAAGTGCTGGACGTTCATCGAGTCGGCGCCGGCCATCAGCGCCAGCTGAACGCCGTCGGCGGCTTCCGACGTCTCGAGGTTGGAAAGTGAAACGCGTTCCATACGCTTCGAGACAGGGTACCGACCCACATAGCTTTCGGTGGACAACGGGCCCGTGTGATTTTCGGTGTTCACGAGCGCGGTCGGTTAGGAAGCGATCGGTCATCGGCACCGCAGTCGACGACGACCGTTGGTATCGGTATCCCGAGTACAGTCGGTCGTTCGTGGGAATATCCTCCAGAACACTTATCCTCAAACACTCACGATTGTTGATAGTCAATGAAGCGTCGGACGATACTGGGGGGTCTCGCATCGCTTTCGCTGGCGGGATGTATGCGCCTACAAGAGGGGGAAGAGGCACAATCCGGCACCGGGGAAACAGCCGGTAGCGGTAGTACTCAAGACGGGGACGATGGGTATCCCACCGGTTTGAACGATGACGGTGTAGAGCAGATCTTGGCCGGGACACATACGAACGCGTTGGCCGCGACGACAGCCGAACTCCACTGGGACGTAACGGATATCGCCCGCGGGGAACCGAAGGAAGAGTGGACCGTTCGGCTCGGTTCCGGGGAGGCTATCGGCGAAATCGCTTCGGGAGAGCCGCTGACTATTCATTGGGCCCCCGACAGCGGCTACTGGCGAGGGGAGTGGGGGGAGGAAGCGACCTACGGAAGACACCGCGAGGGCGGGCGGTACGATCTAGAGCGAATTACTCGAGGCCGCTGGCTACGCCAACTCGTTCTCGCGGGAGCGTGGGGACCGCCGCAAGTCGAAGAGAACGGACGGTTCACCATCGAAGCCGAAACCGCCGACGAGACCGGTGCACTGGCCGATGCCATCGACGCGGAATCGATAGAGTCGTACGAGGCAACCGGCTCCATCGACGAAGACGGGATCATTCGAGAATTCGATGCAGAATACCAGTATACTACGGATCACACTGACAGACTCCACATCCACCAGGTGCGACTGCGAGTGGACAACGTCGGTGACGTTTCGGTGAGTCCACCGGATTGGATCGACACCGCGAGGGACCGCGCTCCCGAGGTAACAATGGATTTCGTCCAGGATCGGCAGTTCATCGAACTGACGATGCACGATGGGAACCCGATGGTTCCACCAACCTATCTCACGGTACACAGCGAGCATCAGGGGAGCCTTCCCATCGCTGGGAACCTGGGTCCGCTATCGGAGCCCGTCTCCGCCGGTGATACGCTGTACCTGTATCTCGAAGACGGCGTCGTACACGCTTCGAGAGACGAACTCCCCGACAACGTATCACCCGAACCGTTTGAAGACGAAATCGCAATCTGGGCTCAGCGAGGAAGGGAATACTTCTTCATAACATCTCGATAGCAAGAAGCCGCTATAGAAAATCTAACAGTTGTACGATTCTCGCCTCGATGGGTTTCGGATTCATCCGGTACGATCGGTTTCCTGCAGTATATCGGTTGTACCCCGTCGAAAGTAGTGCCGACTGCGTCGCAGTCCGGAGTCAGGGAACTCGACAGAAAAGCGGACAGTAAGTATAAGTATACTGTTTGCTAAACGGGCCCTGTGGCGACTGGACTCTTACGGTGGCCTGTAGACGTCCTCGCGCGGCCGAAGGTGCTCGTCGCGTCACGCGCGGACGAAGAAACCGATAGCGTTGCTCACGCCATCGTCACGAGTCTCAGGATTTCCGTGTTTTACTTCGCGAACCTGCTTTTGTACGCACTGCCGCTAACGATTGCGGGATTCGGCGTCGTCAACGAGAGCGCCGCACCAGAGGGGTTCGCCGCGTTCGCGGAACCGTTGGTCAACGATCCGGACGCAGCGTGGCAACTCTCGAGTGCGCTGGTACAGAACAGCGCGTTCCTGTTCGTCGCGACCGTTCTTACGTTCGTTACGTTCCACCTGGGAGTCGTCCTGACTCGAAGTTCGGACGGAATCGTCCGATCGCTTCGGACCGTCAGTTACAGTACGGGGATTTACCTTGCCGTCATGTTTACCGTGGTCTGGTACGTGGCGACCGCACCCGGCATTCGCGTCGCCGACGAGTTTCTCCTCGCTCTGCAGGCGGAGTTCTTCTACTTCTTTATCGACCTCGTCGGCGTGAATCTCGAACTGCCCGGAGGCCGTCCCGAAGCCGTAGATCTGGGACGACTGACGAGAACGGGCCAGGCGATGTTCGTCGTGTTGTTGCTTTCCGCCGTTTATTACCTCTACGTGCTCTATCTGGGAGCGCGCATCTCACATCAAAGTACGCGGCTCGAAGCCATTATTGCCGTCTTTTTCGTAACGATTTCTCCAGCAATCTACGTCCTGGGCGTCATCGTTACGAGTACCCTATAAAACCAGCCATGACGAAAAACACTACCGACGAGACGGAATCCGAAGGCGGGAGTAGTGACTCAATCACTGACCAATCGGGCGAACGATTGCCCCAGACATCAGAAAACTCGGCTGGGCGGACAGAGCAGCTCGAGGTGGATCGCGGGCGGGGCCAAGAGCGCGACGAAACGACGCTGGCGTACAACGATTCGTCGACCGAACCCCGGTACGAGGCGATGCCAGCTATTCGACCGGTACTCATCGTCCTCGGGAGCGTCCTCGGCGCCGGCCTCGTCGGCATCGGCGTGATCGCGTCGAGTCCGACCCTCTTCGGCGGACCGGAGATCGCCGAAATTCTCGTCTCCGCAATCGCGATTCTCGTGGCGGTCATCGGTCTCAGACTGGCGAGCAAAGCGATGGTCCTCTCGCGAACGCAGTACGCGATTTACGACGACACGTTCCGACGGGAGTACGAACTGTTCTACCGGAGTCAGTCCCGGGAAATCCCCGTCGAAAAGCTTCGCGGACACGAATATTCACAGGGTCGAATTCAGTCGCTACTCGGAATCGGGAGCGTTCGATTGCTAACCGCCGGAACGAACCGGAGCCTCGGCTTCATCGAGTTCGAACACCTCGACGACCCGGAACGCGTTCGAGAGGAAATCCGCGCCGTTTCGACCCACGAAGAGTTCGAATGATCCCGTCAGACGGGTTGCTATTCCGACGTACCGCACAGCCGTGCGTTCCGTAGTTACGCCGAAAACGACTGCAACCCCGTGTCGGAGCGCCGCGTAGCCGAAGGTTCAACTACCGAGAGACACCACCTCGAGACATGTACGCCGTCGTCGGCTGTAGCGAGTGTTCGAACCTCTGGATCATCGAGGGTCGCTCGGAGACGACCCAGTGTCCGCGGTGTGGTTCGCGCCGGGCCTACGAGAAGCGCAAGAAATTCGTCGAGACCGACGATGCGAGCCACGCGAGAGACGTCCGCGCCTCGATGCTCGCGACCCGCCAGGACGAGGGCGAGGCCTTCGCCAAACTCGACTCGTTCGACGCACTCGAGAACGACGTCGCCGACGGCGTCGTCGCCGACGAGGAGTACCTCGAGGAGTCCGGGTTGGACGTAGACGAGGTCCAGGCGGCCGGCGAACGGGACCCGCGGAGACCGACGTCCAGCGGGAGCAAAACGGAAATCGTCGAAGGCGCGCTCGCGGAACTGGATCGGCCGACCGAGGACGAGATCGTCGACTACGCCGGCGAGCGCGGCGTCTCCGCCGAGTACGTCCGAGATGCACTCGCGAAACTCACGAGACGCGGTGCGGTGAGTGAGAGTCGCGGCCGGTATCGACTACTCTAACCGTCTGTTTTTTCATTGGCTCTCCGCTGTCCGGTCGACCCGACGAACTCTGCCTTCGGTTGCTAGCGAGCACGGCGACCGAACTCGACGCGCGTCTCCGCCCGCACGAGCAACGCGAGGTTCTCCGGGCGACTGCGAACCGACGCCCCGCGAAAACGGCTGGTAACGCGCCGCTCGAGGAACCGCCGGACTGCGGTCGGGGACGGTACAGCCGGGAGCCTCACGCGGCGGAAGTTCGTCCGCTACCTGTAGCAGACGCTCCCGGTTTCGTATCCGGTATTGGTGTCTGCGGTTCGTCTCGGGGCCGTCCTCAAGGACTTGCCAGCGGGTCGTTCGGGGTCAGCTAATACGGCAGGTTTGAGGTCCCCCACCCGCTGGCGGGTCGAACGCCAATGCTTTGCACTGAGCGGCCCAAGAGGGGACAAATGGACGACACGGTGGACGTACAAGGGACGGCAATCGGCATCGGGACCGTCGTCGCACTCGTCTTCTTCGCGTACAACAGGTACATCAACGAGACGCTGCTCGGAATCGACGCAGCGACGCTGGCGACGGGTGCCTTCGCGGCGACGTTCGCCGCCGTCGCCCTCTTACACGGTGGGTACGGCCGTCAGGACCTCGCCGTTGCCAACGCGATCGCGGCGGCCGGCTTGCTGTTCGTCACGCTCGCCGCGACCGGCCCCCAGATGCTCGGCGGCCTCGCCCTGTTGGTTGTAGGCGGCAGCTACGTCACACTCGCGACGGTTCGCGCTCGAGGCGAACAACGCGAGGTCGCCGGTTGACCACGCCGGGGGCGCGGCGAACCAAGCACCTCGAGGAACGGAACTCGAGTCAAGTATGCGAACGCTGTACGGCTTCGTCGAAGTCCATAGTGGACTGCTCAGCGGCGTGATCAGAGCCAGAGATAGAGTGCGACGTGTGGCAACAGAAACGCCAGCAACACCGCCACGGCAGCCAGCGGCGATACCTGCCACAGTGCCGAATAGTCTCCCGCCGGGTGGCCACTGTACACGAACATCCCAACGTCGAAGACGAGATACAAAGCCGTCAGAAGAAGCGAGAGGAGGACGATTGATGCGGCCACAGAGGGCATTCCGATTCCGAGCAGGACCCCCACGGTGATGAGCACACCGATGGTCTGAAAGATCTCTCCCGCACCGATATACGCTTCCAGATGCGTATACTCGGGATCGTATCGTTCGTATCGTTCGCTGTACCGTTCGAACTCACTCGGACGCACCCACTCGTCTCCATCGCGTAATACAACGTGCTGGGGGCTCTCTAGCATGACGATTGTGATTTCTGCTGCGGGAATCCCGACTACCCACCGTCCGATCACGTAGTGTCCGAGTTCGTGGACGAAGAGGAGACCGCCAATAACGATCCCGAGTTGGAGGATACTCCAGAGAAAATCCAACATAGCCGTGTGTTGGTATTGTTCACAAATAGATTTTGTGAAGGGTAACTGCGTATTGTATATGACACTCTCGCTTCGGTCAAACGCGACCGAGACGGGTGAAATCGTTTGCTGATATTAGAGGGAACTATTCTCAGTACTTCACAAAGCAACTTGACGATACCGAGCTGTTCGTGGAGCTTCCGCTAAATAGTAAGAACTGGTGTAGCTTCAACTCTCGATATGTGGGTTTCCGTAAATATTACTGTAAAACGTTTCCATCCACCTCATCTACCCGTTCAGCGAGACGCCACACTCATACGGTTTGCTGTAACGATTTACCGGTGGGACCGCAGGACGGATCGCGGTCCCGCCGGAAATGACTTACAGCAGACAGTATCAGTACTGTCACAAGTCCCCTCTGACTAGTCGTCTTCTGTCTGATAACACTCTGAGACGGGAGTAGGCCAGTGCCTAACTAGTCGGACTACGCTTGGCCGGTATTACCTGCAAACACTATTACTCATCTCAATATCTTCCTCGACTATTTCAATATATATTCTATCTTCAAAATCCCGATCTGCACAGGTGATTCGATAGTCGAATCTCTTCTTGGTACTATTCTCTTGTACATGTATATCAAAACTATCTCCATCGTATCCCTCAAAACTATTTTGTTCAGTTATTTCAACTGCATGAACATCATCATCCGCACCTTCCATTTCATATCTCTCCTCAAACACTATAGTGTTAGAACCGTCCGTTATTTCTATATTTATTGTTACATCGTCAAATCTTCTATTTAGGACATGAAGATCGACTCCTGTGCTATTTCTGAAAATACAGCCAGAAAGTAAAGAGACCGCTGTTAATACAATCAGGTGGATGAAATTGCGTCTACTCATATTCTATTATTTCTGCCCTCTTATTTACAATTTTATAGCTAACTATTTGATAATAGTTTATACTATTTATCTTAGTCAACAACCTCGAGTGCGGATGTGAACTCAAGTTCTGGTGTGGAATAGTACAATTGGGTCGTACCACAGCGTATAGAATAATCGGATTGGGATGATAAAGTGACATCCACTGAGTCTCCAACATAGTAATCACTATCAATATCTGTTTCAAAACCTATTATCTTGTTCTCATCAGTCGGTAAAGAGACCGATCCATTCTTATCAAGGTCATAGTTTAGACAACAATGTGAACTGAAATTCATATTGGAATTATTCTCAGAGACGCTAGCTCCCAGAGACAGGGGACCATATCCTATAGCTGCTCCAAAACCGACATCGTAGTCTTTCTCAACTTCTTCTTTACTGGTCTCATTAGGATGATATTGGTCAAATGTTGTATGGACTTGATTAGATGGAACTTCAAAATCTAGATGTACATTTTGAAGCCAGCACTTCATATCAAGGTCATACCCCTGATAATTACATCCCCATGAATAATCATTGCTAAACCAGACCGCGGCAACAAATCGGTTGTCATCTGTTCTATGGATCTGATCATGATCCACATAATATCCTGTTTCATTATCGTAACCCATTAATGCAGTATAATATCTATTATAATGGTTATCACTCTCCATTCCGGATGGGTTTGTGTTTTGATAAACCATGCTATCTGATTGGACTTCTTTAATATTATTAGACATGTCACTTATCTCCTCGTTCAATTTCCGTAAGCACGTCACCTAACTCATCATGTTTGGACAAATTTGACTGTGCCCTTTTCAAGAAAAATGCTGATTTGTCTGTAGTGCCGCCTCGTCTTACTATTCCACTAATATTCTCTCCTGGTACAGAGGTGACATTCATTCTAAGTTCCTCGTTATTTTCTAGGAAATCTATACCTGTTTTAGTAAGACTGTATTCCTCAAACTCTGCATGATTCGAACTAGATATTCGTCCCGGATTATTTTCTTCAAGATTTATATCGACTGTCCCTGGGCTGAATTCAACGCCAGTCATTCTTAACGATCCATTGAGCTTCCGAGCCAACCCAGGCTGCGAAATTTTTGGTCGTGTCCCAAACTCGTCTAGAGTCGTAACTGACTCCTGTGGAAACAGGGTCACCTCTGGTACCTACCCCGAAGTGACCC
>NZ_WUYX01000054.1 GCF_009834785.1 Natronorubrum halalkaliphilum
TTCCATAGACAGAATCGAATTCCTCGGCTTCATCCTTCTAAGCTAGTGATATCGGCGGATTAGATCGCTATTCAACAGAGCAGATCTTTCTACTCGAGCGCGGACACTCCCGCTAGCGCTCGTGGTCGGGGGCGTTGACCGTTCGAGCGACGGCGTCACCGAGACGGTCGGCCAGGGGACTCCGCTGGACGTCCAGCTTCCGGTGAAGCAGGAACTGGACGAAACACGGGAGTGCACCGATCAGCGTTACGATGGCACTCATCGTCCAGACGTTTCCGCCACTCACGAGCCACGCTAGCCCGCCCGCGCCGCCGAGACACAGCGCCACCGCACAGCCGAGGTACGCTCTCGACAGCAATGGTGCTCGAGCCCGCTGCTCGTCGGTATACGACCGGTATTCGACGGCGACGAGGACGCCGCCGAGAACGAATACGAGCGAGACGAGCCCGTAGACGGTCTCGAGCATAGCTGCTCCTTCTCTGTCGATCCGCATAACTGTTGTCCACGAGACACGTCCTGCCGCTCGACTCGAGAGTTCGATCGGCGTTATCGGCGGATCGTCTTCGACTCGATTCTGTCGCCGTCGCGCCACTGATAGTAGTGGTAGGTCGTTCCGCCGATTTCCTTGACCGTGACGCTCGCTCGCTCCGGAACGTCGTCTGGGTACTCGAGATCGGCTTCCTCAGTATTGTCCACATCGTTGTCGTCCGCGGTGGGTTCAGGGTTGGTATCAGTACCAGTAGCTGTTTCAGTACCAGTATCAGAGACCTCGGACTGCTCGTGCTCCCGTCCGTCGCCCGCTCGAGACGCCTTCCACGCCGCGAGTTCCTCGAGGTAGCCCCCGACGGCGCGGAGCGTTTCGGCATCCCGATCCTCGAGCATCGCCAGCAGTTCGGCGCTCTCTCGATCGAGGCCGGCCGGCGGAGTGGGTCGGTCGCGGGTCATCGGTCGTGACTCGAGATTTGCGGGACGCGCCTAAAACTTCCGTCGGTCCGCTAGCGGCTTCGTTCGAGGCTGTTCAGAATACGGGAAGCCTCCTTTCGCTCTCGGTTCGATAGTCGCGTTTCGTGTATTTCCGAACGGAGGGCGCTGTTGGTGACAATGAGTTCATAAGAATTCCGACTACACTCCGTTCGAACTGGTTCTCACCGACCTCGATTCGGCGCAGGTGAAACTCGCCTACGTCTGTCTTGAGGCAATTGGCGGTGCAACGATGGAGGAACCCGGAACGATACTGTCACTGCCAAAACTCTCGGTGTTGAGTTTGCTCGATTCGCTCTCGAGTGCGGTCTCGTCGAACAGCGAGGCGAGGAGTACGTCATCGCGAGTTGACCGAAAGTTGTAAGCGGAGATAGCAGTCGCTGTGACCAGCGCTGAAGATGACTTCGGTGCAGTGGCTGAGAACGACTATATTATAGATACCCACTCATTATATCCAGTATTATATGGGTTCGCTTTATTTACTACCGAAGTTCAGACGTATACACACACCACGGTTTCAGCAATTTAGGGTAAGGTGGTGAAGGTGGAAGATTGAGTAGCTGATTGTTAGTGACTATCTTTACCCACCACCGTTTCAGGAATTTGCTGGCTCGCAAACATACAGAAACGCCAGACAATTGCCGTTAATCACTATTTATTCACTCCTAGGGGACTGTAATAAGGCCGTCAAATATACTATCGGACAGCAGTCAATACGAAACCGATCGTGAATTCGGGGTCGTCGCCGACGGTGACGACTCCAACAGAACGATCGGCTTCACGTCGTTCTGTCTAACAGTATAGGATGACACACACCACCGTTTCAGCAATTTTCAGGAAGTAAGGGAACGCGAGGCCCGTAGCGGGTACCTGTTGAGATGCTACACGTATAAACAAGAAATTCTGGAGGGAAAATATGTTATATATCGGCTCTAGACGTTTTCTACACCCACATTAACTACTACTAAACAAAACAGTTATATGTTATTATATGGGTTGGTGAAGTAGCTATTCTACTGAACAACAGTTACACAATCCAAATCCCGTTTTTCGCACAGTGCGGTGAATTATAACCGCATCTATGCTCACCTTCCCTCTCATCCGAGAATTCCTGAAACGGTGGTGGGTGTCTCCAGCTATTTCTACTGAAATATTTCGTTGAAGACTTTCGAGACATTACTGAAACAAAGGTTTTATTACAATACATCAGAGTCTCTAAATATGACTCAATTTTCAAACGTCTCGTCTATATTTCGGCGAGAAGAAGTACTCCGAGAAGAGTACCACCCTGATGATCTCCCGGAACGAACAGATGAAATGGAAAATCTGCATATGTCGCTAGCTCCTGCTGCACGGGGAGTCGGCGCAAACAACGTGTTTCTCCACGGCAAAGCAGGACAAGGCAAAACTGCTGCTACGAAATCAAAACTCAGTACCTCACAAAGTTCGGTACTGAAACCGCAACCTCAACGGTAAGCGACCGCCGCTGATCGTGAAGAGAGATGGTGAGT
>NZ_WUYX01000055.1 GCF_009834785.1 Natronorubrum halalkaliphilum
CCGCTGCCACTGAGGACGATCCAACCTACTTCCGGCCACTCGAGGACCTCGTCGAATTCGACGGACAACGCATCTATCAAGAGGATGTTTCGCTCCAGAGTACCGACCTCGCTACGTCGCTCAGCTTTCGTGATGCCGTCGCCCACGGCGACGGCTTCACTCCGATGCCTTCGAAAACGACGATCAACCGGCGAGTCCGCGAGTACGGCAGCAAACTCGGTGACTTCGTTCGTGGTCGGCTTCCTGGGACGAACGCAGACACTGTCGTTCCTGACGGAACGAAGTGTCATAGCCAGGACGATCACTGCACGTACCACGACGTCAACGTCACCCTCGGACAGACCACCGAGGAAGACACGGAAACGACGCTTCTAGACGTCAATCTCAACGATTCTTGGGATGAGACAGCAGCGACTCTCGGGGAGATCGAGGCGATCACTGACGACGCGACGGTCGTCAGTGACGCCGAGAATGCGCTCGTCGATGCGTTCGAGAAGGGTGACCGATCTCACCAGCTCGACCTTGTTCACGTCGGTCGAACGCTCGGGTACAAGCTCTGGAAAGACGATGCGTTTCCGCTCTCCGAGCGGAAAGCGATCGTCTCTGGCGTTACGAATGATCTGTTCCATCTGAAGAACTCTGTCGCACTTCATGCACCACGGAATGAGCGTTTGGCGATCCGCGAGCGGATCGACCAAACGCTCGAGAACCTTCGGAAAGAAGCCTGGAGATTAGAGTGTCAAGACTCCCCAAAAGCAGCGACGTACCTCCGGGAATGGGCAGAAGCAACCGTGACGTTCGCGGAGTTCGCGCTTGACCAACAGCAGGTTCCGTGGACATCAAACGTGGTCGAACGAGCCATGGGTGAAATCTCGAAACGGTGTAAGAATCAATGGATGCGGTGGTCAGAAGCGGGGCTAGAGTCGCTTCTCTGGTTGAATCTGGTACAGTATGCCGATCCCGAGCAGTTCGCGGCGTTCGCCGACGAACTGCTCGAGCGCTCAGCCAAAACAGCCATCACAAT
>NZ_WUYX01000056.1 GCF_009834785.1 Natronorubrum halalkaliphilum
ATTGTCCTCATGTTCGCCATCATCAACATAGAAAAGCTCTGTGAACCACTCTAACTACCATTCAGCAGCTATTCAACAAAGCAGAAAGATCCGGTTCTCCGAGTCGAACCTCTCATACGGATTGCTGTAACTATGTACCGCCGATCACCGACCCCGTCCCTGGTGATCGGCAGTAATTGACTGCAGTAAACCGTATCAGGTCAGATCCCACTCCTCGTCGTCGATCCGCACTCTCGCCAACTCGTCGCGGTCGCCCAGCAACCGGAACTCAAAGCCGCCGTCGTCGCGTTCGTACTGCAGATCCAACGTCATCACGTCGGTCGTGACCTCCTCGGTGTACGCGGGCGCATCGTCTCGAGACCCGGGCGGATCCAGATCGTAATCGTCGTAGGAGACGCGCGTCGACGCTTCGATCAGGTCGTCCGGCCCGTAGACGTCGGCGCCGATTCCGTTCGTCTCGGTTTCCCGTACCTCGAGTCGATACGTTTCCATAGTCATACGGCGAGTTCTCGAGTCCGGGGCATGCCGATTCGGCTTACATACGCCTGCGGTCCGCAGTCGGCGGCCGCAATCGTGTAAAAGTACCCAGTCGATTACTCGGACGCCGACTCGTCCCCGGTCGTATCGATGCCGAACAGCGCGTTGCAACCACAGAACTGCGTTCCCCAGTTGAGCAGAAGCCCGATTCCGGCGACAATCGCGGTGACAGCTTTGATGCGCTGGTCGTCGAGCGCCGCCGCGACGCCGACGACGACGAGCCAGATACCGAGGACGCCTCTAATCGTGCGATCGATACCGCCGACGTTGCGCTGGATGTCCATACTGTTACGCTATGGACATGTGGGCCATATAGGTTCGGATCGGACGAAAACGACGAGAAACCGCAGCCTCAGATCGACTCGTACGGACCGAGCCGCGTCCCGTCCAGCAAGTAGGCCTCACCGTCGGCGATACCCGCGGGCAGGAACGGCGAGAGAAACGACTGGTTCGGAACGTTCACCCACGTCCCGCCGACGAGGTCGTTGAACGCCGGCAACACGACGATTCGCGGCGGTTCTACGGTCGAATCCTCGAGCCACGAGAGCCCCTCGTACGCCGCTCGGTCCCGAAACGGGGTTGGATCGAGTCGACCGCGCAACCAGGCCCGCTCGACGCGACTGCCACCGACTTCGTCCTCGAGTCGGACGCAGGGATGTTCGTGCCCCAGACAGAGCACGTCACACTCGAGTGCTGCCGGTGCGGGCCAGGTGTGGCCGTGGCAGACGCCGACGGTTCGGTCACCGTGTCCGTTGCGTTCGCCGTCTCGGGTATCGTCACCGTGGCCGTCTCGGTCGTCCTCACCCTGACCGAGTGCGATACCGTCGCCGGAAACGATCGTCACGGAGCCGATTTCGAGGTCGGTCTCGGAACCAGGTTCAAAAGCAGATGGCGATTCAGGACCGTCATCAGCACCCAGCCACGTCTCGATCCCGCCGTCGTGGTTCCCCTTGACCACGGTCACGTCCAGTGACGGCGGGAACCCTTCGAACAGCACCTCGAGTTCACCGCGTTCGGCACCCCCCGGGTCGCCGATCGAGTGCATGAGGTCGCCACAGACGACGAGTCGGTCGGGGTCGGTTCGCTCGAGCAACGACCCGAGTCGGTCCCGGCGCTCGGGGGCGTGGCTGGGCACGTCGACGCCGCGTTCGTATCGCAGGCCGGCCTCGTAGCCGGCGTGGTAGTCAGCGACGAGCAGCGCTCGCTCGGCTCCGACGGTGGCAGTCGCGGCTGGTTCGCCGGGGACCGGTTCGACGCGTGCCACGGTGGAACGGCCGGAACGGCCGGAACGGCGATGCTCGTCGGTCATCGAGACGCGTTAGATCGCTTTCAGCGTCTCGTCGTTCGGCTCGTAACACTGGCCGCCCATCAGCGCGTCCTGGATCGCGTCCTCGACGTCCGATTCGGACGCGCCGGTGTCCGCGGCGACCGTCTCGACGAGTTCCGTTCGATCGGCACCGTCGCCGTCGTCGAGTTCTTCCATCGTCTCGACGACGTACTCGCCCAGATCGACGTCCTCGGCGGGGTCGTCGTCCTCGGTGTCGTCAGGCGCCTCCGCGTCAGCAGACTCCGCCGATTCTACCGGGTCCGCATCGGCAGTGTCCTCAGTGGCTTCCGCCTCGGACCCCGATTCGTCCTCGTCGTCCGCTTCCGCCTCTGCCTCCGCCTCGAGACCCGATTCCGGCGGGGCACCGAGGTCGTCCGACTCCGTCTCGGTCTCGGTCTCGGTGGCCGTCTCGGCCACGGTTTCGTCGGTCGACGGAGTGTCGGCTTCGGATTCGGGTTCGGTTTCCGCTTCCGCTTCAACCGCGTCGGCTGCGGAATCAGCCTCGCCACCGGCAGGCTCCTCGTCCGGCTCCGGAACATCGATACCGGCTTCGCCCGGCTCCTCGACTTCGGCACCGGTCGTGAACTCGGCACCGAACTCCTCCTCGAGCTGTTCGCGCTCGTCGTCGTCCATCTCGTACATCCCGCCGTCCTCGTCGGCGATATCGCCGAGTTCCTCGTCCTCGCTGTCGTCACCATCGGCATCGGCGTCAGCAGCGACAGCGGATTCGTCGGTCGCAGGTGAGGCGTCGATGTCCGTCGTCTCGTCGAACGCTGCAGTGGGTTCGTCGACGTCACCATCGGCGTCGGCGTCAGCGTCGGACGGAATGGTGTCTTCCGATTCGAGTTCGGATTCGGAGATCGTATCGCGGTCCGAACCCGTCGCCGTCCCGGCGGCCGAGCCGGTGTCGAGTGACCCACTATCGGTGTCGACCGCCGCGTCCGCCTCTGCGTCCGTCTCGCTTCCACCAGCTCCGGCCGTGATCGCTTCCGCCGCGTCCGGCTGTGCATCGGTCGCCTCGCCCGCGAGATCCGTATCGACATCGACGACCGCCTCGAGGGCCTCGAGATCCGCGGCACCGAGATCCGCGAGCGAGTCGAACGCCGCGGACTCGTACTCGGGACTCGAGCCGCCGGGCTGAAGCGAGAGGCCGCCGACCTGATCGCGGTCGCCCGCCACAACCTCGACCGCCTCGAGTGCACAGTCGCGCAGGGCTGCGAGGTACGATGGCGTCGTTCCGTAGTGGTCCTGTGCGAGCGGGATGCCCGCCGCGAGTCCGGGCTCGATACCCGCCTCGCGGAGCGCGTCGGTCAGTTCAGTGCCGCTCGAACCGATCTCTGCGGCCCCGGCGTAGGTACCGATGCGCTCGAGCGTTTGTTCGGCCGCGCTGACGACCCAGCGGTCGCGGGTGTCGGCGTCGACCGTCGCGATGCTCTCGGGGCGAATCGAGGTGTACACCTGCTCCGAATCGCCGGGCTGGAAGGTCCGAGCCTTCCCCGTCACCGCGACGAACGCGGGCGGCTCGAGCTGTTCTAAGGTCGCCAGCGCGTCGGGCTGGTACTGCCCGGCGTAGACGACGAACGCCCCCGTCGGGTCGACGACCCGAGCCCGGACCATTTCCTCGTTGACCGACGTGACTTCGGTGAGGGTGCCGACGGCGAACAGGCGGTTGAGCCGAGCGCCGGTCGGCGAGATGACGTAGTTCGGCGCGCGTTCCTCGTCGCTTTCGGCGTAGGAGAACGAGGCGTCGTCGTACTCGGCCGCGAAGAGTCGGTAGGCGAGTTCGCGGCCTGGAATCTCCTCATCGCCGTCGTCCGTACCGTTGGCGCTCATGCGTTCACCTCCTCGAGGAAGGCCGTCGCACGCGCCTCCGGATCGTCGTCGCTCTCCTCGAAGGACTCGGCGTCGAGGTTGGCCCCGTACTCGTCGACGGAGAGGTGCCCACGAACGCGGTACTCGCGGCCGACGATGCGCTCGCGGATCGTATCAGCGACGACCTCCTGGTCCATGGCCTCGCGGGCTTGCTCGAGGGCCTCCTCGAGGGTGCCGCCGTAGACGTCCTGGGTGAGTTCGTCGTCGAGCACGACGGTGACGGTCCCGGTGCCGTCGTCGAGGATCGCCTTCACGCGCAGGTCGTCGATCCCGTCGACGTCGCCGTGCGTTCGGCACTGCCCCTTCTGGATGACGCGGTAACACTCCGGACAGCGCTGGATGAGGCCGGATCCCTCCCGAACAGCGAGGACGTTGCCGTCCACTTCGACGTCGTAGACGCCGCCGGTTCGGACGGCCTCGCCGACGGCCATCGTCGTGGCGTCGGCGCCGACGTCGATGTCGCGCTCGAGGGCCGTAACGGTCGAGAACTCCGAGACGTTGACCTCGGGGACGCCGCGGAACTCCTGGACGTAGGCGTTCTCGATGCGAACCGTGCCGCCGTCTTCGATCTCGGGAGCCGGGTCCCAGTTCGTAAACGGTAAGCGGCCGCTTTCGTCGCCGAAGACGCCGCTCAGAATCTCCGTCTCGCCGTCGCGGCCGTCGATCGTCCGGCGTTCGCACTCGACGACGGTGACGTCGACGGTGACCGCACGGTCGCCGGTCTGCAGATCGGCCAGTTGGGACTCGCCGCCGATTTTGTCGGCGACATCGGCAGGGAGATCGATCGAATCCTCCTCGAACGACAGCGAGGTGCTCTCGCCGAGATTGAGTTCGGGTTCGCCGTCCCACTCGCGGACGCCAGCGTTGCCCGCGGTGATCGTATCGCCGGCCGAGAGGCCGAAGTCCTCCCAGGCGGTATAGTCGATGGCGCCGGTCTCGTCGGCGAGTCGACCTTCGACGATCACGTGATCGTCACCCTGATACCGGATCGATCGCTTCCCCGCCGTCAGGACGACGCCCGTGACGGTGACGTTGCCGTCGTCCGGCGTGATCTCGTCGATCTCCTTGCTCGAGGGCGTCCCACCGCCGCCGCTCGAGCCGTCGCCGTACTTCCGGCGAAGGCTCTGTTTGGCTTCGTCGACGGGAACGCTGTACTCCACCAGGTTCTGCAGGTCCGCTTTGACCTCCTCTTTGTCAATACCGAGGTCGGAGGCGAGATCCTCAGCATGGTTGTCGAGTTCCATCAGTGGCCATTCGAGTGGGGGCGTGAAAAACGTTCCCGCAACGCGGTGAAAGTGAACCCGACACGGCGGACGTCTGAACCGCGATCGAGTAGCAACAGGGGTAGCTTCATCTCAGTGGACCGGGAACCGAGCCTATGGAACGTGCCGGTGCAGCGCTGGGCGGACTCGCGTTCGTCGTCGCGATCTTCGGCGGCATCGTCGTCATCAGGATACTGACTCGAGCGCTGTACGCCGCGATATGGTTCGCCGAAACCGTCGCGACGCTCGCGTTCGCCCTACTGATCGGCTATCTGGTCTACCGGATTCTGCTGGGTTCGAGCGACGATCCGCGGCGATTCGACTGAAGGATGCGGTCGACGTGAACGGATTTATTTCGGGGGAAAGAAGGGGACACCGTGACCTCGCTTGGTGACGTCGTCGTCATCGCAGCGCTCGCGGGTGCGGCGACCGGACTCGGGGCACTCCCGATCTTCGTCACCGACCGCATCAGCCACCGGTTCTACGACGCCGCGCTCGGACTCGCCGGCGGAATCATGTTCGGTGCAGCCGTCTTCGCGCTCGTCGTTCCCGGACTCGAGATCGGCTCGCTCTGGGAGGTCGTCGTCGGGATCCTGTTAGGCGGTGTATTTCTGCTCGCCGCGAACCGCCTCGTCCCGCACGTCCACCTACTCATCTCGGAGGAGGCCAACCGGACGTATCCGGACGCCGAATCCGCCGAGTCGACCCTCGAGCCCGACGAAACGACGGTCGGCTCCGATCGAGTCGGCGACGGAGCCAGTGGCGACAGCGAAGAGCGCACCGAGAACCGACGGCAGGCGATTCTCATCGGCAGCGCGATCACTATCCACAACGTCCCCGAAGGGCTGGCGATCGGCATCGCGTTCGCGGGCGGGCTCGAGGGGGTCGGCATCGCGCTCGCGGTCGCCATCGGGATACAGAACGTCCCCGACGGGTTTGCGATGGCGATTCCGGCGAGTCGGACGGGGCTTTCGAACGCGAAAACGCTGCTGTACACGACGCTCTCCGGAGCCGTCCCGGAGCCGATCGCGGCGGCGCTCGGGTTCGGGCTCGTCGCCGTCGTTACCGGCCTCTTCCCGCTCGCTGCCGGCTTCGCCGCCGGGACGATGATCGCCGTCATCTTCCGAGAGATGATTCCCGCGAGCCACGGCCACGGCTACGCCGATATCGCTACGCTCACGTTCGTGATCGGCTTCGTCGTCATGGTGATCGTCGACGTCGGACTCGCCGTTTGAGCCCCGCGGATCCGTGCGACCGGGGCCACCGGTGGACGGCGGTTCGAATCCGACGCGTTGGGTGCGACTCGAGTGCACCGAGCGGTGCTACCGACGGCGGCAGTCGGGAGCGACAACAGTGGTCCGAAGAAACAGAAACGAACCCATACGCCGGATGGTTCGCTGCAGGGCTGAATACGAACCAATAGCACGAGCTGTATAGCGAGCAACCCGAGTGCTGGATTGGCCATCGCACGGTAATTACGCGTTTACGTTCCGGCGCCGTCAACCGTAGAAATCCGGAGTTTGCGTCCATGCAGCTGCGGGGTGTCACCTTATGCGAATACAAGAGAGAGCCTCCGGACAGATCATGTCACCAGACAGATCACAGTCTCGACGGACCGTCCTCAAACTGAGCGCCGTTGCGGCAGTGCCGGCAGCGCTCGCTGGCTGCGCCGATGAGGGCCCCGGCGAAGAGGAGGATCCGGACGATCCCGCCGAAGAGGAAGCCAACGGAGACGACGAACCCGAAACGGAAGAGGACGAAGACGAAGACGAAGACGATGAAGCGCCGGCCGACGATGAGGAAGAGAACGGGGACGAAGACGAAAATGAAGAGGACGACGCAGAAGACGACGAAAACGGCAACGGCGAAGCGATCGACCCCGACACGGAAATCGAACTCGACGGATTGACCCAGGCCTGGGAAGGCCTCGCACCCGACGAGATCGACGGTGAAGAGAATCCGACGCTCGTCCTCGAGGAGGGCGAATCTTACGAGATCACCTGGGTGAACGGGGACGGCGTACAACACAACATCGAAATTCGAGACGACGACGGCGAGATCGTCGACGACTACGAGACCGATCTCATGGACGAGGAAGGTGAAACACAGACCCTGGAGGTCGACGAGGTCACCGACGAAATGGCCGAGTACGTCTGTGCGCCCCACGCGGGAACGATGGTCGGTGAAATCGAAGTCGAGTAGCTCGAACCCGGAATCTCGAACCCCGAACCTCGAACCTCGAGTACGCACACCGACCGCGTCACTGCCGGTGATGATGTAGCGGTAGCGACAGCGGTTGCGATCTCGTCGACGAGCAGTCGTCTGCAGTATGCGTGCGTACACGGTGTCTTCTTTAGTCCCCGCCACGCAGCCACGTGTATGCACGTCGTCGTCAACGCCGCCATGAGCGCGGACGGCAAGCTCTCCTCGCACCGTCGCGAACAGATCGCGATCAGCGGCGAGGAAGACTTCGCTCGCGTCGATCGACTCCGGGCCGACAGCGACGCCGTCGTCGTCGGCGTCGGCACCGTCCTCGCGGACGATCCGCACCTCACCGTCAAAGACGAGCGGTTGTCCGACCGACGACTCGAGCGAGGCGAGTCGAAACACCCGGCACGCGTCGTCGTCGATTCGACGGCACGAACGCCCACCGACGCCGCGGTGCTCGACGACGCGGCGACGACGTACGTCTGTCTGAGCGAGGCTGCGCCCATCGACGAGCGAATGGACCTCGCGGACCGCGCCGAGCTCGTGACGGCCGGCGACAGCCGAGTCGACCTCCTACGAGCGTTCGCGACGTTACAAGAACGGGGCCTCGAGCAGCTCATGGTCGAAGGCGGCGGCGAACTCATCTTCTCGCTGTTCGAAGTCGGATTGGTCGACGAACTCACCGTCTACGTCGGCGCGAAAGTGATCGGCGGCCGCGACGCTCCCACGCTGACCGACGGCGACGGGTTCGCCGACGAGTTTCCGCTGTTAACCCTCGAGTCTGTCGAGCGGTTGGACGACGGCGCGTTGTTGCGGTGGACGGTGGATCGCTGACTCGAGACGGAGACTGGTTTCGAACTGCGACTTGGGTTTCGATTGGTCTCCGATACTCGAATGCGTACCCCGATTTGATGTCTCTCGCCGATGAGTTCGAATAGACTCTCCGTTCTTGTGCTTTGTTGAATAGCTGCTGAATGGTAGTTAGAGTGGTTCACAGAGCTTTTCTATGTTGATGATGGCGAACATGAGGACA
>NZ_WUYX01000057.1 GCF_009834785.1 Natronorubrum halalkaliphilum
GTACGTGTTTAGCCCCAGCTGATTTCGTTAGTATCTCGTAGGGGGCGATCTACGGTGGAGATATGCTTTGTCGGCAGGGGTCAGTTGCACCTCCGCAGGGATGGTCTCCGCTGCTCGGAGACCATCCCGGTTCCTTTGCTGACGCCAGACTGGGGTGGGATCGATGAGTTGGGACGATCTCACCAAGGAAGAAATCCTTTCACGCTTTCTCCAACTAGAGGAGAAAATCGACGACTTGGAAGAACAACTCATCCAGAAGAACGAACAGATCGACAAACAGGCTGAACTGATTGAAAAGCAGGAAAAGGTGATCGAACAGCAAAGCAAGCGTATTGAGGAACTTGAAGCACGGCTTCGAAAGTACGAGAATCCGCATACGCCGCCAAGTAAGCGACGGTCGGGGACTGACGAGTCCCCGACCTCGCAGGATGACGAAGACGACGATCTCCGAACTGACGGCGGCACTCCCGGCCGGAAGAACGGGCACGACCCGGAGTGGCGTTCTACAACTGATCCTGACGAAGAAGTCGAGGTCACCTACGACTGTTGTCCTGAGTGTGGCGAACACTTCGACGAGTCGGTGGGCGTCAGCCCCCGACTCGTCGAGGAGATCCCGGACCCGCAGCCTCCAGAGGTTACCCAGTACAACCGCCACTGCTACCAGTGCCACTCCTGTGGGACAGAGACAGTTGCGACACACCCCGACTGCCCCGATGAGGGGCAGTTCGGGGTGAACGTCATCGCTCAATCAGCACTTTCTCGGTACGATCACCGCCTTCCCTACCGGAAGATCGCTGATCGCTTCGAGCAACTGCACGGACTGGAACTGTCTGGTGCGTCCGCGTGGCACGCGACCGAGCGCGCTGCGCGCGCCGGTCGCTGTGAGTATGAGCAAATCCGTCGAGAGATCCAAGATGCTGACGTGGTTCATATTGACGAAACAGGCATCAAACGCGACGGTGAACAAGCGTGGATCTGGACGTTTAGTACCGCCCAGCACACGTTGTACGCGGTCAGAGAGAGTCGTGGGAGTGATGTTCCCGCGGAAGTCCTCGGCGAGGACTTCGCGGGAACGGTCATCTGTGACGGGTGGACGGCGTATCCGGCCTTCAGCAGCAATCTCCAGCGGTGTTGGGCGCATATTCTGCGGGAGGCTAAAGACGCAGCCGAAAAACAGGTAGAAGGCGAACCGATCTACCGCGCTCTCACACAGTTATACGTCGCTCTCCAGACCCAGCTGGAGAGCGACTTGACAGTACGCGAACGGGCAGAACTACAGCGTGTGGCGCGCAGAGAACTTGAATCACTGATTGAACGGTCAGTTCCCGACGGACCAGTGGCAACACTCCTCGGGAAGATCGAAGGAGGTCTCGACCACTGGCTCACCTTCGTCGGTGAGCCAGCGGTCTCCCCAACGAACAACGCAGCTGAGAACGCGCTTCGTGAACCAGTTGTTCTCCGGAAAATCATCGGGACACTCCGTAACGATCGAGGCATGTTCGTCCACGAGACGATCTTGTCCCTGCTGGCGACGTGGCGCCAGCAGGGACGCAATCCCTACGAAGAACTTCGCCGAGTCGTCAGCAGCAATGAGATGATCTCACGGGCTCACGCTGTGCCGGCTGTCGAGACCTCGGGGTAAACACATAC
>NZ_WUYX01000058.1 GCF_009834785.1 Natronorubrum halalkaliphilum
CTTTTGGTTTGTCTTAGTGTTTTAACGTTTAGTTTCACATTCTTTGAGTCTAGTTTAGTGTTTTATATTGTTTTTACGTTTTTAAGTCAATTTAGAAGGTTTTAACAATCCCTCCTAATCCCCGGTCCAGAACGATCCCTACTTAATCCATTCTACTACAATTGTCAAACGAGGGTTTAATTTGAGTGTCAAGTAATTCTCACATCAATGATTAAAGGGTGTGTGAATGCATGTGTTGAATTGGTGGTTCAATGATGAAAGAATAAGTGCATGTGTGTGTGAATGGTGGTAGCTAGGGTGAATTATGATAAATGCATGTGGAATAAAGATGGAGAATGTGGTGAAATGATGAAGTAGGAAGGTGGAAATGCATGTGAGATGTTCTTTGGAGAAAGGTGGATGAATGTGCATGTGAATTAAGTTGTGAAAGCATGTGGAATGTTTTAAATGGTTGAAATGTGTAGATGATTATGAGTATGATAAGTGATAAGTGTATGGTTATGATAAGTGATAAATGAATGATATGTTAAGTGATAAATGAATGATATGTTAAGTGATAAATGAATGATATGTTGTGAGTGATAAGTGAATGGAAGTGATAAGTGATAATAGGGCTAGTTTAAAGGGCTAGGGTTTAAGTACATAGAATGGGCCTAAAATAGGTTGGTTTGCATGGCATAATATGTTTGATTGGGCTAGAGGTTTTCCATGGCTCAAAGGATTTGTTTGATTGGGCTAGGCCCTTTGTTTGATGTCCCCAAAGAGCATACAAGGCTTCAATTTCGTCCATCCTCTTTGCTCCATGATTAAGCTATCCAATCCATGCCCAAAAGTGCCCCAAATAGCCTCAAAATGCACTTTCTTGCTCCCTAAGCCCTTAGAACCTGAAAACACACAAAAGAAGCATAAAGGACTAAAATAACTATGAATTACCAACATAGATGCACGAAAACAAGCTAAGTAAGTCGCCTAAATATGCTCCTATCAAACTCCCCCACACTTAACTTTTGCTAGTCCTCGAGCAAAACAGAATAAAAACAAATAAACAAAACGACACTAAACACGTAAAACACAACCTAAACCTTCCA
>NZ_WUYX01000059.1 GCF_009834785.1 Natronorubrum halalkaliphilum
CCTGTCTCTTACCCATAAGTCTCAGGAGCGCAGTTCGTATCCCTCTACCCAGGTCTGAAGTTTCTTGAGGCCTTTCCACATCGTCTCCCAACCGGGCGGTGGATCGGAACCTCGGTCAAGGTAGCCGCCGATCTTCGCTACCGCAATTGCGTACGCTTGAGCCCCGTTGTCGGTCAATTCTGGAAATTTCGTTTCCAGAAATGACCGTTCAGTCTCGCTCAGAAGGACATCAGGTGAGCAGTATGCGTCTCCCCGAGCAAGTTCCCGTAACTCCAGCACCTTCCACGCGATTACCGAATAGATACTCAACAAGACTTCCATGCGTTCCCACGTTTCCAGCCGCCGTTCCTCAATTCGGCATCCAGTCTTCAGCACCTTGTGCCAGTCTTCGATTGTCCATCGGGCGCGGTAAGACTCTACCACACTCAGCGAATCACTGAACTCAGCGACCGATTCAGTGGTGAGTAACACCCACTGAATCGGGTCGTCTTGTTCTCCAAGTTCGTCGATCCGTACGACGTTTACTTCGACTGGCTCGGTGTAAGTTGGATCGTTCTGAGGTGGAAGCAGATTACACGAGCCGGCTTTGACGATGAGCTCAGCCTCTCTAGCTTCTCTTCCACTTCCTTGTTCGATCTCTATCGACGTGCGACCTTGTTCGGGGAGATCTTCACTCCAGTCAATCAGACGTCCGTCCGTTCCAGACGGCGTCTGAATACAGCGATTCTGATTCGCACGGACGACGAACCCAGCGTCCAAGTCGTCTGTAACTTCGCGGTAGAACGCAAATGCATCAGCTCCTCGGTCGTGGATGAATATCGGCCGTATCTCCTCGGCAAGCCAGTCGCTGGCTTGCCTGTCTCCTCGAATCCATTTTTTCTGTTCGCTCTCTAATTCGATCGGCTCACCCTTCCCATTCGCATCGTGTTTGGTGCTGGCCTGTTGGTCCTCGATCAGCGACTGCTGATCGATGACCCCAGTCATGCGATGTGTCTGTGGATCGACTCCGATCGTTGAGTGGACCTTGATACCTTCGAGATCCGTGGTAGAGTTGCCGATGTCACCGAGTCCTTCCTTGGACGGATGTCTCGGGAACACGAGCTCAGTCGTGTCGGAGACGATCAAGAGTTCCTCATTGTCATCGACACGTGAGTGTTGTTCTTGCGTGTGGGCGGAGAGGATCTCGTCTGGGTCCACACGTTCGTTATCGCAAAATCGGTACGTAGCCTTTGTGGAGGCCCAGTCCTCGCAAGCGTTGGGGATCGACTCGGCAGGTGCCCTGCCGAGCCGATCGCCGACCTGTATCAATCGGTCAGTGAGCCGTTCGTCACCAAACTCAGCAGACTGGAACTCCTCTCGAACCGTGCCAGAGACATCGGTCTGACACAGACTCGACTCGCCTATATCTGTCCACCGACTTTGTGAACCGCTCTGCATCTTGGTCTCTGTCTCCACGAACTACGGCGATAGGATTTGTGGGTAAGAGACAGG
>NZ_WUYX01000008.1 GCF_009834785.1 Natronorubrum halalkaliphilum
TGACCCCTGCCGACAAAGCATATCTCCACCGTAGATCGCCCCCTACGAGATACTAACGAAATCAGCTGGGGCTAAACACGTACGTTACAGCAATCCGTATGACCGTCGGGCCTCGAGTCGGGAACAGACGGAGCGACGGTCACCTCCGGAGGAGCGGATAGGCGACGAGTCCCGAACAGAGAACGAGCGCACCGAAGACGACGATGAGGACGCGATAGCCGGCGACCGTCGAGGCGAAAACCGTTTCGGCGAGATACGTAAACGAGATCGGGCCGAGCGTCTGTCCGAGACGGAGCACGCTGGTTCGTAATCCCATCATCCCCGCGCGCAGCCGTTCCGAGACGAGCGTTATCATCGTCGTATCGATCGACGGCATCACGATGCCGAACCCGACGCCGAAGGCAAGCAGCGAGAGACCGACGGCGACTGGCGACGGAGAGATCCAGACCCCGAGTAAACTGAATCCGTACGCGATAAAGCCCAGCGCGACCAGTTCCGTCGGGGACCGCCAGTTGGAGATCCGCCCGTACTGCGAGGAGACGACGGCGCTGGCGAGGGCTACCATCGCCAGAATGACGCCGATTTCGCCGGAGGTGAGCGCGAACTCGTCACTGAGCAACAGCGGTAACGCCGTCTGGACCGCGCCGTAGAAGACGAAGAAAATGACGAAAATGGCGGCGAAAATCGCCATCGCTTGCGGATCGACGGCGACGGCGCGCAGGCGACCGAGATACGTCGCGACGTCGCTCGCCTGCCGTCCCTCCGGCTCCGGGAGGACGAAAACCGCGACGATCCCGACGAGAATGCCGATCCCGAAGAAGAGAAACGGCGCGTTCCAGCGGATGCCGGCGAGCGCCCCGCCGATCAGCGGATAGAGGGCCGCCCCGGTTCCGATCATACTCGAGTTGACGCCCATGACGGCGTTCTGGCGCTGGCCGTCGTAGAAGTCGCCGATCAGCGTGACCGCGAGGGTGACGAGCGCGCTGGCACCGACCCCCTGGACGAACCGGAAGAGCAGGACTTCGACGAACGTGCTCGCGAACGCGATTCCCGCGCCACCGGCGCCGAAGGCCAACAACAGCGGAATCATGACGCGCCGGCGGCCGATCCGATCGGCGATCAATCCGAGAAACGGCGTCAGGAAGATACCGGGCAGCGTGTACACCGTGATGATCAGGCCGATCTGGGCGTCCGACACCTCGAAGACGACGCGCAGCTCCGGGAGGATGGGACTGATGAGCGAGACGCCCATTACCCCCATGAGCGAACTCGCGAGGATGATGTACAGGGTACTCGAGTCCCACGGAACCGACGACACGGTCGATTCCGTCCCGTTTTCCGTCGTCATACTACCGAAGAGAAGTACTCTCGAAGACCCGTTCCACCGCCCTTAGTGTGGCGGTACGACCCGCGGCTTACCGGTACTCGGCGACCGCGGGGCAGGTGTGACCGACGGCTACGCGACTCGACGGCCGAATCGATCGGCGTCACGATCCCTCGCTATACTTAACATCGCCCGAGAGAGACTATTGGACGAATGCTCGAGGGAGTCAACGTTGCGCTCGGGGTGACGGGATCGATCGCGGCCGTCAAGACGGTCGAACTGGCCCACGAGCTCCGACGACATGGCGCGCAGGTCCGGGGCGTAATGACCGGCAGTGCACGGGGGATCATCCACCCGTGGGCGGTCGAGTTCGCCACCGAGAACGACGTGGTCACGGAGATCACGGGCCGCGTCGAACACGTCGACCTCTGCGGGTACGACGGCTGGGCCGACGTCTTCCTGATCGCGCCCGCGACGGCGAACACCGTCGGCAAGATCGCCGGCGCAGTCGATGACACGCCCGTGACGACGTGTGCGACGACCGCGCTCGGTGCGGACACTCCTGTAGTCATCGCGCCCGCGATGCACGAACCGATGTACGACCACCCCGGCGTCCTCGAAGCCATCGACACCGTCTCGGAATGGGGCGTCGACTTCGTTGATCCGCGTCTCGAGGAGGGGAAGGCGAAGATTGCGAGCGAGGACGCCATCGTCCGCGACGTCGCCCGCGCGGTCGGCGATCGGCCGCTGGAGGGCGAACACGTCGTCGTTACCAGCGGTGCGACAGCCGAGTCGATCGACCCCGTTCGGGTGCTTACCAATCGCTCGTCGGGGAAGATGGGCCGGGCGGTCGCAGCGGCCTGCTACATCCGCGGGGCCGACGTGACGCTCGTTCACGGCGTCGTCGGACCGCAACCGATCGATCGGGACATGGTCCTCCCCGAAAGCGACGCCGACGGCAACGTCCCGTACGCGACGGTTCGCAACGTCGAGAGCGCCGCGGAAATGCTCGAGGCGACGCGCGACGCCTGCGCCGATGCGGACACGCTGGTTTCGGTGGCCGCGATCGGCGACTACACGGTCGAGCCGAGCGACGAGAAGATCCGCTCGGGCCAGGAGCTCTCGCTGGAACTCGAGTCAACCCCGAAGCTCATCGACGACATTCGCGACGCGCGGCCGGAACTGCCGATCGTCGGATTCAAGACCGAAACGTCGGACGACGAGACGGCGATGGTCGAACGGGCGCGGAGCACGCTCGAGCGGGCCGGACTGGCGTTCGTCGTCGCCAACGACGCGAGCGTGATGGGTGCGGACCGGACGAAAGCACTGTTGGTCCACGAGGAAGACGCCGCTCGCTACGAGGGGACGAAGGCGGGGCTGAGCGAGGAAATCGCCGACTCGATCGCGGCGATCCTCGGCGAGACGCGGCCGTCGTAACGTCCGCCGGCGGGACGTCAGGAGAGTTATATAGGTGGCGTTCGTGCCCCGAATTAACAGCGATGCGACCGGTTTCAGCTGCAGTTGTCTCTCCAGCGTCGGACCCGGCCGTGGGTTCGGTCGGCGACGTGAATCTGAATTCGATTCCGGGCAGCGTCTCGAGGTGATCCGCGGTGGCCCAACAACAAGAACATCAATCCGATAACGATACCGAGAACGAGGACGAAAATCCCGACGATACCAGCCCGCTCTCGAAAGGCGAAATCTTCGAAGTGCTTCGCAACCAGCGCCGGCGCTACGTCCTCCAGTACCTGAAACAGGACGGCCGCCCCATCGAACTCGGCGACCTCGCCCAGCAGGTCGCCGCCTGGGAGTACGAAACGACGCTCGACGACGTCACGCCCGAACAGCGAAAGCGCGTCTACACCACGCTCCAGCAGACGCATCTTCCGAAGATGGATCGGTCCGGTATCCTCGAGTTCGACTCCGATGCGGGCGTTATCGAGGCCACGGATCGAACGCGGGATATCAGCATCTACCTCGAGATCGTTCCCGGCCACGAGTTCGCCTGGCGGGAACTGTACCTCTCACTCGGCGCGATCAGTTCGGCGCTGGTGGCCGCACTCTGGCTCGAGATCTACCCCTTGACGATGCTGTCGGATCTGTCCTGGGCCGGGATCATCGCCGTCACGTTCACCCTGACGGCGGCAGTCCACATCTACCACGAACGGAATATGCGACTCGGCTACGGCGAACAGCCCCCCGAACTCAGTTACGGAAGCGACGATCCGGGAAAGCGATAGGCGAATCGTCTCGTACGAACTGCCGTGATAAGTTCCGTCGCGACCGCAAGGCTGCGCACGGTCGCCCCGGTACACGGTACAGCAATCCGTATCAGTCGTTACCAGAGAGTGTCGTCCCGATCAGCCGTCCACGAGCGATTCTTTGCAAACAGTGAGTCGGAGACACACCGCTCGGACGGATCGTCAACTTTTACTCTCCAACCGACCGACCCACGACATGGATCAGTTAAAGCGGTCGCTTCTCGAGGCGCCGATTATCGAGAAAAACGGCTATCACTACTTCGTACACCCGATCAGTGACGGTGTCCCGAAGCTCGATCCGGGACTCCTGCGCGAGATCGTCATCCGAATCATCCGGAAAGCCGAACTCGAAAACGTCGATCGGATCGTGACGCCGGCGGCGATGGGAATCCACATTTCGACCGCCGTCTCGCTGATGACCGACATCCCGTTGACGGTCATCCGAAAGCGTCAGTACGGCCTCGACGACGAGGTCGCCATCTCCCAGAAAACCGGGTACTCGGAGAACGAGATGTACATCAACGACGTCCGCGAGGGCGAGCGCGTGCTCGTCCTCGACGACGTCCTCTCGACGGGCGGCACGCTCGCGTCTGTCCTCGAGGCGCTCGAGGGCATCGGCGCGGAAGTGATCGACACGGTCGCAGTCATCAAGAAGGTCGGCGGAGAGAACAAGGCCAGAGACGCCGGCTACGACATCAAGACGCTGATCAACGTCGACGTCGTCGACGGAGAGGTCGTCATCGTCGACGAGCACGGCGACTAAGCGGCAGGTCTGGAGTCGGCCACGAACGCTTCTGGCGTTCCCCGCCTGGTCCGCACGGGCCCGCGGGGACACGCACAGCTCGGTATTCAAGAGACGCTCGCTCGAGAGACCATTACATTTCGACCCGGTGACGCTCCAGTCTCGAATGTACTGCGCGGACGATCCTCGTCCGTCGGGTACCGCGCGGACGTAACAGTGGTCGAGAAGTTCGGTGCTTGACCGCTCCGCGTAGTCCCCAAGCCGCTATTGGACCGAGTAATATTCCCTTGGGGTACCGAACGCAGACTACGTGAACTCTTGTCGGAGTTGTCGAACTGGCAGCCCCTACCCATTCTGCTAGAGGCGACCAATCTATTTTGTACATACTGTGAAAAGAAGGGGTGAATTTTCGGAATTTTACAAATATACCCCGTTCCAATAGAGTGTCAGGGTAAAAGCATTTGGACTAGTCGTATCTGGAGAATCTCTCCATGTGTTTCACGTTTCTTGAACCCACAACAGCATATTACGGCTGTTTGTCTCATTATCGGACGTATACGCCGATATACTGCCACCAGAGTAAGCGGTTATTAGACAGGGTAAGTATTGCTTGGAGGCGAAGCAATACATATTTATACCTGTGTTCCACATCCAATTCCATGGTGCAGGATCCCAAACAGTCCGATCAAGCCATCAATCGACGAACCCTCCTTCAGGGAGTCGGTGGTGCCGGAGTTGTAGCAGTTGCTGGATGTCTCGGTGACGATGACGACAGCGATGCTCCGTTCCAACTACAGCTAGAAGTCAACGCAGACAACAGCGACCGCGTGCAGATGGTCGAGCTTATCGCTGCGTCTCTGGAAGACACGGGGTACTTCGAGACTGAAATCGAGACCTACGAGTGGAACACTTACACTGGCCGCGTGCTGGATACCGAGTACGCCCAGAACGGGTACATTCCGTGTATCGGTCTTTCGGGCACCTTCAACCCGGAAAGTTTCTGTAACGCCCTCCATCACTCCGACAACCACGGGCAGTGTTGTAACCTGGTCGGTGTCGACGACGCCGAACTCGACGACATGATGGACGACGCACGGTACGGCATGGAAGTGTCGGAAGATCCCGACCTCCGTCGTGAACGCTACGACGACGTCTGGCACCACCTCGCCGAGAACCGGTACAGTTCGATCACGCACTTCGACCTCCAGACGGCCGTCACGAGCACGGACGTCCACGGCTTCGACATGTGGCCGTTCGCGGAGGGCATGTTCAGCTACGCCCTCTACTCGCCACAGGAAGAGCAAGTCGCGTGGATCGACCGCGATAACGAGGCCTCCGAGGATGCCGATCTGTCCGACATCGAGGAAGGTGGTACCCTCCACGGTGCGATCGCGGCGAACGTCGACGGGTTCGACTACCCGTACACCAGCGACACCACCTCGTCGATGTCCCAGTTCTTCATCTACGAGGCGCTGACGGCCTCCGACAGCGAAGGTAACGTCTACCCGTGGCTCGCCGAGAGCTACGATATCCTCGATACCCAGGACATCGACCGTCTCGCCTACGAGGACTACATGATCACGGTCGACGCCGACGAAGAGGGTGCACTCGATACCGAGGAACAGATCATCGTTCAGCACCCCGAGGACGACCCAATCGGCGACGACGAGGTCCGCGTTCTCACTCCCGAAGAGGCTTCGGACGCCGTCGACGACGGCGTCTTCGGCATGCAGTTCCGATACGAACTGCGAGAGGGCGTCGAGTTCCACAACGGCGAAGAGCTCACCGCAGAGCACGTCGTCGCTTCCTACGAGCGCTACGAGAACTCCGACATCTCCGCACAGACGTTCGACTCGGTGCTCCACGCTCGAGAGGTCGACGAGTACACCGTTGACGTCTACGCGCAGGTTCCCGACGCAGAGGCCGAACGCGAGCTGCCGATCTACATCTACTCGCTCGAACAGGCCGACATGGAAGGCGGCGCCGTCGACCCACGAGAGGGCGTCACGCCGGTCGGTACGGGGCCGTACGAGCTCGACGACTTCTCCGACGAGGAGTACGTCGAATACACCAAGTTCGACGACTACTGGGTCGAACAGCAGGGTGTCGACTCGATCGACTGGTTCGACGGCTCCTCGGAGTTCCCCGACGGTCCCGTCGTCGAGAGAGTCGAACTCGAAATCGTTCCGGACGACGCAACCCGATCCGGTGCCCTCCAGAACAACGAAGTCGACATCACCTACGGACTGGCGACGTCGACGCTCGACGACTTCGAGGCTTCGGACGACTACATCGTCCACGGCGTCGAAACCGGTGGCTACGAGTACATCCAGTACCCGCTCCACGTCGAACCGTGGGACGACGAGCGACTTCGCGAGGCTGTCAACCACCTCATCCCGCGTCAGCAGATCGTCGACAACGTCCTCAACGGCTGGGCGCGTCCCGCGTGGACGGACCTGCCGGAACTCGCACACGGGACCGGGACGGTCGACCACGATGCACTCGAGGATGAAATCCGTCCGTACAACGAGTACGATCAGGAGCGTGCCGAAGAGTTGCTCGAAGAAGTCGTCGAAGATCACGACCTGAACTAGTTGCGGAGTTGGGGGTCGCGCTCTCCACCCTTTCATGCGGATACATACATACATCCATACATAACATGAGCTTACGACGTTTCATACTGAAACGGGTACTTTCGATCATACCGATACTGTTCGGTGTCTCGGTAATTACGTTCGCCCTCGTTCATCTCACGCCGGGTGATCCGATCGATCAGATGATCGGCTTGAATCCGGACATGACTCGGGCGGATGAGGCACAGCTCCGTGCCCGATACGGACTGGACGGACCGGTATGGCAACAGTACATGACCTGGATTGGGAACGTTATAACGGGGGATCTCGGACAGGTTTACAGCTCCGGACGGGACGTGTCCTGGATTATTCAGGCTCGACTGCCTGAGACCGTCGCGCTCGGTCTCTTCGGCTGGGCGTTCGGTCTCCTGATCGCGATTCCGACGGGGATCTACGCAGCCGTCAAGAAGGATCAGTTCGCCGACACCGCGAGCCGATTCCTCGCCCTGTCGGGCATCTCGATCCCGAACTTCTGGCTCGGTCTGATGCTGATCCTGATCGGATCGCTCTGGATCGGTCTGTGGCCGGTGTTGCCGCCGTCTCGACAGCCGCTGTACCACCCGGAAATGTTGTGGTACCTGATACTGCCCGGTATTACCATCGGGACGGCATCGGCTGCGAGTATTATGCGAGTGATGCGGACCTCGATGGCCGAGGAAATGAACAAAGAGTACGTGATGGCCGCGCGAGCAAAGGGTCTCCCCGAACGGACCGTCGTGCTCAAGCACGTCCTTCGGAACTCGCTCATCTCGGTTGTCACGCTCGCCGCAACGCTGACCGCGAGTATCGTCGCCGGTTCGGTCGTCGTCGAGTTCGTGTTCAACTGGCCCGGACTCGGACGGGAGTTCATTAACGCCATCAATCAGCGAGAGATAAACCTCATCATGGGGATTACGCTGTTTACCGGGGTATTCATCATCCTGGCAAATCTGCTGGCAGACATCCTGTACGCGGTACTTGACCCAAGGATCCGATATGACTAAGAACAGATCTACATCGACGGAACGCGGTCGAATCCAGATCTCCGGATTCGATTCTGATCACGTCACGGAACGAGATCCGCTGTCCGGCTGGACCGAAGAAAGCGGCCGGGCGACACAGAGCCGGTGGGAACGCGCCTGGTCGCGTTTCAAGCGCAACAGGTCCGCGATAATCGGTCTCGCGGTCGTGTCGATCCTGGCTCTGCTCGCGGTCTTCTCGCGACCGATCACGGTGTACGGACTGACGGTCCAGCCGTTCTCGATTGCGCCGTACGATCCGACGACGATCCTCTACCTGTCGGATCCGACGGTTAGTATCTACGACTCACCGTCGACTAGCCATCCCATGGGCGTTGATGGATCCGGTCGAGACCTGTTCTCGAGAATCCTCTACGGCGGTCGGTACAGTATCTCGATCGGGTTCGTCGTCGTTGCACTTACCGCAAGCTTCGGTATGGTGTACGGCGCAATATCCGGATACTACGGGGGCTGGGTCGACGAGATTATGATGCGAATCGTCGACACCATCTTCGCGTTCCCAGGACTCATCCTGGCACTGATCATCGTCGCGATTCTCGGCGGTGGCTACTGGCAACTCGTTCTGGCGTTCTCGCTGTTCGGATGGGCCACCTACGGTCGCCTGATCCGTGGTGAGGTGCTCTCTATCAAAGAAAACGAGTACGTGCTCGCCGCAAAAGCACTCGGTGCACGCGATCGGTCCGTCATCTTCAGACACATCATTCCGAACGCGATGCCGCCGTTGATCGTCTACGCGACGCTCAACATCGGGACCGTCGTTATCGGGGTCGCGGCGCTCGGATTCCTCGGACTCGGAATGCCGCCGGGCACGGCCGAGTGGGGGACGATGCTCGACCAGACTCGCGAAACGCTAATCCAGGGGCCTGACGGTTCGATCCCCTGGTGGGCAACCATCTATCCCGGCGCCGCGATCTTCATCTTCGTGATGGCGATGAACATGATCGGCGACGGGATCAACGACGCGCTCGACGCCCAGCAGACCGGCGTCGGGCAGGAGGGAGGTGACTAAATGACGCTACTCGAAGTAAACGATCTGACAGTAAAGTTCTACACGCAGGACGGCGTCGTCACTGCGGTCGATAACCTCTCCTATCAAATCGAGAGCGGCGAAAAGTTCGGGGTGGTCGGAGAGAGCGGTGCCGGCAAAAGTGTCACTGCACTTTCGCTGATGCGGCTCATCGACAGTCCCGGACAGATCGAAAGTGGGGAAATCCTGTTCAAAGGCGAGGACCTCCTCGAGATGAGCGAAGAAGAGGTCCGGAATATCCGTGGCAACGAAATCGCCATGATCTTCCAGGACGCACAGACCGCGCTCAACCCCGTGTACACGGTCGGCGAACAGATCGCCGAAGCGATCAGACACCACCTCGGCCACGACGAGGCGGAGGCTCGAGAACGAACGATCCAACTACTGGATCGTGTCGGCATTCCGGAAGCCGAAACGCGGTTTTCCGACTATCCACACGAGTTCTCCGGCGGGATGCAACAACGTGCCGTCATCGCGATGGCGCTGTCGTGTGACCCCGACCTGTTGCTCTGTGACGAGCCGACGACCGCACTCGACGTGACGATCGAGGCCCAGATCCTCGAGGAACTCGAGGAACTGGCCGACGATTTCGACACGGCGATCCAACTCATCACGCACGACCTCGGCGTCGTCGCCGAAGTCTGTGACCGAGTGATGGTGATGTACGGTGGGAAGCCGGTCGAGAAGGCGCCGGTCGAAGAGCTCTACTACGACCCCAAACACCCCTACACCGTCGGTCTGATGAGTTCGATCCCGCGTGTCGGGGACGACCGGGACCGATTGCAGACGATTCCCGGGACGATGCCCGATCTGGTCGAACTGCCGCCGGGCTGTAGCTTCCACCCGCGATGTCCGTACGCGGAGGAGTCGTGTACGCGCAAGGAACCGCCGCTTCTCGACCCCGAAACCGGCGAGGAAGCTGCCGGAACGGCGAACGAACACGCGGCTGCCTGCCTCGAATACAGCGGCGAGCTACAGGGCGGACTCGACTACTCCGTCGAGATCAACGATTCGCAGGGGGAACCAACCGCCGTGAATCCGGAAGGTGATCGCAATGACTAGACACGACGAACCGATCCTCCGCGCGGAGAACCTGACGAAGTACTACGACAGCAGCGGCGGGGTTATCGACAACCTGCTCGGGAACTCCCAGTGGGTCAAAGCCGTCGACGGCGTCGATTTCGAACTACGCGAGGGAGAAACCCTCGGCGTCGTCGGGGAAAGCGGATGCGGAAAGAGTACGCTCGGCCAAGCGCTGCTCAGACTGATCGAACCTACCGACGGATCGATCTACTATCAAGAACGGGTCGATTCCGAAGGCGGGTCGGGCCAGCGCGAAGAGATCGACCTCACTGAAGTTTCCAGTTCGCGACTTCGCGATCTCCGAACGGACCTCCAGTATATCTTCCAGGATCCGTTCTCGAGCCTGAATCCGCGCCTGACCGTCGGCGACATTATCGGGGAACCGCTCGATATTCACGGCATCGCATCGGGCGAAGATCGAGACGAACACATCTACGACCTCCTCGAGACCGTCGGGTTGAACCCGAGTCACGCACACCGCTACCCACACGAGTTCTCCGGCGGACAGCGCCAGCGGATCGGGATCGCCCGAGCGCTGGCGGTCGATCCGGAAGTCATTATCTGTGACGAACCGGTCAGCGCACTCGACGTCTCGGTTCAGGCACAGATCCTCAACCTGCTCGAGGACCTCCAAGAGGAGTTCGGACTGTCCTACGTCTTCATCGCCCACGACCTGAGCGTCGTCGAGCATATCTCGGATCGGATCGCGGTCATGTATCTCGGAGAGTTCGCTGAGGTCGGCACGACCGAAGATGTGTTCTCGCCGCCGTACCATCCGTACACGGAGGCGTTGCTCTCGGCAATTCCGGAGCCGGACCCTCTCTGGGAAGGCGAGCAAATCTTCCTCTCCGGAACCGTCCCCTCGCCGATTGATCCGCCGTCGGGCTGTCGGTTCCACACGCGGTGTCCCCGCGTGATCCCGCCGGCCGAGTACGACCTCGAACAGGAGGTCTGGCGCTCGATCATGGACCTCAAGCTTCGGGTCAGGGGCGTCGATACTGCCGAAGCCATCGCCGTGCTCGACGATGGTGGAAACGGAGACAACGAACCGCTCACGCTGGACGATATCGCCAGAGACAACTTCGACAGTCAGGTCAGAGCGGAGTTCGATCTCCCACAAACGATTGCCGACCCCACTGTCGAACAGTCGCTGTCGCAGGCCATTGACGAACTCTACGCCAAGAACCTCGGCGCGGCACAGGACCTCCTCGAGGACGCGTTTACCTCGCCCTGTGAAGTCCATCAACCGGAGCAGGTTCCGACGGGCAAGACCCATCGGATCTCGTGTCTGCTCTACGACGATCGGTACGATGACGGGCAGTTCCGGTCGACATCCGGCGGTACCGGAGACGCCATCGCCGACGACTAACCGGTAGTCAACTCGTACGGTCTCCGCGACAGCGCGAACTGAACGTTTTAGTTCCCCCCGCTCTAGACGCCTAAGAGACACCAATGCGTCGCATCTACGAATCGGGAGCCCTTCATCGCGATGACGAACACTTTACCCCGAACAAACGAGACAGATCCTACCGACCGCAAGCGCTGCGCTCGCTGAACTCGACTCGGCTGAGTCGGTCTCTCCTGCCGAACCGATTCGGCTATCGAGCGATTTCGATCAGCGTTTCGACGCCCCGGGAGGAGTTTGCGTCCGATACCGCGATCCCGTTTCAAGTGACGATGAAAAATACGCTGCCGGTCCCCGTCACGGTACCAACGAACTCGCCGGTGTTGTGGACGTGGGACGTCGACGGCACAACAAATGCCTCGCGCGTTCCGCTCCACGACCCACCCGAGGAGTCGGGCGCGTTCGTTTTCGACCGCGGCGAACGAAAACAGTTCACGAAGGGCTGGCAGCAACTGTTCCGCGTCTCCGAAAGCGAGTGGGAGCCGGCCGAACCCGGCGAGTACACGATCGGTGCCGAGGTAAACGTCGACAACGCGGACAAGAAAGGACTTCGCGGGACGACGACCGTTCGTATCGTTCCAGAGACCGCGACAGACGCGGACGGACGATAATCGCTCGCCGCCGTCTCATCTCGTCTTAATTTTCGCGACTCCTCGTGGAGTATCCGTTCACTGGAAACCAACGATAACCAACGGCGATCGGCGATAGCCAACGGTAACCGACTACGGCCACGACAGCGGCTCCGCGTCGACTGACGGATCGTACCGATGACAGCGAACCGGTCGCTCGCAGTCGGTTCCGTCGGACGGCGTCGAGCGCTCGCAGACGGTCGGAATCGCTTCGGCGAGCCGATCGCGCGCCACCTCGAGGTCGCCGCGGACGATGGCGTCGACCGCGTCGTCGACACCGCGATCGACCCGCTCGTCGGGGATGTCCGACGGGAGTCCGAAGGTTTCGCGGACCGTGGCCTCGTCGACGGCCGTCGTGCCCGCGTCCGGTTCGATCGCGGCGGGCAGTTCGTCGGCCTGGAGGGTAAAGCGGAACGCGGCGATCGTCTGCCAGAGTTCCCGGTCGAGGTCGACGTCTTCCGGCGGGATGAGCTCCGGACACCGCGTGTGGAACCGACAACCCGACGGCGGATCGCTCGGATCCGGAATCGTATCCGTCAAGGGCCGGACCAGCTCGCGGTCCGACGGATCGAGACTCGGAACCGAGCCGAGTAACGTGCGCGTGTAGGGATGGGCGGGCGCCTCGAGCACCTCGTCGGTCGGCCCTTGTTCGACGATTTCGCCGAGGTACATGACGCCGATTCGATCACAAAACCGTCGAACGACGTCGATATCGTGACTGATGAACAGTACTGCGATATCGAATTCACGGCGGAGTTCGTCGAGCAGGGCGAGGACGTCGGACTGAACGCGACCGTCGAGTGCGCTCGTCGGTTCGTCGGCGACGATCAAATCCGGGTTGAGCACGAGCGCCCGTGCGATCGCAATCCGCTGTTTTTCGCCGCCGGAGAACTCGTGGGGGTATCGATCGACGTCGTCAGCCGAGAGACCCACTCGCTCGAGGAGATCGGTTACGATCGCTTGGCGGCGGTCGGCGTCATCCATTCCGTGGAGCGCGAGCGGTTCGGCAACCGCCTGCCCGATCGTCAGCCGCGGGTTGAACGCCTCGTTCGGGTCCTGGACGACGAGTTGTGCTCGGCGGCGGAACGCACGAAGATCGGCACCCGAAAGGGACATGATCGAGTCCCCATCGAATCGGATCTCGCCGCCGGTGGGCTCCTCGAGTCGAAGGGCCGAAAGCGCAGTTGTCGTCTTTCCGCTGCCGGATTCGCCGACGAGACCGAACGCCTCACCGTCACGAATTTCGAAACTCACGCCGTCGACGGCCCGGACGCGGCCGACCTCTCGTCGAAGCAGTCCGCGCGTGATCGGAAAGTGCGTTTCGAGGTTTTCGACCTCGAGGAGGGGGTGTGAATCGTCAGGAACGGCGGCGCGGTCCCCAGCGGCGTCGCTTTGCGTGTCGTGGTCCGGCTGTACGGCGGGAGATCGAGAGCGGTCGGTGCTATGGTCAGTCATCGGTTGGTTCCTCGATGAGGGTGTTTACGGCGGCATCGTCGTGGAGGATCGGTGCCGGATCATGTTCGGGGCCGTAGTACAGACACGATGCCCCGTGTGTTTTGCGGTCATCGACGGTGTAAAACGGCGGCTGATCGCCACCCGCACAGGCATCGATCGCGTGCGGACATTCATCGCGGAACCGACAGCCGTCGGTTGGGATGTCGCCGCGAGCGGACCGATCACCGCGGCGTGAAAGCCCGTCGTAACTATCGAACAGCGACCGGGTGTAGGGATGGGCGGGCTGGCTGTACAGCGCCTCGATCGGGCCGCGTTCGACGATCGTTCCACCGAACATCACGAGGACGCGATCGGCGAGTGCGGCGGCGACGCGCAAGTCGTGTGTGATCAACAGGACGGACATCCCGCCGTCGGTGAGTTCTCTGAGGAGTTCGATCAGCCGGGCCTGTACCGTGACGTCGACGGCGGTCGTCGGCTCGTCTGCGATCAGCAGCGCCGGATCCGCCGCGAGTGCGATCGCGATCGCAACGCGCTGTTGCATCCCGCCGGAGAACTCGTGTGGATAGTCGTCGATACGGGTCGGGGCGTTCGGAATCCCGACCTGCCGAAGCAACTCGCTCGCCCGCTCGCGAGCGTCCGATTCGGAGATCTCTTCGTGGATGGTAATCGCTTCGACGAGTTGGTCGCCGACGGTATAGACGGGGTCGAGTGCGCTCTGTGGGTTCTGAAAGACGTGTGCGATCTCGGTTCCACGAATCGAGCGAAGCGTCGACTCGCTGGCCTCGAGCAGGTTTCGCCCCTTAAACTCGACCGTTCCACCGATGATTTCGGCGGGCGGTTGGGGAACGATCCCGGTCAGTGACTCGCAGGTAACGCTCTTTCCGCTGCCGGATTCGCCGACGAGACAGACCGTCTCTCCGCGGTTGACGGTAAAGCTCACGCCGTCGACGGCGTGGATGGTTTCCCGTTCCGTTCGAATCCGCGTCCGAAGGTCGTCAACGCTCAACAGCGGTTCTTCATCGTCGGATCGGTCCTGCGGTGTCGTGGTGTGTGGCTGTGTCGACATGAGTCAGTGAGTTCGTCGGGGATCGAGTGCGTCGCGAAGTCCGTCACCGACGAGTTTCAGGGACGCGAGCGTGAGCGTAAGCGCGATTGCCGGGAAGGTCGAGACCCACCAGATCTCGTGTGGGTCCATAACGAAACCGATACCGGTGAGCGGCGGATCGAGCCCCTCCTGAATGGTCGACCCCCACGAGTAGAGTTCGATATGGTGGAACCCGAGGAAGGCGACGCCGGCTTCGACGAGCACGAGCAGCGCAAGCAGGTGGAACACGGCGGGGATGAGCGTGTTCGTGATATTCGGAACGATGTGACGTTTCGCTATGTAAAGCGGCGATGCCCCGAGGCTTCGTGCAACGAGTACGTACCCGTCTTCGCGGCGCTGAAGCGTCTCACTTCTGACCAGACGGGCGATACCACCCCAACTGAACAGTCCGAACATGACCAGTAACAGAAGCAGCGAGACGTTCCAGTACATGTAGCCGATGAAGAACACGACGATTGCCGGGATACAGAGCTGAATGTCGACGTAGCCCATCAACAGATCGTCGATCCGACCGCCACGGAAGCCGGCGAGGATGCCGACGATTGCGGCGAGTGGAACGACGAACGCTGCGGTAAAGACGAGGACATACAGGGCAATTCGAGCTCCTTCGATGAGGAGGTGACCGAGGGGATGTCCGCGGTGGTCCGTCCCGAGAGGGTAGGTCAGCGAGCCCTCACAGTAACGAGTTACCCCTTCACCCGCCGTCATCGTCCCGAGACAGTCTGCGTGCCAGCCGGCCTCGCTCGTAAACCCGTACGGTGCATGAAAGCGGTGCTGGAATGCGAGTTCGGGTGAGCCAACGATGATCGGTCCGACGACGGCAACGAACGAGAGCACCGCCAGAAACCCCACTGCGGCTGCGTGAATCGGCCGGGAAACCAGACGCCCCAAGACGCGCAGCGTTAAGTCACGCTGCCGAACCGCGGGGACGACCACGAGTGAGAGCAACACGGCGACCCCCAGCAATATTACCCAGTCGAGCAACTCCAGTCGCCATCCGAGCGAAATGACATTCGACGACTCGAGCGCGTAGAGTGCGGCGAACAGAACCATGGCAACGATAAATGCCGTTCTCGTCGGCGTGTGGAGCCGTCCTGAACGGTCTATCTCGTCCCAGTCTACCCGCTCGAAACGGTTGGGGTCGTCAGGCTCACTCATGGAGGACGACCGGAATAATATACTATTATATATTAAAAGTATCTGTATTGAGCACTCGATGGTACCACTAAAAGAAGCAATACGTTTTTGTCACGAAGGTCGGTATCAGGCACCAATGCTCTCCAGCGGATGTTGCTGCAGTTGTGACGCCTTCCGGGACGGGAAAACCCGGTTTAGGCCCAGCAACCGCCACGCCTACGCACAAATTTACGCGTTCCTGGATCGGCAACGACAGCGACGATCGTCAGTTCGTGGCTCTCGAGTCCCGTCAACCGAACGGTGGGTTGGATGAATTTCGTCCGGATCGTCGCCAAGCGGGTTGCGCTGGGTCTCGTCGCGGCCTGGGCCGTTTTGACGGTCGTTTTCGCCGTGTTTACGATGAGTGATGACTGGATCGAACAGACTATCGAGGGTGCGATGCGTTTTCAGGGGGCTAACGAAGCCGAGATCGAACGATCGATCGAGGAGTATCTCGCGACACACGGGTTCGACCGTCCGCTCTACGAACTGTATTTCGACTGGATGGGAAACATGCTGACGTTCCAGTGGGGCGAGGCGTTTTTCCTGGAAGCTGACAGGGGCTCCGGTGCCGGATTCTACGGGACCGGCGACCCGGTGTTCCCGATGGTCGCCGACGCCGTACTCCGAACGGGAATGTACGTTCTCCCGGCGATCGTGCTTGCAATTGTCGCCGGTGTTCTCATCGGACTCTACGCCGCGATGAACCCGCAGAGCCGCCTCGCCGGATCGGGGATGAGTATGGCGTACCTTCTCTTTGCCGTCCCGAACTTCTGGATCGGCGGGATGCTCCTGTCGTACGCAGCCGGCGGCGTGATTCCGGATTCGACGCTGCTGTTCGAGCACATCTTGCCGATCACGCTCACTGCGACGACCTTACTCGGCGGCTATGTCGCGTACTCGCGTGCACACTCGATCGAGTACGCGTCTGCGGATTTCGTAACCCTCGTGAAGGCAAAAGGGGCCAACCGTATTCGGATAGCCACACACATCGTTCGGAATTCGGCGATTCCGCTGTTCTCGATGCTCTTTACCGAAGCGCTTGCGCTGCTCGTTCTTGCCGTCTTCGTGATCGAATCACTGTTCCAACTGGACGGGTTCGGATCACTGCTCTTCAACGCGGTTCACATGCGCGACCTGCCGGTCGTCCTCGGCTGCACCCTCGTCATTATTGCGGTCGGTATCCTCGGCAACATCGTCCAGGACCTGGCCTACAGTAGCCTCGACCCGCGTGTCGATACGGGCAGTCGCTAACCGACTCCCGTCACGGCCCTTCTCGGATTACGGCTCGATACCGCCGCCGACGCCCCCGATCTCGGTCGGATCGAACTCGAGCAGCGGCGCGTCACAGTCGACACACTCGAGGGCGAGCACCTCGTACGATCGACAGCACGATTCGGTAGTCTCCTCGCCGAGCGTTATTGTCCCGCCACAGTCCGGACACGTCTCGAGGAACGACCGCAGTACTTCGAGTAACTCGAGGCGCTGCCCGCGGGGGACGGCCTCCCAGCGGTCGGTCTGTTCGCGCAGGGCGTGGTGGACCGCGACGTCGGCGACCAGCGCCGCATCTGCGGGCCACTTGTGGACGCGACGGCCGATTTTGGCCGCGGGATAGTCGCGATCTTTGATCGTCACCGCACCTTCTTCGACGTCGAACAGATCGGCGATCGTCTCGTCATCGGCGGTCGTTCCACGGTGTCGATCCAGTTCGTCCTCGACCCGATCCGCGAACGCGTCGGTGAGACAAAGGTCGTCCGCGTGGTCACACGGCCCGACTGCCTCGACGTCGAGCAGGAACTGTTCGGGGTCGACGGCATTTTCGCGCTGGCGCTCGATTTCGTCGACGTAGGCCAGTTTCTCTTCGTCGTCCGCTTCGTTACTGCGGCCCGTTTCGGTCGCTTCGTCGGCGTCGTCCATTTCGATCGTCGTTCCGGTCCGGGGCTCGCGGGGCCCCTTGTCGAACGCCGCGAGAACCTCGTCGGGTAGGTACCGACTGGTGAGCGCTGGGGTTCCCGGAACGAGATAGCCCCGAAGGTAGATCGCGAGCAGTGACACGCCGACGGTAAGGGAAGCGAGGCGGCGCGACCGGACCGCGACAACTGCGCTCGCGACGAGTGCAAGTACCACGTTGACGGCCGTACACGGAACGCACCGATTTTCGCCGGTGTGTTCGGGTTGCCGCAGTCGGTCGATAATCGCGACGATCTGAGATGGCATAGATCACGGTTGGGTTCCAACAATAAAACGGATGCGTCTTCGTCGAGGCGGCTAACTCGAGGCCCCGTCGGTCGTGTCGCTCCCTCGTTGTCTACGTCAAATCTACACGACTCTCACGGATTCAGCACTCCTTCCTCGTAACACTCGTCGATCGTTGTTTGAGACGGTTTACTGTAGTCAATTACCGCGGATCATCGACCCCGTCCCTGGTGATCGGCGGTAACTAGTTACAGCAATCCGTATGAATCCGTGAAAAGTCGCGGGAGGTAGATTTGAACCACGGCGAGACGTGCTCGCTTTCGCTGCGCGCGACTCGTCTGGTTCAAATCACCACCGTGCTATGGATGGCGCTCACGAATTTGTTCGCGCCAAAACATAGCGGGAGGTAGATTTGAACTACCGGTCTGCGGGTTATGAGCCCGCCGGAATCTCCTGGCTATCCCATCCCGCTATCACATTATAACCGAGTCCGCTAGTTAAGGGTTGTGATTCGGTCGCCGTGTGCGGGTTTCTACCGTCACTCCCGGTGGACTTTCCACGTGTAGAGGCTCTCACAGGTATAGTTGACGAAAAATCCGATCCCGATACCGATCAGGTTCGCAACCAGATACCAGACGTCGAACCAGTTGACCAACGTCGCGAGGACCGACAGCGTGACCAGAAAGCCGGCAAACCGAACCGCGTTCGAGCGCAGGAATCGCTTTCCGAGGGCTCGAGGCGTCATCGCCCCGTACTCCGCGAACGTCCACTGTTCGTTGATTACAAAGATGACCATGATCGACAGCTCCCAGGAGATCACCTTCGCCATAACTGGACCGAGCGCCGTTAACTCGACCAGCACAACGAGCGCGATGTTATCGACGGCTGCGCCGACGACCCCGACGCCGGCGAACTGGCTAAACCGCGCCGTCGAGAGCAGCGCGCGAAACCGCGTTCGAATAGCCTCTGAAAGCGAATTACTCATCCTGAAGCTCGTTCGTGTGGTCGCTCGTCACCGTCAGTCGAGTTGTGGTCACGCTCGAGTGTAACCCGTATTGGTCAGGGTGCGCGCGTACGCGAGGCCAATATCGAGTATCAGGCAATCTCGAACAGACGGACCGGTGTCAGTCGGTACCGGAACCGGCACCGGTACACCCCCAACCCGCCGAGATCTGCCGGCACAACCTTAGCAGGCCGTATCAAATGGCGAGGTCGCCCTTCGGTCGCACGACATCGACGGCGTCGGCGTCGATGCGGTCGACGTCGAGGAAATGAGGCATGAAGTTTCGTTTCTCGTAGTCCTCGTATTCGTCCTCGGTACCGATGGTACACCACAGTTGGACCGTCTCGGGGCCGTGCCACTCGCCGTTGCGGTTGATGCCGAAACAGACCAGCTCTTCCCCGTCGTAGTTGATGATGGCCCCTTTCCGAATTCCGGGATCGCCGTGGATGATGAGCTGCTTCATGGGTACCGGTTCACAGGAGAGCGGATTAAGCGCTTCGAAGCCAACAGCCACGCCATAGCGAGTCGGTGACCGAACCGACCGACCGGAGACGCATCAGCGACGCTACTGCTCCCAGCGACGACGAACCAAACGGGTTTTAAACAGCCCTGCCTTAGCCCACGTCAAGTGAGATAACCATGCAGATGCCACGCCGATTCAATACGTACTGTCCGCACTGCAACGAACACCACGAACACGAAGTCGAAAAGTCCCGAACGGGCCGCTCGAGCGGCATGAAATGGGACGCTCGCCGAACCCGGCGCAACACCTCGAGCATCGGTAACTCCGGTCGCTTCTCGAAGGTGCCAGTTGGCGAGAAACCCACTAAGAAGACCGACCTCAAATACCGCTGCAGCGAGTGTGGCAAGGCCCATCTCCGCGAGGGATGGCGTACCGGCCGACTCGAGTTCCAGGAGTGATTACGATGGCAGGAAATTTCTACAGCGTCCGATGCAGTGACTGTGAGAACGAACAGACCGTCTTCGGCAAAGCCTCCTCGGAGGTCGCCTGTGCCGTCTGTGGCACGACGCTTGCGCGACCGACCGGCGGCAAAGCCGAGATCGACCACGAAATCCTCGAAACAGTCGAGTCACGATGAAATACAGCGGTTGGCCCGATCCCGGCGAACTCGTCGTCGGCAAGATCGACGAAATCGAGGACTTCGGTGTCTTCGTCGATCTCGAGGAGTACCAGGACAAGCGGGGACTGATCCACATCTCCGAAGTCGCGAGCGGCTGGATCAAAAACGTCCGCGATCACGTCCGCGAGGGACAGATCGTCGTCTGTAAGGTCCTCGACATCGACGAGAGCTCCCAGCAGATCGATCTCTCGTTGAAAGACGTCAACGATCACCAACGCTCGGATAAGATCCAGGAGTGGAAAAACGAGCAGAAGGCGGACAACTGGATGGGGATCGCACTCGGTGAAGACCCCGATGACGAGAGCTACACCGCGATCGCCAACGAACTGATCGGTGCCCACGGCAGCCTCTACGACGGTTTCAAGCAGGCCGCGATCCACGGCGACGAAGCGCTCGAAGGCACCGATCTGACCGACGACGAGATCGAATCGATCGTCGAAACCGCACGCGAGAACGTCTCAGTCCCGTACGTCAACGTCACTGGATACGTCGATCTCGAGAATCCGTCGGCAAGCGGCGTCGACGGCATCCGTGACGCTCTGCAGGCCGCCGAAGGTAACGGTGACGTGCCCGACGAAGTCGACCTCGAGGTTAGCTACGTCGGCGCTCCGGAGTACCGCATCAAGGTAAAAGCACCCAACTACAAGACTGCCGAGTCCCAGCTCGAGGAGAGCGCTCGGCGCGCGGTCACTGCGATCGAGTCCGAGGGCGGCGATGGCGAGTACCACCGCGAGCGACGAACCGACGACGAGTAACGTACGCAATGAAGTCTCACATCCGGGTCTGTTCGGCGTGGCGCGAGGTCCACGATCGCCCGGTGTACTCCCTTTCTGAGACCTGCCCCGACTGTGGTTCCGAGACCGAAAACAGCGCCCCGGCCCCGTTCGATCCGAACGACCCGCACGGCGAGTACCGACGCGCTCTTAAACGTCGCCATCGCTGATACGGTATGGACGAACTCGAGATCGACGCAGTCGCCGAGGTCGAGCTTGACGACCCCGTGCTCGTCGAGGGGCTGCCGGGTGTCGGACACGTCGGAAGTCTCGCCGTCGAGCACCTGCTCGAGGAACTCGAGGGGGAAAGTACGCTCGTGCGTCGCGTCTACTCCCGGGAGTTTCCGCCGCAGGTGAGCGTCGAGGACGGTGTCTCGAAGTTGACGTGCGCGGAGCTCCACGCCGTGTCGGTTCCCGACGGCCGTGACCTGTTACTGCTGAGCGGCGATCATCAGGCCCAGACCAACAATGGCCATTACGTACTGACCGACGCCTTCCTCGATATCGCCGAGGCGTTCGGCGCGAACGAGGTCTACGCGCTCGGCGGCGTCCCAACCGGCGAACTCATCGACGAGTACGCCGTCGTCGGCGCCGTCAGCGACGAGTCGCTGGTCGAGGGCCTAGAGGACGCTGGCGTCGAGTTCCGCGAGGACGAACCCGCGGGCGGCATCGTCGGCGTCTCGGGGCTCATGCTCGGACTGGGCGAGCGCCGCGGCTTCGACGCCGCCTGTCTGATGGGCGAGACTAGCGGGTATCTGGTCGATCCGAAAAGCGCTCGAGCGGTCCTCGAAGTGCTCGAGACGATGCTCGGATTCGAACTCGACTACGAGACCCTGGACGAGCGCGCCGACGAGATGGAAGACGTCATCGGCAAGATCCAGGAGATGGAACAACAACAGCAGATGGACGTGCCGACGGACGACGACCTGCGCTATATCGGCTAAGCGATTCAACAGGCTCGTTCTCGGGCTAGTTCCGTTTCGGTGGGTATCCGTTTACAGGTCTCATACGGATTGCTGTAACTAGTTACCGCCGATACCAGGGACGGGGTCAGTGATCGGCAGTAATTGACTACAGTAAACCGTATCAGACGTCCGTTTTTTGCGGACGGAAGAGGGCACAGTTTGGACACCAAACGGACCCATCAGCCCGCGAGATTTTCTTTCCGGTACAGTCGGGACAACGACGCTCCGAATAGCGGACCATGCGATATCGAGAGAGAATTGGCTTGCGTCGCTATGACCCTTTCGGTGGTGTAGATGATTTGCTTCCGCCCTCGCCGCAAAACCGACCAGAGCAAAGCTCATCGAACGGTATTGGACCCATCCCACGATCGGTGGTTCCGCTGACGCGGTGACCTGTCCCGGATGCGGGGAAGTTAGCAGTTACCCGCACCGAACAGTCGACACGCTTCCGCGGCTGTAACGTCAGCGATCGTCGGTCCAACTGCGAGAAAGATTCCGAGCAGTACCAGCACGAAGAGTGCGATCAGTCGGCCGACCATGTGGTAACCGACACCGGACAGGACGATAGCAGTATCTGAACGATACGTGACCGTCAGTCACACTGACTACAGGTCGTCGGTCGACCGAGCGAATCGCGAGACGTGCCACAGTTCGAACAGCTATCGGGACCGTCGATTCGAGCGTACAATCGTTCACCGCAGTCGGGACAGCGGCCGTCGGGATAGCGAACCATACCGTACTGAGAGCACAACCGGAGTATATGCTTTGGGGATCTGTCCTGCGAGAAACGTGTACCGGCGGTCAGAAACGCGGTCACGAACTCGTCTCCGGGGAAAGCGCTTCCATCACGCGACAGGCGTTCTTCGAAAACGCCCGCCAGAGTTTGTCCTCCGAGACGTCGAGCGTGAGGATTTCCATGACGGCAACGTCGGGATGGCAAGCGGGAGCGCCGCTTCCAAAGAGGACTCGGTCGGGATGTTCCAACAGCGCCCGCTCGAGTACCTCCCGATAGCGGACGAAACTCGTCTCGAGATAGCAGTCGTCGTACTCCTCGAGGAGGTCGATCATCTCGTGCATGAGTTCGCGGTCGAGGGGGTAGCCACCGAAATGACTAACGACGGTCGGAAACGAACGCTCGAGGACGGTAGTGGCCAGCGCCTCGGGCGGGGCGTCGGTGCCGCCGCGGACGATCACCGGGAGATCGACGTCTTCGAGGACCGCAAGCACGTCCTCGTCGGGGAAGTCGTCGACGGTCGGATCGAAGACGAAGCCGTGAAACCGGTCGTCGTAGGCGTACTTTTCGATGTCCTCGGGCGTGGTGTGATACGGCTCGCGGTTGCTGACCGCATTTCGGAGTCGTCCCGCTGTGGTCGTTCCCGGTTTCTGGGTGCCGTTGATGCGGGCGACGGCGACGAACGGTCGGTCGACGCTATGGCGGGCGACGCCGTTGTTCGACGCGACGTAACTCGTCTCGGGCCTGGCGGGCGGGAAGACGACCGCCCGAGTAATTCCCGCCTGATGCATCTCTCGCTCGAGTCGCTCCGGCGTGATCACTCGGCCCCGGAACGCGTCTTCACCGTCCGGTGGCAGCCGCGTACAGACGTCGACGACGCGAAACCCGTGTTCCAGCTCGAGCATCTGTTTCGAGTGTTTTTCAGTCGAGCTATATTTTGCTACCGGCCCCGATTCGTGGCGACCGACCGGGACCACGAGAACTCGTTCCATGCAATCGCCAGACGGAGCGCCGACCGTAGCAAAACACTTATATAGAAGTGCTGACGACATAGTTAGTGAGGATTCAACAATGGCACAACAGCGACGCATGGGCGGACAGCCTATGTTTATTATGAGCGAGGATAGCCAGCGAACGCAGGGCCGCGACGCCCAGTCGTCGAACATTATGGCCGGCAAAGCGGTCGCCGAAGCCGTACGCACGACACTCGGGCCTCGCGGGATGGACAAGATGCTCGTCGACTCCAGCGGCGAGGTCGTCATCACCAACGATGGCGCGACCATCCTGAACGAGATGGACATCGAACACCCCGCAGCCCAGATGATCGTCGAAGTCGCCGACTCCCAGGAAGAGGAAGTCGGCGACGGAACGACGACGGCGGCCGTGATCGCTGGGAACCTGCTTGGTGAAGCCGAAGACCTCATCGAACAGGACGTCCACGCGACGACCATCGTCGAGGGCTATCACAAGGCCTCCGAAATCGCCCTCGAAGCGATCGACGAGCAGATCAGCGAAGACGCCGTCGACGACGACGTGCTAAAACAGGTCGCCGAGTCGAGCATGACCGGCAAAGGGACCGGCGGCCTCACCGCCGAGTCGCTGGCCGAAACGGTTGTCGGCGCGATCCGTCACGTCGAACTCGACGACGGCGTCGCACGCGATAACGTCGCCGTCCACACCCAGATCGGTGCCTCCTCGAACGCGACGGAACTCGTCCCCGGCATCGTCATCGACGAAGAGCCTGCCCACGACGCGATGCCACGCGAGGTCGAGGACGCCTCGATCGCCGTGCTCGACGTCGAACTCGGCGTCCGAACGGGCGAGATCGACGCCGAGTACGCCATCGACTCGATCGATCAGCTCAACACCGCGATCGACGCCGAGGAGAGCGAAGTCCGCGGCTACGCCGAGACGGTCGCCGAGAGCGGTGCCGACGTCGTCTTCACGACCGACGATGTCGACGACCGCGTCTCCACCTACCTCGCTAACGAAGGCGTCCTGGTCTTCGAGAACGTCGGCAACAGCGACGCCCGCGACATCGTCTCTGCGACGGGCGCACGCCGCGTCGGTGCACTCGACGACCTCGAGGAGTCCGACTTCGGCCAGGCCGACCGCGTCCGCGCCGAGAACTACGGCGACGACGACCTCGCGTTCGTCGAGGGCGGCGCAGCCGCCGAGTCCGTCACCGTCTTCGTCCGCGGCGGGACCGAACACGTCGTCGACGAACTCGAGCGCGCAATCGGTGACGCACTCGACGTCGTCGCGACCGCGCTGTCCTCCGGCGAAGTCGTTCCCGGTGCAGGCGCGACCGAGATCGCCATCGCGGACAAGATCCGCGAGGAAGCCGCCGGTATCGAGGGCCGCAAACAGCTCGCCGTGACGGCCTTCGCCGACGCACTCGACATCGTTCCCCGGACCCTCGCCGCGAACACCGGTCAGGACCCGATCGACGCACTCGTGGACCTTCGTGCCGCCCACGAGTCCGAGGGCCGCGCCGGTCTGATCACCAGCGGTGAAGAGGTCACCATCGACGATCCCTTCGAGTACGGCGTCGTCGACCCCGCCGACGTCAAACGCGAAGCCGTCGAGAGCGCGACCGAAGCCGCAACGATGATCGTCCGCATCGACGACGTCATCGCCGCCGAGTAGGCTTTTCTCCTCGTCTTTACGGTTTTTGTGGACAGTCGTCTCCGTTCAGCTATCGGGACAGTCAGCTGGCCAACAGTGTTAACCGTTAGCAAGGCCCAGTTGAAACTGTATCATGTCCAAAACCACTCGAGATCGCGTCACACCAGTCAATGACATCGCCGATCGTCCACTCGATTACGACGACGAGCGAGGCACGTATCACGCCTGGTGTGTGGACACGGATTACGAGCCGGCGAGTACGGCGGTACTGATGGCGGTCTCGTCAGTGCGTGATATCGACCCGGAAAATCTCGAGCAGCTCTCAGGCCGTGTCGATCCCGACGCGTTGAACGCGCTCGTCGGTCACTGGACCGAAAGCGGGTCACGGACAGGGGATAACTCGATCGGGTTTTCGTTCGCCCAGTGTGCTGTAACGGTCCACGCTAATGGGGAAATCGTAATCGACCCCGATCACAGCCCGGGCGAGTCAGTCGAGCCGTAACTGACTGCCATACCGGTCGTCACGCGAGACGGTTGCGTGTGGCTCTTTTTCCCAACCCAGTGGTGAACTGTCGGTGTTCTCTCGGTCAATCGGTAGCTCCGACGCTGGCCACCCCTGGGACAATTCCATCGCCGGGACCGTGATGTGAATCGGTCGCTGACTGCCGTGGGTGATCGGATCAGCGGTTTCGACTCGAGTTCGTCTGTGTCCACAGTTCTCTTTACCTTCTCCGGCATATAATACAGAATCTATTTAATTAAAGAATTATCACTACTAGACGATGGCTGATCGGCGATCACAGACGCGACGACGATGGCTTGGTTCGTGTGCGAGTGTTGCAGGCGTAACAGCGCTTTCCGGTTGTTCTGGCGGCGAAGAAACCGAGACTGGAGGTGATGGAAACGATGGGAGTGACGGGGAGGAATCCTCGAGTAGCGATTGGCCGATGTACGGTGTGGATCTGCAGAATACAGCACATCAGCCGAATGTAACAGGACCAGACGGTGACAGCGTAACAGCTCGCAAAGTACATGATATGGGTGGAGGCAGTTCGTATCCGGTCGTCGTTGTCGACAATTACCTCTATGCGACAAGCCGAAATGGTGTGGTACTTGCCTTTGATCGTGAATCTGAAGAGCTACTCTGGGAAGAAGACGGTCATGGTCCGTTGATGGCTCACGATGGAACAATCTACGGGCCACGAGCCAGCCATAGCGTGTATGGATATGATATGGAGAGTGGTGCTCGGTGGGAGTCTACTGAAGTCGAACTTGATCGAAGTCTAAATCTCAATAACGAACCGATACCGACTAATAACGGTGTCTTTGTGATTTCTGATGATCACGTATGGAACGTTGATTTTGACAGCGGAGAGTACACAAGTACTCATGAGTATTCCCAGTATTCGCGCGACTTAATTGGAAATACAGACATTCCTGCATACAACAATGGAATACTATACCACGCGAGGGGTGTCGAACTGTATGCATTAAACGTTGAGACCGGTGAACACGAGTGGATCGTTAAAGGAGAGAACGTAATGCACAGTGGAAATCCAGCAGTAGCTAATGGTAAGGTCTACATCACAAGCGCTGACGAACAACTCTACGCGTACGATGCCGAATCCGGTGACGAAATCTGGACAGTAGAAACGACCACACAAGTTGAAACAAGTCCCGCAGTCACTGACAAGAAAGTGTACTTTGGAGATAACCAACGAGTAGCAGCTGTAAATGCAGAATCTGGAGAGATTGAGTGGGATATTGACATAGCCATTCCTGAGTCAGAGGTTGTGATTGCAGACGGTGTCGTTTATCTCGCTAATTCACTGGGCCTTACTGCATTAGATAGCAACACAGGTGGTTTGCAGTGGGAATTAGAACTTGATGGAGGATTCACATCGCCACCAACAGTATCTGATGGAGTCGTATATCTCCCTGCGTTGAATAACAGCCTTTACGCAATAGAGGACACGTAGGCGCGCTGTAACACTATTCTATCTTCAGATACGTTAGGATCCTTTATTAAGGGATTGAGCCTTATCCTCCTAACCTAAGCGATGAATTTCATTGTCGATTGAACGAGAACGTCCAAAACACCTCGCTACGGACAATCTTCTTTTACAGGTGTGGTGTGTTCTTTACTAAACTCTGGCCCGGTCTCACCCCAGAGTGGCGAACACAGTTGCCCTGGTGCGTCCCCTCCGAGTTGATTATCGCCAACCCCGGGAGCACCCTGTGGTAAGAATTGTGGAGCAGGAACAACCACAAGAACCGATTGACTATTTTCGTAGCTGATTGGATCGGTTGATCCTAACTCGAGTCCGTGTCCATCGGGTGTCCCTAGTACGACGTCCTTGTCTTCTCGGATGTAGGTTGTTGACTCAGTTACCGATGGATCTCCACTGGTTGCCTCTACCTCAAAACGAGCATATTCCCCTTCAAGTTCGATCTCCCACGCATCGACCTGTAGATAGAACAATGGTGGCCACGGGACTAATGGAAAGCCAGGTTGGCCAACCTTGTTGTTGTACCCGGTTCCCATCGGTGCAAAATCTATGTCGTCGTTGATTTCGAGTGGGCCAGCACCTGCAGCCCGAACTGCCGGTACTTCGGTTTGGTTGACGGCCGCTTGCGAAGAATGGTAAGTGGGTGAACCGTCGACATCGACGTGAACATCGTTCAGTACATCGGAGGTATCGATCTCAGAACCGCCTTCATCCTGTAACATCTCTTCACCTGAACCGAGCATTTCGTCGAGTAGATCCATCGGACCACTGATGATATCATTTACCGAATCAAGAAGTCCACCTAATAAATCATTGATGAGATTTTCACCACCTGTCGTCACTTTCTCGTGTTCGCTTGCCAACTCGTGGACATATTTGTAAATGGTATTGAAATATGTCTGCCGAGCCTCCATCGTAGCGATATCCGGCCCATTATCGAAGTCATCGTGCTCGGTTACAAACTCCGATTCCATTTCTTCAACGCTCTCATTGATTTCCCTCATCGGACTTTCATCGGCCGTCAGCATCTCCGTGATCTCGGCTTCTACCGGTTCGATTTCCGCCACCGTCTCGTTGTGTACTTTCATGAGATCTCCCCAGACGATATGGTTATGAAGCTGGTCCTGATTCCGAGGTGAAAGCGGAATATCCTCGTCGAAACTGTCGTCGTAGTTAATCGCACTTCTGAAATCGCTCGTCGATTCGATATTCCTAGACCGGTCCTCCAGCCAATCTTCGAAAGACGAGTGACTACCGAAGTTGCTGCCGAAAAATTCTTTCGTCACTTCGTCGGCTGCACCCTCCCAGTTGTTCGGAGCTGCTACGTACGGGTCTGGAGATCCCCCAGAATCGAGCACGTGCTCGACATCGCTTGGATCGGTCTCCAGATTCGGAGCGAATTCTCCATCGAGTTCGAACGAAGCGGTATAATTGGTGTGCCGATCCGCTGATTCCCACACATCGAACGAACTATTCGTGGTCGTATCGTTCCAATAGCGGTATGTGAGATATCTCATCTCAATCTCGATGTCGACCTCAACAAGCGACCGATCGAGGTTGGAATTACCGTTGTCCGCGGTTACTTTGTCAATACGAGCGTCTACCTCCGTGTTGAACGTATGTTCATTACGGTTGTGTTCAGTATGATTACTAGCATCGTATTCGTCCGGGAGACGAGGAATGGGATGACTGGTGAGGCCATCACTAGAGGGAGGATTGCTAATACTTCCGACAATTGTGTTAACCGTATAGACATCATTGATCGCGTTTCTGGTCTGGTCGTAATCGAAAACAGCATCGTTCCTAAGGTCATTCAGACTATCCTGAACGCCTGAGATGGCATCATTCTCATCTTCTATCGTGGTGTCATCAGTTCGTTCATTCTCATCGTCATCATAATAATCCTCGAGATATTCTTCACTAAACCGCTCAGTCTCGTTTAATCCCTCTCGCATCTCGGCTTCAAGAGTGTCCTGTCCGAGACCGGCTTCCATCTCGTACATCGCCATATCCGCAAAGGGGTGGCCTTGAATGGTCCCGCTCTTATCGATATTCCCGAGCAGACCCGAGATGATTTCCTCGATCGTCGGCATGTCGGGTAACTCGCCGTCCGGAGAGACGACTCCGTCCGCACAGAGATCATCGACACTACTGACGTTCTCGTCAGGATGGAGTTGGGCAGCGATATCGTCGAAATCGTAGTTCAGGTCGAGTGCACTCTCCGAGAGGTCGTAGGCCATGCACACGAACGGCCCCGCCATCACGCGATTCCCATAGTCGTCTTGCGTTCCAAACACCTCCTGTTGGGCCGTCAACCGCGCGTCGTTGGCCATCACTTCCGTGTGTTCGTTCGGGGTAACGTTCTCGAAGGCACGATCCGCGGGATCGCCGAGCAACCGATCGTAGTAGGCCTTCCCCCAGGTCAGCGGCCACATCCGTTTTGCGAGGTCGTAGCCGTACCCCTCGCGGTCCTCGATACTCTCGAGCATCCCCTTGTTCAGATGCGTTTCGTACTCCTCGACGCGGTCGTGGAGTTCCATCATCGTCGTCCCCACCGAAACCGTAACGTTGCGCGTCACCGCCGTCTCGAGGTCCCCATCGCCGTCCCGAACGGCGAACTCGACATCCCGGATCGTTACGTCCATGATCCCGTCGTTCTCCTCGAGGGTGACGGAGTCGAGGGCCGACTCGAGGTCGTCGTTGTCGGTCCAGTCGTCGACCTCGGGCATCGAGACGGCGACAGTCCGGCCCTGACCGACGGTCTGTTCCCGGCCGTCGAGCGCCCTGGTGGCTTCCGCGAGGATCGTAAGTCTCGTCTGGTCTTCGAACGCGGTGTCGCCCTCGAGTACACCCTCGAGATCGGAATCGACGCTCGTCACCGGCGAGCGGACGACTTCGTCGGTCGCTCTGACGGTCGCCTGTCGGATCTCGCTGGTCGCATACGCTTCTCCCCGATCGATCGCCCGATCCGTACCGCGATCGATCTCCGGTTCGCCGCGCGTCTGCAACGTTGCGGCGATCATGACCGAACTCATGAGGAGCAACACGCCGATAACCGCGAACGGAATTCGCGCTCTGTCATCGGCCGCGAGCGAAATCGTTCCGGGCCGTTCGCCTCTCATTCGTCCCAGCGCCGGATCGGTAGCAGGACGTTTTCGGCCCGCAACGGCCCGGAGACCGCTCCAGTGTTTCGTTCGTCGCGTTCAGTACGCTGGTTGGCCAGAACGATACCGACAGGGCCATCCCGATTCATAGGGCAGTTGGGCCGCCCCTTCGTATTTAAACACTAACCGCACATTCCGTGAGTCTGCCAGGAAGCGAACGGTGGCTCACGCCGACGCGCTCTCGAGAACGACCCGATCGCCGACCTCGAGACCGAATTCCTCGTCGCCGCGGTCCTGATTGACGTCGAGTTCGACGTAACCGTGGCTTCCGACGGTCGCGAGTCGAGCACCGACCGGAACGGCGGCGAAGGTCTCGCCGACGGGAACCGATTCGCCGTTCGTGACGATTCGATCGTACTCCGCGAGGAAGGTACCGGGAACGTTCGTGATAACGTTTCCAAAGTCGTCGACGACGAGGACCTCGCCCGTCGCGCGGGTATCCTCGAGCGTCGGCTCGGGGAGGGCGAGATCAACGGGGTCGTTTTCAAGCGGCGAGAGCCACGCGAGCGACTCGAGGTCGTCGAGACGCGTTTCGTGTACCGTTCCAGCGGCGGGCGCGAAGATATCTCGGCCGTGGAACGTGTTGCTGGCGTTCACCGAGTTGGATCCGTGAGACGAGAGCGCTGTCGCGTTCGAACTCGGCGAATCGCCGCCCGCGGGATCGACCGACTCGAGACGCGACTCGTCGATGACAAACGATTCGAACGCCGCATCGTCGGCAAGTCGTCGCGCGACGGGACACAAGACGCCGTTGTCGGGGCCGACGAGCGTGTGCTCGCCCGCACGAACGACGAGCGCGTTGCGGTCGGTTCCGACGCCGGGGTCGATGACAACGAGGTGGGTCGCCATGGGAAAGTACGGGAGCGTTTCGCGAAGCCAGAACGCGGCTGTGCGGACGTCCTGTCGGGGAAAGTCGTGTCCGATGTCGACCAGTCTGGCGTCCGTTCGTCGACAGAGCACGCCTTTCATCGCCGCGGGGTAGGGCGTGCCGAAATCCGATGCGAGCGTGATCACGGGCGATGGTACGAACCGCTCGGCCAAAGTCGATGCGTCTCCGTCCCGGCGCCGGGGACGGCCACCGGACTCGAGAAGACAGACGGAACGGACCTATCGGAGAATCAGTCGCCGTTCGAGTCCGAGCCGCTGATCATCTGGATGCGCTCGATGCCGCCGATTTCGCCGACGACGTCGGCGACGGCTTCGGGGACCAGCGTCTCCCAGTCGCCGCCGTGGATCATCCGTTGGCGGACCTCGCTCCCCTCGAGGACCTCCCGATTAAACATGGGCGACTGGCGGATTTCGATGTCGGCCTCCCGAAACAGTTGGATGACGAGCGGGTTGTTCGAGTAGGCGACGTCGAAGTCGGGGCTCATGCTCTGGACGTGGCTCACCCAGACCGAGTTGCGCTCTAAGTCTTCGATCGGGACGGCGTAGGTCACGAGATCGTAATCCACGAGTGACTTCGTGATCATCATGATCCGTTCGCCCGCCGTGAACGGATTTCGAACCGTATGTGAGTCGTCGGCGCTTCCGATGCCGAGGACGAGTTCGTCGACGTCCTCCGCGATCTGCTCGACCATGCTAAGGTGGCCGTTGTGGAAGGGCTGAAACCGGCCAATGTAGAACCCCCGAGTCATGCCGAAACGTGTTGGTGCAGTGTGCTTAAGCGTGGCGAGTTTCCGACGAAATCGATCGCAACTTCGTCCATAGCGTGTAACCTCGCTGTCCATCTCCGCGTGTGAACACGGCGTACCGCGCTCGAGTCCGTCATCACGTCGTTTCGAACAGTAACTGATACTGTCGGACAGCAGTCACTGAGAAGTCGGTCGCAAATTCGCGGCCGTCATCCCCGAGGACGGCCGCAGTAGCGCGACTGATCTTCGAATTGTTCTGTCTGGCAGTATGACCGTTCGGTGTTGGATCGAACAGCCGGTCGTAGTTCGATTATCCTCAGTCATATTTTACTTATCACCACAACGGATGAAAACGACGGGCGAAATTCCCAATCGGTACTGTCGAACGCTGTGGAGCCGGGTTTCAGCCACTGTCACCATCCTCCGCATGGAGAAAGTATATCAGTGGCAATCCCTTCGAATCAGGTACTGAACAGAGTTCTATGAGCAACGATACGAACGTTGACGACCCTCCCGAAGACGCCACTGGCGCTGCGCCTGACGAGGAGCAGGCACAGTCACAGGACCAGGAGCAGGAGCCAGAGCGTCAGGGAGACCGGTCGCCGATCGAGGAGGACGGTGACCGAAACGACGATGTCGGCGACGGTGACGAGTTCGACGATCCGATCGACGATTTCGAGCCGGACTCGACCGACAACGACGACGATATCGAGACCGTCGAAGACCTCGGGAGTACGGTCGAAGTCGACCCCGGCGTCGAAGTCGACGAGGACATCGCCGAAGACGATCTTCTCGGCGGCCTCAAGATCGACTCGACGGAAGATATCGAAGTTCCCGACCGACTCGTCGATCAGGTCATCGGACAAGACGAGGCACGGGATATTATCATCAAAGCAGCCAAGCAACGCCGCCACGTGATGATGATCGGCTCGCCGGGGACCGGCAAGTCGATGCTCGCGAAGGCGATGAGTCAGCTGCTACCGCAGGAGGATCTCCAGGACGTTTTAGTCTACCACAACCCGGACGACGGGAACGAGCCGAAGGTCCGAACCGTCCCCGCAGGGAAAGGCGAACAGATCATCGACGCCCACAAGGAGGAAGCCCGCAAGCGCAACCAGATGCGGTCGATCCTGATGTGGATCATCATCGCGATCATCGTCGGCTACGCGATTCTCACCGTAAATATCCTGCTCGGGATTCTCGCGGCGGGTATCGTCTGGCTGATCTTCCGCTATACGAGCCGCGGCACGGATGCGATGGTGCCCAACATGATCGTCAACAACGGCGACAAGCGCACCGCGCCGTTCGAGGACGCGACCGGCGCACACGCCGGTGCACTGCTGGGCGACGTCCGTCACGACCCGTTCCAGTCCGGCGGAATGGAGACGCCGTCTCACGACCGCGTCGAACCGGGTTCGATCCATCAGGCCAACAAGGGCGTGTTGTTCGTCGACGAGATCAACACCCTGGACGTCCGCACCCAGCAGAAGCTGATGACAGCGATCCAGGAGGGCGAATTCGCCATCACGGGCCAGTCCGAGCGCTCCTCGGGTGCGATGGTCCAGACCGAACCCGTCCCCTGTGACTTCGTCATGATCGCGGCCGGGAACCTGGACGCGATGGAGAACATGCACCCGGCACTCCGAAACCGGGTCAAAGGGTACGGGTACGAGGTCTACATGGAGGACACCATCGAGGACACCCCCGAAATGCGGCGCAAGTACGCCCGCTTTATCGCCCAGGAGGTCGAACGCGACGGCCGTCTACCCCACTTCACCGACGACGCTGTCGAGGAACTCATCCTCGAGGCAAAGCGTCGTTCCGGCCGGAAGAACCACCTGACGCTTCACTTCCGGACCCTCGGTGGACTCGTCCGCGTCGCGGGAGACATCGCACGCTCGGAAGACCGAGAGTACACGACCCGCGATGACGTCCTGCAGGCTAAAGGTCGCTCGCGCTCGATCGAGCAACAGCTCGCCGACGACTACATCGAGCGCCGGAAGGACTACGAGCTGCAGGTCGCCGAAGGCGGCGTCGAGGGCCGCGTCAACGGCCTCGCCGTCATGGGCGAAGACTCCGGGATCATGCTCCCCGTCATGGCCGAGATCGCGCCCGCACAGGGCGGCGGTCAGGTCATCGCGACCGGCCAGCTCAAGGAGATGGCCGAGGAATCGGTCCAGAACGTCTCGGCGATCATCAAGAAGTTCTCCGACGTCGATCTCTCGGAGAAGGACATCCACATCCAGTTCGTCCAGGCCGGCCAACAGGGCGTCGACGGCGACTCCGCCTCGATCACGGTGGCGACGGCCGTCATCAGCGCCTTGGAGGACATCCCGGTCGATCAGACCGTAGCCATGACCGGCTCGCTGTCGGTCCGGGGTGATGTGCTCCCGGTCGGCGGGGTCACCCACAAGATCGAGGCCGCCGCCAAGGCCGGCTGCGACAAGGTCATCATTCCGAAGGCCAACGAACAGGACGTGATGATCGAAGACGAGTACGACGAAATGGTCGAGATCATCCCGTGTTCGAACATCAGCGAGGTCCTCGACGTCGCCCTGATGGGCGAACCGAAGAAGGACTCGCTGGTCGATCGACTCAAATCGATAACCGGCACGGCGTTCGATCAGGGACAGGGCGCCGTCGGCTCCGCCAGCGGCTCGAACCCGAGCCCACAGTAACAAAAGCGACAGATGGTTCAGTGGACGACGTTCGCCGGCATTACGGGCGTCGTCCTCGTGTTGCTTCTCGTTCTTTCACACCTCACACAGTCGGCGTTCGATGACGGCGATCTCGAGCGCGAAAGCGGAGACGACGTCGTCGCGACTGCCGGCGAGAGAGCGATCGATCCGGACAGCTCGCGATCGAACGCAACCGTCGATTCGGAGGGTGTGTCCGACGCGGCGACGACGCCGACGTCCACGGGCGCAAGCGTCGACCGAGAGTCCGGCGACGCAGCCGATTATTCGGCGCAAGGTCGCTCGAGTCGGGAGTCCGACGAGCCAGTGGGGTTCGATGAGTTCGGCGACGTCGGCGAGTTCGATACCGACCGCGACCGCGAGGAACTGAGCGAACAGCCACCGGAGCGCGAGTACGACCGCGGCCGGAGCGTCGATCCCGAATCGCTGTCGACCGGAGCGCTCCTGGCAAACGTCGCGTTTTCACAGGGACTGTTCGCGCTCGTGTTGCTCGGTGCGGTGCTCTATACGGGCATTCCGGCCGACGCCCTGGGCATCGAATTCTCGGTTGCGTACCTCGAGCAGGGGCTGTTGCTCGGTGCGGCTGCCGGGATCGTCCTCTACGTCGCAAACGAGATCGGAGCGGCGACGGCGACTCGGCTCGGATTCGATCACGACGAAGAGCTTCGCGGGCTGCTGGCTCCGGATTCGATACAGGGGTGGCTGGCGCTCTTGCTCGTCGTGCTTCCGATCATCGCCGTTTTCGAGGAGTTGCTCTTCCGGGCGGCGCTGATCGGCGTCATCTCGGCCGGCTTCGGCGTCTCGCCGTGGCTGCTCGCCGTGGTTTCGTCGGTTGCATTCGCCGTCGGTCACGGGGTTCAGGGATCGGTCGGCGTCGTCGTCACGGGCCTTCTCGGGTTCGTTCTCGCGGCGATTTTCATCGTCACCGGGAGCTTTCTGGTCGTCGTCGTCGCCCACTACCTGATCAACGCGTTCGAGTTTATCGTCCACGAAGGCGTCGGCCTCGAGTGGAGCCGGACCCTCGAAAGCTAAGGGAAAGGGACTATTCAGTATCGGTATGAACAGTCTCGACAATATTCCCGAATCCGTCTATCGGCTGATCTTCCTCGGAATCGTGCTCTACTTCGCACTGCTCGTGTACGCAACGGTCGGGAACGAACCGCTGGCGGCGTTCGCCGCGTATTTCCTCTTCGGCGTGATCGCAATCGGCGTCGGGACGGTCCTCTACCTGCAGGCCGACAGGGATCGCGGCTCGCCGGCGATGCTGGGTGCGGCCGTCTGTCTCGTCGTCGGCGGGATGCTCCAGTTCGCGTTCCTGTTTACCGGCGTTCCGATACTCGACGATGCGTCCTCGCTCGTGGTTTTCGTCGGGATCGGACTCTACATCTACACTGTCTGGTACGCGGATTGAGCCGCTCCGGGCGGACGTGTTGGATCCACCGATCCATCGATCAACACGCGTAGCTGACCCGCTCGTTCGACGTCGGATCACCGACCGGCCCGTCCGAGTCGACCGGCTGTTCGACGTGATAGATGGTTAGCGACTCGACGCCGTGCTCGAGATCGAGACGCTCACAGAGTGCCGCCGCCGCCGGCTCGTAGTGGGTGTCGCCTGCGTACCGGATCTCGTTGCCGTATCGCTTCCAGAGCGTGGACGGATACCGCTCCCCGTCGGGCGGTCCGTCGAACGCGACGTCCCCGCCGTTGATCGCGTCGATCGTCTCGCCCGACTCGAGTTCGGCTTCGGCGACGTACCAGCTCGTGGAATCCGGCGGATTCGGCGCGAAAAAGGCCCAGCTCGCGTCGGACAGTTCGTCGTCCAGTTCCGGCGCCGGCGAGTCGACGAGTCCGACTGCCGTTACCTGCCAGACGACCGTCGTCAGCAACACACAGACGAGGAACACGGAACTCGCCACGTGAGCGATGCGCCGAACGCGAGGGGGAACCGCGGGAATGCCGGGCGTCGCCGATTTGGTCGCGGCCGTTCGGAGCGACGGCGATAGCTGAAACTCGAGGGGCGCGTCGGTCTTTGAAACGATAGTTCTCAGAAGGTCCTCGACGCGGTCCCAGGCCCGCGGCGGGAGAAACAGGAGCAACGCGGCGACCATGACGAACGGAAAGACGCCGAGGCGCATCGTCGCGGCCATTCCGACCTGTGCGACGACGAACGCGGCGACGAGTGCGATCCGAAGCCGATCGGTAAACAGGACGAGAAACACCGACGAGGTGAGCAGGCCGATCCAGAACCAGTTAGCGACGGTGAGAAGCGTAGCGTACTCCGCGAGCAGCGGGCCGAGTGCGGTAAAGTACTCCTCGAGGCGGAAGATCCGTCGGACGGCCGTACCGGACAACCAAATGTCGCTCTGGAACTTGAGCGCCGCGTTGACCGCGTAGATCGTCACGAAGTGGAGGAGAATCGTCACGGTGGCCATCGAGCAGCGGCGACGACCGGCCTCGTCGTCCGGACGGCGGGGGTTTCCGAGCGACCACCGGGCGTCGAGTGGCAGGAACAACCCGAGGAAGAGAAACGAGAGCAAAATCGTGTCGCCGCCGTTGAGCACGTGCGGGTTTCGGGCGTACAGCGAGGTGAGCAAGACGAGCGAGACGGCCGTCGCGAGCCGGGTTCGGTAGCCGACGAGCAGGGAGACGGCGGCACAGCCGGCGAGAGCCAACAGGAGCCCCTGGACCCACGCCGATCCGGACAGGGCGTGGAGCGACCACGTCGCGAACAGCGGATACGTCTCCGCCAGCGCCGAGCGGGGAAAGACGCCGGCGTCGGTGTAGAAGGTCACCAGCCCCGGCAGCCGATAGACGGTCAGATCGAAGAGCAAGAGGAGGCCGAGCGCGATTCGGAACGCGCCGAGGGCTCGCGGATCGATTCCGAGCCGCGGCTCGACGACTGCGCGCAGTGACTCGAGTCCCGGAGACCGCTGGTCGGTTCCGTTCGAAGAGTGCTGTCGGGAGGGAGTCATTCGGGGTGACCTGAGTGTCGGTCACAGCGTTACAAACAGGAGTACAAGTGCTTTGTCGTCGCTCGCTTGCAGTTCGGGTACCGCAGACGGCATGCGTTCGCGGAACCGGTGGTTCGGACGATGGTGACGGCGTTCGCGGAACGCAGTGAGCCGGACGATGGTGACGGCGTTCGCGGAACGACTCGAGAACGAGCGCCCACCGGCGTCACGGACCGCTATGCGATACCGACGAAACGCCGCTACAGTTACAGTCCTTCGAGCGACCGCAACTTCTGTTCGACGGCCGGCGGCGCAGCGCTCGGCCCGTCGCGGACGCGGTGGTCGGGAATCAGGATCGGTGCGGGGTTCTCGTCGAGGGCCGTTCGGACGAGGATGACGTCGTCCTCGTCGTCTGGATCGAGTTCCGGCGTCATTCGGGTGAGTGCCTGGACGCTGACCTGCTCGCCGTAGGGAATACCGCGCACCTGTTCGAGAACCGCGCGCTGGTCGGTCGGAACGGTCAGGGCGACCTGCACGTCGGCGAAGTCGACCTCCTCGATTCCGTCGAGGTACTCGAAAATCTGATCGAGAACCGGGTGGTCGGATTCGGCGTCGTCCTCCGGGGTTGTGGGAAACGAAACGCGCAGGATACGCCCGCTGGCGGCACCGAGCTGGACGTATCGATCGAGATACGGTGATTCCTGCGCGTAGATTCCGGCGTCCGTGACGTCCTCCATAAATTCGTGTAGGTGATACGGACTTGAATATTCGCCGGTCGATGGCTGTCGCCCCTCGAGCGAGGGCCACAGCGGAACGCTCGGACTGGCTCGCAGCGCCGATTCGATGACGAACCGGCGCAATGACGCAAGCCTTTTGTACACATGAGTACGTTGATGTACAACAATGAACTCCGATACCGAGCTCGCTCCCGCGGTGGAGTCGATCCTCGAGGCCGCCCGGGAGCGGTCGGGTAGTGACGGTGATGTCGTGGACGTGGACGCGCGGTCGTTGTCCGACGCGTTGACGCGAGCGGAGGCCGACGGCCGCGTTCCGGTGATCGCCGAAGTAAAGCCCACGAGTCCGACCGCCGACGGCGCGCGCGAAGACGACCCCGTCGAACTTGCCGAAGCGATGGTCGAGGGCGGAGCGGCCGCGATCTCCGTGCTTACCGAGCCGAGTCACTTCGGCGGCTCGCCCGAAGCGCTCACTCGAGTTCGGGAGGCCGTCGACGTCCCCGTCCTCCGAAAGGATTTCGTCCTCGAGGAAGCGCAGATGGACCTCGTGGCGGCCGACCTCCTGTTGCTCATCGTCCGGTTCGTCGACGATCTCGAGGCTCTGGTCGCGGCCGCCCGCGAACGCGGGTTCCAGCCGCTGGTCGAGGTTCACGACCGGGCGGAACTCGAGACCGCGCTCTACGCGGGCGCGGACCTGATCGGCGTGAACAACCGGGATCTGGGGCGACTCGAGGTGGACCTCGAAACCTTCGAGTCCGTGGCCCCCCAGGCTCCGACTGACGTCACGCTGATCGCCGAGAGCGGCGTCTCGTCTCCCGAAGACGTTCGGCGGATGCGCAAGGCGGGGGCCGACGGCCTCCTGATCGGCAGCGCGATCATGGACCACGGCGCGGACGACAGCGACGTCGCCGAGAACACGCGGCGACTGGTCGACGCGGACGACGGTAGCGAGGAGGCATGAGCGGCGACCGACACACCCACGGAGACAATACATGAGCACGAGCGACCACGACGACGACTCCCAGCGCGAGCGCGACAGCGAGAGCACGTTCGGCGACTACGGCGGCCAGTACGTCCCCGAGGCCCTGATGCCGGCCGTACAGGAACTCGAGGACGCCTACGAACGCTACGTGCTCGAAAACGAGGACGGCTTCATGGACGAGTTCCGCGAGCGGATGCGGGATTTCGGCGGGCGACCGACGCCGCTCCAGCGCGCGGACCGACTGAGCGAGCGCTACGACCGCGAGATCTACCTCAAGCGCGAGGATCTGGTCCACGGCGGGGCTCACAAACTGAACAACGCGCTCGGACAGGTGCTGCTGGCCAAGTACATGGGCAAGGAGCGTATCATCGCCGAGACCGGTGCCGGACAGCACGGCACCGCGACCGCGATGGCGGCGGCCCACCTCGACATGCCCTGCGAGATCTACATGGGCCGGACCGACATCAACCGCCAGCGGCCGAACGTCTATCGGATGCGGATGAACGGTGCGGAAGTGAACCCGGTCACGGCCGGCAGCGGCACGCTGAAGGAGGCGATCAACGAGACGATGCGCGACTGGGCGACGACCGTCGAGACGACCCACTACGTCATCGGGAGCGTCGTCGGTCCGCATCCGTTCCCGAAACTGGTCCGTGACTTCCAGGCCGTCATCGGTCGGGAAGCCCGCGAGCAGATTCGAGAGCGGGCCGGCCGACTCCCCGACAGCGTCGTCGCCTGCGCCGGCGGCGGCTCGAACACGATGGGGACGTTCCACGAGTTCGTTCCCGACGACGACGTTGATCTGCTCGCGGTGGAGGCCGGCGGTTCGAGCCTCGAGATCGACGAATCGGCGGGACTCGCCCCGAACTCCGCGACGCTCTCGACGGGCACCGACGGGGTGCTCCACGGAGCCATGACGAAACTGCTCCAGAGCGAGGACGGCCAGATCATGGAGTCTCACAGCGTAAGCGCCGGACTCGACTACGCCGGCGTCGGTCCCGAACTGTCCTACCTCGTCGATACCGGCCGCGTCACACCGGCCAGCGTCGACGACGACGCCGCGCTCAACGGATTCCACCGCCTGTCGCGGCTCGAGGGGATCATCCCGGCCCTCGAGTCGAGTCACGCCCTCGGCTATCTCGAGGAGCACTACGAGGAACTCGGCGACCTCATCGTCCTCAACGTCTCCGGCCGCGGCGACAAGGACCTCGAGACGGTGCTCGAGGAGACCGAGAAGCGCGACCTCGAGGCCGCCCCCGAGGTCGAGGTGTTCGACGGATGACCGACGACCCGGAATCGACGGCCGACGAGTACGACAGCGACGTCGAAGCCGCCATTCGCGAGAACCATCCCGCGCTCATCACGTACCTCACTGCGGGCGATCCCTCGCTCGAGGAGACCAAGGCGTACGTCGAGGCCCTCGATCGCGGCGGCGCGGACCTGATCGAACTCGGGCTCCCGTTCTCGGAACCGATCGCCGAGGGGCCGACGATTCAGGCGGCGATCAACCGCGCGCTCGAGGCCGGAACGACGTCCGAGGGCTTTTTCGAACTGGTCGCGGACCTCGAGACCGAAGCGCCGTTGCTGGTGATGACGTACTACAACATGATCCTGCAATACGGGGAGCGCGAGACGCCACGCGCCTCGGACGGTGACGCGGATTCAGAACCACCGCGGAAAAGGCCCGACGTTCGGCCGTTCGTCGAACGCGCGGCCGAAGCCGGCCTCTCGGGAATCATCGTCCCCGACCTGCCGGCCGAAGAAGCCGATCCGCTGCGCGAGGCCTGCAACGACCACGGACTCGATCTCATCTTCATCGTCGCGCCGACGACCGAGGGCGAGCGTCTGGACACAATCATGTCTCAGCTCTCCGGGTTCGCCTACGTTCAGGCCCGACTCGGAACGACCGGGGCTCGAGGGGACGTCTCGAACGCGACCCACGATAGCCTCGCGCGGCTGTCGGAGTACGACGTCTCGGGACCGAATTCCGACGGCGTTCCAAAGGCGGTCGGGTTCGGCGTCAGCGAAGGCGATCACGCCGCCGAAATCGTCGAGGCCGGCGCCGACGGCGTCATCGTCGGCAGTGCGCTCATCGACATCGTCGCCTCGAGCGACGAGCCCGCCGCCGACCTCGAGGCCAAAGCGGACGAACTCAAACGGGGTGCCGTCCGCGGGGCGACGGGCGACGGCGACGGTGATGACGATGCCGAGGGTGACAGAGAAGGGAAGAACGACGACGAAAGCGACGACGAAGCGACCGCGAGGACGCGGTAGATGTACCGGAACCAGAACAGCCATAACTGCAAGCTTGCTACACTCCCGCAATGACTACGACAGGAATCGACGCACGACTCGACAGAATCGGCACAGACGGCTCCTACGTAATCGTCCCGATGGATCACGGCATCACGATGGGGGCCGTCCAGGGACTGAAGGACATCGAATCGACCATCGACGGCGTCACCAGCGGCGGGGCTGACGCGGTCCTCACCCAGCGGGGGATCGCGCCCCGCGTTCACGAGAACAAGAACGGTAAGGGGTACATCGTCCACCTCAACGGCTCGACGACGATCGGTCCCGACGAGCAGGACAAGCGACTGACCGGAACCGTCGAGGAGGCCGTTCGGGTCGGCGCCGACGCCGTCTCGTTCCACATCAACGTCGGCTCGGACCACGAACCCGACCAGATCTCCCAGCTCTCGGAGGTCACGGAAAAAGCCAAACGGCTCGGGATTCCGGTACTCGCGATGGCCTACGCCCGCGGTCCGGGCGTCGACTCCGAGGATCCCGAAGCGCTCGGCCACGCCGTCCGCCTCGCGGAGGAACTCGGCGCCGATATCGTCAAGACGGGCTACAGCGGCGACGCCGAGAGCTTTCAGCACGTCGTCGAGTCGACCCGACTTCCGGTCGTCATCGCCGGCGGCTCGAAAGGGACCGACCGCGAGACGGTCGACATGGTCCGGGGCGTGATGGACGCCGGCGGTGCGGGCGTCTCGATGGGACGTTCGATCTTCCAGCACGAGGATCCCGAAGCCATCGCGACCGCCGTCTCCGGTGTCGTCCACCACGACCTCTCGACCGAGGAGGCCCTGTCGAAGGCCGGACTGGCGCTCGAGGCCTGAATCGACGCGTATCGCACCCTTCTCCGACGCCGTCGATAGCGCGTCGCGATCGACTCGTCGACTGGATTCGCTTTCGGCTGCTTCTTCTGCGGGCCGGGTCAGAACGTTCCGATACACCCGAGCCATGACGTTCTGACAACAGGTTCGATGTCGGTCCCGTATCGGTACCGGATACGACGCCTGCGTCTGCCACCTGTTTACCCGTCGGTAGCCGTTGCAAGCCGAACAGACTCGCGTGTCTTGGCGCTTTGGGTTGTATGGAAACACTCCCAGCCGATCGAGTCGGTCCTCACAAGCGGCCTACAGAGGTGGTCATCGATGGCGAGTGAGAATTACCAGCAGGGCGGCGTTCAGGCGAGGCTCTCCGACTTTCTGGATGCGTACGGACTCGGCGTGCTGTTCGCGGCGAACGTCTTCGGTGCCGGATCGGTCTACATTCTCGCGGACACCGGCGCGAACTTCGCGTTTGCACTGCTGTGGGTGCTTCCGCTGGCCTTTCTCATCGACATCGCCCTCCACGACATGTCCGCACGGCTGGCGGTCTCACGAGAGCCGTTGACCGACTACATCGTCGACCTGCTTCCCGGTCCGAGCGGCCCGCTGCTCATCGTCTCGATGGCCATGATGAGCGCGCTCTGGTCGATCGCAAACTACGCGATCGCCGGCGCGGCGCTGGCGTGGCTCGTTCCCGGACTGGACAACGTCATCATCGGGATCCTGCTGGCCAGCGGCGTCGGCATCGCGCTCGTCGAGTTGCGTGTCTACGAACGGATCGAAGGGGCCATCGCGGCGATGGTAATTACGGTTTTCGGCTCCTACGGACTGCTGTTGGTCGGTCTCGACATCCCTGTCGGTGACGTCGCCGCCGGGCTCATCCCAGTCCTCCAGAGCGAGATCGGCTATCTCACGGCAGTCATCGCCCTGCTCGGGACGACGGTCTACTGGCCGAACTTCTTCATCCAGTCCAGCATGGGCCCGACCAAGGAGTGGAGCAACATCAGCACGTATCGGCGGGATAACGCCGCCGGAATCGTCACGACACTGACGATCGGCGCGTTCGTGATGATCGTCTCGGCGGTGACGCTGACCGAGGGACCAACGACGCTCACCGGCCCCGGCGAACCGCTCGCCGCTATCCTCGGCGACAGCGCGCTCTACATCTTCCTGTTCGCCGCGTTGCTCGCCAGCTTCAGTTCGGCGACCGGAACGCTGTTCGGTGCCGGCTACATGGTGCCACAGGCCTTCGGCCACCACACCCGATTCGGCGACGCGAAGTTCAGAGCGACGGTGGTCGGCCTCATCATCTTCTCGGCGATCGCCGCGTTCTGGCTGCTCGCGAACACCGGGCTTACGCCCGTCAGAATGGCGATCATCATGCCGGCCATCAACGGGCTGATTGCCCTCCCGATCACCGTCCTCGCGCTCATCGGCGCGGTCAACCGCTATCGGGACGTCTCGACGAAAGAGAACATCGCGTTCGCGCTGGTCGCGCTCGTCCTGTTGATCGGGAGCGTCACGACGGCCGAGTCGCTCGCAGCGACCATCTCGGGGTGGCTCTAGGTTCCCACAAGACGCTGTGCGAGACAGACCTCCGTTTCGCCGACGGAACGGATGGTCCGGTTCCCAAAGCCCGGACTATGCGTGACGAACAGTTATTCCACCCCGCCGTGTACCCGCCCCCGTGTCAGGGCCCTCGTTTCGGACGCATTTACTCGAGCGGACCGACACCGGGCAGTACACCGAACTGCTGTACGACGACGGGGTGAACGACGCGGTGCTGGTCTGTGCCGCCCACGGCGGACAGACCGAGCCCGGAACCGCCGAACAGGCGGTCGAGTTAGCCGCCAGACTACCCCGGGCTAGCTGCTGGGCATGTCTCGGCTACGACGAACACCACAGCGCGTTCGAGCTGTGGCATCCGCCCTCGAGCGCCTTCTCGCCCGACGCGTATCCGTTGCTCGCCGAGATCGCCGACCGCGGTTTCGAGACGGTTATCAGCTTTCACGGGCTCGACGACGACCGAGTTCTCGTCGGCGGCGGGGTCGATACCGACACGAAACGCCGAGTGAGCGATCGCCTCGAGTCGGCCGTCACCCATCCCGTCGAACCGGTCTCGTCGGGGCGGTACGCCGGCGTCAGCCCGAACAATTTCGTCAACTGGCTCTCGGCCGACGGCGGCCTTCAACTCGAGCAGAGCGCGGCCGTCCGACTCGACGAGGGCGACGCCGTCGTTGCCGTCCTGGAGAATTTGATCGAGCGCGGCCGTCTCTAATCGGCTGATTCACCCCGAGTCAGTCGGCCCGATCTCGAGCGGGTCCTCCCGAACCAGTCCTTCGACGACCGCCGAACCCACTCGAGCGGCGTTGTCGATCGCCAGCGCGAGGCTCGCCGGATCGCCGTCGAAGCTCTCCCGCACGGACTGGCCGGGTGCGGGCCGGTCGTAGTTGGACACGGCACGTACGCTCAGATAGCGGTCGCGCAGGTCGAACCGCTCGAGGGCTCGCGCCGTCGCGGCGTCTTCCATCTGGGTCGTCACGTAGGGCCCGACGCTGTACCGCTCGCAGAGCCAGTCGACCTCGCGTGCGTACCGGGAACCGTGCCAGAACTCGTCGCCGCAGACCGTGGTCCCCCGTTCGATCGTCGGCCCAGCGTCGGGTGCCGCCGGATACTCGCGCTGGTACTCGCGAGCGGCGGCGTCCGCGAGCAGGTCGACGCCTCGAGCGGCCTCGAGGCCGCAGTCGACGACGCCGTCCGCGAGGCGGTGGACGTAGTCCCGCGGGCGGTAGTTGAGGCGGTCGATGGGGCGCTCGTCGGAGCGGTCGGCGTCCGCGGTGGCGGCCGTCGCGTCTCCGGCGTGATCCTCGCCGGCGGTCGGCTCCGCACCGTGTTCGTTGCTGGCAGTCGCGTTCTCGCCGTGATCCCACCGGTGTTTCCGATCCCAGTCGACGACCGTATCTGCGACCGCGACCGACCCGAGGGCCGTCGTTTCGGGCGAGGAGCCAGCGATCCCGCTCGAGACGACGTAGGCTGACTCGAGGTCGATTGTCGGGTTCGCGAGCAACGCAGTAACGGTGGTCGCCGCGTCGCTCTTGCCGATTCCCGTGGTCGTGATGGCGACGTTCGAATCGGTCAGGTAGACCGGGCTGTCGGTACCCGGTATCGCGAGCGCGTCGACGATGTCGGAGCGCTCGAGCCACGGTCGGCGTTCGTCGAGCGGGGCCTCGAACGCGGCGGTGAGGACCAGTGCGACGGGCCGAACGGGTGCCTCCGGTTCGGGACTGCGAGGTTCGGGGAGCGACGTATCGTCCGTAGACATGGCTCGTCCTCGGAAAAAGGGGAGCGAGCCCTTGTCAACCGACCGGTCTCGGGAGGAATTGGGAAGTTGGATGAGGTGCCTGGGAACCTGGAGATTGAACCACTGCCGAAGACGACGGCAACCGCAAAACCTTCGAAACACGGCTTCGTTTTCGAGTCCGTGATCGACGGCGACGACGATGCTGGGGATCTCACGATCGACGACGAAATCGTCGCTCGGGCCCGGATTCACGCGCGCGAGATCCTCGACGAGTACGACCTCGAGATCGATCGCGACGCCCTCGAGTGGACCGTCACCACCCGCGCTCGCCGACGCGCCGGGGCGTGTCGCTGGGACGCGAGCCGCGAGGTGGCGACGATCGTGCTCGCACGACAGGCCTACCAGCGCTACGAGTGGGAGGCGTTCGCGGGCGTCGTCAGACACGAACTCGTCCACGCCTGGGAGTTCCAGCGGTTCGGCGAGTCGGGCCACGGCGAACGGTTTCACGAGCAGGCGGAACGGCTCGAGGCCCCGCGTCACTGCCAGTCGTTTTCGGACCCGCGGTACGTCCTTCGGTGTCTCGGAGACGGCTGTGACTGGCACGCGAACCGCCACCGCGCCTCGAAGCCGGTGAAAGCGCCGGATCAGTACCGCTGTGGCGCCTGTGGCGGGTCGATCGAGGTCAAACACGCGGACAGCGGCCGGACGTGGACGACCGCGAGCGGGTTCGGCGGGACGAAGGCGGCGCTCGGCGACGCGTGGTGAGGCGACTGTATCGTCGGTATCAGTGCCGATCGAGGGCAAAGCGAGGAGCTACCGGAAGACAAGGGCCTGTTGCCGAGAGCGAGCCACGGAACACTTATTCGACTCTGTGGTCCTGTTTCAGCTATGGGGATACTCGACTTGATGCTGGGCCAGTCCGAACCCGGCGAGAAAGGGGTCGAAGGTCGGTCGTACAAGCTGCCGAAGGAGACCCACGACTTCGTCTACCCGATCGCGGTGCGACGAGTTGAACTCGAGGCGTTCGACCAGTTGCTCGAGGCCGAGGCCGACGCGCCTTCGATCGAGGAGAACACTGACGAGCTACAGGCGGTCTTCGACGACGTCCTCGGGGAGACCGAGATCGACGCCGAGGAACTGGCCGAGAAACAGCGCGAGCCGCGGATCGAAACCGAGCGGATCATCGACCACTGGAGCGAGCAACTCGCCGCGGACATCGGCGTCGTCTACGCTCGGCCCGGAACGTATCCGACGCTGCTCTCCTTCGTCAAGCGCTGCAAACAGCGCGACGAGCGGGCCGACGACCCGTTCGCAGTCCCGGAAAGTTTCGGCGACGGTGCCGCCCTGCTCAAGCGACTCGGTAACGCGACCGACGACCAGTATCGCGCGGTCGTTCACACCGATCTGTTGCCGGCCGAGGGGTAAGAGAAAACGATCGTTCGTTCAAACGATCGTCTCGAACGTTTCGAGCGACGAGAGCCGATACGTCGGTTCGTGGCCGCCGTCTCCGAGCTGATCGTGTCCGGTGTCGATCCAGGCCGAATCGATACCCATCGCGTTCGCGCCCGCGATGTCGGCGTGTAACGAATCCCCGACGTGGATCGCGGCGTCGGTCGTGGCGTCGAGTTCCGAAAGCGCGCGCTCGAAGGGTTCCGCGCTCGGTTTCGGATAGATGCCCGCACTCGGTTCCGTAAAGACGCGAACGTCGAACGCGTCCGCGATGCCGAGCGCCTCGAGTTTCTTCGTCTGCGTCGGACGGCCGCCGTTGGTGATGAGTCCGACCTGTCCACAGTCGTGAGCGTACTCGAGCGCCGCTTTCGCACCGGGACGGAACGCAACGGCGGTCGGGTCCTGGAGTTCGAGATAGACGTCCGTGAGCCGCGACGAGACGGCAGGATCGACGTCGACGCGGCTCGCGACCTCGGCAAACAGGTTCTCGTAGAACTCGCGATCGGTTTCGGCGGTCGGCAGCGACGGGATAGCAGCCCGCAGATCCGCGGGCGTACAGAACGGCTCGAGACCGGCCCGGTCGAACGTCGACTCGAGTAGCGTCGCAGCGTCCCGGGTCGGCTCACAGAGTGTGCTGTCGAGATCGAAACAAATCGCATCGTACGCAGCCATCTGGCCGGTCTACGTGCGGGAACGTTCTCAACGTTTCGACTGGTCTGGTGTGTGATAACACGACTGTTTGGCGAGCGACTCGCCGCTGACTCGAGGTGCACGTAATCCACAGCAGTTATTTTTCCTGACAGTCCTGTCCGTGTATGGACGTCGTCAAACGCGTACACATCGTCCCGCTGGGCTACGAGTACGACCGAATTCTCGAGCCGATCCGGAACCAGCGGGCCGACCTCGTCTACCTCCTCGAGGACGTCGGCACGAACGAGGACGCCCGGACGGGAACGGCCGACTACCACGACGAACTCCGGACCGAACTCGAATCGATCGTCCCGGAGTTCAGAACGCGGCTCTGCGACCTGACCGACGTCTACGCTGTCCTCGGCGAGGTGACGACGATCGCCGCGGACCACGCTGACGACAACGTCTCGGTCAACGTCTCCGGCGCGGGGACGATTCCCGCGATCGGCGCGACGATGGCGTGCATGGACGTTTCGACGGACGCGCGGGCCTACTACGTCGAGCCTTCGGCGTACGGTCACGACGGAGAACGCGAACCGGTATCGACCGGCGTTACCGCGACCGAACAGCTTCCGACGTATCCGATCGATTCGCCGACGCCGGATCAGGTCGCGATTATGGGATTTCTGGCCGACCCCGAATCGTGGGACGGCTACCACGAGGCGCGGACCGCGCCGCCCAAGAAAAAAGACCTGATCGAGTACGCTCGAGCGCAGGGACTTTCCTTTATGGCCGATCGACAACCCCCCGCCGGACGCGACAGCGAGGACAAGGGTGCCTTTCGCGTCCTCGATACGCACGTTCTTGATCCGCTCAAGGCTGACGGGTACGTGACGGTCGAATCCGTCGGCCGCCGGCGCGTGGTCGAACTCACCGACCAGGGGGCAAACGCCTACCGGGCGTTCAAGCACAAGCTCGCGGCTGTCGGCGAAGAGGGCGGGTAGCTATCCCGCGGAGAACAGGTGATGTGTGAACGGAATAGCGGCGGCTGACGGTTGCAGGCTCGAGTCGACAGCGATGGATCGGCGGAGGGCCGAAGCAGCGATTACTGGCGGTTGGAGGTTGGAGGGCCGAAGCGTCGATGACTGACAGCCGGAGAGCTGAAGCGAACGGCTGACGGCTGGAGGGCCGTCGTCAACGGGGCCGACGCCGCAGGAACACTCACTCGTCGCGGGCAACCAGCGCGTCGAGCGTTGTTCCCAACCGCGCGAACTCGAGGTCCGCCTCGAGTCGTTCGACGTGAGCTCGAAGCGCCGCTTCGTCGAGACCCCGCTGCTCGAGGTCATCGCGACACTCGTTCGGGTCGGTCGCTCGAGCGAGCAGGATCGGGGCTGCGTCGGCGAGGTACGAGCCGGGAAGCTCGGGGCCAGCGACACTCCCGCGCTCGGCCGCGGCCAGGAGTTCGTGTGCCACGACGAGCCGTCGCCGCAGCGACCGAATCTCCGACTCGGCTGCCGGCGGGCTCAGGTGGCTCGCCAGCAACTCCTCGGCCGCAGTCACTCGATCCGGATCGACGTCGAACAGCGACTCGAGACACGCGGACTCGAGCGGTCGATCGTTTGTCCGACGGCCGGCGAGTCGAACGGCACCGAGGACGGCCGCCGACCGGCCGTACTCGAGGGTCGCCAGTTCGCCGGCGTGATCGAACGCTGCACGGGCGACAGCGGCGACTACGTCGGCGTCAGCCTCGAGCCGACGAATCGCCTCGTCGACCGTCAGTTCGTCGCCCGTCTGGGAGTGTCGCTGACCCATACGCGAAAAGTGACGCTATCGGATATTATTGACTTCTAAGAAAGTAACGATACTACTGATACTATCAATACTATCGTTACTACCGTTCCTTTCGCCCGTTCGAGACGATCATCGATATCGTGAGAGACTGATGTACGTGAGCCCACCCCTTCGAACCGCACGAGTAGTCTCCGACGACTCGCCTCGCCGGCCGAGCGCGTAACTCGGGACCGGAGACTCCGGTTCGTCGAAACGGTGGCCCATCGGGTAGCCGACAGGAGTTCCCTGCGGCATTCGCCACGTTCAAGCCGGTTCCCTTCGACGGTCGATTTATGACGCGATCTGTCTGGGTAAAAGCCGACGACACGGTCGGCGACTGGGACGACCGCCGTGCGCGGATTACCACCGCGCTCGAGGCGGGTGCAGACTGGGTATTGGTCGACGAGGACGACGTTTCCCGCGTGCGCGAACTCGGCGATATCAACGTCGCCGCGTTTCGAACCGACGGCGACGTGACGCTGGTCGACGACATCGAAGACGCCGAAGCCGACGTGGACGAGGTCGACGACGTCGAATCGTCCGCGCGCCCGGACGCCGTTATCGTCGGCAAAGACGGCGAAGGCGACGCGACGATCGATCTCCCCGAAGACTTCTCCGGCTCCGCGGATCTCTCGACCCTTCGCCGCCGCGACGGCGATCTCGAGCGCGGCGCCTACGTGCGCATTCTCGGCCAGGAGTACGAACAGTTCGCCGAAACCGCCGCGGACGAGGCCGATCACACCATCGTCGTCGGCGAGGACTGGACGATCATCCCCCTCGAGAACCTGATCGCCCGGATCGGCGAGGAAACCGATCTCGTCGCCGGCGTGACCAGCGCCGAAGAGGCGAAGACGGCCTTTGAAACCCTCGAGATCGGCGCCGATTCGGTCCTGCTGGACTCGGACGATCCCGACGAAATTCGCCGGACGGTCGAGGTCCGCGACGAGGCCGAACGCGAGTCACTGGACCTCCAGTACGCGACGGTCCTCGACATCGAACGCGTCGGCAGCGCCGATCGGGTCTGTGTCGATACGGGCAGCCTGCTCGAACACGATGAGGGGATGCTGGTCGGGTCGATGGCTCGCGGCCTCGTCTTCGTCCACGGCGAGACCGCCGAGTCTCCCTACGTCGCCTCGCGACCCTTCCGGGTCAACGCGGGTGCCGTCCACGCCTACGTCCGCACGCCCGACGGCGGCACCAAGTACCTCTCGGAACTCCAGAGCGGCGACGAGGTGCAGGTCGTCGACCTCGACGGGAACACCCGCGAAGCGATCGTCGGACGCGTCAAAATCGAGAAACGACCGATGTTCCGCGTCGCCCTCGAAACCGACGACGGCGACCGCGTCGAGACGCTCCTCCAGAACGCGGAGACGATCAAGGTCCCGACCCGAGAGGGACGGACGGCAGTGACCGACCTCGAGGCCGACGACGAACTCCTCTTGTACTACGAAGACACGGCGCGACACTTCGGCGAAGCGGTCGAAGAGAGCATTATCGAAAAGTAACGTCGCCGTCGGTTCGGGAACCAACTGGGCGAAACGCTGGCCGCTATTCCATCCGTACCGATTCTCCGTACACGAGCAGCAACTGTGGGCAAGGCGAGAACGCAGAAGCGTATCAGTTTACGGTCGGGTCGGTTCTTCGCGTTCGGATTGGTCGGCATCCGCAGACTCCGATTCCGGCTCTACGGGCTCGATACGGGTCGTACACCAGTGACAGAACTCGAGGTCTGCGTCGAGTTCCTTGCCGCATTCGGGACAGGACGGCCCCTCGACCGACTCGCCGTTGTTGCTGCCCGGGGGGAACCCCATCGCCCGAAAGGTGGCATCGATGGCCGCAAACAGGACGAGAAACGAGAGCACGAACTGGGAGATCGTATCGGTCTCTGATGTGGCGATATCCATCGCGTCCGATATCGAGCCGGCGGCGGCGATCTGTTCGGTTGGGAAAAATAGCAGGATCGCCGAAATGTAGAGACCTGCAAACACCAGGGCACGGAGCCAGTCCCGGATCAGGGCGTGCCCTGCACCGGGCATGAACACCGAGAGGCCAGCGGCGGCGAGCGCGCGGAGCCATGTCATCGTACGTGGTGATAGGGGACCCCCGCCCTTAACATTCCGATTTCTGTTTTTCGTTACTATCTCGGCTACTCGATCGGCTGTGAGCGGCTTGCCCCGTTCTTAGCCGTTGCAAGGTGTGACGTCTATGGTCCGTTCGATCGTGATCCCGTCGCCGGAGAGCGTGAGGTCGATCGTACTCGGCTCATCGCCGACGGTGTCGCAGGTGACGTCCGCCGTTATCGTCTCGTTCTCGCCGGCGTCGATCGAATCGTTGGCGTTGGTCGATATACCCGCGTCGCTCTCGTCTACCGTCAGATTCAGCGACCTCTCGGCACGGTTCGTCACAGTGATCAGGTCGACCGGCGCTTCCTCGGATCCGTTCTCCGTCGAAACGGACTGCTCGTGGGTCTCGAATCCGACCATCGCCGCATCGTCGTCGACGACTTCGATCTCGACCCCCCGCTCGAGTACGACCGTCGAAACGCCGACGCTCGAGGTGACGAGCAACAGGACACCGAGGAGCGTCACCGCGAGTCCGACTCGGTTCGTCATGGCGGCTTCCCCTCCGATCCGAGTCGGTTGTGTCGCGTATAGTAGGTGTGAGCCACCGCCGACGCGGTGAACATCGCGACGAGTATCGTCGCGAGCGCCAACCCGGAGAGGTCGGCGAACGGATACACCGAGTACCACGTCAGCGCAGTGATCGTCACACCGATCCCCGAGAGCGCGAGATAGCACTGGCTCCACGGAATGTCGTTTTCCGGGACGTACTCGAGGTACATTCGAACGGTGCGTGCGTCCTCGGTGAGCACGACTTCGCCGCGGTTCCGATCGTACTCGATCACCCCTGCATCGGCGAGTTTCGGCAGGTGTGACTGGCGGAGGGCGGTATAGATCCGCTTGCGTTTCTTCCACGGCAGATCCTCGGGCGACGTGTCGTACTCCCAGGCCGAGACCGTATCAACGAGCGTCCGAAGATCGACCCGTTGACCGTCTCGTTGCTTGAGAAAGTGGAGCACCCACCGCCGCCGGCGATTGCTCAACACCGTGAATATTTCGTCGCGCGTCAGTTCCTCGGACTGTCGTCGAGGGTTCTCCCTCGCTGGAACGCTTTCGGTCACCCCATCACCCTTCTATCAACGTACCTGCTACCGCATATGTTAGTTAATTGTAAGCTGTTCCTCGACGACCATTCTGCGAGATCTGGTGTTGGGAAATAAACAGATCCTGTCCAAAATCGACTCGATACCCCATAATTTTACTCGCGGGCTGCCAACAGAGTATTCCGGCTAAATCCGATTGATCGATCCTAATACCTCATTTTCCGACTGCAGTGACCGCCAGCAGTGATCGAAATCGGCCCATAGCAAAACGTGACAGTTCCGTTCGGTGAAACGACGCGCCGCGAGCGGCCGCGTGACGGCACTCGTTATCGCGTCGAGGGGAGCACACATGACACGGACGAACACGGGTGGCTGGACGGTCCTTCGACGAGTACTGCTGCTCAGTATCGGGCTAGGAATCGCGTTGCTCGTGGTCGGACACGTCCTCGGCGTTCCGATGGGGTTGGGATACGTGGAAACGGGGAGTATGGAGCCGACGATGGACGCAGGGGATGGTTTCGTCGCCGTTCCGGCCGCCGTCTCCGGACCGGTCGAGACCGGCGACGTGGTCGTTTACGACGCAAAGGAGATCGAAGGTGGCGGACTCACGACCCACCGCGTGGTCGACGAAACCGAACACGGCTACGTGACCCGCGGAGACGCCAATCCGTTCGCCGATCAGGACAGCGGAGAACCCCACGTCACCGACGGCCAGATCGCCGCGACGGCGCTGCAAGTCAACGGCGAAGTGGTGACGATCCCGCATCTCGGGACGGCCGTGATGGGGCTCGAGAGCGGCCTCGAATCGGCCCAGTGGCGACTCGCGTCGACGCTCGGGACGACGGCGGTGCTCGGTACGCAGGGCCTGTCGTATCTCTTGCTCGGATTCGGGCTCACAATTTTGATCGTCTCGACCGTTCTCGATCGGCGGTCGGTGGCCGACCGATCGCGCTCGCGGACGCGGACGCGAAGTGACGTATTTGATGCGAGACGGCTCGTCCTCGCGATGGGTGTGCTCGTCCTCGTCGTCTCGCTCGGGACGATGGTCGCGATGTCCGACTCGACCGAGATGGGGCTCGTGAGCGCGGAATTCGAGTCGGATCGGCCCGACGTCGTTCCGGCCGGGGAGACCGAGACCCATACCTACGAACTGCAAAACGGCGGCGTGTTACCGGTTACGACCATCGTCGAACCGGCGAGCGAGGGGGTGGCCGTCGGCGAAGGGGACGAGCAAACGACGCTCGGCCACGGGGAGAGCGCGAACCTTTCCGTATCGTACACTGCTCCGCCGGAGACGGGGTACTACCTCCGGTCGCACGTCGAACATAGTTATTTCGCGGTGCTTCCGGCGCCGCTCATCGGCGAGTTGCATTCGATCCATCCCTGGGTGGCGATGGGTGCCGTGTCGGGGACCGTGACCGGACTCGTCGTCGCTCCGTTCGCGCTGCTCGCCGGCGCCGGTGCGATCAGAACCCGCTCGCGGCGACGATCCGACTCCACTGGAGGGCTATTGTGATGACCGTTATGGACGTATTACCAATCCGAATTTCCGATCCGAGGTGTATCGAACGTGATCAGTGACCGAACGGCCGTGCGGCTCCGCGCCGCACTCGACGAGTGGTTCGTCGTCGTCGTCGTGGCGTTGCTCGCGCTCACGCTCGTCGGCGGCTGGGCGGTCTACGGCTCCATGGCCGCGACGGAGACCGACGCTGATCGGGAGTCCGTCGAAACCTGGTCGACCGCCGGCGGCTTCGACCACGGTGTGATCGTCCAGGCGGAGAACGAGGTCTTCCCGGTCGGGACCGAACTCACCGATCGGCCGACCTACTTCACCGAGATTTCGCCCGAGCTCGAGGCGACGTTCCGCTACTGGTACGACGCGCCCGATGGCGACGGTGACGTCGACCTTGAGGTCGTCGCCGAACGGGAAATCCGATCGGTCGACGACGACGGCGTGGAGTACTGGGCGGTCAACGAGACGCTCGCCGAGAGCGGCGAATCGGGCCTCGCACCGGGCGAGGAGCACGCAACCGACGTCAGTCTCGACGTACCGACGACGATGAACGAAACCGACGAGATCGAGGATAGCCTCGGCGGCTCGGCCGGCGAGACCGAGACGGTCGTCGCGGTCACCGTGACGATGTCGGGGACGGTCGACGGCGAGCCCGTCGACCGCGTCGAGACCTACGAACTCGAGGTCGTCGCCGACGGCTCGACGTACGCCGTCGACGGACCCTCGCCCAACGAGGCGGTGACGATGGACACCGCGGCTGCGGAGGACGACGAAGAGGTGACGACCGCCGACTCGTCCGGGTTCCTCGAGACCTACGGCGCTGCACTGCTGGCGCTCGCATCCGTCTGCGCGCTCGGTGTACTCGCGATCGCGCGAACCAACGGGACACTCGCGCCGTCTGCGGCCGAACTCGAGCGCGTGCGCACACAGTACGAACGCGAGGAGTTCGACGACTGGATCTCGAGCGGGTCGTTGCCAGACGAGATTCGGGGACGATCACGGATCGACGTCTCGACGCTCGAGGATCTGGTCGACGTAGCGATCGACTGTGATCGGCGCGTGCTCGAGGATGAACGCGCGGGCGAGTACTACGTGGTGGATGGGGAGTCGTTGTATGTCTATGAGCCGGATGGGGTGAAAGCTGCTAACGAACCACCCGGAGACGAAACAACCGGGAGCACCGATCTCGATTCCGTCCGAACTGACGAGGAAACCGTTCTCGGTGACGACTCGAGTGCGGGCGAGTTCGAACACGGAGACGGGAGCAGTAGCCTCGAGTCGTAAGGACCGTCGGCATTCTTCCGATTTTGGGGGCTGGGACTTGTCGATCGACGTTCAGCGGGTTTCTCGAGGGTCATGACGGATCGATCGGCCGTGATACTCGCCGCCGCACTCGACTGCAGTGGTTCGTTTGCGCGTCTCCTGTCACCGAACCGTCGCCCATCGGCCTCGTAGTCCAGTCGTTAGACAGCTCTCCGGAGTTGGGACTGAGATGGTGAACCCGGCAAAGGGGGCCTGTCGCTGTGATCGTCAGGAACAGACCGTTACAGCAGTGGTTCGGGTGAAGCTACGCACGACGGTACGTGATAACTTCGGATATTTCTATCAGTAGTAGCTTTCAGCTATACGTCGTCATAGAGCCCAAGCCGGCCCTGCAGGCGGTGTGTGTCGAATCTCCTGTCAGTGTATACACAAGGTGGGTACCGTGCATGATGGAAATGCATGCGCTCGGATACAACGTCAACGCCGTCGAGCGACGATCGGTTGGAAATCCGAGTGCACAATAGGTGGTTCAACTATGGAACGACGTAAATTCCTGATCGGTGCAGGGAGTACAACAATCGGAGCAAGTGCTATTGTCGGTTCAGGTGCATTTACGAGTACTGAGATGGATCGGGTCGCTAGCATAGAGGTAGCAGATGACCCTGACGCACTACTAGGACTGGAACCATGTGATGGTCCAAATGGTGATTATGCGCTTTTAGAAGAAGATACACGGGGTCGTGAAAAACTTGAAATTCGTATTGATCCAGACAATCCGAATATTATTGGAGAGGGTGTGAACCCACAATCCGATACATGGATTTGCTGTATATTTACTGTAAAGAACCAGGGTACTCAACCAGTCGAAGTTGGGTTTAATACTGGTGGGGGATCACTTCGATCAAACGCCAGATGGCTTTGGAGTGCCGACGACTCCGTCGTCGATGAATCAAATCCACGACCAGCTGAAACACAAACGGATACTCCCTGCGGTACAGTATATCGACTCGGTACACCTGGCCAAGCATCTCTTCCGACAATTGCTTCAGGGGAAGATTTCACTGTCAATCTACGGATCAACACAGAAGACGATTTCAGTGGCTCTACATCCGGTAAAGTAGAATCAATCACAATTAGGGCAGACGCCGTAGAAGACTGAATATCACATCAGTGGGATAAGCCTTCAAAAGAACACACTTCATATTTTGTATTATGTTACACATCAGTGGTTAATCTCGAGACTAAGTTCTTCAATCTCTCCAAATCGTACTGCCCTGGCGCAGTCGCATCCGCTTCATCCACGGGCGCATACCCAATCTTCGACCCGTAAATAGGCGCGACTACTCGAGTGTGACTCCCCACCTCGCCCATCGCCATCGTCGCCACCCGGTCCCCGTGGGCGGTCAGCTGCTCCGTCGCGGCGAGCAACGCCAGTGTGTCTGTCTTCGATTCCGCGGTCACAGCTAGCTTCGCCACGTCGGCGTGCTTCCCCGCCTCCGTCAACGTCGAGACCATCTCGCCTCGAGTCGGCGTCCCCTCGAAATCATGACTCGAAGCAACCACTGAGACGCCCTGATCACGCGCGGTCCCCAACACGTCCTCGGCGTCACCCTCGAGAATCGCCTCGAGTTCCACGTCGATCGCACCCACAGCATCGAACCGAGTCGCTTCCGCCAACACCTCGAGTCGCGCCACATCGTCCCCGTCCCATTCCCCACCCTCCCATGCGGCCCGGTTCGTCGCGAGAATCGGCAACTCGCCGTCGTAGGTCTCGAGGGCTGCCAGCGGGTTCTCGGCCAGATCCATCCTGAACTCAATCGCATCCGCGTGTTCGCGGGCGGCGGGCTCCTCCCCCAAATCGGCTGTCGATGCGGCGAGAACGAACGAGTCGAAGTTCATGTCGGAGTACTCGTTCGGACCGATAAAAAGGACTCTCATCGAGCAACTACGGGTGCGTTTCGTGCCGTCGGGACCGACCCGACCTACGCTATTGGTGCCGTAGACTCCCGCGACTGCCGCTCGATCGTCTCGACGAATCCCTCGAGCAACAACTCGATCGCCCGTCCGTGGGCCTCCTTGCTGCGATGGACGTGCGTCGGTCGAACTGGTTGTGCGTCGTACGCCGCAAACGATCGGGCCGAGTCTTCGCACTCGAGGTGGTGCCGGAGCCGGTAGAGCAGCGCGTGGAGCTGGACGTACTCCTGCGAGCGCATCTCGCCAATAGGCATGCGCAACTGCTACTTAGTCCCTTTTCGTCTTTCGACAGTGAAAACAGTCCGATGATACGTCGATCCCAGTTTCAGGGGTCGGCGAAGAGGATTACGCCAGCCCGAGCGTCTCCTCGGCCTCGAGGAGTTCGTGGTAGCGGTTCCGGATCGTGACTTCGGAGATGTCGGCGACGTCGCTGACGGCGGCCTGGGTGGTCTTCTCGTTGGTCAGGAGTGCGGCGGCGTACACCGCGGCGGCGGCGAGTCCGACCGGCGACTTGCCGGAGTGGACGCCCTTTTCCTTTGCGTTCTGGAGCAGTCCGCGAGCGCGGTGTTCGGCCTCGTCAGAGAGGTCGAGTCCCGACGCGAAGCGTGGCACGTAGCTCTCGGGGTCGGCGGGCTGGACCTCGAGACCCAGTTCGCGCACGACGTAGCGGTAGGTGCGCGCGATCTCGTTTTTCTCGACGCGGGAGACGTCGGCGATCTCGTCGAGGCTGCGTGGGACGCCGGCCTGACGAGCGGCGGCGTAGACACAGGAGGTCGAGACGCCCTCGATAGAGCGACCGGGGAGCAGGTCCTCGTCGAGTGCGCGGCGGTAGATGACGCTCGCGGTCTCGCGAACGTTCGTCGGTAGTCCGAGCGCACTCGCCATTCGGTCGATCTCGCCCAGTGCCTGTTTGAGGTTGCGCTCCTTGGAGTCGCGGGTGCGGAAGCGCTCGTTCCACTTGCGCAGGCGCTGCATCTTCTCGCGCTGGCGCGATCCCAGCGAGTTACCGTAGGCGTCTTTGTTCCGCCAGTCGATGTTCGTCGAGAGCCCCTTGTCGTGCATCGTGTTCGTCGTGGGCGCACCCACGCGGGACTTCTCGTTTTTCTCAGCGGCGTCGAACGCTCGCCACTCGGGGCCGCGGTCGACCGAGTCCTCTTCGACGACGAGGCCACAGTCCTCACAGACCGTTTCGCCGTGTTCGTCGTCGACAACGAGGTTGCCCGCACACTCGGGGCAGGCGAGATCGTTTGCTTCCGTTTCCGTCGTCGTTTCGTCCGCGTCGTTCGTTTCGTGTTCGGTACGTCGTACTCTGGCGTTTGATGTGGTGTTGGTCATACGATGGCGAGTGCTGACCGGCCGAACTGACTGCAAAAGCCCGGGCGGGTTCGTTACCTAACGGGTTCTGATACTCGAGGGTTAAGGGTTTCGGAATCGCAGTCCGACACCTCCCGAAAACGGGTAATTCGTCGGAACTAGGATGATCAATCAAAACATTAAAGATTAGAAGGCGGTCGAATCGAAGTCGCCAAATTCGGGCCGCTCGAACGAACCGTATGAACGTTGCAGTCGGGAGCACGAACCCGGTGAAAGTCGAAGCCGTCGAACGGACGCTCGAGCGGTTCCAATCGTCTATTACCGCGGTCGAAGTCGACTCGGGCGTCGCCGAACAGCCGTGGTCGATCGGCGAAACCGTCACCGGAGCCGAGAACCGGGCCCGCCGAGCGCTCGCCGCGACCGACGCCGACTACGGAATCGGCCTCGAGGGTGGCGTCGCCCGTTTCGACGGCGTTCCGGGACTCTCGCTGATCATGTGGGCTGCCGCCACCGACGGTAATCGGATCGAACGCGGCGGCGGCCCGACGCTCCGGCTTCCCGACGAGGTTGCACGTCGCCTCGAGGACGGAGCCGAGTTGGGACCCGTGATGGACGACCGTCTCGGCACTGCGGGGATCGCCGAGCGTGACGGTGCTGCCGGCGTTCTCACCGCGGGGCTGACGGATCGGTCGCGAGCGCTCGGCGAAGCGGTCGCCTGTGCGTTCGGGCCGTTTGTCACGACCGGTAATCAGGCGACGGAAACGTCCGAAAGTCACTGACCGAAGCTCCGACAACGCAGCCGTTCAATCGCGTGAACAGCGTTCCGGACGGGACGGTAATTGTATCATATTAGACAGTAAATTGAGTCGGTTCGACAGTGGGTCGAACGACGCCACCGCCAGCCTCTTTATCCGATCGTGAGAGTCAGGAGTTGCCGACAATCATCAAATACAATATATTAACCGGCCGTACCAACGAAAGCTTTCTACTCGGTTATTCTCCCATTACCGTCCCCAAAAATCGCAAGAAAGCGGCGGGTTAACCGTGCGTACCAAACCCCCTAAGGGCGTTCCTGTCATCCATTGAAGTATGAGCACTGCAATGGCCGCCGACCTCACGAGCAAACAACGCCGTATCCTCCAGTACCTCCGAGATCACGCGGGGACGAAGACCTACTTCAAGTCCCGGCTTATCGGCCAGGAACTCGGTATGACGGCGAAAGAGGTCGGGTCGAACATCACGGCGCTCCAGGACGGCAACTACGACGTCGAAATCGAAAAGTGGGGCTACTCCTCGAGTACGACCTGGAAAGTCAACGTTTAACCCACACGTCGCCGGCCGACGTCCGCTCGCGGCCGGTGCACCTCGCGTCCCCCGTTCTGGTTTTCCCGTTTCGCGCGCTCGACTTCGCTTTTATCACCGACGACAACCTACTGGTACGTGACGAATGCTAACGCTCTTTGACATGGACGGAGTCATTCTCAAGGGACCCGGTACCGACCCGCAGGTGTACGCCGACGCCGCCGACGCCGCGCTCGCCGATCTCGGTGCCGATCCGACGCCGGCACAGCGCGCCGAATTGAGGCGACACGACCTCGAGTGTGTGAGAGACCACTGTGAAACGCTAGGCATCGATCCGGCGACGTTCTGGGCGCTGAAAGACGAGCACGCGTCGGCAACGAGCCACGAACTGATCCGGTCGGGCGAGCGCGGTCTGTACGACGATATCGACGCGATCACCGAACTCGCCGAGCGGACGACGGTGGGGCTCGTCACCAATAACCGCCACGCGACCGCCGAATTCGTCGCGGACTATCTCCCCGTCGATTTCGACGTCGTTCGCGGCCGCCGGCCGACGTTCGAGGATTACGAGCGTCGAAAACCGAACCCTCACTTCATCGAAGACGCGCTCGCGACGCTGGGCGTCAGCGACGGCCTCTACGTCGGTGACTCGGTCAAAGACGTCACGGCCGGACACGCAGCTGGACTCGAGACCGCCTACCTTCGCCGGCCTCACAACCGCGAGATCGAGTGTCCCCCAGACGCGACCGCCGAATGCGAATCGCTGACGGAGCTACTGACGCTCGTCAAAACGATCTGAACGGCGAAAACGAAACCGCGGACCGCGAATCGCAAACTACGAAGCGCGAACTGCGAACAACGGACCGCGAACCGAATCGTGCTCGTGCAGTAATCCGATCTTACTCCCCGTACCGAGCCCCTACCCGTCGTACTGGAGGAACTGATCCGCGTTCCGTGCGAGTCGACGCGCCGACTCGCCGAAGGAGTCGGCGTGGCGGACAACCAGAATCAGGACCGACTCGGGCCGTTCGACGGCGTAGCCGTCCTCGCGGGAAAGCAGCCCCGCCTCCTCGAGTTCGCCGGCGTACTTGCTGACGGTCGGCGGCGAGACGTCGAGTGCCGTCGCCAGGTCGCCGGCCGTCGCGTCCGAGTTGTGGAGCAGTTCGATCAGCATTCCCCGCGGCGTCTCCCGGCGCAGGTAGCCAAGCGCCTGTTTCTCGAAGTCGTCGAACCGGCCCGCCGGAACGAACCGCTTGTAGTCGCCGTCGCGGTAGCGTTCGACTACTTCGAGTTCCTCGAGCCGGCGCAGGTGGTGCTGGGTTTCGCCGGTCCCGAGCTGGAGATCATCGCGAATCTTCGAGAAGTGCGCACCGGGTGTCGTCGAGAGATAGCCAGCGATCGCATCGCGGGCGTCGCTCTCACCCGTGTCAGCCGCCGCTGACTCGGAGAGGCCCGCAAGCGGTGCTGCGGCACCGAGAGCAGCAAAGCGGCGCAGGGTCGCTCGTTTGTCGTCGTCGACCCCATCGGGTAATGTCATACTATACCTACTACCCATCACGAGCCGAGCCGTAAAACAGGTTTCGCTCCCCTTTATTCACCGAAAACGGAATGTCTGTCCGATTATGCGTTGGGACTTCGGTCGCCCTCGCCCGCGGCGTCACCGGCGAACTCCTGATCCATCTCCTCGATAACTTCGTCGGGATCGGAGATGGTTCCGGCGTCTTTGCCTTCCTTGATCGCCTGGGCTTCCTGCTCCATCGCTTCGAGGTCCATCTCGGCCTCCTCGTCGATCTCGCCGATGATCTCGGCGATGTCGTCGAGGCCGATCAGTTCGCGCGTCTCCTCGTCGAAGTCCAGGCTCTCGAGGGAGTCACCGTCTTCCTTGACGTCGCTGCCCGAGAGGTGCTTGCCGTAGCGACCGACCATCGACGTGAGTTCCTGGGGCATGACGAACGTCGTCGAATCGCTCTGCCCGATTTCGGCGAGGGTCTCCATCCCTTGGTCGATGATGGCCCGTTCGCCCATCGACTCGGCGGACTTGGCGCGTAGGACCGTCGAAATCGAGTCACCCTGTGCCTCGAGGATCTGACTCTGCTTTTCACCCTGTGCGCGGATGATCTCGCTCTGCTTGTCACCTTCCGCCTTCTCGACGGCACTGCGGCGTTCACCCTGTGCCTCGAGAATCATGGCGCGGCGTTTCCGCTCCGCGGAGGTCTGTTGCTCCATCGCGCGCTGGACGTCCTTCGAGGGGTTGACCTCGCGAACCTCGACGGACTCGACGCGGATCCCCCACTCGTCGGTGGGTTCGTCGAGTTCCTGGCGGATGCGCGCGTTGATCTCCTGGCGCTTGTTGAGCGTGTCGTCGAGTTCCATGTCACCCAGGACGGCACGCAGCGTGGTCTGGGCGAGGTTGGAGACAGCCTTTTTGTAGTCGTCAACCTGCAGGAACGCCTTCTTGGCGTCCATCACTTTGATGTAGACGACCGCGTCGGCCGTCACTGGCGAGTTGTCGCGGGTGATTGCTTCCTGTCGGGGGACGTCCAGCGTTTGCGTTCGCATGTCGAACCGATACGTATTCGAAACGAACGGCGGGACGAAGTTGATACCCGGCTCGAGGAGTTTGCGGTACTCCCCGAAGACGGTCAGGGCGCGTTTCTCGTATGCATCGACGATCTCGATCGCACTGAGCAGTGCGGCGATGACGACGAGGAGGACGAGGGCACCGACGAACAGCAAGGCGCCACCGGTTTGCAGTGGAAGTAGTTCTACGACCATAATTCAGTCTTACGTGGGGGACGGGAAAAACGTTCCCTTATTTCATCGACATATCGGGTCGATTTCGCTCGGTCAGCTCGATTTCTCGGTCTCGGTTTCGGTTTCAGTCTCCGGTTCGGACTCCCGGTCGGGCACCGATGCCGACTCGTCGTCAGCTTCGTCGGTATCTTGCTGCGTTGCCCCTTCGGCCGCGGCGCCTTCCGCGAGCGCTCGGTCGATATCGTCTTCGCCGATCGCGCCGAGCGATTCGACCGTCAGTACGTTCCCGCCGCCGGGATCGAGGACGATGATCTCCTCGCCCTCCTCGATCGTTCCGCTGGTCGATCGCGCACTGTAGTACGGAGCGAACCCGCCCTGGTCGAGTTTCACTTCACCCTCCCGGTTCGAGACGGTCTCGGTGACGTACCCCGTCGACCCGGCCAGCGAACTCGAGTCCGTCGTCTGGGCCGTGCCCTTCCCGCCGTAGAAGTCGAACTCGTTGTAGATGTACGCTGCGGCGACGCCGATAGCGAGCGTGAGCGCCGCCAGTATGAACGGGCTCAGCGGCGACGGGAAAATCACGCCGATGAGTCCCGCACCGACCAGTGCAACCCCGATGACGATGAGATGTGCTCCCGGCGAGATGGCCTCGAGACCCATCAGTATGAGCCCCGCGACCAGGAGCACGAGCGGCATGTTCCCGAAGAGGAGTTCGAGCATATGCTGAACTAAGTTCTCACCCGAATTAAAGGTTGCCGAGCCAGCACAGGGCCCGTCGAAACGGATATATCTGCGGGGAGCAAGGCTGTATAACTCCTATAGGGCAATCGAAATGACTTGAAACATGACGAGTGCCATCATGATCGCACCGAGAAACACGAAGACGGTGTGCTCGAGATCCGGGTCGCCGGGTTCGATCGGCGTCGACCGCGGCTCCGGCGCGTAGGGATCGTCTTCCTCTTCGCCGTCGCCCGCACCTTCGTCGGCGTCGGATCCTGCGGGTTCGGTTTTCTCGGTCTCAGGTGAGAGATCTAGCGGGACTCGATACTCGTCATCGGAGTCGTCGGCTTCGACTCCGGTATCGGCGCTGATCCATTCATCGGGCGTGTTCCGGGTGTCCTGTTCCGATGTCCGCCAGCTATCTCCGGGCCGGTTCTGTTCGCCGTCCGAGTTCTGGACGTCCGGGCTCGTCGGCGACGGCTCCCCTCGATCGTCGCCGTCGTTTCCGGACGCGTCGTCTGCCATATTCAGGCGTAGCAGCCCCGGCATCAAAAACCCGCGGTCCGCAGGTCACACCAACCGGATCCGAGTCGAGCGCTCGAGGCGGACGGATTCGGACTCTCGACTCGCGTTCGCGTGCTCGACCCGTCGAGAGTGAGTGGCGTCCATGGCAGGGATGGGCGTCGATCGGGTCGTGTGCCAGCGACAGTCACGGAGACGAATGCCGTCCGCTCTCGGTTCAGAACTCCGCTGGTCGATCGGTCCGGTCGCCGATGTCGCCGCCGTAGACGACGCCGCGTTCGGCGTCGAGAGTGACGACGGAGCCGTGTGCTCGCTCGGAGAGCGTGGCGCCGCTGATCATCGGAATGTCCATCTCTCTGGCAACCAGTGCCGGGTAGCCGGTCAGTCCGCGCTGGGAATCGACGATCCCGCCGATCTTCGTCAGGTCGCCCTCGAACTCCTCGTCGTAATCGGCCGGCAGCGACAGGATCGCCCCGTCCGGAATCGACGAGAGGTCGCCATCGGTGAGTTCCACGAGCGGACCGGTCGTCCGACCGTCGACCACGACCCGCCCGGTCGTCAACGCCTCGGCCGCGACGTGGACTTTCAGCATGTTCGTCGTGTTCGCGCCCTCGAGTTCGGTCATCATGCCACAGAGGACGACGACGGTGTCGCCGCTCTCGGCGACGCCGGCATCGAGCGCCGCCTGTACGGCCTTCTCGACGACGGCGTCGGCCCCCTGATCCGAGACGCGGGCGTACAGCGGCGTCACGCCCCACGATAGCGCCAACTGGCGCCGAATCCGGTGACTCGGCGTCGAGGCGACGACCGGAACGCCGGGTCGGTACTTCGCCGTTTTCAGCGCCGTGTAGCCGGACTCGGTCGCGGCGACGACCGCGTCGGCGTTGATATCTCGGGCGAGAAAGCGCGCCGAGCGAGCGAGGGCATCCGTCCGCGCCTCGCCCGCGGCGGGCACGCGTTGCTCGAGCATCTCGGCGTACTCGCCGGAGTTTTCGACCTCGCGGACGATGCTGTCCATCGCGTCGACGACCTCGACGGGATGGTCGCCGATGGCGGTCTCGGCCGACAGCATGACGGCGTCGGTGCCGTCGAGGACGGCGTTTGCGACGTCCGAAGCCTCCGCTCGCGTCGGTCGCCGAGCGTGGACCATCGAATCGAGCATCTCGGTCGCCGTGATCACCGGCGATCCCGTGTTGCGACACTTTCGGATGATCCGTTTCTGAATCATCGGGACGTCCTCCATCGGACACTCGACGCCCAGATCACCGCGAGCGACCATGATCCCGTAGGAGGCTTCGATGATTTCGTCGAGGTTCTCCACCGCACCCGCGCGTTCGATCTTTGCGATGAGCGGGATCTCAACGTCCAGTTCTTCGAGAACCTCGCTGACCTCGTAGACGTCTTCGGCGTCGCGGACGAAACTCGCCGCGACGAAGTCGACCTCCTTCTCGGCGGCCAACTCGAGGTCCTCGCGGTCCGATTCGGTGACGATGTCCAGATCGAGATCGACGCCGGGAACGTTGACCCCCTTGCGGCCGCCCAGTTCGCCCCCGGTGTCGACGTGCGCTCGAACCGACTCGCCGTCGCGCTCGAGCACGGTCGTCTCGATCAGCCCGTCGTCGAGCAGGATGCGGTCGCCCTCCTCGACGGCGTCGATCGGCAGCGAGAGGCCGATCGTCTCGGGCGATACCTCGTCGCCCTCGACGAATCGAATCTCCGACCCCGTCTCGAGCGAGACGGTCTCCCCCTCAGGAAGCGGCGCGGTTCGAACCTCGGGTCCCTGCATGTCGAGCATCACCGCGACGGGTTCCGCCCGGTTCTCGTCGACGGTCCGAACGCGGTCGATCAGCTCGGCCCGATCCTCCCGGCTGCCGTGGCTCGCGTTCAGGCGGGCGACGGACATGCCCGCCTCCGCGAGCTCCCGGATCGTCCCCCGATCGCTCGAGGCCGGTCCCAGCGTACAGACGATTTTCGCGTTTCTCATACGTCGGGCTAGCGCGGGTACGGCTAAAAAGGTGGGTGACTAACTCGAACTCGAGTTCCTTTTCAGCCCGTCTTGTGCCACGCCAATCGTTTTCCCCGTTACCGCCCGAAACGGGATATGGTCACCTACGCGTCACTGGTCGACGTCGACGACCGAGACGTCCAGAACGCTCAGGAACTCTCGTCGATCTGGGGCGAGATCAAAACCGAGTTCGAAGCGCACAACTCGGAGATAGTCGATTCGTACGCGATTCTCGGCAAACACGACTTTCTGGTCGTGTTCGACGCGGCCGACCGAGAAGCCGCGTTCAAGTCGGCGTTGACGCTTCGCCGCCACGGGCTGTCGGCCCAGACAATGGAGGTCGTCGATACGGACGACTTCGCGCATCTCGTCGACGAAGTCTGATCGCGGTCCCGACCGACCGGTCCCGCCGTTCTCAGGGCCGTGGCTGTGAAAAACGAAGGCGCTTCGTACTCGAGCTTACTTGATCTTCTCGCCGATTTCGGCGTCGCCGTGTGTCGTCAGCAGGTCGGCCTCCTCGCCGGCCGCGAGGATCATCCCGTTGGACTCGACGCCGAACAGCTCCGCGGGCTCCATGTTCGCGAGCAACACGCAGTTCGTCCCCGGCAGTTCGTCGAGGTCGTGTAACTGCTTGATTCCCGCCACGACCTGTCGGGTCTCGAAGCCGATATCGACCTCGAGGCGGGCGAGGTCGTCCGCACCCTCGATCCCGTCGGCCGTTTCGATCCGTCCGACGCGGATATCCAGGTCCTGGAAGTCTTCGAAGCCGATGCGATCCTCGAGAAGCGGTTCGAGATCCGCTGTGTCTTCGTCTGCCATATCGTCGGATTCGCTCGCGTCGGTGTCGTCGGTTTCGGTTTCCGCGTCCGCCTCGCTTTTGCCGTCGTCTCCCGCGGCCGCGACGTGCTCCTCGAGTTTCTCGTTTAACTCCGCGACGCGCTCGTCTTCGATCTTCTCGAAGAGTTCGCCGGGCTCGTCGAAGTTTCGCGGCGGAGCCTCGAGGGTCTCCTCGAGGTGGGCGTCGGCAACCGATCCGTCTTCACCCAACTGCTCCCACAGGTTCTGGGCCTTGTCGGGCGCGATCGGCTCGAGCAAGACGCCGACGGCTTTGGCGATCTGAACGCAGTCGCGGATGACCTGTGCGGCCCGTTCGGGTTCCTCGTCGGTGAGCTTCCAGGGCTCGTTGCGCTGAATGTACTCGTTGCCGAACTGGGCGAGTTGCGTGGCGGCGCGGCCGACCTCGCGAAGGTCGTAATCGTTGACGGCGTCGCGGTTCTGGCCGATCGCTCCCTCGATACGCTCTCGGACCTCTTCGGAAACGTCGGCTTCCGGCGTACCCTCGTAGTTCCGGTAGGCAAAGAGCAGCGAGCGGTACCAGAAGTTGCCGACCGTTCCCACCAACTCGCCGTTGACCTTCTCCTGGAACGCGTCCCAGGAGAAGTCGACGTCCTGCTGGAGGCCGCCGGTCGTCGTCAGATAGTACCGCAGCAGATCGGGGTGGAAGCCCTCGTCTACGTACTCCTTCGCCCAGATTGCGCGATTTCGGCTGGTCGAGAGCCCCTTGCCGTTGATGGTGATGAACCCGGTGGCAGCGACCGCACGCGGGGCGTTGTAGCCGGCGCCCTCGAGCATCGCGGGCCAGAAGATGGTGTGGTGCTGGATGATGTCCCGGCCGATGATGTGGATGATATCACCGTCTTCTTTCCAGACGCGTTCCCAGTCGTACTCGTCGGTGCCGACGCGCTCGGCGTACTGTTTGGTCGAGGCGATGTACTCGATCGGGGCATCGACCCAGACGTAGAGGACGAGGTCGTCGTCCGTTTCGGTATCGTCCTCGTCGCCCGGATAGTTGATCCCCCAGTCCATGTCCCGCGTGATACACCAGTCTTGCAGCCCGTCCTCGATCCACTGTCGCGGCTGGTTGCGCGCGTTCGAGGTCCCCTCGAGGCCGTCTAAGAACTCGGTCAGGTAGTCCGCGAACTCCGAGACTTCGAAGAACTTGTGCGGCCGCTTCCGGTACTCGGCCGGATTCCCGGTGATCGTACTCGTCGGGTCCTCGACTTCGCCGGGCTCTAGGTGGCGCTGACAGCCCTCGTCACACTCGTCGCCGCGGGCCTTCTCGCCGCAGTAGGGACAAGTGCCCTCGACGTAACGGTCGGGGAGGTACTGATCCGCGTCGGGGTCGTAGGCGACCTGGATCTCCTTCTCGTAGATGTATCCCTCCTCGTCCAGTGTGCGGACGATCTCCTGGGTCAGTTCCGTGTTCGTCTCGTCGTGGGTGTGCCCGTAGTTGTCGAACTCGACGTTGAACTTGGGGAACGTCTCCTCGTACTGTTCGTGCCAGTCCAGGGCGAACTCCGCGGGATCGACGCCCTCCTGCTCGGCGTTGACCGCGACGGGCGTACCGTGCATGTCCGACCCGGAGACGTACGCCGTCTCCTGGCCGAGCGTCTCGAGGGCGCGCGCAAAGGCGTCGCCGCCCACGTACGTTCGAAGGTGGCCGACGTGGAGGTCGCCGTTGGCGTAGGGCAACCCACAGGTAACCACCGCTGGTCTCTCCGTCGGAAACTCGTCGTTGCTCATATCTGTGTGCTGTCGGTGACGGGCGTAAAACCCGCCGGTTTTCGATCAGTAGTTCGATCGCGAGCATTACCGGTCGTTTTCGGGGAAATCGAACCCGAACCGGGTTTCGACGCCGCGCGAACATCGTATGAGCGATGCGTTCGCAGCGTTCCTCCCGGCGTGTGCCGTCGCTACGGGCTCATTAGGAACAGAACCGTATCGCGAACCGCTCGCGTCGTCATTAGTTTCGGGTTACGTCCGGGCCGATATAACTGTTCGGCTCGGCGCGCACGGGACAGTGACAACGAGTTCCCCGTCTCGAGCGATCCAATTTCAACGGCGGTGAATTCGTCAGTAGTGTACGTATTCGGTCCTCAAATCGCGGGTTTCCGGTCTCGACGGTCACGTACTGTTTTGCGAGAGACGATATCACACCCCAACCATGAGCTCCGTCGACATTCCGCGCGAACAGTGGGCGACGCGCATCGGCTTCATCTTCGCGGCCGTCGGGAGCGCCGTCGGCCTGGGGAACATCTGGCGGTTCCCCTTCCAGGTGGGTCAGGAGGGCGGTGCCGGCTTCCTGTTGATATACCTGTTGTTCATCGTCGTCATCGGATTTCCGGCGATGCTCGTCGAGTTCGTCGTCGGCCGTTACACGGAGCGCAATCCCGTCGGTGCGCTCAAACAGGTCGGCTCCGGGATCTGGGAGTACGTCGGCTGGATCTTCATCGCGACCGGCTTCGTCATCCTGTCGTACTACAGCGTCGTCGCCGGCTGGACGATCCGCTATACGATCCTCGGACTGCAAGACGGCTACATCGCCGACGCCGCCGAAGCCGAAGCCCAGTTCGTGAGCCTCGCCAGCGGCCTCGAGGCGATCTTGCTCCACGCCGTCTTCATGGCCGCCGTGATCGCCATCGTTGCCGTCGGGATCGAACGCGGCATCGAACTCGCCGTGAAGGTGATGGTTCCCGCGATCATCCTCATCACGATCGGACTGGCGATCTACGCCGCCACGCTCGAGGGCGCGGGCGAGGCCTACAGCTACTACCTCTCGCCCGAGTGGGGGACGATCGCCGCAAACTGGCAGAGCATCGTTCCCGCGGCCGCGGGACAGGCCTTCTTCACCCTCTCGCTCGGCATGGGGGTGATGATCACCTACGCGTCGTATCTGGGAGAGAACCGCAACCTCGCGGAGGACGGGGCGATCATCATCGGCTTCGACACCGCGATCGCCTTCATCACCGGGTTGATCGTCTTTCCCATCCTCTTTACCGCGGGCGTCGATCCAGCCGATCCCGGAGCCGGCGCGATTTTCGTCTCGCTGGCCGCCGCGTTCGGCGACCTGACGCTCGGTTGGCTGATCGGCGCGGTTTTCTTCGGGACCGTCGCTATCGCCGCCCTCTCGAGTGCGATCAGCCTGATGGAGGTGGTCGTTTCCTACATCATCGACGAGCGAGGAGTCAGCCGTCCGACGGCGGCGGTCGGTATCGGCGGCGGGATGTTCCTGCTCGGGATCCCGTCGGCCTACGACCTCGTCTTGCTCGACCTGTTCGATCTATTCGCGGACCAGATCCTCCTCGTTCTCGGCGGACTCCTCCTGATGATCCTCGTCGGTTGGTCGCTATCGGAACTCGCCGTCGAGGAACTCCAGCGCGGCATCGGCGATCTCGGCTCGCTCGCTTCCGCCTGGATCTGGGCCGTCAGAATTCCGGTCATCCTCGTGTTGCTCGTCGCGCTCACGCTCGGCATCCTCGACTACTACGAGTTCCTCACCGGCCCCTTCGCGGAGTGGATCGGCGAGCAGTAGTACTAGTGCTGATTCTGGTCCCGGTACGGCCCGGATCTTCCTCAATCGATTGCGCCTCAGACACAGGTTCGGCTCAGACTGAGACCCGGCCTCAGCCGTCCGTCGGCTCATCGCTCTCTTCACGCTCTGTGACCCGCCAGATATCCGGCAGTAGCTCGAGTCGACTGGCGAACAGGAGCCCGAGTCCGAGCAGCAAACAGCCGAAAAACGCGACCAGAAACGTCCCGCCGCCAGGGAAAATGACGAGCGCGACGGCCGCCCCGACCCACGTGAGCCAGGCCAGGGTTTCCCAGGGCCGTCCGTCGTAGAGCCGCCACATCGACAGCGAGAGCGCGAAGCCGCCGAGCGCGGCCGCCACCAGCACGCCCTCGAGAACCGTCGAGGCCGCGACCAGCACGCCGAAGCCGACGACTGCGACCATGTCGAACCGATCCAGTGCCATACCTGAGGGTCAGGGCGACACACCAAACGGCTACCGATCTTTCCTCGCGGACCGGTCCCCTCGTTGCGCGAGCGTCGCCGTCCGGCCGACAGCAATATACACCGTGGCCACCATCACTATACCGTTCAGAGAGAACGATCACGTATGCCGGACGAACGGCTCGACAAATACCGCGCTATCTGTGAAAACATCCACGATATCGCGTATATCGTTGATTCGGATCGGCAATTAACGTTTGTCAACAGTCGGTTCGCCGAAATGGCCGATCAACCGCGAGAGCAACTCGAGGGAACGCCGCTCGAGCAAGTCGCGATGAGCATCACCGACGAGGCTTCGAGAGTTGAGTTTCTCGACGCCGTCGATCGGATTCTCGAGGGGGAAATACGCGAAACCAAACTGGAACATCCGGCCAACTCTCCGGTTCTCGGGGATCATATCGCTGAAACGCGGCTGACGGTCTACGAACCCGAGGGGACGCCCGAAGGCGTCATCGGCACCGCTCGAGACGTGACCGATCGGAAGGCCTCGGAGAGACAGCTACAGCGAGAGCGCGATCGACTCGATCGGTTTTCGGGCATCGTCGCCCACGACCTCCGAAACCCCTTGAACGTCGCGACGGGGCGTCTGTCACTCGTTCGGGAAACGTGTCGGGAGGAGCGGGAACAAGCGCAGGACAAGGAGCAGGACCAAGAGAGAGGCCGGAACCAGGAACATCTGGACGCGATCGAAACATCGCTGAACCGCATGAGTCGAATCATCGACGATATGTTGCATCTCAGCCGCGAGGGGCGAGATATCGGCGCGACGGAACCGATCGATCCGGAGCGCGTCGCGACCGCCGCGTGGGAGTCGATCGTCGTCCCTGAGGCCGAGTTCGAACTGGTCCGAACGGACGATCACGTCGGATTGGTTCTGGGGGACGCCGATCGGCTCACACGGCTCTTCGAGAACCTGTTCCGAAACGCCGTGGAGCACGACGAGGAGCCGGCCAGCGTTCGCGTCGAACTGTTCGAAGACGGGTTCGCGGTCGAAGATACCGGACCGGGGATCCCGGAGGCGGAACGCGACCGCGTGTTCGATTCCGGCTATTCGATCAGTACGGACGGAACCGGCTACGGGCTGAGTATCGTTCGACAGATCGTCGACGCACACGGGTGGAGCATCGACGTCACTGACGGAGACGACGGCGCGCGATTCGAGATCACCGGGATCGAGACCGTCGGCCGGTAGCCACCGCCCAGATTCATCCCGCTTCGATATCCGCCTCACTCGAGACGACCGAGCGCCCCGGACGGCTCAATCGTCGCTCATAACGGGAACGCTCGCACGCACCTCGAGACGGTCCAGATCGCCGATAAAAGAGGCCAGCATCTCGCGGGTGACGTGGGGCATGCACACGATCCGCAACTCGCCGGTTCCGGTCCGGGAGATGCGCCACCCCTCGGCCCGCAGCGCGTCGAACGTCGATTTGGGAACGTCGGCCGCGACGAGCGGCAACGTCGGGTCGACGACCTCGTAGCCGCGCTTCTCGAGGGCGTCGGCCAGCCACTCGGCGTTGTTCCGCGAGCGAACGTACTGGCGCTCGTACCCCTCGGGCCACAGTTCCGCCATCGCGGCGACCGCACTCGCGACGCCCGCGCCCGATCGGGTTCCCGTCAACGTGGCCTGCGAGGTCGACTCGAGGTAGGGCGTGTCAACGGCGAGTTCGTCGAACAGGTCGTCGGAACGGGCGAGCAGTCCGCCGGCAGGCACCGCAGCCTGCCCCATCTTGTGCGGATCGATCGCCATCGTGTCGACCGGCGCGTGGTCGAAGTGCCACTCGAAGTCGGTAAACGGCAGGACGAAGCCGCCCCAGGCGGCGTCGACGTGAAGCATGGCGTCGACTGCCTCGGCGATCTCGCCGAGTTCCGGAATCGGATCGACGCGGCCGTACTCGGTCGTTCCCGCAACGCCGATCACCATCGCCGTCTCTTCGTCGACACAGGAACGAACCGCCTCGAGATCCGCCCGGAACGAGTCGTCCGTAGGGACGATACGCAGGTCGACGCCGAGCACGTCGGCCGCCTTCTGAAAACTGAAGTGTGCCGACTCGGGCATGACGACGTTCGGCGTCCGCGTCTCGGCGCGGTTGCGAGCGATCCGGACGGCCTGGATGTTCGCCTCCGTCCCCCCGCTGGCGATGTAGCCGGACGGATCCTCGAGACCAGCGATATCTCCGAGCATGGAGACGGCCTCGTCCTCGAGGGCTGTCACCGACGGATACGTCCCGGGGTCGCCGGGGTTCGTCGCGAGAAACCGTTCGGCCGCCTCGCGTGCGACAGGGTGTGGCTCCGTACACATCGACGAGAGCACCCGGTCGAACGCTTGCGGCTCGATTTGCATATCACGCACAAAGACGTTCACCGGTTTCAACGTTGCGCTTAACCGCTGTTTCGCGGGTTACCGACTCCCGCTCGAGCAGCCGGTAAAACGGCTGCGTTTAGTGGCGAAACGCTGGAAAAAGAGACGCTGATCACGTGTTGTCTACTGCTTAAAAACCGGCTCGAAGCGAGAGGCCGCGGGACCGATCGCTCGAGGGGGCAAAGCAGCTGAACGGCGGAGCGCTGGAAATCGAACGCGGCAAAGTATCCGAGTGGCCGAGTGACCGAGTAGTCGAGTAGCCGTGTGCCTGTCCGGTCTACGGCGAGTCCGAGTCGCCGGTTACCGAACCGAATCGAGCAGCAGCTTCTGTTCGGTCCGTTTGACCTCGTGTTGGACGTCACGGACGGCGTCGATGTTCGCCGAAATCGAGCTCACGCCTTCGTCGACGAGGAACTGGACCATCTCCGGTTTCGAGCCGGCCTGGCCGCAGATACTCGTCTCGACGTCGTGTTCGCGACAGGTCTCGATGACGTTGCCGATCAGCGTCAAGATGGACGGATGAAGCTCGTCGAACCGGTCGGCGACGTGTTCGTTGTTCCGGTCGACCGCGAGCGTGTACTGGGTGAGGTCGTTGGTCCCGAAGGAGGCGAAGTCGATACCCGCCTCGGCCATCCCTTCGACCGACAGCGCGGACGCCGGGGTTTCGATCATCGCGCCCCACTTGCGTTTGTCGGGGTCGATCCCGGCCTCTTTCATGAGCGTCTTTGCCCGATAGATGTCCTCCGCGTCGTTGACCAGCGGGAACATGATCTCGACGTTGTCGTAGCCCATCTCGAAGAGCCGCCGGAACGCCTCGAGTTCGTGGGCGAAGACCTCCGGCCGATCCAGCGAGCGCCGGATGCCCCGGTAGCCAAGCATCGGGTTGTGCTCCGTCGGTTCGTCGTCCCCGCCCTCGAGTTGACGGAACTCGTCGGTCGGGGCGTCGAGGGTGCGCACGCGAACCGGACGCGGATAGAACTCGTCGGCGACGCCGCGGATCCCCTGTACGAGCTCCTGAATGTAGGCATCCTCGCCGTTTTCCTGGATGAACTTCGCCGGCGTCTGGTTCAACGAGAGGATCATGTGCTCCATGCGGAGCAGGCCGACGCCGTCGGCACCCGTCGCGGCCGCGCGTTCGGCGGCCTCGGGAATCGAGACGTTGACCTTCACCTCGGTCGCGGTCATCGGCTTGACCGGCGACTGCGGGCGAACTTCCTCGACGGGTTCGGTCTCCTCGTCGGGGTCGACTTCCGAGCCCTCGAGGACAGCGCCCTTGTCGCCGTCGAGCGTGACGACCTGGCCGTCCTCGAGGACCGTCGTGGCGTTGGTCGTGCCGACGATGGCCGGGACGCCGAGTTCTCGGGAAACGATCGCGGCGTGGCTGGTCATTCCGCCCTCGTCGGTGATGATCCCCGCCGCTCGCTTCATCGCGGGCACCATGTCGGGCATCGTCATCTCGGTGACGATGATGTCGCCCTCGCCGACCTTGTCCAGATCGTCGAGTTTCGTGACGATCTGTGCGGCCCCGCTGACGGTACCCGGACTCGAGCCGAGTCCGTCGACGATGACGTCACCGGAGGAGTCTCCCGTCGAGGCATCCCCGCTTTCGCCGCCCGCAGCCTGCACGCTGCCGCTGCCGTCGGTGAGGCCCTGCGTGGGGTCGACGCTGCCGCCGGCCGCCGCTGCGGTCTCGCCGGTCTCGTCGATTGTCGTGATCGGTCGGGACTGGAGCATGAAGACCTCGCCGTCGACGATTGCCCACTCGACATCCTGTGGTTCGTCGTAGTGATCCTCGACGCGTTCACCGAGGTCCATGAGGTCGCCGATCTCGTCGTCGGAGATGACCCGTTCGTTGCGCTTTGCTTCGGGCACCTCGCGCTCGACAGTCGTCCCCGTCTCCTCGTCTTTCTCGTGCATCACCTTCTTCTCGGCGACGGTGACGTCGACCGACCGGTCCTCGCGGTCGATGACGTAGTTGTCCGGCGAGACGGCGCCGGAGACGACGGCCTCGCCGAGCCCCCACGCGGCCTCGATGATCATCGTCGGATCGCCCGTCGACGGGTGGCTCGTGAACATCACGCCCGATTTCTGGGCGTCGACCATCTGCTGGACGACGACAGCGATGTTGACGGCGGAGTGGTCGAAGCCCTGCTCCTGACGGTAGTAGATCGCTCGCTGGGTAAACAGCGACGCCCAGCACTCGCGGACACGATCGAGCAGATTCTCCTCCGTGACGTTCAGAAACGTCTCCTGTTGTCCCGCAAACGATGCGTCCGGCAGGTCCTCGGCCGTCGCCGACGACCGAACAGCGACGAACGCCTCGCCGTCGCCGACCCGTCCGTAGGACTCGAGAATCTCCTCGCGCAGATCGTCGGGGAACGGCGTCTCGATAATGAGTTCCTGTGCGCGGTCGGCCGCGTTCGCGAGCGCGCTCGAGTCGTCGACGTCGACGTCAACGGCTTCGAACAGTTCCTCGTCGATTTCGGCTTCCTCGATAAACGATCGATATGTTCCGGCGGTTACCACGAACCCCGGTGGCACGGGCAGCCCAGCACCCGTAAGCTCGCCCAGGGAGGCGCCTTTGCCGCCGACCTTTTCGAGGTCGTCGGCACTGATCTCGTCCAGCCAGAGTACAGCCATTGCTACTGTCGTGGACACCCGAGCGAATAAAGAAGGTTGCGAACACTCGCGCCCATTCGCAACTCGGTATCGAATGAATGCTGCAGTAGGATGTGGTTTACAGCCGGTATCGGAGACGGACAGCGACTGTCACGCATACCGCTCAGGGGCCGCGGTTCACGGGTCGTAGTTCGCAGTTCGCGACCGAGACCGAAATTCAAATCCAGATCCAGATCTATGTCCAGATCGAACCGCGGCCGCTACACGTTCCGCGCGATCGTCAGATAGCCCGTGTGGCCGACCGGCGCGGTCGAGGGGCGCGAGCCGCGGTCGTCGAACTGCATCTCGCGCTGAATGGTCTCTCGCGTGCGGACGTTCGATAGGTCTGCCTCGTGGGCCGTCTCGACGACCTCGCGAGTCGACTCGATGAACGGGCTGTAGACCGCGAGAAACCCACCCTCGACCAGCAGTTCGGGCGCGTGTCCGACGATGGACGCCGCATCACCCGTATCGAGGGTCAAAACGTCGAACGACGACGCCTCGAGGGTCTCGAGTTCCTCCGTCAAATCACCGGTTCGGACGTCGACGGCGTCGGACACGCCGCCGAGTGCCATGTTCTCGCGGGCGACTTCGGCGAACTCCGGATCGCGTTCGTAGGTGACCACCGACGCGCCGGCGCGGGCCATCGAAGCCGCGAGCACGCCCGTTCCGGTGCCGGTATCGAGCACTCGGTCGCCCCGAGCGATGCCCGTCTCGCCGATCACCAGCCCGATATCGCGGGGCACCATCGGCGCGCCGGTCCGCTCGAACTGGTGGAACAGGTCCGGTCCGCGCAGCCTGCGGACCTGAAACGCGTCGCCCAGATGCGTCTCGATCGTGTCTCCCGGTTGAACGTCCTCCGGGACCTCGAGCACGCCGAGGTCCGTTCCCTGTTCGCCCCCCGGTGGGATGAGGTACTCGCGGTCGCCGCGGACGAGCAAGACGGGGACGCGCTCCTCGACCGCCTGCTCGGCGTCGCTCTCATCGCTGTCGTCCGCACGGGCAGCACCGCTCTCGTCGTCGGTATCAGAATCGCGACTCACGCGATGGTCACTCGAGGTCGCCGACTGCGGCGGCGAGGTCGCCGTCGTTGTCCTCGAGGGCCTCGCGGGCCTCGTCCTCGCTGACGCCGGCGCGGGTGGCGACGAGTTCGACGTCGTCGTCCGGAATCGCACTGCCGTCATCGTCGGCCCCCGCGCCGCCACCGGCGCCGCCGGCCGCACCGGACTCGACCTGTTCGGGCGAGCCGATGACCTGGTAGGTCTCCTGGCCGCGAGCGTCCATCTTCGTGACTTCGGCGTTGTCGAAGACGAGATCGTACTCGTCGGTGCGGATGATGACCTCTTCGGCCTCGATATCCTCGACGTCGATCCCCATCTGTTCCATCATCTGTTCCATCTTGCGCGGGTTCAGTCCGCCGCCTCCTCCAAACATACCCGACACGTCGCCTCCCGCAACCTTTTATGCTGCGGTCTGGCTCGCCCGCCCCGAGCGTCGGTTCCCGGTCACCCGAGCGCGGCGAGTCCGAACAACGGTACGGCGACGTAGACGCCGTGATACAGAAGCGTCGACGAACCGACGTGGACGAAATACCGCCGACGAGGGTACGCGCTCACCCCGGCGGGAATCGCGATCAGCCCGCGACTCCACGGGATCACGTTCGTCCCGAAGACCGCGAGGTCGCCGTACCGGTCGAACCAGCGGTCGACCCGACGGAATCGATCCGAAGACGGCTCGAGGTGGAGATATGGAACCGCCGCGACGAGTTCCTCGCCGTACCGCCTGCTACCGGTGTAGACGGCGAACTGGCCGATCACGTGTGCGACCGTCACCAGGACGACGAGCGAGACCGCGCCCGCGCGGGTCGGACCGGTGAGAACCACGTAGCCGGAGAGGCAGACGCTCGTCGGAAAGATTTTGCCGACGAGCGCGCCTTTCAGGACGAACACGACGAACAGCGCCGGCAGTCCGACGACGTCGAGCACGGCGAGGACGGATTCGATGGAGAGCGTAACGGACGGCATGGGTGGAGGATCGGCGTCAGCGGGGGAGTCCGCGACGTCGAACGTATGCGGTCGGTTGTCCCCGGGGACCATAAAGCAGCAGCGGCAATTTCTGACTCGGAAACTCGTTCGAGCGACGTCGTCAGCGTCGGCATTGACGGCGGCGTCGATGACCGTTGCTCGCCGTGAGTTCGCTCAGACGGTCCGCTGTAACTGCGTCCCGGAAAGCACCCCAAGACCGCTGGTGGTCGCTTTCGGCACCGATACAGCAGTTCGTCTCATACGGATTGCTGTAACTATTTACCGCCGATCACCAGGGACGGGATCGGTGATCGGCGGTAATTGACTACAGTAAACCGTATCAGTCGGACGCAGGCGCGCCTTCGCGAACGTTCACCGCCATCCCGGTCTCGAAGTCCTCGATCGTGTCGGCGCCGAGCTGTGCCGTGCCGACCGCGATCAGTTCGCCGCGCTCGTGGACCACCAGCACCTCGTCGCCCGGACGGATCTCCGCGCCTGCCTCGAGGACGAACTTCGTAAAGACGTTCTTTTCGTCGCGAACGAACGGTTCGCTCTCGTCGTCGACGACCACGCGATAAGCCGGATGGGCGAGCGCCTCGTGGAGACGGCGACCGCCCTCGAGCCCGAGCGTAAACCGGCCATCGGTTCCGAACGAGACGATGCGGCCCGCATCGGCGTGGACCTGCTGCGGTCGCCCCGAGGTGGTCCGCTTGATCGTCAGCGAGTCGGCGGACGGGAACAGTGCCGCGCCCGCGCCCGCACCGAACTGGTAGTCCGCGATCGTTCGGAGGTTCCGCAGTCCCGCCCGTCCGCTTCCGTCGGCTGAGTCGCTCATTGCCGAGGAGTTCACCGCGGCCGGTCGAAAGCCCTTCGACCTCGAGCGAGGACGAACTAGTCTGCAACCAGTGCGCATTGTTACCACACGTATCGGCGGCACGAATAATTGTCAGATATCGTGATAAAAACGAGATAGCGAACGTTATAATAGTCGATTCAGTAGTACCGCTATCGCATGGACGCGACGCAAATCGGCCTCGGGGTTGCCCTGCTCGTGCTCGGGAGCCTGACGCTGGCCGGTCCGGCCACGCTCGTCTCGGGACCAGTAGTGTACGTTCTGGCGGGTGTGATACTACTGATTACGGGGTATGCACTGCTGGTCGGCCTCTGGCACAATCAGTATCCGGAGCGGTCCTGACGGCGCGATTATTTCGTCACGCTCTCGACTGCGACAGCCCGACAGTCCGATAATCGGCCGAATATCCGTTTCTCTACTCGCAAGCGGCGTCTACTGGCTCGAGTGGCGTCGACGTCTCACCCGTCCATAACGAGACCGATCTCCGCGCGCCTAGAGCAGGAACGTCTCGTGGCGTTCGCCGAGGTCGATGAACGAATCGGCGGCATCGATGAGTTCCTCGGCCGTCGAGGATTCGAACGCCATCACCTCGACGCGGACGCCTTCGTGGCGCAGGTGCGAGCAGAGCCGGGAGAAGTCGCCGTCGCCCGTACAGAGCACGAGCGTGTCGATGTGGTTTGCAAGCGTCACCGCGTCGAGGCTCATGCCGACGTCCCAGTCCGCCTTCTTGGTTCCGTCGGAGAACGTCTTGATGTCCTTGATCTTCGGCTCGAAGCCAATGTCGATGAGCGCCTCGAAGAAACTCTCCTCTTCCGGCGAGTCCGCACGAATGACGTACGCGATCGCACGGGTGAGTTCGCGGTCCTGAACGGCTTTATCGAGGAGCGCGGAGTAATCGATATTGCGGCTGTGGATGCTCTGTGCAGTGTGATACAGGTTCTGGGCGTCGACGAGAACGGCGACGCGCTGACCGGGGTGAATTTCCGTCATAGGCTATGCTCTGTCGGGCTACCGTAAAAATCGCGGCGTTCTCGCAGCATACGGTAGAGCGGTTGGCACTTCTCGAGCCGAGTTACGTATCGACGCGGGTCACGGGCCGCCGCGGGACGGATCGCCGAACGTCAGTTCCGAAGCCCCGGGACGGGCGCGGTCGCTCCGAGAACGGGTACAGCAGCTCGGACGAGACGGGCGGGGAAGAGAATAGCGCGGTCAAAATACCGACTTCACCGCCGCTGATTACTGTCTTAGCTGCGGAGTTTCTCGATGCGCTTTTCCGTCGGCGGGTGGGTCGCGAACACCGTCTCGAGCAGCCCGCGCTCGGAGTTGAAGATACAGAGCGCGGCCTGTCCGTCGCCGATGGTCGACTCGCGGTTCTCGGCGCCCTTCGAGATCTTCTCGAGGGCTCGCGCGAGCGGGTCGCCGCTGCCGATGTACTGTCGCGCGTCGTCGTCGGCGACGTACTCGCGGTACCGGGAGATCGCCATCACGAGCACCGTCACGAGCATCTGGGCGAACATCGAGAGCACCATCCCGACGATGAAGCCACCGGGGTTGTCCTCGCCGCCAAACACGTAGACGAAGTAGACGGCGTAGCCGACCATCATCCCGATGGAGCTGCCGATCGTCATCATCAACACGTCGCGGTTCTTGATGTGGGCGAGTTCGTGGGCGACGACGCCCTCGAGTTCGTCGCGGTCGAGCAGGCGGATGAGTTCCTCGCTGACGACGACGACGCCGTTGCCCTTCCGGCCCGTCGCGAAGGCGTTTGGCACGCCCATCTGCTGGACCATCAGTTTGGGCTTGTCGATTCCCATATCGCGGCTGAGCGACTCGGTCATCCGGTGAATATCCGCGTACTGGCCGGTCTCGGGCATCTCCTCGGCCTGTCTGGTAGCGGCCCAGGTTCCGATCTTGTACTGGATGAACGGGAACGTGATCAGCAACAGCAAGACGATCGGCCACGCGCCCGACCCCAGAAACGCCAGTCCGACGGCCCCGACGAACAGGTACAGCGCCGCCAGCATCGAGCCGACGACGAACATCCGTAGTTTCAGTCCGAAGTCTGTCATAGACGAGGGTAAGTGATCATGATGTATAAACACCGCGGGATATATCGACACACACAGCAGGGGCGATCGTGTGATCCCACAACGTTGTCTCGGACGTTGACAGATTCGTCGCTCGGTACGTCTCGAAGATACGCAGCCCGCGCTCGCCACGTCTCGCAGATGCGTCCTCGTCAGGTAAGAACGAAATTCATAAGTTCGTCCCTGTCGGTTTCACTCGTATGTCCCGTTCCGCTCGCGTCGTCGTCTCTCGTCGCGTGAGCGGTTCGTCTGCGGCTCCTTTTGGTAAAAAACGCCCGTAACCAGTGCTCGAGGCGGGCGTAGCGCCCCCGTCTCGGGTGCGATTCGGGCGCAAACGGGTTCGACGCTCGAACCCGACGCGAGACGAACATCACCCACAATCAAGTAGCCACTCAGCAACCCACAGACCATGACATCCACCATCGACTTCACCGGCGTCTTCCCGGCAATGTGTACGCCGTTCGACGAGGACGAACGCATCGACTTCGAAACGCTCCAGACCGACGCCCAGCGACTCGAGGCCGCGGGCGTCGACGGGCTCGTTCCCGTCGGCTCGACCGGCGAATCCGCGACGCTGACCCACGACGAACACGTCCGCGTCGTCGAGGCGGTCATCGAGGCCGTCGACGACGTCCCCGTCATCGCGGGCACGGGCTCGAACAACACCCGCGAGGCGCTGGAGCTCTCCGAGCGCGCGGCGGAAGCCGGCGCGGACGCCCTGTTGCTCATCTCGCCGTACTACAACAAGCCCGAACAGCGCGGGCTGGTCGAGCACTTCCGAACGATCGCGGACGCGGTCGACCTGCCACAGATCGTCTACAACGTCCCCTCGCGGACGGGTCGAAACATCGAACCCGACACGGCCGTCGAACTCGCCTCCCACGAGAACATCGCGGGCTACAAGGCCGCCAGCGGCGACCTTGGCCAGATCGGCGAGATCGCCGAGCGCACGATGGACGAGGACTTTTCGGTCCTCTCGGGCGACGACGCGCTCACGCTCCCGACCATCTCTGTCGGCGGGACGGGGACGATCAGCGTCGCCGCGAACATCGAACCGGAACTCACCTGCGCGATGGTCGGCGCCGCCATCGACGGCGACTACGCACGCGCACGGAACATCCACCACGAACTCGGCCCGCTGTTCCGCGAACTCTTCGTCGAGACCAACCCGATCCCCGTCAAGGAAGCCATGGAGATCCGGGGCTACGGCCCGGCTCGACTCCGCTCGCCGCTGTCCCGTCTCGCCGACGAATACCGTGAGGACCTCGAGACCGTCCTCGCGGACCTCGAGGGCGAGTCCGCGGTCGACGGCGTCGACGCGAGCGACGCGGAACCGGCCGCGGAGGGTGATCGATGACGGTCCGGCTCGGCGTCACCGGCGCGACGGGCCGGATGGGACGGGAAGTGATCGCCGCCGCCGCGGACCGTGACGACTGCGAGGTCGTCTTCGCGGTCAACCGCGACCCGGCCGACGAGACGGTCGACGGCGTCGAGATCGAGTCCGCGGCCGAGTTCGACTCGCTGGTCGACGACCGCGAGCCGACGGTGGTCGTCGATTTCACCGGCCCCGAGTCGGCAGTCGACTACGCCGCCACCTGCGCCGACGCCGACGTCGCGTTCGTCACGGGCACGACCGGCTTCGACGACGACCAGCGCGAGGCGCTCGAGGCGGCCAGCGAGGCGGTCGCCGTCCTCCACGCGCCGAACTTCGCCCGCGGGGTGCAGGCCCTGCTGAACGTGGTCGGCGAGGCCGTCCGGAACCTGCCGGGCTACGACGTCGAACTGGTCGAGACCCACCACAACGCAAAGCGCGACGCCCCGAGTGGCACCGCGAACGGCCTGCTCGAGGAGATCGAGGCAAACGGCGAGTTTACCGAGCGAACGCACGGTCGTGTGGGCGAGGACCCGCGCGAAGCGGGTGAGATCGGCGTCCACGCGCTCCGCGCCGGAAACGTAACGGGCGAACACGAAGTAATCCTCGCGGACAACCACGAGGAGCTTCGACTGACTCACCGCGCCGAGGATCGAGGCGTTTTCGCCGCCGGCGCGGTCGACGCGGCGGCGTGGATCGCTGGACAAAAGTCGGGCTGGTACGAGTTTTCGGACGTGATTGCCGAATGAGTGCACTGAAGGACGAAATCGAGCAGCTGTGGGCAGCATACGACGCCGACGAGATCGACGCCGAGACCGCCGGCGAGGACGAGTACGACGCTCTGGAAGCCTTCCTCGAGGCCCTCGAGGACGGCGAGGTACGGGCGGCCGAAAAGCGAAACGGCGAGTGGGAGGCCAACCAATGGGTCAAGCAGGGCATCCTGCTGAACTTCGGCCTTCGATCGATCCAACAGTACGACCACGGGGGGACCGCGTACAACGACGTCCTGCCGTTGGCCGACTCGAGCGAGTACGGCGACCGCGGCAGTCGCAATACGCCCGACGGCACGGTCGTTCGCAAGGGCGCACACATCGGCTCGGACTGTATCCTGATGAGTCCGGCCTTCGTCAACATCGGGGCCTCCGTTGGCGACGGAACCCTCGTCGACTCCTGTGACACCGTCGGCTCCTGCGCCCAGATCGGCGATAACGTCAAACTCGGCGCGAACACGCTTATCGGGGGCGTCCTGGAACCCGTCGAGAGCGCGCCGGTCATCGTCGAGGACAACGTCTCGCTCGGTGCGGGCTGTCGCGTGACCTCCGGCTTCGTCGTCGGCGAGAACAGCGTCGTCGGCGAGAATACGCTCCTCACCCCGCGCATCCCGGTCTACGATCTCGTCGAGGAGGAGGTCGTCTACGGGGAACTGCCGGCAAACCGGCGCGCGTTCACGCGATTCGTCGAGTCCTCGATCAGCGATCACGACCTCTTCGAGGGCGGCGCGTACAAGCCAGCCGTCGTGGCGACCGATCTCGAGACGGAGACGCTCGAGGCGACCGAACGCGAGGACGCGCTGCGAGAATAGGCGGCCAGGTCGGGACTCGACGTAGGTTGTGCAAAACAGAGTCGGTGCAATCGACCGGCTACGTTCGCCGAGCACCATCCCTCAGAGTAGGAACCGCGACATCGAGAGCAGTGACTCGGACGTGGTCCGTGACCCGTTCCAGGAACGATCATCCGTTTCGCTCGGATTCGAGGGTTCGCTCGGCGGCCTCCTCGTCAGTATCCTCGAAAACCGTCTTCGCGTCAGCTACCGATTCAGTCTCGAGCAGACGCGTGACGCGTCGTTCGAACTCTGCCTCGTCGATCTCGCCGCTGGCGTAGCGCTGGCGCAGTGTCTCGAGCGCCCGTTGCTGTTCGTTATCGCTGTGTGACGGTGAATCGGGAGACTGACTCGAAGACTGTGAATCGTACCACTGCGCGAGTTGGACGGCTGCCGGCAGGACGAACCCGAATCCGATCACGAACACGATCCAGAAGTTCGACCAGCCGAGGAACAACAGTCCGAGCGCTACTCCGACGGTCAACATACTGACGGCGCTGCTGACGACTGAGGTGAGCGGCTGCGTCACTATCCGATATCGTACCGATAGGCAGAAAAGAGTATCTCCACTGAACGTGGACTCATACGGATTGCTGTAACTATGTACTGCCAATCGCCGACCCCGCTCTGGTGATCGGCGGTAATTGACTACAGTAAACCGTATCACACGAGAACCAGGACACACTCGATAGAATCCCCCTCGACGAACGGTACGCCGAGAAGGATACCTCTACAGGCGGAGCGGGGCGAGTGCCTCGGGTCGTACGGAAATCGAAGATTTCCGCGGCTGAGCGAAGGTTCGCTCGAGATCAATAGCACAGCACGGGTCGAACAACCGGTTCAAATTCGATCGTTACTGCAGAGAACAGAACCCAAACGCTTGAATTCTCGCGATCACTTCACTCGAACAATGACTGAACTCGTGGCGTCACCGGCCGTCCGTCGCCTCGGCGACTGGGACGCCGCCGACCTCCGGACGCTGATCGCGGACTACGGCTCGCCGCTGTACGTCCTCGATCTCGAGCGCGTGCGCGAGAACGCTCGTCGAATCGAAACCGCGTTTCCCGACACCGACATTTTCTACGCCGTCAAAGCCAACGCGCTCGGGGAACTCCTCGAGACGATTCACGGCGAGGGAATCGGACTCGAGTGCGCCTCCGCCGGCGAAGTCAAACGCGCGCTCGCGGCCGTCGAGTCGGAAACCGGGGACGATGCAACGGGCGCGGACGTCCACTACACCGCCGTCAACCCGCCCGCACGGGATTTGGACTGGGTCGTCGACGCCTGGGCGGAGTACCCCGACCTGACGATCACCGTCGGAGCGGAGGACACGATCGACCGCCTCGCGGACCGGGGCTACGACGGGCGGCTCTGTCTCCGCGTGAATCCGGGCATCGGCGCGGGTCACCACGAAAAGGTCGAAACGGGAGCCAACGCCAAGTTCGGCGTCCCCGCAGAGCGCGCGGTCGAGGTGCTCGCGGACGCGGCCGACCGCGGCTTCGACGTCGTTGGCGTCCACGCCCACGTCGGCTCGGGCGTCTCGAGCGACCAACTGGACGATCATCGGGAGTTCGTCTCGCGGATGGGCGATCTGGCCCGATCCGTCGCCGCCGAGGTCGGCGGCCTCGAGTTCGTCGACGTCGGCGGCGGCTTCGGCGTCCCCTACCGCGAGGACGAACAGCCGCTGGACCTCCAGGCGGTCGCCGACGCGACTCGCGAGGCGATCGGCGAGATCGACGCGCGACTGACGATCGAACCCGGACGCTACTTCGTCGCGGACGCGGGCGTCCTCCTGTCGGAGGTCAACACCGTCAAGGAGGCCCGCGACACGGTCGCCGTCGGCGTCGACGCCGGGATGACGACCCTGTTGCGGCCCGCGATGTACGACGCGTATCATCCGATCCGGAATCTGACGGCCGAGTCGAGCGGCGGTGACGACGGTGGCGAAACCGAGAGCGGTCGCAATGGGAGGGACGATCACGGCGACGGTCGCGACGGCCACACCGATCACATCCACCGCGAGACGCTGTCGCAGACAATCGCCGGTCCGATCTGCGAGAGCGGGGACGTTTTCTGTACCGACCGCCAACTGCCGGCCAGTCAGCGCGGGGACGTCCTCGCCATCGGCAACGCCGGGGCCTACGGCTACGAGATGGCCAACCAGTACAACTCCCGGCCCCGACCCGCGTCGGTCGTCGTCGACGGCGAAGCAGTCCGGCTCGCCCGGCGACGCGAGACGTTCGACGACGTGATCCGACTCGAGTGTGAGACACGCGGTGTCTCGGATGGCTCGAGCGAAACACCGCAAGAGCGGACGAACGCGTCCCGTCCGGCGAACGCCGAGACGGACGCGACCGCGAACGCGAAGATTGATGCGGACGCGAACCGAGACGTAGATACCGACCCCGAGACACGATAGCACGATGAGCGTTCCATTTCAGAAATACCACGGCACCGGCAACGACTTTCTAATCATCCACGCGGACGAATACGTCCCCGATCGGAGCGCACTCGCCGAGCGCGAGTGCGACCGAGCGGAGGGCGTCGGTGCCGACGGCATCCTCTTTCTCGCCCTCGAAGAGCAGTTCAGTCCGCCACGCGTCGTCATGACGCTGGTCCAGCCCGACGGCTCGACGGCACCCATGTGCGGCAACGGCGCCCGCTGTGCCGCCGAGTGGGCCATGGATCGGACGGGTACCGAGAGCGTCATGATCGACACGCAGTCGGGTACGCTGCGCGCGGATCGCACGGACGGCGATATCACGATCGAGATGGGATCCCCGACGTTCGATCCCGACAAGATCCCCGTCGACGCCGACGAGCAGGTGTTCGAAACGGCGATCGAAGGCCTCGAGGTGACGGTGGTCAACACCGGCGTTCCACACGCCGTCGCGTTCGTCGACGACGTCGAGGACGTCGATCTCGAGGAGATCGCGCCGCCCGTTCGGTACGCCGACGACTTCCCGAGGGGGACGAACGTCTGCGTGGCCAGCCCCGACGGCAGCGGCGGGTTCGATCAGCGAACCTACGAACGCGGCGTCGAGGGAGAGACGGACTCCTGTGGCACCGGCGCGGTCGCCATCGCCGTCATCGCGCGTCGCCTCGGACACACCGACGCCGACCCGGTCGCCGTCAAGCCGCCGGGCGGCGATCTACAGGTGAGCTTCAACGAGCGCGGACACGCGACGCTCACCGGCCCCGTCGAACACGAGTTCGACGGCGAAGTGACCGTCGAATCGCCGGCCGAACTGTGACCGAAGACGACACGGCCGCGGTGGAACCCGCCCACGGTAGTGCCTTCGACCCCATCGCTTTTCTCGAGACCGCCGTCCGACGCGCCTCCCACGAGGACGTCGGCCCGATGCGGGAGTTCCTGTGCGAGACGCTCGAGGCGAACGGGGTTACCCCGCGAATCGACGACGCGGGGAACGTACTGACGACTCGCGGGCCGGCGGACGCCGAGACCCACGTCCTGCTGAACACCCACATCGACACCGTCTCGCCCCACGTGCCGTTCGAGCGCGACGAGAGCGGAGCCGAGGCCGACGGTGACGACGTGATTCGTGGCCGCGGCTCCTGTGACGCGAAAGGGCCCCTCGCCGCGTTACTGGCGGCGTTCTTCGCCGTCGACCCCACGGACGGCCGCGTGACGCTCGCGATCACCCCCGACGAGGAGGTGCTTTCGACGGGGGCGTACGATCTGGCATCGGGTCCGGACTCGCCGACTCGAGACGCGGACGCGGTGATCGTCGGCGAGCCGACGAATCTCGACGTCTGTACGGCCGCGAAGGGACGATTCCAGGGGACGATTCATCTGACGGGTGCAAACGCCCACGCCGCCCAACCGGAGACGGGGGTCAATTCGGTCGCCGCCCTCGAGCACGTGCTGGCCGCGATCAGGACGTTCGGCGACCGCGACGACGCGCCCCCGAGACACCCACAACTCGGCGCGGCGACGCTCACTCCGACCGTCGTCGAGGGCGGCGAGGCGACCAACCAGGTGCCGGCCGACTGCGCGCTGACGATCGACCGCCGAAGCGTGCCGCCGGAGACCGCAGACGAGTTTCACGCGGCCCTGACAGATCACCTGCGTGCGGCCGTACCCGACGACGTCGGGCTCGAGGTCCGATTTACCGACCGACCGACGCCGTTTCTCGAGGCCTGGGACACCGATCCCGACGCGCGGATCGTCGAAACGCTCGCGGCTGCGTCCGGCGGCGACGTTCGGCCCTTTACCGCGGCGACCGAGGCGTCGTACTTCGCGGCGGACGCGCCGACGGTCGTCTTCGGGCCCGGCGTGCTCGCGGACGACGGAGGGGCCGTCGCACACGCGCCGCGTGAGTACGTCCGGGTCGATGCGGTTCGCGAGGCGGCGCGGGCGCTCGAGGTGACGGTTCGGTCGTTCGTCGAGTGAAATCGTCGTCCCACGCTCTCGGTCTTCCTCTCACCTCCACACCCACATTCTCACTGGCGCTACCACTGCGTCGAGATATAGAGCAGTGCGATCATTCCGAGGATCGCCACGACGAAGAGCGCGATCGTCGCGATTTCCGGGAAGAGAAGGTCGATCATTAGGTCGCTGTTGGGAGTAGCCGACCAAAGCCGTGTTGATTTCGTCGGTTTCGAACATCGAGACGCCGGGTCGGCGATTTGTGCCAGTAAGCACACCAGCCGAGTGATCGCACGTTTTTAGTCGGCCCTGGGCATCGTACACGACACGCACGTGTTTCCCGCTGTCGTCGAACTCGATACGGCGTTCGCCGCCACGCCCGCCACTGCGACCTCGAGGCTCGCCACCGAACCGATAGTCGCCATCCTCGACGTCCCTCGAGCGTTCGGATTGACGATCGGCTGGATGGTCCTCACGCTCGTGGTCGGCGGACTACTGATCGCTGGACTCACCGCGTCCGCGCGAACGGTTCGGGACGACATCGTCGATCGGCCGGACCTGGCGTTCGCGACCGGATTCGTCGTCTTTTTCGGTTTGCTCGTCGTCGCCGTGGCCCCGCTGTTCGTTACGATGTATCTCATCGAGGATCCGGCCGTTCTCTCCCTCGGCGCATTGATCGCTCTCCCCGGCTTGTTCCTCTGGGGTGTGCTGTTGATCGTCGGCGGCTCGTTCGGCACGGTCGCCGTCGGCGACCGAATCGCGAGACGACTCGGGGACGACGCGCCGTCGCTTCGACGGGCGCTCGTGACCGGAACGGCGCTGCTCGGCGCGAGTCACCTCGTTCCGGTCCTCGGGACGGTCGTTGCGATGAGTGTCGCGACGGTCGGAACCGGCGGGGCGGTGAGACGGTGGACCGACTTCGGCACCGACGACGGCCGGTTCATCACCGATAAGCGCGAGGCCGACCGGCGGACGGCGACGTCGGACGGTGTGGCATCCGCCCGGGAGCGGAACGATCCGAACGAGTCCGGCGTCTGGCACTCGAACGAAGGCGCTACGACCGAGGTCGGAGAGGGAACGGAATCAGCGTCCGCGACGGCGGCGGCTGACTTTCTCGAGGTGGAAGACTCGAGTCCGCGTCCGAGCACGAGTAGCGACAACCAAGACGGGGCCGAGACCGACTCGGCTTGGAACGAGGCGGAATCCGATGATTCCGTGGACGACTGGGAGTGGGGCCCGGATCTCGAGCCCGAGACCGAGGCCGAAGCCGAGACCGAACGCGACGAGACGGAACGATCTCCAGACTAACCGGAGTCAGACGTACGCCAGAAAGTTCTGGAGATAGACGACCGCGTTGAACGCCCCGTGGACCAGTGCGGGGACGAGCAGGTTGTCCGAGAGTTCGTAGAGGATTCCGAGATACAGCCCCAGCGCCGTGACCGTACCGAGACTGACGAATACGGCCCCCAGTTCATCGCCCATGTACACCGGGAAGTGGACGACGGCGAACACGAGCGCGGCCAGCGGCACGGCGAGGGCCGTCGGAAACGTCTCGCCGAGCCGCGACTGGACGACACCGCGGTAGAGCAGTTCTTCGCCGGGGCCAGTGAGCAAGAGGGCGATCGGGATTCCGAGTAACAACAGAAGCGGGTACTCGCGTCCCTGCTCGATTCCCGAGTGGGTCGTGCCGTCGCCGCCGGTTCCGAACGGATCGAGCAGTTCGATGGCCACCTGATAGCCGAACGCGACGACGAACGCACCGACCAGGCCGGCGACGATCCACACCAGATCCCACCTCGTGGGCTTGCGCAGTCGGAGGAACTCGACGATGAACGACCGGTCGAATCCGTTTCGACGGACGATCAGGTACGTCAGCGCGAGGCCGCCGGCACCGACGACGTTGAACGCGACCGCCGAGCCGAGCTGGGTCACCGTTCCGCCGCCGTAACCCAGCGCGAGCAGGTGGAGTTCGACCCCGAGCGTCGCGGCGAACCCGGTCAGCCAGCCGACGATTGCAAGGACGAGACAGAGTCCGATCGTACGGGCGCCCGTCGGAATCGTCGCCGAAATCCGTCGTCTCGAGGACACACCTGCCCGTAGTAGCCTGCGATAAAAATAGCTACTGACACGTCGAACGCTGCCGGCGTGGGAGACGTCGCTTCCGGAACGTCCAGCAGTCAGCAGTCAGCAGTCAGCGAGTCAGCGAGTCCGGGAACCCGTCACTCCCGCTCGAGGACGATCACGCCGGCCAGGATCAACGCGCCGCCGATGACGGTCGTCGCAGTGACCGGTTCGGAAAACAGCGCGGCTCCGAGGACGACCGTGACGGGCGGTTCCGCGGTGCTGACGATGCTCGCTCGGCTGGCGCCGATATATTTCAGTCCCGCGAAGAACGTCACGACCGGGACGGCGGTCGCAAAGACGGCGATACAGAGCAGGATCGTCCACGCCGACGGCGTCGTCGGCACCGCGAGTTGCCCCGTCGCAGTGCCGATGACGACGCAGGAAACGCCGGCGGCGGGCAGGACGTATGCGGTCAGCACCATCGGGTCGACCGTCTCGAGCACCGCCCTCGAGCCGGTGATGTAGCAGGCGTAGGCGAGCGCGGCGCCGAGGACGATCACTACGCCGGCGAGCGACGCACCTGCCGGGTTCGCCCCGGTGACGAGGACGATTCCCGCGAAGGCCAGACAGAGCGCCCCCACCATGGGTCGGCTCAGCCGCTCGCCGATCGTGGCGACCGCGAGCACGACGACGAAGGCGGGGTACGTGTAGAGGACGATCGCGACCAGTCCGGCGGTCATGAACTCCAGTCCGAGGAAGTAGAGGCCGCTCTGGGCTGTGTAGCCGATCCCGCCGAGCGCGACGGCGATCAGGAGCGGCCGTCCGCTGAGGATCGTCAGTTCGCCGCGCCAGGCGAGAAACACCCAGATGAGCGCGCCGGCGAGCAGGAACCGGAAGACGAGCACCGTCGGGATCGAGAGCGCCGCTCGCTGGGCGTAGATGCCAAAGATGCCGAGCGTTCCGAAGCCGATCGCCGACACGAGAATCAGGGCGATACCGACGTGTTCGTCCGCGATCGACCGACGGATGGGAGTCCCGCTCATTGGGGGTTCGTACGCTCGCAGTACCGCGCATCCGCTTACAAACGCACCGATTGTCGGCGGCGATTACAGAAATTCGAGGAGAAAGCCCACGACTTCAGTCCTGTCTCTTACCCATAAGTCTCAGGAGCGCAGTTCGTATCCCTCTACCCAGGTCTGAAGTTTCTTGAGGCCTTTCCACATCGT
>NZ_WUYX01000060.1 GCF_009834785.1 Natronorubrum halalkaliphilum
CTGAGGTCGAAAAGTCGTCTCTAACGCCGTAAAATTGTAGATCAGCAACCCCACCCCGATGCCGTCTTGCGTTCAACAAGGCAAATCGACATCGAGGCTGACCCCCGAGCGTGTCGCACGCATTCGGGAAGACCCCGTGCTGGAAGACGCGGGTGTCCTCGGGAACGTCGAAGCCGAGCGACTCGACGAACTGTCCCGGCGGGCGGTCGCGACCACGCGAAAGCGGCTGGACAGGGACGTCCAGACCGGCCTCGAGTACGCGTCTTCGACGGGACTCGCCGGGGATAGCGTTCGTCCCGGCGAAGATATCGCCGACCTCGATGCGCTGTCGATCCCGGGTCGTTCGACCGAAACGGTCGAACGGCGTCGTCGCGCCGTCGGTCGCGCCCTGGCCTATCTGCGAGACGAGCAGCGGGCACGACGGTCCGATTTCGTGGAGGCGCTGTACGCGGAGTGTCCCGCCGGCTACGAGACGACCGACGGCTGGTGGCGCTGTCTCAAATCCGGGCTCAAACAGGTCGACGCAGTCGACGGTGGCGACGGAGCGCGCGTCTGGCGGTACCGTAAATAAGTCGCTCGGTTACGAAGACCAATCAGCTGAGCACCACGATCAGCCCGCCTTCGAATATCAGGAACAGTCCGGCCCCCTTAAATAGCGAATGTCCCAGCTCACTGAGATCCGATCTGTCGAACATTCCGAACAGGAGGAGCCAGAATATGGCGTCGCGGAATAGATAGACGATCACACCGCTGACGACCAGAAGACTGCCAACGAATAGGGTCACGTCCATAGCTGCCGATCAGCGCCGGCCCAGTTAGCTAATGACTCCATACCGATCGTTCGGTAACGGTTTCCCGCCGACGGCGATCCAGGCGACTGGCCGCTCAGCGGCGTAGTGACAACTGCACCTATTTACAACTGATCGCACGACAACTGTGCGATCAGGTGTCCAGTGGCTCGCAGTGGCTACGATAGCTGTGCGGAGCGCCGGCCACGTTATCGCTGACGCGGGACCCGAACGGAAGCGACACGGCCAGAACGTGTCGGTATCGAGTAGGGACGATTAAGTATCAGCGGCCCCGACGACGTGGTATGAGTTTGGGACAGCGTGTCTCGAGCGACCACCAACTCGCTCGACTCCTCCAGATCGGCGTGGTACTGGAGGAGGTCGTCGAGTCACGCGCCGCCCACCACCTCGAAACCCTGCCGCCATCCGAGCAGGCTGCAGTCGACGAGGCGGTGCGAGAGTTGCTTACGGAGGCAGCCGAAGAGTCGGCCGAGCACCGCGAGCGGCTCGAGGCGCTGATCGACGATCTCGACGCGGAAACGGTCGCTTACGAGGAAATTAACGCATTGGTCGACGCCCAGTACGGCCCGCCGGAAGATACCGACGGTGTACTCTACGATCAGTTGGCAAACGAGGAGACGGCCTACAAGTTCTACGACGACCTGATCGACGCGATCGAGGCGTCCGACGCCGAGTACGCCATCGATCGGGATCGGCTGCTCGAAACGCTGTACGACATTCGCGAAGAGGAGAAAGAGGGCGTCGAAGAGGTAACGGAGATCATGGAGCACAGAGCATGAGCAGGCCGCTTTACGAAGGATCTGACTCGAACGGCACCGGGTTTCTGACCGGAATTCGACGAGCGCAAGCCCGTACTCATACGGGTACGGGTACGGGTACGGGTACGGGTACAAGTACGAGTACGGGTCCCCGGGACCGAACGCACCGGGGAACGAACACCGCGACAAACGGTCACGACGGAGGGAGGCCATGAATACCGCAGATCAATATCTCAAGGCAATCTATCTCGCACAACGAATCGAAGAGGGACCCGCATCGACCGGCACGCTCGCGGACTTACTCGAGGTCAGTCCGGCAAGCGTCAACGAGATGATCGGCAAACTCGAGGAACGGGAACTCGTCGAACACGAGAAGTACAAGGGTGCGAGCCTGACCGACGAGGGGATCGAGCGGGCCCACAACGCTCTCCAGACCTACTGTATCATCGAGCGGTTTCTCGCGAACGTCCTCGAGGTCGAGGAGTTTCGCGACGAGGCCCGCGCCCTGGAGAGCGTCATCGACGACACGGTCGCCGACCGTCTCGATACGATCATCGATCGACCCGCGGAGTGTCCCGACTGTTTCGACGCCGAGCAGGACTACTGCGAGCATCTCGAGGTTGGCCCCGACGGCTGTGCGGACTGAACTGTCGGCTCGAACGGTCCCTGTCCCAGTTCCAGTCCCGAAACGCATCTTTTCCGTCGATTCCGCTCTCAAGCGCGACGACGACTGATACGGATTGCTGTAACTATGTACCGCCGATCACCGACCCCGTCCCTGGTGATCGGCGGTAGTTGACTACAGTAAACCGTATGATACGAGCTACTGTACCGAGTTCGCGGTGCAACCACGGCGACTGTGGGTGTGCCGGTACTGACGGACGGGAGACCGTCTGACTACTGCGGGTCGCCAAAGTGGACGTACCGACGGCCGACGAGCGCTGCGAGCGCGAGCGCGACGACGACGGTGACACTCAGTCCGTACGGGAGCGTCCACGGGCCGCCGTCGCCCTCCCAGTCGTCCTCGAAGACGGCGGCGTAGTAGGCTGCGATCTCCTCGCCGTGCAACGCCAGGAGGACCTCACGGTTGTTCGTGAACGCGTTCTCGTTCCAGTTTGCACTTCCGACGACGGCGGTCTCCCGATCGATAACGACGCCTTTCGCGTGGATCTTCTCGAATCGATCTGTCTCGTCGACGAGGGCGACCTCGAGCGGGAGCGATTCGTCGGCAGCCAGCCGTTCGAGGTCGTCCGCCAGCGCGTCGTTTTCGTCTTCGTGATACCAGGTGGAATCGAGCAAAATCGTCACATCGACGCCGCGGTGAGCCGCGTCGACCGACGCCTCGAGAACCGACACGTCGCCGTCGATGCTGGCTTGTTTGATGAGGAGGTCGTCCTCGGCCGCGGCTATCAGTTCGACCAGTCGCTCCTCGGCGTTGTCCGGGGCGACGAGCAGTTCCGCGGAGTCGACGGGCAGGGTCGCCGGTTCGTGTTCGGCGGGGAACGAACGAGACGGCGTCGCCGCGCTGTCGTCGTCAACGAACGAGGTATTCGCCCGGAACGCCGCGCCCGACTGGGTATCCCACCCCTCGTGATCGGCGCGGAACACCGACGCGAGGTCGGCCGCGAGCGCTTCGTCTTCGAGGCGAACGCCCCAGCCGCGACTCGAGGCGCCGCCAATACCCGACGGCTTCCAGTTCTCGCTGGTGACCAGCACCAGGTCGTCGGCGACCGCGTACTTCGGGTGATGGTACCGGTAGCGAGCGCCCTCGCCGCCGGTGACGCGAACGTCGACCCCGCCGTCTTCGAGTCGTTCGAGAACCGGCTCGGTCGTTTCAGGAGTGCCGCCGACGGGGCCGGATTCGAGAATGACTGCGACGTCGACCCCGCGGTCGGCCGCCTCGAGGAGGACGCTCGCGGCCTCGCTGGAGGTGAAGGTGTAGCCCGCAAGCAGGAGTCGGTCGTCGGCCTGGCGGATCGTTTCGACGGGGACCTCCGGAGCGTCCGGGAGGACGAACGCCGTGGCCTCGTTGACCTCGCTGCTCGAGACCGGGAGACAGGTCGCGCCTCGCGGGTGCCAGTCCCCGGTCGCGGGCGTCGTCGTTGTGGTTTCGTCGGCCCCGTTTCCGTTTGTCTCCGCGTCGTTGTCTCCGTTCCCGTCTTGGGTCCCGTCACGGTCTCCGTTAGCCCGGAACCACCGCTCCGCAAGCGGTGCACGCTCGTAGGAAACCGCATCGACCGTCGTCGATCCGTTCCGTAGTTCGAGATCATCGCCGTCGACGGCGAGTCGCAGGCTTCCCTCGAGTTCGAGGACCGGCTCGTCGGTCAATCCCTTGGTGACGTTCGGGCTGGTGCTCAACGCGACTCGCCCGGAGACTGTCTCGTTCGGCAGGGCGGCGGTCCTGTGACCGTCAGTTATCGTCCAGTTCTCGAGGCGGGTTTCGGGGGGCGTCGCGAGGACCAGATACTCGCCGACGTTGTCGTGGACAGTGGGGTTCGGATAGAGCTCGACGATTCGGGATGCGGTGGCCTCATCGGTTAGGCCGGGCCGGCCCTGCAAGCCTGCGGGACAGTCGAGCGCATCGGCGGCCCCTCGAGCGGACGCCGGTGTCGAGGAAGCGTCGGCGAGCACGCGCTCACCGGCCACGAATCCAAGCGTCGCCCCGCTAGCGACGAGGGTGACGACGACCAGCGCGACGAGACCAATTCGTCGGAGGGGCATCGGCCGGTCTGGCCGCGCCTTCGGACATAAAGCCTCGGCTGGTCGTCCGCGGCGTCGGTCGGGGTTCAATGAAGCGACGATCCTTCGCGTCGCTACCAGCTGTCACCGTCGAGAACGTTCGAAAAAGGCGTCATACGGTTTACTGTAGTCAATTACCGCCGATCACCAGAGCCGGAGTCGGTGATCGGCGGTAAATAGCTACAGCAATCCGTATCAGAAACCGCTCAGGTCGCCGGCTCGAGGCTCACCTTCTCTGCTTCGGCCTGCACGAGATACGCGCGGTCGTCGCCGTATTCGGCGACGATTTCGAGGGCCTCGGCCGTGCCGATCTGGTTGAGCGCCCACGCGGCGCTGGCGCGGACGCGGTCTTCGTCGTCATCCTCGAGAACATCGGCGAGGGGCTCGATGGCGCGAGTGTCGCCGATCAGTCCCAGCGCGCGAGCGGCCCAGCTGCGGACGTCGGGGTTGTCCTCGACCAGCTGGTTGGCGATCGGCTGGACGGCCGCCTCGGCCCCAATTTCGCCGAGCGCTCTGAACGCCGGTTTCTGGAGATTCGGATTGGAGTCGACGTAGTCCAGCAGGGTCTCGACGACTTCGTCGTCTTCGATGCCGATCTTTCCGAGAATGCGCATCGCCGGCTGATCTCGCCGGTTTGCCTTCTGGAGCATCGCATCGGTGGCCTCCTCGGGACCCATGCGCTCGAGGGCCTCCATGCAGTGTTCCTCCATGAAGTCCGAATCGAACGTTTCGAGGGCCAACAGGATCATGTCGACGTTGCCGCGTTTCTCGTGGACCTTGAGCGCGTGCCACTCCGGCGGGAAGTCCTTGACGTGGTCGAGGACGTCGTAGTAGCCCTCGCGGCGGAGCTGTTCGCGGATTTCGAGGTCGGTCCACTCCGTGGCGTCGTCGATGCCGGTCTCGAGGTCGTCGGTCGCCTCGAGCAGACCGGCGATGGTCTCGGCGTCGTCGTCGGCGCCGAGTTCGGCGGCGTCGACGGCGTCGGCCGCCTCGTCGAGGGTCGCATCGAGCTGATCGGGAACGTCGTCGCCTTCGTCGACCAGGGCGACGGAGCTACCGAGCAGGCCATTCAGATCGTCGAGGAATCCCTCGACGACTTCGATCAGTTCGGCCTTGCCCTCCTCGGTCCAGCGGGTGCCCGTGATCGTTCCGCTGGCGCCGTCGATTTCGTCGATGACGTCTTCGCCGTAGGGGCCGCGTTGGTCTTCCAGGTCGGACTCGAGGTCCGAAACGTCGCTCTCGATGTCGTCGTAGCGATCCTGCAGTTCCTCTTCGGGCGTGATCTCGTCTTCCTCGTCCTCGTCCTCGTCCTCGTCGTCGTCTTCGGTTTCCGGGGGGTCCGGAATTTCGATCGTCTCGAGTTCCTCCCGGAACGATTCGATGTCCGCCTCGACGACGTCCAGGTCGTCCTCGGTCTCGGCCGCCTCGAGGTCGGACTCGAGTGTGTCGACGTCGTCTTCGAACGCCTCGAGCGCCTCGCGGATGGCCTCGAGATCGATCGGGTCCGGTTCCGGTTCCGCTTCCTCGTCGGTCGGGTCGTCCGCTCCGTCAGCGGCTGCCTCGTCATCGCTCATGGTACCACCTTGATCTGGAGATAACGCGGACGCGTGGCAGTGTACATACGTTACGGTCGTCCCAGGAAGGCCCTAAGCGTTTCCATGCAGTTCGGCTTCCGTGCGCCGTTCGCGTTCACCCCAGTAGAACCACGGGCTGAGCAACATGTAGGCGATGCCGAGGGTCAACAGCGCGTAGGGGAACGTCCGGCCGGCGAAAGTAGGGACGAGAATCGCGAGCGCGTGAACGACGCCCATGATGCCGGCGTCTCGAGCCAGCAGGTCGGGGTACTGAACGCGCGAGACCATCAGGTAACAGAACGCGCCCGTGACCGCGAGGACGAGCCACGGCTGGGTTTCGCCGGCAAGGATCGCCGCGCCGAGGATCGTCGCCGCGAGCGTGGTCTGGATACCTTCGGTGTAGTCGCCGGAGACGTCGTACGCCGTGTACATGCCCAGCCGAGTGACGGCCATCGCGACGAACAGCGCACAGACGCCCGTGACGAGGAGCAGTTCGCCGGTCACGGCGTCGAACCCGATCTCGAGGCCGTCGGTGACGACGACGAACGCGAGGACGGCGGGCGCGACGGCGAAGGAGGCGACGTCGGCAAGCGAATCAAGATAGGGGCCGGCGTCGGTGCCGCCGTAGCGGCGGGCGAGGATACCGTCTAAGCCGTCAGCGATGGCCGCGAGCAGGATGAGTCGGGCGGCGAGACCGATGTCGACGAACGCGATAACGACCGCGACGAACCCCAGTCCAGCGTTGGCGATCGTCACTGCGTCGGCGATGCCGAGTCGCCCGACGAACCGGGGAAGCATACTCGCGGATTCGACGGGGAGCTACCTTACGTGTTTTCGTTTCGTCACGCGGTCGACGCGAACGGGTTTCGACGATCGAACCGGGGCGGTTATATCGCGACTGTCCCAACCCGTTCGTATGAACCGGCGCGTCTATCTCGCCGCCGTCGGAACCTCGATTTCCGCCGGACTGGCGGGCTGTTCGACCGTCCGTAGCGTGTTCGACGACGAGCCGTGTCGCGGCGACGAATGCACGATCGGAATGAGCCGCAACGAGTTCCTCCCCGCGGAGTACGAAGCGAGCGTCGGCGAGTCCGTCGTCTGGAAGAATACGAGCGGCGCGGACCACACCGTCACGGCGATCGAGGAAAGCATGCCCGACGGCGCGACGTACTTCGCGACGGGCGGATACGACGACGAGGAGACCGCCCGCGAGGCCTGGCACGACCACACCGGCGGACGCCTCGGCCCTCGAGCGACGTTCGAACACACCTTCGAAATCCCCGGTCGGTACGATTACATCTGCGAACCGCACGTCAAGGGCGGCATGATCGGAACGGTCGTCGTCACCGAGTGAATCCATTCGATCGGTAACCGTTGGCGGCGAGTTCGATGTTCTTCGACGGCGGTTCGGGCCAACCTAGATCCGAATGCCGGCCGTCGATAACAGGCACGTAAAATAACTCTGACTCGAGTTGTTTTTGAGAAGTGTGTGTTTTCAGACAGTTATTGATAGGGTAACGAATCGGCAACTCACGCCCCTGTACCCATATATTCTCGGGAGTTACCCTAATTGTTGGCTAGGGTGTGACACACAGTGATCATAATCCTCCATGTTTATACCTCAGGATGATGGTGAATCACGTATATGTCCGAAACCGGGGCGGAGTCCCGTCCGCTGGTCCGACAGTTTCCCGATCCAACAACCGCGTCGAACGTTCGGTACAACCCGTCGCTCGCGGAGCTTCGCGATCTCGCGGCCGACGACGAGACGACGACCGAGTTCGGGTCGCCGTCGTACGTCAGCGAGTATCGATCTCGGAGCGCCGATCGGACGAAAAACACCGTCGACGACGAGTTCACCGACCGTGACCACGAACTGGTCGACGAAGCGATCGATCTCGCCGCCGATCGCGAGATGCTCTGTGTCGACCGGCTCATGGGACGTCACTCCGAGGCTACCTTCTGCTGTCGGCTCTTCGTTCCCGTCGAGTACGCCCGAATCGCGCTGTCGTGGGCGAAGCTGTTCGAGCCGACCGACGGACGCGACCCCGACCTCTACACCGTTCAGGTACCCGACTACGACGAAACGGCGATCCGCGTACTGCCGGACGAAAACGTGACGACCGTACTGGGCAGCGACTACACCGGCGAGGCCAAGAAGTCGTTCCTGCGGCTGTTCATGTTCAATCTCAAACAGCAGGGCGGCCTCGGTCTCCACGCCGGCAGCAAGCGCGTCCGCGTCCGCGACGCCGACGGCGACGGCGAACTGCAGACCGTCGGTCAGGTGTTCATGGGTCTCTCGGCGACCGGCAAGTCGACGCTAACCTCCCACGGCTGCTGGCTCGAGGGCCCCGAAGACGCCGCGATGTTACAGGACGACGTCTGTGGCCTCCTGCCGGACGGCTCGGTACCCGGCAGCGAGGGCAAGGGGCTGTTCATCAAGACCATCGGCCTCGACGAGGCGGAACAGCCCGAACTGTACGAGGCCGCGACCGACGACTCCGCGATCCTCGAGAACGTCGCCGTCGACGACGACGGCACGGTCGACTTCGATGAGGACCGGTACACCTCGAACTCCCGGGCGATCGTCCAGCGCGAGTGCCTCGAGAGCGCCGACGAGGGGATCGACCTCGAGCGGATGGATCAGGTCTTTTTCATCACCCGCAATCCGCTGATGCCGCCGGTCGCGAAACTCGACGACGAGCAGGCCGCCGTCGCGTTCATGCTCGGCGAGTCGATCGAGACCAGCGCCGGCGATCCGTCCAGAGCCGGCGAATCGATCCGCGTCGTCGGCACGAACCCGTTCATCATCGGGCCCGAGGGCGAGGAGGGGAACATCTTTCAGGACCTCATCGACGAACTCAACGTCGAGTGTTACGTCATCAATACGGGGTATCTCGGCCAGCAGTCCGCGGATATCGGCGTCGAAGAATCCGTGACGATTCTCACCGAAGCCGCCCGCGAGACGATCGAGTGGACCGACGACGATCGAACCGGGCTGACGATCCCCGACTCCGTCCCCGGCCTCGATATCGAGGCCTACTACGTTCCGGACCACGTCGAGAACTACGACGAGGCAGTCGCGGACCTGCGAGCCGAACGTCGCGAGTATCTGGCGCAGTTCGACGAACTCCGCGACGAGATCCTCGACGCGGTCTACTGAGACGAATCGTCGTCGCGTGATACCGGGAATCGATCGAACGAAACCGTCGATCCCCAGTACTGAACGCCAACGGATCGTATGAGGACTCGAGAGGGTAGGCGACGGGCGTGATCTGCCGACGCTCGAGTGACTGGTCGCGGTTCGAAACGACCGTTCGGATCGGTAGACTGTCAGTACGCCAATCGATGTATATATTTACTCAGCAACGAGTAGTCTAGTTATGCTCTGGCAGGATCTGATCTTCGTCTTCGGGAGTCTGTTGACGGTCGTCTTTCTCACGCCCACCGTTCGAAACGTCGATGCGCGCATTCCGCTCGGTACGAGCGTCCCCAAGATGGCGTTGGGCGTCGTCTACGCGCTGACGTTCGCCTCCTTGGGGATGACTCTCGCCGCGGTCGGCGTCTTCGGTACCGGAATCATGTGGGCGCTGGTCGCGAGGTACCGCTCACCTGGCGGCCAGCGGTTCTCACCCGGTCGTCGTGTCGCTCCCGAAACGAACGGACAAGCGACCGCGTCCGGACAGGTCGAGCAGAAGCAGCGACAGGTATAGCCGTCTGGTAGGCGATTCTCATCGCGTCTCGTAGCCTTTCCTTGCAACTATCCGGACCGCGGCTCGAGTGGCCAGAACCTATTAGCGACGGCGACTGTACGCCCCGTTGAGAGGCAGTACTTGCCGGACGGGAATAGCGTTATGTGTGTGTAGTTCTCACAGGCGGGTAATGAGTCCACAGGTACGCACGCCAACCGCCCGCGTCTGCGAACGGTGCGATCGAGCCGAACACTGGGATACCACCCTCGAGGCATGGCAACTCGTCCGTAAGGACGGCGAAAAGCAGGTCGGCAACCCACACTGTCTCCACGAGTGGGATATCAACGGCACGTTCAACCCGGTCGTTCAGAACAAAAGTTAAGCGCCGCCGAGGCGCCCTCCGAGAGTGCGGTTCTTTTTGCTCTCTGTCCCGTCTGCTCGAGTATGCCGACCGTCTACATCACGGCCCCACCGGATCACGCCGACGAAATCGCGACAGCGGTAGTCGAAGAGCGACTCGCAGCCTGCGTCAACCGGCTCTCGACCACGTCCACGTATCGCTGGGACGGCGAGATTCACCACGACGAGGAAATCATTTTACTCGCGAAAACGACGGCCGACGCCTACCCGGAACTCGTCGACCGAGTACGGGAGCTCCACCCCTACGACGTCCCGTGTATCGAGCGCTTCGACGAGAGTGATGTCCTCGAGTCGTTCGCCGAGTGGCGTGCAGAAAGCGTCGAGTGAGCGCGGGAACCGTCCCGAACCCATCCGCGGTGCGTGAGACCGTCACAGGCGACGACTGCCCGAAAAAGCAACCCTTAAAACTCGCGCACGGGTTGTGACGGGTATGGCTGGAACCATCGAAGTGCTCGTTCCGGGTGGCCAGGCCAACCCTGGCCCGCCGCTCGGTCCCGAGCTCGGACCGACACCCGTCGACGTGCAGGCAGTCGTACAGCAGATCAACGATCAGACGGAAGCGTTCGACGGCACGGAAGTGCCCGTCACCGTCGATTACGACGACGACGGCTCCTTCGAGATCGACGTCGGTGTCCCACCGACGGCGGCGCTCGTCAAGGACGAGGCCGGTTTCGAGACCGGCAGCGGCGAACCCCAGAAGGACTTCGTCGCCGACCTCTCCGTCGATCAGGTCAAGAAGATCGCCGAGCAGAAACACCCCGACCTGCTCGCCTACGATACGATCAACGCCGCGAAGGAAGTCGTCGGCACCTGCGCCTCGATGGGCGTCACCATCGAAGGCGACGACGCTCGAGAGTTCAAGGAGAAGGTCGACGGCGGCGAGTACGACGACGTGCTCCTCGACGGCGCCGAAGCGTAGTCGTCTCGAACGTCGACACCGGGCGAGACGGTTTTTTCGAGCGTTTCACCGGGAGCTACGGCGTTTGTGTTTCTTTGATCCGCGCCAGAACGTCCAGATTGTGCGCGACGAAGACGAGGTCGCCGGCCTCGAGTTCGCGGCGACGGCGCTCGAGCCAGCGCGTTCGCTCGTCGGCTTCGAGAGCGTCCGACGCAACGTCCGCGAGCGCCTCGTCGATCGTCTCGAGGACGTGCACAACCACCCGTTTCTCGTCGCTAGAGTAACCGCCGTCGGCGGGCACCACGACCCAGTCCGAGCCGCCGGATGCGAGTACGTCCCAGTCGGATCGCGAAAGCGTCGCCAGCAGCGCCGACCCGGCGCGGCTGCGTCCGCCGTCCCGAATCTCGTCCATGTGGCGATGGTATTGGCGTTCGATCCGCTCGTCCAGTCGGTCTCGAGGGGCGAACGTGGTCCCGCCGTTGAACGTGATCGGCGCGTAGCAAACGCCGCCGTCGACGAGTAGTCCCTCGAGCGCCGGAATCGCGTTCTCGAGGTCGACGATATCGAGTAGTGCGGCCGCAATGACGGCGTCAGCTCGATCATCGATATCGAGGGCGTCGGCGACCTCGAGGGTGATCTCGAGACGCTGATTCGAGTCCGAAGCCGGTTCGTCCGCGGGTCGCGCGACGAGAGTCGTCGATTTCGGAACGTCGTCCCCGCCCCCGCCCTCGACCGTCGCCCCGGCGGGCGACTCGAGCCACTCGACATCGTACCCCGTCGACTCGAGGTGCGCGGGAACCAGTTCTCGAGCCCGTTCGATACTGGCCGCGTCGCGGTCGACGGCGCGGTACGAAACGCGGTCCGGGAGCAGGCTCCAGTCGGCGAGCCGCGCGATCATCGTACCGACGCCGGCTCCGAGTTCGACGATCCGCACGGGCTCCCCGCGAGCCGAAAGCGCCGTCGCGAACTGCTCGAGGACCCGACGGTTCAGTGCGCGGTCGTCGAGCGTTCGCTTGGCCTCGAGGTACGGTTGTGCGGACTCGATCACGGCGAGTCACCTCCGTTGGCGTCGTCGGCTTCGTCGAGACGCCGGCCCAGAAACGCCCGTATTTCGTCCATCGTTTCCGCCCACGAGGGATGCGCGGCCGCCGTCTCGAGCGCCCGCATCCCGAGCGTTGCGAGCCGATCGCGGTCGGCCGCGAGCGCGCCGAGTCGGTCCGCGAGCGAGGACGGATCGGTCGGCTCGACGACGACCCCGTTCCGGCCGTCCGCGACGAACTCGCTCGCGCCGCCGACGCTGCCGGCGACCGGGACGACGCCGTACTCCATCGCCTCGAGATGGACCATTCCGAACCCTTCGTAGCGGGCCGGCACCGCGAGAACGTGCGAACGCTCGAGGATCGACTCGAGTCTGGCGGTCTCGACCTTGCCGGTGATCGTTACCCGGTCGCCGAGTTCGAGCGCACCGATGCGGTCGCGGACGTCGCGAACGTACGCGGGGTCGGCGTCGTGTCTGCCGACGACGGTCAGGTGCCAGTCACGACCCGCCTCGTCGATCCGCGCGAGCGCCTCGAGCAGCGTCACGAGGTTCTTTCTCGGGACGAGGGTTCCGACGAACGCGACCTCCAGCGGGTCCGCGCGAGCGCGCTTCGCGACGGCCTCGCTCGAGAGCGCTGGTTCCTCGTGGCGTCCTGCGGGCGGGGCGACGAGCGTGGGGAGGTCGGTGTCGACGAGCGCCGTCGTCCGCTCGCGGGTGTAACCGCTCGTACAGATCGCCGCGTCGACCGACTCGAGGTAGCGGCGTTCGCGCGCCCGCACTGCCGGGTCGTCTTTCGTCGGGTCGGGCGATCGAAGGAGGTGAACCAGCGAGACGATCGTCTCCGGCCCCTCGAGGTGGGGGTTGTGTTGGACCAGCGCGGGATGGCAGAGTTCGTCCTGTAAGAGCACGTCGTACGGTCGGTCCAGGCGCTCGCGGATCGACGGGGCGGTGTCGCTATTGGGGCGGGCAGAGGTCGTTCGGTCGGAAACGACTCCGGCGGGATCGTCCTCGAGCCGCCGAGGGATCGAGATCACGTCGACGTCGTCCCCTCGATCCTCGAGGGCGGAAACGAGTTGACGGTCGTAGCGGTAGCCGCCCGACGTTTGCTCGAGACCGCCGTAGACGACCAGTCCGATCTTCATTGTGGGTGTGGTTGTCGTTGTGACCGTGACTGCGAGTGAGAGCCTGATCCTCAGAGCGACCGTTCGTGGGCCACGCGGGCTACGTCGTCCTCTTCGATCTCGATCCTGAGTTTGGTCACTCCCTGGGCTTCGAGTTCGAGGCGCTCGAGCAGTCGGTCGCCGAAGACGCGCGCGAATCGCTCGGCGCTCGGGTTCGCGCCCTCGAATGCGGGGAGGTCGTTGAGGGTTCGGTCGCGGTAGAAGTCAGCGAGGTGATCCATCGCGGCGGTCAGATCGTCGATATCGACGAGATACTCGTACTCGTTTAGCTCCGGGCCGCGAACGGTCGCGTCGATCGTGAACCGATGGGAGTGTGGGTCTCCTTCGGGCCCCGGAGCGGGCACCGTCAGATAGTGCTGGGCGACGACGGTGCGGGAGACGGAGACGGTGTACATGCTCGAAGCGACGACGGGGAGTGACTAAATTCCGGCCGTGATCTGCAGTTAGTGAGCCAAGCGGGAGTAGCGGCTGGTTGAAGCGGGGAGCGGTTCAGTCGTAGGTCAACAACACCTGAATCGCCTCGTCGGGCCGTTCCTCGAGCAACTCGTAGGCCTCGCCGGCGTCCTCGAGCGGAATCTCGTGGGTGAACAGCGACGAGACCTCGAGCCGTCGGAGCCAGTCCCAGGCGAGGTTGTGGCGGCGCTCGCGAGACCACCGTCCGGAGAGGCGCGGATCGATCGTGCTCACCTGACTGCTTCGGATCTCGATCCGGTCGCGGTGAAAGCGCCCGCCGAGGTCGAGACGCGCCGGCTTCGTGCCGTACCACGAGCCGACGAGCACGCGCCCGTCGAAACCGGTGGTGGCGATGGCGTCGTTCAACGCGTCGGGATCGCCCGAGAGTTCGTAGGTCAGGTCCGCGCGAGTGCCGGCGATCTCCTCGAAGTCCGCGGGGAACGCGGCCTCGGCCGGATCGATCGACCGATCCGCGCCGAACGATTCGGAGCGCCACCGCCGCTTCGCGTACGGCTCAAACGTGACGAGCGTCTCGAGGGGAGTCCGTGCGAGCAGCGCCGTCGTCAACAGGCCGACGGTACCCTGCCCGACGACGGCGGCGTGTTCGCCCAGAAGCGGTTCGCCATCGAGCAGAAAGGTGACCGCCGTCTCGAGGTTCGCGAACAGGGCGGCTTCCCGCGCCGAGACGCCCGCGGGAATCGTCAGGAGGTCGTCCGGCCGAGCGAGGAAGTGGCTCTCGTGGCCGTTGTACGCGAAGACCTGCCGCTCGAGCCAGTCGTCGGCGACGTTCTCGCCGACGGCGGTGACCTCGCCGACCGCGGCGTAGCCGTACTGGAGCGGAAAGGAGAGGTCCCCGTCGAAGGCCTCGAGTTCCTCGTCGGCCGGGAGGTCGGTGGGCGCCTCACCGCGGTAGATCAACCCCTCGGTGCCGGCGCTGATCGCCGAGACCGTGGTTCGAACGCGGACTTCTTCCGGCCCGGGGTCGGGAACCGGTCGGGACCTGACGGCGACCGTCTCCGGGCCCGTGAAGTAGAGCGTGCGCGCGCTCATCGCTTGGCTCGCCACCGGCGGCGGGAAGACTGGGGGTGTTCGGTTCGATGACGACGGACGTAATCGGTCACGCTGGATCGACGTTCCACGGGGGGCCACTTGGTCGTTTGTACGATCGAGGGAAGTACCGCCCCCGTAGAAACGGGTATGCCGTCCGTACGGCTGATCCTAGGGGATCCGTACGGACGGCGACGAGCCACTGTCGGAGTGGCCCTTGTGCGGAAGAACGACCGATCACGGGCGTGCGGATGGCCCGACGCGGCCGGTCACGGCGAGCCAGTCCCAGCAGAAGTTGGCGAGAAACGGGACCACCAGAAGGGTTGCGAACGCGCGCGAGACGGTGTCACCGGGGATCGGCAACAGCGCGAGCCAGACCGCGAGCATCGCCAGCCCTCCGAGCGGCCGGCGAAGCCGGTTCGGAGGGAGGTCGAATACGGGCTTGCTCTGCCGCTCTCGCCACCACTGACCGGCGACGAACAGGTATCGTGCGACGGCGACGGCGAGAAAGAACCGCGGCAGTGCGCCGTCGACGACGGCGACGAGCGTCCCGACGAGGACGACCAGCCCGTCCGTCTCGACGTCGAGTCGTGCGCCGAAATCGGTGACGGTGTCAGTCGCTCTGGCGATCGCTCCGTCGACCGCGTCGAACGCCGCTGCGGCGGCGAACAGCGCCGCCGGGACCCACGCGATTCCCGACGGCGGCTCCGTTCCAACGAAGCCCGCGAGCACGGCGACTGCCGCACCCCGAGCGACGGTCACCCACGTTGCGATTGTGACGGGTCGATTCGCCGGTCGCCGTGTGCGCTCGAGACCGCCGAGCAGCCGGTAAACGAACGCCGATTCGAGCGTCAGCATCACGCCGACGGCGACGAGGAAACCGGGCGGTGGACCGTCGGTCCACAGCGACTCGAGGGCGACGACCGCGAGCGCGACCATCGCTGCGTTTCCGGCGCTAATGCGAGCCCACCGCGAGCGCGCCCGCCGACGAACGGTCAGGACCGAGTCGTCAGTCATCGCCGTGTCCCTCCTCGAGGGAGTCTACTCGAGCGGTCTCCCGGGGCCAAAGAGTGCCGAGAGGGGAGAAGACGGGTACGGGTGCAGAAGGGGCCTGTAGCAGGGTGTACGCGATCACTCACGGCGATAGAGCACCACCAGTGCGACGAGTAACAGGGCCTGTGCGATCTTATCGACGGCCTCGAGTCCCGAGAGGTCACCCACGCCGGCGGGCCGATTGAGCACGTACCAGAGGACGACCTGTGCACCGGTGAACGGAATCCCGAGCAGGTAGACGAGCCGGCGGCGGTAGTCCAGTACGACGAGCACGACGCCGAGGCCGAAGCCGGCGGTCGCAACGAGAAAGGCACCGCCCATCCAGTGGGGGAGAAAGCCGAGACCGAGCACCAGGTGGACGGCGGCGGTCACGACCGCCAGTCCGATCCCCACCCAGTGTCGCGTCGAGAGCGGCTCGAGGCCGTCACCGAGTCGGTCGCTCGAAGCCGTCATACTGGCGTTATCAACAGGGGTCGAAAAACACCTTTCGCCGAAGCGGTCGGCCTAAATCTTGTTCGCAGGGGGAACGGTGCGTTCGTCGGGTTGGGTCGTTCCACCGGACCGGAACAGGACGCGAACCCCAGCGCCGACGCCGAGTGCGCCGGCTACGATGGCGGCGAGGATGGTAGTCGCCACCGAGACGCCGACGAGGCCGCTGAGGACGCTTCCGACGATGACGCCGGCCCAGAGCTGGTCGCGGCCGAGTCGCGTCGCGATGGATTGGCCGATGGCAACGAAGCCGAGCACCGTCAGTATCGGCAGTACCGTCGCGCCGATGATGACGACCGGAATTCCGAAGAACGTGCCGAGACTCGTGCCGATGATCAGGTACCCCGTGGCCGTGATTCCGCTGACGATGAGGAGGCCAGGCAGGCCGATGCAGAGCGAAATGACCGGACTTCGGCGGGACGTTCCGACCGTCTTCGGCCCGTATCCTTGAGCGAGTCCGAGAAAAACCATCGCGACGACGAGCGTCGCGCCGAACTGGATTCCCGCTCGCTCGAGCGCGCCGAGCGTCTGGTACGTTTCGAAACCGACACCGCTGAGCGCGAGCGGTACCACCCACTCAACGGCGGCTATCTCGAACCCCGTATAAAAATCTGCTGGCCACATATAGCAAGTAGATACTGTCGTGGATGATAGTATTTGCGGTTAGCATCACTGAGAGACGGCAACGCTCTCACGAAACTGTCTAGAGTAGTTATCAAAACGAACGACACAGTAATCACAGAGCCGTCGTCCGATCAGGTGTACAGTGACTTTTGACAGCGAGGGACCGATCTGAAGGCGAGATCCATCCCATTTGCTAGTCAATCACGCGAAAGGCGCCGAGGCGTGCGCTCGGACCAGTTCGACGGGTTTAAGTTCGGCATGCCACTTCGTTCAAGGGAGACAGGCGTTGCCTGTTTCACTGACCCGTAGGAGCACTCCTGCGTACTACGGAGGTGAACGATGGCAGATTCGGATATTGAAACCGCAGTGGCTCGCGCACTCGAGGAGTCGCCCGATCGGAACTTTACCGAGACGGTCGACCTCGCGATTAACTTGCGCGACCTTGACCTGAACGAACCGTCGAACCGTGTAGATGAGTCTATCGTCCTGCCGTCCGGAACCGGCCAGGAAACCCGTATCGTCGTTATTGCCGAGGGTGAAACCGCAGTCCGTGCCGAGGAGGCAGCGGACGAGGTCCTCTCGGAAAGCGACGTGGCCGATCTGGACGACGACGAGGCCAAAGATATGGCCGACGAGACGGACTTCTTCATCGCCGAAGAGGCGATGATGCAAGATATCGCCCGGCACCTGGGTACCATTCTCGGTCCCCGGGGGAAGATGCCGGACCCGCTCGCGCCCGACGACGACGTCGTCGAGACCGTCAACAGACTCAAGAATACCGTGCAGCTTCGCTCCGGTGACCGCCGAACGTTCCACACGCTCGTCGGCGCCGAAGATATGGATGCCGAAAAGATCGCCGACAACATCGACGTCATCCTGCGACGACTGCACGCCGACCTCGAGAAGGGCCCACAGAACATCGATGCCGTCTACGTAAAGACGACGATGGGGCCGTCTCAGGAGGTGGCCTAGAATGAGCGCACAGGCTGAACGCAAAACCGAGAACCTTCCACAGTGGAAGAAAGAAGAAGTCGACGAACTCTCGGAGCTCATCGAGAGCTACGAGAGCGTCGGCATCGTCGGTATCACCGGCATTCCGAGCAAACAGCTGCAGGATATGCGTCGCGACCTGCACGGCACCGCCGAGTTGCGCGTCAGCCGCAACACGCTGCAGGTCCGTGCACTCGAGGACGCCGGACTCGACGACCTCGTCGAGCAGATCGAGGGCCAGGTTGGACTCGTCGGCACGAACGAAAACCCGTTCTCGCTCTACAAGGAGCTCGAGGCGTCGAAGACGCCCGCTCCGATCAACGAGGGCGAGGTCGCCCCGAACGACATCGTCATCCCCGAGGGTGACACGGGTGTCGATCCGGGGCCGTTCGTCGGCGAACTCCAGAGCATCGGTGCGAACGCGCGCATCGAAGACGGTTCCATCCAGGTAATGGAGGATTCGACGGTCCTCGAGGCCGGCGAAGAGGTCTCTGCGGACCTGTCGAACGTCCTCAACGAGCTGGGTATCGAACCGAAGGAGGTCGGTCTCGACCTTCGCGCCGTCATCGCCGACGGCGTGCTCTTCGACCCCGAGGACCTCGACATCGACGTCGAGGCCTACGAGAGCGACGTGGCGACGGCCGCCGCTCGCGCTCGAAACCTCTCGATCAACGCGAGCTACCCGACCGAGGCCACCGCGCCGACGCTCATCGCCAAAGCGACGGGCGAGGCCAAGAGCCTCGGCCTGCACGCTGCGATCGAGGACGAAGAGCTGATGCCCGACCTCGTCTCCAAGGCCGACGCACAGCTGCGTGCGCTCGCGGCCCAGATCGACGACGAGGAAGCCCTGCCTGAGGAACTGCAGGACGTCGACGTGGCTGCCGGCTCGGCAGCCGGCGACGAGGGCGACGGCGAGGACGAATCGGCAGACGACCACACCGAAGACGATGCGGAGGCCGACGCTGACGCCGACACCGACGATGACGACGAAGACGACGAAGACGACGGTGACGGCGCATCCGGTCTCGGCGAGATGTTCGGATAACGACTCCCAACGGAGGATCTAACAATGGAATACGTATACGCTGCACTCATCCTGAACGAAGCGGACGAAGAGCTCAACGAAGACAACCTGACGAACGTACTCGACGCTGCCGGCGTCGACGTCGAAGAGTCCCGAGTCAAGGCGCTTGTCGCCGCACTCGAGGACGTCGACATCGACGAGGCAGTCTCGGAAGCTGCTGCCGTCCCCGCCGGCGGTGCCGCCGCAGGCGGCGCTGCAGCCGGTGGCGCAGCCGACGAGGGTGGCGACGACGAAGAGGTCGAAGAGACCAGCGACGTCCCGGACACGACGGACGAGGACGACGACGAAGACGACGACGCCGGTGGCGAGGGCCTCGGCGAACTCTTCGGCTAAGTCGCGACGCGACGATTTCGACCGATCCCATTTTTCTTGGCCGCTGTGTTCGAACAGCGACTGCGCTGTTCCGCTTGCTCTGGCCCCAGGGACAACGCCCTTACCAAAACCTAACAGCCGGCCGTTCGAGACTCCGGTATGAGCCGATACGTGGGACTCGACTGGGCCGGTTCCGGCTGGGTCGCCGTGATCGACGACGACGACCGCGAGGGAGAGCATCCGTACACCGCCGCGTTCTATCCCTCGATCCTGAACGCGTGGCGGGCGAACCGTCCCGCCGAGCGGATCCTCGTAGATATCCCGATCGGACTGGCCGAGGACGCTCGTCGACAGTGTGACGTCGAGGCTCGAGAAGTACTCGGCGAGAGCCGAAGCAGCGTCTTCTACGCGCCCGTTCGTGACGCGGTCTACGAAGACGAGTACGAGACGGCGGGCGACAGGAACGAGGCGGCGACCGGGAATCGCATCTCCACGCAGGCCTACCACATCTGTCCGGCGATCCGGGAAGTCGACGGCTTGCTCCGCGAACTCGCCGAAGCGCGAGGAACCGTTCGAGAATCGCATCCCGAGGTGTGTTTCGCCGCGCTCGCCGGCGAGTCGGGACTCCCGAAAAAGTCGACCGAGGCGGGACTCAAGCGGCGACGCGAGTTGCTCGAGGCGGAAGGTGCTGACGCGCTCGACCTCGAGTCGTTCGAACGCGAGCACATCGACGACCGGCCGGTCCACGCCCGTCGGCTCCGAGCGGGGAATCGGGACGATTTGCTCGACGCGTTCGTCCTCGCCGTGACCGCGCGCGGCGAGACGGTGTCACTACCCCGGGACCCGCCAACCGATCGGTACGACCTGCGGATGGAGATCGTCGCACCGGCGGGCGTCGAAGCGCTACGGACCTGATCCTCGAGCGACGACGGAGCCGCGAGTTTAACACGGAGGCCGCGGCCAGACAGGCCGATGGCTGTCGCCCCGATCGAGTTCGTCGCCGACCCGTCGGTCTCGCTGCAGTTGTTCGGCTGGATCCTGGCCGGCTCGCTGCTCGGCAGCGTGAGCGGGCTCGTACCGGGACTGCACGCCAACAACTTCGCCCTCCTGCTCGCCGGCTTCGCGCCGTCGATTCCCGGGCCGCCGCTGTTCGTCGGCTGCGGGATGCTCGCCGCGGGCGTCGTGCATACCTTTCTCAACGCCGTGCCCGCGATGGCGCTCGGCGTCCCCGACGCGGAGATGGCCGTGACGGCACTCCCGGCCCACCGGATGGTTCTCGAGGGCCGGGGCTACGAAGCGATCCGGCTCTCGGCGCTCGGGAGCATCCTCGCGGTTCTCGTCGCGATCCCGCTGGCGCTGCCGATCACGTGGGGTGTGACAGCCGCGTATCCGACGATTCGTTCGAATCTTGCGCTCTTGCTTTCGATGGTCGTCATCGCACTGGTCGCCTCGGAGCCGACCTGGCGGGCCCGCCTCGGCGGCTGTTGCTCGTTCGCCCTCGCAGCCGGGCTTGGAGTGCTTACGCTCGATCTCGCGACCGACGCGCCCCTCGAAGCCGGTGGCATGCTCGCACCGCTTTTCGCCGGACTGTTCGGCGCGCCGGTGTTACTCGACGCGATCGTCGGGAGCGGGATTCCGCCACAGCGCGATGATGCGATCGAAATGTCCGGACCGCTCGTCGGGGTGACGGCAATCGCCGGTGCGCTCGCGGGTGCGGTCGTCGGCTACATCCCGGGAATTTCGGCGGCGATCGCCGCCGTCGCGGTTCTCGTCTTCGTTCCTGGTCGCTCCGGTGATCGTGGCTACATCGTCGCGACCAGCGGCGTCGACACGGCGAACACCATCTTTGCGCTCTTCGCGCTGGTTGCTATCGGCCAGCCACGAACCGGCGTGATGGTCGCCTTCGACAGCGTAAACGCACCGCTTGAGCTCCCGATATTGCTCGCCGGAATCGTTTTCGCGGGCCTGTTCGGGTTCGTGCTCGTGATCGTCGTCGGCGACGCGTATCTCGAAATTGTCGGTCGAATGCCGTACTGGAAGATATCGGTCGCCGTGCTCTCACTCCTGCTCGTCCTCTCGTATCTCTTCACGGGTGCCCTCGGTATCGTCGTCTTCGTCGTCGCCGCTGCGATCGGAATGGTTCCGGTGCGGTTTCGAGCCCGACGCGTCCATCTGATGGGGGTGCTGATCGGGCCACTGCTGTTCGCTCTCTAACCGAAGCGCAACGTGAGTTCACTGCCCCACGGCCAACGAGTGGAACCGGGAACGGATAGCCGTCACTCGAGGCTCGAGTCCCGAGCCGCCACCAGTTCCGCGACGCGGTCGCTCGAGACAGGGTTCGTCGTCTCACCGCCCTCCTTGAGCGCCGTTCCGACGATGACGCCGTCTGCGCCCGACTCGAGGCAGTTGCCGACCGTCTCAGTCGTGACGCCGCTACCGACGAAGACGGCGGCGCGGTCGTCTACAGCTCGTTCAGTTTCCACCACCGACGAGACCCGTTCGACGTCCTCGAGCGCAGCCTCCGCTCCGGTTCCCCGCCCCGAGACGATCACGCCGTCGGCTCGGCCGCGCTCGACCGTCTCGAGTGCGGCTTGCTGGATATTGCCTTCGCCGACCGGCGTCGCGTGCTTGACGTGGACGTCCGCCAGGATGGACACGTCGGCTTCGAGTCGGTCCCGAAGCCGCAGCGTCTCGTGGGCGCGGCCCTCGAGTACGCCCTGATCGGTCGCCGCGGCGCCGACGTGGACGTTCACTCGAACGAACGCGGCGTCCGCCGCGGCGGCGATCGAAAGCGCCGCTTCGGCGTCGTTTCTGAGCACGTTGATCCCGACGGGCACGTCGACGGCGCTCGTCAGGCTCGTCGCGAGCGCGGTCATTTCCGCGACGACGTGGGGCGGGACGTCCTCGGGATAGAACGGCGCGTCACCGAAGTTCTCGAGGACGATGCCGTCGATACCGTTCGTCTCGAGGCGGCGCGCGTCCTCGAGCAGTCGAGTGTGGAGGGCGTCTCGATCGCCGTCGAAGGCTGGCGCGCCGGGAAGCGGTGGCAGGTGGATCATCCCGACGACGGGATGGCGCGCGTCGAATCGGTCGAGCAGCGGCGGCGGCGTGGACATACCGACGGTGTCGTCTCGAACGGACAAAGTCGATGCGACTCGACCTGGCTGAAGCTTGGACTCGAGTCCGAGCCGGCAAAGCCGCCCCGTTCACTGGCCTTTTCTCCCGACCGTCGCAAGTGACGTCGATGACCGAACTGTTCTCGCCGCTATCGATGCGCGGCCTCGAGATACCGAATCGGATCGCGGTCTCGCCGATGTGTCAGTACTCCTGCGAGACCGACGGGCTCCCGACCGAGTGGCATCGGGTCCACCTCGGCAGTCGCGCCGTCGGCGGCGCGGGCATCGTGATGACCGAGGCGACCGCCGTCGAGCCGCGCGGTCGGATCACGCCCCACGATCTCGGGATCTGGAGCGACGACCACGCCGAGGCCCTCGAGCCGACGACCGACTTCATTCGCGAGCAGGGTGGAGTGCCGGCGATCCAGCTCGCCCACGCGGGTCACAAGGCCAGCAAGACGCGGCCGTGGGACGGTAACGTGCCGATCGCCCCCGATGACGGGGGGTGGGAAGTGCTCTCGCCGTCGCCCGAGGCCTATCCGCCGTTCGACGGTGAGCGGCCGGCGATGACGAAGGCCGATACGGACGACATAGTGGGTGTGATCGACGCTTATCGGGCCGCGGCCGAACGCTCGCTCGCGGCGGGATTCGAAATCGCCGAAGTGCACGCGGCTCACGGCTACCTGCTTCACGAATTCCTCTCACCGGCGACGAACCGTCGCGACGACGAGTACGGCGGCAGCTTCGAGAACCGGACGCGGATCGTCCGCGAGGTCGTCGACGCCGTCCGGGACGTCTGGCCCGACGATAAGCCCGTCTTCGTCAGAATTTCCGGAACCGACTGGCTCGAGGGGCAAGCGGCGTGGGACATCGATCAGTCCGTTCGGCTGGCGAGCGACCTCGCCGATCTCGGTGTCGATCTGATCGACGTCAGTTCGGGCGGACTCCACCCGGACCAGCAGGTCGCTGCCGGTCCGAACTTCCAGGTGCCGCTGGCGGAGGCTGTCCGCGAGGGGACGAACGTCGCCGTCGGTGCCGTCGGCGGTATTACCGAGCCCGAACAGGCCGATGCGCTGGTTCGAAACGGGCGAGCCGACCTCGTCCTCGTCGGTCGCGAGTTCCTCCGGGACCCGTACTTCGGCGTCCGGGCTGCGGAGGAACTCGAGTCCGAGTCGGCCGATGCATGGCCGATCCAGTATCGGCGGGCCGTCCGGTAACGGCCCGAACTGACCAGGACTCTGAATTTAAACTACCGAACATGGTCGCCTCATCTCCCAGTCGGTGGGAACGGGCTACACCCTTCAATTGTCGTCGTTTATTACTATTCTACGAGAACAGATGACTGATTCCACTCACAGTCGACGCACTATGCTGAAGCTCACGGGCGCCGCAGCGGCAACCGCACTCGTCGCCGGATGTTCCGACGACGACGATAATGGCAACGGAAACGGGAACGGCAACGGCGGCTTCAACATGGAAGCCGGCGAAACGATCGAACTCAACGGCCTGATCGGCGGCTGGGAAGGGATTTCGCCGGACGAAATCGCAGGCGAAGAGAATCCAACGCTCATCCTCGAGGACGGCGAGGACTACGAGATTGGCTGGCCAGAGGGCGACGGCAACGATCACAACATCGAGATCTGGGACGAAAACGACGAACTCGTCGAGGACTACCAGACCGATACGACCACCGATACGGAACCCGGTGACGACCAGATGATCGACATCACGGCCACCGAAGAGATGGCCTACTACGTCTGCGAACCCCACGACAACGCGATGCGCGGCGAAATCCAGGTCGAGTAATCCCGACGCGCTACGTCTACGCACCCACCCCACCGAAGACGCCCCACCGCTCCCATAGCATCGTTTCACGCACCCATCGCATCCGACGAGCGGCTTCGGGTGGCTACGGTCTCAGCCACTCGGCATCGTTCGGTCAGTCGTCCACCGCTGGCATATTCTCCCCCTCCTGCATTCGTCCGTCGATCTGGAACGCGTCGTTACGAGACGTATGTACACGCTGTGGGTAGGGGATCGTAATTCCTTCCCGATCGAACGCGCTCGTAATCGCTTCAACCACGTCCGTTCGTGCGGTGAGTTGGCGGCGCATCGTCGGATCGGCGATCCAGACCCGACACTCGAGCAAGATCGCCGATTCGCCGAATCCCTTCGTGACCACCTGTGGAGCCGGCGCGGTTTTAATAGACTCGAGGTCGCTGACGGCGTCGACGATGACCGACCGAGCGTGCGCCGGATCGTCCTCGTAATCGATACCGACGTCGATTTCGACACGGAGCTGGTCGTTCTGCGAGTAGTTGGTCAGCGGACTGTTTGTCACCTCGTCGTTGGGGATCAGCACGTGTCTGTCGTCGAAGGTCTGTATCTTGGTGGTGAAGATCGTCACGTCGGTGACGATGCCGGAGGTGTCTTCGACCGCGATCCAGTCGCCGACGTAGAACGGGCGCGAGAACAGCAGGATGAAGCCGGCGAGCATCGCCGTCAGCGTCTCGCGGGCCGTCAGCGCCACGATCGCGGTAATCGCGCCCGCACCGATGAAGATGTTCGTGAGATCGATTCCCCAGAGGGTCAGAATGACCGTCGCTGCAAAGGCGACGATGGCGACGTCTGCGACGTGGTAGGCAACTTCACTCTGGTGTTTCGTGACCGCTCGGGTCTGGGCGAGCTTGTCGATCGACCGGTTGATGAATCTGATCGCGAGGTAGGCGGTCAGGACGATCGCTCCCGTAACGAGTTGTTGGGCGGCGAGCCACCGATCGATCGCCATCGTCGAGAGGGTGTACTCGAGGACGTACGTGACGTGCCAGATCACGCTGAAGGCGTAGACGCCGGCGATGACGACGGCCCCGAGAAGGACGACGGAGCTAGCTTCGGCGAGTTGCGTTCCGTACCGTCGACGGAGGAGTTCCTGGAACCGGGAGGTCCAGCTGAGAGTCGCGACGACGAAGACGGCCAGCAGCAGAGTTGCAAGCAGTTGCAGTTCGGTCGTCGCGAGATACGTCTCCTGGATCCAGGGAACCGGATCCGGTCGAAGCGGCGATTCCTGCGAGAGCGACGTGACGACGGGCCAGAGCATTCGGCGTCGGTGATACCAACGCAGTCTATTTGAGCCAAAGCCCGGCAGACGCAACCCGGTCGGTTGGTTTCATGCGGGTTGCTGCAACGATTTACCGTCGTCGCCAGTACCGGGGTCGACGATCGGTAGGAATCGACTATAGCGGTTCGTCTCAGTTCGCTCCCGTTACTCGGTGTTCCGTACCCGTTCTCTTTGCTCGTCGCTCATCACTCGTCGGTCCACTTGATCGAACAACCCTGGGACGGCTGCCACTCGAGATCGACCGACTCGCCGGCGAGGACCGCGTCGATGGCTTCGCGGATGTGGTACCGCGACGGCTCGTCGTCGGGGTTGAGCGCGTCGTCGAGACGGCCCTGATAGACCAGCTGAAACTCCTTGCCGTTGGCCGACTCGAACAGGAACGGATCCGGCGTACAGACCGCGCCGTACGTTCGGGCGACGTGCTGGTTCTCATCGCGCAGGTAGGCGTCGTACTGAATCGTTCCGTCGTCGACGTACTCGCGCATCGCCTCGAGTGAGTCCTCCGGATACTCCTCGGCGTCGTTCGGATTGATCCCGACGACCGCGACGTCGTCGTACTCGGCGGCCAGTTCGTTCAGCAGGTCGAACTTCGCCTTGGCGTACGGACAGTGATTACACGTAAAGACGAGCAAGAGCGCCTCGTTGTCGGCGAACGAGTCGAGCGTGTACGATTCCCCGTCTGCGCCCTCGAGTTCGAATTCGGGGGCGGCGTCGCCGGCCGTGAGTTCAGTGTCGGATTCCTCGAGTACCATAACCGACGGTTTTCGACCGGGTCCCTTAACTGCCGCGTTCGATTGCGAGGCAGCGTCGCTCTCGATCAGTAGGTTCTCGCTGCGGCGAGCCGCGAGTGTTGTAGCCGTTCGCTCCCGGTAGTCGCTCCCGGTCTTTGGGGGGTTTTCGCGAGCGTGGGTGAACCCGATCGGAAAACCGGCGCGCCCTACATATTTGTACCCCCCGCGATATCGATGTGGTATGAAGACGCTCGAGGTCACCGACGAACAGTACGCGGTCATCCAGCAGCTCCGCGAGGAAATCTCCGGACAGGTCGTCGGAAAGTACGGCTTCGTCCGCGAACGCGACGCCGTCCAGTTCCTGATCGACACCCTCGACGGCGATACGGATCCCGACATCGATATCGATATCGACCCCGATGCTGATCTCGATTTCTCGGCGACCGACGACGTCGCCGCGTCCGTCGGAGCCGCGATCAACGGCGAGTCGGACCCGAACGAACTCGAGGAGGTTTCCTATATCGAAGACGATTCGGTCGACGAGTCTGCGGCGGACGAAGCCGAGTCGGAGCCGGATATCGACGATTCGGTTGACGACGCCACAGCCGATGACGAGACGACGGGTGCGGACGGCGATCCCGATTCGGACTCGGACACAGACTCGGAGGATGGCGGCGAGGCCGACGACGACGACATGCTCGACGAGATGATGAGCCTGCTCGAAACCCACGACGACAAGTGGGGCGAATCGTCGTCGGCGGACTATCGGTACAGCGTCGAACTGCCCGACGGCTCGACCGAACAGGTCCAGACGAAAGACGACGTTCGAGCGCTGCTGTTCAAGAACTACCGGTAGCGCCGTCGGCTCACGACCGAACCCGCGATCGGCTCTCGGAACGGGTCAGCAACTGGTCTCGGCGCTGTCTTACAGTCGGGAGCGGCCCGCGTCTCACACTCGTCGGGATCCGTTCTCCGTTCCGGACGGGTTCCAGTTCGTGACAGTCACCATCTCTATCGATGTAGTTTATGGTAGTACTCGGTGGAGAGTTTCACGAGGGCAAATTATGAGCCGAGCATACCCGTTTCAACAGGAGGAGGACATCACCTGCCCGGATTGCCAGCGCCAAATTCCGATGCAGTCGCGAATCTGCCCGCGGTGTGAGTCGTCGCTCCACTAGTCGACGGGTCCGCTCGCGACGACTGACGGGCGAACAACGGTAGACCTTTACTCGCGCTCGCGTTTCGGAGAGATATGAGCGAACGCGAGGTACTCGAGTTGCTTCGTGAGAACGCGCGCTATTCGACCGACGATATCGCGCGAATGACCGATCTCGAGAGCCACGAGGTCGACGCAGCAATCGAGGAACTCGAGACAGCAGGCGTGGTTCGGGGCTATCAGGCGGTCGTCGACTGGGACAAACTCGAAGACGAGCGCGTCCGCGCCGAGGTCGAGTTGAACGTCCGACTCGACCGCGAGACGGGCTACGACGATATCGCGGCGCGCCTCGCACGGTTTCCGCAGGTCACGGCCTTGCGGCTGGTCAGCGGCGACTACGACTTCGATATGGAAGTCGAGGGCGACTCCATCCGCGAGGTCTCCCAGTTCATCAGCGAAAAGGTCGCGCCCGTCCCCGAGATCACCCAGACGGTCACCCACTACGTGATGACCTCCTACAAGGAAAACGGGATCGAACTCGGCGACGGCGAAGACGACGACAGACTCTCGTTCTCACCCTGATCATGACGTTCGAACTCTCCGAGCGCGTCCAGACGGTGCCGCCGTCGGGAATCCGCCGATTTTTCGAAATCGCCGAAGAGCGCGACGACGTCATCTCGCTGGGTGTCGGCGAACCCGACTTCGCGACGCCGTGGGCGGCCCGCGACGCCGCGATTGCCTCCCTCGAGCAGGGCAAAACGTCCTACACGGCAAACCGGGGCAAGCGCGAACTCCGCGAAGCGATCGCGGCGTACGTCGGCGACCGATTCGATCTCGGGTACGCCCCCGACGAGGAGATCATCGTCACCGCGGGCGCGAGCGAGGCGGTCGACCTAGCGTTCCGGGCGTTCGTGGACCCCGGCGACACGGCCGCCATCGCCCAGCCGTCGTACATCTCCTACGAACCGGGCGTGATCTTCGCGGGCGGCGAGGTCTTGTCGGTCCCGACGACGCGTGAAGACGACTTTCGGCTCACGGCGGACGGACTCGAGCAAGCGGGTGCCGACGAGGCGGACATGCTCGTCCTCTGTTACCCCAACAACCCGACGGGGGCGATCATGACCGAAGCCGATCTCGAGCCGATCGCCGAGTTCGCCCGCGAGCACGACCTGACGGTCCTCTCGGACGAGATTTACGCGGAACTCACCTACGAGGGCGAACACACCTCCATCGCAACGCTCGAAGGCATGCGCGAACGAACCATCGTCTTCAACGGCTTCTCGAAGGCCCACGCGATGACCGGCCTCCGACTGGGCTACGCGCTCGGCCCCCCAGAAGCCATCGGCGCGATGAACAAGATCCATCAGTACACGATGCTGTCGGCACCGACGACGGCCCAGTACGCGGCTCTCGAGGCGCTGGAGTCCTGCGAGAACGACGTCCGGGAGATGGTGGCTCAGTACGATCGGCGACGCCAATTCGTCCTCTCGCGATTCCGCGAGATCGGCATGGACGTATTCGAGGCCAATGGGGCGTTTTACTGCTTCCCGGAGGTTCCCGAGGGGTTCACCGCCGAGGAGTTCGCCGAGGAAGTGCTCCGCGAGCAGGGCGTCGCCGTCGTTCCGGGAGACGTCTTCGGCGAGGGCGGAGAGGGTCACCTTCGAGTGTCGTACGCGACAGGGCTTGAGGACCTTCGAAAAGCGCTGGCCCGAATCGAGGCGTTCGTCGAGGAACACGCCTGAGACGGTTTACTGTAGTCAATTACCGCCGATCACCGACCCCGTCCCTGGTGATCGGCGGTAACTAGTTACACCAATCCGTATGGACGATCGCTTTCCGGGTGCCATACCGCGTGTGTTCGCGCGTTTTTGCGTGCGTTCGAGCCCCCAGTTGTTCAGGAACCGGTGCGCTCGACTACTGAATTCGAACTAACCTACTCGAGGGGACCCGCTTTTCGGTCAGTATCCAATCGGTCCGCCGGCCCGTCTCCGGAGGCGATCACCGGCGATACCCCCGACGTACCCCATGACCATCATGAGGGGGATGTAGGCAATGAGATCCAGCAACGCCAACGTCACCGCGACGAATATCGTGTTCGGATCGGTTACGGGACCGCCGGTCAGTAACACTCGGTACAGAACGATGAGCAGATACAGCGGAACGATAGCAACGACCACGCCGAGGAATCCGTTGTTGGCGTGGGTATCGTAGAATCCGCTTCTCGCAACTGCGACGCCGCCGGCGACGAACGCGATCGGCAGGATCCACGCCGGTCTGTCGAGGACGAATATAGCCACGGCGCTGAGAACGACCGTCGCCGCTGCCGCCCACAGAACGGGTCGCAATTCGTACTCGAAGTCGGGACTCGGACGTTCTTTCATGTGTTCTCTACTCGCACGATAGTTCTTACATCTATTATATGTTCCTCACGACAGAAAGCACGGCCGACAGTATAACTTCGACCGGACCGTACGACGTTCCATGTTTGACGACCCCTCGAGCGACCGCGACCCCGCGTTTCGATTCGACTACGACCCGGCGACGATCAGATTCGGCTCCGGCTGTGTCGCCGATCTCGAGGCCGAACTCGAGAGCGAAGGCCTCGAGAACGCGCTGGTCGTCTGTGGCTCGACGGTCGGGAGTACACCCGCGGTCATCGACCCGGTCACAGACGGCCTCGGCGACCGACTCGCGGGTGTATTCGACGAAACCACGCCCGAAAAACGCCTGGGGACGGCGTTCGACGGGCTCGAGCGTCTCGAGGCCGAAACCGCGGACGCGCTCGTGAGCCTCGGCGGCGGCAGCAGCCTCGACGTCGCGAAGGTCATCAGTGCGCTCGCGGCGAGCGACCGTTCGGCCGAAGACGTAGCGAGCGAGTTCGCCGAGCGCAACACGATCACCGTCCCGGAGGAGGGGCTCGTGCCGATCGTCGCGATTCCGACGACGCTGGCCGGTGCGGACCTCTCGATGGGCGCCGGCGTCACGGCCGCTCCTGACTCCGGACTGGTCGACAACGGGGTCAGCGGCGGGCTCTCCGATCCGGGACTCATGCCCGCGGCGGCCGTCTACGATCCCGAACTCGTTGCAACCACGCCCGAACCGATTCTCACGGGGTCGGCCATGAACGGCTTCGATAAGGGCCTCGAAGCGCTCTACGCCGGCAACGCGACGCCGGTGACCGACGCGACGGCCGGACACGGAGTGGAGAAACTCGAGGACGGCCTCCGCGCGTTCGGGGAGGGAGACCGCGAGATCGATACCTACGAGACGATTTTGGAAGGGATCGTACTGGTCCAGTACGGTATCTCGCGGCCCGACGAGACGATGCTCTCGATCATCCACGCGTTCGGACACGGGCTGACGCGCACGTACGACGTCCAGCAGGGGGCCGCCCACGCCGTCGTCGTCACCTACGTTCTCGAGTACCTGTTCGAACAGGACACGGTGGACACGCGAGCGGGGATGCTCGCGAACGCGCTTGGAGTCGACGACGCGGCGGATCACGGTGCTGCGGTCGTCGAAGCAGTGGGCGAGATACGGGACGCGCTCGGTCTTCCCTCCCGACTGCGCGACGTCGACGGCCCCGAACCCGACGAGTTTACGGCGGTTGCGGAATCGATCCTCGCCGATCCGTTCATGGCGAACGCACCGCCGGGGCTGGATCCGTCGGTCGCGGAGATCGAAGGGATTCTCGAGGAAGCGTGGTAGGGTTCGAGACATCGTCGGTTCACTGGTTCGGCCCCTCGAGTCCGGAGAACCGAGCGGCGACGACGTGTCGGGTCACTGCTCGAGGTCGGCCGCCGCCGGCGGTTCGACGCCGCGCCGCGGCGGACGGACACCGTCGTGCATCGGTGAGAGGAGCCAGACGGCGTATATCGCGACGACCGTTCCACACGCCGCGAGGACGAAGACGGCTGTCGTTTCTGCGATGTGGATGATTCGGAGCAGTGACAGCCCGAGGCCGCCGAAGAAGAAGCTGATGGCGAAATTTCGGATTCGTTCGGAGACGGCCGAAAGGAGTTGTCGACGCCAGTAGACGGCGTAGCAGAACCCACAGAGCGTGCCGAGAACGACGGCGACCGGGTGCTCAGCCGGGTTCGGAATCCCCGTTTCAGTCGAGAGCAGGAAGAGGAACACCGGAAGACAGAGGACGATTCCGACGAGTTCGCCGCGACGACCGTCGGGCACCGCCCATCCGTCGTCGTCGCGGAACCACTCGAGGAACGGAACGGCCATGAACGGTCTGTTTCATGTTGAATGAATTGAAACTTTTGTTTCGTCGGCTCTCGCGAGCCGCCAGTGTCGGAAGAGTCATCGAGAGAATCGATTTTCCCCGGATCGGACGGCACCCGAATATCGCCGTCGTGGCGCTCGAGCGGCTATGTTCCGTCGGCGTACGACGGCCGCTCGGCGTACTCGATCGGATCGCGAACGCCAATATTCTGGAACGCCTGCAGGCGGAACGCACACGCATCGCAGGTCCCGCAGGCGGGTTCGTTCTCGCGGTAACAGCTCCAGGTGTGTTCGTAGGGTACCTCGAGTTCCACACCTCGCTCGGCGATATCGGTCTTCGACCACTCGACGAACGGCGCTTCGATCGCGAGTTCCGTCTCCGGCTTCGTTCCGACGTCGACCACCCTTTCGAAGGCCTTGAAGAACTCGGGCCGACAGTCGGGATACCCCGAGAAATCCTCGCTGTGTGCGCCGATGAAAACCGCCTCGCAGTCGTTGGCCTCCGCGTAGGAGACCGCCATCGAGAGCAGGTTCGCGTTCCGGAACGGGACGTACGACGACGGGATTTCGTCGCTCGCCAAGTCCGCGTCGTCGACGTCCATTTCGTCGTCGGTGAGACTCGAGTCGCCGATGGCCGAGAGATGGCCGGTCTCGACCTGCAGGAAGTTCGCTGCGTCGAACTCGTCAGCGAGTCGGCGGGCGCACTCGAGTTCGCGATTCTCGGTGCGCTGGCCGTAGGAGGTGTGCAGGGCGTAGATTTCGTAGCCGCGTTCGCGGGCCACCGCGGCGGCGGTGGCGCTGTCCATTCCGCCCGATAGGAGGACAACGGCGCGTTTGGAAGTCGATTCGTCGGTCGCGGATTCGGACATCGTATCGTCGGTCATCGTGTGATCTGAATGGGCAGTCGCAGTCGCTACGTCTCGGGTGCGTCGTTCCAGAGGTCGACGTGCAGCCGTGGTGTGTATCGGAAGCCGTGGTCCATCGCCAACCGCGCGACGCGGTTGCGGGTCTCCTCGAGGCGCGCTTGCGTGGCTCCCTCGGGCATAAGCAGGACGTCGTCGTCACGGATCCGCGCGTCAGTCATCTCGCGAAGTTCCGCCAACAACTCCAGAATCTCCGGCACGTCCTCGTCGTCGGTGACGACGAACTTCAGCTGGAACTCGTAGCTCTCGACGAGGCGGGAGAGCGCCTCGAGATCGATCCGGTCGTTCTCGTGGCGTTGTGCCCACTCGCCGTCACCCTTCGGATCGCGCTCGGGCGTCGGCGTACTGCTCTCGAGTTTCGGACTGATCGAGGCGAGATCGATCGGCGCGTCGCGATGGATCGTCCCGTTGGTCTCGACGGTGGTGTGATACCCCCGCTCGTCGAGCGCCTCGAGCAACTCGACGCTTTCCTCGTGAATCAGCGGTTCGCCGCCGGTGAGGACGACGTGTTCCGCGTTCTCGTGGGATTCGATCGTCGCGATGATCTCCTCGAGATCCTGCCAAGCGTGGGTCGGCTCCCAGGAGGTGTGATAGGAGTCACAGAACCAACAGCGAAGGTTACAGCCGCTCGTACGGACGAACACCGATGGAACGCCGGCGAGCGTTCCCTCGCCTTGCAGCGAGTAGAATAGTTCGTTAATCGGGAGCCCCTTGCCCGCAGCGTCGTCGTCGGTCTCCTCTCGATCGACAGAGTCGGAGACGGGCATTTCAGAACCGGCCCCCGCCACAGAGTTCGCTGGTTTCGTTGACCTGAACCGCGACGTCGGTGACGGTTTCGGGAAGTGCGTCCGCGAGTTTTCGCTCCAGAATGACGCTCATCACCTCCGCCGTCGGCGGCTGCTCGAGAACGATGACCGCGTCGTCGTCACCCGCCGCTTCGAACGCCTCGACGAGGGGGTCGCCGGCCTCGAGCAGGAACATGTGATCCCACTCGTCTATTACCTCGGTAATATCGCCTTTGTCGGCGACCCACCCCGCTTCGGTCAGGTCGCCGGTGACGGTAACGGCGACCTCGTAGTTGTGGCCGTGGGGACGCGAACACTTCCCGTCGTGGTGAAGTAATCGGTGACCCGCACTGATTCTGATCGGTCGATCACGGCCGACGTGGAGGACGCGCTCGGTCCCGATAACCGCGTCAGCGCCGTCCTCAGAGACCCCGCGTTCGGCACCATCGATTCGGTTAGTCATACTCAGGGATTCTTCTGAGAATACTTAAGGATGACCGACTGGCGGTAGCAAGAAGGGAGTCGACGCTACGTGTGGGAACATCTGGCAAGGAGTACTGTACGTTCCCGCCCGGAAGTGGAAGCGTTGAGCCTGCTCCCAGTCTGATACGGTTTACTGTAGTCAATGACCGCTGATCACCGACCCCGTTCCTGGTGATCGGCGGTACATAGTTACAGCAATCCGTATGAAAGCACTGTTTGAAGACGTTGCAACTCGAGTTCGCGTTCCGGTCCGTCGACGACAGTGAGAATCCTGTCGCTGCAACAACACGGTCACCGCCGCAGCCGGCTCAGTCTTTCAACTGGTCTTCCAGCCGGTTTTTCGCCTCGGTTCGACGTTTGCGTGAGAACTCCGGTTCGCCGTCCGAAAAGTCGATTTCGATCTCGTCGAGCGTCCGACGATAAATGTTCGTTCGTCGTCCCTCTTCGGAGAGCTGACGCCCCTCGCAGGTCAACAATCCGGCATCGACGAGTTCCTCGATCCGTCGATAGCACGTCGCGATCGGGATCTCGATGTCCTCGCTGAGCGCTTGCGCTGATTTCGGCGTTCCCGCGGCGCAGAGGATCTCTGCGCTGTACTTGCTCCCGAGTGCTGAGAGGACCATCGTCGAGTCCGACTCGGTGTTCTCCGTCCAACTCTGAGACATTGTCACCTTGTTCTGAATTATCAGAATTGAATCTTGTGGTTATCTGGCCCGCTCATTTATATGCATATTACTCGAGTGACGCTTTTAGGCATCTAAAGTGCAATGAGGATACATGTCTACCGGAGGTCGAGGCCGAGTTCTCGATACTCGTTTGACGCCGGGGCCCGAACTCCACGTATGAACGTCGCCGTCGTCACGGTCGGAGACGAACTGCTCGCCGGTCGAACGACGAACACCAACGCCACCTGGCTCTGTGAGCGACTCGCGGAGCGTGGCGTCTCCGTCGAACGCGTCACGACGGTTCCGGATCGGATCACCGACATCGCCCGCGTCGTCAACGAGTATCGCGCCGAGTACGACGCCGTCATCGTCACCGGCGGCCTCGGCCCGACGCACGACGACGTGACGATGGAGGGTGTCGCGGCCGCACTGGGACGCTCGCTCGAGGAGCACAGCGGGGCGCTCGCCTGGCTCGAGGACGACGGCTACTCGCGGGCCGACCTGACCGAGGGGACGGCCGACCTGCCCGCGGGTGCACGGGCGCTGCACAACGAGACTGGGGTCGCCCCCGGCGCGGCCCTCGAAGGCGTCTACGTACTGCCCGGCGTCCCATCTGAGATGCGGGCGATGTTCGAGTCGATCGAGGACGAGTTTTCGGGAGCCGAAACCTACCGCGAGGCGGTCGTTGCCGATGAGCCGGAAAGCGCACTGCTCGACCGCATCGCGGTGGTTCGCGAGCGATTCGCCGTCGCCGTCGGGAGTTACCCGGGCGAGTCAGTTCGGCTGGAGCTCGAGAGCCCGGACGAGGAAGCCGTTACGGACGCCGCCGCGTGGCTCCGCGAGCGCGTCGAGACGCCCGAGTAGCGGTGACCCGCGAGCGCGACGATGCGGCGACTGCAGCGGTTCCGACGGCCCGCGCCGACGACCCTGGCGACGACAGACTACCGATAGAGATAGACCAGCCAGACGATCGCTACGAGAAGGCTCAGGGCCAGCACGCCCCAGCCGGCGAGTTCCATCGGGAGTTCCGGTTCCGCTTCGAGAACGGCGTACGTCAGTTCGTTCATGTTCGGCGGTCTGTCGCCGTCCCTCTTAATCTTTCAGAAAGTCTGCTCGACGATCGGCGTCTTCGTCGCCCAGAAACACCACACGGCTTTTGGACCGGCTCTCCGTACTTCCGTCATGGAGTCTCTCGGCGTCGTCGTCAACCCGATCGCCGGCATGGGCGGCCGGGTGGGGCTGAAGGGAACCGATGGGAAACTCGAGGAGGCGCGCCAGCGCGGAGCCGAACCGCGAGCGCCCGACCGCGCGCTGGAAGCGCTCCGAGCACTGTTCCGACGCGAACCCGACCTGACCGTCTACACGGCCGCAAACGTCCTCGGCGAACGCGCGGTCCGCGATGCCGGCTACGAGCCCGTCGTCGTCTACGAGCCGGCAACGGAATCCGACTCTAAATCCGAATCAAATCCCGAGTCCGAACCGGAGCCCGCAACCGCCGAAACGACCGCAGCCGATACGCGAGCGGCCGTCCGGGCCTTTCTCGAGCACGATGTCGATCTCGTCCTATTCGTCGGCGGCGACGGCACCGCGGTCGACGTTGCGGAAACCCTCGAGGCGAAACGCGAGGACGATGCGGAGCCAACGCCGATGCTCGGCGTGCCAGCCGGCGTCAAAATATACTCGTCCGTGTTCGCCGTGACGCCCGCCGACGCCGGCCGGATCGTCGCCGAGTTCGATCGCGTCACGTCCCGCGAAGTCAACGACATCGACGAAGCGGCCTATCGCGACGGGGAGGTTCGCACGGAACTCAAGGCCATCGCTACGGTACCCGTCGCGTCCGACGTCCAGTCGAGTAAGCAGGTCTCGAGCGGCACCGTCGATTCGCTGGCTGCGGGATTCGCGCGCGAAATCGATCGCGATCGAACCTTTGTCTTCGGTCCCGGCGGCACCGTCGGGGCGATCGAAACGGAACTGGGGGTCGATCCCTCGCCGCTCGGCGTCGACGTCTGGCGGGACGGGGACCTGCTTGCCCGCGACGCCTCAGAAAGCGAGATTCTCGACGTACTCGAGGAGCCGGTAACGATCGTCGTCTCACCGATCGGGGGCCAGGGATTCGTTTTCGGTCGCGGAAACCACCAGATTTCGCCGGCGGTGATCCGTCGTGCCGACGAGATAGAGATCGTCGCTTCGGGGGCGAAATTAGACGGTATCGACTCGTTGCGCGTCGATACCGACGACGAGACGATCGACGAGGAACTCTGTGGCTGGACGCAGGTTCGGACGGGACGGTTCACTACCCGTCTGGTGAAGGTTGTATAAGGGCAAGGACAGATGTTGTCTCGTAATCAACCATATAACTATCTCGGTCAGACATAATGGCCATATAGTCAAGATTAAGGTCGGTCCTACCGAAGAGAGCGATATGGAAACGCGGAAAGTGCAACGATTGGGTCCGTCGACGCTCGCCATGACCCTCCCGGCCGAATGGGCGAGCGAACACAACGTCGAAAAGGGGGACGAAGTCTCCCTGCGCACCAGCGGCAAAGGAACGCTGACCGTCATGCCCGAATCCGCGAATTCGGAAGAGACGGAAGCCATCATTCATGCAGACGATCTCGACGCCAACGCCGTCGAACGCGCGATCGTCGCTCAGTACGTCCTCGGGCGACGCGTCATCCGCATCGATACCGAAGACGGCGCTCTCGAATCGGATCACATCAACGCGGTCTACCAGGCCGAAACCCAGCTGATGGGACTCGGCGTCATCGAAGAGACCCCCGAAAGCATCTCGATTCGCTGTTCGGTCGATCCCGAAGACTTCACGCTCGATAACTTACTCGAGCGCCTCGAGCGGACGGGACAGACGATGCGCGGCGAGGGGATCAAGGCACTGGCCCACGGCAACCCGGATCTAGCTCAGCGAGCCCTGAACCGAGAGCGCCAGGCGAACAAGATCTTCGTCCTCCTGTTGCGCCTCATCTTTACGGCCTACCAGAACCCGAACCTCGCTCGCGCTGTCGACCTCAACAGCGGCTTCCCGCTGATCGGCTACCGCTCGATCGCCAAGAACCTCGAGCTGACGGCGGATAACGCCGAGGATATCGCCGATATCGTCATCGAGACCGAGGGGCACACGCTCGACGTCGACAGTTCGGTGATGCGTGACATCCGCGAACTGAACGAGTCGGTCGACGAGATCACCTCCATCGCCGTCGAAGCGGCCGTCGAACGCGATTACGACAAATCCAATCAGGTTCGATCGCTGTTCCACGAAATCTCCGATCGTGAAAAGGAAATCCTGGCTGAACTGCCGGAGATGGCCAACGAGGATCTGCTCCGCGTCCGCGAAGTGCTCGTCAGCCTGCAACAGACCGCCCAGTACGCGATGCGAAACGCCGAAATCGCGGCGAACCTCGCGCTGAACGAGGAGTCCGAACACACGACAATCAACTGAAACGGACTGCGGTCGAGGGGTACCGATCTGCGAACGCGCGACGTTCGTTTTTTATTTTCAGTTTCTCGACGGTCTCGGCCCGAACGACGTCTCGAAAGCGTCGATACCTGGGCCGAAGAATCTGGAACGTTAGTTTTTGTCCCGGACGTCGATGTCGCCGACCATAGTTTGTGCGTGCGGTTCGCAGACGTAGTTGTCCATCGCCGCGGTTGCGTCGACGGTAAGCGAGGCGGATTCGCCCTCCCCTTCGATGAGTTCGGTTTCAGCGAGTCCGTCGTCGGCTTCGTCGCGGATCTTGAGGTTGTGGGGCATCCCGTCGGCGTTTCGCCACTCGATCGTATACTCGCGGCCCTCGAAGAGCAGGAGTGTCGGGTTCTCGATGTCCTCGATCGGTGCCGGTTCGACGCCGACCCAGCTGGCGATCTCTCCGTCGAGGACGATCTCGTCGACGTCTTCCCAGTCGGTCGGCTCGAGCGCCTGTTCGCGAGCCGAGTGGTCGTCGCTCGCACTGTCGTCTTCGTGTTCATCGGGAACCTCGCCGTCTGCACAGAGATCGCGGCTCCCCCACTGTGAAATCATTCCGTACCACTCGCCGTCGATCTCGACGCCGTTTACGAACGCCGATTCAGTACCAGTCTCGGTACCGTCGTCGTACGCGATCGAAAATCGGAGTTCCACGACGGTCGTCACGTCGCCCACGACATCCTCGTCGAGTTCGGTTCGGGCGTCGTCCGAGTACGGTTCGACACACTCACAGGAGATATCCTCGATATCGGTGTCGACCCACTCGAGTTGTGCTACGTCGCCGTTCTCGAGATCAGCAGCGATGTCCGCCTCGTCGAGAGCGTCCTCGTCCTCGTCCTTGTCTCCGTCCTCGAAGTGGGAGTACGGATAGGACGACGCAGCGGTTTCGAAGTCGCCGTCGCCGAGTGCAGCGATGAGCGCTTCTCCGACGGTACACGCGGCCTGGTCGGCGTCGGCTTCGTTACTACTCGGGCCGGTATCGCCGGACGCTGCAGTACCGTCGTCACTTCCGGACTCGAGCGTGTCCAGACAGCCGGCGATGGGGGCAACGAAACTGGAGGCTGCGACTGCTTTCAGCAACTGCCGTCGGACGGGGCCGTTGGGCATACACGATACTGACTTGACGGGAATATAATACAGTTATGGAGAACTTCAAATATACTAACCTGCGACCGGAGATGGACGAGGGGCTTTCGATTCGAAACTATAATCGGACGGGATAACGCAGATACGGCCGATGCGCGATCTCCTCCGGCGGGTTATCGCCCAGTTCGCTGTCGATCGACAGGTGCTGGCGCTCGCGTTCGCGCGGATGGCCGACGGCATCGGCAACTCGTTTCTGATCGTCGTTATTCCGCTCTACATCGCGAGCGACGTCGTTGGCGGGGCGACGTTCGGGCTCGAGGAGGCGATGGTGATCGGCGTCATCCTCTCGCTGTTCGGCTTTCTCAACAGCAGCTTTCAGCCGTTTACGGGCCGGCTCTCGGACCGGACCGGAAAACGCAAACCGTTCATTCTGATCGGACTCGGCGGACTCGCGGTGACGAATCTCTCCTACGTCTTCGCGGAGTCGTACCTCGCTCTGGTCGTTATCCGCGCCCTTCAGGGCGTCAGCGTCGCGTTCATCGTCCCGGCGTCGGTCGCCCTCGTCAACGAACTCGCGACGAGTCAGGACCGCGGGGGGAACATGGGCGTCTACAATACGTTTCGACTGATCGGGTTCGGTGCCGGACCGGCGGTCGCCGGAACCATCGTCACCCTCGGGCCGTACGCGCTCCCCGGCGGGGCGACGATCACCGGGTTCGATGCGGCGTTCTACATCGCCACGATCACCGCGGTGACGAGTTACCTGCTCGTGACCGTCCTGATCTCGGATCCCGACAGGACGGCGGAAAACGCGGGCGCGGACCTCTCGATTCCGATCTGGGATACCACGGGGTCGAAGCTGTTCGATCCGATCTTCACGCTCGGTGTCGCCTCGCTGTTTATGGCGACGGCGATCGCGCTGTTTGCGACGATCCAGCCGCAAGTCAACGCCCGCCTCGAGCAGGGTGCAACCTGGTTCGGACTCCAGTTTGCGGCTTTTATTATCGCTCAGATTCTGTTACAGACCCCGATCGGTCGGGCGTGTGACCAGTACGGCCGACGGCCGTTCATCGTCGGCGGGATGTTCCTGCTGGTGCCGTCGACGCTCGTCCAGGGGTTCATCACGTCCTCGGAACTGATGTTCGGCGCTCGTCTGTTCCAGGGCGTCGCCGGTGCGATGGTGTTCGCGCCGTCGCTCGCCCTGGCCGGCGATCTCGCCGGCGAGGGTGAGTCCGGGTCGAAGCTGTCGGTGCTCACGATGGCCTTCGGCTTCGGGATTGCCATCGGACCGCTCTCCTCGGGCGCGCTCGTCGGCTACGGTTTCGAAGTACCCTTCGTCTTCGGCACCGCGCTCGCCGCCCTCGGGGCGATCCTCGTGTACACGCAGATCGAGGAGACCCTCGAGGCGACGAGACCGGTGCCGGTCGTCGGCGGTGACTGACCGGGTCCCATTGTTGCCGGCGGATAGCGGTGTACGGGTTCGCCGCCAGCGCTCGCGAAACCGGCGGTTCGGGCTCGAGCGTCGGCGTTCGGACTCGAGGTCGATCGGGAACCGGCAACCGGTAACCAGCTACCGGGTGCCGACCCCCCGTCGAGGCGAGCGACGCCGGGACGCAACGCAAAAGTAGCGGATCCGCATACGCTTCGACAATGACGCTCTCGGAGGAGGCCACGGAACGGTTGGCAGATGTAGTGGAACTACAGCCGACGAAGAACTCGGAGCTCCAGGACCGGTGGAGCATGGAGAGCGGCAGCGAGGTCCACCAGTATCTCGAGAACGAACTGGGCGATTACTACTACCGGGACGACAACAGCCTGATCCGCGCGACGGCCGAAGCGGCCGACCTCGTCGACGTCGAACCAGGTATCGAGAGCCATCCCGACGACGACGGCGTTCCGTCGCGAATTCGCGTGCCTGAACTCCAATCGCAGATCGTCGCGGTACTGGCCGGCCCCAAAGAAGAGTCCGAGAGTGTCGTTTCGGTGTTGCACAAACTCCGAGACGAGTTTGACGTCGATCCCGAGTCCGAAGCCGTCCGCTCCGGACTTCAGAGTCTCCGACGCAAGGGCGTCGTCGAGGTCGAGTACCGCACCGTTCCGACGTTCCGACTCACCGTCGAGCGCGAGGACCTCGAGGTCGACATCTCCGACTGATCCCCAGTTACCCCAATCTATTTCCCGTCGGCTTTCGACATGTGAGTTGCATGTCTCGAACTGTACGGCTCAGCAACCGCGGGTCCGGCGCGGCCCGCGGCTGGGTTCCGCGACGATCGTAACGACAGTACTGGTTCTCCTCGAGTAGTCAACCGGTTGGTCCCAAACGCCCACAGCGACTGCTGTGGTGGCGAGAGGCGAAGTAACGAGGGTGATCTCGATGCGACGTAGCGAGACGCTCCTATTCACGAGTCGCGACGCGGACAGCCACGAAAACGAGACCGTCGCACGGACGTTACGGGCCGGTCTCATCCGCCAATTTGGCAGCGGGCTCTACGGCTTTACCCCCACGGGACAGCGCGTCCGCGAGAACGTCGTCTCCGTAGTCCAGCGAGAGATGGATGCCATCGGCGGCCAGCGAATCGGCCTCCCCTCGCTAAACGCCAGTGAGGTCTGGCGACGGAGCGGTCGCTGGGAAAGCTTCGAGGGAGAGATGTTCACCGTCGAGAACCGCGACGGGAAACGGATGTGTCTGGCGCCCTCCCACGAGGAGGGCGTCGCACACCTCGTCGACGGGATCGTTCGCTCCTACGACGACCTCCCCCTGTTGCTGTATCAAGTCGAGACCAAGTATCGCGACGACCACGCACGAAACGGCCTCGTTCGGACGAAAGAGTTCACGATGAAAGATGCCTACAGCCTCCACGCGAGCCGCGACTCGCTCGCCGAGTACTACGACGGCGTTCGCGAGGCCTACGTCCGGATCTTCGACGCGCTCGACCTCGAGTTCGCCATCACGACGGCCGCCAACAGCATCATGGGCGGCTCGAGTTCGGAGGAGTTCGTCGCAGTCGCCGACGAGGGGACCGTCGCCCTTCGGTGGTGTCCTGCCACGGATTGCCGGTTCGGCGTCACCGACGAGTCACCCCGCAGCGACCTGTCGGCCGGCGACGCCTGTCCCGACTGCGGGCGTCGGCTCGAGGCCGGCGAGGGAATCGAGATCGGCCACGTCTTCGAACTCGGGACGCGCTACTCCGAACCGATGGATCTGACGATCGACACGGCCGACGGCGGCGAGCGGGACGTGGTGATGGGAAGCTACGGCATCGGTATCGAACGACTCGTTCACACCCTCGTTGAACAGCACGGCGACGAAGACGGCTGTCGCTGGCCCGACACCGCTGTCGGCACCGTCGGCCCCTTCGACATCGCGATCGTTCCCCTCGAGTATGACGGTGACCTTCGCGAGGTGGCCGATCAGTTGTACGAGCGTCTCGAGGGCGACGTGCTCCTGTTCGACGACACCGACCGGACGATCGGCGAACGGTTCGCCGAAAGCGATCTGCTGGGTGTGCCCTGGAAGGTCATCCTCGGGAACCGTTACCGCGAGACAGGAGAGGTTGAACTCGAGTCGCGAACGGGGGATACCCGGGACGCGTCGCCTGCGGAGGTTCCAGGGATCGTCGGCTCGTCAACGAAGTAACGAAACCTGAGCAGGCATCGACGGCCTCGAGAGCCGTTTTATGCACTCTCACCCGTTATTTGAGGGTCACGTAGCTATTTGTGTAGTCGTTACGACTCAACGTCGCATGTTCCCCGAAACGCTCGAGACCGACTTGCTCGTCCGAGGACGGTTCGATCACGATCGCGTGGACGGCTACGAACTGTAAGCCACGAGCAACTGAGCGGCGCAGAAGACAGCTGAAACGACCGCGAAGCGCCGCAGTATGCTATTACGATCGGCGACAAGCTTGCGAGCTACACCGAGTTGTTCCTCGAGTGGGTCCGGGAAACGGGACGGATCGGGTTCGTACTCGGCAAGCCATACTGGATGGGGAACAGCTACGCGGGCGAGTGTGCGATCGCACCGACTGGGCTCGCATTCGATCGTCTCGAGATCGAGGTCGTCGCGATCAGCAATGAGGGGAAACGGCCGCTGGCGGGGGATAGAGACGTTCACCGAGGATATCGGAAGGCAGAACCACGACCGTCTTCGAAGCTGGGCGCCGATCGGTGACGAGATTGTTGATCACCAGCGGTACACCATCACGCGGACGGGAACGGAGTTTCCCCACGGGAGAAAAGAGGCCAAATGAGCGTCACTCGTTCGTCGGCTCGAGCCCGGGTCGCCGTCGCCGCCGTCGATCCTCGAGGAGTCGTCGACAGCGCGTTCCCGGCCCGCCCTCGATCGGCCACCCCTGCGTCCGCCAGACCGGCGGCTCGGGCTCGAACTCGGGGCAGTTCCCGGAACACTCGGCGGCCGTTTGACACCGCCCTTTCGCACCGCAGTAGGGGCGCAACTGGCTGCCGTCTCGAGCGCGCAACTCGAAGTGACGGCAGTCGGGACGCATGGTATCGACGAACGAGCGCCAGCCGCGTTCGTAGGCGCGTTCGGCGATGGCGAGGCGCGTCTCGGCTTTCGTTTCCGGATCGACGTACTCGAACCGAGCCGCGGACCCGTCTCGCTCGCCGCCGGCGGGTCGCTCGAGAATGCGCGTTCCGGGCTCCTCGACCGCGAGCGTTCGAGGGTACCACTCGACCGACCCCTCGAGGGATTCGGGCTCGAGCGCGAGGATTCCCGCCTCGACGGGCAGCCCCTCGAACAGCGCGGGTTCGACGGCGTCGCCCGTCTCGCGGGTGGCCACCCAGACCTCGTCGGCCAGCCCCACCGCGACGTCGTACTCGAGTTGCGAGCCGAGCGCGCGGGCCGCGCTGCCGTCGAGATCCGGCTTGTTCTCGATCGCGACGATTCGTTCGAGCCAGTCGGGATAGGGCCACTTTCGGCGGATCTCGATGCGATTACTGTTCTTTCGGGTCTCGAGGATGTCACGGTCGTCGGCCCGATGAATCGCCTCGCGGACGTAGCGCCACGGGTAGCCGGGATCCGGGAGACAATCGCGGTAGTACGACCATTCGTCGGGGGCGTTCCGGACGATGTGGAGGAGGTCGCCATCGAGTCGATCCGCGCCGAATTTCGCTCGTTCGAGGAGGGCGTCGGGGTCGCACTCGAGGACGATGGTATCCCATCGGCGTCGTTTGGTGCCGAGTTGGCGAGCGACGAGGACGGCAGCGTCGCCGGCCGATCCGTCGGGCGACCACTCGCGTTCAGCCCAGCGACAGGTCCGGAGTTCGAATCCGAACTCGGCAGTGTGGTCCACGGAAGACGTTCGTAGCGAGCGAGTAAAAGCGCTACTCGATAGGTCGTGGTCGACCCCCAACCGGGGCGGGTTGCCATCGTAGCCACTGACAGGCAGTGGATACTTGAGCGGACGATAGCTGGGGGTCTGTGGTACACAGGCTCGGTTAGGACGATAGTCGAGCGACCTGCGTCAATCGTCCACCGAAACAGGCGTGTCTGCGGGACCTACAGTCGTCGTTTCCATTTTCGTGGGTAGCGTTCCAGCGATCGAGCGTCCGAGGAACCGGCAACTAACGAGTCCGACGAAAAAGAGCATCGGCGGGACCGCGACCGCGCCGAGGACCGTCAGGAGGGCCGCCGCGACGAGGATCGGAACCACCAGCGCCACGACCTGGAACGCGGCCATCGCGAGGAAGTAGTCGCCACTCGAGACGACGGGCCACAACGCCCTCCGGTCGAACGACGCGCGAATCGATCCCGTCGCCGCGTACTGTGCTAACGCCGCCGGCAGGACGTAATAAAGCAGCAGTGTCGCGCCGATAATACTGAACGCGAACAGAGCAGCGAGCAGCGCTGCGATGGCGCTAAGTCCCCAGATTAGGTCCTCGTTTCCGCCGACCAGCGGTGCCAGCCCGGCGAGCCCGTAGTAGCCACCCACGCCGACTGCAAACGCCAGCACGGCCCCAGCCAGCAGCGGGACGAGCAGATACGCGAGGGCGATCGCCAAACCGGCTGTACCCGTCGCGAGGAGCGATCCCCAGTCGTCGAATGCGGGGAGTTCGTCCGCGCCACGGAGAGCCGTCTCGAGGGTGCGAACGTAGTAGCCGACGAGCGCGACCAGTGGAACGACGAGAATCGCGCCGAGGACGAGGGCGCTGCCGATGAGCGTCCGCTTGCGCCAACCGCTGCGGCCCGGCGACGAACGCGCGTCCTCGACGGGGTGCATCTGTGTCGGCCGTACGGTCACGCGGTCACCCGATAAAGTTGCTGGCGGCGACCGAGACCCGTCCGACTATCGAGCGAGATTGGAAACCCCATCGGAGACCGCCGAAGAGCCGATCTCGTCGGAGAGACGGAGTCATACGGTTTGCTGTAACGATGTACCGGTGGGACCGCAAGCCATCCTGCGGTCCCAGCGGAAATGACTGAGAGCAGACAGTATCAAACGACGCGACGCCGTAAATCGACAGTCGATACGCTGTGGGATGGCGTTCGTCGCGAATCGACTCCGACTGCAAGACGAGCGTCGGCGGCCTACTCTTCTGCCTCCTGCTCGTGTTCGTCTAAGAATCCGTGAGCCTGCTCGAGTATTTCGCGCGGACCGTCCTGTGTGACGGTGTTTACCGCCTGTTCGTAGTCGCGCCACTGGAGGTCGCGGTGTTCGTTTGAGAGTTCCGCGCTCGCTTCGAACGATTTCGCAATAAAGAGGTGAACGGTCTTGTGGATCGTCGTGCCGTTCGCCTCGAAGACGTAGTTGTAGTCCTCGCGAAAGCCGTCGAGTAGTCGGAACTGATCGATACCTGCCTCTTCCTTTATTTCGCGGATCGCCGTCTGTTGTAGCTCTTCATCTCCTTCGACACCGCCCTTGGGGAACTCCCAATCGCCTGGGCGGCTCTTGAGTAGAAGATACTCGCGCCGGCCCCGCGTATCGCGGAAGAGGATCGCGCCTGCGCTCGTAGCTTCGACTGCCATTAAGTGGATTAATAGATGCGACGTTAAGAGAATATCGGACTGTTCGTCCAGTCTATACGGAATTTGCCGTACCGATTGCGACGACAGTACCGGTCGAAACCCGAAATACGTTCCTTGAAGCCGGATTCGCGGCCCCATCTCAGCAAGCTTTTACGCCCCGGCCGTTGACGATTGGACAATACATCCATGACCTTCGTTACCCGGCTCACGCTGCAGAGCGGCGATCGAGCCGCCCTCGACGGCATTGTCGAAGACATCAAAGAAAACGCCGAGCGCAAGGGTGCCGCCCTGAAAGGTCCCCACTCCCACCCGCCCGAGAAGCTCTCGGTCCCCCAGCAGTGTCGGCTTCACGCGGACGACGACCGCCAGTTTTCCTCGTGGAACTACACGGTCTTCACCCGCGAACTCGAGATTCACGGTCACGATAATCTCGCGCGCAACATCGCCCAGCAGAGTTTCCCGGATTCGGTCCACATCGAGGCGGAAGTCGAGCAGATCCACGGCGCGGGTCGTGGGAACTGACTCTTCGCTCTCTCGTTGTGTCTGTTAGCTGATACACGACGTACGCCGCCGCGGTCGGTACCATTTTCACCACCCGAGACGAGAGTCAGGGTATGAGTACGGACGACTTGATCTCGGTTCGCCGAGATCTTCACCGCAGACCCGAACCCGCCTGGCGAGAGTTTTACACGACCGCACGAATCGTCGAAGAACTCGAGGCGCGCCTGGGCGACGATCTCGACGAACTCCACATCGGCCCCGACGCTATCGCGGGCGACCACCGGATGGCCGTCCCCGGCGACGCCGAACTGACCGCGTGGTACGAGCAGGCCCGCGAGGCTGGAGCGGACGAGGAGATCCTCGAATCGCTCGAGGGCGGTTACACGGGTGCGGTGGCGGTCCTCGAACGCGGCGAGGGACCGACGGTCGGGCTCCGAGTCGATATCGACGGCCTCCCGCGTGCGGAGAGCGAGGATCCCGACCACGTTCCCGCCGCGGAAGGCTTCCGCTCAGAACACGAGGGCGCGATGCACGCCTGCGGTCACGACGCCCACGCAACCATCGGGATCGGCGTGCTCGAGCAGGTCGCGGAGAGCGACTTTTCGGGAACGCTGAAGGTGTTCTTCCAGCCCGCCGAGGAGGTCGTCGGCGGTGGGAAATCGATGGCCAAGGGGGAACACATACAGGACGTCGACTATCTGCTCGCGGCTCACATCGGACTCGACCACCCGACCGGCGAAGTCGTGGCGGGCATCGACGGCTTCCTCGCGGTCAAACACCTCGAGGCGGAGTTCACCGGCGAACCCGCTCACGCGGGCGGCCACCCCGAGCAAGGCCGCAACGCCGTCCAGGCGATGGCGACGGCCGTGCAAAACCTCTACGGGATTCCGCGGCACAACGACGGCAAAACGCGGGTCAACGCGGGGATCGCGGAAGGTGGCAGCGCCGCTAACGTCATCCCGGAAGAGGCGCGCATTCTCGCCGAAGTTCGCGGTGAAACGACCGAACTGATGGAGTACATGGACTCCAAGGCGCGCCACGTGATTCGGAGCGCCGCCGACATGCACGAGTGCGAGGTCGAGTTCGGGACGGGTGCGGAGGCTCCGAGCGCGACGAGCGACCAGGAACTCGTCTCGATCGTCGCCGACGTCGCGGGGGCGACCGCCGGCGTCGAAAGCGTCCTCGAGCGCGACGAACTCGGCGGCAGCGAGGACGCGACCTTCCTGATGCAGACGGTCCAGGAAAACGGCGGGAAAGCCTGTTACGTCGGCGTCGGCACGGACCATCCCGGCGGCCACCACACCGCAACCTTCGACGTGGACGAGCCGAGTATCGGCCACGGCATCGACGTCCTCGCCGGTGCGATCGATCGGATCAGCCACGAACAGAGCTGATCGGCCCGTTTTGCGATGAGGCTCGGTGTCGGCAGGATCCGTAGCCGATTCCTCCGCGGACACGCAGACGTGACAGTGAAGCGATTATATACGATGAGGCTGTAGTCGGGAGCAACTCGGTCGACCCCATGCGAGGATCCTCCACCCGCCGCGTCCGATTCGGACTCTGGGCCCGTATGCTCGTGGCCAGCACGATCTTGCTCGCCGCGTTACTAATCCTGCTCGTCGTCGAGTTCCTGTTCGTTATGCTGCTCGGGGGACTCGTCTACTGGGCCGCACTCGGGACGGTTCTCCCCGCCCTCGGCTCGGTCCCGACGCTCGCAGCGATCGTCGGCGTCGCTTGCTATCTCGCGGTGCTTTTCGCGGGCTTCCACGCGTTCCGGGTGGCTCACAGGGACGACCTCGAGTACGACATCGATACCGTCGCGTCGGAACTGGGAACGGCGCTCGAGTCCGTTCGTCGACGGCTGAGTCCTCGAGCACTCGTCGGGATCGGCGGCGTGCTGCTCGCACTCGTCGTCGCGAGTCGTTGGCTCGTCGAGTCGGTGGGCGTCGAACTGTATATCCTGCCCCTTCCGGTCGTCGCGAGCCTGGTCGTCGTCGGGTCGCACTTCGTACATACCGTTCGGTCCGAACTGACCGGCGACGTCGCCGTGCTTCGCACGCTCGACGACTCGGTCGACCTCTCGGACGATCTCGAACGGGATCCTGAACTCGCGGACGTTCGTCGCCGCGTCGACCGACTGGCACAGCAGGCCGGGGTCCCGACGCCGACGGTCAAAATCGCCGTGACGCGAACGCCCACGGCGCTCACGGTTGGCTACCGGCCCGCGACGTCGACGATCATCCTTTCCCGCGGGTTGGTCAAAGAACTCGATTCCCGAGAGCTCGAGGCAGTACTGGCCCACGAACTCGCACACGTCGCCAATCGCGACGCTGCGGTCATGTCGGTGATGACCGTTCCGGCGGCGAAAGCCGAGGCGTTCATCGAGCGGTACGACGGCGGCGGCTACCTCGAACTGCTCGCGTTCGCGCTGCAGGCCCTTTCGCGCTGGTGTGTGATCGTCGTCGCTCGTTACCGGGAGTACGCCGCCGACGACGGGGCCGTCGCGATTACAGGCGATTCGACGGCGCTTGCGAGCGCGCTCGAGACGCTCGACCGGTCGGTCGCCAGGCGACCCGTGCGTGATCTGCGACGCCACCGCACCGCGGCCGCGTTCTCGATCGTGCCGCCGCCGTGGGAGGAACACCGATTTTTCAACCGCTCGAGGCGATTCGTGGCGCGACGGCTACTCGGAACGCATCCACCAACAAAAAAGCGGATCGAACGGCTGCGATTCGAGACGCCGGATTCGGCGGCGGCCGGCGATCAGTAGCCGTCGTCTTCGTCGGCGTGTTCGTCGTCGTGCTTGTCGTCCTCGTAATCGTCGTCGTGCTTGTCGTCCTCGTAATCGTCGTCGTGCTTGTCGTCGTCCATCTCACCGTCGTGTTCGTCCATCTCGTTATCGACGACGACTTCGAGGTCGAACGGCTCGTCAGCGGGAGCCGTCTCGGGCTCGAGGTAGCCGACCGCGAAGGCCGAGTAAACGGTTCCGGCGACGGGTTCGACGTCGAACGTCGCGACGACGTCGCCGTCGTTGTCCTCGGTCGCGGGGCGGACCTCGAGGGTGTACGCGTCAGGGGGAACCTCGACGGCCGCGGCGTCGCCGAAGGCGGCGTCCTCGAACAGCACCGTCTCGCCGTCGCCCGCGGTGACGTCGACGGCGGGGGCGTCGGGCGAGGCGTGGACGAGGCGGACCCGCGCGTTCTCGCCGGGGTCGCTCAAGTCGTCCTCGAGGACGGCCGGCGCGAACGGCTGGTTCTCCTCGGCGAGTTCGCCCAGAGCGGCGATCGTGAAGTCGCCGTCGCCGACCTCGATTGCGTCGTCGAAGACGACGGTGTCGGCGTCGCCCGCGGCCGTGATCATCACGTCGTACGTCTCGGGTGGAAGCTCGAGGTAGTCGCTGACCGCGCGGTAGGGGACGTCCTCGAGGACGGGGTCGCCGTCGACCCAGACGTCGACGTTCGGCGCGTCGGGGGAGAGGTGAGCGACCCGGACGCCCGCCTGGTGGTCGTCCATCTCGTCGGCGTATTCGTCGTCGCTGTGCTCGTCATCGTCGTATCCGTTGTCGGCGTGGTCGCCCGTATCGTCGTCCGCTGCGTCGTCGCCGCCCAAGCAACCCGCAACTGCGATGACCCCGGTCGTGCCGATCAGTGACAGTGCACGTCGGCGTGTGTGGTTTTCTACCATCAACACGATACAAGCAGACGACAGAAATAGCGATATGCCCTAACTGAGTAGGTTTTTGGCCAAAATGTATTTATGTCATGAGTTGATTGATATCGGAATACAGCCCGAAGGTGATTTTAATTGTCATTTTCGAGGGACAACGCGATCGGGCCAGTGTCGTGAACGCGCAAGACCACAGAGTAAAATTTCTGTGTGAATTTCGGCGTTAGTACTTCGGCTCCGCTCCGGTCGTCTCGTAGACGGTCTCCATCAGTTCGTCGCGTCGATCCTGCCACCCTGCGAGCCCTTCGGGGCTGGTGGGGTACTGCTCGTAGTGAGCCAGCAGGTCGTCGGCACAGCGCTTGGTCTGGTAGAGGTTCCAGATGGTGCCCCAGTGGCCGCGGCTCTTGATCAGCGACTCGAGTTTGAGTTTCAGGCCGATATCTGTACTCCCCGAGTAGAGCGCCTCGGCGAGTTTGTCGCCGGGCATGGCCGCGAGCAGCCCCATCAGATCGTCGACGTCGACCGCCGTCGAAAGGATGTTGTAGACGTCCAGCGCGGCGTAGCGGGCCCCGAAGTGGTCCATCACGCGCTCGTTGTACTCCCAGAAGGTTGCCTCGCTGTAGTCGCCCGTCTCGAGTGCTTCGATCGCCTGATCGGCGGCGTACTTGCCGGCGTAAGCGGCCCCGGCGATGCCGCCGCCGGTGGTGGGGTTGACGTGGCCCGCGGCGTCGCCGACGGCCATGTAGCCCGGGTGGACGGCCGAGTCGTAGGGCCGACGCGTTGGAAGCGCAGCGCCGAGTTTATCTTCGACTTTAGCACCCGCGAACTCGGGACGGTTCTCGAGGTCGCGTTTGAGGTCCTCAACGAGCTGCATCGGCTCCTCGGTCATCTGGAAACCTAGACCGGCGTTGATCTCGGTGTCAGTGCGCGGGAAGTACCAGAGGTAACCCGCCGCGCGCTCGGTGGGCTTGAACACCAGCGCGTCGTCCCACTCGACCGGCTCCTCGACGTGGACGATCTCGCGGTAGGCCGAACAGAAGTGCGAGTAGTTGACGTTCGTATCGAACGTGGAGTCGGAGAAGTCGACGTTGTCCTGGAGGATCGAGAGCGAGCCCGCAGCGTCGATGACGATGTCGGCCTCGTACGTGATCGGATCGCCCTTTCGGATCGCTTCGACGCCCGTCACGCGGCCGTCGTCGGCCTGCGTGACGTTCTTGACGACGGTGTCGTAGTGAAACTCGACGCCGGTATCGCCCGCCCCGCCGATGATTCGGCGGCCGTACTCCCAGCGGTCGATGACGGCTAACTCGCCGGGGACGGGGATCTCGAGGACGGTGTCCTCTTGGGGAATCTCGAAGCGGCCGTGGTCGACGCCCGTGTTCGTAAATGCGGGCTCGAGTTTCGACTTGGGAATCGCATCGGGGAAGGCGTCTGCACCCTTCAACGCGTCCCCGCAGGCGATATGACCGGCTTCGTGCTCGGTCTTGCGCTCGAGAACGACGGCATCGTATCCCTCCCGGGCGACGGTCGCTGCGGCGTAACATCCGGCAGTCCCGGCACCGACGACGACCACGTCCGGCGACCGGCGGTCGGACGAGGTGGTGGCCGTCGACTGCTCCTGCGTGCTCATATCAACTGTGTGGACCCCACGGGAAGAAAACGTTTTATGTGTTATTTGTGGGATCGGCGAGGGCACAATCGTGCTCCGCCGGTCGATTTCGACGTGATCGGCGACGTGCTCGAGGAGTGCAGCCGTTCTGACGGGTCCTCTCACGGTATTTTCGTTGCTTCTGTCACGACAAATGTGAATAAAGAGTTTTAGTGAGGTCTTTCGTAGCAGCCTGTATGACAGAGTACACGATCGAATTCGTCGGGACGGGTGAGACGATCACCTGTACCGACAAGGAGACGATTCTCAGTCGCTGTCTCGAGGAGGGTATCGCCCAGGAGTACTCGTGTCGCGTCGGGATGTGTCTGGCCTGCTCGGCCGAGATTCTCGAGGGCGAGGTTACCCAGCCCGCGGCGCGGGGACTGACCGAGGAAGAAGCCGAGAACTATGCGCTTACGTGTATGGCTCGGCCGCAGTCGGATCTGAAACTCGACCGCGGGAAGTACCCGCCAAGCATCGAGAGCGATCTGGAGGGCGAGATCGGTGAAGCGGGCGGGGCTGCGGCTGCGGATGACTGAGTTGTGGCCGTTCAACGACCAGTTGTAACCAGCCGATCCGTAACCGACTAGCTAGCCGCTTCTGTCGTCGTTGGACGCGCCCCTCGAGTGCGTAATCAGGACGATTCCCGACCCGTCGTGGCCGAACGTGACCTATCCTGGGGCAGGAACACACTCATCACGCCACGCGGTTTTTCAGCGACTCGCCCGCCCGGAACCGGCGAACGTTTTCGCGGACCAACTCGGCGATATCGTGGTGGTAGCGGTTCGTCGCGGACCCGCGGTGTGGCGTCACGATGACGTTTTCGAACCCCCAGAGCGGCGACGACGCGGGGAGGGGCTCCTGCTCGAAGACGTCCAGTGCAGCGCCGGCGATGGTTTCCGCCTCCAGGGCCGTTATCAGCGCCCCTTCGTCGACGAGCGGTCCTCGAGCCACGTTGAGCAGGTACGCGTCCGACCGCATCGCATCGAGAATGTCCGCGTCGATCATCCCCTCCGTCGCCGGCGTGTGCGGGGCCGCGAGCGCGACGAACCGCGCGTCGGCGACGGCAGCCTCGAGCGCACCGGGGTCGTAGAGTTTCGAGACGGATGGGACGGGATCATCCGAGCGACGAACGCCAACGACGTCCATGCCGAGCGCGTCGGCCCGTTTCGCGATTCCCTGGCCGACGGTTCCGAGCCCGACGACACAGAGTCGTTCGCCCGAAATCGTAAATGGGCGCTCGTAGGCCGGGTCGTGCCACTCTCGATCCCGTTGCCGATCCCGATAGGTGTGGAGCAGTCGCGCCAGTGAGAGCATGTATCCGACGGCGAGTTCGCCGACGGTGTCGCCGTGGATGCCGGAGCTGTTGGTCAGCGGAACGCCGACGTCCTCGTAGGCGTCGGTATCGAACGCGTCGTACCCCGCGCGAATGCAGTGGACCCAGCCCGCCTCGAGGAATTCCGGGCGCGGTTCGAACGACGCGACGGCGTCCGCTTCGGTGTAGGGTTCGCCGTCGCCGACGAGTTCGACGCGAACCTCGAGGTCGTCGAACGCCTCGAGAAACGCCGTCTCCGGCAGCTTCGTTCCGACTGATTCGTGTAGACACAATCGCTCGAGTGTAGCCATCTATCTCTCACGACTGGCGTCGTCCGCAAGAACGTTTTCGGGAGCCGTCGGCCATAGCGTGCAAGCGCGACTCGAGTCGGTTGCAGGTTACCAGTTGGCAGTTGCTGTCAGGTATCGCGCTGAAAACGCCGGTGATGGTGAAAATGGACTCCTCCCGATGGTCTCCTCCGCCTCCGTAGATCGCAAACCGCGTCAGCGTCCCGAGCGCCGATCAGTCGACGAAGTCGATGTCGTCGCCCTGTGCGGGCGCTTCGGGTTGGACGGCTTCGCCGTCCGGTCGGCCGTAGATCTGTGGCGACTCGACGCCGGTGACGACGATCATCGTCCGCATGCTGCCCTCGAGGCTCTCGTCGATCGAGGTCCCCCAGATGATGCGCGCGTCGGGGTCGATCCGGTCGTAGATCTCTTCGACGACGCCTTCGGCTTCCTCGATGGCCATGTCGTTGCCGCCGGTGACGTTGACCAGCGCGGAGCTCGCGCCCGAGATATCGACGTCGAGCAGCGGCGAGCGCAGCGCGGTTTTGACCGAGTCTTCGGCCTTGGCTTCGGAGTCGGCTTCGCCAAGCCCGATCATGGCGACGCCGCCCCGTTCCATGACGGTTCGAACGTCGGCGAAGTCCAGGTTGACGAGGCCGGGTTTCGTGATGAGTTCCGTGATGCCCTTGACCGAGCGCATCAGGACCTCGTCACTGACCTTGAACGCCTGGCGGACGGGCAGTTTGCCGACCGAATCGAGCAGGCGGTCGTTCGGGACGACGATGACGGTATCGGAGACGTCACGAAGCCGCTCGAGGCCGGCTTCGGCGTTCGTGCGTCGAACCTCTCCCTCCGCGGTAAACGGCGTCGTGACGATCGAAATCGTCAGGGCGCCGGCCTCGCGGGCGGCTTTGGCGACGACCGGAGCCGAACCGGTTCCGGTTCCGCCGCCGAGTCCGGCCGTGACGAAGACCATATCGGAGCCGTCGATGGCGTCGTAGATGTCCTGCTGGCTCTCGAGGGCGGCTTCCTCGCCGACCTGGGGAAGCGAACCGGCACCGCGGCCGCCGGTCTTCTCCTCGCCCATGAGGATCTTGGTGTCGGCTTCGATCTCGACGAGGTGTTGGACGTCGGTGTTGGCGGCGACGAGTTTCGCGCCGTGGATACCCTCCTCGTGCATGCGGTTGATAGTGTTGCCGCCGGCACCGCCACAGCCGACGACGGTAATGTCTGTCTGGAGGTCCTGAAGGACGTCTTCCAGTTCGTCGTCGGTCATCGTTCCCGTTCGGTTGCTTGCGTCGTCTCCGCTCGGCGACTGTTGTGGTTGGCCCTCGTCCGGGACCGCCGACGGCTCCCCGTCTTCGGCCTCGTCGATGGCGTCGTCGATAATGGAGTCCATTCTTGGCCGTGTCTAAAAGATGGAGCATAATTACCTTTCCCCTACACGTCAGACGACTGTCTGACACGGTAGGGGCGGCTTACTGTCACTCGAGTTGTGCGACGAAACCCGACACAGGACGTCGATACCCACCATTACCATGCGTTCGCTCGAATTATATCGGGAAGCGATCCGTTTGTTCGCGCTGAACTCTCTCGGGACTGATGGTTTCGCCGTCGACGGTAACGGACTTGCCGTTTGCGAGCGCGCCGAACTTCGGGCCTTCGGGAACGCCGGTCGTGCGGGCCAGTTCGGGGTCGAAAGCCGTCTGCTCGGCGACGACAGCGTCGTCTTCGACCGTTACCGTTTCGTACTTTTCCTCGAGGACCGTTGCCAGTTCGGAGATAATTGACTCCCGCGCGTCGGGCGCGCCGTCGTCGGGACCGGGGTCGGAGCCGGGAACTGCGACCGCCGACCCGACGCGACTGCCGCCGTTTTCGGTCGCGAAGGCGACGGTGTGACCGTCGAAAATAGCTCGCACGCGCTCGGGATCGATACCCTCGGCGGCGTCGACCAGGTCCGTCGGCAGATCGACGACGGCGAACGACCGCTCGTCGCGGTCGCCGAACCGGGTTCCGTCGTCGATGGTTCCCAGTTCGGACTCGACGGCGTCGACGAGGTCGAGCGGTTGATCGTCCACCTCGCGAAGCCAGGTCTCGCTAACGACTCGGTACCCAGACTCCTCGAGCGTCGTTTCGAGTACCGGCCACTCGCCGTCGATCACGGCGATTTCGGTGCCGCTCTTCTCGAAGGCGGCCTCGAACACCTCCCGGTGGGCCGTCGGGTGCCCCATCGCCTCGAGGCCCCAGTCGGCCGCGATGTGGCCGACGGCCCACGAGGTTTCCCGGACGATCCGCTCGAATCGCGGGGCGTAGTGGTTGCCGCCGAAGCCGACGACCTGTTTGGGTCGGTGCGGGCTGGCGTCCCGAAATTCGAGGATCGCGCGGGCGACGGCCGTGGCTCCGTCGGGGTCGTCCCACTGCTCGTCGCCGCTGCCGAGTTCGGCGAACAGCGACGGACAGCCGACGTCGGTGGGGCCGTGGTGGGTACACTCCATCCCGACGTCGTACGCCTCGGGCGCGTACTCGTCGAAGGCCTCGAGCAGCCGTGCGAGGGCGTTCGGACACGCCTCGGCGACGGCGTCGTCGTCACCGCCGAACTCGGCCGGGCCGAAGTTTCCCGTGAAGTGGCCCGTTAGCAGCGCCCCCGTATCGCCCGAATGGCGCGAGGCGAAGACGAGCAGGTCGGGGTCGCCGTCGAAGGCGTCGACGGGCCGCTCGAGTTCGAGGTGCAGGTCGTCGAAGGAACGCAGTTCGGCGCGGTCGGTTCGGTAGACGGTGCCACCGCCCGCCGACGCGGGCCGGGAGTCGTCGTCGACGGCCTCCCAGTCGGCGAGTTCGCGGAGTTGATCGCAGATGTGGACCGACGCGCGGTCGGCCCGGCTCTCGACGATAGCGAGGTCGGTCATACTCGAGTGGGTGGGCCGGGAACCGGTAACGTCGTCGGTTCGTCGGCGAGCGCGGGCCCGCGCCCGCGCCTTGAGTCGAACCATCGGCTCACGGGTGTTAAAGCCGTGGCGAGGGCCACCGTCGCTTTTTCCGGGATAGAAGTGGTACCAATCACCATTACTGGCAGCCCCAGGATCACATGGACAATTCATCCTCGGAACGGAACGGCGATCCGGAGGGACCGGACGAACCGGACGAATCGGATCCGGGCCCGTCGCCGACCGACGACGTTTCGCCACCGGCGCTCAGTCTCGACGTTCGGCGGCTGACCGACCTCGTCAGCGATCACGCCGTCTCGCTGCTCGACCAGGACGGTCGCGTCGTCAGCTGGAACGAGGGTGTAACAGAGCTGTTGGGCTACAGCCAGGGCGACGTTCTCGGGGCCCACTACCGCGTCTTCTTCCCCGCCGAAACCCGCGAGATCGGCCGTCCAGAAGAGCTACTCGAGCGAGCGCGAACGACCGGACGGGCCGAAGACGAAGGGTGGCGTCTCAGAAGCGACGACGGACGGATCTGGGTTCGCGAGATACTCGTCCCGATTCGGGACGACGGCGTCGGCGAGTTCGGGGGCGGTGAGGATTCCGATCACAATGGCCACGATCAGACTGCCGATCTGCGGGGATACGCGAGGCTCCTTCACGACCGCACCGAGGAACACGAACGCGAGCAACGGCTCCGCGAAGAACAGGCGTTCACTGAGAGCGTCTTCAGCGCACAGCCGGACATCGTCTACGCGTTCGATACCGAGGGGAACTTCCTCGAGTGGAACGATCGAGTGCCGGAGGTGACCGGGTACGCGGAATCGGAGTTGGCCGAGATGCGCCCCCTCGAGTTCGTCGTTCCCGAACACCGCGATCGGATCGCCGACGCCGTCCAGCGAATCCTGGACGAAGACGACTACGTCGCCGTCGAGGCCGACCTGCTAACGAAAGACGGCACGCGGATCCCCTACGAGTTCAACAACGCCCGAATGACCGATGCGGACGGCTCGACGCTCGGGCTTACCGGCGTCGGCCGCGACATCAGCGAGCGCAAGGCCCGCGAACGAGAGCTTCGCGAGGAAAAGGCGCTCACCGAGAGCATCTTCGAGGCTCAGCCGGACGTGCTCTATGCCTACGACACGGACGGAAACCTGATCCACTGGAACGAGCGGTTCGAGCAGCTCACCGGCTACGACGGGGACGAACTCGAGGGCATGAGTCCCCTCGAGTTCATCGCGCCGGCCGATCGCGACCACATCGGTGACGCGATCGGTCGAATCCTCTCGGAGGGTGAACGAGTCACCGCCGAAGGGAGAGTGTTGACGAAAGACGGCACCCACATCCCCTACGAGTTCAACAGCGCTCGAATCACCGACGATACCGGGACTGTCCTCGGCTTTACCGGCGTCGGCCGCGACATCAGCGAACGTAAGGCCCGCGAACGTGAGCTCGAGCGCCTCGAACGGCTCAACGCGACGATCCGAACGATAGACGAAACGATGGTTGCAGCGGAAACTCGCAACGAGATCGAAACCGCGATCGTCGAAGCGTTCGCGGCCGAGGACGCGTATCGGTTCGCGATACTGGGTCACGGAGAGACCGCGATGACGACCGAACGACGGCCGCGGGAGCCACGAGCGGTGGCGGGAATCGACGCGACGGCGGCCGGATCCATCCTCGAATCGTTCTGCGAACCGCCGACCGAACGGCCGGGACGCTCGCCGTCGGAAGAGGGATCCGTTCAGTGCTATCACCGTCTTCGCGAGAGTTCGGTCGACGACTGGCGGACCGACGCCCGCAGCCACGACTACGGTTCCGTTGCGGCCGTTCCGATCACGGCGAGCGGCCGAACGTTCGGGCTGCTCGTCGTCGCCGCCGAGGAGCCGACGGCGTTCGCCGAGCGCGAGCGAGAGGTGTTACAGGAGTTCGGAGGAACTATCGGTCATGCGATCAACGCGATGGCGATCCGCCGACTCCTTTATCTGGACACCGTCGTCGAACTCGAGTTCGAATCGACGGATCGTCAGGACGTCTGCATCGATCTCTCGGCCTGGACAGGCTCTCGACTGACGTTCGATCACGTGCTCCCGGTCACCGACGAAACGTTCGTTTATTACGTTACCATCACCGACGCGGGTCCGGAACGGGTTCGATCGTTCGTCACCGATCACCCCGCGGTCAGGGAGGTCCGCCGCATCGACGCCGTCGAGAACGGACACCACTGGGAGCTCACGATCCACGGCTCCACGATCATCAGTCTGCTCGCGGATTACGGCGCTCGAATGCGCTCGCAGATCATCACCGACGGCGTCTCGAGCACCGTCGTCCAGCTCAGTCCCGACGTCGAGGTGCGCGACCTCGTCGATGCGGTCACGTCGGCCTACCCCGACACGCGACTGGTCTCGAAACATACCGTCGAGCGGTCGGTCGAGACTCGCGGTGACTTCCGACGGCAGGTCCAAGACGAGTTGACCGAAAAGCAGCGAACGGCGCTCGAGGCGGCCTACTACGGCGGTTACTTCGAGTGGCCGACGCGAAACAGCGACGCCAGCGAAATCGCCGATCAGCTCGGGATCGCTCGCCAGACCTTTCACCAGCATCTCCGGGTCGCACAGGAGAAACTCCTGACAGCCTACTTCGAAGAGGGGAGACAGTCGGAAACTGAACAGGATGGGTGACTGTCACAATTCCGTCGAAATACCCCTCAGTCATACCAGAGCACGCTGGTACACATCTTTCCCCCGCCGGTCGTCTCTAGCAATCAATGAGTTCGCGCCTCGACACAGAACAGACGACTACTGCGTTCGACATTCTCGCCACCCCCAAGCGGCGATACCTGCTTGCGGCCCTCTCCGAACGGACGGGGCCGCTCTCGCTCGAGACGCTCGCAGTCGAGGTTGCTGTCACGGAACACGGGACGCCGATCGTCACCGACGAACAGGTTCGCAACGCCCATATCGAGCTTCTTCACTGTCACGTCCCGCGACTGCTCGATGAGGGGCTGTTGACCGCGGTCGATACTGGGAGTGAGAGTGAGAGCGAGAGCGGGGCTGAAGATGGGGCCGAAACCGAAACCGAGAGCGAGAGCGATACCGACGGCGCGCGAACCATCGCCCTCGCCGACCACCCCATTCTCGAGGCCGAGTGGGTCTCTCGGCTCCTCGACGAACTCGCTGCCGGGGCGACCAGCCGGGAAGCGACACTGAACCGAACGCTCGAGGCGCTGCAGCCCGCACGTCGCCGGACCAGTTGCGCGATCCTTGCGAGGCAACGAGAGCCACTCGCGGTCGCCGACCTCGCCGCGATGCTTGCGGCCCGGACGGCGGATGCGGATACTCGACTCGTCGATCTCGCCCAATCCGACTGGAAGCCGTTCGCCACGCGACTCGTCCACAACGATCTGCCCGCGCTCGCGGAGGCTGGCCTCGTCGAATATGATCGCTCGAGCCAGACCGTTTCGATCGCCCCCGATGCGCCGCAGTGGCGATCGGACTGGCTCGCCGCGAGCCCGCTCGGAGAGATCGGCGCGATGCTCGAGACGTCCAGAGAACTGGCGGACGCCGAGACGGCCGGACTCGCTTCCGACGACACGGCCGACGACGCGACCAGTTCGGGCGCGTGCTGGACGATCGAGGGACAAGAAAACGTCGTCGCCGCCGGGCAGGATATCGCCGACCACGCCGAGGAGGAACTGTTCGTCACGGTTCCCGACGGCGGCATGATCCAACGGCGCTGTCTCGAGCGCTGGCGGGCCGCCGCCGAGCGCGGCGTCGACGTCTATATCGGCTCGGAATCGGCCGAAGTACAGGAGACCGTTCAGTCTGCGATTCCCGAGGCGACAGTCTGCGAACCGCAGTCCGACTGGCTGAACTTCCCAGTCGAGCAACTCCACCACGGGCGCGTCGTGTTCGCCGACCGCGAACGGGTGATGCTCGTGACGATCGACGACGAAAACGGCGATCTCCGCGCGACGGCGATCACCGGTGAGGGAGCGGAGAATACGCTCGTCAAACTCGTCCGCGAACACGTCGGCCCGCGGCTCGACCGCCTCGAGTCGCGGCGTGCCGACGGCGAGGCCGTGACCGATCAGGAAACGCCGCTGCCGCTGTGAGCGGGGCGTCGTTGCGAGGCGCGGAATTGCGTTCGGGAGGCTGCTTTTTGTCGTCCTACGGGAAAAGCAAGTACAGGAAGACGACGTAGCCGGCGACCAATCCAGCGCCGTCCAGTCGCGTGAGTCGGCGGCCGTACCCCATCATGGCAACCAGCACGATGGTAAAGACGACCAGGACGGGTAACTCGAGACGGAGCGTACTCGGGGCGATCTCGATCGGCGTGATCAGGGCGACGATCCCCAGTACCGCGAGGATGTTGTAGATGTTCGACCCGACGATGTTCCCGATGGCGAACTCGGTCTCGCCGCGAACGGAACCGACGACCGAGGCCGCCAGTTCCGGCAACGAGGTGCCGAGGGCGAGCACGGTCAGTCCGATGAACAGGTCGGAAAAACCGAGCTCCGACAGCAGACCGGTGCCGCCGGAGACCAGCCACCGCGAGCCGATGACAAGCGCCACCAGTCCGCCGAGGACGAGCGCCACGTCGCGGGCCGCGATCCCGTCTCCGGCGGCCGGGTCGTCGACCGTCGGTGCCGGATCGACGTTGACGTAGTAGACCAAATATGCGGTGAAGCCGCCGAGTACCAGCAGGAAGATAGCACCCTCGAGTCGGCCGATCGTGCCGTCGGCACCGAGGACGACGAGCAGGACCGCCGCGAGGAGCATGAACGGAACGTGGCGGCGCATGACGATCGAACGCACCTGCAGGGGCTTGATGAGCGCGGAGACGCCGAGGACCAGCCCGATGTTGGCGATGTTCGAGCCGATAACGGCCCCGAGTCCGATATCGGTCGAGACGTTCAGCGCGCCGATGGTCGAGACGAACAGTTCGGGCGCTGTCGTCGCGAAGGCGATCACAGTCACGCCGACGGTCGCCGCTCGAAGGCCGATTCCCAGTGCGAGCCGTCCGGCGCCGGCGACGAGCAACTCGGCGCCGGCGTACAGGACGACGACCCCGACCGCGAGGAGAGCGAGGTAGAGCGGGATTCCGGAGAGCATGCGCGGCGCTACTCGTGACTGCGGTAAAAGAACCCCGAAAAGGGGCGTCTCTCGGTTCGATACGGAGTCGAGTACCTATCCGTTTAACGGACGATCGTCACCGGAACGGGGGCCCGACGGACGACGCGCTCGGCGACGCTGCCGAGCAACACGCGACTCGCCCCGGAGCGGCCGCGGCTTCCGACGACGATGTGATCGACGTCGTGGTCCGTCGCGAACGCGACGATTTCTCGAGCGGGGTCGCCGACGACGGTCTCCGTCGCGATCGAACCGCGGGCGTCGGCCGCGATTTCGGCTGCATCCGCGAACAGGTCCTCGGCGTCTTCCCGCCGTGACTCGACCATCGACTCGTAGGCGTAGATCCCGCCCTCGCCGTACGTCGAGAGGTTCGGGTCGATAACGTGTACCGCCGTGATCGTCGCGTCCGGATACTCGCGAACGGCGTGTTCGAGCGCTGCGCGAGCCGGCTCCGAGTCGTCGATGGGAACGAGAACGTCCATACGGCGTATTCGTTGGTCCGATGGATAAGCGCCGGGGCGGGTTCCCGCTCTGCGGTGTCGTCGTCGAAGCCGTGCTGGTGGGGCCACGCCATGGCACAGCACATCATCCCACGCCACACCGCGAAGTCACACCGATTATGGCGCTGCCGCCTCGAGTGTCTGCCATGGCTATGGACGTCTTCGGGTTGCTCGGCAACCCGGTCGGGCACTCGCTGTCGCCGCCGATGCACGAAGCCGCCTACGACGAACTCGATCTCGAGGCGCGGTACGTCACCTTCGAGCCTGAAGTCGACGATCTCGCGGCCGCCGTCGACGGAGCCGACGCGCTCGGACTAACTGGATTGAACGTGACGATTCCGTTCAAACAGGACGTCCTCGACTGCGTCGACGCCGACGACATGGCGAGTCGAATCGGCGCGGTCAACACGATCGATTTCACCGGGACACAGCCGACGGGTCACAACACCGACGCGGCCGGCGCGTTGCGTGCCCTGCGAGAGCACGACGTGGCGCTCGAGGACACGCGCGCGGTTCTCGTCGGTGCAGGCGGGGCCGGCCGAGCGATCGCTTTCGGCCTCGCGGACGCCGGCGCGACGGTCGAAATCGCCAACCGGACCGAGACGACGGCTCACGAACTTGCCGACGACGTTCCGGGGGCGACCGGGTACGGACTCGAGGCCGACGTGCTCGCCGACCGACTCGCGGACGCGGACGTTCTGGTCAACGCGACGAGCGTCGGCATGGAGACGGACGAGACGCCGGTGCCAGCCGAGGCGCTCCACGAGGAGCTGGCCGTGCTGGACGCCGTTTATCGGCCCCTCGAGACGCGACTGCTGCGAGAGGCGGCGAACGCGGGGGCGACGACCGTCGACGGCGCGTGGATGTTGCTCTATCAGGGCGTCGAAGCCTTCGAGCTGTGGACGGACCGAGCAGCCCCGGTCGACGTGATGAACGCGGCGCTTCGGTCCGAGCTGTAACCGGCGCCGAGTTCGTCTACGGGCTAATCGCCGATCGTATCAGGCGAATTTAAGTGATGGAGCCGACTATATCGAGCTAATGGCAATCCTCCAAAAGCTGAAGTCGCTGCTCGGGTTCGGGGAGTCGGACCCGGAGCGAGGACGCAGTCGAGAGGTCGGGGTAACGGTCGAACGGGAAGGATCGCAGGAGGGCAGTGCCGAATCCGACCCGACCGAAACGAAGTCGGCGACGGAACCGCCGGCGCCGTCGAGTTCGACGGCCAGTTCGGAGCCCGCGGGGGGTGAATCGACGTCCGCGTCCGCATCCGACGGCGACGACGCGAACACCGACGCCGACACCGATGCCGCGGCCGACGAATCGGCCGCTGCCGGCTCGGACGCGGCGGGTTCGACGGGCTCGATGACGGAACCGAGCGCCGATCCCGAGGAGGCAGCCGAACCGGCGGAGGCGACCGGCCCCGGAACGGAGGCCGCATCGCCCGCGGAGGAACAGACATCCGGCATCGACGAGGACGAGGTCCCGGTCAAAGAGGCAGAGCCGGGTACACTCGGGGACGAGATCGACGAGACCGCCGAACCGGACGATGAGCCGTTGGCGGAGCCGGAATCGGAATCGGAGCCGGAATCGGAATCAGAATCAGAGACCGAAGCGGAAACGGAGCAGGAGCCGGCAACGGACGCGGACGCTGACGCCGACGCGGACACGGCCGAAGACGACTCCGAGGAGGACTCGAGCAACCAGGAACCGGTCAATTCGATCAAAGGGATCGGCCCCGCCTACGCCGATCGGCTCACCGGTGCGGGCGTCGAGACCGTCGGCGACCTCGCCAGCGCGGACGCGGCCGAACTGTCCGAAGCGACCGATATCTCCGAAAAGCGGATTCAGGGCTGGATCGACCGCGCCGAAGTCAGGTGAGCGAACGCGTCGTTCGACACCCTACCCACCCCGACAGCCCCGCCGTCTCGCTGCAGTTTGTTTTGTTCGTTGCATCTCGATTACCCCCGTTTTTGGACCCGGATACTTCCCCGAAACCGCAAGAGGATTAGTCTCCCCCCACCTTTCGGCAGCTATGAGCGATCCGCGCGTCGTCACCTCGCTCGAGTCGTTTCGAGAGGCGGTCTCCGAGTCCCTCGAGCGGGACGGATCCACGGCACCTGCACCGACGACGCGCGACGAAACGGTTCGAGTCCCAATCGAGGTCCGGGTCTCCGTCACGGACCCGTTTCTCGCCTACCGTCGGGCTCGCAGTCCCGGCAGTCAAGGCGGCGTCTTCCTCGAGACGACCGGCGGCCAACCCGGCTGGGGCTACTTCGGTGTCGACCCGGTCGATCGGCTGACGGTCGCCCCGGATGCGGTCACCCGATCGCACGGCGAAGATGGCTCCCCGACGCTGACGGCGCTCGAGGGCGTCCTCGACGAGACCGAACTGAGTCGCGGTGACTGCGACGTGCCCTACCCCTGCGGAGCGATCGGCTGGCTCTCCTACGATATCGTTCGCGAACTCGAGAGGCTCCCCGAATCGGCCGACGACGACCGCGGCCTGCCGCGACTCGAGGTCGGGGTCTACGATCGGCTGGCGGCCTGGGAAGCTCCTGTTGGCGTCGATACCGATGCAGACACCGGTGACGGCGAAGACGCGAACGTAACCCTGCGGGTAACCGCCTGCCCGCGACTCACACTCGAGGGCGACACGGCCGGTCCAGTCCTCGCTGACGACGCGATCGAGGCGGCCTACGACCGCGGCCGCGAGCGGGCACTCGACCTCGCGAGAGCCGCGCTCGAGGGAGATCCGACCGTCGGCGAGCCGCCAGCCGAGACGCCGGCCGCGACCTTCGAGAGCGACTGCGGCCGCGAGGCCTTCGCCGAGCGTGTGCGACGAGTCAAAGCGTACATCCGCGATGGCGATACGTTTCAGGCGAACATCTCCCAGCGGCTGGTCGCCCCTGCTGCGGTCCACCCCGTCGCAGCCTACGACGCCCTTCGGCGGGTCAACCCGGCACCCTACTCGGGCTTGCTGGAGCTACGCGCCGCCGATCTGGTGAGTGCGAGTCCCGAACTGTTACTCGAGCGCGACGGCGACTTCGTCCGGACGGAACCGATCGCCGGCACGCGACCCCGCGGGACGACGCCCGAGGAAGACGACGCGCTCGAGGCCGATCTCCGCGCCGACGAGAAGGAACGCGCCGAGCACGCGATGTTGGTCGATCTCGAGCGAAACGATCTCGGGAAGGTCTGTGCGTACGGCTCGGTCGAAGTCGACGAGTATCGACGGATCGACCGTTACTCCGAGGTCATGCACCTCGTCTCGAACGTGACCGGTCGGCTCCGGCCCGACGAGACGCTGGCCAACGCCGTCGGGGCGGTGTTCCCGGGCGGGACGATCACCGGTGCGCCGAAACCGCGGACGATGGAAATCATCGACGAGCTCGAAACGACCCGCCGCGGCCCCTACACGGGAAGTATGGGGATCTTCGGCTTCGACGGCCGGGCGACGCTCAACATCGTCATCCGGACGCTGGTCCGCCACGCCGAGGAGTACCACCTCCGGGTGGGGGCGGGAATCGTCCACGATTCGGACCCCGAACGCGAGTACGACGAGACCCTGGACAAAGCCCGCGCGCTGATCACGGCCGTCGACGAAGCCCTCGGTGAGCGGGCCGGGATGGCACTCGAGACCGACGGCGGTTCGAGCGGTGCCGTACTCGAGGAGGAGATTGACGGCGGTGAGATCGATGAGTGACGAGACCCGAATCCTCGTGATCGACAACTACGACTCCTTCGCGTACAACCTCGTCCAGTACGTCGGCGAGGCCGCGCCGGAAGTCGTCGTTCGCCGGAACGACGAGATCACCCTCGGGGACCTCGAGGCGATCGATCCGACGGGCATCGTCGTTTCGCCGGGACCCGGAACGCCCGAAGCGGCGGGGATCTCGATTCCGCTGTTCGCCGAGACCGAGTACCCGATTCTGGGCGTCTGTCTGGGCCACCAGGCGCTGTGTGCGGCGAACGGATCCCCGGTCGTCCGCGCGCCCCACGTCGTTCACGGGAAGCCGTCGACGGTAAGCCACGACCGCGACGGGATCTTTGCGGGACTGCCCGAGACATTCCAGGTCGGGCGCTATCACTCGCTGGCGGTCGACCGGGCGGATCTCCCCGACTCGCTTACCGAGACGGCCCGAACGACCGACGAACGCGGCGTTCTGATGGGCGTTCGCCACCGCGAGAAACCCCATATCGGCGTCCAGTTCCACCCCGAAAGCATCCTTACGCGGGGCCACGAGGGCGTCGGGAACGGGGATGGGGGCGAGGGAGAAGACGGAAACGGAAACAGCAACGAGGACGGCATCTCGCTCGCGGTCGGAAAACGAATGATCGCGAACTTCTGTCGGTTCGCCGCGGAGGGGCGGGATGACTGACGAAGACGCGGACCGCATCTACCACGTCGACGGCGAACTCGTCCCCGCCGGCGAGGCCACTGTCAGCGTCGACGACCGCGGCTTCCGGTACGGCGACGCCGCCTTCGAAACGCTGCGGGCCTACGGCGGGACGCTGTTCGAGTGGGACGCCCACGTCGACCGACTCGAGCAGACCTGCGAGGCGCTGTCGCTCGAGCACGGACTCGACGAGGACGACCTCCGAAGTCGGATCGCGGAGACGCTCGACGCGAACGGTCTCGAGGACGCCTACGTCCGACTCTCGATCACTCGAGGCGTCCAGCCGGGTAAACTCACGCCCCGATCCGAGGTCGAGCCGACGGTCGTGATCTACGTGAGCCCCCTTCCGCGCGGCGGACTCGAGGGTGAGTCGGTCTGGGCGGAGCCGGCGACCGTACAGACAGTCGAGACGCGCCGAATGCCCGACGAGTCGGTACCGGCCGCGGCGAAGACGCACAACTACCTTAACGGGATTCTGGCCCGTGCGGAACTGCGCGAGAACGATCAGCCGTCCGACGCCGACGAGGCGCTTATGTCCGACCTCGAGGGTCACGTCGCCGAAGGCGCGACGAGTAACCTGTTTTTCGTCCGCGACGGCGCGGTCCACACGCCGACGACCGACGGTTCCGTGTTACCGGGGATCACGCGGGCAATCGTCCTCGAGTTAGCTGCCGAGGCGGGGATTCCGGTGCGGGAAGATCGGTACGTGCTCGCGGACGTTCTCGAGGCCGACGAGGCGTTTCTCACGAACCGAACGTGGGAGCTACGACCGGTGGCGTCGGTGAACGGCCGAGATATCGGCGGCGGACCGATCACGGATCGACTCACACGACTGTACGACGAGCGCGTCGAGACGGCGTGTTACGAGTGATCGGCCTCGCTCGAGGAGAGCGAACGCGCCGATGCCGAATCAGCTGTAGCAAGAGCGCGACGGTGAAGACTCTCGAACCGAACGCTATCGCCGCTCTGTAGGTCGTATTCTGATTCGTGAGGAGTTTCTGGGGAACGAGTGACTGCTTGCAAACAGTATACGGGCAACCATCGCCAGCGGGACAGCCGTGAGCAAAACCGGCAGGGAGCCCCATCGGCGGTCCCTCCCGGAACCGATTCCGGAGAGTCGGGTCCATGAACGGTATATCGATATATGAAAACGCGGCAGGTTCCCAAAAAGGTCTTAGAAACTGACCGGCGCGACGGGTCCTTGAGGTATTCCATCCGCCTCGAATGCCGCCTTCAACAGGTTCATACACGACAATGCGTGAGTCCAAAGCGTGCTTTCCGGGGGACGACGACGGCTGTTCGACGTCTGGCGACGCGTGTTCGACCTCTCGTGGCCGGTAATGGTCGAGCAGTTCCTCCGGACGCTGATGCGGACGACGGACATCGTCGTTACCGCACTGTTTTCGCCCGCGGCGGTGGCTGCCGTCGGTCTGGCTGACCTCTACGCTCGACTACCGCTCCGGATCGGACTGGGTCTCGGCAGCGGTGTCATCGCGCTCTCGAGCCAGGACACCGGCAGCGGAGCGACCACGAATCGAGACGAAGCGGTCACGCAGGCGGTCCTCCTCGGCGCGGTCACCGGCGTGCCGTTCGTACTGTTCGGCTTTCTCTTCGGTCAGTTGGCGATCGATATCCTGGGCGCGGAGTCGGAGGTCGCCCGCATGGGTGGACTCTACCTCGCGATTATCTTCGCGACGACGCCCGCCAGACACGTCGCGCTGGTCGCCGCGCGGTCGATTCAGGGAGCGGGCGATACGCGCACGCCGATGTACGTCAACGTGGTTTCGAACGGGCTGAATATCGTCGGCACGGTCGTCCTTGGTCTGGGACTCGGGCCTGTACCGGAGCTACACATTATCGGCGTCGGTATCGCGACAGCCTTCGGCAACGTCTTCTCCGCGCTCGTACTCGTCGCTGCCATCTGGAGTTCGTGGACGCCCGCCGGATTCGTCCGCCCGCGCCAGTGGACGATCACTCGACAGCTGCTCGCGATCAGCGCGCCGCGGATCGCCGAGGGGATGGTAGCGACGGCCCTCGAGTTCCCGTTCAATTCGATCCTGCTGTTCTTCGGGACGGAGGTCAACGCCGCCTACCAGATCGGCCGTCGGGTCTACCAGCAGCTCACCGGTCCGCTCTCCCGGGGTTATCGGACGGGAACGAGCATCATCGTCGGTCAGACGCTGGGTGAGGGTGATCCCGCCGGAGCGCGGTACAACGGCTGGGCCGCCGCCGCGCTCGGCGTGGTAACCGTCGGCTCACTCGGCGGCTTCCTCTTCATCAGCGCGGAGTGGCTCGTCTCCCTGTTCACCGACGACCCGGAAACGCTGTCCTACGCAGCCGGCTTCGCCCGCGCCTACGCCCTCGCGGCACCGGTCACCGCGCTCTACATCGTCCTTGCGGGCGCGCTCACCAGCGGAAGCGATACGAAGACGCCGTTCATCGCCCGCGTTTCGGGTATGGCCGTCGGCATGCTCGGCGTGTCGGCCATCGGCGGCATCTACCTCGGCTACGGCGTCCCGGCGGTGTACGCTTCCATCGTCGTCTACTACGTCTGGGCGACGGCCTACGTCACCGTCGGCTTCTATCGGGGGAGCTGGATCGAGCGCACGCAGTCGATGATGGACGAACGCGGCAGTACGCCGAGCGAAGATTAGTGCAGGCCACGTTCGTGCTGCGTGCTGCCTGTTGCGTGCTCCGGGTCTCCGAAAATCACTACACTAAACTGTCTCAGTCGTCCGATTCGAGCGCCGACTGCTCGGGTTCGTCCAGCTCGGCCGGGACCTCGAGTACCTCCCGTTCGGTTCCCGAAAGCTCGGTCGCGAACTCGCTGCCGAAGGCTGACGATGGCGTCTGGAAGCCGGTCGGGATTCGGTTCCGACCGCGACCGTCGACGGCGCGCTCGGCAGCACTGACGGCAGCCTCGGCCGTCAGCGCGTAGGGGTTCGGCGTCCGAAGTCGGGCGCGTGCGCGACGGCCGGTCGACTCGTCGATGACCTCGCCCCAGACCGTTGCGGAACCCCTGGATCGTTCTCGTTCGTCGGGGCCGTCGATACGGGCGTCGATCAACCGCTTGAACGCGCGTTCGACCGGCCGTCGCTCGAGGACCCAGCCCAGCGAGTCGGCAAACCCCATCGCGCGAGTCGCCCACGGCGGGGCCGCCGCGTACACTTCGACCGAATCGATACCCGTACTATGAGCAGCGGTGACGACGTCACCCCACGGGATGGTGACGGCGTGTTCGGGGCCGTCGCCGAAATCGATATCGCGGGTACGAAACGCCGCGGGTACCTTGATGAGTCGGCCGTTCCGCCGAACGACGCCGTCTCCGCCGAAATTTTCGACGAGCGTCTTGGCGGTCCCCCGCGAGAGCGGGCCGCGGCTTTTGATCCCCAACGAGAGGTCGGTCGCCGAAGGCAACTGGTCGTGCAGAAACGCCGCCAGACAGTCCGAGGGAACGACGTCGAAGCCGACGCCGGGAAGGAGCGTGATCTCGGCGTCTCGAGCCGCGGCGTCGCGCTGGCGCAGTCGCTCGAACACCTGAAACTCGCCGGTGATATCGAGGTAGTCCGTCTCCGTCTCGAGGCAGGCCTCGACGAGCGGATCGACCGTCTTTACGAACGGACCGGCACAGTTCAATACGGCGTCGAAGCTTCGAAGTTGCGCCCCGACGTCGTCGGAGAGATCGAACGTACGCCCTTCGACGCCGAGTTCGTCGGCCTGTCGCGTGACCGCGCGACCGTCGCGACCGGCGACGACGGGCGACCCTCCTCGAGAGACGGCTTCACGCGCGATCAGCCGACCGGTGTAGCCATACGAACCGTAGATGAGAAGGGAGTCCATAGCCGTCGTTTGGTTCTCAGGGTGTTAAAGCTGCGTCAGACGTGAAGCGGATCGTAACGTTCACCACGGCAGACCGATAACGGAGGTGGCGATGGACGCGTCACAACGGATCGCTGCACTCGAGGACGTTCCGGCGGATTCGACGCATCTCTTTCGTGTCACGAACGGAACGGGCGAGCAGCAGGAGGCCATTCTCGTCGCGAGCGGTGCCGAGGAGGACGGCGGCTGTGGCTCGGACGACCGCGATGACCGTCGCCTCGACGGCGACGACGAGACGCCGGTTTCCTGCTGGTTGAACTACTGCCAGCATCTCACTCACATCAAGATCGATAAGGGATCGGGCGCACCGATGCGAGACGGCGAACTCGTCTGTGCCAACCACGGCGCGTACTTCGACGCCGGGTCCGGGCAGTGTACCCATGGACCCTGCGAAGGCGCGTATCTCTCGGATCTCGAAGTCGACGTCCGAGACGGCAACGTCTATCTGACCGACGACGACTACGAGTTCGTCGGCGACGGCCCGCTCGACGACGACGGTGATATGACGTCGACGTCGAACGTCAAAATCTGAAGCGTAGTTAGCGGAGAACGGCCGGCGAAACCAGATCGCGTTCCTGATCGTACTCGAGCAGGCCGGCATCGACCAGTCGCGGCAGGTGGTCGTGGTACAGCGAGATGTAGACCTCGTGGACGCGCTCGGCGGAGAGCTCCGTTACTTTTCGGCCGGTCTCGCGGACGGCGACCTCCTCGGCCGCGTCCGGCAGCGTGAGTTCCTCACCGTAGGTACGCATCACTTCGAGCAGCAGGCGACGGCGGTGGTTGGCGAGCAGCGTGAACGCTTCGTCGACCGTTCCGGCCGACGCCTCGCAGCCGTCCAGGTTATCGAGGACCGCCAGCACGAAATCAACGCAGTCGGAATCGGGATGGGATGTGGCAGTCATTTGTATTCCTCCGTGGTGGCTCTCGAGCGGACGACACCTGAAGTGTGGAAGGCGGAAGACGGGAGACGAGAGACGGTGACAGGTGTCGATAGTCGTGTGCGTTGTTTGTCCATTCGGTCGAGAGTTCGTACCGGGTTCTCGCCTCCCCACTAAATATTAGTATCGAATCCGTTTCAGTTTGTCAAATTTTGATAACTGTCGGAATAGGCGAACGGTCTCACTCGATTGTCAGTGTCGGCTCGGAGACGGACTCGCTCTTACAGTCGGGACATCTCGAGGGAAGATTGAGCAAGTCGTCGAAGCCGTCGAAGCCACACTCCCGACACGCCGGCGGAGCGACGAGGAACTGCTCGTCCGTCGTCGCGCTGTCGACCGATCGGGAGACGTGTTCGGCGTGGCGAAGCACCGACTCCGGCGTCAGATCGAGCTGGACGGCGAGCTCGCTTGGGGTTGCGGGCTCGGCACGGAGGGCATCGGCGAGTCGCTGTCGTGTCGTTTCGTCGGCCTCGCGCATACCGGAAGAAACGGGCGTCGCTGTTTTACCGTTTCGCTCTTCGCGACCGTCGACGGTGATCGGCGGTAATTGACTACAGTAAACCGTATCACAGGACCTCAACGTCAGGACAACGACCCGAACGCCCGGCGGCGATTTCGGATCGCTGAAAGGGCAAACCACTTACCACAGGCAAGTGAAAGAACGGCCATGAAGGCCGTCGTCCTTGCCGGCGGGTACGCAACCCGAATGTGGCCGATCACGAAGCATCGGCCCAAGATGTTCCTCCCGATCGGCGACTCGACCGTCATCGATCGAATCTTCGCCGAACTCGAAGCCGACGAGCGGATCGACGAAGTCTACGTCAGTACGAACGAACGGTTCGCCGCCGACTTCGAGGCGCACCTCGCCGACAGCGAGTTCGAGAAACCAACCCTCTCGATCGAGGAAACGGATGAAGAAGACGACAAGTTCGGGGTCGTCGGCGCGCTCGCACAGCTTATCGATCGCGAGAACGTCGACGACGACCTGCTGGTCATCGCGGGTGACAACCTGATCAGCTTCGACGTCGCCGAGTTCGTCGACTACTTCGAGCGACGGGATGGGCCGACGCTCGCCGCCTACGACGTCGGCTCCCGCGAAAAGGCGAAATCCTACGGCCTGGTCGAACTCGAGGACGACCGCGTCGTCGACTTTCAGGAGAAACCCGACGAACCCAACAGCACGCTCGTTTCGATCGCCTGTTATGCGTTCCCCCAGGATTCGCTCTCCCTGCTTCCGACCTACCTCGAGGAGGGGAACAACCCGGACGAACCCGGCTGGTTCGTCCAGTGGCTCCAGAACCGCGAAGCGACCTACGCCTACACGTTCGAGGGCGCGTGGTTCGATATCGGCACGCCCGAGAGCTATCTCGATGCCGTCGCCTGGCACCTCGATGGCGAGTCGCTTGTCGCCGACTCCGCGACGCTCGAAAACGCCACCATCGGCGACAACGTCCACGTCATGGGTGACGTGACCCTCGAGAACACCGATCTCAAACACGCGGTGATCTTTCCGGAGGCGACGGTCCGCAACGCGGACATCCGCCGCTCGATCATCGACGAGGGAACCCATCTCGAAGAGCTGGATCTCGCGGGGGCGCTCATCGGTGCGCATACGACGATTACGAACGGCTCGCCGGAGTGAATACGGCAAATTCGCCAGACGGTGGCGAACTGCTTGTTATCGGACCAGTCGGTACAGCTATCAGTCCGCCGTGTGATGTATGTCCTCAAGAGACATGAGTCAGGCGGTTCAGGCGGTTCTCGACCGGTATGCCGAGGAGGTTCCGTGCGGGGAACTCGCCGCTACGTTCCGCGAGCACCGCCGCTGGACCGGCGACGATTCCACACTCCTCCTCGCCGAGGCCGCTGCCTCGACGACCGGCCAGCGCTTCGGTGACGGTATCAAACCCGCGGTCACCCGTTTTCGCGAGGCGTTCGTCGCGAGCGGGCGCGTCGACTCCTTCGACGAGCTCGCCGCACTCGATCTCGAGGACGAGGAACTGGTCGCCGCGTTCGGCGCCGAGCGAAACCGCCACGTTCTCCTCGAGGCCGCCCGCGTGCTCGCGGATCGGCCCGAAAACGAGGATCTGGCGGCGCTGATAGCCTGGGCCAGCGACGCCGATCAGTACCGGTACGACGAGGATCCGGTCGGCTCGATAGCCGGCGTCGGTCCTTCGAGTTTTCAGTATCTGCGCCAACTCGCCGGCGTCGAGGCGATCAGGCCCGATGCGAACGTCGCGGCGTTACTCGAGGCCGTCGCCGACGACCTCGAGTCGTCGCCGCTGGATACCGGGACCGACCTGCGGACGATCGCGTCCGGCGAGTGGCTGGCGCTCGTCTCGTCGTATTCGCCCCTCGAGATCGACCGACTCGCGTGGTGGACGTTCGCCGACGCGGACGAACGCGAAGCCGTCGTCGACGATCGATAACGGTCCCGTGAGAACGTCTCGAGGTGGAGTGTGTACCGGACCAGCCTGCTAGCCGACGCTTACGCGGCGAGTGCGGTCAGTTCCTCGAGTCCGTTCTCCGCCTCCGCTTTCGTCTCCTCGAGCGGATCGACGAGTTCCGCGGGCAGGTCCATCCGATCGGCCAGGGTCAGCAGCGTCTCGAGTTTCGTGATCTCGAGGCGTTCGATCGCGCGGCCGAGTTCCGCCTCGACGAGGTCGCCGAGGTTCGGATCCCGCACGTCCTCGATCAGTTCCTCGCGTCGCTCGCGGAGCCCCTCCAGCGACGAGTTCTCGATCGGACCGGGTTCGGCTTGCACCGGCTCGAACAGCGGTTCGATGCGACCGATCTGCTCGGTCGTGGCCTCGCCGTGGGCCATGTAGAATTCCTCGATTTCCTCGTCGGTCGCCGCCTCGGCCAGTTCGGCCTGGAGGTCCTCGAGTTCGCGTTCGATGTGGTAGAGTTCCCGAAGCTCCAGGACGAACAGGTCGCGTTACGATTCGATCATGCCATCGGTGGCGTCGCCGCCGAGGCGCAAAGGGATTCGCCCGTCGAATGAAACCCGTGTCGCTCGACGCCATTGCCGGCCCACTCGCCCGCGGATAACGATCGTCGCCGGTTATTATAATCGTTCGTCCCTTTCGTCAGGTCGACGGACATGACAGGAGAGACCACAACTGATCCACCGGCCGCTTACGACGCTCTCATCGACCGCTACGGGCGACTCACGAACCTCCAGTACGCCTCGATGTATCTCAACTGGGACCAGCAGGTGATGATGCCCGAAGGCGGCTCTCCCGGCCGATCGCGCCAGCTTTCCGCCATCTCCGCGACGCGTCACGACCTGCTCGTCGACGACGACGTCGCCCGCTGGCTCGACGCGCTCGAGGACGCGTCGCTGACCGACAGACAGGCCGCCGCAGTCCGGGAGATCCGGCGCGAGCACGACCGCGCCGCGAACGTTCCGTCGGAACTGGTCGAAGACATCGCCCGGACCGCCGCCGAGAACCAACGGATCTGGCAGGAGGCCAAGGCGGACGACGACTTCGAGACGTTCGCCCCTCGCCTCGAGCGGATCCGCGATCTCCAGCGGAAGCAGGCCGAACACATCGACCCCGAGACACCGCCCTACGAGGTGATGTACGAGGAGAGCCATCCCTTCCTGCCCATCGGGACGATGGAGGACATCTTCGAGACGCTCCGATCGGAGATCCCGCCACTGGTCGAGGAGATTCGAGCCTCGGGAACGAACCTGGCCGATCCGTTCGACGGGGAGTATCCCGACGCGGATCAGCGGGCGCTCAGTGAGGCTGCGCTCGATTACCTCGGGTACGACCGCTCGCGCGGACGCCTCGATACCGCACCGCATCCGTTCATGGCCGGCAATCAGTTCGACGCGCGGGTCACCACTCGGTTCAAACCGACGGACCCGATGGACGCGCTGACCGCGACCATCCACGAACTGGGCCACGCGACCTACCAGCTCGGACTGCCGAAAGACGAGTACGGATCGCCCCTGGGCAATTCGAGAATGAGCATCCACGAGTCCCAGTCGCGCTTCTGGGAAAACCACGTCGGTCGCACGGAACCGTTCTGGGAGGGGTTCCTGCCGGAACTGACCGACCACCTCGAGGGCCACGACGACCTCACCGTCCGCGAGGCCTTCGAGGCCGCAAACCGCATACGGCCGGAAAATCGCATTCGCGTCGAGGCGGACGAACTCACCTACCACATGCACATCATCCTGCGGTGTGAGATCGACCGCGCGTTCGTCGAGGGCGACCTCGCCGTCGAGGAGATACCCGCCGTCTGGAACGAGAAAATGGACGATTACCTCGGCGTTCGACCGGACACCGACGCGGAGGGGTGTCTCCAGGACATCCACTGGACGTCGCGGTTCGCTTGCTTCCAGAGCTACACCCTCGGGAGCGTCGTTGCAGCGCAACTCGATGCCGCTGTTCGTGACGACCTCGACGTCGACGGACTGGTTCGCGAGGGCGAGTTCGAGCCGATCCACGACTGGATGACCGAGCACGTCCACCGCCACGGACAGCGCTACGAAACGCCTGAACTCATCGAGCGAGCGACCGGCGAACCGCTCACCGCGGACTACTTCGTCGAGTACGCCCGCGAGAAATTCGAGCGCCTGTACGATCTGTAGCCGGGTCGGGCCTCCTCATTCGTCGCTCGTCACTCATCACCCGTCACTCATCGATTATCGACCATCGCTCATCGCTGCAGTTTCGCATCCGTAATCCGTAGTCGACCGCGGGTGCCGTCCCACTCCGTTTCGTACTCGAGGTCGATCCGCTGGTCCATGTGCGGCCCGTCTACCACCAGCGTCTCGAACTCGCCGCCCTCCCCGAGGATGTGGACGCCGTACTCCTCGTGTACGGTCTCGAGTTCCTCGATCGCGTCCCGATCCAGCGTCCGTCCGAGCCACGACTCGTCCAGTCCGGCGGCCGCAACCTGGATGATCGTAATCTCGAACCCGGCCTCGAGCATCGCGTCGGCCAGTTCTCGAGGGTCTTTCTGCCACAGCGGCGCGAACAGCTCACAGCCGAGTCGGTCGCACATCGCCTGAATACGGCTCGTCTGGTACTCGCTTTCGACGGCTCCCGCCGTGACGCCCGCGATTCCGCCCTCGAGTTCCTCGTCGAGGTCGGTTAGGGCCGCCTCGAGCGGCTCGAGTTCGTCGTCGCCTTGCGCGCTCGAGTCGGTCGCCGCGTCGGCCTCGAAATTGCCGGGTTCGACGTCGACCAATGGGATTCCGGTGCTCTCGGCGGCGAGCGCGGCCAGGTCCGTCGCGGGAACGTGATACATGTAGGAGTCGCCGGTCGGATGGACGGTGACGAGTCGAGAGACATCGAGTCCCTCCTCGAGGGCCTGATACAGCGCCCACGAGGAGTCCTTACCGCCCGAGAAGAGACTGATCCACGTGCCGTCTGCGTCGCTCATGCAGGGTGGTTGGCGTAGACGGGTAAATGAATACCGAGTCGGAGTAAGAGGGGCTTATTCGGATCGGGAGTTCGGTTCGGTATCGGCGTCCGCGTCGGTATCAGTGTCGGTGTCGGCGTCGACGTCTGCGTCGGTATTGCTAGCTGAATCCGTATCCGTATCCGAATTCAAATTCGAATTCGAACCGGAATCCTCCCCTGGATCCGAATCGTGGCTCGAGGCGTCGTCGCGAGCAGATTGCGTTTCGGTTTCCGACTCCGCTTCCGTTCCCGCTTCCCGTTCCGACTCCGACTCGAGCGCGGAAGACCGGGCGGAAGAGCCCGTTTCGGGTACCTGGTTCGACTCCGTCATCGGCGTCGGTTTCGATTCCGGACCCGTCGGCGGTCCGCCGTCAGTAATCTCGGACGCACCCGAGCCGCCGTCGGCGAGTTCCGCGTCGTCCCGCGAACCGCTGAAGTACGACGCGACGCGCGCACCGACGAGACTGACGACGATCGCGGTCACGACGAACAGGGCCAGCCGTTGACCGGCCGTCATCTCGAACGCCTCGGTCGACAGCGCACCGAACTCGTAGGCCGGGACCACAACCGAGTCGATAACGCCCTGTTGCTCGAGGAAGTACGCCGAAAACCCGCGGACGACGAGGCCGACGGCGACGACGATAAACGGAAGGTTGAGATAGGAGCTCCGGACCGGCTCGTCGCTAATCGCCTCGTCGAGCAGCCGCCCGGCGCTCGCCGTGAGACCGGCCATCGCGAGCCACGGGACGCTGTCGAAGGCGAACTGCCCCGCCGGAATCACCACCCCGGAGGGGTCGTCCAGACTCGAGACCCCGAGCGCGCCAGCGAAGAGCCCGACGAAGGTCAGGCCGGCGGCGACGGCGTAGGTGACGACCGAAACCTGCCCGGAATACAGCGATTCGCGCACCTGATGGGCGAATCCGGTTACGAGTTCGTCGATGTTGAACCCCTTGTAGAGCAGGAACACCCCGATAACGGTCGTGATCGCAGCGGCACCCTCCGCAGGGCCGACGACGGTTGCGAGTATGGGGAAGACGAGCAGCGTCAATCCGATCGGGACGAGCACGGTCTGTCGCAGCTCTTCGTCGGCGAGGAACTGCTTTAATAGGTAGTACGTGGATTCGATGTCTCGGGCCTGCCGAACGACGACTCGGTCGACCGAATCGACCCGGAGACGGCTCTCGACGATCGGCACCAGTCGTTCGTCCTCCGCGCTGTCGATGACGACGACGGCCGACTCGGGGTTGTAGTCGACCATGAGTTCGTCGAGTTGACTGGCGACTGCGCGGTCCGCCGAGACCATCGACTCCCGGTCCCCCGAAACGACCGCGACGACGACCTCTTCGTTCTCGTCGCGGAGGTTCTGGGCGACGCGCAAGGTCTCGAGCAGGGAGTTGACGCCCGAATCCTCCGGGTCCGCCAGTCCGACATCAGTCACGAGCGCGCGGACTGCCTCCCAGCCGACGACGGGCGACCGAAGACCGGTCTTGCGACCCACGTCGTCGGTCCGGTCGAGACAGACGACCAGCGTTGTCACGGTTTCCGTTCCATTCTGTGTAACGATAAAACCACGTACTCGTGAGCTTTGGTTCGCACTGACTTCATCGGTTGTCGTTCCGGGTTCGAGGTCCCAAAATCGGACCCGTCAGGTCCGCAAGCGGAACTCCCGGTCCCGAGCGAGCCCCGCGATCCCGGCCCCGAAGGCGTACGCCACCTGCTGGGCACCGGTGCCGACGCGAGCCATCAACGGGCGGTCGGGTTCGAACTCCTCGACGGAGATCTCGTCTCGATCTAATCGGTCCTCCAGTTCCGTCTCGAGTTCGCGGCGCGTGCCGAGGTGATCGACCAGTTCCATCTCGTAGGCCTCCTCACCGAGGTAGATCCGGGCTTCGGTGTCCCGGACGAACTCGCTATCGAGGTCGCGACCGTCGCTGACCCGCTCGACGAACGTCTCGTAGTAGTCGTCGATCAGCCCCTGCAGGTACTCGCGTTCGTCCTCCTCGAGTTCCTTCAGTGGAGTTCCAGCGTCCTTGTACTCACCTGCGGCGAAGCGCTCGTAGGAGAGGCCGACCTTCTCGGCGAGGTCGTTGGCGTTCACCCGGGAGCCGATGACGCCGATCGAACCGACGATGGAGCCGTCGCGGGCCCAGAGTTCGTCGCAGCCGCTTGCGATCCAGTAGCCGCCGCTCGCACAGACATCCGTGGTGTAGGCGACCGTAGGGCCGTCGAAGCGCTCGGCCGCGAGTCGGATGTCGTCGCTCGGGACGACCTCGCCGCCCGGCGTATTCAGCTTCAGCAAGAGCGCGTCGACGTTGTCGTCCTCGTCGGCCCGGTCGATCTGCTCGACGATGTCGTCCGCCGGCGTTCCTCGCGGACTCGAGGGGAGTCCGCCGCCTCCGCCGTCGCGCGTGATCGGGCCTTCGACGGCGACTTCGGCGACGTCGTAGCCCGGGAACAGCGAGCCGGCGATGTTGCCGGCGATCCGGATCCCGACGACGATCACTGCGAGCGCGACGAGGACGCCGAGCAGGTCGGCCAGCGACTCCGGATAAACGACGAACAGCGCGACCCCGATCGCGGCGAACACCACGGCACCGAGCGCGACGATCAACAGGCGCGCGATTCCACCACCGCTAGCCATCGGTAGCACCTCCTTTCATGACAGTCACTGTGAGTGCCGTCGAGTTAAGGATACGTGTTCGTGTTCGTTTTCACGTTCACGCGCGCGTTCTTGTTCGCTCGCGTACAGCTCTCGAACGCAGTTCGAGCGCGGATGCATCGCTAGCCGGCGCTCATCGGACATAGATAACCGCAGAAAGACACAGGTGGACGAACCGAGTTAGAGCAGCCCCGTCTTCTGGAGCTTCATCAGGTCCTCGGTATCGAGGGTTTCTCCTTCCTTGAACTTCTGATAGATTTCTTCGGCCTCTTCCTTGGCCTCCTCTTTCTTCTTGTCGCGCTCGGACTTGCGCTCCTCTTCTTCCTGCTTGTCCAGTTCGCGCAGGCGCTTCTGGACGCGGACGAAGTCCTCGTGGTGCTGGTCGGCGGCCTCCTGGGCCTCGACGAAGGACTCGTGCATCTCGTCGGCTTTATCACGGATGTCGTCGGCTTCGCGATAGGCCTCGATCATCTGGTTGTGATGTTCCTGGGCCTTGTCCGCGAGCTCCGTGACCTTCTGGTGGTGCTGGGAGGCTTCCGATCGCACTTCCTCGGCTTCCTCGACGAGCTCCTCGAGATCCTCGTTCTGCTCGAGCTTCCCCTTGCGCTCCTCGTACTCCTCGCGCTTGGACTCGATCTTCTCGATGAGCTCCTTTTCTTCCTCGCTCGAGAGGACTTCGGTCTGCTGTTTAAACTCGAGTTGCTCGATTTCCTCTTCGAGCTCCTCGAGGTCTTTCCCCTCGTCGAGCTCCATGTCCGATTTGAGCTTCTCGACCTTGTCGAACAGTTCGTTTGCCTCGGCGTTGAGCTCGTTGCGGCTGTCCTTGTGTTCCTGGACCTGCTCGTTGAGCTCGTCGCGCTGTTCGCGGTGCTCCTGGGCTTCGTCCACCTTCTCTCGCGTCTTGGCGTTCAGGTCGTCGCGCTTGGAAGCCCGCTCGGAGGCCATCTGGTTCAGCTCGTTTCGCCGGTCTCGGAGCTGGCCGGCCATCTTGATGAGCTGTCCTTTCGATTTGTTTTCTAGGTCGTCTTCTGTCAGTTCGATGTTTTTCGATTCGTCTACCATGTGTTAGTCAAACCTCTGTGCCATACCCGCACCGGAGCAACGGCCCGCCGCCCCAACCGCGAACGCTACCCGTCGGTCGGGAGCGTTTTTTCGTGAGAGGCGGGCGGCCGTATAGAGCGACCGCTTACGATCTGCGAAACCTCGGTGAATAAGATTTCCTGTCATCGATCGTCGAGCGATACGCGCCCCGGTGGCGTTCTGGTAGCCGTACCTACTGGCCCTTTCAATTTAAATGTACCGGTAATGGAACCCCTGAAAACCGTTAGCAGGGCCCGCTACGGACTGTGTTGGGCTCTGCCATGGGTTCGGCGAGCAGTTATAAACGATACCGGTTCGTGATCGTTCGCTCACCGACGCGAACCGCCAGTTCGATTCGCGACGCCGTCTCGGGAATGTTCGCCGTTCCAGCGTCGGTCGTCTCGAGCGGTTCGACGCTGACGGTCATCTCGCCGTCGGCATCGCCGGCCCGCCAGGCGACGGTCGCCTCGTGGGCCTCGCGCGTGTCGTTACATAGGGTGACGCCGACGGGTCCGGTCGCGGGCGGGCCGTCGAGGACGACCTGAATCGGTTCGAACGAGTCCGCGAGCGCTGCGTAGGCCGGTTTTGCCTCGCCGTCGTGGGCCAGGACGCCCGTTCCGCCGCCGGCCGTCGCATCGCGGAGCCTCGTCGCCGCGAGGACGCCGCAGCCGTGGCGCCGAAGCGCCTCTGCGACTGTCTTTACCGTTTGCGCCTGGTGGGCCTGCGACGCCTCGGCGTCGCCACTTTCGCCGAGCCAGCGCTCGAGCATCGCCGGGTCGAAGCCGAGATCGTCGGCACGGGCGGCGGTGTCGCCGTCCTCGGTCAGCGACCCGGCTCCGAAGCTCCCGACGATCGACCCCAGGTCGGGGTCGGTCTCGAGTAGCCACTCGATCGCGTCGGCCTCGAGGTATCGCCAGCCGGGAAAGAGCAACGCGGCGTCGGCGTCCGTTCCGGGCGGTCCAACGCTCGAGATAACGGGGCGGGCCTCGGAAATCGCTTCGGCGGTTCCGGCCGTCGACGCCTCGTCGGCGGTCGTTTTCCACAGCCGATACCGGAATCGAAGCCGCGTCAGGAGTCCGCCGCCGAAGAGCCCGTCGACGGGAGCCGACGGCTCGCCGGGTCGGCCGTAGAATCCGAGACTCGGATGGTGGCCGAACGTTTCCTCGAGTGCGGCCGCGAGGTCGCGACTGCGTTCGACCGACGGAAACGAATCCGCGTTGGCTCCGCTCGCGTGGAGATCCTGCCAGACGAGCACGCCGGCGTCGTCACAGGCTTCGTAGAAGTCGTCCGTCGGCACGTGATCGCGAGCCCGAACGAGGTTCGCGTTCGCGGCGACAGCTCGTTCGACGTCGGCGACCGGGTCTCCGCCGGCCGTTCGCGTGAATCCGCGGAGGCGGACCCGCTGCCCGTTGACGACCATTCCCGCACCGTCGCGTTCGACGTCTCGGAAGGCGACCGTCCGTGCGACGGCGTCGTCGCCGAGTTTCGCGCGGACCGTGTACCGGTGCTGGGGTCCGTACCCTCGCGGCCACCACAGCGACGGCTCCCGGACCTCGAGCGAGTCCGTAATCGTCACCCGCTCGCCCGCGCCCGCCCGCACCGAACACCGTTTCATGGCCCCGCCGCCGTGGGAGCCGTCGGGACGCAACGAGAGCGTGATCGTCTCGTCGATCGGCTCGCCCGCGTCGACGTCGATTTCGACGTCGATGACGCCACCGTCTTCGGTGCGTCGCGGCCGGGCCTCGAGCGTCCGGAGAAACGTCTGCGGTCGCGACTCGAGACGAAGGTCCCACGCTCGTTCCGGCGACGGCGTTGTGCGCTCGGGCGGCGTGTCGTCCGTTTCGATCGGTTCGCTTCCGGTTCCTTTCGCTTCCGTCTCCGTCCCCCTCGGTCCCTCGAGCGAATCGTCCCCCTCACAGACCACCACCAGTTCGTTCTCCGGCGCCGGATCGAACGCGGTCCGAAGCGGAACGAAATGCGGGTCGGTTCGCCCGACTCGTTCGCCGTTCAGCCAGAGTTCGACTCGAGTCTCTGCGCCGCGGAACTCCAGCCACCCTCGCTCGGTTCCGTCGTCGCGCGGATCGTCGAACGTCGTTCGGTAGGCGATCGACCCGTCCGCGTCGACCGTCGACCCGTACCGTTCGGGGACCGAAATCGGTTGCCAGACCGCCGCCGCCGGTGGATCGTCGCCGCCTCGCTGATCGACGATGCCACCAGTCCACTTGTCACCCATTGGCACCGTCACGGAACCCGAGGCAAAAAGCTGTTCCGACGTTTCGGCGAGTTAGAAGAGGTTCTCGAGTCGGTCGTCGGCGAACTGTTCTGCGGGATCCGTCCGCTCTTCGTCCGCGTCCTGGGCCTGCTTCGCTTCGCGTGCGCGGTCCATAAACTCCTGAATTCGCTCGGACCGTTCCGCGCCGCCGAGGAGGACCAGCGCACCGAGTCGATCGCTGTCGAGCGGGAAGTCGCCGCCGCGGACCTGCATGCTACCGGTCTCGTCCTCGAGCCAGCGCCGCGCGCGTTCGACACCCTTGCGGGGGATCCGGTCGGGTTCGCCGGCGATGACCAGCAGCGCCGCTTCGGCCGCCGTCGCGTCCGGCAGGCTCGTTCCCGTCAGCAGGGCCTGTCGGGAGACGCTCATGGCGGTGTTGATGTTCTCGCCGCTGTCCTCGCTCGCGACTTCGGTGGCGTAGCCGAGGACCGACACGCCGCCCGCTCGGAGGGTGTTGATGACCTCGCTCGAGTCGACGACGCTCTCGCCGACGCCTTCGACGGCCTCGCCGGAGGCGAAGAGGAGACCGACCCGCTGGGCGATCTTGCCGTTGATCGTCTCGAAGGCCCCTTCCATGCTCTCGCCCTGTTCGTGCCAGGAGTCGTTGTCGATGAGCAGCGTCGAATCGGCCTCGCGGATGAGCGTCTTCAGGGATCGACCGGCGTTGGCCTGATAGAGCGCCCCTTCGTTGCGCCCGGGCAACACGCCGAGCGCGTAGACGGGCACGTCGTAGACTTGCTTCAGGTGGTGGACGAGGACGGGCGATCCGCCGCTTCCCGTTCCGCCGCCGAGGCCGGCGACGACGAAGATCGCTTCGGCGCTCGAGGTGATGCGGCCGTCGAGCGAGCCGAGGACCTGCTGGATATCCGACTGCATGATTTCGGTGCCGAGTTCGTTGTCGGCCCCGACGCCGTGGCCATTGACGCGGTCCGCGCCGATCAGTTGAGTGTCGACGACGTCGAGCGATTGGAGGTCTGCTTCCGCGGAGTTGACGGCCAGCGCGCCTTGAACGGCTCCGAATCCCATGTCCGCGTCGAACCGGGCGAGCCGTTCAGTGACGTTTCCGCCGGCCTGACCAACACCGATCAGGGCAACTTTCATATCACTCTCATGTAATGGGAGCCAATTGAACGTTCCGGTGAGCAGGGACAGTGTTTATACCAGTGAACTCTTCGGTCGAACTACTCCTGTTCGCTTCCCTCCGCCGCTCTCTCCTGTGACACGGATCGACAATCGTCCGACAATGGTCGGCGTTTGCCGTACGTTCGTGCGGCCGCGATTCCGGGCGGGAACGGCCCTCGACAGCAATACCTTTCAGCGCACTGCCCGTTTTGTCTCCCATGTTCTACGAACAACGGATGTCAGTGCCCGACTCGCCCGCCGATCTCCGCGCCGAGTACGAAGCGGACCTCCGGGCCGTCGTCGACCAGCGCGGTGCCGACGAGGTCGCTGCGGCGACGGACGTCGACAGCGAGACCGCCACCGAACTCCTCGACGGCGGCTCGCCCGACCTCACGCTCGCGCAAGCGGCTCAAATTCAGTCCCTCGAGGACGGCGAGCCTGAGCCGGACGAGATGGTGACGATCGCTTGCGAACACCTGCTGTTGGGCATGTCGACGGCCGTCCTCGACGTCGACGCCGTCGAAAGCGAGATGGCGTCCGATATGGACGCAAAAGAGATCCAGCAGAAGATCGAACGGCGCGCGCCGATGTCGCTCGAGGAGTTCGTCCAGATCCAGTACGTGATCGCCGACGGCGCTCCCTGATCCCGCGCTCAGTTTCGCTCCGAACGCCGAAATTATATCCGGCCGCCCACGAGTTAACGTATGAACGTCGCAATTCTGGGCTGTGGCCACGTTGGACTGGAACTGGGTCGACAGCTCGCCGACCGCGGCCACGACGCGATCGGCGTCCGCCGATCCGACGACGGCATCGCGCGGATCGAAGACGCGGGCTTCGAGGCCGTACAGGCGGATATTACGGATCCCGAGTCGCTCGAGGCGGTACCCGACGTCGACGCTATCGTCTTCGCCGCCAGCAGCGGCGGCCGCGGCGCTGAGGCTGCCCGCGAGGTGTACGTCGAGGGCCTTCGGACGGCCATCGAAGCGTTCGGCGAGCGGCAGAATTCGCCCGAGCGACTGGTCTACACGTCCTCGACGGGCGTCCACGGCGACCACGACGGCGCCTGGGTCGACGAGGAGACGCCGCTCGAGCCGACGACGGCGAAAACCGAGGTGCTCGCGGAAGCCGAACGAATCGCCCTCGAGTTACCCCCCGAGTACGGCTACGAGGGAACCGTCGCGCGCTACGCCGGGCTCTACGGGCCCGGCCGGTACCGCCTCGAGCGCTATCTCGAGGGACCGGTCACCGAGGGGTACCTGAACATGGTCCACCGCGACGACGCGGCGGGGACCGTGCGATACCTGCTCGAGGAGGACCTCGCCCGCGGCGAGACCGTCCAGGTCGTCGACGACGAACCCGCCCACAAGTGGGAGTTCGCCGACTGGCTGGCCGACGAGTGTGGCGTGGCGCACCCCCCGAAGCAGACGAAAGCCGAACGGCTCGAGGACGGCGACGTTTCGGCCGCGGGGAAACGACGGATTCTGACGAGCAAGCGGTGTTCGAACGAGACGTTGCGGGAGCTGGGCTACGAGTTCGTGTATCCGACCTACCGGGAGGGGTATCGCGACGCGATCGAGACGTATCGCGCCGAAGTGGGCCCGATCGAGTGAAATCGGTCGTCCGAGACGGACTGCTGTCCGTCGTTTCCGGCGGATCCGCGACCCTGCCCTGCGGGCACACCGGTACATCGGGTCAGCAGACCGTCTGAGGCGGTAATTTCTTGAGGGTTCGATTTGATGGTGGGGTATGAGCGTCACGGACACCTCGACCAGCAGTGCGTTTGTCGAGGTGAACGTGCTGGCAATCGAGACTCTCACCGACGGGCTACAGTCGCTCGAACCGCTCGTGTTGTCGCTGCTCGTCCTGGCGAGCGTCGCGGTTATCCTCGGTAGCTGGTGGGTCGTCCGCTGGTTTCGCCGCCCGCCGGGCGTTCGGCTGCAGCGGCTGTTGAGCAACTACGACGAAGTGGCGGTGTTAATGCATCCCAATCCGGATCCGGACGCCATGTCCTGTGCGATGGGCGTCGCCCGGATCGCAGACTCCGTTGGAACCGAGACCGTATTGCAGTACGCCGGCGAAATTCGTCATCAGGAAAATCGTGCGTTTCGGACCGTTCTCGATCTGGATCTCGACACTATCGAATCGAGTTCACAGCTCGCGGCCGACGCGGTGGTTCTCGTCGATCACAACACGCCGCGCGGTTTTACCGGCTCCCAAACCGTCGAACCGGTCGCGGTCGTCGATCACCACCCCGGCAACGGTGCGGGCACCGAGTTCACCGACGTTCGAACCGACTACGGGGCGGCCTCGACGATCATCGTCGAATATCTGGACGAACTCGGCGCGGCGATGGGGTCCGCGGACGGCTCCGGGTTCGAGGTCTCCGAAGCGCTCGCGACCGGTCTGCTCTACGGCATCCAGTCGGACACGAACCAGTTAACCAACGGCTGTTCGCGGGCGGAGTTCGACGCCTGCGCCGCGCTGTTTTCCGGAATCGACGAGGACCTGTTGGATCGAATCGCGAACCCGCAGGTCAGCGACGACGTGTTACAGATCAAGGCGACGGCGATCACCGAAAAGCGGGTCGAGGGACCGTTCGCCGTCTGCGACGTCGGCACCGTCTCGAACACCGACGCGATTCCGCAAGCCGCGGACGAACTCATGCATCTCGAGGGCGTCACGGCGGTCGTCGTTTACGGGCAAAACGACGGGACCCTCCATCTCTCGGGCCGGTCACGGGACGACCGCGTGCACATGGGGGAAACCCTTCGGCACGCCGTCAGTGACATTCCGATGGCCAGCGCGGGCGGCCACGCGCGAATGGGCGGCGGGCAGCTCTCCGTCGAGCACATGGCGGGGATCGGCCCCTCCGACGGGACGAGCAAGACCGAGTTCGAAGAGCGGCTCTTCGCTGCGATGGCGGGCGAACGATAGGGCCAAAGCGGTCCACGAACGGCCGACGAGGCGCGCTACTCGACCGCGCCGAGTTGCCTCGCTGCGTCGGCGACGAGGTCCCGGGTCTCATCGAACAGCGCGTCTGCTCGCTCCGGATCGCGCGCTTCGGCCGTGATCCGAACGACGGGTTCGGTCCCGCTCGGACGAACGAGCGTCCACCCGCCCTCGTGTTCGATTCGGATCCCGTCGAGCGCGTCGAACGCCGCGCCGCGGTCCCGGACGGCCGCTTCGACGCGCTCCATGACGGCCGCCTTGTCCTCGACTTCGATCGACGTCCGCCGGATCGGGTACGTCTCGAGCGAGTCGACCGCCTCCCCGAGCGGGCCGTCCCGACCGACCATCGCGGCGAGTTTACACGCCGCCAGCGGCCCGTCGGGGCAGAGCGATTCGTCGGGCCAGATCCACGCGCCGCTGGGTTCGCCACCGAAAACGACCCCGTCCTCGGTCGCCCGCTCCGCGACGTACACGTCGCCGACGGCGGTCCTCGTGACGGACGCACCGACGGTCTCGAGCGCGTCGTCTACGGCGAGACTCGTGTTCAACGGCGCGGCGACCCGCTCTCCGTCGCCGGCCGCCTCCCGGGCGAACAGCGCGAGCAAGAGGTCCTTCGGGACGAATTCGCCGCGTTCGTCGACCGCCACCATCCGATCGCCGTCCCCGTCGTGGGCGATGCCCAGATCCGCGTCCGTCGCGCCGACGAGCCGCTGGAGGTCCGTCAGCGTTTCCGCGTTGGGTTCGCTCGGCCGCCCCGGGAATCGACCGTCCTGCTGGGCGTTGAGCGTCCGGACGTCACAGCCCAGTTCCACCAGCGCGTCCGCCGTCACGCTGCCGGCCCCGTTGCCGACGTCGACGACGACCTGGAGGCCGTCGAGGTCGGCGACGGTCTCCTGAATCCGCTCGCTGTGTCGCTCGAGCAGTCCCTCGTGGCGCGTCCGGTCGCCGAGGCCGGTCCAGGGCTCGAGATCGTAGCGTTCGTTATCGACGCGGTCCGTGATCGCGGCGCGGCGATCGGTGTCAAACGCCTGCCCGCCGGGGGCCCAGAGCTTGATCCCGTTGTCCTTGGCCGGGTTGTGCGAGGCGGTGACGACGACTCCCGCGTCGGCCTCGAGCCAGTCGACCCCGCGCGCGATGGTCGGCGTCGGCGCGATGCCGACCTCGAGGACGTCCCCGCCACACTCCCGGATCCCCGCCGTGAGCGCGTCGACCAGTACCGTGCCGCTCTCGCGGACGTCGCGGCCGACGACGACGCGTTCGTACCCCTCCGAAGCGAGCGCCCGGCCGACGGACAGCGCCAGTTCGGCCGTTACCTCGTCGCCGACCTCGCCGCGAATGCCGCTCGTTCCAAACATGCTCGGGTGGTAAGACAGGAGGCCTTATAGAAACTCGAGTTCGAGTTCAGGAAATGGAAGCCGATTGTCCGAAGTATTCCAGTGCCGACGACGGGACAAGAGCTAATTATAGACGCTAACAGATCGCGTTGTCAGTTGAATTTCTACGTTCGGACGATGGTTCGACAGACTAGTCCAATGAAAAGCGTTCCGAGGAGAAGGAACTGAACGCCCAGTACGGGAACAGAGTCGGCATCCGATTCGTCGTCTTCATCGTCATCTGTGTTGGGTTGGACGACGTTGTCGTCAGTGTCGTCCGACTGTTCGGACTGATTCGTCTCGTTCTGGGTGTCATCGGTTTCATTCTCCTCCTCATCAGTGCCATCGTAGTCACTTCCCTCGCTGTCGGTTTCTCCTTCATCGGTCTCATCCTCTTCGGAATCACCATTGTCGTCTGTTTTATCATCGTCGTCCTCGTCACTGTCATCACTATCCGTGACAGTAAGGGTACTTCCATAGCTGACCCCGAGAGCTTCTGGTTCACCTTCAACTTCGTCTGTCCCCTGTGCAATCGCGTAGACGTTATACGATTCACCTTCTTCGAGTTGCGATCCGGAAATCGTCAGTTGATACGAGTCGTCACCAGTTGCTGTCGCTTCGTTACGAATAACCGTATCATCGTTCCAGACTGCAACTTCGACCCCCGAGAGAGTCTCTGCGGAACTGATTTCGCTTACAGTAGTGTCGATAGTCACCTCCCCGTCTGAATTAACCTCTGTTGGATGAGAAGTGGTGACATCATGGCTAGCGATCACCACCGGAAAGATATCAACGTGGTTTCCGTCGATATACAGCGCAAGCATATAGGAACCGGGATCAACGTCGTCTGTATCGAACGTCACCCGTTCAGTTCCCGAACCGCTCTCGAAGGTTTCGACGTGTGAATCGGAATTATACAGATCCACGTCAAAATCGGTCCCCTCGGGTGCTGTAACGTCAACGGCTAATGAATCTCCGTAATCAACGGTTGCGAGAGCGGAAACTTCGTGTGTTGAGTCGCCGACCGAAACTGTCTGTGGTGGAGTGTCCGTTGCACCTGGCACAGACAGATCGTAATCGTCGGAATCAGCAACGACGAGGGCCGGCCCCGCAGCAACGGACCCCGTAATCGTCATGAGTGCAATACTAACGAAAAGCAGCAATCGATATGGTCGGGCTAAATTCATGGATGAGCGTTCACTCGGTTGGCCGAAGTGAGTTATTCGTGTTTTCCACCATGAGGTTACGGTTATGTGAACGTACCGGTTCAAATGGATCGAATATAACACCCTACTACAAACGGATGTATCAATGAAAAACATAATTTATCACTATTTTAGGTTAAATGTGCAAGAGGGAACCAGGGTTTGATCGGACGAATTACTACTGAGTGACTGATATACAGCGACAGTGTATAACCATATCCTTGTCATAAATAGAAAGAGATAACTAACATGATGACAGTCATTGGACCATGTCTAAGACAGCTGTCACTGTCGGGATGGTGCTCATCTTGATAGCGGCACCGCTGGTTGGTGTAGTGGGAGCTACGTCGACTCCAGCGGCAACGGACGACACTCAGGAAACTGAGATCGGTATAGAATCGAACGAATACGAAACGGGTATCGATGATATTTCGGTCTGGGAACGGTCAGTGCTTCCCTTCCGTGCTGATCTGGACGGCGCTGCGACAGTCGTCGAGAACCAGCAGACATATATCAGTGATACTAACGAGCAAGTGAAAGCAAACCGTGATAAGATCGGCGTGTTTGATCCCGGGACCGTAACACTCGACTTTGAGGGTGCTTCCGGTGCAATGACTAGCGACTATGAGGACGAAGAAGTCAGAGTCATCGTCGGTAAGGTCGCACCGGGTGCCACTGTTGACGATCTTGAAATGATCGCGTCGATCAACGACGGCGATCTTCAGGATCTGAACGACAATATCGCCTTCGAAAAGGTGACAACCGAGAATCTAGACGATAACGGGGAGCTTGCTGGTATTGAGTACGATGATGCAGACGCTGGACAGTATGTCGCACTAATGGCGACGACTGAAGACGGGGATGGCTTGACCGTCGACGACGAAAACCTGAATCCAGAGGGTCCAGCCACTATCATCGGTGTCGAGGGCTTCCTCGTTCATCAGAACACATCTGAGGTCACTGAGCCATCGTCAGTCGATCAAGGTGAAAACGCCACTTTCACCGTCGATGAGACCGGACTTTCCGGTGACGACGTCGGTCACATGATCGCGCTCTATGATGGCGAGACGTTCGCTGACTCTCGACTAGACGTGACCGTCGAGGAAGAGTTCGGCGAGGACTTCTCGAAAGATGATGTCCAAATCGAGTCCGATATCGGTGGCGTAGAGGGTGTTGTTTCGGTCGATGACGGTGTCGATTCGGACCGATTCAGCGGGATGCTGGACTTCGATACCATCATCCAACACGCTACAAACGAGACTCCGTTCAGTGACGAGCAGTTCGAGGCAGGAGATACCATTCTGAACGCATCCGCAACAGCAGTCGTGGCTGGCAGCGATGATGTCTCGATCGATGTCGGGACCCACGAAAACTGGACCGACGGAGACTACCAGTGGGTTCACGTTGCGACAACTGGCGAAGCAGATGAATACGTGACCTCCGAAGGAACGCTTACCATTGGAGAAGATGACACGGGTGTCCCAGGTATCCCAGGCCCCGGTCCGGATCCAGACCCCAAAGACCCACCTGAGTTCAGCGTCTCCAACGCCGAACTGAGTGACACCAAGATCACGACCGGCGACTCCGTCGACGTGACCGCGACGGTCACCGAGACCGCCGACAAGAGCGGCACCTTCACCGCCGAACTGATCATCGACGGCGACGTCGTCGACGAGCAAGACGTCGTGTTGACGCCGGGCGGTGAAGAGACGGTTAGCTTCACCCACACCTTCGACAGCGAAGGTGACTACGAGGTCGCGGTCAACGATGCGACCGCCGGAACGGTCTCCGTCTACGACTCGCTCGAGCCGAAGTTCGACGTGACCTCCGCCTCGCTGAGCGAGGACGAGATCGAAGTCGGTGACGACGTCGACGTCACGGCAACCGTCGAGAACAGCGGCGGCGACTCCGGCACGTTCACCGCCGAGCTGACCGTCGACGGCGACGTTGTCGCCGAAGAAGACGTCACTGTCGACAGTGGCGATTCGGAAACGGTCACGTTCACCGAATCCTTCGAGGAAACCGGTGAGTTCGAGATCGCAGTCAGCGGAACCAGCGCCGGTACGCTGACCGTCGACGATGACAGTGGCCTGCTCCCGGTCCCCGGCTTCGGACCGGCAGTTGCAGTTCTGGCACTGCTCTCGGTTGCACTGCTCATCGCGCGCCGACAGCCGAACTAACGACGGGTCGCGGCTGACGGTTTGCGGGTGATACCCGTCGACCGCGGATCCGAAATCGCGGATCGTAAATCGCAAACTGCGAATCGATTTTTATTTTTGCGCGTTTCCCCTCGAGCGACCGCATATGATGTTTCTCGAGGCGAACCGGAACCGAGCCCGGTTCCGATACGGAAACCGTCATCGACGCCGGAACCCGTTCCGATGCTGAGGCGTGGCCAAGGCCGAAACCGAGGCTAAACGGGTCGCTTAAGTCACTCGACCCACGTAGCCCGGACAACGATGGAATTTTGTGACGACTGCGGTTCGATGATGAAAGCCGACGACGGCATCTGGGAGTGTGGCAGCTGTGGCTACACGAAACCGAAAGGCGACGCGGACGACTACGTCGTCACGGACGATCAGGAGGCCAGCGAGATTATCGAGTCCTCCGGAGAGACGTCGCTCCCGGAGACGGACGCCCGGTGTCCCGAGTGTGGTCACGACCGTGCCTACTGGTATATGCAACAGATTCGGGCGGCCGACGAGTCCGAAACGCGGTTTTTCATCTGTTCGGAGTGCGAGCACAAGTGGCGCGAAGACGACAACTGACCGCCCCGGAACGCCGTCTCCCTCGCGAAACGAGACACGACGACGCCCGCTGGCGCGCTCGGCGCCAAACTGGAGGCACGCTGCCCCGACCGCACACACGCATCAACTGCGAAGAATGTGCCAGAACAATTAGTTTTGTCTGACGTACGTTTATGTGTCCTGACGGACCGCTAGATGATATGTCGAAAAACCGTGTCGATGAACTCGAATCGATGGTTGCGGAACTCGAGTCGACGGTCGACGGGCTGACGGACGAACTCATCGAAGCGAAAGAGCGCATTCGCGTTCTCGAGGCCGAACTGGATGCCGACACGCCGACTCGGGTTCCGGACCGACGGAGCAGTGGGTCCGAATCGGAGTCGGAGCCAGATTCGGAATCGGACGCCGAAGTCGAGACCCGGGAAGCGGCACCCGACGAGGTCGCCGAAGCGACGGCCGACGCCGATAGCGAGGACGCGTCGGCTCAGGACGAAGCGGAAGACTCAGGTAGCGACGACATTATTGTCGCATAACTACGTGGCACCGCCGCGGCCCCGATCGACCGCGCGGGTTAGCTACCTTCCCTGACGGGACGGAGGACTCGCTAAGAGAATGTATATCAAGGCACTCGTTCTGGACAATTTCAAGAGCTTCGGCCGCAAGACGAAGATTCCGTTTTACGAGGACTTTACGGTCATCACCGGACCGAACGGCTCCGGGAAGTCGAACATCATCGACGCCGTCCTCTTCGCGCTCGGACTGGCCCGCACTCGCGGGATCCGCGCCGAGAAACTGACCGATCTGATCTACAACCCCGGTCACGAGGACGGCAACAGCTCCGCCGGTCCTCGCGAGGCGACCGTCGAAGTGATCCTCGACAACTCCGACGGGACGCTGACGCGCTCGCAGGTCGTCAACGCGGCCGGCAGCGAGGACGTCGGCGACGTCGACGAGATACGCATTCGTCGCCGGGTCAAGGAGACCGAGGACAACTACTACTCCTACTACTACCTGAACGATCGGTCGGTCAACCTCTCGGACATTCAGGACCTGCTCGCACAGGCCGGCGTCACGCCGGAGGGGTACAACGTCGTCATGCAGGGCGACGTCACCGAGATCATCAATATGACGCCCCACGCGCGCCGGGAGATCATCGACGAAATCGCCGGCGTCGCGGAGTTCGACGCGAAGAAAGAAGACGCCTTCGAGGAACTCGAGGTCGTCGAGGAGCGGATCGACGAGGCCGAACTCCGCATCGAGGAGAAACGCGACCGCCTCGACCAGCTCGCGGACGAACGACGAACGGCCATGCGCTACCGTCGGCTCCGCCGCGAGAAGGAGGAGTACGAGGGGTACAAGAAGGCCAGCGAACTCGAGGAGAAACGCGAGGAACTGGCGACCGCCGAGGGTCGCGTCGAGGACCTCGAGGACGAACTCGAGGGCCTCCAGCGCGAACTCGACGAGCGCCAGGGCGCGGTCGTTCGGCTGCAGGAGGATCTCGAGGATCTCAACGCCGAGATCGAACGAAAAGGCGAGGACGAACAGCTCCGAATCAAAAGCGAGATCGAGGAGATCAAAGGCGACATCTCGCGGCTCGAGGACAAGATCGAGGCCAGCGAGGAGCAGATCGAGGAGGCCGAATCCAACCGCCGCGAGGCGTTCGTCCAGATCGATCGCAAGCAAGAGCAGATCGACGATCTCGACGACGAGATGCGCGAGCACAAACTCGAGAAGGCCTCGATTAAGAGCGAGATTCAGGAACGCGAGGCCGAGCGCGAGCAACTCGAGGCCGAGATCGACGCCGTCGACACCGAGTTCGACGAACTGAAAGCCGACCTCGCCGAGCGGAAAGACGACCTCGAGGAGGCCAAGACCGAAAAGAACGACCTCCAGCGCGAGCAGGACCGGCTCTTGGACGAGGCTCGCCGACGGTCGAACGCGATCAGCGAGAAAGAGGCGACGATCGAGCGGCGCCGCGAGGAGATCCCCGAAATCGAGAGCAAGCGGACCGACCTCGAACGGGAACTCGAGAAGGCGGAGAAAAACCGCGAGAACATCGCGGGCGTCGTCGACGACCTCAGAGACGAGAAGCGACGCCTCCAGTCGGACGTCGACGAACTGGACGATGAGATCCAGGCGAAACAACAGGAGTACGCCGAACTTGAGGCCAACGCGGGCGAGAGCGGCGACTCCTCCTTTGGCCGCGCGGTGACGACGATCCTCAACGCGGGGATCAACGGCGTCCACGGCGCGGTCGCCCAGTTAGGGAACGTCCCGGGCGAGTACGCCGTCGCCTGCGAGACCGCGGCGGGCGGCCGACTGGCGAACGTCGTCGTCGACGACGACGTCATCGGCCAGCAGTGTATCGACCACCTCAAGTCCCGCAACGCGGGTCGGGCGACCTTCCTCCCGCTGACGGACATGAGCCAGCGCCGGCTGCCCAACGCGCCCAGCGATCCGGGGATTGTCGACTTCGCGTACAACCTCGTCGACTTCGACGAGCAGTTCGCGGGCGTCTTCTCCTACGTCCTCGGCGACACGCTGGTCGTCGAGGACTTAGAGACCGCTCGCTCGTACATGGGCGACTATCGGATGGTCACCCTAGACGGCGACCTGGTCGAGAAAAGCGGCGCGATGACCGGCGGCTCCGGGGGCGGCTCGCGCTACTCCTTTACCGGCGGTGGCGAGGGACAACTCGAGCGCGTCGCGAAACAGATCACCGAACTGCAGGACGAACGGGAGTCCCTGCGCGAGGACCTGCGCGGCGTCGAGGAGCGACTCGACGACGCCCGCGACCGCAAGACCGACGCGGCCGACGAGGTGCGATCGATCGAAAACGAGATCGAGAAGCTCGAGGACAGCCGCGAGTCCATCGAAGACGAGATCGAGACGCTCGAGAACGACCTCGAAGAACTCGAGGACGAACGGGAGTCCGTCGACGAGCGGATGACCGAAATCTCCGGCGAGATAGAGGAGAAAACCGCCGCGGTCGAGGAGATCGAGGCCGATATCGCGGAACTCGAGTCCGAACTCGCGGACTCGAAGATCCCCGAACTCACCGCCGAGATCGAGGAACTCGAGGCCGAGATCGACGAGCGCGAGGATCGGATCGACGAGATCGACAGTAAACTCAACGAGTTGAGTCTGGAGAAGGAGTACGCCGAAGACGCCATCGAGGACCTCCACGACGACATCGAAACGGCCCAGAATCGAACCGCGGAACACGAAGACCGGATCGAGGAGTGCAAGGAGACGATCGAGGAGAAACGCGACGAACTCGAGGAAAAACGCGAGGCCGTCGCGGACCTAGAAGAGGAGCTTACCGAGCTCAAAGCCGAGCGCAGCGACCTCAAAGAAGCGTTGTCGGACGCGCGGACGAAACGCGACCAGCAACAGGATCGGGTCAACGCGGTCGAGAGCAAACTCGAGGACAACCGCAACCGCGTCGGCGACCTCGAGTGGGAGATCGAGAGTCTCGAGTCCGAGGTCGGCGACTACGACCCCGAGGACGTCCCCGACCACGAGACGGTCCTCGAGATGATCGACTTCCTGCAGGCCGACATGGAGGCGATGGAGCCGGTAAACATGCTCGCGATCGACGAGTACGACGAGGTTCGGGCCGATCTCGAGGGACTCGAGGACGCGAAGGCGACGCTGGTCGAGGAGGCCGAGGGGATTCGCGATCGGATCGAGCAGTACGAGACCCAGAAGAAACGCACGTTCATGGACTCCTACGACGAGATCGCCGCCCAGTTCACCGAAATCTTCGAGAAGCTCTCGGAGGGGACCGGAACACTCCACCTCGAGAACGAGGCCGATCCGTTCGACGGCGGACTGACGATGAAGGCCCAGCCCGGGGACAAGCCGATTCAGCGACTGGACGCCATGTCCGGCGGAGAGAAGTCCCTGACCGCGCTCGCGTTTATTTTCGCCATCCAGCGGCACAACCCGGCTCCCTTCTACGCGCTGGACGAGGTCGACGCCTTCCTCGACGCCGTCAACGCCGAGCGGATCGGCGAGATGGTCGACGAACTCGCCGACGAGGCCCAGTTCGTCGTCGTCTCCCACCGTTCGGCCATGCTCGACCGCTCCGAGCGAGCGATCGGGGTGACGATGCAACAGAACAACGTCAGCGCGGTGACGGGGATCGACCTGAGCGACGACGGCGGCGACGGAACGAGTGAGGAGGTGCCCGTGAGTGACTGACGACGATGACGACGAGTTCTATACCGACGGCGGAGACGATATCCCGCTGAATATCGCCGGTCACGAGGATCGCGAACGGCCGGGGGCGTCGGGTTCGGGTTCGAACGCGAGCGACGGCCACCGCGAACCCGGTCCCGACGAGTCGGTACTCGAATTCTCCGAAGACGACGAACTCGAGGCCGAAAGCGACGTCGAGGGTGGGGACGACGAAGACGAGGCCGAGGAGGTCGAACCCGTCGAGTTGCTGGTACAACTCGCCAAAGACGGCGAGATCGATCCCTGGGACATCGACATCGTCGCGGTGACCGACAAGTTCCTCGACGCCCTCGACGAGGCCGACCTGCGGACGTCCGGGCGGGCGCTGTTCTACGCGAGCGTCCTCCTGCGGATGAAAAGCGACGAACTGTTCGCGCCGGACGAACCCGAAGAGGAGGAGCTTCCACCGTGGGAAGCCCCCTTCGCCGACGAGGGGCCGATGGACGGCGGCGAGGACGGCGGTCCGGCACCCGGCTTCGACCCCGTCGAGAGCCTCGAGAACGAGATGGAGCGCCGTCTCGAGCGCAAACACGCCCGCGGGAAGCCGGAAACGCTCGACGAACTGGTTCGGGAGCTTCGAAGCGCCGAACGCGACACGCGCTGGAAGGAGTCCCGAAGTTACGACACGACCGACTCGCCGCGCGGGTACGATCGCGGCGTCCAGGAACTGAACTACCACGCGGACGACGGGCTCCGGGTCGACGACGAACCGACGAGCGACGACGTCACCCACACGACCCACGAGGAAGACATCGAGAGCGTCATCGACGACGTCGAAGCCGAACTCGAGGGCCAGTACGAACAGGGCCGCGAGGAGGTGCTGTACGCGGAAATCGAGACCGTCGGCGGGACGCGCGTAATGACGTATCTCGCATTGCTCTTTCTCGCCCATCGGGGCCGGGTCCGCCTCGAGCAGGACGAACTGTTCGGCGATCTCTGGGTGCAGGATGCGACGGTCGAGACGGAAGCGACCGAAGCGGTCGCGGACTGAACGGACGCTGTTCGATGTGTGGCCCAGTGGAAGTAGGGGTTGTCTCGTTCTCATACTGCCGGACAGAACGATTCGAAGATCGGTCGCGCTACTGCGGCCGTCGTCCCCGAGGACGGCCGCGAATTCGCGGCCGACTTCTCAGTGACTGCTGTCCGACAGTATCACTGCAGCAGGTGGCCGTCACGGTTTGTGCCGAACAACGGTTTCGCCGCCGTGATTGCGGTGACGACCGTTAGGTCGCCGTCGGAATAGCACAAAACGGGCACCCACGAGGTGGTTCCGTCTCCGACCGGACGCACGTATTTTCGGGGCAGTGCTGGGACGGTGGTAATGAGTATCGATACCATGACTCACGAGCCATCAAGTATCTCAGGTTACACTCTTCCTGTATGTCCTCCGGCGAGCAGCCGGACGAGGGATCCCTTACGGAGGGCGCACTCGTCGGGCCGATGTTCAAGCTGGCGTGGCCGCTCGTTGTCATCCAGCTGTTGCAGGTCGCCTACAACGTTGGCGACACCTTCTGGCTGGGCGCGCTCTCGCCCGACGCCGTCGGCGCGGTGAGTCTGGCGTTTCCGCTGCTTTTTCTCGTGATCGCGGTCGGGGCCGGCTTCACCACGGCGGGCGCAATCCTGATCGCCCAGCATACGGGTGCCGAAAGCGGAAAAGGCGGGTTGATTGCCGGCCAAACGATATCGTTCATTTCGATCGTCGCGGTCGCTCTCGGGATTATCGGCTATTTCGCGACGGAACCCATGCTCGATATCCTCCCCGCCGACAGCGACACGGAGGCGGCGATCCTCCCGCTGGCCGCCGACTACCTCCAGATCTTCTTCCTCGGCGTTCCCTTCGTGTTCGGCTTCTTCGTCTTCGCCGCGCTCATGCGGGGCTACGGCAACACCCGCGCGCCGATGCGGGTGATGGCTATCAGCGTCGTCATCAACCTCGTGATCGACCCGCTGCTCATCTTCGGGGTCGGGCCGCTTCCTCGCCTCGAGATCGCGGGCGCTGCCGTCGCGACCGTTCTCTCGCGGGGGATCGCCACGGTGATCGGCTTCTACCTGCTGTACTACACGAACGTCGGTCCCAACATCGAGTTCGGACACCTCCGTCCGCGCCTCGAGTACGTCACCGAAATCACGCGGCTCGGGGTGCCGACGGCGATCGAGCAGTCGATGACCGCGCTCGCGCTGGTCGCGATGACGGCGATGGTCGTCACCTTTCCGCCGGCGGTCGTGGCGGCCTACGGGCTGGGCAACCGGCTGATTTCGCTGGCGTTCCTGCCGGCGATGGGGATGGGACAGGCGACGGACTCGATCGTCGGCCAGAACCTCGGCGCCGGGCGAGCGGATCGGGCGGCGAAAGCGACGTGGATCGGTGCGGGAGTGATCGGCGGAATCATGTTCGTCGCCGGCGCGCTCGCGTTCCTCTTTCCTGAGCCGTTCGTTTCGGTGTTCGTCACGGCCGAAGCGGAGGGGAGAGCCGAGACGATCGACTACGGCGTTACGTATCTCCAGTTCGCGGCGTTCGCGTTCGTCTTCATGGGCGTCATGCAGGTGATACAGGGAGCGTTCCGCGGGGCCGGAAACACGAAAACGGCGCTGGCCTTCGCCGTCCTGGGGCTGTGGATCGTTCGCGTTCCCGTCACCTACTATCTGATCTTCGTCGCGGGCTGGGGAACCACGGGTATCTGGACCGGCGTCGTCGTCGGCGACGTCGTCGGCGCACTCACTGCCGTCGCGTGGTTCACCCGCGGAACGTGGAAGGAATCGCTGGTCGACGACGGCGAGAAGGGGGACTCGGAATCGAAGACGGAGGCGACCGACTCGAGCGAGACGGAATCGGTCGCGGAGTGAACGCGTCCGATTCGGTACCTGTCCGCAGTCTGTGGTTTCGAAATCGTCCGACGGAGTCCAGTTCCCGTTCTGATCGGCCACTCTCAGGGACTTACAGCTTTTGCTTCACTCCAAACCCTTTTGGAAAATGGCTCAAGCGAGTCCGTGTCGAACGGGATGGTATGCTCGCGAACAGGAAGCCAACCGATCAGGACGACGGGACGAAACGATATCTGGTGAAGTGCGAGGGCTGTGCGTTCGAAGACACGGCCGACGGGCGCGATACCGCGACGACAATCGGTACCGACCACCAGCGAGAGACCCAACACGAAGTCGTCGCCGTCGAGGTGCCGCCGGCGCTGGACACCTCGTAACGTCGATTCGTACTCGAGGGACTCGACTCACCCGCACACCCACCCACTCAGTCTACGCTCACTCGGCGGCGAGCGTCCACTCGCCCGGCCCGGCCGACTCGAGTACCTCACGCCGTTCCATCTCGCTGAGTACTTCGGGAATCCGATTCGGTTGCGCGATCTCCATCTCGATGCGCTCGATGCCGTGGAAGTCGGCGAGATAGTGACGAATCTCCTCCTGGGTAAACGACTCCTGATCGGCCCGTTCCATCACGCTCGAGATGAGATCGACCATATCCTCGATGAAGTTCCACGGGTAGACGATCCAGGTCCACTCCTCGAGGTGCTCGCCGACGTAGTCGGGTTCGTACTCGCTGGTGCCGAGCAACTGGAGCGTCGCGGTGCGAACCTCTCCGGCGTTGCGGTCAGTAACGTACTCGTGGGCGCGCTCGATCGAGCCGCCGGTATCGGCGATATCATCGATGATGAGGACGTCCTTGCCCTCGACGCTGCCTTCGGGCATGGGGTAACGGACGGTGGGTTCGCCACTCTTCTGGGCGGTACCGACGTAGTGTTCCATTTTCAGGCTCGTCAGGTCGTCCAACCCGAGGAAGTCACAGAGACACCGGCCGGCGAACCAGCCGCCGCGAGCGAGCGCGACGACGACGTCGGGTTCGAACGCGTCGTCGCGAACCTCGTCGCGGACGTCGCGACAGAGGCTGTAAATGTACTCCCACGTCGTGATCGTACAGTCGAAATCGTCCGGTAGGTCGGACATGGTGGTGCGTACTCGGTAGCAGGATGCCAACCCCCATAAGTGGGCTGAAACCGGTTTCGTCCCAGATCCTGCGACTGACTCACAAACTAAATAATTCGGACGGTTTCGTTGTAAAATAACGAGCGTTGTCATCGATGAGTTCCACACGAGACTACGAGTATCTCCTCGAGTGCAAGAACGTGATCGGCGTCGACTACGACGCGAACGAAGACCGAGTCACCGTCTTCGTCACCCAGAAAGAGCCGGCCGAGCGTCTCACGGAGGAGGACCGCGTCGAGAAACGCGTGACCGACGCGGGGGACGACGTGGCCGTCGACGTCGTCGACGCGGGCTACGACGAGGAGCGGGAAGGGTTCGACGCGCTGTCGACGTTCGAAACGCTTCCTGAGGCGGCCCCCGGTCGGGAGGGCCGTCATCGTCCCGTCCCCGCCGGCGTCAGCGAGAGCAACGCGAACCTGACGGCGGGCACGGCCGGGCCGTATCCCGCTCAGGTTACCGACCCCGACGACGGAGACGCCGTCTGGCGCGACGACGTTCGATCGGGGGACCTCGTCCGACTCTCGAACAACCACGTCTACGCCCGGTCGAACGAGGCGGACCCCGGTGCGCCGATCCGCCAGCCCTCGCCGCGCGACGGCGGCACCGCCGACGACGCCGTCGGCGACCTCGTCGGCTACGTCCCCATCGAGGAGGGCGTGCGCGTCGACGTGGCCGCCCGGTCGGCCGGACCGGACCGAGATACGGACGCCTACTTCGAACTCGAGGACACGTGGCCGACCGGGATCAAACGCGAGGGCTACGATGAACTGAAGGGTGAGACAGTGACGAAGACCGGGCGCACGACCGGCGTGACGAGCGCCGACATCGAGGCGACGAGCGCCAGCGTTCGCGTGAACTTCGGCGAGGTTCACGGCCCGGTGTTGCTCCGGGAGCAACTCGTCGCCGGCCACATGTCCGAGGGCGGCGACAGCGGCTCCCCGGTCTTCCTCGAGGACGGGACGCTCGTCGGCCTGCTCTTTGCCGGCTCGGCCGAGCAGACGATCTGCAATCGGATCGCGCTGGTCGAGTCAGAACTCGGCGTCGAGATCCTCGCCGCCGAACCGAGCGACGACGCCGACGACGGCGCGGCGATTCCGGTCACCACGACGGCGTTCGATCACACCGTTTCCGTCGACCTCGAGTCGTCCGCGTTCTCGCTCGAGTCGGTCGCGTTCGACGACGAACTCCGGCGGGGCGAAACCGTCGACGTCACCGCGAGCGTCGTCGCCGAGCCCGGTCGGTACTGGCTCGAGATCGACGGCGAACGAAGGAGGGTTTCGGTGGGATCGATTGGCGACGGTGTCGATGCCAATGACAATGACAGCGGCAGTGACGATGCCGACTCTCGCGCTCGAGCGACGGTGACCGTCCCGGTCTCGATTCCGGACGACGTCGACTCGCTGACCGTTCGGGTTCGCGGCGGGTCCGTATGCGCGCTCGAGTGAGGGCCTACGAGATGAGCGGTTACGGTCCCGAGGACATCGACGCGTAGGAAAGTACGAAAGGCCGAGTGAGAGCGCGCAGAGACGAAAATCCCCGGAGAGAGACTACGCCGGCGCAAAAAACCGGAAACAGAGGAAGTTCGGCCGCGTCGCCTCGTACTCGTATCGCTCCGGATTCGCCTCGCAATACGCGTCCGTCGGCGTCGGCTCGAGCAGGCGATCGAGTCGAAAGCCGGCCTCGAGCGCGGGGGAAACCATCGCGGAGAGCGGACGACGGTACGCCGGGACCGTCACCTCGGTACCGAAGGAGTCCCAGACCGCCGACACCAGTTCCCGCTCGTGATAGTTTTCGGCCTCGGCGTACTCTTCGAAGTCCGCGTGGGGATGTTGCACCGAAAACACGAGCCAGCCGCCGGGCCTGAGAACGCGGCGGAGTTCCTGAAACAGTGGTGTCCAGTCCTCGACGTAGTGAAATGCAAGCGAACTAGCGACCCCGTCGAAGGCGTCGTCGGCGACGGGGAACCCGCTCCCGAGATCGGCCTGCAAGACGTCAGCAGCGGGGATTCGTTCTCGTGCGTACGCGAGCATCTCGCGACTCGCGTCGAGACAGACCGCGGTCGCTCCGCGAGTTCGGAGTTCGGCCGCGAGGTGTCCGGCACCACAGCCGGCGTCGAGAACGCGCGCCCCCTCGAGATCGGGAAGCAAGGAACACGTCGCCGGCCGTTCGAGGTACGCGTTCGACGGCTTCGTATCGCCCTCACGATCGTACCCCGCCGCGAGTTCGTCGTAGGCCCCCTGGGCGACTGGACGGCCGGTCGGATTCGACATTGGTCGGGCGGAAGCGACAGGAGCGTAAAAATCGTCCGTTCGACCCTGTCCGTGCCGGCCGTCCGACGACGGGCAACGTCAGAGCTATATAACTAGGTCATACAACCTAGTTATCGATGGCGCGAACCCAGATCGAAGCCGCCCGCGAGGGAACGGTCACCGACGCGATGGAACGAGTCGCCGAGCGAGAGAACCGCGAGCCGGAGTTCGTTCGGGAGCAGGTCGCGGAGGGACAGGCCGTGATCCCGGCCAACACCAATCACGAGGCGCTGGATCCGATGATCATCGGCCGCGAGTTCGCGACGAAGGTCAACGCGAATATCGGCAACAGCGAGACGACCAGCGATCTCGAGGAGGAGTTGGGAAAGCTCCACACCGCGGTTCACTACGGCGCGGACACCGTCATGGATCTCGGGACCGGAAGCGACTTAGACGAGATTCGCGAGACCCACGTCGACTACTCGCCGGTGCCGATCGGGACGGTGCCGCTGTACGAGGCCGTCAAACGGGCAGAGAGTCCCGAAGAGATCACGACGGATCTGCTGCTCGAGATCATCGAGAAACAGGCCGAGCAGGGCGTCGACTACATGACGATCCACGCCGGGATTCTGGCGGAGCATCTGCCGCTGACCAACGGGCGCAAGACCGGGATCGTCTCCCGCGGCGGCTCGATCATGGCGAAGTGGATGGAAGAAAACGGCGAGCAGAATCCGCTCTTTCAGGTGTACGACGAAATCTGTGAGATCTTCGCCGAGCACGACGTCACCTTCAGCCTCGGCGACAGCCTCCGGCCGGGCTGTATCGCTGACGCCTGCGACGACGCCCAGTACGCCGAGTTGGATACGCTGGGCGACCTGACGCGTCGCGCCTGGGAGCACGACGTCCAGGTGATGGTCGAAGGGCCGGGCCACGTCCCGATGGACAAGGTTGCCGAGAACGTCGAACGCCAGCAGGAGGTCTGCGACGGCGCGCCGTTTTACGTCCTCGGGCCGCTGGTGACCGACATCGCACCCGGCTACGACCACATCACGAGCGCTATCGGCGCGGCGATGGCGGCTCAGGCCGGCGCGGCGATGCTCTGTTACGTGACCCCGAAAGAACACCTCGGCCTCCCCGACGAAGAAGACGTCCGCGACGGACTCGCCGCCTACCGGATCGCCGCCCACTCGGGCGACGTGGCCAACGGCCGTCCCGGCGCTCGAGACTGGGACGACGCCCTCTCCGAAGCGCGATACGAGTTCGACTGGCGCGAGCAGTTCCGCCTCGCGCTGGACCCTGACCGGGCCCGGGACTACCACGATCAGACCTTGCCCGGCGACAACTACAAGGAAGCCCGGTTCTGCTCGATGTGTGGCGTCGAGTTCTGCTCGATGCGGATCGATCAGGACGCACGGGAATCGCGTCGCGATTCCCGAAGCAGTCAGAGTCCGAAGGGATCTGAACAGCCCGGGGACGCAGGCGAGATGAAGCACCTCGAGTCGACGACCGATCTCGAGTCCTCGCCCGCAGCGGAGGTAAATCGCCCGCCCGTGGGAACCCACGAATCGTCCGACGACTCAGGTGACGAGAACTGGCCCGACCGCGCGGTCGAAGGGACTGGCGACGACTGATACGGTCCGCTGTCCCGGTTCTCGGTGTGGTCACGGCACAGCCGTGAGCTTTTCTGTCGTTGATCAGGCGCTATCGATGACTCCCCGATAGCAACAGGGGCCGGCACGCGACGATGGATTGATACCACGCCCGGCCGACCCGAGGGTATGGACACGGTTCGCGCGCTACAGGTCGACGCCTTCACCGACGAACCACTGACCGGCAACCCGGCGGGTGTAATTCCGGACGCGGACGGCCTCTCGGACGATCAGATGCAAGCGATCGCCGCCGAGATGGCCGTCAGCGAGACGGCCTTCCTCCGCTCGAGCGAGAGCGCCGATCGCCGGATTCGCTACTTCACCCCCACTCAGGAGGTCGATCTCTGCGGCCACGCGACGATCGGGAGCTTCGCACACCTCCACGACGAAGGACTCGAACCCGGCACGACAACCCTCGAGACGAACGTCGGCCGTCTCGAGATCGAACTGACCGAGGACGGGACGGTCTGGATGACACAGAACGCGCCGCAGATCCGCGAGGTCGACGTGGGGTACGACCGCGTCGCCGACGCCCTCGGCGTCGACCAGGCCGCACTCGAGGGCGCGAGCGACGATATTCCGCTCGCGGTGGCCTCGACGGGACTGCCGTTCCTGATCGTTCCGATCACGTACCTCTCGGACCTCGGGGACGCCGATCCCGACATGAGCGCCGTCGAGGACCTCGCCGAGTCGGTCGACGCCACGGGGGTCTACCTCTTTACCTTCGACGCACTCGATCGGGAGTCGACGCTGCACGGACGGATGTTCGCGCCGGGAGCCGGCGTCCCGGAGGATCCGGTCACCGGCACCGCCAGCGGAGCCGTCGGTGTGTACCTCGATCGCTTCGCCGCGTTCGACGGCGACCTGCCCGACGAACTCCGCCTCGAGCAGGGCCATTACGTCGACCGTCCGGGGCTGGTTCGCGCTCGCGTCGGGAGTAGCGTGCAGGTAGGGGGCCGCGGCGTGACCGTGCTCGACGGCTCGCTCGTCGTTCCCGAGGACGACGACGACGAGATACTCGAGGCCTGATCGGGACCGTCCGGTCGTTGCGGGCTTGCGGGGTATCGGATTCTGAGAGAGAGAGAGTGACTGTGCGCGACGGTGGCGTGCTGGGGGGACTATTCGGCTGGTGTGTCGCCAGTACCGGCGGCGTCGGGGTTGGCTTCCGCTTCGGTTCGGGTTTCGGTTTCGGTTTCGGTTTGCGCCTTAGTTTCGGACTCCGAGTCGGTCGTCGACGCTGCAGCACCCGTCGCAGTCGTCGCGTCGCCAGTTCCAGGGAGAGCGTCCTCAACGTCGTCGCCGTCGCCCGTTCCGTCGATAGTATCAGTGCCAGCGCCAGCGTCTCCGTTTTCGTCAGCTTCGTCATCCTCGCCAGCCTCGTCACCGGCCTCCGCGGCCGCGTGGTCGCGGGTTGCGCTCGCGTCGCTCGCTGACTCGACCTCACTCGAGGCTACCGAGGTCGGAACCGGCCGAGTCTCGGTTGCGGCGCTCGAGTCGGTATCGTTGGTATCGGCAGTTACGTCAGTAACGTCGGTATCGACACGCTCGTCGGTTCCCTCGTCCGCATCGCTCGCGTCGACCATCGAATCCGCGCTCTCAGGGTTCGATTCGAGGTGCTCGCGCTCGTCGAACCGCGCGGTGTGCTCGGCGCGTTCGAGCGCCCGTATCTCGCGTCGGGTGTCGGCCAGTTCGGACTCGAGTTCGGCGAGTCGGTCGTCGAGGCCGGCGAGGACCTCGTTCGAAACCTGCTCGGTGTCAAACCTCCGAGCAGCGGCCCGGCCGGCCGCGCGGGGAACCGTCAGAAAGAGCGCGTACGTCTTGCCGACCTGCCAGACGATCACGCCGAGCACGCAGAACAGGACCGTGATCGACGGATTCGCTCGCTCGATCGCGGAGCCCGGATTCAACGGATCGCCGACGAGGGACGTGATCGCGCTTCCGAACCCGGCGAGAAAGCCGACGACGACGAGTACCAGCCCCAATATCAGCGCCCCCGCTGCGACCGCCCGGTAGACGAGTGCCCACTTGAACGGATAGCGAACGTCCATACCCCGACGAGTTACTCGAGGGGAATAATCACTTCGGACCACATACCGAGCGAGTGAGAGAACGGTTCGCTCCGGCGGAAACCGAACTTAGTCGGCGCCGTCAAAACTGGCGACTAGCGTCCATATTATCGAGCGCCGTCAGCGCCGCCTTCAGAACCTTTCGCTCGCTTCGGCGGAGATTCATCGAGACAGCCGTCTTCGAGATGTCGAAGTGAGCCGCCAGTTCGTCGAGCGTCGTCTCTCGTGGCGTCTCGTAGTATCCTTTCCGAGCGGCGGCCTCGAACGTGTCGCGTTCGGTTTCGGTGAGCGACCGGCAGCCCTCGAGCAACCGGAGCGCGCTGTCCGAGTTCTCCAGCAGGTCAAACAGCGCCGTCGGTCCGAACTGGTCGCGATCCTCGACGGTGTACTCGTTGTGTCGGTCGAGTTCGGCGAGGGCCCGATCCTCGGCGTCGTCATCGTCGAAGCCGACGTGCCACCGTTCGCGGCCGTTCTCGATCTGAAACGGTCCGGTGATGTAGCCGCCGTTTTCCTGAATGGTGTGCATCGCGTTCGTTTCCTCGATCGTTGTGCCGATCTGGGCGACGTTTTCGAGCTTTGAGAGAATGTAACACTCCGTCATGTTCGGGTGATCCCGAAGTTCGTGTAGCCCCCGCTCGAGTGTACCCGTCGACTCCCCTTTTGCGATGAGCCGCGTCTCGAGTTTCCCGTCGTCGGTGTCCAGTTGCCACTGGACGGCCGAGAACGCGATATCGACGTCGTCAGTCGTGTCGATAAACGGACAGTCGTACTGCCGCATGTCGATATCGAGATCGATCATACTAGGGAACGAATCACATACAATGTCTTAATATTTGCTATCGGTTATCACGGTCGAGTGCCTCGAGCGGTGGTCTCACGGTCGATCGACGACAACGCTGTTGATATGTTAACAACTGTGTTTTAGCATGCGTCGAGGGTACATACATCGTGAGTGAGCTATGTCTCAGAACCAGGTGACGCCGCCGACGGTGTCTCGCGACGATATTCATACGGTCGACGACGAGTCGTTTACCGACCGAAACGTCTGCCTCGTGACGGGTGCCGGCTCCGGAATCGGGCGGGCAACGGCGCTCGTCGCCGCCGGAAACGGCCTCACCGTTGCGGCGACGGATATCGACGAGGACGGGCTCGCGGGAACGATCGAACACGGGGAGGAACTCGCTCTCGAGGGCGATATCGAGCCGATTGTCGGTAATCTCACCGACGACGGCGACCTCGAGCGGATCGTCGAGGAGGCCGCAGGGCTGGGTGTCATCAAGTACCTCGCGAACGTCGCCGGGATGCAACACATCGACGCGGTCGAGAACTTTCCGATGGAGACCTACGACCGAATGCATCGGGTCATGCTTCGGGCCCCGCTGTACCTTTCGAAGCTTTGCATTCCACACTTCCAAGAGACCGAGGACGGCCGGGGCTGTGTCGGCAACATGAGCTCGGTCCACGGCCACTACGTCACGAGCGACAAGGTCGGCTACAACGTCGCGAAGTTCGGGCTCCGGGGACTCACCCAGTCGATCGCCGCCGAGGGCGAGGGGAATATTCGTTCGTTCTCGATCAGCACCGGCTACGTGAAGACGCCGCTGGTGACGGCCCAACTCGAGGACACCGCCGAACAGCGCGGGATTTCGGTCGACGAGGTGATTCAGGACGTGATGCTCGGCCAGTCCCGCGTCACGGAGATGATGGAACCGGTCGACGTCGGCAACCTCTTCGTCCTCGGCTTTTCCGATCTCGGCCGTCATCTGGACGGCGGCGACCTGTTGTTTGATGGGGGTATGACTCTTACCTACGAGTGACAATGAGCGAGAACACGACCGACCCGAGTCTCGAGGACGTCGACGAAATCGTTCACGAACCCAGCGACGAGTTCGTCGAGTCGACCAACGTCTCCGAGTTTATGCAGGCGTACGGAATCGACGACTACGACGCGCTCATCGAGCGGACCACGACC
>NZ_WUYX01000009.1 GCF_009834785.1 Natronorubrum halalkaliphilum
TTTCCATAGACAGAATCGAATTCCTCGGCTTCATCCTTCTAAGCTAGTGATATCGGCGGATTAGATCGCTATTCAACAGAGCACGTTCTTGCGATCCTTGGTTGCGATCGGAGAGTCAGTACAGAAGTTTCTCGTACTCGAGACGACCAAAACACACGAAAATGTTCGTTGAATAGAAAATAACCTCATAACCGGCTATGGACTAGTTCCAGATGTATCCGGTGGAGGAACAGAGTACATCATAAGTCCAGTGTCGTTTGAACTGACTGATGGACACCTACTGACTTCCAAACTACTCGAACTCCGGCTCTCGATCCTCGACGAACGCGTCCATTCCCTCCCGCTGATCCGGCGTCCCGAACAGGCTGGCAAAGGCACGCTTCTCGTACTCGAGTCCGCTCGTCTGGGAGCCCTCGTGGCGCTGGTTGAGCGCCTGTTTTGCGGCTCGCATCGCGACGGCCGGCTTGGCCGCAATCCGCGAGGCTAGTTCGGAAACGGTCTCCTCGAGATCGGAGTCGGCCACGACCTCGCCGAAAATTCCCGCTTCGGCGGCCGATTCGGCGTCGAGCCGTTCGCCGAGGAAGATCATCCGGCGGGCCGTTTCGTCGCCGACCAGTTCCGGCAGGCGCTGAGTGGCCCCCCACCCCGGAATGATGCCGAGATCGATCTCCGTATTGCCGATCACGGCCGACTCGCCGGCGACCCGCAGATCGCAGGCGATCGCCATCTCGCAGCCGCCGCCGAACGCGTACCCGTTCACTGCGGCGATCGTCGGCGCGGGAAACGCCTCGAGGGCGTCCGCGACGTCGTGGCCGAGTTCGCCCCAGTCCTGGCCCTCCGCGGTCGAGAGATCCTGCATGTACGCGATGTCCGCGCCCGCGATGAACGCGTCGTCGCCAGCGCCGGTCAGCACGAGCGCACGGGCGTCCTCGTCTGCAGCCTCGGTGATCGCCTCGCCCATCGCCTCGAGCGTGGCCACGTTCAGTGCGTTGAGCGCTTCGGGGCGGTCGACCGTCAGCGTTGCAACGTCGCCGTCCCAATCGAGTTGTACGGTGTCCCAGGACATACGCCGGGGTTCATCGGCCGTCGTGAAATCCCTTGGCACCGAGGCAGACGTGACACTGGTCTCCAGCGGAACCCGGACTCGAACTCGAGCCCCGATTCACCGCCGAGACGAGACAACACCGGAACCCGTCACATCTTTCCTCGAGCGACTCCTATCGGCTGGTATGGAACGAGCGACATTCGGCGGCGGCTGTTTCTGGTGCGTCGAGGCGGCCTTCGAAGCCCTCGAGGGCGTCGAATCGGTCACCTCCGGCTACGCAGGTGGAGAAACCGACGATCCGACCTACCGAGAAGTGTGCTCCGGCCAGACCGGGCACGCGGAGGTCGTCCAGCTCGAGTACGCACCCGAGACGGTCGCCTACGAGGACCTCCTCGAGGTGTTCTTTACGATTCACGATCCGACCACGAAGGATCGCGAAGGGCCGGACGTCGGCTCCCAGTATCGGTCGGCGATCTACGCTCACGACGACGAGCAACTCGAGACCGCCGAAGCGTTCGCCGCGGAACTGGAAAGCGAGGGGCTCTACGAGGGAATCGTCACCGAAATCGAGCCTCTCGAGACCTTCTATAAGGCCGAGGAGAAGCATCAGAACTACTTCGAAAAGAACCCCAACGACGCCTACTGTTCGATGCACGCGGCGCCGAAAGTCGAGAAGGTTCGCGAGAAGTTTGCGACCGATACGGCAAGCGAACCGACCTCGCTCTAGGGTACTGCCCGCGGGTGGGCAGTACGGACGTAGTCTTTTCCCGTTAGCAACTGATAGTGTCGTCGAAAGGAGAGTGGTTTTTGAAACGTTCACAAAACCACCTGCGGTAGTGAATGGGAAGTTATTACATAGATCAACCAATGCTTCTTTCCACACCATATGTCCAGTTACATTCGTATCCAGAGGGTAATTACCCCATCAATAAGCTTTATTGTTGGATGGATACTGTGTCCCGATGAGGTGATGATGAGACGAACCCCAACCCACCGAAGTCAACAACATAGCCACTGTGGCCTCTGACACCTACCGCTGTGCGAATCCCGCGGCCGACACATCGAATGCTCACCCTCGGAACCTCATACCCGATCCTCGTCTTTTCTGCAATTACACCCCGATCAACTCCGGACCGTACGCTCAAGGACGACAGACAGACTCGAGACAGTCGGCGAAAACTCGACGCGCGAAGAACTCGACAGCGGCGGTGAAAGGTACGTCTGTCTGCGTTCCAATATCACAATATGAACGGTGATACGGACGTTCTCGTCATCGGCGGCGGTGTGACTGGCACGGGAATCGCTCGAGATCTCGCGTTGCGAGGCGTGGACGTCACGCTCGCCGAGCGCGAAGGGCTCTCGGCCGGCGCCTCCGGCCGGTCACACGGCCTGCTCCACAGCGGTGCTCGCTACGCCGAGAGCGACCCCGACGGCGCTCGAGAGTGTCTCGAGGAGAATTGCATCCTGCGGGAGATCGCCGGTGAGTGCGTTCGAGAGACCCAGGGGCTGTTCGTCCAGCGGGCCGAGGACGATCCGGCCTACTTCGAAGAGAAGCGCGCGGCCTGCGAAGAGATCGGGATCCCCGTCGAGGTCGTCGACGGTGAGACGGCTCGAGACGCCGTCCCGGGACTGGCAGACGAGGTGGAGCGAGCCATGTGGGTTCCGGACGGCGTCGTGATTCCGTCGCGACTGGTCGCGGCGAACGCGGCGGACGCTCGAGATCACGGCGCTCGGATCCTCCCCCACGCGCCGGTAACGTCGATGGCTCGAGACGGCGACCGAATCGCGGCAGTCCACCTCGGCGGCGACGTCGATGAGACGCTCGCGCCGACGTACGTGGTCAACGCGGCCGGTGCACACGCGGGCAAAATTGCCGAGATGGCGGGTGTCAGTGTCGAGATGCGGCCGACGAGAGGAGTGATGATCTCCGTCGTGCTCGACGGCCTCGAGCCGGTGCTCAATCGGTGTCGCGACCCCGCCGACGGGGACATTATCGTTCCCCACGACGACGAGGTCGTCCTCGGAACGACGAGCGTGCCGGTCGGAGATCCCGACGACTACGACCGAAGCGAATGGGAAATCGAGGAAACCGTGGCCGAATGCGCGACGATGCTGCCGGCGGTCGCCGACGCCGAGCGCGTCCGGACGTGGTGGGGCGTTCGGCCGCTGTACGAACCGGAGGAGGCCGAACGGGGCGGTCGTGGGATCTCTCGAGGGTTTCATCGACTCGACCACGTCGATCACGCCGCCGACGGGAGCGAGCGAACGGAGAACCTCGTCAGCGTCGTCGGCGGGAAACTGACGACCTACCGGCGGATGGCCGAGGCGACGGCGGATCTCGTTTGCGATCGACTCGGCGTGGACGCGGACTGTTCGACAGCGGATAGTCAGCTTCCAGGAGCCAACTCGTCGTCGGAACTGGACGCGTTCGTCCGCGAGTTCGACGGACAGGGGCCGACGGACGCGGATATCGTCGGCCGTAACGAGTCGGGGTGAGCGGCGGTCGGGTACCGAAAAGACCTGTCAACACAGCGAACGCACGCGGCGAGTTGCAGGTACCAGACAGGTATCTGACCGGCTCGAGAGACTAAGAATAGGCACAATGTTGGTATGCGAGACAGTTATTAGATGTGGAAGCGTAGTAGCCGTGTGAGAAGCGTGAAGATCACACGAAAAGAATCCAAAGAGTTGTACGAATGCATGATATGTGGATACCGGGTGAAGGAGACTTCCCCGAGGACCTGTCCGACATGTACGGGAGAGATGCAAAATCTTGGGAATCCCCGAGAGCAGTAATGAGAACGGCCGCTCCCCTCCGAATGAGCGTTCCGTCGCCGCCGGTCACAGTATAGTCACGCACTATTTCCAATGCCAAACATTATTCGGCCAGCGTCCATAGACGAGATAATGAACGTACTGGCACTCGGGCCGTTGCAACTCGACGATCCGCTGGTGACCGCCGGGGCGCTCGTCCTCGTTCTCGTCGCCATCACCATCTGGCAGATGGTCGAGATCGTCGACGCCTACGACAGGGGTGCACTGACCGTCTTCGGCGAGTACCGAAAGCTGCTCGAGCCGGGACTCAACATCGTGCCGCCGTTCGTCTCACGGGTCTATACGTTCGATATGCGGACCCAGACGATCGACGTCCCGAGCCAGGAAGCGATCACTCGCGACAACTCGCCAGTGACGGCCGACGCCGTCGTCTACATCAGAGTCATGGACGCCAAACGCGCGTTCCTCGAGGTCGACGATTACAAACGAGCCGTCTCGAACCTCGCCCAGACGACGCTGCGTGCCGTCATCGGTGACATGGAACTCGACGACACGCTCAGCCGGCGGGAGATGATTAACGAGCGGATTCGCCAGGAACTCGACGAACCCACCGACGAGTGGGGGATCCGCGTCGAGAGCGTCGAGGTCCGCGAGGTGACGCCGTCCCAGGGAGTCAAGGGGGCGATGGAAGAACAGACCTCCGCCGAGCGCCGACGCCGTGCCATGATCCTCGAGGCACAGGGTGAACGTCGCAGTGCCGTCGAGAAGGCGGAAGGTGACAAGCAGAGCGAGATCATTCGCGCACAGGGTGAAAAGCAGAGCCAGATCCTGGAGGCACAGGGTGACTCGATTTCGACGGTTCTGCGCGCCAAATCCGCCGAATCGATGGGCGAACGCGCCATTATCGACCAGGGGATGGAGACCCTCGCCGAGATCGGCCAGAGCGAGTCGACGACCTTCGTCATGCCCCAGGAGCTCACCTCGATGGTCGGGCGCTACGGCAAACACCTCTCGGGTAGCGACGTCAAAGAAGACGGCGACCAACTCAACAGTCTCGATTTCGACGATGAGACGCGCGAACTGATCGGCCTCGACGACATCGCCGAGATCATCGGCGAGATCGAACAGACCGAGATGAACGTCGAGGAGATGGAGGCAGAGGCTCAGGCCATCCAGGAGGGCGAAGACATCGAGATGGAGACGGGGACGGAGTCGTCGACGGATGTCGCGGACATCGAGCCGGATATCGATTCCGAGTCAGAGCAGTCTTGACATCCTCTCCGCCCTGAAGGACGGGGCTTTCGCCTTGATTTTCCGTAAGCCAGATCAAATTCCTTGTGGTTAATTAGCACAATCTAGATTGCTCCAAAATATAACCTGAAGCACACTAGTTACTAATTCTGTAATATTTCATTATAAAGTTCGTTCACACGTTGGTTAATTTCATCACGTATCTTGACAACTTCTCTAGGACCCGGCCCATCTGGATCGGGAACATTCCAGTCACGGTTTTCACCGGCCCGGCCAGCAGGGCAGACATCCCCATCGGAACACCCATTGTGACAACGTAATCACTCGCTTGCAACTCCTCGACGCTCACTTCTCGAGGTGATTGTTCTGAGATGTCAATTACGACGTCTCGCATCGATTCCACTACTTCTGGATGGACCTCATCAGCGGGCTGTGTTCCGCCCGTGACGAGGCTAATAGAGTCCTCGACGTTTCGAAGCTTACGCTCCTGATGAGCAAAGGCGAATGCCATCTGTGACCGTCCTGCGTTCTGTACACAGACAAACGCGATTTGGACTGAATCAGTTTCTGTCATTGTTCGAGTGGGGTATTAGTCGTCGTCTGCTCTCGCCTGGGTTGAATCCTCATCTACGGGCTTCGTACTTTCGAGTTGACCGGTTTCGTAGCCGGTCCAGTCGAACTTTTGCTGGAAGTAGATGGCCACGTTAACCAGCGCAAGCAGGACCGGCACTTCGATCAGTGGACCGACAACGGTCGCGAACGCAACGCCGGAGCCGACGCCGAAGACAGCAACTGCAACCGCAATCGCGAGTTCGAAGTTGTTTGACGCTGCGGTGAAGCCGATGGCCGTCGTCGTCGAGTAGTCCGCACCGATACCACGTCCCATCGCAAAGCTCACGAGGAACATGATGACGAAGTAGATTGTTAGTGGAACGGCAATCCAGAGGACGTCGGTCGGCTGTGCCAGGATATTGTCGCCCTGTGTTGCGAACATTACGACGACAGTAAACAGGAGCGCGATCAGCGTGACGGGGCTAATCTTCGGAACGAACTGCTCTTCGTACCACTCCTCGCCTTTTGATCGGACTCCGCCCAGGCGGGTGAGAATACCGCCAGCGAAGGGGATCCCAAGAAAAATTGCGATCGCCCAGAACACCTGTTGGATCGTGATATCGAACGTGCCGATACCCGCGACCAGTGCGTCCATCCCCAGCAGCGGCGGCAAGAACAGTGCGAAGAACCAGATGTACACCCCGTAGGTGATGATCTGAAAGACACTGTTGAACGCCACTAGTCCGGCAGCGTACTCACTCGAGCCGCCTGCGAGGTCGTTCCAGACCAGCACCATCGCGATACACCGAGCCATTCCGATGAAGATCAGTCCGAGAAAATACTCAGGGTGGGCTGGGAACGGCGGCACGAGCCCGCTGAAGAATATCACTGCGAGGGCGAACATCAACGTCGGTCCGATTAGCCAGTTCTGGATGAGGCTGAGGCTGAGCACTCGCCACGCGCTGAATACCCGTGGTAGCTGTCCGTAGTTTACCTTCGCCAACGGCGGGTACATCATCGCGATCAGGCCAATTTCGACGAGGTAGTAGTCTTGAATTGGACTAACGACACTCGGTGCGACATGTCCGAGGCCGACACCGATCCCCATTGCGAGGAAAATCCAGACTGTCAGGTGTTTATCGAGAAAATCCATCGACCGCGGGCCACCACAGTCTGGACAGCCGCAGTCTGTCCCACGCTCGTGTTCCAAATCACTCATCGGCGATCAGTATCCTGATGCCGATTCGACCATACGACCATTCGATGTACTCCCCGGTCGATGGATTTCTACTGTTCACTTGTATCATTATCACTCTGCAGCAGCGATTACATCGAACTGGACAGCGGCACTGCCAGGAAGCGAACAGACTCCAGTCGTCGTTCGCGGTGGATACCCTTCGCTGAACCGGGCTTGATACACGGTATCTACGACATTTCGGTTAGCCAAGTCAGTCAGTTGAACCTCCACTTTCATTACGTCCGCCAGATCTAGCTCCCTCGTAGAGAGAACTGCTTCAAGCCTATCGAAACAAGCTGTCGCCTGGACCTCGATTGAGTGATCGTTCAATATTCTATCGCCCTCTTGGGGAAGGATCCCTTCAAAAAAGACGAGATCAGAGTCACCGGTTCGCATTCCGAATGCGCCAGTACCGTTCGTTCCCTCGCACTGACGCTTGCTCGTACTACTCAATCGATCCGTTTGTTCGGGTTCCGTGTTGATTGAACGCTCCATACCCTATCTGAATGATTGCTCAATTATAAATGCACCCATCGATGCGTCGTATCACTGGTACCTCCGTCACGAGCAAGCGAGATGTGAACAGGCCATCACCGAATACTGCATTTAGCGCGACCCGTCTAGGACAGTGAGCAGAGCGCTTGCTCGGGTTGTTGCTCGATACTTTCGCCAGCGTCCCTCCTTTCGCTTCGTTACGAGACCTGCTTCAGCAAGGGTCGACAGCGCGTGGCTCACAGCACTATCACTGACACTGACCAGCGGTGCGATTTCGCAGACACAAAGTTCGTCATCAGCTTCGACAAGGAGCCGTACGAGTCGATATCGCGTCTCGTTACCAAGTGCGGATAACGCTTGAACATCATTTGAAACAGTACCTTCATCAAGCATTGACTCCAGGTTGTCGAGTTCTGCGAGACGTTCCTGTAGATCCTCACTTCGGCACTCTCCGAGTTCGTCCTCGAGATAGCGGCGGAGCCGGTCGGTCGTTTCGGACATCGCAAATTAGTTGCAGAGGTGTTCAAATAAGGGTTCTGCCGAGATACCGTTCTGATAAATTGCCACACGCATATAAGATGTCCTCACAGTACGACTACACGGCGACACCGACATTGGCCTGCCTTCGGATTAGATCGGAGACCAAACGTTCAAAGACACCACGAAGCGTTCAATCGGCCTTGCGAGTTCCGCGCCGTGTATTCATCACGACTCTTCGAAGAGGGACACTGATTGGAAGGAATCTCAGCGGTCAATTCGTACATGCGGGTATCGAATCTGACTACGAGCGACTGCGTTCCACCAGCACTCAGAACTCCTGCGTGGCATCCGACCAGATCCCGAGCGACTGGTCCGTCGACCGATCGATAGCGACCTGAAACTCGCGATCGTCATCGAGAGTGATGCCGATGCAGTCGAAGTCCGCGACGTAGCGCGATTTGTGGTGGCGACCCTGCCGAACCCCGACGGTTTCGTTGACTAGATCGGCCTCAGTCAGCAGGTCGAGTTTGCGATAGGTCGTCGAAAGCGGGAGCTCCGCCTCCTCCGCGATTTCGGGAACCGTCTTTGGTGCCTCGAGAAGGGAGACGATCTCCCGGCAGTCGGCATCGTCCAGTGCGCCGATAACACGCTCGAGACCGGGGCTATCGCCGGACGATGAGAACTCGAGTGGCATTTGAGTGGACACACGTTAGGAGCGAAGCCTAAAGACACGTTTGGTCGAATCCGGGTCGGGTCGATCGCTCGGATCGAAGTCGAGACTCGCATCCGATGCGAGTCACCATGCGAATCAACGGTGGGCACGAATCGGGGCGAGTGAGCTACCTACATGTAGGGCCGGACCGACAACCATCGTATGAGCGACGATCGGACGCCCGACGAGACGGTCGAGAACACGCCGGGCCAAGGGCGGACGCCCGAGGCCGAGCGAATCGAGCCAGCGGCCCCCGAGGAGTTCGGCCTCGTACAGGTCTGGTGGGGCGACGGCAAGGGGAAGACGACGGCGACGCTCGGTATGGGGGTGCGCGCCGCGGGCCACGGCTACCGCGTCCACATGCTTCAGTTCATGAAGGGCGGCGCCTCGAGCGTCGATGCGGTCCGCGGGGAGTACAACGCGATGGCGACGCTGCCGGGCATCAGCTACGAGAACCTCGGCCACTACGGCTGGCACGGCATGGCCGACGGCAGCGACGAGGCGGATCACGAGGCGGAGGCTCAAGCCGGCCTTGAGCGCGCCATGGAGCTGCTCGAGGCGGCCGGCGAGACGGCGCTCGACGCGCCGCTCGACCTCGACGCACCGCCGGAAGACGGGATTCACATGCTGATTCTCGACGAGATCCTCTACGCCGCCGATCGAGACCTGATCAGCGAAGACGACGTCCACGAATTGATCAACGCAAAGCCCGACGATCTGGAACTCGTGCTCTCGGGGAGCCACACCGAACCGACGTATCTCGAGGACCGAGCGGATCTGATCACGAACGTCCGGAAAGTGAAACACCCGATCGACGACGGGCAGCGGGCGCGGCGCGGGACGGAGTTCTGACGAGCCTCCCGTCCGTACCGGTCGATAACCCCACCCTCCGTTCGTGAACGAGTTCGATTTCGGATCGAGAACTCTCGTACCCTTACTCTTGCCCCACAGTGAGCGAAGACGAACATTCGTTCGAACCGTGAACTGGTCTTCTTATCCCCGACCAGTGTACGCTCGGGACAATGAGAAATGATACCAGTTCGTCGAGTGTAGCGATAGGGAGACGAACCGCCCTCGCGACCGGAGGCGCACTCCTCGCAGGACTGGGAAGCGCCTCGTCCGTACTCGCGTCCGCAACGCGGGACGAACCCGATCATCCGGCGAGCGATTGTGGCCGACCGGCGGCCCCGGCCGCGGCAGGCAGAGCAGAACGGATGAGCGAAACGAGGACCGACCCGCCGATTCGGAGTACGACCGGTATCGGGAGGTCGCCGACGATACCGAATCGGTTCAGTTCACGATCCCGCAAGCCTGGGACGACGTCAACACCACTCAGGTCGGCAACAATCCGTCGATCATCGCCGCGCCGGACGTGGACGGATACCGCAATAGGTGGGGCGTTCCCGGCGTCGAAGTCGCCGTGACCACGAGGTTGGACGGCGACCTGGACGCGATCCTCGACAGACTCGTCTACTACGGCCACGAGTGCGACGACGGCGGACAGCAGCTGTTCCGGTCCGATGAGTTCGATTTCCGGGCCCAGATTTGGCACCAGTGTGGCGACGCCGACGCGATATTCCTGACGGTGGTCGGCGCTCCGACGGGCGAGCGGACGAACGGAACGTCGGACGCAGACGAGGAGGAAAACCGGACGTCGGATGCGGACGAAGTGGAAAACGACGCGGCGAACGAGGAGGCAGAGAACGCCGACTCGCATACGAACGCGGCGGACGATACGACGGCGGGGCGATCGTACGTGATCCTCTTCGGTGCGCAGATCGTCTCGGAGCGGGACTTCGACGCGGTCGCAACCGCCATCGAGTCGCTCGAGGTCCGATCCGACGGGCAGTACCCCGGCGACGAGTGGCCAGGACGACGTCGTACTGGAGTCACGACGCGTCGGCTTTCGATCTCCGTCCTGCCGTCACCCGACGTTCCGGTCCGACGGAAGCGACCCGCCCGTCCAGCACAATTATTATCGGTTACTGTGAACGATCGGCTATCCGATGGCAGTCATTCAGGTCGGCGGGCTACGGAAATCGTACGGCGACGTCATCGCGGTGGACGGAATGGAGTTCGCCGTCGAGCGAGGCGAACTGTACGGCTTTCTCGGCCCCAACGGGGCCGGGAAGACCACCACGATTCGCGCGCTGACCGGGCAACTCCGTCCGGATCGGGGCACCGTTCGCGTCCTCGAGACCGATCCGGCGGCGGAGCCGATCGAAACCCGGCGACGGGTCGGCATTCTCCCGGAACAACAGTCGCCGCCGAGCTTTCTGACGCCGCGGGAGTACCTCGAGTTCGTCGGCGACGTCCGCGATATCGAGCCGGAGCGAGTCGCCGCCCAAACCGACGCCTGGGCCGACCGACTCGGCTTCGAGAGCAAACTCGACACGCTCCATACGGACCTCTCGCGGGGCCAACAGCAGAAGGTGATGATCACCCAGGCGTTCCTCCACGAGCCCGACGTGGTTTTCATCGACGAGCCGCTGGCGAACCTCGACCCGCTCGTCCAGGAACAGGTCAAGCGGTTTCTCGTCTCGTACGCGGCCGGCGACAACGCCGTTTTCGTCTCCACCCACAACATCGACGTCGCCGAGGATATCTGCACCCGGGTCGGAATCGTCGCCGACGGTCGGATCGTGACCGAACGGTCGCTCGAGGACGGCGACGACGGCTCGCTGCTCGAGGTGTTCCTCGACCGCGTCACCGGGGCGGACGTCCGTGACGCGCCGTCGCTCGACGGACTCGAGTCGGAGCTGGAAGTATGACGAGGGCGACGACTGCTCGGTCCCGGGACCGATCGTCGACGTGGCGACTGTTCGCCGTCCTCTTTCGCGAGGAGTGGCGGCTCCACACGCGCCTGTTTGGCGGCTGGCGCTTCGCGCTGTTTCCGCTCGTCATCGCCGTCCTCGCGGTCGGTGCGACGGTCGCACTGCAGGCGACGGGCACCGCGGACGGGACGATCGTCACCGGCCTGCACGTCCTGGCGCTCGGCTTCGGCCTCTACAGCGGGACGGCCGGCTTCGCGGGCTCGGATATGCTCGAGAACGTGTTCGGTCGGCTCTCGCTCGTGCTCTCGACGTCGACGACGCTGCCGCTGTCCCGCCGGCGGTTGCTGGGCGTGTTTCTCCTGAAGGATGCGCTGTTCTACGCGATCGCGTTCGTGTTGCCGATGGCGCTGAGCAACGCGGCCCTCGTCGGACTCTCGGCGACGACGCCGCTCGCCGTGGCGACGCTCTGGCTCTCGCTGTCGCTCGTGTTCGCGGCCGGGATGGCTCTGACCGTCGCGATGATCGCGGTTCGAACGCGGGGCGTCCCGACGTGGGCGATTTCCGGCGCGGTCGTTCTCGGTCTCGGTGGCGCGTTGGCGACTGGCAGTACCGAGTCGATCTGGGCCGTCTTCGTGCCGATCGAGGGGTCGGTTGGGAATGCACTCGGACTGGTCGCCGGGACCGTCCTCGTCAGTGTGGGCTCGCTCGCGCTGTACGATCCGACGTACGGGCGGCCGTCGCGAACGGCCAGCGATCGCTTCGCACGGCTTAGCGACGCGTTGCCCGCGAGTGCCGACGGGGCCGGCGGAGCGCTCGTTTCGAAGACGCTGCTCGATCTGGCGCGTTCCTCCGGCGGCGTCTGGAAGCCGTTCGTCTCGGCCGGCATCCTGCTGGCCCTCGTCGCCGCGCTCGTCGGCGTCGTCGAGACGATCACCGGAATCGTCCCCGCACCGGGAATCTTCTTCGGCGGCGTGCTCGGTCTGACCGCCTTTACCACCTACAACTGGTTGACCCAGTTCGACTCGCTCGAGGCCTACCTCGCCTACCCGGTTTCGATCGCGGACGTGTTCCGAGCGAAGCGAACCGCGTTCGTGCTCGTCGGTGCGCCGACCGTCGCCGTGCCGTATCTCGCGGCCGTGCTCTGGTTCGAGGCGACGCTCGTAGACGCCGTCGTCGGTGCTGTGTTGCTGGCGGGCTACGCGCTGTACTACTACGGGCTGACCGTCTACATCGCCGGCTTCGATCCCAACGAGTTCCTCTTCGACGCCGTGCGGTTTTCGCTGTTCACGCTCGGGGTGGGCGTGGCGCTGGTTCCGACGCTCGTGGTCGGATTCGTCGTGGTTCCACCGACCGGAACTGTCGCCGTCGCACTCGGTGTTGCAGGGGTCGTGTTCGGAGCGGTTGGACTGGTGCTCTCGAGTCGGGCGGGACCGCGCTGGGAGGAGCGGTCTCGAGTAGGGGAGTGAGGCGACAGCAGTAAGACACCCCAGTTTTGCAAGTGAAGCGTGGCACTTCAGGGCGCAAGAAATTGTTAATCCGACACCGGATGGGAAGGGAGAAACGTTTGAATGGGTGGTGTGTGGGCAGACGGTTCCCTATCCTAGCAAGGATTACACAAGTCCTTGGTCTGCTGCGTTTTGCCAAAGTGATTTCAGGTCCAGTTCGTCGCTCATGTGCAGATTTTCCAACGTTGAGAGGGCAGCATCGATCGAAACGTTGATTTCGTACTCGTAGTATATTCCACCCCCTCTACCTTCGTTCCGCTTCGTTCGATTGAGGATTCCGAGCATCGAGAGTTCCGTTAAGTGATAGGGATCAGCAGAGATACTCATAGATTCTCGGTGAGTGCAGAGTTGGAAGTTTGCTCGTGAGATACGCTTTCAACTCGGACAGTGTTCGATAGAGTTTGTTTGCACGTCCCTCGTTCACTTGACGCCAGCACTGTTCGAGTGGGTTCATTTCCGGTGCGTACGAGGGGAGGTATTCAAGAAGCAGGCCAGCTTTCGCGGCCTGCTTCTTGAGATGCTTCGCTATGAAATACGGTGCGTTGTCCAGGACAATCACCAGTTTCTTGCCGAACTCTTCTTGGAGAGCTCGCAGAAAGTGTGCGGCAACCTTCCGGTAAACGACCCATCAACGAATGAAATGAAGCGGTCACCGTCGTCGGTGACCGCGCCCAGCAGATTGATCGAGGCACGACCGCCCGAGACCGGCAGTCTCGGGCGGGAGTTCACCGGAAACCAGCTGTGCTTTTGATTGGTCTTGATCACCTGCGTGTTCTGATCGATGACAACGATTCGGCGACCGGCTGCTTTCAGCGCCGGCCACTTTTTTTGAACTCTTCGCGCCACCGCTGTTGTTCAGCGGGATCGGCTTTGTAGTGGCGCGGGCGGGCTGTCTGATAAGACAGCCCTGCCCGCTTCATCACCCGATACATGTGCGCGAGCGAGTACTCAACGTTGAACGTCTCAGCGATGTAGTCACGAACAAGCGCAGGTGTCCACGTCGGTTCATCGTAACCGGCCTCCGACGGCGACGCCGCCAGCGTCGCCGTCAGTTCCGTCCACTGGTCGTCGGTAAGACGAGTCGATTGACCGGGGCGAGAGAGATCGCCGAGCGCGACCTCACCGCGCTCGGCGACAGTGTCGAGCCAATCGTACACCGTTTGTTCGGGGAAACCGAGCAACTGCTCGATCTCTGCCGGTGATTTTCCTTGTCGGTACAGCAGCGCACTCGTGAGGCGTTTGATTGCCTTCACATCAGTTTCCGTGCGCAGTTGCTGGCGCAACTGCTCCTCATCAATACCATCCAATTTTCCGCCCCACGTCGTCATGAGACTCTCTACGCGTCCAGAAGATATGAACTAGCCTGCTGATCCCTATGATTGTGAAACGCCCTGCCCCCGAGCGGATCACGGTTAGTTGCGAGCGCGAGGTCAGTATACTGATCATAGAGTCGTTGCTTTTGGAACGGCACCTGAGAAGGATCTGCAATCGTTGACGTGACTACAGCCAACAGTGTGAGATGACCGTGAGAAGTCAGTTCCTTCATGCTCTCTTCGATCCGCTGTTTTTCGAGCAATTGCTTCGCTTTGCGAACGTGACCCTCGCTGACAACCGAATCGTTCCGTCGACGGGCCAGATCGCCGGCCTCTAAAAGCAAATCGAGACCTTGCCGAGCACTACCCTTATCCTGCGCAGCAAACGCTGCACACAAGGGAACGACATCTCCCTCAAGAACCTCGTGTTTGAATGCTAGCGTGGCACGTTTTTCGAGGATGTTCTGGAGTTCGTTCGCATCATACGGAGGGAAGTGAAGTTCGCGTTCGCACAGCGTATCTTCGACCCGCGGATCGAGCTTTTCGCGGTACTTGAAGTCGTTGCTAATCCCGATAATACCAATACGAGCGTGTTCGATTTTCTCGTTACTTCGGGCACGGGGAAGCTGGTACAGTATCGAGTCGTCGTCTCCGATATAATCAACCTCGTCCAAAACGATCAAGATCGTTCCGCCGATTCGGTCGAGTTCCGTCCACAACTTTTCATAGACCGCATTCAGGGGATAGCCAGTTCGACTGATTTGATCGGACGAGTTGCGGAAACTGTTGACAAGGGCGACAGCTACACGATAGCTGCTGGTCAGATCTTCACAGTTGAGATATACTGTAGTAATAGTGAGGTCGTCGTACTGTTTTGCATCCTCCTCAAGGTGCTGGAGGAGATATTTGGTAGCCGCTGTTTTGCCGACACCAGTTTTCCCATAGAGGAAGATGTTTCGAGGCTGTGAACCATTAATAACGGGCTGAAGATACGCGGTATATTGTTCGAGTTCGTCATCACGTTCCTCGAGCGATTCAGGCTGATAATCGTCGTGTAGTACGTTTTCGTCCTCGAATATGGCTTCAGACCGCTCGAATATTGTCATTATATAATGTCTATATGAACCCCAAATAAAGCAACTGGTTCGAACGTTACGAACGATTCGTTCGTTTCTATCGATAGTAGGGGACAGAGACACCACCCATTCAATCGTTACTCTGCGGGACAGCAGTCCTCCACCGCGAGATGTTCGAATTGGAAGAGATGAATAAGGTAGTTTTATATTGGAAGAGAAACAACTAAACCCGTACTGCTAGTGTTCTGAAAACGTTTGAATGGGTGGGGTGTTCTCAGGCAGTTCGGACCTATGCAGACCGATATCGTAAAAATTGGCCGTACAAACCATCTATCAGTAGATTACGTTTGAATGGGTGGAGGGGTCCAGAAAATCACAAAGAAGGCTCTCTATCAGAAACGAATGAATTGGTGGTGTCTCTCTCCCGCCCGTCGGTAATTCTCTGCGTGATCCAGCCCAGCGCGGACTATCGGTTACCCCGATCGTGGTAGAGGGCAAAGAATGTCGAATTTCTATGCCTTCTCTGTCGATCCCGAACTCGCGATCGAAGCACTCGGCAACGACCAACGACTCGACACCGTCGCGGCGATCCTCTGGGATCTCGGAAACTACAGTGACAAGTGAAACGAATCACACAGTCATTGCACAGTCGGCGTATAATGCAGCGAATTTCTGTGGCGACGATCCGCTTACACTGGAACACTTCCTCCCTCACTGGAACCCGGGGTCCCGCACTGTACTCGTGACAACGGTAGTATCCGCACTGACTCGAGGCCGACCATGGGTTCCGAAAACGACCGGCATATGCAAGCCATATCGGAATCGGCCACTCCGTTGATCAGTCAGCCATGAAAGTCGTCTTCAAACCCGGCAACGCCTACGAGGAGATCAACTGCTTCGACTTTCGGGAGTACGAACACGGCGTCGTCCTCCACAACGAGGAGGGGTACAACATCGGCTACGTCCCCCACGAAATCCTGAGCCATATCGAACCCCATCCCGGCGAGCAACTCGAGTACGAAGATGGACAGCCGCCATCGCCCTACGACGACGAAGACGACGAGGACGACGAAGACGACGAGGAATAATACTGTCGGCAGCAGTCAATACGAAGTCGCTCGCGAATTCGCGGCCGTCGGCGTCGAGACGCCCACGGTATAGCGACCGATCTTCACGTCGTTCTGTTCGACAGTAGAAGACGGCGATGAGTCGCAGCAGGGGTCGACTCGAGGCGACCGAGCAGGCTCGAGTCGGTTGTTCGGACGGGCATCACGAGGTCACCGATACCGAACTGAAGGGGACCAACGCCACGTACCCACTTCGAACCGATAGGACGATACTCCAAGGCGCTCGAGTAGTCCCAACGCGGATGACACGAACCCTCCTGGTCGCGGGGACTGCGAGCCACGTCGGTAAGTCGACGGTTGCCGCCGGACTCTGTCGACTGCTCGCCGACCGGGGCCACTCGGTTGCCCCGTTCAAGGGACAGAATATGAGTAACAACGCTCGCGTCGTGGTTCGGGCCGAGGCAGCAGCCACTGCTGCTGAAGGGGAGGCGGCGACGGACACCGATCAGTGGGGAGAAATCGGCGTCTCCCAATTCGTCCAGGCGCGTGCGGCCCGCACGACACCCACCACGGACTGCAACCCCGTCCTGCTCAAGCCCCGCGGCGACGGCGAGAGTCAGCTCGTCGTGCAGGGGAGGGCCCACGACCACGTTCCAGCCGGCACCTACTACGAGGAGTACTGGGCAGATGCCCGGCAAGCCGCCGAAGCGTCCTACCGCAGACTCGCAGCCGACCACGACGTCGTCATCGCGGAAGGCGCGGGAAGTATCGCCGAGATCAACCTCCACGATCGCGACCTCGCGAACGTCGAAACCGCTCGGTTCGCCGACGCCGACATCCTCCTGCTGGTCGACATCGAACGCGGCGGCGCGTTCGCCAGTCTCTACGGCACCGTCGAACTGCTTCCCGACTCGCTACGCGAGCGCGTCGCCGGCGCGATCATCACCAAGTTCCGAGGCAATCCGTCGCTCCTCGAGCCGGGTATCGAGGAGATCGAGTCCAAGACCGGCGTTCCGATCCTGGGCGTCCTTCCGTACGACGATCCCGGGTTGCCCGAAGAGGACAGCGTCGGTCTTCCGTCGACGACCGAACGCGGCGTCCTCGGCGACGACGACGGCGTCCCCGACGACCGGCGAGTGACGATCGCCGTTCCTCGCCTCCCCAGGATCTCGAACGCGACGGATCTCGAGGCGCTGGCGACGGAGCCGGGCGTTTCGGTCGCGTTCGTTCCGGTCGAAGCCAACGCGGCAGGAGGCGAGTCCGCCGAAGCCGTCCTCGAGGACGTCGATCCCGACGCGGTCGTCCTTCCGGGAACCAAGAACACGGTCGACGACTTGCTGGCGCTCCACGAGGCCGGCTTCGCGGACGCCCTCGAAGCCTTTGACGGCCCGGTCGTCGGCATCTGCGGCGGCTACCAGCTGCTCGGGGAGCGGATTACGAACGCCTCGCTCGAAGGGACCGGTGAGGACGACCTCCTCGAGGGGCTGGGACTGTTGCCCGTCGAAACGCGCTTCGAGTCCGAGAAGCGACTCGAGCAGGCGACCGTCCCGGTCGACGGGTCGGCGACCCCGGTGCTCGCGGGAGCCGACGGGACCGCATCGGGGTACGAGATCCACGCCGGCCGAACGCGCACGCTCGAGGCCGACTCGTCGGTGACTCGGCCGCTCGGCGACTCGAGTGCCGCCCGCGGGCGGGTTCTGGGAACGTACCTGCACGGCCTCTTCGACAACGAGAACGTCCGCGAGGCGTTCCTGGATTACGTCGTGCGGTCCGCCGGCGTCGACCGCCCGTCCGGGAACGGCTCGGCTCCGGCGACGCCGTACGATCGTGCCGCCGCGCTCGTCCGAAACCACGTGGATCTCGAGGCGCTCGGGTTCGAGGAGAACCCGACCGAGTGACACGCTATCCGCACAGCCGGCGTGTGCTCGAGTATCCCCGGGGGTTCCGAGGTTCAGGACGGATATCGTCGGTTCGTCTCGCGATTCGGGACCGGTATCGCGAGCCAGCTATAGATTTTATATCAGGTCGATGAGTACGAGCCGGTAATGTGTACTGGGACCTGTGCGTACGTCGCTCGCAAGGACACGCCGGAAGCGTGGCACGGCGACGACCCCGAGCAGTGGGTTCTCGATCAGAGTCCGGACCGAGGGGGGCTCGGTACGACGGTTTGGAGGTGTCCTCACCCGCCGATCGACTTCGATGGTGATGGTGAGAGTGGGAGTGAAAATGAGGGTGACGGAAACGATACCGACAGTCCCGACAAACGGCTTTGTGTCTTTCATACCGATCCGGACGAACTCCCCGACGATATCGACGAGAAAGCGGCGCTCTTGAACGCGATCGAATCCGCCGAGGTGGCATCGACATCGGATGCGGACCGGCCGGAGCATCGCGGGCAGTTCGTCGGTGCGACGTTCGGCGCTCTCGACGTCAGCGCCGCGACGATCGGCGCCGACGAAAAACGGGACTTGAGGTTCGATCACGCCGTCTTTCGGGGCGGAGAGCGTGGCGTGACGTTTACCGAAACGACGTTTCGAACCAGGGGCGAACGGCCGATCTCCTTCGCCGGGTCGACGTTCGTGGCCGAGGGAGAAGGAGAGATTTCGTTCGACGAAGCGACGTTCGTGACCGAGGGCGGCGGGGATATCGTATTCGATGACGCGCAATTCCTCGCCGAGGGAAAAGGGAGCGTCCGTTTCGACGGGGCGTCGTTTACGACCAGGGGAAACGGAGACGTGTTGTTCAGGGAGACGTCGGTTGCCGCCGGCGGGGACGTGTCGTTCACCGATGCGACGTTTCTCACCGACGGCGAGGGGATGGTGTGGTTCCACGAGGCCACAGTGACCGCCGGCGGCGAACAGGGGGTGACGTTCGATGGCGCGACCTTCGCCACCGAAAACGACGGGAACGTGTATTTCGACTCCGCGGGATTCACCAGCGAGGGAGACGGCGACCTGTCGTTCGAGAATACGACGTTCGCCACCGGTGGCACGGGAATGGTGTCTTTCTACGACACGGCGTTCACTACCGAGGAGAGCGGAACCATCTCGTTTAAAAACGCGGGATTCGCCGCAGACGGCGACGGAAATCTCTCGTTCAATGCAGCGGAGTTTACCACAGAGGGGAGCGGACCCGTTCAATTCCCTCACGCGACGTTCACCACTGCGGACGACCGGAACGGGGACGTGACGTTCGTCGGGGCGGCGTTCGTTACTGAAAACGACGAAAACGTCTCGTTCCACAACGCGACCTTCGATCCGCGGGGCACGGGGACCGTCTCGTTCGATGAAGCGACGTTCGCCGCCAACAGAAAAATTTCGTTCGGGGAGACGACGTTTACCGCCGGAAACGAGGAAACCGTGTCGTTCGAGGGAGCCACGTTCACGGCTGTAAAACGGATATTTTTCGACGACGCGACCGTTTCTGCGACCGACGAAGGGACCGTCTCGTTCGGCGACGGAACCTTCACGACGAGAGAAGAGCAAGACATCTCGTTCGACGAGACGACGTTCACTGCCGAGGATGAGGGACATCTCTCCTTCTCTGAGGCGACGTTCGCTACCGAAGGTGAGGGCGACGTTTCGTTCGCTGACGTGACTGTGGCGACCGAAAGTGCGGGCCGTATGTCGTTCGACCGCGCGGTGTTCACTGCCGAGAGAAACAGCCGTCTACGATTCGAAGACGCCACCGTCACTGGATACGTAACCTTCGAAGAGGCCGCGTTCAATCTCGAGGCGTCGTTCGTCGATTCGCGGTTCGACGCGAGCACGGAGATCTCGTTTGCCAAAGCGGCGTTTCGGTCGGCGTGTGCGTTCACGGCCAGCGAGTGGGAGCGTGGAACCTTCGATTTTACCGGCGTTTCCTTTCGGCGGAAACCGGACTTTCTGGGCGAAGAGACGGCATCCGAAAAACCGGACGCCTCCGAACTGCGGACCGGCGACGTCACGCGGGAACGAAAGCCCGTCTTCGGGGATGCAGTCGATTTTAGCGAGGCGACGTTTTCCGCCGGCGTGGATTTCAGCGAGACCGAGTTCCCCGCGGAAACCTCGTTCGAACGGGCGACGCTTTCGAACGCGAATTTCTCCGGCACGGATCTGACGGGATCCGAGAGCGCTTCGGCCGCGACCTTCGACAGCGCGGACCTAACTGGAGCCGATCTGTCGGGGGCCATCCTCGCTGGCACCTCGTTCGAAGGGGCCCGACTCAGCAGAGCGGAACTCCTGGATGCGAACCTGATCGGAGCCGAACTGTACGGGGCGTTGCTGGGCAATGCGCGTATCAATCGGAATACCCAGTTCTGGCCGGAGACGAAGTCGAAGGGAACGATACGGACGCTCGTCGATCCGCCGGAACCGGCGCTTCGAGAGAGCAGGCTGCGGCGTATCAAGACGGCGTTCCGTCGCGGTACCCTGCCGTACTGTACTTACGACCCTCGCTACGATCGGGATACCAAGGGTGGAGCCGCGGACGAAAATGCGGACCAGCCGGCAAAAAGCACGCAGTCTACGGGTTCGGGCACCCACTCCTCGAACGGGGCGGCCGAGACCGAAGCCGCCGAGTTAGAGAAAGCAGCCGCGACGTACGGAATCCTCGAGTCGCTTGCGCGCGATAATAGCTTGCCGAGGCTAGCCAGCGAGTGTTTTCTCAGCCGGAAGGACATTCAGCTCCGCCAGTACCGCCGCGAATCGAACTGGCAGATGGTTCTCCGATCGATCGTCCCGAGCGTCGTCGCGCGCTACGGCGAGAGTCCGTGGCGCGTGCTCGGAACGGGGATGCTCACGGTCGTAGTTTGCGGACTGGCCTACTGGGCGTTCGATCTGATAGAGCGGGCCGGAGGGAGCGGCGAGCCGATAACGATGTTCGATGGGCTGTACTTCAGCGCGCTCACGTTCACGACGCTCGGATACGGTGATTTTACCCCGACGAGTCGTGGCGGACAGGTACTCGCGATCGCGGAGACGGCCTCGGGAGTGATTCTGCTCGCAATTCTGGTGTTCGTCTTCGGCCGCAGAGCAACGCGGTAGAATAGCAGGGGCTGCGGCGCTTGCCGGATCGATTCAGAATCCGAATGAGAAGCCGACTACGACGTGCGATTGCGGTACGTTCCGAGCAGTTCCTCGAGGATAATACACTCCTGATCGGTCGAATCGTAGTGCGTGTCGATAAACCGTTCTGCAGCCTCGTAATCGCCGCGGAGACCGTGCTTCCGGACTGCGATCACGGCATCGAGGAAAAACGTCCCTCCATCGGTACCCAGCGCCTTCGCGTGGTCTTCCTCCGAGATATCGAGTTCGGATTTGATCTCGTCGAAGTTGAACGTCTCGACCTCGTGATCGGGATCGATCAGGGTGAGTACGTACTCCGCGGAGAAGCGATAGAACTCGGATTTGCTCTCGAACATACCGTCGGCGACGAGTGCGTCGATTTCGTCGACCACCTCGTCTGGGTACCTGACGGTATCTTTCGCCATACAAGCACCTCCTCACTGCTAATTCATTACTGTTTCGGATACTTATACGAATTGAGGTATGTTCGATAGCCAACGGTCGCGGTGCCCCGCAATGGCGTCGGTCGGATGCTGTACGAGTTACCGGTACGACCACAGCCATCGTGGTTGCGGCGGTACTGGCGTACAGGAGACCGTCTCACTCGAGACGGGTCCCGACTGGTCGGCCACTCCCTGAAGCGATCGCCACCCTCCACTCGCGAAGAGACCGGTATCCGACGATCACCCGGACAGTCGCAACTACCTACAAATTTATTATTTATCGTCCCAAACTGGAGAGCGCAATGGCAGATGAATCCGAACTCCGCGAGCAGATGATCGATGCGTTCGAAGGCGCCGACTACCCGATCTCGAGTCCGATGGATCTCGTTCCGGCACTGCCGAACGGACCCGGAACGAAGTTCGAGTCCGGCGACTTCTCGATCACGGCAATGGAACTGAACACGAAAACGTCCGGTGGGGACTTCCCGTACGACGACCCCGAAACCTTCGTCGACGACATCATCCAGGACCTCAAAGACCAGAACGAACTGTAGACGAGGTGCCGTGTGATAGGCGGGCATACGGGTACTGATACCCGTTCAGTTCTCCTCCCGGTCAGTTCAGAGATCGATCAGACCGATCTGTGATCGGTCGCCGGACTGTGTTACGCACTCGGTTCAGCGTCGCCGAGGCGGTCGAACGAGTGCTCGCAGCGACCGTCGGTTCCCGTCTCTTCCGGATTTCGTTACGAACCGAGCGAGCCCACACAGTGCACACGGTGTACACCGTGTGAACATTCCTTGTCTGGAACGGCGGAAGGAAGCTCGCCACTTCGGTCTAGAATCCAAGCGAATCAGTACGGAACTCGTTTCCGTCCCGGAGTTCGGGCCTATACGCGCAATGTGTAATTTATAGAACATACCCATAACCTTTTATTCCGATGCTGTGTTGGAACAGAAAGAAGCGTTCAGCCATCTAGCCGTGATCGACAGCCAGCCCGGCGCTTACGTGTCGTATGTTACACGAAAATCACTCCGAATCGGTCCTCTTCGTCACGTCTAGTCGGTCGAGCGCCCTCCAATCACGTCTTCGCGAAGAAACGCCGTTTACCGTACACGCCGTGTCCCCGGACGAAGTGCTCTCCGAAGACGTCGATTCGGGCTCCCGTTCCGACGGCGGAGTCGGCACCGGTTCGAATGCCGGTGCCGCGTCCGAGTCGCAACCGAGTCTCGAGCAAGAACACGACGGTCGGCAGTTCGCCGCCGTCATCGCTGAACTCGAGTGTTCGGCGGAAACGAGTGCGGTGCTCGATCATGTCAACGCCACCGCCCCGGATCTGCCGACGATCGTTACTCCCCAGACGGGGAGCGAAGGACTCGCAACGGCTGCGCTCCGGGCGAACGCGGACGAATACGCTCCGGCCGATCGCGACGAGCAGCAACTCGACCGTATCGTAGAGACGATCCGGTCGAGCCCCGATGCGAAGCCACGAACCGAACAAACGACAGCGGCCGCTGAGACACGGCCAGCGAACGCGACCGAACCGACGGCGGAGACACACCAAGTAACTGAGCCGTCGGACGGCACGTATCACCGGATCCTCGCGAACGAACTCCCCGACGAGGCGTTTGTCATCGCCGCGGACGGCACCTATCTCGAGGCGAAAGTCCGTCCCGATTCTGCGGATCTCTACTCGAAGCCGGCCGACGAGCTGACCGGACAGCGACTCGAGGACGCCTTTCCGAACGACGTCGCCGCGGAGTTACAGGCCTGTATCGACCGAACCATTCGAACTGGCGATATCCAGTCCGTCGAGTACGGAGCGGAGACGACCGAGGGGAGACGGCAGTTCGAGGCTCGAGTCGTGCCGATCGACGACCGGATCAAGGGACAACACGCCGTCGTCTGGCTCGCCAGAGACATTACCGAACGGGCCCGACGGGAACGCGAACTGCGCTCTCGACAGGACGAACTCGAGACGCTCAACCGGATCAGTACGGTTCTCGGACAGGTGATCGAAACGCTGGTCGAGGCACCCTCTCGAGACGCCATCGAAGACGAAGTCTGTGAGCAACTCGTCGATTCGGAGCTGTACTGTGGCTCCTGGATCGCCGAACGGACGACCGGCAAAGGGACGCTCTCCTTCCGGACCAGCGCCGGCGAGGCGGAGACGTATCTCGACCGCGTCGACGAATTCGAGTTCGAGCACGAGTGGCTGGTCCAACGGGCCGTCCGAACGGGCGAAGCGCAGACCGAAACGGAGGTGCTCGAGAGCGAGACGGTCCCCGAGCCGCTACGGGCCGCCGCTCGCGAGGACGAGATCAGGTCGGCAATCGCCGTCCCGATCAGTCACAACGACTCGATATACGGCGTATTGGGTGTTCTCGCGAGCCGCGAGAACGCCTTCAGCGACGACGAGCAGGCCGGGTTCACCTTGCTCGGCGAGGCGATCGGATTTACGATTATGGCCGTAAAGAGCCGACAGCTACTGTTCGCCGACACCGTCGTCGAACTCGAGTTCCGGATCGACGGCGGCACCACCTTCACGTTCGATCTCTCCGAGGAGTACGGCTGTAGTTGCTCACTCGAATGGGCCGGCACCACCTCGAACGGCTGTACGTTCCAGTACGTCACGATCGACGGGCTCGACGGCGAGACGGTCCTCGAGGAGGCACGGAGCCACCACTCGATCGAGAAATGCCGGCTCATTCACGACGGAGACGACAGCTGTACGATCGAGATGCGACTTTCGGAATCTGGAGTTCGAACCCTTGCAAATCACGGCGCAACGATCCGAGACGTCACCGTCGAGGACGGTGTCGGGACCTGCGTGATCGAAATCTCACAGAACGCGGATGTTCGAGAGATCGCACAAGCCCTGACCGTCATCTACGAGAACACCGAGCTCGTTGCCCGACGGGAAGTCGACCGCTCGGTTCGAACGGCGACCGAACGGCGTAATCTGATTCTCGATCAGCTCACCGACCGACAGCTCACGACGTTGCGACTCGCCTACTACGGCGGCTTTTTCGACTGGCCGCGTGCGAGCACCGGCGAGGAAATCGCCGAGGCGATGGACGTCTCGCCGCCGACGATGCACCAGCACCTTCGGAAAGGGCTCAAGTCGGTACTCGGCGAGTTCTTCGAGGCCGGCGGCGGAATGGAGTGAGCAGCGGACTGATCGCTGGCGGACTCCGCTGTGGGTCGAGCGTACTGCGTCGAAAATGCCGTTGATGTTCAGCATTGCGAAACGAACAGCCTTGTGAGACGTCCAGCATTGTGAGACGTCTTCGAGTGCGAGGGAACGGTAGGTGGTAGTCTCGAACGGTTCCCATCGCACCGACGGCCTTCGGTTCCGTGAAGGCATCGAGCATTATGGATCCGAGAGCGATAAAGATTGCTAGCAGCGACGTTCAGTTTCCGAGCGGACTGGTAAGTGGCTATACCGGTTCACGTTCACCGGAAACCCGGCGTGTCGGTTTCGGTGTATCGGTCATGACGTATCAGTTTCGCCGCGATAGCTTCAATGTGTGATACAACGGCCTCGAACCGTCGTGTTCGGGTAGTCCGGCACCGTCTCGAGTCCGTGACCCTCGGTTGTGTTCCGAGGACACACGAGCGCACAACGCGAAAAGGTGTCCCCGTCGTAGCTGGCGTGTATGCCAGACGCAGCAATCGTCGTTCTCGCCGGTACCGAATCACCATCCGACCTCGGACGCGTTGTCAACGGACTCCAGACGGGCCAGGAGTTCGTAGCGGCCGGAGACAACGTCGAGATTATTTTCGACGGCGCCGGCACGCAATGGATCCCCGAACTCGAGGACGAAAGTCACGACTATCACTCGCTGTACGCCGAATTAACCGAACACATGTCGGCGTGTCACTACTGTGCAAACGCCTACGAGGTTGCCAACCCCGTCGAGGAGAGTCCGGCCGAACTACTCGACGAACACGAGGGGCATCCGAGTATCCGATCGCTGGTCACTGACGGCTACGAAATCATCACGTACTAACGACACTCCTCAGGCGCGTATCCCGCCGAGTACGAATTCGGTGCAGAGTCGCACATTCAACACGAACGGGCGATGGGTGTCAACAGTCTAGTATAGCAGAGAGTCACGAAAGGATAAAAGTCAGCTATGTAAACCCGAGCGCGGATACGGAAACCGTGGCTTCGTTCGAGTGGGATGGGTGCGACGATTACCCGGGCGTCAACCCCCGGGGACCGATCGACCGAGGGTGTGCAGCTGTGGTAGCGAACGCCCCCGTCGACGGACTCTTCGAGGGGTCGAACGGCCACTACTACACCGCCTGCCAGGTCACGAGAAAGCTCCGGACCGAACGATGGAAGCCATGCATTCGGCAGCGAGATCCGGATCGACGGCTGGTGGAAACGAGCGACGGTGGCTTACTGCTCTTGACGCCGACCGATGACCTCCCGGCCTGGGCGGAAATCCAGGTCGACGGTCGCGGTACTCGCGTCATCGATACGCGACGGCCAGTTCCGAGGTGACGGGCCCGTATCCCGACGGTTCCGGCCGATCGATCCTTCGATCGTTCGGCTTGTCAGCCAATCGCTGCCACCCGATCTTATCCTGTACGAATCAGTTCGCCCGCCGACTCGAGCGGACAGCGATCACGAGAGTCCTGAGAACGATACACATAAAACGCGGACAAATAAACCGGTAGGAACTGGCGTCCGCTCTCGAAAGCGACGGTGTGAAGCGACGCGTGTTTCTCGGAGCAACCGGCTCGCTGGCGTCGGTCGGGACGCTGGCGTATACGACCAGAGAGCCGATCGAAACCCTCGAAATCCGATTCTGGCTCTCGGAACGCGCCGCCAGCTACGACGGTGCCGTCGATCGAATATTCGAGTATCTCGACGCACTCCTCTCGCTCGAGTTCTGGACGCTCGACCTTTCGTTCGGGGGGACGGTCCAGGTTTCGACGGAGGACGGGGCGCGAGTCACCAGCCGCGGCGAGTGGCCGGCCGCGATCCTCTCGGGTGCGATCGGCCGACGAGATATTACCCCCGCAGCCGACGTCAACGTGCTCGTGACGGACGGACAAATGACACAAGCGCCGACCGGGTACGGCCTTCCACACATCGCCTCCGTCGGTGGAGCACGCCACATCGCGGCTCTCGAGTCGTTGGGCGAACTCCTGTCCTCACCGGATGCCGACGCCGACCGCAAGATCGTCCCAAATCGAAGAACGACGCGAACGATGCAGATCCTCGTTCACGAAATCGGTCACGCGCTCGGATTGGGCCACGATCACGGCGTCTCGTTTCGATACGGGGACGCCATCGTCGCGACGCCGATGCTGAGCAGTTACGCCTGGACAGACGATTACGACGGCGATCAGTCTCGCTGTGGCACGAGTTATGCGGATCCGGCGGGCCGGAGCCGAAAGCTCAGTCTGGCTTTTTCGGCCTGCGCTCGCCGCGAACTCGCGGACTACAGCGGCGGAATCACCGGATAGCAGCGCACGTCTCGAGGCACGCAACAGCGAGGAGAGCGAGAGAGTGGTTCGAGAGGCATAAGAGGGTGAAACGGGGTGTGCAAGATAGTGAATCGAAGGGAGATGAGTGGTCACGTCGCACACGATCGGGAGTCACATCGCACACAACCGATGAGTACAGCGAACACGGTCGACAGCGACGGGGCCCCGCAGTAACTCGCCACAAAATACGATAAACGAACCGCTGTCGCCGGTCCCGTCGGACGGACAGAGACCGACTACCGAGAGCCGAGCGGCGTCAGGACCGAATTACTCGTCGTCGTCGGAGTCGTTCTCACCGCGGACGAAACTCGCCTGCGTGTCTCCGTCCTGATCGACCCCGCCCGCGCTGGGACCTTCGATAAGCGACTCGAAATCGTCGACTTCATCGTACTGATCGCGGTACACAAGCGCCGCTTTCCCCATAGATGAGATCTCGTACAGCCCGGAGCGCTCTGCCGGACCGATTTTGTAAACGAGCCCGTAATCTTCCAGTACCGGGAGCCTCGTGTTGATGTTCTTGCGGCTCTTGCCCGTGTGTGCAGCGAGATTCGTTGCGACGTTTCGCCCCTTCTCCTCGAGCGCCTCGAGGATCAGGAAATCAGTGGGTTGGCGTAGCTTCACTATCGTTCACTCTCATCAGGTACTATATTTCCAGTGGTAACTAATACTTTCGGCTTGTTCGTCGGTGTTTTAGATGGTGATAGTCTGTGAAAATGAGAGGAAGTTCCGATAAATCAGATATTCATCGATTTTGTGGCGGGGCTTCGTGGTACCTGCCGGAACAGCTCGAATCACACGACGGCTCCGTGACATCGTCGATAATACCCGGTTGTGAGCGCGCCAGTCATCGGCTACTGGTCAGCCGAACTGACGCTTCGGCGATAGTGAATTCCGATCGATTTTGAAAGAGGTATTATTCGTGTCGGGTAGACCCATCACCCGAGGACCCAACAGCCGGTTGAGTCGGCTCCATTGAATCGCCATACGGCGTCGGATTTCACTGTTGAACGGCACGCTTGATATTGTAAACGAGACACATCAGCACGA
>NZ_WUYX01000061.1 GCF_009834785.1 Natronorubrum halalkaliphilum
TTGTCCTCATGTTCGCCATCATCAACATAGAAAAGCTCTGTGAACCACTCTAACTACCATTCAGCAGCTATTCAACAAAGCACAGGAAACCGTATAAGAGGGCGAATCGGTACGCTGTCTACTCTCGCCGACGGTGTGTATGGCCCACGTACAGTGCGCCGAGATTGAGCGCGAGTAGTCCTAGAAAGAGCCCGATCTCGAGCGAGGACGAGAGCCCGCTCGCGAGCACCGGGACGTAAAAGATCGGCAAGACGATCGCTCCCCAGAACCCCGTTACGCGAAGTGGCTTTGCGAACGTTGGCGCCACGTCTTCGAGCACCCGCGTGTCACGCTCCTGCTCATCACTCGATTCACGAGTCGTCTCAGCACGTCGGTCGCGAGTAGTGGGGGGTTTCGACATCGGCCTGATGTGATACGTGTCACAATTTCGATTACTGGGGCATATATCGCCAAGAACGTTTCACACGGTTGTGACAGATTATCCGTGATACGGCGATCCTGAACGCACTTTTGGCCGAGACGGATTCTGAACGGACCGTCCTGTCGAGCGACAGCCGCGAACGTCACACTCGCGTAACGCGAGTGATACCGTTGATAACTATGGATTACGGCCCGAAGAGACCTCGTAGTGGTTCGTCTGCGTATACTTTCCCCGTCTACGGAGGTGACAGGTCCAGCCGACGAACGGACTCGAGGGTGGCTCGAGGCGAATGTACGGCTGGCCGGTCACAGCGATAGCCGGATCGGCCACTGATTCGGGACACCGAACGTGGAAAATAGCGATCGGTACTGCCGACGGCGCGGCTACTGGAAGCCGATCCGACTGCCGCGACGACCCGTCGGACCAGGACCGCCCGAGCCGCCGCCCTGGAACTCCTCTTCGATCTGCTCGTAGTACTCGAGGATGTCGTCCGTGATCGTCGGTCGGACGTTCTCCATCGCCTGTCGGAAGTGACGCATTTCGACGATGTCTGCCTCGTGGTCCTCGCGCAGGGCCTCGATGGCCGACTCGCGAGCGATCGACTCGAGGTCGCTGCCGACGTAGCCGTCCGTGATCTCGGCGATTTCGCGAAGCGTGACGTCGGCGGCCAGCGGCGTATCCTGCGTGTGGATATCGAGGATGCGTTCGCGGCCGTCGACGTCGGGCTCGCCGATCATGACGAGTCGGTCGAATCGGCCGGAGCGAAGGAGCGCCGGATCGATCATGTCCGGTCGGTTCGTCGCGCCGATGACCATCACGTTCTCCATCTCCTCTAAGCCGTCCAGTTCGGTGAGTAGCTGGTTGACGACCCGTTCGGAGACGTTCGAGCCGGTTTCGCTGCCCCGACCCGGTGCGAGCGCGTCGAGTTCGTCGAAGAAGATCACCGTCGGGGAGACCTGCCGCGCCTTGCGGAAGGTCTGTCGGATCGCTTTCTCCGATTCGCCGACCCACTTGCTGAGTAGCTGCGGACCGCGAACCGAAATGAAGTTCGCGTTGGTCTCGTTGGCCACGGCTTTCGCCATCAGCGTCTTCCCGGTCCCGGGCGGACCGTAGAGCAAGACGCCCGCCGGCGGGTCGACGCCCAGCCGATTGAACCGCTCGGGGTTGTTCAGCGGCCACTCGACGGACTCCTGGACCTGCTCTTTGGCGTCGTGGAGCCCGCCCACGTCGTCCCAGGAAATCTTCGGTAACTCGACGAGGACCTCCCGCATCGCCGAGGGCTCGACCTCGTTCAACGCGCCGCGGAAGTCCTCGCGCTTGACGATCATCCGGTCGATCAGGCTCGGCGGGATGTCCTCCTCGTCGAGGTCGATCTCCGGCAGATATCGACGCAGCGCCTTCATTGCGGCCTCCTTGGTCAGTGACTCGATGTCGGCACCCACGAAGCCGTGGGTTTCATCGGCCAGATGACCGAGTTTGACGTCGTCCGACAGCGGCATTCCGCGGGTGTGGATCTGGAGGATTTCCTCGCGGCCCACCTCGTCTGGAACGCCGATCTCGATCTCGCGGTCGAACCGGCCCGGTCGACGCAGGGCGGGATCGACCGAATCGACGCGGTTGGTCGCCGCGATGACGATGACCTGGCCCCGCGCCTCGAGGCCGTCCATCATCGTCAGCAGTTGGGCGACGACGCGGCGTTCGACCTCGCCGGTGACGTCTTCGCGCTTGGGCGCGATGGAGTCGAGTTCGTCGATGAAGATGATCGACGGCGACTCCTCGCTCGCGTCCTCGAAGATCTCCCTGAGTTGCTGTTCGGACTCACCGTAGTACTTCGAGATGATCTCCGGTCCGGCAATCGAGAAGAAACTCGCCGAGGTCTCGTTGGCGACGGCCTTGGCGAGCAGCGTCTTCCCAGTGCCCGGCGGTCCGTGAAGCAAGACACCCTGTGGCGGCTCGATCCCCAACTTCTTGAAGATCTGCGGGTGTTTCATCGGAAGTTCGACCATCTCCCGGACGCGTTGAATCTCGCCCTGGAGACCGCCGATATCCTCGTATGTGATCCCGCCTCCGGTCTTCTCGAATCCGGAGATTGGTTCCTCCCGGAGTTCGACGTCGGTGTCTTCGGTGATGAGAACCACTCCCTCGGGTTCCGTTTCGACGGCGATGAGGGGAATCGCCTGGCCCGGCGATCGCATGAACGGATGGTTCGTCGAGGACATCACGGGAACGATGTCGCGGCCGACGACCGGGCGTTTGAGGATCTGCCGTTTGACCATGCCCGCCGCGTCGGAGCCGAACTGGACCGACGCCTCCTCGGGGGGCGCGAGCACGAGTTTGTCCGCTTTCGTGGCTTCCGCTTTGCGAATCGTCACCCGCTCGCCGATCCCCACGTCGGCGTTCTGTCGGGTGAAGCCGTCGATACGGACCGTGTCCGTGTTCCAGTCCTGCCGGTCGGCACGCCACACCTTCGCGGCGGTGGTGTCGGCACCTTCGATTTCGATGATGTCGCCCGGACTCAGCTTCAGATGCAACAGCGTGTCCGGGTCGAGTCGGGCGATACCACGACCCGAGTCGTTCGGGTATGCCTTCGCAACCTCCAGTTGAACTTCATTCATGATTCGGGATGGACGGCGATGTCAATGACTCCGGTTCCGGAGCGGATAGGTTTTTTGCTAGCCCAAGCCGTTTCCTGTGCTAGATACTACCATGCCAAACTCCGATCGGTACCTACATAGATGTACCGGCATCGGTGGGTTTTGGTGGTATCGTCACCGCCGCGTATCGCAGGTCGAGTGGACCGTTCGCTCGCTCAGTTGACGAACGGAAGGTCGAAACGCTTCAATGAGTGCCCCTCGACGGTCTATTCATGAGCGTTCTCGCATTCGACGGTCGCATGGGCGCAAGCGGCGATATGATCCTCGCCGCGTTGCTCGATGCTGGTGCCGATCCCGCCGCTCTCGAGCCCGTCACGGACGCCCTCGAGGTCGAGTACCGAATCGACGAGACGGTCAAGTGCGGTATTTCGTCGACGACCGTCGACGTGTTTCTGACGGATCGTGATGGGGCGGCCGATGAGGGACACGACCACGACCACGGTGAGCAAAGTCCCGATCACGACCACGAGGAAAACGATCACCACAGTCACGATCACGACCACAGCGAGCACGATCACGACCACAACGGCGTCCACGCCGAAGGCCACGGCCCCCACCGCAGCTATCTCGAGGTCCGCGATATCGTCGAGGGAATGGCCCTCGAGCCCGCAGTCGAACGGGACGCCCTCGCCATCTTCGAACTGCTCGGCGAGGCCGAAGCCAGCGTCCACGGCGAAGCGCTCGAGGACATTCACTTCCACGAGGTCGGGGCCGACGACGCGATCGCGGACGTCGTCGGCGCGGTGGTCCTGTGCCACGATCTCGAGCCCGACGAAATCGTCACGACGCCGCTCGCAACCGGCGGCGGCAGCGTCTCGATGAGTCACGGCGAGTACCCCGTCCCGACGCCGGCAGTAGTGGAGATCGCACAGCGCGCGGACTGGTCGCTGCGCGGCGGGCCGGTCGACGCGGAGCTACTGACGCCCACGGGTGCGGCCATTCTGGGCCACCTCGCCGACGGCGTGGAGTCGCTGCCCTCAGTCGACCTCGAGGCGTCGGGGTACGGCGCCGGCGGCTACGACCTCGATCCGCATCCGAACGTGCTTCGGGTGCTGGTCGGCGAGGGCGGGCGGGGTGGACTGGTCAAAGACGATATTGCCGTCCTCGAGACGAACCTCGACGACGCCACGCCGGAGGTGCTGGGCGGCCTGCAGGAGACGTTAGCGAATGCAGGCGCGCGAGACGTGTCGATTCTCCCAGCGACGATGAAGAAGTCCCGCCCAGGACATCTGGTGAAGGTGATCTGTAAGCCTGCGGATCGAGAACGGGTGGCTCGAGCGCTGGCCGAGGAAACCGGCACGCTGGGTGTGCGGGACGCGGGCGCGACCCACCGGTGGATCGCCAGCAGGATGTTCGAAACCGTGGATCTCGAGGTCGACGGCGAAACGTACGCGGTGACGGTGAAAGTGGCGAGTGACGCCGACGGCGAGGTCTACGACGTGAGCGCTGAGTACGACGACGCCGCGGCGGTGGCAGCCGAAACCGGATCAGCGGTCAGGGACGTGATCCGACGCGCTGAAGGGGCGTTCGAGTCAGACCAGTAAACTGAGCCACCGGGGAGACCGCGACGACGGCCAGCACGAAAGAGCGTTGATCTGTTCGGTCGGGTTCAAGCCGAACGGCTGAGAGGGGATTCCCGGTCGGCGTTACTCGTTACACCCCAAGTTCTTTTTCGTGTCTTTGTAGGCCCGTTTCTTGTCCTTGTAGGCGCCTTTCTTTTTCTCGTATGTCTTCTCGTCTATGCGATTTTTCTCGTATTTCTTCTCGTACTTCTCGTACTCGCCTTTCTTGTGTTTGTAGGCGATTTCCTTCCGCTTGTACTTCCTGTATTTCTTCCGGTATTTCTCGTACTTGCGCTTGGCGTCTTTGTAGGCGCGCTTTTTCTTCTCAAGAGTATCCTTGTCGATCTGGTCTTTCTCGTACTTCTTCTTGTACTTCTCGTACTCGCGTTTCTTGCGCTCGTAGGCGTGTTTCTTCTTCTCGAGTTTCTTTTTCTTCCGGCGCTCTTTCTTCTTCGGCTCCTTCGTGAACCGCTGGATCGGCCCGGCGACGACCACGTCGTTAGCCGTAGCGATCGCCCGAAACTCGTACTCGACGCCCGTGAGGAGGTCCGAGATTTCGTCGCTGAACGGCCCCGGCTCGGTGAGCGTCTGTGCAGAGGTCATCAGCCACTCCTCTGCGCCGACGATTCGGTACTGGAAGAAGACGTCCACGTCGTCGAAGTCACCGAGCGTGATCAACTGCCCGTTGAGCGTCGCCGTCGACTCGTTAACGTCGGTTGCGGGCTCGGTGGCGACTTCGGGGAGTTCCTCGTCCGGCACTTCCTTTCGGAACGTCAAGGTCTCGCCGGTCGCCCGCGTGTCGTTCGCTTCTGCGACCGCACGGTACTCGTACTCGACGCCCTGTTCGACGTCGATCTCCGCGCTGAACGGACCGAGTTCCTCGAGCGTCTGCGCGTCGGTCGGTATCCAATCCTCATCACCGATAACGCGATACTCGAAGAACACCTCGATATCGGCCACGTCGAAGCTGCCGGGATCGGTCAGTTCGCCGTTGAGCGTTGCCGTGGACTCGTTGACGTCGGTGGCCGGGCCGGTGACGACCGTCGGCTTCGTCACGTCGGGTTCGTCCTCCTTCGTGAACGTCCGGATCTCGCCGGTAAACTCCGTCTCGTCGGGCGCGACTGCGACCGCCCGGAACTCGTAATCAGTGTTCGGTTCGACGGGGATCTCCGCGCTGAACTCGCCACCGTCGTCTGAGAGCGATTCAGGATCGCCTGGCACCCGGATCCACTCTGTCGACCCAGCGACTCGATAATCGAAGAACACGTCGACTTCATCGAATTCTTCCTCGAAGGGGAGGAGTTCCGCGTTGAGCGTCGCGGTGGAATCGTTGACGTCGGTTTCGGGGTCGGTGATGACCGTCACGTCAACCGGGTCGTCGTCTTCCCGGCACTCGCCTTCGCTGATCGTCAGTCGAGGGTTGGCTCCGCCTCCGCTAAACTCGACGAACGCACTCTGGACGGTGCCACCGCCTTGCAGGAAGACGTTGAACTGAAACACTCCTCGTGGACCGCCCGGCGTAAAGCCCTCGACTTCCAGAGTCACCGGCTCTGCGTCCGGATCAGTCGGCTGGATGGTAACGAAGAGCGTCGCCTCTTCGATGGCCTCGGGTCCACCAGGCGTGAGCACCCACTTCCAGAAGCCGACCTCGTCTTCCGCACAGTCTTGCGTCGCGTTTTCGCTTCCTTGCCCACCCCACTGGATCGTCCGCTGGTTGGGATTGTTATCGTCAGGGTTGTCGTCGCTCGAGCCGTCGTCGCTCGAGTCAGATTGTGTCTGTTCTTCGTCCGCAGTCTCGTCGTCGCTGCCGAGACAGCCACTGAGACCGACGACTGTGATCCCACTCGCAGCCAAGAACCGTCTTCTGTTGGTCGAATCGACCATACACCGACCACAGCCAGTACGACTATTGTTATTGGACTTCTGAATACTTTTCATGAGTGCACTACCATTCCGACAGGAGATATCGGACTAATATCCAATCATACCATCACGTTTGGGACCAGTGTAGGCTGTTATTGAGGGTAATTCAGCTCGTGGACGGGTGCTATTACGCCGTGATTGTGGGCCAGTACGAAATCAGGACTGTCGTAATGGATGCCTACAGGAGCGCTGATTGGAGTCGGTTCGATACGTGGCGCCCGACCTTACTCGAGTGACTACAGCGTTTCACAACAGTCTCTCAAACGCGAATATCGTGCTGGAACCACTGTCGACATCGAAAAGTCACATGGCATGCGAAATTTCGAACCGTACACTGAGGCCTCGATCGGTTACGAACGCCGACTGTGCCGTCCGGTGGCTACGAGCACCGCCGATTCGTGACTGTTCTCGAGTCACCCGTGACACGCGAGTCGCGCCCGTCAGGAATCAGACGACGAGTACGAGCCGAGCACCACAGTTATAAACCCGTTCCAGAGTCGCTACGTTTCCTCTGAATCAGAGGGTGAACGCTGATGCTCAGCGAGCGCTTCGGCGACCGTCAACTCGCCCGCCGCAACCCGCCGGGCCAGCACTTCGTCGATCGCCCGGTTTTTCTCGCTCTGCTCGCGCGATCGGTCCTTGATTACCTGTAGCTCGCCCGTCGTCGGTTCGATCTCTCGAGTCTCGACCACCTCGCCCTCGAGTCGGGCGATGTTGACCGCGGCGAGGATATCGCCCATCCCCCTCGATCCGGTTCCGAGGTAGGGCGATGTCCCCGTCTCGTCGACGAGTTCCACCGTCACGTCCTCGAGGTCGTTGACCAGCTTCGCGCCCTGAAGGCGGGATCCGTCTCCGATGCGGACGATCGGCGAGGCGGCGTCGGCGGCCTCGCGCTGGATCACGTCGGCGGCGTCGGACAGCGGCACCTGAAACGCGGCCACGACCATCTCGCCCGCGAGCACGGCGATGCCGGGTTTGCGGCCCGGGTCGACGCCGATGATGGTCCGGCCGCCGTCGCCGCGAACGGCAGTCAGTGCCTGGTCGACGGCGCGTCTGGGGGTGTCCGGATCGGCGACGATCGTCGTCACGTCGGCGAACGCGTCCGCGTCGGCGTGGTCGCTGTCGGTGACGACGACTTCGGTATGCTCCGGTAGCTCCGCGTCGGGTTCGACGGTCGTGAACTCGGTGCCCCGGTCCCGGAGTTCATTGACGACGCCGTGGTACACCTCGAAATCTGACGTGGCGACGACGATCACGTGTGGGCGTTCGACTCGAGTGTGAATAAACGTACGCGACCGGCTCGGTTGAGTGTCGCTATCGGAGTGGACTGGCGCACCGATGTGCGGTGGCGCGCTAGGCCGGAGTGGGTGATACTGTCGGACAGAACTATTGTGAGTATTCGCCGCCCCCGTCCGGCGAATCTTCTGCAGTGATTTCTGTCCGGCTGTATGAACCGATGACCGAAGCCGATCTGTTTGCCGCTCGAGAGTCTTTGATCGATCGCCGACCCGTTCCGGGGCCTTTTTGCTGGTTACCTGCCAACTCGAACTGTGAACGACGAGGCGATTCCGACTGGCTGTGCTCCGGTCGACGAGTTACTCGGTGGGGGGTTCGAACGGGGAACTGTCACGCAAGTGTACGGTTCGCCGGCCGCTGGTAAGACGAACCTCGCGCTCTCGGCAGCCGTCGAGGCAGCCGTCGGCGGCGGCACGGCAGTCTACATCGACACCGAGGGTGTCTCCGTCGACCGCTTCCAGCAACTGCTCTCGGCCCGGGTCGGCGACGACGACGTCGAATCCGTCGCCTCCCGAATCGTCATCGAGGACGCCCTGGATTTCGAGGAGCAGTCCGAGGCCGTCCGCGACGCCGAGGAGTTCGCCCAGCGGGCGGACCTGATCGTCCTCGACAGCGCGACCGGGTTTTACCGGCTCGAGCGAACGGCGGACGGTGACGAGGGCGAAGCGCTCCGGAGCGTCGCGCGACAGGTGACTCACCTCCTCTCGCTCGCCCGCAAACACGACCTCGCGGTCGTACTCACGAATCAGGTGTTCTCGGATCCCGACGCGGATCGCACGCGCGCGCTTGGTGGGAACACGTTAGAACACTGGACCGGCGTCGTCCTCCGTCTGGAACGGTTCCGCGGCGGGAACCGGCGTGCAACCCTCGAGAAGCACCGATCGAGACCCGCCGGGGAAACGGCCCAGTTCCGGATCACGGACTCGGGACTCGAGGGTGGCGACGAGCCGGCGCGGCGCTGACCAGTTGTGCGTGCGTTCGGAACGGGTTCCTGTGGACGCTTGAGTCCTGTCGGCGTTCGGGTGTCGACCAACTCGGAAGTTTCGAAGGTAACCGGGTGACGGCACTCGGCTCGAGACGTACACGAGACCGGCGCACTGGGGGTCGAGGGCGGGGAGTAGTATCTGTACGGACCGTTTGATTCGACGAACTCGTCGCCGTTGGCTTCTCGCTCGACGTCGAATACTGCGGGGTCGTCGGACCCAACACGACGGAAGCAGTCGAACATTCCAACCGAAAACCCAAACCGAAGCGCGAACCGAACGGCAACGGCGCGTCGTTACAGTTCGTTCAGCTTCCGCAGGAGCTGGCCGCGGTACTCCTCGTCGCTCGTAACCCCTTTCACTTCGAGGACGTTTCGCTCGAGTTTGTCGAGGGCGACGCGGAAGGAGTTTTCAGCGCCGTAGCCTTCGCCGGTGCCGGCGACCTGTCCCTTGTTCGTTCGCAGACGGATCTGGCAGTGGACCAACGGCGTCCCGCGGAGTTTCTCTTTGTGTTCTTTGAATCGCACGTGCGCGTGCATCACCTGCATGTCGGCGTACTTGTCCGAAACGTCTTCGATGCTCTCGACGATCGATTCTCGGGTGATCGTGTCGAGCATCGAAATGTTCGTGATCTGGACGTCCATCCGCTCCTCCTCGGTGAACGTCAGTGCGCGCAGGACGTCCGTCTTCGTGATGACGCCGATGACGACCCGATCGTCGTCGTCCGGCGTGACCATCAGCCCCGCGTAGTCGTCCCCGAGCATCGTTTCGACGGCTTCCTGAGCGGTCGTGTCGAGCGTCGTCGTCTGGACCGGGCTGTTCATGATGTCGTAGACGGGAACGTCGAGCATTCGGTTGTTGTCACCGGCGCGGTCGCCAGTGGTCATTCGCTCGTTTTCCCGGATGACGAAGTCGGCGATGTCGTGGGTCGTTACGACCCCGGTAAGGAAGCCGTTCTCGTTGAGGACGGGCAGCCGCGAGATACCGTGCTCCCGGAGCTGGTTGAGCGCCCGGCCGATCCCGTCGTCCTCGGAGACCGTAACCGGATCGTCCGTGTAGACGTCTTCAACGGAGAGTGTATCGAGGTTTTCGAGAACGGCCTCGAGGAGAGCATCGCTGCTGATGACGCCCCAGAGCTCGTCGTTTTCGAAGACGGGCGCGACCTTCGCGTTGCTCTCGACCAGAACGCGTGCGGTTTCGCGGACGTCTTCGTCCCGACTGACTCGAGGTGCTGGCGCGCTCCGGCTGGGTTTGATCAGCGCCGCCACCTTGGCGTCGTCTTCGACGTGAGACTGGAGGACCTCCCGCTCGCTGATGACGCCCTCGTACTCCCCGTCCTTGGTGACGATAATTCCCTTGGGGTTGCCGTTCTCGAACATTGAACGGACCTTCCCCATTCGCTTCCCGACGTCGACTTCGATGTAGTCCTGACTGGCGATATCAGCGATATTCATCGTTCTAACTGAGCATACTGTCGCCGGGGTTTTGAACATACCGCACGTTTTAGCCGGGTGGGCACGAGGCGGGACGTTTTGGGAGTCGCCGATGTACCGGATATATGGTACCAGATATCGGCGTTTTCGGGCGGTATACGTACCTCGCAACCGAGGTGTTCTGGGGGACTGTCGCAGCCCTGTTGCTGTTTCGGGCGAACGCGCTTCGGAAGGCGGCGGTCACCATCGCCGCACTGTATCCCATCGCGTACGTCTGGGATCGGTACACCCTCGCCGTCGGCGTCTTCGACATCAAGCTACGGACCGGCATCGATATCGCGGGAATTCCCCTCGAAGAACACCTCTTCATGGCCGTCGTTCCCGGCCTCGTTCTCGGAGTCCACGAAACGATCTTCGGAGACGGGTGAACGAACGGGACGGGTGTCGTCCGGCCGAGAATCGGCTTCGTCGACGAATCCGTCGACTCCGATAACAGTACTCGAGCGATGGCTGTATCAACTTCTGCGATCGATCCGGAGACACTTATCGCCCAATCTGGTCTCCTCGAACGATGTGTCCCCGGTCCCGATCGAACGCGGCAGCCGACGGCTCCGACGGCTCTAACGGCCCCGGCGACGACGCCGTCGTGCGATCGCTGCTTCGGTTCACCGTTGTCGTCGTCCTGGTCGGCGCGCTCGCCCTCGGCACCGCCGTGCTCGCACCGACCGTACTCGAGGATTTGAGCGGGCTCAGCGACGACGACTTCCAGGTCCCCGAGGAGGTCGACATCAGGGAGCAGCCGTCGCCGAGTTCCGATCCGCCGCCGGCCGGCGAGCGGAATCCGAACGTCACGGATCCGAACGACCCCGGTGAATCGACGTACGAAACCGATATCGAGACCGTCGAGTCCGCCGCCGTCGAGGACTTCATCCACGCCGAAGTCAACGACCGGCGGGCCGACCACGGCCTCGAGCCCCTCGAGTGGGACGGGACGATCGCGTCCGTCTCCCGGGCCCACAGCCACGACATGGCCGACCGGGACTACTTCGATCACGTCAATCCCGACGGCCAGGAACCAATGGATCGCTTTACCGACGTCGACGGCTACTGTCGCGGCTACGGCGAGAACATCGCCATGACGTGGGTCGACCACCACGTCGAACGCCCCGGTACCGGGGAGACCGTCCGCTACCAGACCTCGGAGGATCTCGCCGTCGGCCTCGTCGACCAGTGGATGAACTCGACGTCACACCGCCAGGCGATCCTCGAGGAGGGCTCGACGCCCGACTGGGACCGCGGCGGCGTCGGCGTCTACATCGCGGCGGAAGGCGAAGTCTACGCGTCGCACAACTTCTGTCTCGAGTGGTAGACCGGCGAACGGCGAAACGTGGCTCGGGACCGGTCGCACAGAATGCCAGACCTGAAACTGTGATCGACTGATACGCCTTTAGTGGTTGGCCATATAGAGTCAGATATGGACGTCTCCGAGACCGCACTCTCGATCTACCGGACGGCGAGCGACCGGGACATCTCCTTTCTTGCGGCGGCGTTTGCCTACTACGCGTTCGTATCGTTGATTCCGCTGGTGTTGCTCGCCCTCGTCGTCGGTTCGTTACTCGGCGGAGAGGAAACGGCCGAACGGCTGATTCTGGTCGCCGGCGACTTCCTCCCGGAAGCGGGCGAGGACCTCGTCATCGAGGCGTTGACGACCGAGTCCGGACGCGCACAGGCAACGGCTGTCGCGCTCCTCGTCGCCGTCTGGGGCGGGCTCAAGGTCTTCCGCGGACTCAGCCTCGCCTTCGACAAGGTCTACGACGAGGTCGCCGAGGACACGCTCGTCGATCAAGTCAAAGACGGCGTCACCGTGATTATCGCCGGTGCGGGCGCGCTGGCGCTGATGATCGTGATCGGCACCGTACTCGGCATCGCAGCCGATTTCGTGCCCTTCGCCGGCGTCGTGAGTTGGCTGACGCTGTTGGTCGGTCTCGTCCTCGTTTTCCTGCCGATCTACTACGTGTTACCGCCGATTCCGGTCCAGCTACCGGACATCGTCCCCGGAGCCGTCTTCGCAGCCGTCGGCTGGACGATCCTCCAGATCGGCTTTCAGCTCTACGCGGCCAACGCCGGCCGCTATCAGGCCTACGGTGCCGTCGGTGCCGTCTTGCTCTTCGTCACCTGGCTCTACTTCGCCGGCATGCTCATTCTCGTCGGCGCGGTGCTCAACGTCGTGCTCTCGGAGCCGCCGCTGGCCGAGTGAGTCGGCGGGGAGCGGGCCACGAGGGGCATCGTTCGGCGGGTTCATTTACCGCGCCGATCGTACGGGGGAAAGGTTATGGTCTCGGCACGGACAGACGTGCACAATGAGCGACGAGCACTCACAGCGGACTACCGCTGCCGGGCAGGACTCGAGCGCCGACTCGAGGGAGTCGGGTACCGGTTCCAACGGCGACGCCGACACCCACACCGGTGCCGACGACACCGATACCGACGGCAACTCGAGCGGCGGTCTCGAACCCGGCGGCGGCCCCAACCGCGTCGTCTCCGATCAGAGCGTCGACGATATTCTCAACTCGCTCGACGAGACGAAATCGGCGGCGGACTCGAGCGAAACCACGACAACCACAACGACGACGGGCGACTCAGTCACGACCGAATTCGACGAAGACGAGATTCCGGCGGCCGAGGAGACGGCATCCGAGACCGACGCTGCCGGTTCGGCCGCTACCGAGACGGGGACACGGACAGGAGCTGAATCCGATGCCGAACTCGAGTCGGCCGCCGGATCGCTCCCCGACGAAACGGTCGATCCCGACGACGAAGACGCCTCCCTCGAGGCACTCGCGGCCCGCGTTGAGGACGGAACCGTCACCGGTGCCGACGTCCGGGCCGCCGAAGCGGGCGACGGACGCGAGTCGACGCCGGACGTGGACGAGATCGAACTCTCGATGGACGACCTCGAGGCGACGCGCGAGCAGACCGGGTCTTCGACGGAAGGAGCCGACCCGTCGACGACGACCGAGCTAAGCGACGATGCGGGCCCCCTCGCCGGCTCGGTCCAGCGCGGCGGCGAGACCGCGGCAGGCGACTCGAGCGACGACGACCGAGACGGGGACGGGTCGCCCGGCTTGCTCGGGCGACTCAAGGGACTCTTCTCCCGATAGCCGTCGATCTGGTCGTCAGCAGCGGCGGATCGGAACTGGATCTGATTCTCGGCCCGGCGGTCGAACCGGACTACCCGACGAGCGTAATCAGGAGAAACAGCGTCGCCATGGAGACGAGCGTCGTCGCGAAGACGTTCAGCGACGCGAACTCGCTGTCACCACCGAGTTCGGCCGCGAAGACGAACGTGGAGACCGCCGTCGGCGTGCCGAACATCACGACCGTCGCGGTTAGCGTCGCCGTATCGACGTCGAGCGTCGAAAAGACGAGCCACGCGAGCAGGGGCATACAGACGATCTTGAGCGCGATGATCGAACCGGTCGCACCGACGTCGACTGACGGCAGATCGAACTGCAGCGACGCGCCCACGCAGAGCAGGGCGAGCGGGAGCGCGAGCGAGCCGACGAGATCGAGTCCGGTTACGGCGGGTGCGGGAACCGAGAAACCGATCGATCCAATGGCCAGTCCGGCGAGCAACGCTCCCAGTACGGGGTTTCTCGCGAGCGATCGTAATTCGGCACCGAGGGCCGCGTCCGCACCGTTGAGCGTCGAAAGCACGAGCACCGTCAGCGGTAACTGAATCAACGTGACCACGCCCAACACCACGCTCGCGATCGCCGTCACCGTCGCGTCGAACGTCGCGGCGACGAGGGGAAGCCCGAGATACCCCAGGTTTGAGTGATACGACTGGACGACAGCCACGCTCTGACGCGCTCTCGAGGCGCGACGTCGGTGGACCATCCAGGCGAGCCCCGCCGTCGCGAACAGGACGAGCAAGAGACCGCCGAACAGCGCCGGGGACAGCAACTCGCCGATCGCCCGATCGTAGGTCGAGACGAAGATGAGCGCCGGGAGCGCGACGTAGTACGCGACGGCGTTCAGCCGCGCCGTTCGACCGGCGTCGAGAACGCCCAACGTTCGCAGCCCGGTCCCGAGGAGCAGGACGACGAGCAGCGCCAGCAACCGGACGAAAACCTCCATACGGGGCTCGAGTCGATTCGAACGTTTCTACTGTTCGATCCCGATTGACAGGTGGCCTTTATCGTGATCGGGTGGTCGTCAACTCGAGTGCGTCGATAACGGTGATCGTCATCTCGTGTATCGATAGCAGTGGCCTCGTGGAGAGAACGAATAGGGCATCTGTCTCACTGCAGATTGAACACCGGTAAGCTGGTGACCAACCGAAATTAGCCGGGGCAGATTTGAACCTCGTCAAGACGTTCCGGGTCGCTCACTTCGGTCGCTTCCCGGGCTGCGACTTGCCTGATTCAAATCTGCCCAACGTAACGGATTTGCGCCTCACGGAATTGTTCGGCGCAAAATTAGTGGGTTGGGGCAGATTTGAACTGAACCGAAAAGGCGTGAAATAAACTGCATTTCACGCCTTTTCTGACGTTCGCGGTTCGCTCGCTACGCTCGCTGCACCCCTCACTGCCGGCCTCCCACGGTACTCGGCGCTTGCGCGCCTGCGCTTCCGTGTCTGGAGGTGTATCCACCATCGCAGGCAGACCAACCATCCGGCCATCCCAGACCCGTGGCGATCACGCCACCGCGCGCTTGCACTCAATCCAGGCCGATCCCCGTGGGTAATTGATCGACGTCATCGCGGGGTGGGCGACTCCACGTCTCGTGGGTCACCGACCACTATGACACGGAAGATGACCCCGAAAGAAGCGGCGCAACGCTATCTCAAAGAACGCGAACCCGACGTTTCCGACGCCACCCTCTACAACCATCGGTCGCTCCTCCGCCAGTGGTGGCAGTGGTGTGACGACGAAGACATCGAGTACATCAACAACATCGATGGATTCGATCTCGCTGACTTCAGGCTGGACCGCCAGCTGGAGGTCGGTGAAGTGACCCTCTACAACCAGATGACTGTCCTTCGAGTGTTCGTCCGCTGGCTACAGAGCCGCGGACTCGTCGAAAACGGTCTAGCCGACGGAATGACGGTCGCACAGCCTGACGACGCTAGCCGCAACAGGAAAGTCACCCCGGAGACAGCACAGCAGATCCTGTCGTTCCTCGAGAAATACGAGTATGCCTCTCTTCGACATACTGTCTTCGCCGTTCTCTGGCACACTGGAATGCGACTTGGAGCACTTCGAGCGCTTGATCTGGATGACTACCATCCCGAGGAACACTACGTAGAGCTCCATCATCGGCCCGACACAGATACTCCGCTCAAGAACCAGGAACACAGCGAACGAGAAGTCAATCTCGCACTCTGGTGTTGCTCGCTTCTGGACGATTATATCGAAGGGAAACGCTGCGATGTTACAGACGACTATGGCCGATCACCGTTATTCACCACCGAACAAGGCCGGGTCAGCCATTCCAATGTCCGGGATCACGTAAACCAGATCACGCGTCCGTGCGATTTTGCGAATGAGTGTCCACATGACCGTGAAATTACCGAATGTGAAGCAACAACGCGCCTACACGCTGCTCGGTGTCCATCAAGTATCGCACCACACGATCTCAGGCGATCGAGCGTAACGCACCTCCTGGATGAGGGTCACCGGAAGGAATTGGTTGCAGACCGGGTGGACCTCTCGGTGAAGACGATGGAGGAACACTCAGTACTTCACAAAGCCGTTAGTTGAGAAGTCCGCTTGTTGAGTTGTGTCCAGCAATCAGCAACAAGCGGACAGTGAAATCC
>NZ_WUYX01000010.1 GCF_009834785.1 Natronorubrum halalkaliphilum
CGTCGAGGAGACGGTCGAGGAAAGTGTCAGTGAAACCGTCGAAGAGACGGTCGGCGAGACAGTCGAGGAGAAGGTGGGCGAGACGGTCGAGGAGAAAGTGGGCGAGACGGTCGAAGAAACGGTTGGCGAAACTGTCGAGGAGCAGGTCGGTGAAACCGTCGAAGAGGTGATCGAACGAACCGTCGGCGAACGGCTCGACGAGATGAAAGCGGAGGTAGACGCTGTCGACGAGCGGGTGGACCGCCGGCCCCGCGAGGACGAAGTCGAGGAACTGATCGATAACACTGCCGAGCAGACGGAGGACGCGGACGACGAGAGAACGGAACGCGACGACGGTTGATCGTCATCGGTCTATTCCGCCGAACCGATACGATCAGTGTGGCCGCCGTTTCATACGGTCTGCCGTACCGATGTACCGGCGGGACCGCTGGACGATGACGGTCCCCCCCGACGATCGGCGATGGTATTACTAGCTATTCCGCTGTGACGGTGCTCACCGAACGACCACGACCGGAACCGGGGACCGACGAACGACTTTCTCCGCCACGTTGCCGACGAACAGGCGTTCGGCGACGGTTCCGCCGTGACTGCCGATCACGACCGTCTCGTAGTCGTCCGCCCGGTTGATGATCGCCCGAACCGGATGCCCCAACTCGAAGGCGGTTTCGAGATCGTCCTCACGGCCGACCTCCGAAGCGAGTTCGCCCGCTCGGTCGAACGTCGGCTGGGCGTGTTCGCGAGCCGCCTGCTCGAAATCATCGGCGAGCGCGATTCCGGTGGCCGACCCCCACATCGACGACGGTTCGCCGACGACGGACAGGATGGTTATCGCGGCCTCCGGATAGGCCTCGAGGGCGTACTCGAGGGCGTGTTCGCTCATCTCCGAGCCGTCCATCGGAACGAGAACGCGCGAGATCATACGTGGGCTACGACGGCGACCCGAATAAACGCGGTGGAGGCGGTGGTTCGATAAGCGCAATCGGTGAGTCGGTACGACCGTCCGTCTCAGCTGATTCCGGCGGCGGTGAAAAAGCCGTAGGCCAGCAGCGTCGACATCGCCGGGCCGATGATCCACATCGAAACGTACTTGACGATCGCGCGCGGGTTGAAGAGGTCTCCCGCGTCCAGCGCTTCGTCGGACTCCGCCTCACCGATCTTGGTTACCGGGGCGTCGGGCTCTGCGGTCAGTGCCCCCATCGATAGCTCCGCGTCGGTGTCGCCGCGAATGGCCTCTCGAGCCGTGATGGGACGCGTGGCGCGGCCCCAGCCCAGGCCGACGATCGTCATTACCGAGGCCATGACGAGGCTGATCGGAATGCCGGCCCACGAGAGGGCGGTTGTGATCGTCGAGGCGGTGATCATGACGACCAGCGCCGCGAGTAACGGAATGTCGCTTAGTTCGCTGCCGACGGATTCCATCGTCCGACGGGCGATGGTGAACCCACCGAGTCCGATCGCGACGGTTGCGATGATGATCGCAGGATCCGCCTCGAGGGCTCCGCTGCTGACCAGCGGCGCGACCGCGTTCGGGACGTTGCTCGCGCCGGCGCTGAACGCCATGTAACAGCCGATGATCAGGACCACGATCGTCCCGCCGAGTTCCTGATACGTCGTGTTCGGTCCGAGTGCCGGCCTCGGAATCGATCCGCCGCGTTCGAGGGCGAGCAACGACCCCTCGGAGGAACTGATCTCGAACCGACGGTTGAGCTCCGGATAGATGTATCGGCCGACGACCGCGCCGATCCAGAGACCGAGGACCGGCGTGACGACCCACCACGAGATGATCCACGTGATCGTCTCGTAGTTGACCGTCCCGGTTGCCAGCCCCAGTCCGGCGATCGCACCGACCGTGGTCATCGACGTCGGCACGGGCACGCCGAAGACGTTGGCGATGAGGATCCCCAGTCCGATAAAAAAGAGGACGGCCACGCCCGCCGCCAGCGAGATCTCGATCGAGATGATATCGCCGGCTAACGTGTCCATTACGTTCCGACCGACCGTCCAGCCGCCCAGAAAGACGAAGAACGTCATCAGCCCGGCTGCTGCGACCTTACTGAGGAGACCGGCACCGACTGCCGGCCCCCACGCGATTCCGGTCGACGAGCCGCCGATATTGAAGCCGACGAAAACCGAGGCAACGATACCGACCAACAGCACGGTTTCGACCATCAGCGTATAATACAGGTATGCCGCTAAAAGAAGTACTGGAAGTCAGCACGACGTTATTCGAACTAGACAGTACCTGAGTGACAATTACGTCTCGCAGGAGCCGTCAAATGGCCCCTGATCGAGGTTCCAAACGGTTGTCGCGGTCCGTACGCCACACCGATCACACGCCCCAGAAGAACGCGATCCCGAGTACGGTGACGATCGACAGTATCACCTGAAGCGGCGCGCCCACGCGGAAGTAGTCGCTAAACTTGTACCCGCCGGGGCCGTAGACGAACAGGTTTGTCTGATAGCCGATCGGACCGAGGAAGGCCGTGCTCGCGGCGAAGGTGACCGCCATGACGAACGCGAAGGGATTCGATCCGATCGCTGCGGCCGCGGCCGCCGCCACCGGGACCAGGAGGACGACGCTTGCGTTGTTACTGATCATCTCCGTGATCAGACCCGTGGTGACGTAGAACAGCCAGAGCACGACGAGCGTCGGCAGGAATCCGGCCGTCTGTACGACCAGGAAGGCGAGATACGCCGCCCCGCCGCTTTGCTCGAGTGCGATTCCGAGCGGAATCACGCCCGCCAGCAGGAAGATGATGTCCCACTCGACGGCGTCGTACAGTTCGTTCGGGTCGAGTACGCCCGTGACGACCATCGCGACGACGCCCGCCAGCGCGGAGACGAGGATCGGATAGATTTCGAGGGCGGCGACGGCGACGACGCCGATCATGATGGCGACGGCGATGGGCGCTTTGTCGGCTCGGTACTCCGTCTGGGGCGGTTCACGCGCGACGATGACGTCGTCGCGGCGTGACAGCCGGTCGAGGGTGTCCGACGGCGCCTGGACGAGCAGCGTATCACCGACGCCGAGCCGACGGCCGACGAGTCGCTCGCCGACGAGCGAACCGCGGCGTCGGAGTCCGAGCACGGCCGCGCCGAACTCCTCGCGAAAGAATTCGGGCTCGAGCCGTTCGCCGACCAGCCGCGAGTCGAGCGAGACGACCAGTTCCGTGACGATTCCTTCACCGTCGTCGTCCGTTATCTCCGCGGTGGACTGGGGGTTGCCGACGAGTTCGACGCCCCTGACGTCCTCGAGCATCGTAATCGCGTCCCGGTCGGTGCGAACGACGAGAACGTCGCCCTCCCGCAAGCGGGTGTCTCGACGGGGCGCGATCGACCGGTCTCCCTCGCGGACGACCTGCACGACGTCAATTTCGGGACCCAACCCCTCAGTGGCGTCGTTGACCGTCGCATCCACGAACGGCGATCCCGGAACGACAGCCACTTCGGCGACGTAATCGCCGACTTCGTACTCCTCGAGGTAGTCCGCCCGTGGGGGGACGCGTTCGGGCAGGAGATAGTGGCCGACGAAGATCAGGTAGAGTGCGCCGACGGTAACGACGATCGCACCCAGTTGCGTGAACTCGAACATCGAGAACCGGTGGAGTTCGGGGTAGTCCTGCCCGAGGCGGGCGCTGATGTCGCTGGCGAGGATGTTCGTCGAGGTGCCGATGAGGGTGAGCATGCCGCCGACCTGCGAGGCGTACGACAGCGGGATGAGCAGCTTCGACGGCGAGGTGTTCCCTCGGTTTGCGACGTCGGTGACCACCGGGACCAGTAAGGCGACGACGGGCGTGTTGTTGAGAAAGCCGGAGACGGGACTGGTCGCAAGAACCGTCGCGAACAGCTGTTTGCGGATGTTGTTGCCCGCAAAGGACGCCATCCGCCGGCCGAGTTCCTGGACGAGTCCCGTTCGAGCGATGCCGCCGCTCAGAATTAACATCGCCAGCACCGTGATCGTGGCGTCGTTTGCAAAGCCGGAGATGCCGGTGCTCGGATCGACGCCGGTCCATGGTTCCAGAACGACCAACACGACGATCAGCAGGATCGCGGTTACGTCGATCGGCAGCCGTTCGGTGACGAACAACACGAGCGCGAGCGCGACGACGCCGAAAACGACCAGCATGTCGGTCGTCAGTTCGGGCTGGGCCACGGGCTCCTGAGCGAGCACAGCGAGTATCGACATCCAGCTACTCCGACCCACAACATCGTTCCCCGTAACCGCTCTGCACAGGAACCGGACTGTAACGGGTCGTAACCTGTTGTCTGGACCGATCCGAACGATATTCGACGCTTCGGTCCGCGTCGGTTCGGTCGTTGACATCGAAAGTCGGTGGGTTTACGCACGCGCCACGCCTGTAACCCGCTATGAACGCGTTTCCGTCATTTCAGGTGATTCCTGCGGTCGACATTCAGGACGGCGAGGTCGTCCAGCTCGTCCAGGGCGAGCGCGGAACCGAGAAGACCTACGGCGACCCCGTCGAGGCCGCACAGCGGTGGATCGACGCCGGCGCGGAGTCGCTTCACCTCGTCGATTTAGACGGGGCGTTCGAGGGCGAGCGGGCGAACGCCGACGCGATCGAGGCCGTGCTCGATACCGTCGACGTTCCCGCGCAACTGGGCGGCGGGATTCGCACCGCCGAGGGCGCGACCGACCTGCTCGAGCGCGGTCTCGACCGCGTCATCCTCGGTACGGCGGCGGTCGAACGTCCCGATATCGTCGCCGAAATCAGCGAGGACCATCCCGATAGCGTGGTCGTGAGCCTCGATGCGAAAGACGGCGAGGTCGTCGTCGAGGGATGGACCGAAGGAGCCGGAATTTCGCCCGTCGAAGCCGCCGAACGCTACGAGGATCTCGGTGCCGCCGCGATTCTGTTTACGAACGTCGACGTCGAGGGACAACTCGAGGGCGTCGCCGCTGAACCCGTCCGAGAACTGGTCGAGGCGACCGATATTCCGGTGATCGCGAGCGGCGGTGTGGCGACGCTCGAGGACGTGCGGGCGCTCAAGAACGCCGGCGCTGCCGCGGTGGTCGTCGGCAGTGCGCTGTACGAAGGGAACTTCACGCTCGAGGACGCCCAGAACGCGATTGCTGACTAGTACTGTCGAACGAAATTACGTGACGATCGGTCGCTCTACTGCGGCCGTCTCCGACGTCGACGGCCGCGAATTCGCGACCGACTTCGTATTGACTGCTGTCCGACAGTATAACTCGCTGGGCTGTAGTTTATTTCCCGAACCGAGGCCTGGAAACGTGATACCCTCGCTTCAAGCGGAACGGCGTCAGCTGTGAGCGAGTAGGGTCGTTCATGACCGCCAGAACGCCGGTGTCAGGAGGACGAGAACCGGAATAATCTCGATGCGGCCGACCCACATCATGATCACCATGACGGCTCGAGTGGTGGTCGGGAACCCGGCGTAGTTGTCCATGGGGCCGGCCATCCCGAACGCGGGGCCGATGTTGAGGAAAATCGACGCCGAGGCACTGATCGCTTCGAACTCGGTAACCGCCGTTCCGACTCGGGCCGCGTCGATGACGACGAAAACCGTCAGCAAGAAGAAGATGACGATGGCCAGCAACACGTAGGCGTAAATGTCGCGGATCGTCTCTTCGTCGATGACGGTATTGCCGAGTCGGAGCGGGCGGACGGCCTCGGGGTGTATCGAAGTAAAGAGGTTCCGACGGAACGCCTTGAGCGTCACCAGCCAGCGCAGCGATTTGATCGAACAGGTCGTCGACCCGGCCATTCCGCCGATGAACATACAGAGAAAGAGCATGTGCGTCGCGCCGGCCGACCAGAGGGCGAAGTCCGTCGAGGCGTAGCCCGTCGTCGTCACCAGCGAGACCACGTTGAACAGCCCGTGTCTTATCGTTTCCTCGGTCCCCATTCCGATCTCGGGATCGTTCCAGACGATCGCCGCAACGATCGCGCTGAACGTTACCAGTACGCCGATGTAGAACCGGAACTCCTCGGACTCGAGGGGCTGTCGAACGTCGCCTTGCGTAACGTAGTAGAGCAGGACGAAGTTGGTCGCCCCGAGGATCATAAACGGCATGATGGCCCACTGGACGATCGGCGCGAACGCACCGGCGCTCTGGGGTTCCGGCGAGAACCCGGCGGTCGCCACGCTGGTCAGGGCGTGGGAGACGGCGTTGAAGAGATCCATGTTGGGTGCCAGTCCCAGCAGGTGGAGCGCGTAGAACGTCGCCGCGCCGAGCGCCGTAAGACCGACGTACAGACCCCAGATGAGCCGAGCGGTTTCGTCGATGTGCGGGCGGAGTTTGCGGACGTTTCGCGTCTGGCTCTCGGTCTCCATCAACTGCGCACCACCGACCATCAGGTTCGAGAGCAGGCCGATGGCGACGATCAGGATGCCGAGACCGCCGAGCCACTGGATCAACTGCCGCCAGAGTAGAATCCCGCGGGACTGGTTGTCGAAGTCCCAGCCGCTCATCACCGTCGCGCCCGTCGTCGTCAGCCCGCTCATGCTCTCGAACTGCGCGTTGACGAAGCCGCTAACGAGGCCAGAAAAGGCCGACTCCGGGTCGGCACCGAGTCCGGTGAGATAGAACGGAATCGAGCCGACTGCGGCGACACAGAGCCACGTCAGGGCGACCATCAGGAACGCCTCTCGCTGATTTAGGTCCGGATCGTCGCTCAGTTGCTCGAGTGCGATGCCCAGTATGAGCGTGACGATGATCGCAGCAACGAACGGGAGGGGGTCGTCACCGTCGAATATCGACAGCGCGAGCGGTAGGGCGAGGGGAACGGCGAGCCACTTCAGCACCGTTCCGGTAAGACTACAACTCGAGCGCCAGTCGACGCGAATTTTCATCGAGTATCACGTTCTGTGATGGGGGAGGCATTAATCGGTTCGGAAGTCGGTGGGTAGAGCACAACGGTCGGCAGTTAGGGATTATCGTAGCCAACCGGAGACTTCGGAACCCGTTGTTCTGACCGTGTCTCGGTTCTTCGCCGGGAAACGATGAACTTCGACGATAATCCCTAACTGGACCAGCACTGTCTGCCACGCTATTGACTATAGAATAGCGCACATAAAAGCGACTGGGGCCGGTAAAAACGAAGATCTCGCTGGCGGTTATCGGTGGGACTGGTTCCGTCGGCGATCCTCAGCTGGTAATCATACTCGTACCGGAGCGGTCACTGTTTGTGACCGTGACCAACGTAGAGGGTACAGACGTTGATCGCGAGTAGCGTGAGGAACGTGACGGTTACCTGCGGGTCGCCGAGTCCCTGTGCGAGGAGGGGAAGATGCACGAAGGGAAGGGCGATTGCGACCCAGAACGACAGGAACTGGGTCGAGCCTTTGAGCGAGCGGAGGAGCTGACGGCTGCGGTGCTCGTGTTGCCGGTCCGGTTCAGGGCCGGACGGACCGATCGATTCGTTCGAGAGCGGGGAATGGTTGGACATCGGTTCTGGCCACCTCTTCGTACTCACGACATTCAGGGCACACATCATATAATGGATCGAACCTTGGCGTCGTTTCGGTCCGTTTCAGGGCCCGTTACGAGGCTCGTAGGACGTTTCGAAACGCTCTGAGATTCTTTTAGACCTTTCATACGTCATTTTCAGGACGTTTTGTATATTGACCTCCGAACTCGGTCATAATAGGGCATCGACCGCGTCACTCGAGCCAGTTCCACTGGTCGTCGCCGCCCCGGCGAGCACAACCCCCTTGTACCGGCGGCAACATCGATGTCACATGAGCGAGCGAACGGGGACTGTCACGCGCGAGACGGCAGAGACGTCGATCGAGTGTACGCTGACGATCGACGGCGGCGGCGAGGCCGACGTCGACACCGGGATCGGCTTTTTCGATCACATGCTGTCGTCGTTCGCCAAACACGGCCTGTTCGACCTCGAGGTCGATTGTGACGGCGATCTCGAGATCGACGATCACCACACCGTCGAGGACGTGGCGATCGTCCTCGGCGAGGCGTTCGACGAGGCGCTGGGCGACCGATCCGGGATCGTCCGTTACGCCGATCGGAAGGTCCCGCTGGACGAAGCGGTCGCGAGCGCCGTCGTCGACGTGAGCGGCCGCCCTCGGTTTTACTTCGACGGGCGCTTTTCCCAGGCCCGAATCGGCGAGTTCACGAGCGATATGGCTCGCCACTTCGGCGAATCGCTGGCGATGCACGCGGGACTCACCGTTCACCTCGAGGTCACCGGCGAGAACGCACACCACGAGGTCGAGGCGCTGTTCAAGACGCTCGCGCGGACGCTCGACGACGCGACGCAGGTCGACGAACGGCGGACGGGAACGCCGAGTACGAAGGGAACGCTCTAGCCGTTCGGTTCAGGGCCGCCGCAGTTTCCCGCGTTTCTCGACGAACTCGCCCTCCTCGAGGGCGTAATCGATGATCGCGTCGACCTCGTGGGACTCGAGATCGTAGGCCCCGGCGGCCAGGTTTTCGACGGCGCTGCGTTTCATGGGGAACTCCCGGTTTCGCAACAGTCTGCGGACCTTTCCGTACGCCTTCGGTGGGCGACTCCCGCTGGTTTGAGTCGCTGATTCGTCGGCCGTCGTGTCGCTCGCATCAGCTTCGGTTTCGGTGTCGCTCGCATCGGTTTCTGTTGATTCGTCCGTTTTTCGGCCGTTATCGTCCGACTTCTCGCTGCTATCGTCGGATTCAGCGGATTCGGATCGTTCGAACGTGATGCCGGTGTCGTTCTCGAGTCCCGACTCGGAACTCGAGTCGGCCCTGTCGGCGTCGGTGGTGGTGTCAGTGGCGGACTCGGCGCCGGAATTCGAGTCCGGCGTCTTGTCGGCGTCACTCCCCGAAACAGTCGCGTTCGGACTGGACGTACGCTTTTGCTTTTGGGTCGACTCGTCCGCGGCGGCGACGACGGTTCCGGTATGCGTATCGGCCTCGGTCTCGGGAGTGCTATCGGCTCCAGCCCCAATGCCAGCGGCCCCGGCGCGGGCCAACAGCGGTTCGAGGAGGTTCTCGAGTCGGGTCTTACAGTCGTCACAGCAGACGACGCGGCGCTGTTCGGCCTCGGTCGGCTCGAGTTCGGGTGGGACGATTTCGAAGGCACCGGCGGCATCGGCGTCACAGAAGTCACAGGTCCGGAGTGGGCGCATGGGATGCGTTACTTCCTGGACCCTCAAAAATCGTCCGTCAGACGGAGTGTGCGGTCCGCCTCTGGATTGGACGCTTTCGGCGACCCGAGGGGACGACGTCGATCACCGGGCATTATACGTCAGCCCGCATATACCCGACAACGAATGTTTGATGAGATCATGGAGAAATTCGAGGGATCTCCGAGCCAGCAGGCGGTTATTCGACTCCTCCTCGAGCGCGGTTTTTCGGTCAACGACGACGGCCGGGTCGTCTCGGGCGGGATCGAGATTCCGAACACGGGGATCGCTCGCGAGATCGGCGTCGACCGCCGGGTCGTCGACTCGACGACGGACGTCATTCTCGAGGATCCCGAACTGCGCCGGATCTTCCAGAACATCTCGCAGGTGCCGAGTCTGATGGATCTCGCGCCGGTACTCGACCTGACGGTGCTCACGATCACGCCCGACGACGCCGAACAGAAAGGGATCGTCTCCGGTGTGACCGGGACCCTCGCCGACCACGACATCTCGATCCGCCAGACGATCAGCGAGGACCCCGAGTTCACCGACGAACCGCGGCTCTACCTGATCACCGACGAGGATCTCTCGGGCGACGTCTTCACCGCGATCCGCGACCTCGAGTACGTCCGAAAGATCGAAATCCAGTAGCTCACGCGTCGGTTTCGGCGACGTCGTCCGCGAAGTCGTCGAGGACCGCCTCGAGCGCGCTCGTGAGTTCTTCGAACCGCTCCATCGACATCTCGTCGGTCGTGACCCAGACGCCGTGGGGGCCCCGAATTACGCGCGAGAGATAGCCGTTTGCGAACATGCGGATCGTCGCTTGATACTCGCCGAGTTGGGTGTGTCGGTACGCCGACTGGGAGCGAAAGCCCATTCGCTCGTGGTCGGCGAACCCGACGAGATCCGCGGTCTGGTCGAGATCTGACCGGAGGTAGAGCTGTTCGACGGCGTCTTCGGTGAAGTACGTGACGCTCCGTAGTTCGTCGCCGACGCTCGTTCGGCAGACGCTTCGAATCTCGTCCGAGAGCGTTGGGTCCATATCGTCGCTCATGGTCCGTGGTACCACGGCATACGCCAATAACGTATTGGTGGGCCACGTTTTGGCCGTCTCCGCTCTGGAAGGCTGCGGGGACCGATGGGCTCTTTTCGACAGCGGGAGTAGCGCCGCTATGGTCGAGCGGAAGCGATGGACGTGGCGGCGCTCGCGATTCGGCGGAGGTGTGCGATCGTGAGTCGAACGTATCTGACCGTCGCGGAACCCGCCAGTGCCGAGTTCGTCGTTCAGGGCTCCGAGTTCATCGGCCACGTCCGTCCCGTCGAGTCGGTCGACGCCGCGGAAGCGTTCATCGACGCCGTCGACGAGGAGTACGCCGACGCCACTCACAACGTTCCGGCGTATCGAGTGCGAGTCGGCGGCGACAACGGTGACGGCGACGGCGACGGTACCGCCGACAGCCGGTTCCTTCGGGAGTACTCGAGCGACGACGGCGAACCCACCGGATCCGCCGGAAAACCGGCGCTGAACGTCCTCGCACAGCAGGAAATCGAGAACTGCGCGGTCGTCGTCACGCGCTACTACGGCGGGACGAACCTCGGCGTCGGCGGTCTCGTCCGCGCGTATTCCAGAGCCGTCAAGGAAGCCGTCGAAGCGGCGGGCATGGTCGAAGAACGACCCCACGAACGCGTCTCGATCACCGTCGAGTACGACGATTCCGGAACCGTGCGGAGCATTCTCGAGAGCGAAGGCCACGAGTTCGACGCCGACTATCAGGCCGAGGTATCCTTCGACGTTCGGGTGCCACTCGAGGAGGCCGACGCGTTTCGGGATCGACTCCGGAGCGCGACGAGCGGGCGGGTCGACCTCGAGTGAGCGCGTGTGATTAACGAGCAGATTGCGTTCGACGAACGTCCGGAGCAACGCCTGTCCAACCGCTGTTTTGTGCGGTAACAAGACGGGATCGAACGATCGTCGTGCGGGGACGGTAACCGTTCGACTCGAGCGAATCGGCCGCGCCTCGTTAGGCCGCTGACGACCTGTCCGAACCGCCCGAAACGTATCTGCGAGTCGGCCCGATCAGGCGTCGCCCGCTGCGGGCGCGGAAACGTCGGGGTCGGCTTCTTCATCGGCTTCGGCTCGAGCCCGGTTGCGGTAGGACAGGCCGAGCAGAAGCCCGAGACCGATCACTCGAAGCGGGAAGGTGATCGCAAAGATCGTTAGCGCGGACGGGATGCCGGCGAGACCGAGCAGTCCCTCGACGACGAGCAGCGGGAGTTCCGGCACCATTAGGAGAATCGAGGCGATCGAGTAGAACGCTCGGTTCGTGCGGGTGATCGACGAATACTGGTAGCCGATGATCGTCGCGCCGAGCGCGTAGACCCCGAGGAACATCCCGAGGACGGGCACCGCAACATCCGGCAGGAAGAATCCGAGATCGGCGACGTCGGCCCAGCCGATGACGTTCCAGCCGTCCTCACCCTGACGAAGCAGGAGAATCCCCGGCGAGAAGACGAACGCGAACGGCACCAGGATCTTGTTCAGTGAGAGCAAGAACGCGATGGTCGCGGTCTTGAGCTCTTCGGCCTTTGCGACGCCCGCGCCGGCGAACGCGGCGACCGCGACCGGTGGCGTGACGTCCGCCATCAGCCCGAAGTAGAGCACGAAGAGGTGGGCGGCGAGAAGGATGACGCCGGCTTCCAGCAGCGGCGTCTCGAGCATCGCGACGAGGATGATGTACATGGCGGTCGTGGGCATCCCCATTCCGAAGATGATCGACGCGATGCCGGTCAGGCTGAGCAGTATCAGCATCGAGCCGCCGCTGATGTCGCCGATAAGCGACGCGAGGTTCGGGCCGAGCCCGGAGACGCTGATAACGCCGGGGACGACACCGGCGGCGGCGACGGCGACGACGACCGTCGTCGCGGTTCGGGCGCCGGAGTCCATCGACTTCAGGATGAACGCACCGAACCGGTAGGCCGGACTGGCCGCCAGCTGCGGCCGGTTGAGTACCGCTGCACTCCGTTTCGCTGCCGATCCGACCGACTCGTCGAAGTCGAGCAGCGGCGCATCGATGTTCGGTCGGACGAGCAAGAACGCGATGCTGACGAGGATCGCGATCGTCCCCAGATCCGCCGTCGCCGCGACCGCCGCTTCGCTGACGCCGTACGGATCCGTGGTTGCTCCCGTTCCGACCATCGACCGAACCGCGTCGACGAGGCCGCCGCCGACGGTCGCGTAGGATGCGGCCTGAACGAGACCGAGTACGGTGATCGTTCCCACCAGCGGGACGCGAGTGCGCTCGTTGTAGGCGGCGACGACGGCGATCAGGGCGACGACGGAGACGATCGTATACCAGCCGGCGCGGTTGATCGAGAACCGCGCGATCACGAGGAAGTACAGCAGGAGCACGATCGGAATCAGGTAGAACCAACCCGCCCGAAGACTCTCGCGCGGGTTTGGCAGTTCGTTCCGCGGGAGCCCGCCGATCCCCCCGCGGACGGCCTCGAAGTGGACCATGATCCACATGCCGAAGAAGAACGCGAGCGCGGGAAGCGTCGCGGCCATGATCACGTCCCCGTACGGCGTTCCGGTGAATTCGACGATGAGGAACGCCGCCGCGCCCATGACCGGCGGGAGCATCTGTCCGCCGGAGGAGGCCGATGATTCGACGGCCCCTGAGAACTCTGGGGAGTACCCCGACCGTTTCATCAGCGGAATCGTGAACGCGCCCGTCGTCACCGTGTTCGCGATCGAGGACCCCGAGAGCATCCCCATGAATCCGCTCGAGACGACGCTCGCCTTGGCGGGACCGCCTTTTTTCGTTCCGGTGAGCGAGTAGGCCAGATCGATGAACCACTTGCCGGCGCCGCTCATCTCGAGGAACGCGCCGAAGAGGATGAAGATGTAGATAAAGCGAACGCTGACCGTCACGGGCGTGCTCATGACGCCCGCTTCGGTCGTGTACCAGAGGTTGTAGACGATGTTCCCCCAGGTTTCGGGCTGGATCGACATCGTTCCGAGTATCGAGTCGCGGGGAATGAGATAGCCCCAGCGAGCATAGACGATAAACGAGCCGACCAGCGACATTAACACGACGCCGAGCGTTCGCCGAGTGGCCTCGAGCACCAGCAGGAGTCCGAGTACCCCCATCAGGAACGCGTAGGACACTTCGTCGATCGGGATTCCGAGCGCGGCGATTCCCATGACGACCGGCTCGAGGATCGGATAGACCTCGTGAATCGGTCGAACTCCATGTATTCCGTGGAGCGCCGACCGCTGGATTTCGTCGAAGTTCGTGGCGGTGTAGTAGGCGGGCAGCAACGCGAGGCCCAGGAAGACGACGTCGAGCGGGGTGAGTCGGCGGAGGTCCCGATCAACGGCCGCCCAGCGGACGCCGTCGCCGAGGCGACCGACGAGTTGCGTCACGGAGTGCTCCGGACCCAACCGACCGCGAACGGCGGGTTCGATCTTGCCGAACTGGCGGGCGACGAACCCGTCTCCGCGACTCGCCGGAAACAGCAGGAACGCAAGCACCAGCGCGAACGTCACGTGGATCGCGTTGATCTGGAGTTGCTGGAGCCCGTAGGTTACCTCTTGGAGCCCCAACTGAATCGACGTCGGGTCGGGAATCACGCCGTAGTAAAACTGGACCGAGACGTCCGGGACCGTCCCGCTGAACTGGTAGCCGCGGGCGGCGATCCACAGCTGAAACGCCGAAAACGCGATCCCGATCAGCGCGACGATAACGAGTACGATCCCGCCGTGTGTTCGACGCCGTTCGACCTCCTGTAACAACTCCTCCTGTTCTTCCTCGGATAACTCTTCCTCCGAGAGCGTATCAGTATCGCGGTTGTCGTTAGTCATAACAAATACAGTAGCGATCCGTCAGCCGAATGCTGGTGTCACCCGATGATCGCGTTCGAGTATCGAGTCAAGCACGGTTCGTTCGGTTAGCGAGATGGCGACCCAGCCGTCCGACAGGGAGACCAGATCGTAGCGATCGTCGCCGACGACGAGTTCGTGTCCGGCGATCGGGGCCGGAACGACTCCGAGCTCGTCGTACGTGTCGTTCGAGTACACGACGAATCCCTCGTCGGTCCGCTCGATCGGCTCGTCGGAGGGCAATCCGGCACCGTGGGAGTGAAACACCATTCGATCCATTCGAATCGTCGTCCCGTCGACGACGTAAACGTCCTGAACGGGTGTCTTCTCGACGCTGTGGATGTACGATAGCGTTACTTCATCTCCGTCGTCGACCGGAATCTCGAGCAGGCGTTCACCGGTCTCGCCGTCGGCGACGACGAGTGACCGATCCGCGGACGCCGACGTTCCGACGGCTACTCCACCGATCGCTGCCGCGGCTACCAGTACTGTGAAAACGACGGCGGCGACGTATCGGCGAGGCAATCGGTCCACGATCGGTAACTATCGAAGTCGGTGGCGTAGAGCCCAGCGCTCAGTTGAAGTACGCTTCGGCTCCCGGATGAAGCTCGATCGGCATGCCGTCCTGTGCCGATTCGGCATCGATGAACTCCGCCTTCTGCGTGATGTCGTCGGTGTTTTCGAAGATCGCTTCCGTCACTTCCTCGACCATCTCCTCGTCGACGCCGTCGTGGGTGGCGATCATCGCCTGCACCGAGACGGTCTCGACGTCGTCGTCGACGCCGTCGTAGGTTCCGGACGGAACCGTGTCCTCGGCGAACCATTCGGCGTCGCCCATGATATCGTCGCGGAGATCGCCGGAAATCTCGACCAGCGAGATGTCCTCGGTCGTCGCGAGTTCCTCGACGGAGCCGACGGGCCAGCCGCCGACGACGAAGGCTGCGTCGACGTCGCCGTCGCGGACCTGATCGGCGGCCGTGTCGAAGTCCGTGTTCTGCTCGGTGAAGTCCTCGACGCCCGCGGTCTCGAGGATCTGCAGGGCGTTGACCTGCGTCCCGCTGCCGGCGTCGCCGGTGTTGACCGTCTGCCCCTCGAGATCCTCGACGCTCTCGATTCCCGAATCCTCCTGCGTGATGACGTGGATCGTCTCCGGGTACAGCGTCGCGACACCGCGGAGGTTCTCCATCGGGTTGCCCTCGAGCTCCTCGTGGTCGGTGCCGTAGTACGCGAAGTACGCGATGTCGTTCTGAATCAGCGCGAATTCGGCCTCTTCGCGGTTGAGACTCCCGACGTTCGCGAGGCTCGCGCCGGTCGACTGAACCTGCAGCCCGTGGGGTGTGTTGTCCTCGACGATACTCTTGAAGTCACCCGACAGCGGGTAGTAGGTTCCACCGGTCCCGCCCGCGTGCCACGAGATGGTTTCGCCGCCTTCGTCGGGCTGGGCGTCACCGATGTCTTCGTCGTCACCGTTACCGTTGCCGTCGCCGTTGCCGTTACCGTTCTCCGCATCTTCCGCATCCTCGCCGATACAACCGGCAACTCCAGCAACTCCGGCGGCACTACTGATCGCGATGAACTTGCGTCGGTTGATATCTTTAACCATGCCGGCATCTTCATGCCCAATCTATTAATACCCCTTCGATTCAGCTTCAGAATCTCGTATATAGTTGCGGAAAGCTAATACTATTGGATATGGTATATCTACGAATATTGCGTGTTTCGGCATCCCTGTCGAGAAGCGGCTACAGAGAGGAACCTAGCTTCCGAAGCCGACCGCTTAGGACCAAAATCCTTTCCCATCCTCACTTGAATTGCTGTGCATGAATCCGATTACCGCCGGCGACTACTACGACCTGTGTCACGTGAGCGAGCCACAACTCTCGCCCGACGACGAACGCGTCGCCTTCGTTCGGCGAACGCCTGACGACGAGGAATCTTCCAAAGCGACGGTCTACGTCGTCCCCGTCGGCGGCGACGAAGCGACGCAGTTCACCGTCAGCGACGGCGTTGACAGTCAGCCGCGATGGAGCCCGGACGGCGACCGACTCGCGTTCGCGAGCACCCGCGGCGAGGGCGACCGGCAACAGCTCTGGGTCATGCCGACCCAGGGCGGTGAGGCCAAGCAGGTCACGACCGTCGTCGGCGGCATCGCCGACCTCGAGTGGAGCCCGGACGGCTCCCGCCTGCTCTTCACCCAGCAGGTGACGGCGGACGACCGCGAGGCGGGCCGAGACTACGCGGTCGAGTCCGACTACGAGCCCGAGCCGTCGGATCCGCGAGTCATCGACCGGATGATCTACCGGGCCGGAACAGAGTACTTCGACGGGAAACGGAGCCACGTCTACATTCTCGAGGTCGAACCGGCGCTCTCGAGCGACCTCGAGGGCGACGACGGCGACGACGGCGAGGCGATCGCGCGACTCACCGACGGGGACGCGGACTACATCGCGCCCGCGTGGGGCGACGGCGATACGGTCTACTACGCCGCCAAAGCCGGCGACGAACCCGACGACTCGCTCGTTTACGAGCTGTACGAACACGATCTCGAGGCCGACGAACGCGAGACGTTCACGCAGACGCCGGGCTGGATCGGCACCATCGCCGCGACCGAAGACGGCCGCGTTGCCTTCGAGTACACACCCGAGGAGGGTGCGTCGATGCGCCAGACGGAGATCCAGGTTCACGACCGGACGACCGGCGACGAGGTGACGCCGACGGAACCCCTCGACCGTACCGTCGCCAACGGCTGCGGCTTCGAGTGGGCGCCCGACGATGAGGCCCTCTACTTCGCCACGCCGGACGAGGGCTCGAGGGTCTGCTGGTCGGTGCCGGGCGATGCGAGCGAGGAGCCGAGCAAGGTGTACGGCGACGACGTCGACATCACGGGCTTCTCGGTCGGGCAGAACACCGTCGCGTACGTCCACAGCGAGTGGGATCATCCCGGCGACGTCTTCGTCACCACCCGCGGCGGGAACGAAGTCCATCGGCTGACCCGCGTCAACGCCGACTACCTGGCGGACAAGCCCGTTCGACAGCCCGAGGAGGTGTGGTTCGAGAGCGAGGACGGGGAGGAATCGATCCAGGGTTGGCTGCTCACGCCGCCGGAGTTCGACGCCGACGCGTCGTCCGCGGAGACCTATCCCCTCATCGCCGAGATCCACGGCGGGCCACACGCCCAGTGGACCACGTCGGGGACGATGTGGCACGAGTTCCAGACGCTCGCGGCGCGCGGGTACGTCGTCTTCTGGTGTAATCCCCGCGGCTCGACGGGCTACGGCGAGGACCACGCGACGGCGATCGAACGCGACTGGGGTGACGTCACGCTGACCGACGTGCTCGCCGGCGTCGAGGCGGCCTGCGAACGCGACTACGTCGATTCCGACGAGGTGTTCGTCACGGGTGGCAGCTTCGGCGGCTTCATGACCGCGTGGGCGGTCACCCACTCCGACCGCTTCCAGGCGGCCGCGTCCCAGCGCGGCGTCTACGATCTCACCAGCTTCTACGGCTCGACGGACGCGTTCAAACTCATCGAAGGCGACTTCGGAACGACCCCCTGGGAGGAGCCCGAATTCCTCTGGGAGCAGTCGCCCGCGGCCCACGTTCCCGAGGCGGACACGCCGACGCTCGTACTGCACTCTGATCGGGACTACCGCACCCCCGCGAACACGGCCGAACTGTTCTATCTCGGCCTGAAGAAACACGGCGTCGACACGCGCCTGGTCAGGTATCCCCGCGAAGGCCACGAACTCTCCCGCTCGGGCGAGCCGGCACACATCGTCGACCGCATAGAGCGCATCGCCCGCTGGTTTGACGGCTACTCGAGCTACCACGACGCGCCGCCGGCACTCGAGCGCGAGCGAGACGCCGGCCTCTCGAGCGAGAGCGAGGGCGAGGCGGAGTCAGACGAAGACGCGGAGTGACGTGAGATCGACGGGACGACCGTTTCGCCTGCACTGAGCGCGCCCAACGCCGGTCGGTACGGCGTCTGGGCTCGGTTCGACTGGAAATGAGGGGGTTCGACGGTTGCAGGGATCACCACTACAACCGTTCCGCTCGAGGCATCGACTATGAACAAAAACGTCGGCGGAGCCGATCGCACGCTGCGGGTTTTGCTCGGCGTCGCACTGCTGCTGTTCGGCTATCGGAACCGGGACCGAACGGCCGGGACGCTCGCCTTCGTCGCCGGCAGCGACGTCTTTGCGACGGCGGTCATCCAGCGCTGCCCGGCGAATACGTTGCTGGGGATCGATACCTGTCCGGGCGAGTAGGTCGGTTTCGAACGGGAACACGATTGACTCGAGGACGGAACGGGACTGATTCGGTTACGTTTCGGATTGGTTTGGCTGGTTTGGCTGGACTGATCTGAACGGACTGGTCTGACTCGCCGGAGCCATCGATCTCGTCAGGTTCGTACGCAACGGGCGCGACGAGAAGTCAGATCCCGGTCCGCGGTACCGGTCGCGAACGAGAGTCGCCACTGAACGTCACTGCGCACCTGATCGCATGACAGCTCGCGATCGGCGTGTCACTCGTTTCGTACGGACTGCTGTCTCAGTTCCGGCGAGACCGAAAGACCGCTCGCGGTCACCCCGATACACAGGTAGAGCAGACCGTCTTAGCGGCTACTATAGCGGTCGCTCAGGTCGTTCGGAACGCGCGGTCGCCGGCGTCGCCCAGACCGGGTACGATGAACCCGTCCTCGTCGAGTCGGTCGTCGATCGAGACCGTCAGCAGGTCGGCTTCGGGGCACTCTTCGCCGACGCGGAGCAGTCCCTCGGGTGCCGAGACCGCCGAGAGGACGACCAGATTCTCCGGCTCCGGCGAGTTTTCGATGACGTGCTCGAGGACGGTACACATCGTACTCCCCGTCGCGAGCATCGGATCCGCGACGATCACCGTATCCTCCTCGTGAATTTCGGGCAGTTTCACGTAGTCGACCGTGATCGGGAACGAGCCGTCCTCGGCGCGGCCGGCCTCCTCGTCGCGGCTCGCGCTGATAACTCCCTGTCGCGCACGCGGGAACGCTTTCAACAGCCCTTCGACGAAGGGTGTCGCCGCGCGCAACACGTTGATGATCACGACGTCGTCGAGTCCGCGAACGCGCTCGCCCATCGTCGGCTCGAGGGGCGTTTCGATCTCGACGTACTCGGTTTCCATCCGGCCGTCGATGATCTCGTAGCCACAGATCCGGCCGAGTTTGACCAGCCCCTTGCGGAAGCTAACCTGTTCGGTTTCGACGTCGCGAATCCGTGATAGCGTGTCTTTCGCCAGTGCGTGCGTGACGAGATGGGCGTTGTCCCGATCTTCGATCGTCATACTCGAATGCGGACTCGCCGGGTAGTTCATGCTATCGGTCCCGGGCGAGCGGCGAAGGGTGACTGGCAAGGGATTGGTGCGCCGTCTGCACTCGGAGTGGGAGAGGGGGCGCTGTGGGTCTCGCAAACGGACTCAATCCGAAATTACCGACTCGGAGCGTTTGAATCGAGAGACGACGCTAGGGGTCCGGTGGCGCGAAAAACTGGATTAGCGGTCAAAATCGATCGTAACGGTGCGGTCGTTTTACTCGATGACCGGTGGACCACTCGGTACCTGGATAAGGTAGTCGATATCTATGACACGTCAGTCTCAACCACAGTCACAGTACGGGCAGGGACAGCACCAGGATCAGCACGGACAGCAGCGATCGCAGTCGGGAGCCCGCGGCACTCAGGACCCGATGGGCGGTCAGCAACCGAGTGGCCAACAGATGGGCGGCCAGCAAATGGGTCCGGGCGGTCAGGGAACGGGTCAGATGGGGATGCAGGGACAAGGCCAGCAGTCAGATATGCGGGAACAGGGCCAGCAGTCGGGAATGCAGGGACAAGGTCAGCAGGGCCACCAATCCGGCATGCAGGGCCAAAGCCAGCCCCACTCGTTCGAAGACCACATGACCGACGAACTGCGCATCGCACTCGAGGACTTCAGCGAACTTTCACACGTCACCGCCTGGTGTGCAAAGGAGTGTGCGTCCGGCGGCCCGGAACTCGGCCGCTGTGCCCGGATCTGCCAGGACCTCGCCGAAATCGCCGCCCTCAACGAAATGCTGATCACCCGCGACTCGATGTTCGGCCCCGAAGTCGCGGACATGTTCATGCGGGTCGCATCCGAGGGACTGCCGGAACTCCGACAGCACCAGCAACGCCATCCGCACATCCTCGAGACGGTTGCGACGATCGAGCGGACGATGAACTCCTGCGAGGCCGTCCTCCAGCAGGTAGGACAGGGACGCCAGGGGTCACGGATGGACAAGCGACAGTCCGGCGGCCAGATGGGCGCGCAACAAACTGGCGGCCAGATGCGCGGACAGCAGTCCGGCAACCAGATGGACGGACAACAGGCTGCCAATCAATTGCGCGGCATGACCGAGCAAGGCCAGTACGGACAGGGGATGAGCGGCCAACCAACGAGTAGTGCAGACATAACAGGTCAACACTATTGAAACGCTGCGCGATTATCGCGGCCATATTTGCGCAGCAACGAAGTTTATAGCCATCCAAATCCTACCACCTGTCCAGCCGAATGGAAGAGAGCATCTCGGGATTCAAGGTTCGCGGTGACTGGGGCGACATCGTCGAGCACGGCGAACGGATCACGCGTGCGCTCCGAGACGCCGGGGTCCACGACCCCGACGCGGACTACGGCGCGCGCTTTACCCGTGCGTTCGAGGAGTGGGAAGAGTGGCGTCCCAAAGCACACGAGACCCTCGATTCTGACGTCAGCGAGAAGACCGCCGACCAGGCCAGCGTCGAGGAAGGCAAAGGCGAGAAAGCCGGCAAGGAGCCCGACGAGGACATCAAGACCGCCGGGGAGAAGCTCTCGGAGTCGTACGAACGACTCGAGAAAGACGACGCCGAGGCCGCGGTCGGAAACTGGAAGGAATCGATCGACTACGTCGCGAGAGCCGCAGACTCCGCCGGACGCAAGGCCCTCCGCCGGGTCGAGGACACGGTCTACCAGAACGTGATGACCCAGCTCGCGCCGTACTACTTCGACAACGAACTGGTCAGCGCCAACATCCAGCAGTCGGCCCGCGGGGTCGACAACGGCGAGCAGTTCGTCTTCGAGGTCAACGTCAACGACGACGTGCTCAAAGACGACGTCTCCGACCGACTCGCCGAAATGGACGAGGAGATCGACCGCTGGCACGTCGAAGTGGAGAAAGACACCGACGCAGCCGAAGCGATCGAAGGTGTCGAACCGCCGCCGGAGCCCGAGGACAACTCGAAGTCGACGACGAACTGACACCGGAGGCGTACTCGACTCCCTCGTTCGCAGCTGTGGCGGTGGCCGTAGCCGCGGACGCCGCTGTGTGTCTCGTCCTCGCCGAGTCACAACTGGGCGTCGGAGGTCGGCACACACTTGTAGGGCTAGCTGGTAAGCCGGGATAGATGGTCGAGATCGTGACGATCGGGACGTTTCTGGTGGCCGCACTCGCCAGTCTTTTCATGGCCTGGGCGATCGGTGCTGGCTCGAGCGGGTCGACGCCGTTCGCCCCAGCGGTCGGGGCCAACGCGATCTCGGTAATGCGGGCGGGGTTTCTCGTTGGAATTCTCGGGTTTGCCGGTGCCGTCTTGCAGGGAGCGAACGTCTCCGAAGCCGTCGGCGCTGATCTGATCGGCGGCGTCACCCTGTCGCCGATGGCGGCGACGATCGCGCTGATCATCGCCGCCGGACTGGTCGCGATCGGCGTCTTCGCGGGGTATCCGATCGCGACGGCGTTTACCGTCACCGGCGCGGTCATCGGCGTCGGCCTCGCGATGGGCGGCGATCCCGCGTGGGCGAAGTACACGGAAATCGCCACGCTCTGGGTCCTGACGCCGTTCGTCGGCGGCGGACTCGCCTACGGAATCGCCCGGCTCTTGCGCAGCGAACCGATCGCCGAAACGTATCTCATCATGGCGCTCGCGGCGCTCGTCGGCGTAATCGTCGCCAACATCGAGTTCGCGATCCTGGGCTCGCCGGGGGCCGGCGGCGCGTCGATCGCGCAGGCCTCGAGCGGCTGGCTTCCTGGGCCCGAGTTTCTCGGCGTCGTAGCCGTAACGATCGTCGCCGCGGCTCTCTGGGCAGGTGCGATCGCCCTCGACCTCCGGATCGGGGTCGAACGCGGGGAACGCCACTTTCTGCTCATCCTCGGCGGGCTGGTCGCGTTCTCCGCGGGCGGCAGCCAGGTCGGGCTGGCGGTCGGGCCGCTGATCCCGCTGTCGGGTGACGTCGGGCTGCCGCTGATCGCGCTGCTCGTCGGCGGCGGTTTCGGGCTCCTGCTCGGGTCCTGGACCGGCGCACCGCGGATGATCAAGGCGATTTCCCAGGACTACTCCTCGCTCGGGCCGCGCCGATCGATCGCCGCGCTCATCCCCTCGTTTATGATCGCCCAGACGGCCGTCCTCTACGGCATCCCCGTCTCGTTCAACGAGATCATCGTCAGCGCGATCATCGGCAGCGGCTACGCCGCGGCCGGCGCGGGTGGCGGCGTCAGCGCCCGCAAGATGGGGTACACCGTTCTCGCCTGGGTGGCGTCGCTTGCCGGCTCGATCCTCATCTCCTTCGCCGGGTTCACCGTCATCGACCTCCTTCTGGGATGAGCCCAGTTTGACATCGAACAGGCTTTACACGACCGGTGACGAGTTCGGGTATGGACGAGGATGCGCCCGCGGATTCGGCCGACTCCGACACGATCCAGTGGCGACGCGACGCCTCGACGTCGCGAACCGTTCGCCTCCTCTGGTCGCTCGGCGTCGGGACCTTCTTCGCCGCAATTGTCATCATCGCCGTCTGGCGCGTGTACGACCTCGCCGCCCAGACCGGTAACGGGTCGATCGCCGTCGCTTTCTTCGCCGCACTCGCCGCGACGATTCTCGCACTCATCGCGTCCAGCAATACCGAACGACACCTCGAGGCGCTCACGCGACGATTGCCCGTCGGTTCGCCGTCGGGTGACGCCCTCGAGCGAGTGATGAACGCTGTTACCGGAACGGTCGTCATGATCGGCGTCATCGGCACCCTGATGGCGATCGGCCGGTTCGTCTCCCGCCGCGAGTTACTGGGTGAACTCGGTGCAGGACCGTTCACCGGGCTGGCCGCGCTGTTGATCCCGATTGCACTCGTAGCACTCGTGCTCGCGTCGTTCCTTCGCTCCGTCGGCACGCTCGATCGTGAGGAACGGGCGATCTACCTTTACGATCCCGATCAGCGAGTCGATCTCGAGGTTATCGAAGGCGTCTCGAGTCGACGGTTCGGCGACGCGACGATTCTGAAACTCGAGTACGCCGAGCCGGACGGTCAGTACGTTGCCGGTCCGCGTCGGATCGTCGTGCCGCCGGCGGTCGCCCAGGAGCTCCAGTCGCTCGTCGAGTATCGATGACCGGTAATCGACACCTCGATATCGAGAGCGGATCGCTGTGCGACCGGGCCGATCGATCCAGCTCTCTGGCCGCCGCTCGTATGGATCACCGCCGGTCTCGTGCTTCTCGGTGACGGCGAACGAACGCCTCGAGAACGGGTTCGACGGCCGACGGCGTTCGGTACTCGGTCACTTCGACGGCGTCGTTCCCTCGTATCATCGCGGAGAGCTCGTGCTCCGCTCCGGGCCGGTACAGACAGAGGACGGGCGTTTCCCGGGCCACTGCCCTGCCGATTTCGTACCCGACTCCGAGGCTGGGTGTGGTCACCTCCGCCACCACGACGTCTGCCTGCTGGAGCCAGGCGAGATCCTGTTCGTAGATATCGGTATCGGTGAGTCCCGCCGCCGCTTCGTCCGCTTCGACGCCTTCGGTTCCGATGTGTTCGGTGAGAACGGTCCCGTGTCGCTCGAGGATATCGATGAGCGTTGCATACACGTCGACGTCGGAGCGACCGCCGCGAATGGAGCCGCTGAAGAAGATGTCCATAGCGTCCGTGGTTTCCGCCGGGGCTTATCCGTTACTTCTGCGGGCGGAGCGACGGCCGGCGGCCGACTACGTTCGTCGCCGCTCGAGCACCAGTACGTACCGCGTCAGCGACCGATGCACCCGCCGCTCGAAGGCGGCCTCGAGTTCCCAGCCCGCGTTTCGCGCCTCCTTCGCCCACGATCGATCCGCGATCACGACGGCCCGCGGCGCGACCCGCCGGGCCTCGGCGAGTGCTCCCGAGACGAGGTCCTCGAGCCGGTGGGTTTCGATCTTGGACTGTCGGCCGTAGGGCGCGTCGAAGACCACGCCGTCGACGGCATCGTCCGCGAGCGGCAGTCGCGTCGCGTCACCGCGACCGACGTGCCAGCCCCCTCGAGGGACGCCGGTCGGCGACGGTTCGTCTGACTCGAGGAAGTGCGCCAGATTCTCGCGCGCGCCGCCGACCATCTTCGCCTGCGCGTCGGTGCCGAGCACGTCCGCGCCGACGAGGCCGGCTTCGACGAGGACGCCACCGGTGCCACACATCGGGTCCAAAACGGTCGCGCCGGGACGAGCGCCGGCGATGTTCGCGACGGCGCGGGCGAGCAGCGGGTCCATGCTGCCGGGCTGGAAGAACGGTTTGTCCGTCGGTGCGCGAGTTCCGAAATCCCGGACGCTCTCGGCTTCGAGCCAGCCGAGTGCACAGACCGACATACGTTCGTCCAGCCCGTCGTCCGCATCGGATGCGAACAGCTCACCCGTCGTTTTGTTGGCCTCGAGACTCCCGCCAGCTTCGACTACGCCGTCGGAAAACGCCGCCCGCAGCAGGTGGTCTGGGTCGTCGAGATCGACCGAAAACCCGCGGTCGACCAGAACGCCGCCGAGTTCACGCTCCGCGCGCTCGGTGTCGACGCCGCTCGAGCCGTGAATATCGGTCGCCCGGACTGCAACGGTGCCCGCACGATCGATGGGCGCAGTCTCGAGCAGCACACGAGCGCTTGCCAGATCGGCGTCGGTGCGGCCGAGCAACTCGCTCGCGCGGTGGGTGTAGGCCAGCGCGCGGACGCGCTCGGGGGCGACGGCGCTCGCAACGGCGAGCCCGGGGGCGATTCGACGAAGGTCGGCCGCTCCGCTGGCCGCTTCGCGGGCCGCGAACGCGTCGTCCTCGCCGCCGAGCTCGAGCAGATACACGCCTGTTCGTCACCGCGGGGCGGCCATGAGCCTACCGTTTTTCGGACGCACGAACTCGACGACGCGTCGACTGTGAACCGGTCTCAGACACTGAACGTCCCGAAATTGAGTGATAACCGACTGATACCCCCATCGTATATACCGGATATATCAGGTGGCGGTACTAACCTTTATAAACCTTAAATACGTCTTTTTAAGCGACTTATGACGGATCCCAAGGACACCATCAACATCGAAAACGTGGTGGCGTCGACCGGTATCGGACAGGAACTCGACCTCCAGAGCGTCGCGATGGACCTCGAAGGGGCCGACTACGACCCGGAGCAGTTCCCCGGTCTCGTTTACCGCACCCAGAATCCCAAATCCGCCGCCCTGATCTTCCGCTCGGGGAAGATCGTCTGTACCGGCGCGAAAAGCACCGACGACGTTCACGAGAGTCTCCGCATCGTTTTCGACAAACTGCGTGAACTCCAGATTCAGGTCAACGAAGACCCCGAAATCGTCGTCCAGAACATCGTCACCTCGGCCGACCTCGGCCGCAACCTCAACCTGAACGCGATCGCGATCGGTCTCGGCCTCGAGAACATCGAGTACGAACCCGAGCAGTTCCCCGGTCTCGTCTACCGGCTCGACGAACCCGAAGTCGTCGCCCTGCTGTTCGGCTCCGGGAAACTCGTCATTACCGGCGGCAAGAAACCGAAAGACGCCGAACACGCCGTCGACAAGATCGTCTCCCGACTCGAAGACCTCGGCCTGCTCGAGTAACGCCCGAGCCGCCCGTTTTCGTTTCTTCGCGGCAACTGACGGCGAATCAGCGCTCGAGCCGCGTCGAATCGGTACGGGCGTGGCGAACGACCGAGGCTGTTCTCCATTCGACGATGCATAGCGTTGCTACCGATTCTCCCGGATAGCAGTCACGACGACGTCAGTCGCGAATTCGTGGCCGTCGAGCAACCCACCGGTTTGCGATGGCCAGCAGAACGCGTTGGCTCTGCGACGTCTCCGACGACGGCGGTCAACACGGGACCGGCCTTCACGTAGTTCTGTTCGACAGATGAGTCACTACAGACCGACGCACGACAGCGTTGTGATCGCCGTCGATCAGATCACGCGATAGTCGTGGGATCGGTGTATGAACCGTTTCGGACGGGACTCCCCCGGATCGGTGAGCGCTCGTGCAGCGCCGATCTCGATTTCAACGGTCCCGATACGACTCGCCGACTCGGCCACTGACGGGCGAGCAATCGGGTCTTTCCAGCGTGAGCCGTCGGTTTTCCGGACGGTTTCCGATCTCTCGCCGTCGTCTTCCGAGTAACGGGATTTTGCGGTCTCTCGGATGCTTCGTCCGGATTATTGATCGTTCAACCCCGATTGAACGATCCACACTGGCCTGAATTGGCGGCTAGCGATCGGAACGGCCGGCCGCGTTTATCTGCTCTTGCTGTTGAGTGTTCGGTATCGATGACGATCCACACCGACCACCCGACGACCGCGCTGGATCGCCGCGCTCCCGATAGCGGCGAGCGATTCCCCGAATCCATCCCGCGTGCGGCGGTCCAGCGCGTGTTGGACAACGACCGCCGACGCGAGGTGCTCCGCTGTCTGCTCGCAGAGGACGGCCCCCTCGAGGTCCGAACCCTGGTCGCCCGGATCGCCGACGCCGAAACCGACGCTACGAGCGTGACGCCGTTGCTCGAACGTCGCCAGCGCGTCCACGTCTCGCTGTGTCGGACCCACCTCCCGCTGCTCGAGGACCATCGCATCCTCTCGTACGATCGCGTTCGCGGGCTCGTTTCGCCGGGGGCGACGCTCTCGGCGTTCGAATCTCTCCTCGACGTGGGGGCTCTCGAGCGACCGGTTGGCGCTCGGTTAGACTGACAGTACTAGGGTACCTGTCAGTTAGTGTCGCCCCAATCACAGTTCGCCGTGGTTGCACCGAAAATTCGGCACAGCGGTCCGTATAGAAGGAGTGTTCTGCTTACTCGACCAGTCGTTCGATTTCGGTCACCAGAATATCGCTCGCGCCGGCCTTTTTGACCTCGGTGATCGTCTCGAACACGTCGCGCTCGTTGACGACGGCGTGTACCGCAACCTTCGCGTCGCCGTCTTCTGTCGTCGCTGTCGGCTCGCCGTTCGGGCCCTCGTCGGCGATGTCCATCACCGTCGGCCCCCCGAGGCCGGGGATGACGTCGCGGACGTCGTCGAGTTTCGCCCGCGGGACGTTCATCATCATGTAGCGCTTGCCTTCAGCCTGCTTGACCGAGGCCAGCGCCGTACGCACTTCCTCGACTTTCGGGTTCTCGAGGACGTCCTCGCGGGCGAACAGCCGAACGGAACTCGAGAGCACGTCCTCGAGTTCGGCCAACCGATTCATCTTCAGCGTGGTGCCGGTGCTCGTGATGTCGACGATGGCGTCGGCCATCTCGACGTGTGGCGTGAGCTCCGTCGCGCCCGACACCTCGACGATGTCCGGCTCGACGCCGGTCTCAGCGAAGAAGTCCGCGGTGATGTTCGGGAACTCGGTGGCGACGGTCGCGCCCGCCAGATCGGCGACGCCCTCGATGTTGCCGTCTTCGGGTGCCGCGAGGACGAGGCGACAGCGACCGAACTCGAGGTCGAGGAGCTCGGACACGTCATCGACGCGGGCCTCCCGGACCTGATCGTAGCCGGTGATGCCCATGTCCGCCGCGCCGTCGGCGACGTACTCCGGAATGTCGGCCGCGCGGGCGAACAGCACGGAGACGTCGGGGTCGACGGTGTCGGCGTAGAGTTTTCGGTCGGCACCGTTCTCGAGATGGAGCCCCGCCCGCTCCAGGAGGTCGATCGTCGGCTCGTGCAGGCGGCCCTTGTTGGGAACGGCGATTCGCATTGCCCGGTTCTTGGTTGCGGCGAGGCAATTGTCTTTTCATCCGGACGACCCGTCGCCATACTGTGTGCGCCGTGTCACGAGCGTGAGTTTCGGCGGTTCGGCTTCGCGCTCGTTCCCGAAGAGGCGGGCGAGGTGTAGCCGCCACCTCGACCCCAACTCCAGTAGCGACCCGGGAGCAGGAACCGAATTCTCGTTGGCCTCGCTCTCAAGGTGGAGTTTCGTCCGCGATCACAGAAAGTGTTACTTACGTGCCAGTATTGGGTTAGATATGGATACCGCACGTCTCTACTACGGGTCGACGATTCTCTGTTGCGTCGTCGCCGGAGCGATGGGACTCTCGAGTGTCGCCGCCGGAGACGCCGGTATCGCAGACGCATTGATGGCGACCGCGGCGTCGGAACGGTCTTTATTGCGGTTTACGGAAGATTCGAGGCGAAAGCCTCGCTCTTTAGGGTGGGGATGAAGCCGACGGGATACGTCACAAATCACGTGACACAGACTGACTGTAATCCCAGCGTTTAATGTAGTATATTACACAATATACTATGTGAGCAGCCGACCACAACGCACGAACGAGTACACCGCCGAACCCACCACTGAACGGTATCGGCAGTGCTTGTTCGACTGGTTGGCTGCCCAACCACCACTCTGGAACCAGATCAACTACCGCCGACGCCAACAATACTTCGCTGATGGCGGTGATGTCTGGGACGCCGAGTACTCCGACCTCTACGACGAATACGCACCCATCCTCGGCAAAGCCACCTGCCAACAAATCGCCCGCAAAAACTCGGTCGTGTCCCAAACTCGTCTAGAGTCGTAACTGACTCCTGTGGAAACAGGGTCACCTCTGGTACCTACCCCGAAGTGACCCAT
>NZ_WUYX01000011.1 GCF_009834785.1 Natronorubrum halalkaliphilum
CGTGCTGATGTGTCTCGTTTACAATATCAAGCGTGCCGTTCAACAGTGAAATCCGACGCCGTATGGCGATTCAATGGAGCCGATCGAGGTCCCGCCGGCGCTGGCGCCGGCGAGGACCTCGTACAACGTCTCCGTCGTTACCTCGACGTTCTCTCCGAGGTCAATCGGAAGATCGTCACCGAGGCTGTTGACGACAAAATTAAGCAGATGCTCTTCCTCTATCACACTGTCTGCTTGTGTAGGCTTCACACCACATCCAAGCAGACACTCACTCTAACCCGATGTGATCGACTGAGATTTTGTCAGCCGGTGCCTGCTGAATAGAGGGAATGGATGCGGCACGACAATTCGGTTTGTTTCACACCGAAAGCGGTGAACTATCCGCTCACTGCACGTGCAAATTGAACGTCGAAGAGAATATACATGGCAGAATAGTGTTATCCAATAATGGCTGAGATAAATACTGCACTTGCCTTCAAGCAGTCAATCACACTCATATTGACTTTATCAACAGCAATAGGACTCGTCGATTATCTCTTCAGTGACTCCTTCGTATCTGGTATTCTATACGGGTTTCTAATGGCAGTTCTTATCTTACTCTTTTACTATTGGTCAGACATGCTCGGCAATCCCGAACACGCAGGATGGCCGTTCAATAACAGTAGATAGTAGCACGATTTCTTTATTCAATCTCACACCTGAAACTGAAACAGACAATTCGGTAACTGAGTGTGCGGACGTAACATTCAGGAATCTCTCTAATCTGATCGATGATAGGGAGCATATGAATGGTTGATTCATCGAAGACCGGCGCAGTTCTGATATTGCTGGCAATGCTTATTCCTCCAGCATATATCGCCGCTGTAGCGGCTGATGTTGAACCTCTTCCCCACGGACGGTTGTTTGGGCCGTTGATGGTCGGCCTTATTATTCTGGGTGCGAAATGAATACTCAGTGACAAGTGATTCGACGGCAATAGTCTGAGACGTGAGTCCGTTATCTGTTTGACCTGTACTGAGCGTTCAGCCTCTCGCAATGGTTGCTCCCTCTGTGCATGCGCATTCGTGCCCTGTATCCAGCGGCGACTGGACGTTCGACTCGGAGTCTGTCAGAAACTGCGTGCTGAATCCAGAGCAAATCTGCCACACGGTGGAGCGGCTGGACCCGCGGTAGATCCGTGAATTGGAACGCAATGTGTACATCGCGGGACTCGTTTCCTGTGGAACTCAGACAGCGATCCAGCCGGAAACGATGACGTAACTGCCGACGAAGATCAGCACCGTTGGGACGAGCCACCTATCGATCCACGCTGGATGCGGGAGATCACGTGTGAGGCGAGTGACCAGAACCGCAACGAGGAACAAGACGCTGGCGCCGATGGTGTAGACGACTACCACTGCGAGGAGTTGCTCCGGTGTGAGGCCGACGAAAAACGGGATATAGACCGCTAAGTTCTCACCGTTCAGGGCGATCGCTGTTACGGTGACGACCCAGACCCGACCCCTCGATCCCGGGGTCACTTGGAGTTCGTCGCCCTCTGGGTCGGGTTCGCGCCGAAATAGTCCCCACAGCCCCATTCCGATCGGGATGCACCCAAGCAGGAACGTCCAGCGCTGTAGCACGCCGGTCACGACGAACGCACCGAACACGGCCCCACCGATCCCGACAAGATACCCCCCACAGTAGCCGAGTAGCACTTCGACGGTGGCGTAATCCTCATCTAGACAGAAGGCGACGACGACGAGCAGTATATCGATGTTGGTTGCGATAAATAACCCCACCGCGACGACGAAGAGTGTCTCCACAGTTCGAGGAAAGGTAAGATTGCCTATAACTATTTGGACCGCGGCTCCTGACTGCTTTCAGTCCACATTCGCGCTCCGTATTCGACAGGATTCGTGAAACCGGTCACGGGTCGAGGGGTTCGACAAAAAAGATTACACTCGGAGTGCGATCCGTGACAGATGAGAAAGCCTAGGCCGGAATTTGAATCCGGGCTCTCGTCCTTACCAAGGACGCGCTTTACCGCTAAGCTACCCAGGCACGCATTCTACCGTTGTCTCGAGACGTCTTTATGGCTTTCGATTCGCCACCGGGCGTGGGTCCGCCTGTCGCGGTTGGAGTTGTCTCCTACGGTGCTGGAAGCCATTATCGGCGCAACCGGGAGATGACAGCGATGACAGCGAGAAATCGGGACGGCAGACGTCTCAGTGATCCGTCGCGGACGTCGCTCGATCGGTCGTGTAATCCTCTGGGGAGTGCTCCGAGAGCGTCGGCTCGAGATCGGTGAGACACTCCGAGGCTGGCGGGAACGAGGTGCCAACGGCGTCGGCAATCGCGTCGACGGTGGCGAGCAGTCGCGGGGAGGTGCTGGTGCCGACCGCGGCGGTGCCCGTGAGGACGGCGAGTTCGAGGATGTCCCGCTCGAGGTTGGCGTCGATGGCGGCGGAATCGAGTTCGGAACCGCTCGAGTCCGCAGGGCTTTCGCCGTTTGCGACCGCGGTGCGGCGGGTCTGGTCGCGGCCGAACGCCTGCACCGTTCGCACCGCCTTTCCGGCGGCGTCGGTCCGAGCGAGCAGGTAGAACCCGCGGGCAACGAGGATGTCGGCGGCGAGGATTTCGAGGTCGCCGGCGTTGCTGTCGCCGGTGCTGTCAGCATCGGCGGCCCACGGTTCGTCGTGGGCGAGCGATCGCGTCAGTCGCAGCCCCTCGTAGATGAGTTGGACGCCGGCGGCCTGTGTGGCGATTGCGTCCGCGTCGGGGCCGAGGTTGGGTTCGGGGTCGGGGTTAGGGTCCGGATCGGGATCAACGGCGGCATCGGCGTCGGGCTCGGTCTCGAGAGCACGATCGCTATCGCCGTTCGATACGGGCTCGTGGCCTCGGGTTCGGTTGGCGTCGCGGTCGAGAACGGAACGCTCGTCGGCGGTCGTCGCTACGGCGCTCTCGATGGTGAGGACGCCGGGAACCATCGAAGCCTCGTTGAGCGTGGTTTCGATGAGATCGTACAACTGTGGGGGGTCGACGTCCGCGACGGCTTCGTGGGCGGCACGCCGACAGCTGTCGGCCTTTTCCATTGGCAGTGGCTTACGACGGCGGAGCCAAAGACCTTTGGAAACGTCCGGTAGACTGGCGTACATGATCGACGTCGAGACCGACGCTACCCGATCGATTCGGACTGTGACGCTCGCCCGTCCCGAAGCGCGTAACGCCCTGACCGTCGAGGGTCTCGCGGACCTCGAGACGGCGATCGACGACGCCGAGGCGTCGGTGATCTACTTGCAGGGGCGTGGCCCCGCGTTCTGTGCGGGTGCGGACCTCGCCGCCGTCAGCGACCTCGATGGCGACCGCGAGCGAGCTGGCGAGTTCGCTCGCCTGGGCCAGCGCGTCGCCCGGACCATCGAGGAATCGCCGGCGGTCGTCGTGGCCGGTATCGACGGCCCCGCTCGCGGCGGCGGCCTCGAGCTCGCGCTCGCCTGCGACGTCCGCGTCGGGACGCCCGACTCGACCTACGGCGAACCTGGGGTCACCTTCGGCCTGTTCGGTGCCTGGGGCGGGACCGTTCGCCTCCCGCGCGTGCTGGGCGAGGGCGACGCCCTCGAGTTCGCGCTTTCGGGTCGGACCGTCGACGCCGAGGAGGCGTTGCGGATGGGACTGATATCGCGACTCGAGGAGGAGCCGCGGACCGTCGCGGAGTCGATCGCCGCGAACGCGACCGACGCGATGGCCGTCCTGAAACGCCGGATCCGAGACGACCGCGAGCGGGCAACCCAGGAGCGACTCGAGGCGCAGGCGTTCGGTGACCTCGTTGCGGCCCACGCCGACGATATCGACAGCGTCCTCGAGTGAGGTGCTGTGCACTGCAGTGAGACGAAACGTGTTCGTAACCCAACTGCTTTAACCGCAGGGTGAGACTCACGACCAATGTCTGAGACGGTATTTCTCTCCGGCGGCCGCGTCGACCTGCGACCGATCGAGGAAGACGACCTCGACTTTCTGCAGCGCGAGATCAACGAGCCGCGGATCTGGCGGGCGATCGGTCGCTCGAGACCGATCAACGGGGCTCAGGAACAGGAGTTCTTCGAGAACGTCGTCTGTAACGACGACACGGTACAGCTGCTGATCGTCGCCGATTCGGAACCGGTCGGGACGATCGGTCTCAACTCGATCCAGTGGGAGTCGCGACGGGCGGAACTCGGCTACTGGATCGCAGCCGATCACCACCAGCAAGGATACGGCAGCGACGCGGCGGAACGGCTCGTCGCCTACGGCTTCGACCAGCTTGGCCTGCACAAGCTCTCCGCTCGCGTCTTCGAGTTCAACGAGGCTTCACAGGGGCTGCTCGAGTCGGTCGGATTCACGCGGGAGGGCGTCCACCGCGACGGCGAGTTCATCGACGGCGAGTTTCAGGACGTCTACTGGTACGGGCTCCTCGAGGACGAGTGGCGCTCGCGCGCGGGATAGTCTGGGAGTGGGGAGCGGTTAGTCCAGCGGCTCCGGCGCTGGCGGCACTCGTCGCTTGTGCTCGCTGCCCTCGTACATCCCGCGGACTTTGTCGACGGTCGCCGCGTCGACCTCGAGTTCTCGAGCCGTTGCGGCGACCGACAGTGGACCGTCGATGTGGGTCGCGAGGATCGAATCGAGCGTCTCGTAATCCATGCCCATCTCGTCCTCGTCCGTCTGGTCGGCCCACAGCTCCGCGGTGGGTGTCTTCGCGGCGAGCTCCTCCGGCACGCCCACGTGTCGGGCGAGTTGGCGGACCTGCGCCTTGTAGAGGTTCCCGATCGGGTGACAGTCGACCGCGCCGTCGCCGTACTTGGTAAAGTAGCCGACCGCGGCCTCGCTGCGATTTCCGGTCCCCAACACTAGCCGATCTTCGTGGTTCGCGACGAGATAGTTCAGGACTCCGCGAACGCGCGCTCGAGCGTTGCCGACAGCCACGCGGTCGCCCTCGGCTTCGGGATACGCCGCGAGCAGCGCATCGATGACGGGCTCGACTTCGATGACGTCGTAGCTAATCTCGAGCATCTGGGCGACGCGTTCGGCGTCGCTCATGTTTTCGTCGCTGCTGACGGTCGATGGCAGGACGAGTCCGTGGACGTTCTCGGCTCCGAGCGCGTCGACGGCGAGGTAGGCCGTGAGCGTGCTGTCGATGCCGCCGGAGAGGCCGAGAACGGTCCCCTCAGCACCCGCGGCGTCGACTTGTTCGCGGATGAACTCCGTAAGGTGGTCGCGACGGTGTTCAAGTTCTTCCTCCGAGAAACGAAGGTCGAGCGTAGGCATGAGTATCGGTACGGGTGGCCCGTCCTAATAGCCTCCCCTCACGGGTAGAAAGTGGACGAGTGTTCGGTTCTCCGCCTGTTGTCTGTGGCGGACCTATGTGGGAACGCTACGTTGAAGTGGAAACGACCGGTACGTTCAGTGGATGCAGTGCGCTGGTGGTGAGCAAATCCATCGGATTTGCGATTCACAGGGCACAAACGACCGAAACGAGTGCAGTGCGCTGGTGGTCTAGTGGGAGGACATGAGCTTCCCAAGCTCATAGCCCGGGTTCAACTCCCGGTCAGCGCATTCGTTCTCCAGAAGGGATCCGAGAATCAGTAACGACTCTTGTGACACTACTTTTTACGTTTACTGTGCCTGATACCGAGTGCTGACGGCGAGGCAGATGCAGACGACGAACAATACAGTGACGTTCCCAGATCGATATCGGGAAGCGACACCGATTCGCGGGCTCCCGTCCGGGCCGGCGACCAATTCCGCTCGAGCGTGTCGACAGCTACTCGTGAATGCCCATCGCTTCGATCTGTTCCTGGTACCGGTTTCGAATGGTGACTTCGGTCACCTGCGCGACGTCGGCGACCTCGCGCTGGGTCTTCTTCTCGTTACAGAGCAGCGAGGCCGCGTAGATCGCGGCCGCGGCGTAGCCGGTCGGCGACTTCCCCGAGAGGAGTCCCTTCTCGGTCGTCGTGTCGATGATCTCGTTGGCTTTGACCTGCACCTCTTCGGAGAGTTCGAGTTCCGAAGAAAATCGCGGGACGTACTGCTTCGGGTTGACCGGCTTCATCTCGAGGCCCAGTTCCTGGGCGACGTAGCGATAGGTGCGGCCGATCTCCTTGCGGTCGACCCGGGAGACGGCGGCGACCTCCTCGAGTGACCGCGGAATCCCCTCCATCCGACAGGCGGCGTAGAGCGTGCTGGTCGCGACGCCTTCGATCGATCGGCCGCGGATGAGGTCCTCGTCGAGGGCCCGCCGGTACATGACGCAGGCGACCTCGCGGACGGATCGGGGGATTCCGAGCGAGGAGGCCATCCGGTCGGTCTCGGAGAGGGCGAACTGGAGGTTGCGCTCGCCGGCGTCTTTGGTACGGATGCGTTCCTGCCACTTTCGCAGGCGGCGCATCTGGTTCCGTTTGTCCGAGGAGAGCGACCGTCCGTAGGCGTCCTGGTTCTTCCAGTCGATCGAGGTCGTCAGCCCCTTGTCGTGCATCGTCTGGGTCGTCGGCGCGCCGACGCGGGACTTGTTCTGTCGCTCGGAGTGGTTGAACGCGCGCCATTCCGGCCCGCGGTCGATGTTCGTCCCCTCGACGATCAGGCCACATTCGTCACAGACGAGTTCGCCCTGGTCCTCGCTTTTGACGAGCGTTCCCGTCTCGCACTCGTCACACACCCGCTCGTTGTCCGTTTCCTGTGTTTTCTCCTCTGTTTCAGAATCACGTTGACGCTGGCGGGTGGAACTAGCCATTTCGAGATAACATCGGAGGCCCAGCGGCTTAAGGGCTTGGCGAAATTCGGCCAGTGCTGAAGTCAGTTTCCGTTCTCGGACCGGTCGCTCTCGATCTCGCACCGCGGAATCCGTGGCATACAGTGTCATTCTCCCAGCGGAGGCGTATGCAGCTCCGCTTCGCGGCGGATGCGCCGAAATCGAACCGAACCGTCGCGCCGTCGTCACCGCCGCTCGAGCGCTCTCCGTCGCGAGACCGGTCGGGAGCCGACGCTTTCGCTCGAGGAGGGGAGGTGAGACGACACGAGACGAGAGTAACTGAACTGTTCCTGCCTCGAGATCGGTAGCCGGTCAGAAGTAGCCGAGCAGGGTCCCGCCGAGGACGACCACCCACATCGTGATGCCCGCGATCAGCATGTCGTTGAATCGGCTGTCTCGAGTCGCCCGTTTCGCCGCGCCGCCGGCGATCAGACCCAGTGCGACGACGACGAGCATTCGCTGGAAGACGACGTCGACGGGCAGCGAATCCACGCCGAGCAGGCCGTAATCGAGCCAGATCGCGACGGCGAGTGAGCCCGCGGCGACGATCGCGGCGTCGAGTCGTCGCGTGAGCGTGCCGGCGATAGCGTAGGTTGCGACCGGGATGCCGACGGCGATCACCGGATACAGCGCCGCGGCGATCATGTGTGGCGTCATGAACCCGACCCGTCGCTCGAAGAGGAGGCCGCCCATCCGCACGCCGAGGAACAGCGCGAGGATGGTAAAGAAGAGGATGATGTGGCCGGCCTCGATGCGATCGTAGGCGGCTGCGATCCGGCGGCGGTCGACGTCAGTCAGGTGGTCGTCGATGGCCTCGGGCGCGTGTTCGGAGACGCGTTCGGAATCGCGCTGCTCACTCACGGCGCTCCCGGCCGACCTGGACCGCTTGCGAGCCGCGAGACCCACGCCTGCGGGCAGCACGACCATCCCCGTAAGATCGACGACCGTCGCCCAGCCGTTCGCATCGGAGGGGCCTTCGTTGCCGAGATAGACCCGGCGGACGTCCTGTTCGACGTCGACCCGCGGATGCTCCATGAAGTCCGACTCGATCTTCGTCTGGGCGGCTTCGACGCCGTCGACGCGGTGACGGAGCGTAAACCAGTCGAAGTGTTCGGTGTGGCCCTGCATGACGACCCACTGGTCGTCCGGGTGAGGGCTCTCGTAGAGGCGGATGTGATACCGCTGTCCGTAGTAGTCGCCGTCCTCGAGCTGGGCGGACTCCGTGGTCCAGTACGCGTCCTCACCGGTTCCCGGATCGACGTAGGCGTAGCGCGTCGTTCCGTGGGCGTCACCCCACTCGATGCCCGTTGCGTGCCGGTCGTGCTCCTCGAGGAAATCCTGCTCCTGGAAGACCGTCTCGTTGTCCTCGTACTCGGCTTCGACCGCCTCCATCTCCTCCCATTCCCCGTCGGCTTCCTCGGTCATCGCTCGGAGGATATCGTCGGTGTCGCCGCGGACGATCACGTTGAGCGGGCTGCGCTGCTGGAAGCGCTCCGCCGGGCTGAGAAACCGCCAGAACTCGCTTTCGGAGTCCTCGAGCGCGGTCATCCGCGGCGTCACCTCCGTTTCGTCGGGGGCGACGTCTTCGGTCGCCGGCGAGAACAACAGCGACGGCCCGCCGACGAAGAGGGCGGAGAGTGCGAGCAACGCGGCGGCGACGACGAGCGAACGACGCATGCTATCCCTACTAGCGAGAGGTTACATATCAATATAGGTGGTCGATGGCCGGAAACGGGGACGGCAAACAGCGAGCGTTCGAGCGGTCGGCCGCGGATTCATACTATCGGGCAGAAGTCATTGAGAAGTCGGTGGCGAATTCGCGGCCGTCCTCGGCGATAACGGCCGCAGTAGCGCGACCGATCTTCGAATAGTTCTGTCCGGCAGTATCAGCGGCCGACATCCGGTCCGACCGTCAGGACGGGGACGGATGCCTGCCGGACGACTCGTTGGGAGACGCTGCCGACGACGTTACTCTCGTACTGGTCACCGCTCGTTCCCATCACGATCAGATCGATGTCGTGGTCGTCGGCGTACTCGCTGATACACTCGGCGGGGTGGCCCGCGTCGATGGCTGTCTCGACGTCGAGACCGTGATCTATCAGCTCCGTTGCAACGCCGTCGACCGCCTCGTGGGCGTTCTCACGGAGGTCCCCGCGGATGGCTTCGACGCGGTCGTCGTCGAGGACCAGAAAGGCACGGTCGTCGACGACCGACAGGACGTGCACCGTCGCGGATCTCGTCGCTGCGATGTCTGCTGCGTGTTCGGCGACGACTGCTGTGTGGTCGCTTCCGTCAGTGGGAACGAGGACTGTATCGTACATTGGGGCCTCGGTGAGAAACTCGAGTCGGATACCTAAGTGATTGCTCCCGTTCCCTACGCGTGGGAATACCGGCCCGCACCCGATCTGTGACCGGAATCAGCGAGGCTGCATCGAGCGACGTCGGCCGGTACGCTGGCATCAGAGTCCCGGAACGCCGAGGACCTCCGGAGTGACGACGCCGAACTGTGCGGCTACGGACACGAGGCCGACCGCGACGAGCCAGGCGACGATGCCGATCCCGGCTGCCGTTCCCCAGCCGCCGGGATAGAACCAGTTGATCACCCCGATCCAGGTCACGAGCATCAACACAACGCCGAGTAACGGTATCCAGCCGACGAGGTAGCTCGCCCCCGCCCAGACGGCTGCGCCGACGAGCGCGGTCATCGCCGCGGTGGCGATGCCGGCGTCCCGATCCAGGAGCAGTCGGACGCCGACGACGATCGCGACTGTGCCGACGAGGAGACTCATCCCGAAGACGATGGCGGCGTCGATAGCGGTCATCGAGAACCAGTCCGGGTGAGGTCAGAGCCCGGTACGATACGGTCGATCGTCTCGTGGCGGTCCCGTCCGAGCGAGAACTGCTCCGCGACACCGACGGCACGATCGACGGTTTCGGACGGCTCGAGCGCAACCGTCCCGGTGACGATCTCGGCGCTGTTCACCTCGGCATCGCCGTCGAACGCTTCAGTGGGCGTTCCACGGGACGCCGCGACTGTCCCTCGAGGAAGTGGGTCATCGGCCCTCGTCCGGTGAGCCATACCGTTGGTTGCGGTGATACCCGCAAAAGTATGGACAGCGAACGAGACATAACGCGCTCTTACTGCGTTCGATCGGCCGATCTGCGGAATCCGAACACGACAGACTCCGACAACGAACGTGAATCGGCCGCGACGGGAACCGGCCGTTCTCGAGACGGTCGCCGGAATCACGACGCGCATAACGTGTCGGACCGGCCGCCGACCGACGCGTGGGTTTTTGATTGCGGGGCGGGTAGGCGGCGACGATGGAGGTCGCCGTCGGCATCGTCGCTCAGCGCGACAACGAGCGGGCACAGGCACTCGCCGCGAGGCTGGTCGAAGCTCTCGAGGGCGCACGCGATGGGGAAGATGCAATCATGGCCGATGTTGAAGAGACAGCTAGCGAGGAGGTGACGGCTGGAGCCGGTGTGGAAAACCCGGATGCGACGGTCGTCATCGACGAAGCGACGGGTGAAGCGGTCGACGCGACCGCCGTCCCGGTCGCTTCGATGACCGATCGGGATCTCGTCGTGAGTATCGGCGGCGACGGAACGCTGTTGTTCGTCGCTCGCGAGGTCGGTCCGACGCCGATCCTCGGGGTGAACCTCGGTGAAGTCGGCTTTCTCAACGCCGTCGCACCCGAGGATGCCGTCTCGGTCGTTACCGACCTCGTCGCGGACTACCGTGCGGCCGGTCGCTTCGAGGGCCGCGAACTCGCTCGCCTCGAGGCGACGACGCCCGACGCCGACTGGACGCTCGAGCCCGCGCTCAACGAAATCGTCGTCCACGGCCCGCGTCGGGGACACGGCGGCGGCGCGACCGTCGAGATCGCGGTCGACGGCGAGCGCTACGCCGAGAGTCACGCCGACGGCGTTCTCGTGGCGACGCCGACCGGGTCGACCGCGTACAATCTGAGCGAAGGCGGACCGCTCGTTCATCCGGGAACGGACGCGCTCGTCGTCAACCAGATGGCCGCCGCCGACGCGATGCCGCCGCTGGTCGTCGATCCGGGGACCGACCTCACGCTCGCGATTTCGAACGCCGACACGGCCTTCGTGATCAGCGACGGCCGCAACCGACGCCGACTCGAGCCGCCCGCGACGGTCGACGTTTCGATCGCCGCCGATCCCGTTCGGCTCGTCGGCCCGCGAGGGAAGTTCGCTACGAACCTCGAGAAATTGGACTGACCGCGCCGTTACCGTCTCGCACCCGGTTCCGCGTCCGTGCCCGTGCTCGTGCTCTCGAGCAAGGCCTCGAGCTGCGTCGGTGGCACGGCCCCACGGGCGACCTGCTCTCCGGCGATGAACGTCGGGACGCCCGTGATTCCGCGCCGCTGGGCGCTGGAGAATCGATCCTCGAGTTCGGTCCGGAGCCCGTCGTCGTCGATCGCCGAGCGAATCTCGTCGACCGGAAGGCCGACGTCGTCCGCGATCGTCGTCAGCACGTCGCTGTCGCCGATGTCACGACCGTCCTGCCAGAGCGCCGTGTAGATCGCGTCGTCGAACGTCTCCCACCGGTCGGGATACTCCTGTTTGACGTACCACGACGCCTGCTGGGCCGGCAGCGAGTCGACGTCGGTCGCGATCTCCTGGGCCATTTCGACGTCGTACTCTTTCTGTAGCCGACGGACGTTCTGTTTCGCCTGCTCGAAGTACTGGTCGTCCTTCCCGTCGTCGGCGTCGTGGTCGATCGAGCCGTCCGGATTCCGCTTGCCGCTCCGGAGATCGAACGGCCGCCAGTCGACTTCGAGCGACTCCTCACGGGTCTCCCGATACTGCTCGAGCGATCGTTTTCCCAGGTAACAGAACGGGCAGACGTAGTCGGCGTAGAGCTCGAGTCGGTCGGTTGAATCGGACATGGCCTCCGTAGGGCTGGGGAACGGAAAAGTCGACGGCAACCGGCACTCTCCTCGTCATTGAACGGAGCCGGGAACGATCAGCTTCCGTTCGCGTCCGCGCCCGCTGTCGCGCTCGCCTCCCCGTCGTCGTCGTTCGTTCCGGTCGCGTCCGGAAGGTTCGGATCCCGGTACGGGTTCCGACCGTAGGCCGGGAGGTCGTCCTCGAGTTGGTCTTTGAGGACGCGGCGGAGGCGATTCAGGCTCGTCGTATCCAGTCCGTACTCGGCGGCGAGGCGCTTGAACGTCTCCTCGTCGGTGATATCGTGGGCGCGGTACTGGCCGAACAGTTCGTCCATTCGCTCGGCCGACAGCGCCTGGGCGTCGATATCGTCGAGACCGAAGTACGCCTGCCGGTCGAGGTCGACGACGTGGCGGATGGCCACCAGCGCCACCTTCGGGATGGCTCGCTGGCTACCGAACTCCGTCAGGTCGATCTCGTCCATGACGCCGAGCGCGAGGTCCCGTTGCCACGGCGTCAGGTCGAGGGCGTTACACAGCGCCTGGGTCGTGCGCAACCGATCGAGCCGGTGGGCGCGCTCGCTGTAACCCGGCGTCGCCCCGTGTTGTTCGTCGTGGAGTCGGCGAACGCTGTCGGAGAGATCCGATTCGGGCGACTCCGCGCGGCCGATGACGGTCGCACTCGGTGTAACGACGCCCCATCGCCGAACGGTCGAATCGCGCTGGACGTCCGCCCGGGAGAGCGCCCCGGAGCCGGGCCGCGTCTCGAGGCGTCGCTCGGATTCGTGGGCGGATTTCGGGCTGTCGCCGACGGCCACAGTCTGATCGGCGCCCGGACCGGGTTCAGCACCGTCGTCTCTCATTACGTCCCGGTCAGACAGGCAGACGGAAAAAGGCTCGCTCGTATCGAACCATCGGTCACAGAGACTGACAGTCCCGATAACAGGTTCTGTACCCGTCTGACGGATAGCGCCGCTGCTCGTCAACGGTGACGCCGTGAAAAGCTCCTCGTAGCTTCACCTTGTGACCAGAAGTACTTAAAGAAAAACGGCTGCTTCGGCTCTCGACCGACGAACCGACGCGAGAACGTCGTTTCTGTTGGCGATCTGACACTCGAACAGCGGCCGGTACCACACCGAATTATCGAGTCCGTTTCCGATACCGGTGGCTGATCGGTCGGTTGTTCCTCGAGAAGCGGCGTTCTCCCGTCGTAGCTTCACCTTATGACCAAAAGCACTTAAAGAACGGACGGGATGGCGGATACCCGTACCGAGCGGCTATCGAACCGCAGCGATCAGGTCGTCGATGAACGCGTCCATTCGTTCGACAGCGGGTCCATCGCGTGCGTGTACCAGCGGATCGATCTCTTTCGGCGGGTGTGCAAAGTCGCGGCCGACGGCGTCGCCGACAGTAGCGGCTCCCTCCCCCGCCCGTTTCCGCTCGAGTAACTCGCGGGCGCGGTCGATTCGCGTCGAATCGAAGATGGCCGGGGCCTGTGCGGTCAGGAACCGCTCGAACTCGAGCACCGGCAGATCGTGTCCGTCGCGTTCCCCCGTGGCTTTCAGGTACCGTGCCGACATCGCGGCGCGATAGATCAGTAGATTGCGTTTCACCGTCGGTTTCGTCTGCGTTTCAGTAAAGCGCTCGTCGTCGGCCGGGACCGTCGTCGTTCCCTCGGCAGTCTCGACGACGTACGCGCCCTCGCGAGCGTCGACGATCGGAAAGAGCTCGTCGTCGTTGCGAACCAGATGGTGCGAGAGGTACTTCCGGTAGTTGCTCGCCGCGATGCCCCGACAGGCGTGGTACAGTTCCATCGGATTGTACGTCCGCTCGATGTACGCGCCGAGGTCGTCCGGATCGAAGGCGACTCGGTAGCGGATCGGACTCCTGAGCAGATCGATCGCGCCGTCGTTGGACTCCGCGAGCAGGCCCGCGAACGTGCGAACATCCCAGCCCTGCAGTTCGATCTCGCCCGCCTCCTCGAGAATGGTCCCCTCGACCCCCTCGAGGTGGGCGTACCGACGCAGATCGTTCGGCGCGAAGACGAAACCGACGTCGTAGTCGCTGTCGGGACTCGCCGCGCCCCAGGCGTGGCTACCGCGGGCGACCGCCAGCGCGACGCGCACGTCGCGATCGCGCTCGATCGCCTCCAGCAGGTCGTCGACGGTTTCGTGAACGTGATCCGGAACGGCAGTTACGGTCATCGCTGTCGCTCGAGACGTAGCGTGCGGAAAAGTGGGCGGACCATGCCCGAATGCCCTTCGTAGCTTTACCTTGTGACCAGAAGCACTTAAAGAACGCCGGCTGTCGATGTCCGGAGGTGAGCCAGTCGTCGGAGAGAACTGCCGCTGGTAGAGTTATATGCTCGAGAACGTCGACCTCCCGACATAGCTCCACCTTGTGACCAGAAGCACTTAAAGAATCGATGGGCGACGTAGTTCGATCATCGACTGGGCGGGAAGCGCGCTTCATACGGACCGCTGGAAGTCAGTACCGGCGGGACCGCGACCCGTCCTACGGTTCCAACCGGTAATTCGTTACAGTAGACCGTATCGGACGAACTGAAAGACCGACGTACTGCGCTGACCGCGCCGGACGCAACGCTGGTGAACTATTATTCGTGAGAACCGACCGTCCTCCCGTCGTATCTACACCTTGTGACCAGAGGTACTTAAAGGACGTTCGCCGTCGACGAGAGGGTATCCGTTCTCAAGCCCCAGCCATCGCTATCGAGAATCGAACGCAAAGAGAACCGGCCTCCCGTCATAGCTCCACCTTGTGACCAGAGGCACTTAAAGAACGCCGAGAGGAGAACCATCTCCTCCTCACACCACAGACCACTGGTTTCGGCCGCGTCAGCATCGATTCTCGAGTCGGTTCGTCCTCCGGAGACGCCAAACTACGCCTTCCGAAAGGTTGAATCGCCCCCTTCCCCGAATGCGGACAATGAGTCACCAGCTCCCGGACGTGCAGGCAACGTCGCCCGACGTCACCGTCGGCCTGAGTCAGGTCGGCGTCACCGGCGTCGACAAACTCGTCAAACTCGCCCGCGAGGGTAAACGCCCGATCGTGCTCACGGCCGAGTTCGAGGTCTTCGTCGATCTTCCCGCCTGGCGCAAGGGCGCGGACATGAGCCGCAACATGGAGGTCATCGACGAAATCCTCGAGGACGCGACCCGCGAGGAGGCCTACCGCGTCGAAGAGGTCTGTGGCGACGCCGCGGAACGGCTCCTCGAGAAACACGACTACACCTCGACCGCGAAGGTCTCGATGGAAGCGGAGTTCATGCGCCGCGAACAGACGCCCGCAAGCGACCGCGAGACCCAACACACGGTCGACATCATCGCCTCCGCCACCGCGACCGAGGAGGGCACCCGTGAGGAGATCGGCGCGGAAGTCACCGGCATGACCGTCTGCCCCTGCTCGCAGGGGATGTCCGCCGCCCGCGCAAAGCAGACCCTCGAGGATCTCGGCGTCGAAGCGGGAACGATCACGGAGTTCTTGGAGGAAGTCCCGCAGCCGGGTCACTCCCAGCGGGGCCACGCGACGCTGACTATCGAATCGAACGGCGATCCGGAGGTCGACCTGAACGACATCATCGACATCGCCCGCGATTCGATGAGCGCCCGAATCTACAACCTCGCGAAGCGGCCGGACGAGGATCACATGACTTACGCGGCCCACGCGGACGCGAAGTTTGTCGAGGACTGCGTGCGCGCGCTGGCCGAAGGCACGGTCGACGAGTTCGGTCACCTGCCCGACGACGCGGTGATCACGATGAAACAGTCAAACGACGAGTCGATCCACCAGCACAACGCCCACGCCGATCGCGTCGTCGAGATGGGGACCCTGCGCGAGGAAGTCAACGAGAGCGATCGAGCGTGAACCGTTCGGCCGGCGTGACCGGCCCCGAAAGCGCCGTTCCGGTCGATTCCAGCAACGCCTGTTGACGAACCGAACCACTATGGGGTGAACAGGCGCAAAACCTCGCCGTTTGCGACGGGGGTACGCGCCGTCACCGGATGACGTTACCCACCAATGACTACCCGGCTGGATATTCCACGCTCAACCACTATCTTTAATACAGAATATTCCATAAGTTCTTATGGAAACAGTTCGATGCTGGAGACAACCCGCACCTATCGAGCGAAAATCGTCAACCACCCCCAAGTGAGTGACGACCTCGACGAGTGCGGACACTCAGCATCGAAACTGTGGAACGTCGCCCGCTACCACACCCAGCAAGAATGGGATGAAACCGGTGAGATTCCGTCGGAAGCCGACCTCAAGCGCGGATTAAAAGACCACGAACGATACAGTGACCTACATTCTCAGTCAAGTCAGCGAGTTCTCGAAGAGCTTGCTGAGTCGTTCAACGGTTGGTTCAAAAAACGCAAGAACGGCGACACAGACGCGAATCCACCCGGCTACCGAAAGCGAGGAGACAACCACCCACGCTCCACCGTTACGTGGAAACAGATGGGTATCAAGCACGATTCTAAGCACAACCAACTCCGCCTGAGCAAGGGATTCAACCTGAAGAACCACCGTTCGGACTTCATCCTCGCGGAGTACGAGACACGACCGGACGTGACCGTGGAGAACATTCAACAAGTGCGGGCCGTGTGGAACGGTGACCGCTGGGAACTCCACCTCGTCTGCAAGGTCGAAATTCCCGTCGAGGACGCCCCCGGCGACAACACTGCTGGAATCGACCTCGGCATCAAGAACTACCTCGCCATCGCCTACGACGACGGTGACGCCGAGTTGTACCCCGGAAACGTGCTGAAACAGGACAAGCACTACTTCACCCGCGACGAGTACGATACGGAAGGCGAGAACGGTCCATCACGCCGTGCGCTTCGCGCTCGTCAGAAACTCTCGCGTCGGAAAGACCACTTCTTGCACGCGCTCACCAAGCACATTGTAGAGCGATGCATCGACCACGAGGTCGGTCGCATCGCCATCGGTGACTTGAGCAAGATTCGTGAGGCCGAGAACGGGGATTCTCGAAACTGGGGTAACCGTGGGAACAAGAAACTCCACGGGTGGGAGTTCGACCGCTTCACCACGTTGCTCGAATACAAGGCGGAGGAACACGGTATCCTCGTGGACCGCAAGAGCGAGCGCGACACGAGCAAGACGTGTTCGTGCTGTGGCCGGAAGCGGGACGCGAATCGCGTGGAGCGTGGATTGTACGTCTGTGATTCGTGCGACGTGGTGATGAACGCAGACGTGAATGGCGCGGTGAACATCCGCAGAAAGATAACTCAGAATCCTCCAACTGGGGATATGAGTAACGGTCGTTTGGCACGGCCAGTAGCCTACCTGTTCAACCAAACCTCGGGGCACTTCGCACCGAGCGAACAGGTGGGTTGCAAACCTTAATATCCCAACGCTCGGGAATCCTCGCCCTTCAGGGTGGGGAGGATGTCAACCGTGCGACCGGGATACGATTTCGTGTGACAGTACGACACGGAGCGCTATCAGTCACGTGTCTCGGCTACGCCACCGCCAGATTCGAGTCCGCGAGCGGGACCGTCGTCTACGTCGACCCCGGTCGGTACGGGACGCTGACCGGCGAGTGGGACCGAGACGTTCCGCACCCGCGCGGGCGGGACTACATCGAGCGCGACGCCGATCTCGTTCTGGTGACCCACAACCATCACTACGACTCCGACGGAATTCGCCGCGTTGCAAGCGACGACGCGACGATCGTGGCCTACGAGTCCATCAACGCCGACGAAATCCGCGAAAGCGGCCGCGACGTCGACGATCTCGAGTCACTGCCCTACGACGTACGGCGCGTCGCCTACGGGGACGAAGCGATCGTCGAGGGCGTCGATCTTGAGGTCGTCTCCGCGTTTAACCATCCCGACGGGTCGAACGTCGATGCGAACGGCGAGCCGATCCACCCGGAGGGCTTCGGCTGTGGGTATCGGTTCGTCGTCGACGGAACGAGCGTGTTCTGGCCCGGGGATAGCGACGTGCTCGATAGCCACGCGGAGCTCGAAGCGTCCCTGTTCGTGCCGCCGATCGGGAAGAATTTCACGATGAATCGAAGCGAAGCGGCGGAACTGGCCGCCGATATCGACCCCGACCTCGTGCTCCCGATTCACTACAACACGTTCCCCGATCTCGAGGCCGATTCCCGGGCGTTCGCCGCCGACGTCGCGGCCAGCGGTGTCCCCGTCGCCCTCGATGAATCGGAAACCGCTCACTTCCGTTCGCCGCAGTAGCACCGGCGGGAGACCGGAGGATCAGAACTGAAGCGGCTCGGCTTCGTCCCAGCGCGGAACGAACTCGTCGTGGACGTTCGCGGCGAACTCCGGATCTTTGAGGTCGATCATCCCGAACGCCTCGCCCGAGGAGAGCGGGTTCGGGACCTGGATGCACACCTCGACGCCGTCAATGATGTTGAACGATCCCGAAATGTCGTCGTGGGTCCGCACGTCGAAATCGTCGCGCTGCTGTAAGGTTTCTCGGTAGCGCCGGCCGACCTCCTCGGAGAGCGACGGCACCACCTCGCGTGCCAACAGGAGATCGACGGTCACGCCTCGATCGAGGGCGTCCTCGAGTTGGGCGTTGACCGCCTCGCTGACCGTCTGGAGATCCCACTGGGGCGTGGGGTCGGCCGACACCATCACGATGTGATCGTCGGCGGCCGCGAGTCGCTCGAGGAGGAGATCGACCGTCTCTTCGGGGCCGACGGCGGCGGTCCAGAACTGATCTTCGACGGGTTCGGCGGCGTCGAGTTCGTCCGCCAGATCGTCCACGATCGACTCGTACTGATCGGCCTTCTCCTCGAGTTCGCGTTTCTTGTCGTCGAGGAGTCGATCGAGCGCCGTCGCGGGCTCGACGGCGACGTACTTCTTCGGCCGGCTCGCGGTCTGGCTCCTGACGAGATTGTACTGTTCGATGCTGTTTAGCACGTCGTAAATCCGCCCCATCGGCACGTCGCTCGCCCGCGACAACTCTTTCGCCGTTGTGGGGCCGGTATTTAAGAGGGATCGGTACGCTCGAGCCTCGTATTCCGAGAGGCCGAGGTCCCTGAGGCTAGCCATACGGTGAGCCACCAACCGAAGAAACATAAACGCTGTGGTGGTTTGATACTCGCGGTTACTGGACGCCCGATAGCCGGGCGCTGACCGTCACTCGAGTATGCCCTGGACGCGTTCGCTCAACTTTGCGGGAGTTTCGGCGGGGGCTGAGAGGCGGTCGCCCAGTTCCGCTCGTGCTGTTCCCGGCTCCAGTTCGTCCGCGGCGTCGGGGACGACGATCTTCTCGTGGTCCGCGAGACGCAGGGCGGCCCGATGGAGGTCCGAGCCCGGATCGTCGCCGACGCGGATCACCAGCGGCCCCTCGAGCAGTCGGGCGGCAGCCGTCGCGTAGCGGGCGATCTGGACGCCGAACCGATCGCTCGCACCGGCGAACGCCTCGAGCGTTTCCCGTGCGAGGTCGCGGTAGCGGTCCGCACCGGTCAAGACGGCCAGTTCGAGCAGGCCGTCCGCGAACGCGACGTTCGCATCCAGCGGCCGGAGCGGCCGGTCGAGCAGCCCGACGCCCGCGGCCGGCCCGTCGAGGAACGAATCCTCGTCGTGCAGTCGGTCGATCGTCGTCTCCGCGACCGCAGTCGCGTCCTCGAGAACGGCCGGCTCGAGTGTGCTCGCCGCCGTCGTCAGCGCCGCCAGGCCGCGTGCCTGGTTCGTGAGCAGCGGAATCGGGTCCCCGTTATCGTCGCGCGCCGGGCCGTCCTCGAGCGTGTGGACGACGACGCCGTCCGCCAGCAGATCGTCTCGGAGCGTCTCGAGTGCGCGTTCGGCGTATCGCCGAGCGCGTTCGTCGTCGGTGTAGGCGTAGTACGTACACAGCCCCTCGATCGCCAGCGCGTTCGGGCCGGCGAAGACGCCCCCGTCGACCGGCGGTTCGGTCGCCCCCGCGCGGTCCGTCGCATCGAGCGTGTGCGCGTCGTCTTCCCCGGGGGCCTGACTGTTCGCGAAGGCCTCGGCGTCGTCGTTCCACAGCGTCGTCGTGAGATAGTCGATCGTCCGTTCGGCGGGTTCGCGGTACTCGTCTTTGCCGGTGTGGAGGTAGGCGTTTGCAAACGCCCGTACGAGCGCCCCGTTGGAGTCCAGCAGCTTCTCGTACTGGAGCCCGGACCAGTCCTGATTAGCCCCGAACCGGTAGAAGCCGCCGTCGTACTCGTCTAACAGGTTCGCGCTGACGGCGTCGAACGAACGCAACGCCATCTCCCGATCGCGTTTGAGCGCGAACTCGAGGGCGTCGGGCAGCGGGAACTTCGGACTCTCGCCCCAGCCGCCCGCGACCTCGTCGTAGGTCTCGGTCAGTTGCCCGAGCATCGCGGACTCGATATCGCTTGTGAGTTCGCCCGCGGGCGGGTTGTCCTCCCGGAGCGGACGCGGAATCCGTGCGGCATCGTTCCCCTTCGTCTCCCACATGGTCCGGACGCTGTCCAGGACCTGGCGCATCCCGTCGGGGCCGAGATAGCCCGCGCCGGTCAGAACCGCCCCCTCGGGATCGAGAAACACGGTCGACGGAAAGCCGCCCATGTTGTATCGATCACGCACGCGCGGGTACCGGTCGACGTCGACCCGAACGGGCACGAAACTGTCGTTGACGTTCGCCGCGATCCGGGGCTCCGCGTAGGTCTCTTCGTCCATCTCGTGGCAGTGGTCACACCACGTCGCGGTGAGCGAGAGCAACACCGGAACGTCCGCCTCCGCGGCCTCGTCGAAGGCGTCCTGTCCCCACTCGCGCCACTCGACGCGTGTCGGATCGTCCATACCGGAGCCTCGAGTGTCGCGGGCGTAAGCCCTTCGTTCGATCCTCAGGGTCGTACCGTTACGGGGTTTCGAGGCCGCCAGCCCGCTCGAGGCGTCCCATTTGCCCGACCAGACAGGAGCGTAAAGCGTTTTCACCCTCGGCTGACTATATCGGGGCATGCTCCGGTGGATTGCTGCGCTGTTGCTCATCCCGTTTCTCGACGCGGTGATCCTCGCCGTCGTCGTCAGTCAGACGACGTACATCGGCTGGGTGGGGATGGTGCTACTCGTCGTCTTGACCGGACTCGTCGGCATGTTGCTCGTCCGTGCCGAGGGTCGCCGAACCATCCGGAAGATGCAGCGGTCGCTGGCCCAGGGGAAGCCGCCGACCAACGAACTGCTCGACGGCGGCCTGCTGATCGCCGCCGGAGCCTTCCTGCTCACGCCCGGGCTGGTCACGGACCTTATCGGTTTCCTGCTCGTGATTCCGCCGACCCGGATCCCGATTCGGGCCGGCCTCAAACGGTACGTGATCGTCCCCTACGCGGACAAGAAGACCGGCGGGTTCGCCAGCGGTCAGGTCTGGACCTTCGGCTTCCCGGACGAGGGGATGGGGAGGGCTCGAGACGATTCTCAGTCCGAGTCGACCGACGGCGGCACGTACGATCTCGGTGCCGACGATTACACCGTCGACGCCGAGCGCAGTGAGGACTCGTACACGATCGATTTCGAGGACGATCGTCTCTCGGATCAGTCCGACGAGCGCGACGACCGAGACGACCCCTCCGCTCGGTAGCGGTTCGCACGGGCCCTGAAGAAAGAAACGCTTAAACATCCCACCGAGCAACTACTGAATGCGAAGCGGGCCAATAGCTCAATCAGGTTGAGCGCCACTCTGATAAGGTGGAGGCTCTCGGTTCAAATCCGAGTTGGCCCACTCAGTTTCTGAACGGTTCTTAGACACCCGGTAACGCTAGGTTTAGCGCTCAACAGTTCCGTTCACGGCCTTCGAGGAAACCGGTGCCCCTCGATTTTCGCCGCTTAGTTGATTCACTTCTGAACGCGGGTCGCCTCCGTCTTGGGATTCCGATTAGTTGAAACGGTTGCGTAGTTGATAAAATTTGGGGTGAGGTGAGGGATGCCCTTTCCAAATCAGGCCGGATCAGATGACTCCTGGTTCACGCGACGTGTTCTGGAGAAGAGATGGATCGGAGGTAGCTCGGCCAGTACTCGAAGCTAACCAGATCAAGAACTGTCGGGAATGTTGATGCTGCGGAGCGTATCCAAAAAACGCTTGTCGAAATATCGCTGTTGACGAAGAGATCACCTTGAAAAACCAGTGTTGAAGCCGTGACTCAAGTGCAGGATTGTGAAAGGGACAGTCCGGCCAAGCGGTACAGGCTGAGGTGCTCGCAGACTTATGGCCACTATTGTCAACGGAGACCCAATCAAGTGTCCGCGCTGTCAGCGTCCTCTTCGTAGAACTCGGCGGCCTCCTCAGCCGTCGAGGTTGACGTCTCGAACGGTTCGTCAGCCCCGTCCTCAATGTAGAGGACCTCAAAGGTCTCGGGACGAGAGTCCGCGTTGTACGCGTATCGGCCGAGAAGTACGCTGACTACGATTCGTTCACCGATGAATTCACCAGCAGCGTACGCCGTCTCGTTGAGATCCTCATCGTCATCCGGGTCAGAGTAGCTATCGGGGTACTCAACCACCATTTGGGCCGTATTCCCATCGTCAGTATAGCTGATGATCTCACCATCAATGTATAGTTCGTCGCCCTCCTCAGAGCCGTTTAGCATCTCGATACCTTCGAGGAGGGTCTCCAGAGCCTCTTCATGCCGCTCCTCAGGAACATCTACCTCGAAATCGTATGCACCCAAACCGACGCTGTCATCGGCACCGCCGTCTTGGGCATCTGATTCATCCGTGGCCCCTTCGGACTCGTCATCACCCGAATCAGTGTCGTCTGTTGGTAATGTATCGAGGCAACCTGCGAGAGCGATCCCACCAGCAACCGTTAAAAGTGAGCGTCGAGAGAATCGTTTCGGCATGACACTATCCTTCTCGAATGTACCGGATAAGTATTGGCAGCATAGGGTACTACGACGGTCCGATCTTAGCTGCTCTATTCCGAAATATTGCGGAGGAACGACCGAAGGGTATCGAGTACGTCCGGCCGGTCATCAACGATTGTTTCCAGCTCTCGATGCACTTCCGTGTGACAATCTGTACAGAGTGTGATGAGATTATCCGGATGGTCGGGACCACCGGCTGCTCGAGGGATAATGTGGTGAACGTTGTAGTCCGGTCCGGCTTCGTTCGTTGATGAGACGGCAACCTCACACCGTTGGCAGGTATACTCGTCGCGGTCGAGAACTACTTGTCGAGTCGAGTCCGTACTACGCGTTGAGTCGCTTAGTTGCTCTCCGTGGACGATGGTATGGTGTGCTCGCATAGCGACCGTGTTCGCAAAATCATCGCGGCCACACGATGGACACGCCGGAGCATCACCAGCAAACGCCGAAGCGTCAGAGCCCACGAGACTTTCTCCGTGAGCGATCGTGTGGTGTGCCTTCATATCAACCTCGCGGTCGAAGTCGTCTCTCCCGCACGTCGGACACTCGTAACCCCCCCATACCCCAAACTGCGACACACCCGCACTTGGTGGTTTTCTCAGCGAAACTGATCCGTACCCATATCAGGCAACGCTCTTCCGTAGGAGTTGTTGATCCAGTTGCGTTGCTCGTCTGCTCGATTGAGATCTACGTGTAGAGCGGTTTCTGATCGATAACACAGTTCATCGCAATCAACGCACAATCGCAAGAGGGCACTCCATCAACAATGAGCTACACAAGAGCGTTGAATGATATGTGAACGAATCGATATCTCGGGTTACATCCCAGCTCTATTGTTCCGCACGGCTACATCAGGTGCAACTCAGCCTAATTCTAACCAAGACCACTACTTTGCCAATAGGTACACAAGATTAACAGTACTGCTTTACTGACCAGTCTCAACAATGGAAAAGCCGAACGGCTTTACCGGAAGCACGTTCCCAACAGATATCTCGACAATACGAGTTACGGGAGATCCCCAGTTCATTGAAACCGTTGCGGGACTCTTCTCGTGGATCGTCGGCATGGAAGACTATAGCCGGCGCGTCGAAATCAATCTCCAAAAAACAGAAGACAAGGAAACCGGAGAACAAACCGAGAACTACGCTCTTTACCTGTCCGTAGCCGAACGAGGATAAGAGAAAACACGTTCGAGAGTAGATTGTCTGTACTAACCCCATTCCCAACACCAGAATTACCAAACCATGTTCTCTGGATTACCGCACGTCAAGTGGCCGTACAGGGTTATACGACGAGTCAAAGATCGTCAGTTGTAGACGCACTGCGTAAGTCACTAAGCGTCGTATACAGCAACCCTTGCATGCGGCTCGACTCTTCGCCGAGCGAAATCGGGGTAGATAGTTGCTGTATCGACTCAAACTGAATCGCCTTCTTCTCATCAGCGATCTCCTCTGGATCACGGGACAGATCATGCTGTGAGAAAAACTCGTCTTTCGACACAACCTCGGCAACCTTGCCAATCAACTGGACTTGCTGGTATGGCCGGTTCAGATACAGACAAAAATAATCGGGTTGCGACGCGATCCGGATGAATCCCCACGCCTCGTGTTCGTACACGAACGGCATCCCACGCTCAAAATCACACGCATACACCCCAACTTTCGCCCCATCATCACCAGGAACCTCACTCAATTCGGTAACAGGGAATAATGGCTCGTCCCGTTCCGCGTTGAGAATGACGTCATCACGCATTTCAATCTCATCTGCACGCTCTAACTCGGCTTTTGGATCAGGGAGCGTGTCATAGAAAGCGTCACGTACGAAGCAGCAGGGTGTGGAAAGTGTGTCCAGCACAACCACAACCCTGCAAGACGTTGC
>NZ_WUYX01000012.1 GCF_009834785.1 Natronorubrum halalkaliphilum
GCCAGTGTGCACTCAAAGCCGACGCTTTGGGGCCGCCTCTGCTGGGCCTTCGCCCAGTCGAACTGTCGAAATCCGTGGAAACCGTAATGGTACGAAGCGGACGAATGGCAGGATAGCGTAAGAGAGGCCAACCTAGAGCCCGTGAAAAGGCAAGCACACTGTCCGTACCGAGATCCGACACAGGTACTCATGGCGGCGAAAGCCAAGGTCTGTCGGGAGCAACCGACGTTAGGGAATTCGGCAAGTTAGTCCCGTACGTTCGCAATAAGGGATGCCTGCCTCGCGAAGAGGCAGGTCGCAGTGACTCGGGCGCTCCGACTGTCTAGTAACAACATAGGTGACCGCAAATCCGCAAGGACTCGTACGGTCACTGAATCCTGCCCAGTGCAGGTATCTGAACACCCCGTACAAGGGGACGAAGGACCTGTTAACGGCGGGGGTAACTATGACCCTCTTAAGGTAGCGTAGTACCTTGCCGCTTTAGTAGCGGCTTGCATGAATGGATCAACGAGAGCGCCACTGTCCCAACGTTGGGCCCGGTGAACTGTACGTTCCAGTGCGGAGTCTGGAGACCCCCAAGGGGAAGCGAAGACCCTATAGAGCTTTACTGCAGGCTGTCACTGAGACGTGGTCGCCATTGTGCAGCATAGGTAGGAGCCGTTACACAGGTACCCGCGCTAGCGGGTCACCGAGGCAGCATTGAAATACTACCCGATGGTGACTGCGACTCTCACTCCTGGCGGAGGACACTGGTAGCCGGGCAGTTTGACTGGGGCGGTACGCGCTTGAAAAGATATCGAGCGCGCCCCAAGATTTCCTCACTCGGGTCGGAGACCCGAGGAAGAGCGCAAGAGCAAAAGGAAGTCTGACAGTGTCCGGCACAACGACGGACGCTGACGCGAAAGCGTGGTCTAGCGAACCAATGAGGCTGCTTGATGCGGCCCATTGCTGACAAAAAAGCTACCTTAGGGATAACAGAGTCGTCACCCGCAAGAGCACATATCGACCGGGTGGCTTGCTACCTCGATGTCGGTTCCCTCCATCCTGCCCGTGCAGAAGCGGGCAAGGGTGAGGTTGTTCGCCTATTAAAGGAGGTCGTGAGCTGGGTTTAGACCGTCGTGAGACAGGTCGGCTGCTATCTATTGGGGGTGTTACGGTATCTGACGGGAACGTTCGTATAGTACGAGAGGAACTACGAATGGGTGCCACTCGTGTACCGGCTGTTCGAAAGAGCACGTGCCGGGCAGCGACGCACCACGGGGTAAGAGCTGAACGCATCTAAGCTCGAAACCCACCTGGAAAAGAGATACCA
>NZ_WUYX01000001.1 GCF_009834785.1 Natronorubrum halalkaliphilum
ACGACGCCACCCAGGTGTACAAGGAGCTGCAGGAGGCCATCAAATCCTACCCGGACGCCTTCCACCGCGTCATCGGCTTCGACAACATCAAGCAGACGCAGTGCGTCAGCTTCATCGCCTACAAGCCCCCGGGCAGCGACTAGACCGCGCCCGCCGGCCGCCCCCCGCCGGCTAGCTATAGCTCCTGCGTGAGCTAGTAGCTAGCTAGTGCCATGCGTCGTCTCTGTCGTTCGGTTTTGCTTCGGGGTCACCGTACCCTTTGCTTGCTTGGTTTCTTCTTTCCTTTTTCCTTTTTTTTTTCTTTTCCCCGGCCATGGTTCCTTTGCTTTCCAGTTTTCTCTGCTGGATGTGATGTATCCATTGTTGCAAGCATG
>NZ_WUYX01000062.1 GCF_009834785.1 Natronorubrum halalkaliphilum
ACAGCCGTTACAACTGCTGGAGAACACGAATTCACGCTCCACCACGTCAAAGATACCGCTGCTACTGAGGACGATCCAACCTACTTCCGGCCACTCGAGGATCTCGTCGAATTCGACGGACAGCGCATCTATCAAGAGGATGTTTCGCTCCAGAGTACGGACCTCGCTACGTCGCTCAGCTTTCGTGATGCCGTCGCCCACGGCGACGGCTTCACTCCGATGCCTTCGAAAACGACGATCAACCGTCGAGTCCGCGAGTACGGCAGCAAACTCGGTGACTTCGTTCGTGATCGGCTTCCTGGGACGAATGCAGACACTGTCGTTCCTGACGGAACGAAGTGTCATAGCCAGGACGATCACTGCACGTACCACGACGTCAACGTCACCCTCGGACAGACCACCGAGGAAGACACGGAAACGACGCTTCTAGACGTCAATCTCAACGATTCTTGGGATGAGACAGCAGCGACTCTCGAGGAGACCGAGGCGATCACTGACGACGCGACGGTCGTCAGTGACGCCGAGAACGCGCTCGTCGATGCGTTCGAGAATGGTGACCGATCTCACCAGCTCGACCTTGTTCACGTCGGTCGAACGCTCGGGTACAAGCTCTGGAAAGACGATGCGTTTCCGCTCTCCGAGCGGAAAGCGATCGTCTCTGGCGTTACGAATGATCTGTTCCATCTGAAGAACTCTGTCGCACTTCATGCACCGAGGAATGAGCGGTTGGCGATCCGCGAGCGGATCGACCAAACGCTCGAGAACCTTCGGAAAGAAGCCTGGAGGTTAGAGCGCCAAGACTCCCCAAAAGCAGCGGCGTACCTCCGGGAATGGGCTGAAGCAACCGTGACGTTCGCGGAGTTTGCGGTTGACCAACAGCAGGTTCCGTGGACATCAAACGTGGTCGAACGAGCCATGGGTGAAGTCTCGAAACGGTGTAAGAATCAATGGATGCGGTGGTCAGAAGCGGGGCTAGAGTCGCTTCTCTGGTTAAATCTGGTGCAGTATGCCGATCCCGAGCAGTTCGCGGCGTTCGCCGACGAACTGCTCGAGCGCTCAGCCAAAACAGCCATCACAATGGAGGTGTCAACTGAAGCTACCAGAGGCGAACTCTAGACGACTTTGGGACGGGACCAATTCTTTGTGAAACCGCTCGCTCCCCGTCAGAAACTAAATATAAAATTTCAGAGCAGTTCTGTGAAAAACGATCTTAGAACTGACCAAAATAGTCTACAAGTACGCGACCCATCACTGTCGGATCAACGATTACGGCTGTTCCAGTCGCCTGTAACAATACCGCGGTGGCAAAAGTCATCTCACTTATGATGTGCAACAGAGAACTCCGTGATCGGAGGTACGCAAAGGTTAGTGGAATGGTTCCTATGAGCAATATCAGCAGTGCCAGCGGGATCGTAAGCACTCGAAGGACAGTCAACTGTGCCAGCTGCTGTCGGAACGTTCTGTATGGATTTCGCGCATCCGTATACGATGGTAAAGCTGCTGCCGCAACGATAAACCCGAACCCGAGAGCAATCACTTGCAATACAACCGTCATGACTGTGACTGGGATGATTCCCCCAACGGCCGCACTGGCCTCCTGAGGAAAAGAGCTGTCTGGAAGTCCTACCGCCCACGCGGCTGTTATGGCAGCGAGTGCGGTATTGATCACAAGTGGGGCGTAACTGATCGCTATCTGGTGGCCCAGATTATAGCGACCGTGGTGGTTGACGTGGGATGTTAGCTTAATCTCATTAATTTGTCCGCCGCAGAGTTTGACCGTCAAAGCGTGAGCGAGTTCGTGGACTACAGTCCCGAGCAATAGAAGTTTTTGATACCAACTCAACACTGTCAGTAACGGTTGCATATCAGATGTTTTTTTCCGCGGTGAATTAAGTCCTCGAGGTAGTTACTCATCAGAATAAACGACCGATAGCAACCAGAGGCGGAAACAGGTCTCCGGTGACTCGAGTGTCCGGCATGTCGTGCTCTATGAGTCGCGTCTGCAAGACCTGCCGTCGGAAGATAGCCTTGCGAAACTCCGCGTGCGTTCCCACAGACGCCCCGGATTCGAACGCCTTGTCTCCAGCGGGTACCGAGATGAGGTGATCGACCGCGTCTAACTCTGGATCGAGGTGACTGAAGGTGATCTCGTCGTCACCGTCAACTCGATACGCACCAACCAGTACGGCGGTGTCGACGACTCCTGCTGGATCGTCGGCGTCCAGTGTCAACGAGAACCCGAACACGAGTCCGGCCCGATCCTCGCTTTCGTGGTCGAGTTCCGAGATTGCCGTTCGCGCGAGTTTGACACTCTGATCGAAGCAATCGTGCCACGCTGACTGCTCGAGTTCACGCAGCGCGATCGTTACCGCCGCCGATCGATCGGGCGGAATCTCCAGGAGGTCAGTCGCGGCCGCGGGAACGACGACGTCCTCGGTGACGGCTTCGATCGGGATCATCACGCCCTTGTTCAGCAACTCCTCGGGGCGAGCGACAATCATGGTTCGGCGGTGATCGGAGAGGTTTCGCGAACTCGACTGCGGATAGCTGGCTGCTTTGAGATCTGGGTCGACGGCGAACCGGGCGTCTTCGAACGTCGGTTCGACGAGGAACTCGGTTCCATCGAACGACGCTTCGCGTTTGAAGCGGCAGTCAGTGAAATCCGGGCCACCGGCAAACGACGCGTTGTCAAAGTGTGCTTGCCCGCCGAACTCGCTGTTTCTAAAGATCCCCTGGCCGTCGAAACGCACGTTACGGAAGTCGGTGTCGCCAGTAACGGTCGCGGAGAACTGGAAGTGATCGAACGTCGCGCCGGTCGCATCGACGGTCCCGTCGATCGTCGACCCGTGGAGGAACGACTGATGTTCGAAGGTGACGTTCTCGAGGGACAGGTCGTTACCGAAGTCGGCGTCTCGGAGATGGACGAAATCCGACGCTCGAGTGCCTGCGAACGTGACCGGTCCTTCGAACTGCCCGTGCGTGAACCACACCTCGCCGTGAAATTCGGCGTTCGAGTAGTCGAGCGGAGCCTGAATCTGGGCGAGAGCGAACGTCGTATACCCTTCGAAGGATGTCTCCGCTAGTGTGGCTTCCGGACCGGTATAGCGGAGGTCCTCGAAGTCGGCCTGGTCCTCAAACGTCGCAGCTTCGACGTTCAGTGTCCCGTCGACGACCGCGTGACGGACACCGATCTCGCCGGCTACGGTTGCCTCGGAGAGGTCGAATCCGGACTCGAGTACCGCACCGTTGAAGCGCGACTCACCACCGACGTCGATGGCAGCGAACGAAGCTGGTCCGGCCACCGTGGTCGATGCGAAGTCGGCTAGGACCCGCCACGACGCGTGGTCGAACGAGACGGGTCCGTCGAACGTCGACCGTGAAAATCGTGTGTTCGCATCGAACGAAGCGTTGTCGAAGATCGCCGTTCCAGACACTGTGAGCCTGCGTGCATCGACGAACCCAACGTCCAAATTGTTCGCAGCGAGACCGTCCTCGAAATGTGCGTTGTGCAGGTGTACTCCTCGTCCGACGGTCACACCGGCGAAATTAACTGGACCCTCGAAGCGAGCGCCCGCGGCCTCGAGCGATCCGGTAATCGCAGCATTGCCCAGCAGGAGCGGGACGGCCACCGTCGCACCGCTCAGATCGAGCGTCCCGTCGATCGTCGCACCACCATCTGTGTTCGGTTAAGGCCACACCTCCGAGTTGAAGGCTTGAGCCACTCGTTTATTCAAGGTGAGGCGTGATCTCTCTGGTTGGCGAGCTTCACGACGCACCAGTCCGGGAAGGTTCGGTGGAGGATGGCCCAGAGCAAGTGCGAGATCTGCAAGTACTGGCTGGGCGACGACCTTTCGGTCGGTCGCCCAGCGTTCATCTGGATACTCAACGTCGGGTTCAATCTCCTGAAACACCGCTAACAAGGCTCTGCTGACGCTTGTGGTCAGCAGAGCCGCCATCACGAGCAACTCTGCAATCGCTTCGTCACCTGTCTCGAACTTCTCCAACCCGTACCGTGACTTCAACTCCCGAAACAGCAACTCAACCTTCCATCGAAGGCTGTACAGCGCTGCTATTTGCTCCGGAGTGAACTCGTCTGGGAGGTTCGTCACGTAGAGGTGATAGTCGTCGGTGTCCTCGTTTCGGACACCGACGACGCGAAACTCAACGGTGCTGGTGTTTGTCTCCCACGATACTGCCGGCGCTTGAACTCAAACTCACCGGTTACATCGATGTGCTTCCGCGTGAGCTTCGAGAGCTGGTCTTGGAGATGGGTTCCAGTCAAGGAAATGGCGCGCCCGCGCCATTTCCGTCGTTTGCCGACAATTCGTGGATTGGCGTTCGTCTTCAACCGACTCACGAAGTAGCCGTCGTTTTCGTCAATCAACGCGAACCGTCGGTAGCCGTAGAAGCCGAGATCGAACAGAAACAGCCGCCCACGCAGCCAGTTCCCTGTGCGGAACTGGCTGCTTTCATGGGTTCGTTCGTC
>NZ_WUYX01000013.1:0-97809 GCF_009834785.1 Natronorubrum halalkaliphilum
ATTGTCCTCATGTTCGCCATCATCAACATAGAAAAGCTCTGTGAACCACTCTAACTACCATTCAGCAGCTATTCAACAAAGCACTCTCAATCATTACGAGGACACCGACGACTACCACCTCTATGTGACGAACCTCCCAGATGAGTTCACCCCAGAACAAGTAGCAGCGCTGTACAGCCTTCGATGGAAAGTAGAGTTGCTGTTCCGGGAGTTGAAGTCACGCTACGGACTGGAGAAGTTCGAGACAGGTGATGAAGCGATTGCAGAGTTGCTCGTGACGGCGGCTCTGCTGACGCTTGTGGTCAGCAGAGCCGTATTAGCGGTGTTTCAGGAGATTGAACCTGACGTTGAGTATCCAGAAGAACGCTGGGCGACGACCTTTCGGTCGATCGCCCAGCCAGTGCTTGCAGATCTCGGACTTGCTCTGGGCCATCCACCACCGAATCTTCCTGAACTGGTACGTCGTGAGGCTCGCCAACCAGAGAGATCACGCCTCACCTTGAATAAACGGGTGGATCAAGCCTTCAAAACGGAGATGTGGCCTTAACCGAACACAGATGGTACGAGATCTCTAATGCCCCTCGCTTGAGTTGATCTCATCGGTCACCTTGACAATTCTGAGCGTAACACCATCGAGAAAGTGTTTTCAACGTACACAATGCGGATCATTACACCGATTTACAGCAACGTTCGCACACTGGACAAGGATCCATCATAAGTCGCTGCTTCCGTGCTTCGAGATGTTCCCTTCAGTCCGCGAGTCACCTGACTCGCGGACGACTGGATCTAGTCCAGCATAACTCACAACCTGCTTTGCAGTGTTGAACCGGTCAATTTCACCAATCTCGGCTGTGATCAACAAAGATGAATAGAAAATAACTTGCCTTGTTTTGCCGCTGAGTGACGACAGTCTCAGACACTCTCACAGTAATCTTTCGCCAGATTAACCGGCAAATGGACGCCATCTGGCGATATGGCATCGCTCAGACGGCTTGCGCGGATGTGTCGAGACCCTGCCAAACAGCACGTTGACGAGCCGGACGTACCCGCCACGCCGGACGGCGCGGACGGGTACGCCGAATGGGTGCAGATCGCGTTAATTCTGTACCGTGTCGAATTAGAGAAGAGCCTCCGCGAGACGGATGACTACCTCAACGAGATGCCGCGTGTCCTCGCTGTGTTCGGACTTGACGAGGCACCACACTACAGCTCGTTCTGTCGGTGGGAGCAAGACTACCGGATGCGTGAACTCCGCCGCCTGCTCCGCACGTCGGCGGAGCAGGCGGGCTGGAGTGGTGAAGCCGCAATTGACGCGAGTGGGTTCCAGCGCGATCAAACCAGCCATCCTTACCGCGACCGCGCGAACTACTCGTTCCAGTCGATGAAGACGACGATCTTGATCGATGTGAACTCGCTAGCGATCAAGGACGTTCACTACACGACGCAGAAGGCGTGGGACGGCCATATCGGGATGCAGGTCTTCCGCCGAAACGCGGAAGACCTGCGCCTACTGTCTGCTGACGCGAACTACTCGTGGAGCAACCTCTGTGAGGAGTGTCGCTCCAACTCGACGCGACCGTTGGTCATACACAGAGAACAGACCCCGTTGCAGAAGGCGCACAACGTTCGGATGAACGAGGACTACAACCAGCGCTGGATGAGTGAAACGGGCTTCTCACAGTTGAAAGAAGACGACGGCGAGAAGCTCCGCTCCCGGAGCTGGCACGGCCAGTTCCGGGAGCTGACTCGGAAGTGCATCGTCCATAACCTGACGTAGGCGGCGAGTTAAGGGCTCGCTGCCTGCTCCCCTTCTCCGGACGTATCCGGGAGAGGCATCGCCGTCGTCACCGAAGCAAGAACACTAGATGCCATAGTTCTGACCCTTCAGCAAACGACGGTAGCTGCGTCTACTGCATCTTCTGCGTTCGAAAACCTGTCTCTGACGCCATGACGCTGTAGGCTGTCAACCTCACCCCGACGCTATCTTGCGTTCAACAAGGCAACATGGCTTCCTCTGACATGGTAATGAATGGAGGGAGCTACACCTATTCGAGGTCGTCGCCCGACTGCCTGCCGTGCAGTCGGGCTTAGCCTCATGATGGCGCTTCCTTGGCATTTCAGCTAATCAGTGCCACGCGCTTGTCGCGCTGTCTTGTTGTCAGCCTTTGCCACCACCTTCGTTCATCCATGCGTGGGGACTTAGCAGGCTTTCATCCCATCAGTGCCCTCAAACAGGAAATGTGAATTTTCAAATAATATGTCTAAGAGATGTCATGTTCAATAGAGGTCAAAATCCACTCATTAGAATCTAAAGTCAAGTCAGTAATTCTATCTTTTTTTGATAACGGCTTTGCCATAAACCTTGTTTCCGAGGATACTTTTGAGATTGGGAACGAAGAATCAGATCGAAAACCATTTTTAGAAAGGATATCATCTGGGAGTAAATTATTTGGAACAATAAATAGGTCTGTATTCCAGTTATCATATATGGATTGTTTAATTAATGCATCTATAGTCATTGTTTGATTCTGCAAATCAAGTAGTGGTAATATTTCTACAAATCGTGTAGTTTCAAACTCGTTTCCATCAGTGTGTTTACTGGTGACAATAGCACCCCTAAGTTCACCATCTATGTATCCAAGATATGTAGTGTACTCCCGTCTTGGATTGTCGAATCGCCAATTATAGAACCGTTCGTTTCGAAAAACATGTGCTCTATCTGGAACTAGATGTTCGTAGAGTCGTGTAAGTGAATCTGCTGGCGTAGTGGATAAGGAGCGGACATCAACTGGGTTGTTCTGCGACAATAATCTTTGTCGGACCATATATGGAGAATTATATAACAACCTTCCAATTCCATATGTGTGGGATGGGATTGGCAAGTCGGTCTTGTCTGCAACAATTGCCAGCGGATTCTGAAAGCGATAATACGTTTTAAGCAAATCAATAGTTTCCCACCCCATTTTTTTATTTGCTGGAGCGCTGTTCTGATTTGGAAAGTTGAAGAAGATATCCACATCACTTTGGGAGTACTCATGGATAGATTTTTCAGTCATCTTAGTGAATAACCCTTGACGTCTATGGTCAGAATGAACCATGGTATCACAGGGTTGCAAGGCGAATGATGTTTTCCCGTTAATAGATAGCTTTAATGCGAAAAATGCTTTAACCCCAATAACTTTTTCATTGAACTCAGCTACGAAAATAGGAATATGGTCAATAAAGGGGTTGTCAATATACTTCCACCTGAACCAATTGAATGATGGTCTAATAAACCAAGTGTGATGGTAAAGATCCAGAATATCTTCAATATCATCTATTTCAAACCTTCTAATGGTGTACTTATCACGTCCCATGAGTTATATGTTCTTCAGCGATTTCAGCCATCGTCTGTACCCTTAAATCGGTCTGTTGACGTTTTCTTGCCACATACTTAAGAATTGCATACATTCTATCGAAGTATGATTCTTGAGTCAGATTATTTGGGTGTAACCAGAGATGTAATATTTTGTCAGAGCCAGCTACTGCGTCGATTCCTCGTTTTACACGTCGGACGATTACATCACCTAACACCGGTTCAGTAAATATGCCAAGTGGCTGATCAAATGTGAACAGATACATTGAAGCAGGAACATTAACTAAGCCGTACTCGTCTATAACTGGAGAAACAAGTTTTGGGGCGGATGATGAAAGGGTGGATGCAAATTTCATAAGAGGGTACACTTTCGATTCATCGTACCACTTCATTGGTTCTTGTCCTCGATAACAGATTATGCCCTGGTCTGCGAGTACCTCACGGTAACCAATGTTATTTCGGGGATAGACAACAGACTTGATATTATTTCCCCATTCTTCAGCTATTTTAATACTTTTTTGAATTTCTTCCCTAGCGATGTCTTTAGTTGTTGATTTTTTCCCAAATTCGACATGTGAAAAAGTGTGTGTGGCGATCTCGTGGTCAACATTAGCCTTAGAGACCGATTCAATAAGGTTCGGACCAAACCACTGTGGAGCTTCCTCAACATTACCACCCGGGTCGCGTGCGAACCAATTATTTGTCGAGACAATATTGCCATGGTTACCATTACACTCTGAAAGGAAGAGGTGTCCTACTATGGCCCAAGTAGCAGGGACGTCAAATTGATCAAATAGATCAACTAGTTCCTGCCATGCCTTTCGTCCCTGGTATACTCGGTCAGTTGGGATTATTTCCTCGTCGTGAAATCCCCAAGCAAGTTCAGCATCAAGTGAAAATATAATGGAGCCCATATTCTAGTAGGGAGAGTTCTAATCTAGGATTATAAAAAGCTTATTATTATTATTATCACAACTTTGGAGTAGATCGCTATAATAGTTCATCTTAATTTCACCTTTCGCACTGTACTAGTCAATAGGTATTACCCTCTGTGGAATACTTAGTACGTATGGAACAGAAAATTCGACGATTTGTTGAAATTCAACACAATCACGGTACTATATCTGCTCTAAACTCAACTAAATCATATTTAAAAAACAAGTATTGGAACGTCAAGGGAGGGACTCAAACCTTGACTATCGGTAACCTAAGTGCTGAATTTGATGCTACAACTGACCGAGGTGGTGATAAAATTCGATGGATGTGTAATGCCGAAGAGCGCTTTCTAAAAGACATATCAAATGAGCTCAAAGATGATGATGTTTTTTTTGATATTGGTGCCAATCTTGGGGTGTTTAGTTGTTTTGCATCTCAAGTAGTTTCCCGAGGCCACATTGTAGCTTTTGAGCCCTATCCACCGAATTATCGGCAACTAAATCGGAATTTGTCATACAATGCACCCAGTTCTAGCTATGATGTTTTTGATATTGCATTGTCTAACTCCCAAGGGTCTATTGAATTTAGTTCCCCTAGTAACGACACTGGTAACCAGACTGCTAATATTAGTCCAACTGGTGACTCTATTGAGGTACAAGAAATTCCGGGGGACCAGTTGGTAACTGATAGGTCTGTTCCATCCCCAACAGTAGTGAAAATAGATGTTGAAGGGTCTGAGCCACTTGTTATTGATGGATTAGAAGAAAGTTTGAATCATAGCTCGTGCCGAATTCTCTACTGCGAAATTCATTTACCGAAAAAGAGCGGTAGCCGACCATCTGTTGAATACTATGGTGAATCTCAAAAGAGTATGTTAGAGAAGATATCGAAATTAGGGTTTGACATTACATATAGTGAGAAAAGAGATAGGGAGGTTCATGTTAAAGCGGAAAAGTAAGTACAGGTGGATTCAGACCTGTCAAGGTTAGTTGGATTACACAGACAGATGCAATAACATTTCTATATTCAGTACCTTTCAAAGCGTCCCTGCTTACTTGGGCTGAAGCCGCAGTTTCATCCTGATCTGTAGTGATTGACGAAAGTCCTGACCGAAGATCGAGCAGAGTCGTCGCTGTCGGCGGCGATCAGCCGCCGACGCGACGGCGTTGCCACTTGCAGGGAGGCTGGCTCGGTCGGGCGTTAGCGGTGGAACCGATCGTCCGGTGGCCGATTTGCGGGACGGTCCGACGCACCGCGAGGGCCGTCCAGGCTGCCCAGGATACCATCTTGATGAACTCTTTGAACGACCAGGACCAGAGGCGACGCCCGCCACGGCGGGGCGTCGCCACGCACTCCCAATGCAGATACCGCCAAACATTCTGTAACAGCAGACTCACCACGACGTACAACAGCTGCACCACTGGGTTTTGCGTTGTCGTCGTTGCGATGCTTTGCTCGGAGAGTCGGTACGTCGCCTCGATACCGAAGCGTTTCGCGTAGTGGTATCGGGCGTCGCGTGGTGAATCGATGAACGGCGCGTCAACGGCGTAGCCGTGACGCGCCACTCCATGTTCGTTGTATCGCCCGTTTTGGTAGGTACAATCGATGTAGACGGGAAACCCGACGGTCCAGCTGTGACCGTCGAGTTTCGCCGTCAGATCGTGCTGGATGACGCGGCTCCAACCTGCCGAGAGTTCCTGCTTGATCGTCTGTCCCCAGCGGATGATCGGCATCACGTAGGCGTGGTTGTGTGCCTGAAGCAGCGTGAGACACTTGCTATCGTAGAATTCACGGTCGAGAATCCCGAGAAACTCAGCGAGGACGCTGCTGGCGGTGTCGCCGTCAGTGAGACGGCGCACCGCCAGCGTATAGCGCTTGTTATGTACACGCGCGTAGAGAGTACATAGGCATGGAACGCGGTGGTTCCACGTTTCGCTTCCGAGTGATAGAGGCCGTCTGTGTCGTTTTCATCACCATAGTAGGGCCGCAGGTGGAGGTCTGCGCAGACCTCCACCTGCTCAGGAAGGATAGCGAGTGCGTCCTTCTGGAGAAGCGTGTTTCCAACCTGTTCAACCGACTCAAGATCGAACGCTGTTCGGTAGTTTAGCGGAATACGTTGACGGCGATGCAATCGATGAGGCCATGGATCGGTGCGCCGGTCAGGTTCAGTGAGCGAAGGAATCCGTAGGTGCGAGCGGCCTGCTCCAAGCCCTGCTTGGAGAGGCCGCGGAACTTCGCAAGCCACGGCTGTAACAGCGACCAGAGACACTCCGCTTGGTTCGTGTGAACGCCGTCCTCGGAGACGTATCCATCGTCGTGGACGACGTACCAGTGATCGTGCTCCATTCTTTGATAGGCGGGCAGTCCATCAGTCCAGACCTCTCCCAGCGGCTGAGAGAGGTCGGCTGCTTCCTCGACAACCGGACCTAAATCGTCCTCGTAGTCCTTCCTTCCTGTGCTGATACTACACGAAGCACGTCGCGGCACGCCGCGACGAGCGTCATCTCGTCTCCGTGCTCTCCCGTCCATCTGGTTCGTCCGCCTTCTGGCGAGCCGCCGCGGTCGAGCCCTTCCCGCGGCGGCTCTTGACCTTTGAACCCTGAACACACCTGTTGAGTTTCATCCACCTGTGTCGGGCCACCGACTGTCTGGCAGATCCGATCCCAGACAGTCGGAAATCCTCGACAAAAGGCGGTTTCGAACGCTCTGATGTTCTCACGGAGCGTCTTGTAGGACGGTGAGAGCAGAAACGCGATCTGGTTGATGCTGAGCAGCGTGTCAGCGTAGAGAATGAAGGCGATGAGGAACTCGCCGGGGGCGAGTTCCGAATCGTAGAAGGGTGTTCCCCGCGTGTACGTGGTTTTCCAGTTGCAGCGGCTACACCAGATACGGTCAGATCCGTCGAGGGCTTGGAGTGTGTCTTGCTCGCAGTGTGGACAGGATCGCGCCGCTCAGACTGCCTTGAGACGCCGCTCGACGATGGCGTCGAGCGGCTCGGGCCGAAACTCTATTGCTCCCAGTTCCACAAGTTCCGCTAGCCTCTGACCAAGGGCAGAGCGTTCAGTGGACATGTTCGTTTCTGCCCGGTCAGAGGCTCTAATACTATTGGTTCCGTCAGTCTACCGAAGAGCGACTCAGCAAGTGGACTTCTCAATCAACGGCTTTGTGAAGTATTGATTATAAATCAACTGCCCAACGTCGTTTGCTAGGGCCTTTACTAATTGATACCGACAAATAATTATCGCGTACTAGCTAGTCTGATAGTAGTGAGTCTTACATCGAAACTGGGTGATCGATTCAAAGCAGAGTTTATGGGACAGATTATCGCAGTTGTTTCCAGTGCACTCTTAACCCTCATTTTGGCCCGAATCCTCAATCCCGACGGGTACGGACTTTTATTTCTCGCAACCTCTGTATTGGGAACTATTCAGTTATTCAGCAAACTCGGCATCGCAAAATCAGCAGCCCGTTTTATTGCAGAGTACAAAGAAACAAACCCAAGCCAATTACCACACATCGTTAGGTTTGCTTTCATACTCAATGTGGTGACTGTTATAATAGTCTGTGTTAGTTTACTTATCAGTCATGAGTTGTTGGCAACTGTAATTGGAGAACCAGATCTTGCATCACTACTGTCTCTGGGTATCCTTTTCATTGCTTTTGGAACGTTCGTAACATTTGTTCGAATTATATTGCAAGGGTTTGAAGATATCAAACCTGCGGCAGCGTTGCATGCGATTGATCGTGGTTCACGACTTGTTTTTGCTGTCGGACTTGTACTTCTCGGATACGGTGCTTTTGGTGCTCTCATGGGCTACGTTCTTGCACATATACTAGTGGCTATTATTGGGTTGATTTATATATACCACCATCATTTATGGCCAAAGAACACATCTACCAGTATTGAAACTGGCATTCGGCGTCGGATCGCAGAATATACTATCCCACTGACAGCTACAAGTACTGCAAATGTTCTTGATAAGCGAGTAGACACTATTTTAATTGGTTTCTTCAGTGGACCAGTGGGTGTTGCATACTATACGATTGGTAAGCAAGTAATATCATTTATTGAGACTCCAATGTCTGCGCTTGGATTTACACTTTCACCAATGTATGAAGTTCAAAAAGCAAAAGGGAAATCTGAAACTGCGGCCAGAATATACGAAGAAGGACTTGTTCATGGCCTACTGTTATATATACCAGCAGCAGCGGGACTGGTATTAGTTGCTGATCCAATGGTTGAGTTATTCTTCGGTAGTAACTACCTTGGTGCAGTTCCCATTCTCCAAGTTCTATCAATTTATGCTGTACTACAGTCTGTGACAAGGCTGACAAGTAATGGCCTCGATTTTCTCGGACGGGCACGGGAGCGTGCAATCGTCAAGGGAATCACCTCTGTTTTGAACGTTGCCCTCAATATCGTTCTAATTCCATTAATTGGGGTTGTTGGAGCCGCATTTGCTACCGTCACTACTTATTCAATATACACGCTTGCAAATGTATATATTATTCATACGGAACTAAACTTACGGATAATTTTCATACTTCGTCGTATGGTAGCAACTCTAGCAATTACAGGAGTGATGTCGCTTCCAATTTACTTTACGGTTGATTTTATAAATAGTTTTGTAGGTTTGTTTCTTGTGGTTGGTGTTGGTATCGCTATTTGGGCTATACTTGCAGTGAGTAGTGGTCTTCTTGATATTGCCCGAATTATCTCAACACTTTCATAAATTGATTCGGGAGTAGCCCGGGCTTATTCAGGTCGAGTGAAAATCACGTTATCGATTTCCCCCATCATGAGAACCGGTAGGTGTCGAGTCTGTGAGCGAGTGATAATTTTAATCCATATTTTACTTAGTTTGAAATTTGATGTCCTATGGCCAAGATATTCGAAATCGTTGATTATTGTTCCTACTTGTGGACGACATGAGTACATTTAGTCAATTTGAATTGTTAGAAACGAACCTTTTGCTATACTACGGACCACGCACAATGTGCCTTTGAACATCCGGTGTCCCAATGATCCTCTTACGGTTCATTACTAAGTACGATCTGTTCAATATCGGGATGATCTAGGTATCTTTTAAATTCAGGTTCTAGTTCATTGAGGTCGTCACAAAATCGAATTTTGTCTCTGACTTGTTGCCATTCTTTATGTCGTGTACAAACAAGAACTGGTATCTTATCAAGTTCAAGTATCTTAGCGATTGTTAGACGATGTTGGCCGAAATTTCGCCAGAGAAGTTGACCGTCACGTCCGATATCAATTGTTACCTCATTCAAGTGGGTCGGCGTTAGTTGGTTGTTTCTTTTACGTGTTTCTTCTGACTTTGCGTTAAGAAGTTCGGCTTGTGAATAGTACCCATTTTCCTGAATTGAATAATAAAGATCGTCTATTTCTTGACATCGTTCTTCGAACGCTGATAGCGAGCTGAACCCCCAAGCATTGCCTTGATTAGTTTTTTCTCTGAACTCGTCGTATAACCCAGTAGATTCCCATGGGACATCATCTTCAAAATGAGAGACAAGTGCTTGAGGAACTCTATTTTGGAGGAATTTCCGGCTAGATTGGTCCCAATCACCATCTCGAACGACCCCCCTTTGGAGGGACCTCCCTGGGGGTGATTGATAAACTATATTTGTGGGATCGATGAAGATTATCTTCAATGGATCTGCATCGGTGAACTTATGCCGAGATAAGTGTTGCCGTAACTGAAGGAACGGAGGATACAATCTTGGTTGCTTGCTTATTATGTATGACGTCAAAGCTTGTTGAGTAAAGGAACTTGCTGACGTAAGCAACGATACAGGGCCTTCTTTCTGCAAAACAACTGCTGCACTTTTTACTAGGGTTTTCATTTGTTTATTACTTATTAGTAAGTATCGTAAGGATTGTGGTTGTTTTATGGCTCAACTGTGATTCTGCCTGAGTATCCATAGTCATCTTTAGTATATAATTGATGCCGGTATCTATCAATAGTCGGGTCACCCATTGGTGCTAATTGCTGACTCTATTTTTGGACTAAGATGAGAAACTCCCTGAAGTGATCTTTGACCACAAATATCGGTTAGTGCAATCTCTCGTTTCATGCTTTTCCAGAGTAGTTCTGTCTGTATTGTTAACATGATTGGATTCGAATGAAAACCGAATTAGGTTGTAGTTCAAGTTAGGGAATGACGATATTAGGGACTCTTCTCTCCGTCTTGTTGTTAAAATCACCAACTAGAAACGTGGTGACAATCCGAAAAGCATAGAAATCACGGTATAAGAAGGCTTCTCTGACACCTTCCTACTCGTCAATCTCGAGTTCGCTCACATCAAGTTCACCCTCGAGATATGCCGTTCCAGTATTCGTCAACTGGTAGAGTCCAGTACCAACCGATTCTAGAAGATCAGCGTCAGCAAGTGTTCCACATCGCTTGCCTACATACTGACGATCGTAGTCGATATTCGCTGCGAGCACTTTTGGAGAGACTTGGATAGGGTGCTCATCGAAAAAGAGCAGGATCTCGTAGTCAACAGGAGCCATCCATGGGACCCGCTCGACCATCTATTCACGATACGCTGCCACCAGAACAGAAAAACTAGTACCATCTCGAGGAAGCCAGACACCATTTGGTGCTTATACGAGACGCCATATGTAGTCAAGATTTATGTCAAAGGAGAACTTTGTCACTGGTACGGAAGCTTTACGTGACTCTCTTAGATCTGAGGTCGCAGAATAGCGGACCGGTGTTTGGGCCACCGGACCCGCGAAAGCCTCCGTAACCCGACTACGGAAGCCATGTCGAATGACGATTCACGGGGTAATGAAAGCCCCGACCGACAGGATGCATCGCCTTCGAATATTCGACCCCTCCCAGACGGCGGCGAACCAGCCACCCAGACCCTCCGAAAACGCCTCGAGGCCATCGACCACCTCACCCAAAAACTACTCGAGGACGTCAACGCTGTCTCACCGATCCTCGAGGACGTCGACGAAGACACGCGCCGGGAAGCCCGCCGTCGACTGCGTGAGATCAGGGCGGAGACGAGCCAGATCGGACTGCTGTTGATCGGCCCGGAGGCGGCGATCCCGTACCGACCGGACGATGCGCCGCCGGAGACGACGCTCATTGCGGGCGACGGCGACGATATCGTGACGACGTACGCTGGTCCGGCGGCGGTACACGACCCGGAGGCACACGACCACGAGCGGAACGCGTGCGATGAGTCGGAATCTGAAGATGAAAGCGAGCGTGATGCCGGTGGTGCGGACGAGCGTGATGCCGACGCCCCGAGCGAACAGTCGAACCACGACGAGAGTCCTGACGACAAATCCGACCGGGACGACGCGGACGACAACGACACCGATCACGACCAGAGCGAGGGTGATCGCGATGAGTGACGCCGACGTGACTCCTGGCACGGACACTGCCGCCCTCGAGTCAAAACTCACAACCCTCACGAACCGTCTCGAGGACCTCGAGGCCGAACTAGACAAAAAGACCGACCGAATCGAGACGCTCGAGTCTCAACTCCGAGAAAAGAACGAGCAACTCGAGGATCTCGAAACACAACTCGACTCCCACGAAACCACCCTCGAGTCCCACACCTCAACCCTGGACACCCTAGACAACCAAACCACGACCACCGAGCGAGCGCTCGAGGCGCTTCGAAAGAAAGCGAACACCAACAAGACCAGAATCCAGGAGCTCCAGGCCAGGGAACTCGAGAAGGGAGCCCACCTGCGAAACGAAACCGTCGACGAACACGAGATCGAGGTTCCCGACGACAGACTCGAGCGACTCACCAAAGACGACGGGACGTACGTCCGGCTGCCCGAACACGCGGATCCGCTGGCCGACTCGAGCACGACGCTCGCCTACGGGGATCTGCTCCCGATTCAGCAACTCGCGCGCATGGACGAGGAGATGCGCCGCTCGACGACGGACACGGTGCCGACGCGGTTGGCCGCGAAACTGTGGCGGGCCCGCGCCGATTCCACCGTCGGCGACGATCCCTGGACGGGCGGCTGCAAGTCCGTCGACGCCTCCGTCAAGGCGAGCGATCTCAAACACTGGATCCGCCGCCAGGAACCGGGGGTCAGTGACACGTACGCGAAGAAACTCGTCTCGCGGACCATCGACGCGATCCTCGAGCTCTCGAAGAACCGGCTCGCGGTCCGCAAACGAACCGAGCGAAAGAACGGCCTCGAGTACACCGAACGCAGGCTGATCCTCCCGGCGGACGCCGACGTGCCGGGCGAGACGACCGAAACTGACTCGAGGCGGACGGCGACCGGCGGTTCGAACGCACACTCGAGTTCGAACGCGCACTCGAGTGAGACTGCAGCAAGTGAGAGCCCGACGAGTGACACCGGAGAAAACGAGATCGCAGAGACCGCGACCACCGACCACCCCACCGGAGACAGCTGACGTCCGCGGATGACCGTGGACGACCCCGCCTCACGCCCGCCTCGAGCAAGCGCCAGCCCGCTCTAGGCCACCACGACACACCTGCCGACACCTTGCTAGTACGGGTCGGGAGCCGCGGGTCTCCCGTCTCGAGCAGTCTCGGCAGTCCGTACAGGCGACGCCGTCCAGTCGCTATCCGAAGACGACGACTGTCCACGGACGACAGTTTCGATACCGCCGATACTCTCGGTCGCCGGTGACGCGTCCATCGCCAGTCCCGGTCGCACAGCGTGCATCCGACTGGAGATACCGGACTCGTTCTTCGAGCCAGACGTCGGTTCCCCGCAGTTCGGACGCGGTTCGGTGCTGGCCAGACGGAGCGTCCGTCTTCATCGCGATGTCACTCGAGCCCGGCACGGGACAGCGTAGCAGGAGGACACTGGAGCCGTCGTTTGGCGGCGGCCTGGCGACACCAGCCCTGCTCGATCGCAGTGAGAGTCAGTGAATTGAAGCCCGGACGCGTCTCTGCTACCAGCAGCCCGAAAGCAGGACAGACGCTGCCCCTGACTGGCGAGCAAGGAGGGTGGGATAGGTCACCGGTCTCGAAACGAGGCGTATTCCTGTGGGGACTGCCCCGTCACACGGTTGTGGGATCAATTCGTTCGACAATACCGTCAAAATCGTCATCGAAACTCATGACCGCGTCAATGTTGTGGCGGCGACACAGCGCAACTGTCGTTGCATCAGTGAAACGCAACGCTTGGTCGTCGTACTGTTCGAACATCTCCACGGCATCGGCGAATACGGCAGCTGAAACGCGAAGGAGCTCGTATATCTGTGGGTACGGATCGACACCGCGAATCTTTTCGCCGATCTGCTGGGCGGGCGTGAACGCTTGACCTCGTTTGAGCGTGACGGCTTCGTCGTAGATGTAGTCGCTTACGTATGGGTGACCGAACTCGCCGTCAAAGACTGCCTCGAGTGCCCTGCTCGCTGCGTCGTGTCTTGATGCGTCTAAGTCGTGATCGGCATACAACACGCCAGTGTCGATACAGACCGTCATCCGTATAGGACGTCGTCAATATCGCTTTCGTTCGTCTCGGAGCCCGAACGGTATCGATTCCGTTGCATAATTTCTTTCTCGTCCTCCGATAGGGGGACTGCTGCGTTCCGGAACGAGTCAATCACGTCATCACGCGATTCGTATGCGTCATCAATGAGTCGAGTTAGCAGTTCCTACTGTGTGACAGTACGCCCTGTCTGCAGGCGGATCTCTGCCTGGAGTTCCTCGAGGCGGGATTTTGCATCCTCGCCCACGTTGACTGCTGTCGTCATATATTGCAGTGCCATCCGTAACTTAGTAAACGTTTCCACGACCGAGGGCGTTCGGAGCGTAAAATCACCTCTCTAAGGAGGGCAGAACTCCCCCGCTAGAGGGGCGTTCTGTCAGTACGCCCTGAATTCGGGAGCAATGACTGTGAACGCATCTGGCATGACATCCAACATCCTCGTGTTGGCAGAACGGGACCCCGCTGACAAGCCAACGGCTTCAGCCGTTGGTAGCTGACGCCGCTTTCCATCGGTCGGCTGCTGGCCGGACGTTGTCGACGAGGTCAGCGGTAAGCCCAGCGGAAAGAAACATCTCTCCGAGGGCGAGGAAGACGAATACAAGAGCAAAACTAATGAGGACCGACGAATCGATGAAAACGACGTCGCTGTCGCTTTCCATACCGATCAGTCCTCAACGACCGGCCGTAGTGCATCCAGAATGACACCCGCCTCCAAGGGCGAAATCTCCCGTTCGCGAGCCATGATGTGATGTGTAACTGATCCGTCGACGTATTCGTGAGCATATTCGAGCGCAACAACGAGCCCGTCCAATCCGTGGCGATCGATGTACGTATCGATGTCGTCGTCCCGGGTTCGACGGGCAATCGCCTCGACTAACTCCGGCGTGATTTGCCGTTCGGTCACCTATAAGATCGGCTCTGGACATGAAGGACCTATGATTAGAGTTTCAGCTATTATAGCTCAGACTATTATAGCTCTGGTCATAACTCCGGAGCACATATGTATCACCCACCGCGACTAGAAGTATGGACCAGTTCGTCAATCGTATCGATGAACTCGATCGGTTGCAGGCTCTCTATGAGAGTGACGCTGCAGAACTCGCAATTATCTATGGGCGCCGCCAAATCGGCAAGAGCGAACTCGTCCGCCAATCGATTGTCGACCGCGACGATGCCGTGTACTATCAGGCAGTCCAAGGAACAGCGACGACACAGCTTAGACGATTCGCCGAGGCAGCAGCGACGACCCATCCAGACACCACTGCTGTCAAAGAGGAATGGGAACCACTCTTAACGTATCTCACCGACAGAGACGCCATCATCGTCATCGACGAATTCCCGTACCTTATTGAATCGAATGAGGGGCTTCCATCGGTCATTCAACACCTGTGGGATACAGCTGTCGAGGAGAGTCAGGCGACGCTCGTACTCACAGGCTCTGCAATCGGTATGATTCATACCCACGTCCTCGATGGCGGTGCGCCACTCTACGGCCGGGTATCCCAGACACCGAATGGCCGCCTCGAACTCACCCAGCTACCGTTTCGTTCCATCCAAGAGTTCGTGCCGACGTACGATCCCGAAGAACGGGTGTTCGTCTATGGCGTCTTCGGCGGCACACCCCGATATCTCAGCCCTCTCGATCCATCACAGAGCCTCGGAGAGAACATCACGCGGCTGTTGTGCGACCCGGATGGCCCACTCCACGACGAGCCCGAAACTGTCCTCCAGATGGAGCTCAACGAGGTGAACACGTATTTCTCCGTACTGGAATCGATGGCCAGCGGGAACCGCAGTCGAAACGAGATCGCCCAGGGAGCCGGCATCGAGAGCACCAACACGTCGTACTACTTCGACCGGCTGGAAACGCTCCAGATCATCGGGAAACACCATCCAGCACTCGCCGACCCGGCACGCAGCAAGCGGACGCGATACCAGATCCGGGATCCCGTGTTCCGGTTTTACTTCCGCTATCTCTACGGCCGCGGGGGACAGTACGAACTCTACGGCGAGAACGCCTACGCGGATCTCATCGAACCGGAATTGCCCGACTTCGTCAGCGAAACGTTCGAATCGCTCTGTCACCAGGCGGTGCCGGCGCTCTATGCAGACTACCAGCTCACACAGGTGCCAAGCCAGTGGTGGTACAAGGGCCGGGAGGTCGATGTCGTTGCACCAACTGACGAGTCAACGCTGATCGCTGGCGAAGCGAAATTCACCAACACCCCCCTCGGTTATGATGTGCTCACGGATCTCGAAGGCGACGTGGAGCACATCGACTGGACGCCTGCCACAGGCGGTGAGCCGACGTATGAATTCGCCTTGTTCAGCCGTTCTGGATTCAAACGCTCCGTCGAGGAAGCTGCAGACGAGCGTGATGATCTTCGTCTCTTCGACCTATCTGATATCGTTGCTATTCTTGAGAGTGAACGATAACGCTACAGCTGCGGACCATCAACCAGCCGACTTCATCGACTCACGCCTGCTCGACGTGGTCGAGCGACGACTCGAATCACTCCCCGATGCAGTCACTGCAGTCGAGTGGAACGACGAACGACCGGCTGGACTTCGGTGACAAGTGCGAACAAGGAACGGTGTAGTCCCGCGAACTCGAGAACGGCGTCCATCTGCGTGTAGTTTCTCCTCACTCAAACAAGGACTCCACGCTATCTATCAAGTGATATATCGATGGGGTTGATCGCCGCTGGACGGACGTCGTCACGGCCGGTTCGTCTTCGATCAGTGTCTCGTCGAGAACGATTTCCTTCCGCTGACCGTCTTCGAGTGGCGTCCGTTTCGTCCGCCGGATCGAAAAGCTGTTTCAGCGTTCACGACGTACGTTCACTACCCGTGCCAACCTTCGCTCGAGCCGGTGCCGGCAAGTGGCATATCGTCGGCCCTGACGGCTGCCGATACGGCCACCAGTTCGCAAACGAAGACGCAACTCCCGATGAGACCACTACTGCCACCGATATCGTCGCCTACGAACCGCCTGAGCAACCTGACAATGGCTCACCCGGTTCGGTATCCGTCTCGCTGTCGGTGGGCGGGAGTTCGTTCCCGCGCGGGCGAACCGACGACCAACGCCTCGTCTTTCCGGCCGCCATCGAAGAGAGCGACTCCGAACTCTGTGGATCGTGTCGCACCGAACTGGAACACCACCAGAAACGCCGCTCCCGGATCATCACCGGACTCAAACGAGTGACGACACGCCGCGACATCGACTGGGATCGAACCGATCACGAACCGTATCGGGCCTGTGATTGGTGTCGGGCTCACGAACGCACGACGTGCGATGGCCTCGGCGCAACGGTCTGTCCGGCCTGTCGTCGCCTGTTCGAGACGCCACTGGGTGAACCGACCGACGACACGGCTCCCGATACCGACCGGCTCCCCGAGACACCGTCGGAACCGCTCGTGCCGATCGTCTTCGGGACGGACCTGCCAGGATATGACCCGACTGACCTCGTCGGGAGCAATCGGCCGCTGATCAAGTACCGGGAGAAACGCAAGTACGCTGCCCTCGTGTTCGAACTCGAGCGCACCGGCCACGGGTTTGGGGCCGACGGGATCGACGCGCTCGAGGCTGCCCGTTCCGAGTACGCCGAAACCGTCGTCGAGACTGAGGACCACCAGACCGAGGTCACGCTCGAGGTCGGCACGACGCCACGCACCGTCACTCTCGACGGAATCCGTCCGGACGACCGCGGTGACGTGATCGAAGCGTGTTGGGATGTCGTAAGCGATCCGGCGTACTGGGTTCCGCTCGGCTGGCCACAGCAGGGCTACATTCATCGGAACGCAGGTGATCCGTCGATACCGGGTGCCGATCCGGTCGTCGAAGAATTTCCACGCCTCCGGACCCAACAGCCGTCGTCAACGGTCGACACCGAGACGCTCCGATCGATGACCGAACCCGGTCGATACGACCGTGGTGAGCGCTACTACAACCACGGAGCCGTGACCGATATCGAGCGCGTCGACGATCGGCTTCGGGCCACGGTGCAGGGAAGTCGACCGTACACTGTCGAGGTGACGCTCTCGAACGGGAGCTATATGGAAGGGCAGTGTAGCTGTCCCGATGACGCGGTTCCGTGCAAGCATATCGTCGCAGCCGTACTCGCAAGCGGCGATGTCGAAGCCGTCGGAGAGGGTCGATCGATCGAGGAGGTACTCGAGACGGCGACACCCGACGAACTGCGTGCATTTCTTCGGACACGTGCTGAGGAGGACATCACGGTCCGCAGACGGATGTACAAGGAGTTCGATGCCTGATCGATCACCGGATCAACCACTTGACTCCACGTAAACTACCCCACCCTACTCCTTCGGCGCATACGCGCCTCGGTCCTTGAGGGTAGCGCGGGACCGAGAGTGATCGGGATTTGGTTTGAATACTCGTTCCGGAAGTGTTCGCTCGAGTCCCGGATTGGAATAGCGTACCGGCATAGCCACGATTCAGAAGTGGCGCAGACCACTCCCGCTCTCGTTAACGCTACTCGCTCCCGTTGATCGCTGCGTTGCTTCTTGAGGATGGGGGTTCCACTGGACAAAGTTGGAGCTCACATATCTGGATTGGAGATAACTTTATTGGATTGAGGACACAACTCCCTCTATGGACGAAGCAAAACGTGGTGTGGAGGCATGGAAGGAACACACGACGGCTTTCGATAGAGTTCGATCGATTGCAGAAGCTGTTGATCGGCCTCGAACAGCGAAGTATATTGCAGCGGAAGCTGCGGTTTCTCAGACGACGGCACATGAGCATCTCAAGCGCCTTGCTGAAATGGATGTCATCCGGGCAGTAGACGGAGAGGATGCAACGCGATATGAACCGGATCCGCTTTACGCTCGGTTCAGAGCACTTCGGCGTCTCATCACTGATCACGACCACGAAGAGCTTCTGGAACTCAAGTCAGACCTCCAAGAGCAAATTGAAGAGTTCCAGGAACAGTACGAAGTAGGCTCACCGGAAACGTTGCGGGAACAGGCGGCAGAAACTGAGACAGCGGAGGAGACGCGAGAGTATCGCAAAGATGCGAGTGACTGGGAATTGGCGCTGTACCATCTTTCGATCGCTAACGACGCAATCAACAACTATCGTGAATACGCAGACTTAGATAACCGTCTTCACGCTTGAATATGTATGTTTTCGACGGGGGTCATGATCCTCGCCAGACAGCGCATGAAGCACTACGACAGATTCGCAGGGAGCTCAATCGCCATCCCGCGATTACGAGTGTTGAAGGCGTTCCTCACGATACGCTTCATACCGAATTGAGAGCTAAAGTCGAACCATCGCACATTGGGGCAGATGATCCGAGTGGGACACTAACTGTTCGGTGGTTCGTAACTGAACCGGATGACCGTCCTGAATTCGTCTTCCACTATTCGGACGAGTCGGGATTTGATTGTGGGTGGCACCATCATGAACAGGATCATGTAAGCGGGTGGGGCCATTACCAAGAGCGGGAGTCCGAGACTGACGACTATTCGTACCAGACGTTCCAGTTTGGGAGCCAGGAGCCATCACGAGTTGTGTGGGAAGTTCTCGACGAACTTCAAGAATACTTCCAGTAATAGAACAGTTCGCATACCCATCTTCGACTAGCCGACGGACGGTCAGTACAGTTGTGATACCTATCTTCATACAGCGAGAGAATCCCACCCTTCCCGTGAGGGACGAGTGTTCCGACGTCCTGTCGGAACCGAGGAGCGAGCAGGGTGGGAGTGAATCGCGTACGCTCCGGGAATATACCGCCATCGTTCCTGCTGACTGGATATTCCACGTCAAATCCTAGCCATTAAGTTATTTCATTGTCATAGGCTATGTATGGTGAGTCTGGTCACAACACGCACCATTACGGCAGCACTCACGAACGACCGTGAGGGTGTCGTACGTGACCTCGACTCATACGGTTTACTGTAGTCAATTACCGCCGATCACCGATACCGTCCCTGGTGATCGACGGTAAATAGTTACAGCAATCCGTATCACTCGCTCGTTCCGGCAGTAAAATCTGGAACGTCGCTCGGTGGACCATCAGCCGCATCTGGGACCACACCGGAGAAATCCCGGACGAGGGACCGCTCAAGTCCTACATGAAGAACCAAGCGTGCTGGAAAGATTTGAACTCGCAGTCAAGTCAGGCAATCGTCGAAGAATTGTCTGGCGCTTTCCAGTCATGGTTCCAACAGGATGACCCAGACGCTAACCCACCGGGCTACCGCAAAGACGGTGATGAACGACCACGTACAACTGTCACGTTCAAAGAAGACGGCTTCAAACTCGACACGAAACACCAGCAAGTCCGCCTCTCCAAAGGCAAAAACCTGAAAGACGGCTGGAGTGATTTTATCAGCGGACAAGGCGAATACCCCGGGGCTAGACCCCGGGGATGAAGCCGACACGTAGGAATACAAACCATTAAGTGAACATATCGTTAATCAAGAGACAGCGATGGAACACAGTCACCGCTACCACGCCTATCCGACACAAGAGGTAGCGGAGCGACTGGAACACCATCTTGACGTTCATCGCCAACTCTACAACCACGTCCGCTGGGACTACACGAATAGCCCAGAGGACGACAAACCGAGTGAGTACGACCAGAACAACAAACTCCCCGAGTGGAAACGCAAATGGCCGGTGTTCAGCGAACTGCACTCGAAGGCCGCACAAGCCACTGTCGCTCGCTTCCACCGCAACCTCTCGAATCTTCGCAAGAAGAAAGAGAAGGGATACAACGTTGGTCGTCTCAAACGGCAAGCACCCACCGACTACCGGAGCGTGACGTACAACCAGTCTGGTTTCGACCTCGATGAAAAGAGGGGCCGCGACAGGTTTGCTTACGTCCGCTTCAGCAAAATCGGCTGGGTGAAAATCCGATACCACCGTCCGGTCCCCGACCATACTTCAATCAAGGAGATCACGTTCAAGAAGGAGACGACTGGCGAGTGGTTCGTCTCTTTCGGATTGGAAACCAACGATGCTGACCTGACAGAGAAACCCGACGTGAACTCGCTCAACACGAGCAACAGCGTCGGAATTGATCTCGGCATCCAGAACTACATCCACACGTCTGACGGCAAAACCGTGGACTGGCTCGACCTCGAAGACGAATACGAGGTTCTTCGCCGCGAACAACGCAAACTCTCGCGGAAACAAAAAGGGTCGAACAACTACGAAAAGCAACGCCGGGAAGTGGCGAAGGTTAAGCGGCACATCCGTCGGAAGGTGCTGGACTACCAGCACAAGATAACGACGTGGCTCGTCCGGGAGTACGACGCCGTGTTCGTCGAAGGTTTGGACGTAAAGGAGATGCTTGAACAGTCGCACAACGCTCGCAACAAGCAGGACGCGGCGTGGCGACAGTTCATCACCCTCCTCGACTACAAAGCCGACCTGTACGGCTGTCACGTCGTGCAGGTCGAAGCCTCTGGAACGACGAAAGAGTGCGCGTCGTGTGGTGTGGAGACGGCGAAGCCAATTTGGGTGCGTGAACACTCCTGCCCGTCATGTGGGTTCGAGTGCGACCGTGACGCGAACGCGGCGATGAACGTTCTACAACGCGGCTTTTCTGAGTTAGGGCTGGGATGGCCCGAACCCACGCCTGTGGAGACTGCGCTCCCTACGGACACCTATTCGGTGTCTGCAAAGCGCGTCGTAGAAACAGGAAGCCTCGGGGCTTGACCCCGAGGCGATTCACCCTCTGCGAATACGACACCGGTCCAGACGCAGACTTGACCGACGTAGAAGACGTACAACAGGTCCGCATCATCTGGAACGGTGACCACTGGGAACTCCATTTCGTCTGTAAAGTCGCCATCGACGCCGCTGACTCGTCAGGTGAGACAACCGCAGGTGTTGACCTCGGAATCTGCAACACTGCCGCCATCTCTGTCGGTGACGAAACCGTATTGTATCCAGGCAACGCCTTGAAAGAAGACGCTCACTACTTCCGGCAGGAAGAATACGATACGGAAGGCGAGAACGGCCCCAGCACCCATGCTGAGTGGGCACGACAGAAGAAATCCCGACGACAAACACATTTCCTGCACGCTCTCTCGAAAGACATTGTTGAGCAGTGTGTAGACCGTGATGTTGGGAAGATAGCGGTCGGCCACCCGAAGAACATCCGCGAGGATGAAGACTGGGGTAGGCACGGGAACAAACGCCTGCACGACTGGGCGTTTGAAACCATCCTGAGTCACATCGAGTATAAGGCCGAAGAGCGTGGGATCGAGGTTGAGCGGATTGACGAGTACGAGTTAGCCACGTCGATAACGTGCTGTGAGTGTGGTATGAAAGCTGACTCGAACCGTGTTGAGCGTGGGTTGTACGTCTGTGAAGAGTGTGAATTGGTTGCGAATAGCGACTGTAATGCGGCTGAAAACATGCGAAAGACGGTAACTCCGAGTCCGTCACAGGATAGGAGTAACGGCTGTCTGGCCCAGCCATCGGTGCGCCTGTTCGACAAATCGACGGGGAGAGTAGCCCCACAAGAACAGGTGTGACCGTAGACCGGCAAATATCCCAACGCTTCGGTGCGGTTCGGGAAGCCGCGTCCTTCAGGACTCGGAGGAGGTCACTACTCGGATCAATCGGTGAGACCGGTTTACTCCGTGAAATAGGTGTTTCGAAGTTGATTCACGTACTGCCGATCCCACTGTTTCGTCTCGATATAGTACGTCAATGCAGCATCTACATACTGGGAAGTGAAGAGTCCACGATCGGCCAGTACGCACAGGATATGTGGGGTCGTAAACAAGATGTTTCGGTCATCTAGTGCCAAGGAAACGAAGAGATAGTTCGTTGTGTTGAATTCGTCCGTGACGAACATCGCAGCGGAAATCTCGTTTGCAAGCCAAATTCCGTGTGATTCACCCTGGTCAAGACCAAAGTCGAGCGGATCGTCAATTTCGTCATTGACGTCGTGAGTGGTGAGATGATGCGAAGCTTGGAAAACCAGATCTGCAGCTGCCGAAAGGAGATCATCGCTCCCCTGTGCGTCATGTACTTCGCCAAGGACACTCGACGGGACGTGGACGTCGTACCCCGTTAGCACCGTTTTGAGTGGGTCTTCACCAGTCGGTGCCCGGGAGCGTCCGTCAACCACTGGCGTTGCAAGGTTAAGGAGAACGTTCGTATCGACGACGATGGCCCGTTCGCCCATCCTATGCGCGTGACTCCGTATCGTCTGCTTCTTCGTGAGGAGTCCACTCGGGAACATCACCGTCGTAAAATTCCGCTGGTGGTGAAAGTTCGCTCTCGATCTGCGGTTCGGGTGGGTCGCGGTTCAACGAGGCTCGCAAGAGTTTCATCCGCATCGCTTCTTCTGTACCGAGGATTGATTCGACGGTTTCGAAGTCAATCTCTCCGGAATAGTACGCGTCGCTGATCATCCGCCGGAATCCGTCATCGGTGGCGAGTTCTTCAATTTCGTCTCGGAGCGCCTCGATGAGGAGTTGTGTCCGAGAGACATCGAGAAGGTCAGCGACCACGTCCGCTTGGTCTACGAGCGAACTGGGGGCGTTGAAATCGACCCGGGTTTTCTCCTCTGGCATCATATCCATGTGTAGGATCTACACATGAATAAGGCTGATGATGGAACCTCACAGGATTAAATCAGTACGCTCGCGATAAAACACTCGTCGACCTCGTCATCGCCCGTCCCGATCGTGGTACTCACTTCGGCAGGCCATACCTCGGACTCGAGCATCCCCTCGTTGCGCACACGGATATCCTCGTACGTGTACTCACCGCCAGGAGCTCATTTCGAAACCGTGTTCGTCTCAGAATATTCCCGCAGAGTATCCCCGACTTCGTCGAACGTTACGCCTCGGCCGCCGCCCAGGATCGTCCCCTCGAGACCGACGAACCGCCGGCGCCAACTACTCGAGTTCGTCTCAGTGTTTCTCTGTGACTCAGCCGTACGGATACCTACTGTCTCACTTTGCGGACGACGTCGAGACGATCGCGGTATCGGTCGGTTGGCTGCATTTCTGAACGCTGCCGATCGGGAACGCGAACTCGACGAGTTCGCGGGTAACAGCGGATGATGTATCGATGACGATCGTCGATAATTGCACTATGCCAGTTCTAGTTGACAGGTATACGCTCCACCTCTTACTGGAGAGATTGCAGCGAAAATTCGTTGCTGCATCGTCCGTTGAAGTCGTCTTCAATTCGGTCTCGAGCGCGAACAACGCGGACGTCGGATCCAACCGAACGACCTGTCGGTGTGTCGACTGCCAACCGGACAGACTCACCGCGATCGGAGACAGGTACCAGCGCCCCGGTCCAACACAGCTAACCGCACTGATCGACGATACTGGTCACGAATGGACCTCGAGTTCGATGACGGAACGCTCCTGCTCCGCGACGCACCCGAGGGAGTCCCCGACGCGGAGTGGGATGACCGCGTCGACGAATTTCGGGTGCAGGCCTATCGCTATCGGTCGCTTCTCGAGTGGGCAGACGAGTGGAAGACCGACTCCAGTGACGAGAGCCAATCAACCCTTCAGCAGAGCGCTCGTCGATCCCACGCGCTCGACCTCACGGACAGCGCTCGCTCCTATCCCGATCTCGCACTCACACCGACAATTCAGGTTGATCCTCGCTACTATCAGCAGGCCGCTCTCGAGGCCTGGTGCGAGCACGAACGCCGAGGCAGTGTCGTGTTGCCGACCGGCAGTGGGAAGACCTTTCTCGGACTGCAAGCGATCACGGACGCTGGTGTCGCGACGCTCGTGGTCGTTCCGACAATCGATCTCATGAACCAGTGGCACGCTACGCTGACCAATGCCTTCGATGACCAACTGCCGAACGGCGTTGGCGTACTCGGCGGTGGGTCTCACGAAATCACTGCCGTGACCGTCACGACCTACGACAGCGCCTATCGCTACGTCAACGAGTACGGTGATCAGTTCGGTCTCCTCATCGTCGACGAGGTACACCATCTCCCGGCTCCGACCTACCGCCAGATCCCCGAAATGATGATCGCGCCGTACCGACTCGGGCTCACCGCCACCTACGAACGGGCCGACGATAAACACGAAACGCTCGACGAACTGCTCGGCCCAGTGGTCTACGAAGAGAACGTAGACGCACTCGCCGGTGAATACCTTAGCGAGTACGAAACCATCCACCTCGAGGTCGAACTCACGTCCGAGGAACGCCAGCAGTACGACACGGAGTACGAGATCTATCGTGAGTACGTCGATACCCACGAGTTCGATATCTGGACGGAACGAGGGTATCAGGAGTTTCTCAGACGCTCGTCCTACGATCCGCAGGGCCGGCGGGCACTGATCGCCAAACAGCGCGCCGAAACGATCGCCCGAACAGCCCACAAAAAGCTCGATACCCTCGATACGCTCATCAAACGGCATCACGATGACCGTGTCATCATCTTTACCGCCAACAACGACTTTGCCTACGACATCTCCCAAGAATTCATCGTTCCCTGTATCACCCACCAGACACCGACTGACGAGCGAACCGACCTCCTCGATGGCTTCCGTACTGGGACGTACTCGATGATTGTCACGTCGCAAGTGCTGGACGAAGGAATCGACGTGCCCGCGGCCAACGTCGGGATCATCCTCTCCGGAAGTGCCTCAAAACGCCAGTACGCCCAGCGCCTTGGCCGGATACTCCGCCCAACAGACGATCGACAGCCGGCACGACTGTACGAGATCATTGCTGCGAACACGAACGAACAGTATGTCTCCCAACGACGGCGGAAGGGGGTGCGTTCCAGTGCTGACAGCTGATCTCGCTCGCTCACGCACGACTGGTGGCGAAGTCGTTCCCCTGTTCATCGATCCAACCGAAGAACGCTACCGGGAAACCGCTCGCGAGCTCATCGAGCTGTTCGAGGCCCATCTGGGCGAGCCCAAGGGCGACCTCGAGGCGGCGATCAACGAACTCACGATCGAAGATACGGAGTACAAGATCATCCAGGGGTTAGCAAAGCTCCTCACGGACGAGTGTGAATTCGAGGTCCACGCAGCGGTCGAACCCAAAACGATCCGCCACCACCTCTTCGAGCATGCGAACGAACAGTATCCGATCGTTCGCCAGCCAACACTGGGTGAGGATACCCAGAAGCTCGACGTGTACAGTACCGTTGCGGACGAACTGGGCATCTCTCTTGCCGAGTGTCACCAGGGGATGTACGCAGATCTCGAGGAGAACAAGCGTCTCGTTCGGCTGGGAGAGCGCACCGCTAACGAAATCACGGCGGAAGAGACTGGTGACGAGACACCGTCGACGACGACCCTGACCGGTAGCAGTGACGAAGCCTACCAGGAGACAACGCTCACAGCGGCGTGGTTGCTCACTCGCTACAATCTCGCACTCGCACAGGCGGTTCTGTACGATGCGACGCGCATGCATATCCGCGTGTGGGATCACTTCGGGACGATATTCAGCTACGTGAAGCTGTTCGGGTTGATGCACCGGCTGTATCCAATCGACAGCGACGGACACCGTGTGGCAAGCACTGATCTCGCCGACGGCTACGAAGCAGTGCTGGACGGGCCTGCCTCGTTGTTCTCCAAGTCCCAAAAGTACGGCATCCGGATGGCGAACTTCTTGCCGGCGTTACCGCTGTGTGATCGGTGGGAGATGGACGCGGAGATTCTCACCGACGATACCACAGGGGAAACGCATCGGTTCACGCTCGAGCAGACAGACGAACTTGAGTCTCACTACAGCGCTGGCAAACGGTTCGACAGCGTCCTCGAGCGGACACTCGCCCAGAAGTGGGAGCGAGCGACGACCGACTGGGAGTTAGTCCGTGAGGACGATGTTTTCGATATCGGCGAAGAGGTGTTGATTCCCGATTTCGCGATCGAACACCCCGACGGTCAACGAGCAATTCTCGAGATCATGGGGTTCTGGACGCCCGAGTACCTCGAGTCAAAGCTGGAGAAGATTCGCCAGGCAGATGCCGAGAACCTGATCGTTGCTGTCTCCGAAACCCTAGACTGTGCTCGCGAAGACTTCGGTGCGGCGAGCGACCGTGTGCTGTGGTTCAAAACAGGGATTCACGTCTACGATCTCGTTGAATTAGCGGAAGCGCATGCGGTTCACGTTCCGTCAGAGAGTTCAGATTCCAATTGAAGTGCACTGCCGGAGACGGTGATCGCGGTGCTCTCGTGACTGCTCCCGGGGATAAATCTTCGCGACGGAACTGTTCATCAAAACGCAAGGCGGATACCTCGGGGCTTGACCCCGAGGCAGTTGACCTGAAGAGATCCACGATAACGTCCGGCCAATTCCGATGTTGAAACAGCGGTATCGGCGTGTCGTCATAGCTCGGCGTACGGTCGCTCCAGTCGGTCCCCGCCGTTGATATCCTTGCATCGCCTACGTTACTGAACGGGGACCGCACAATGCGCGATCGAAACGATCAGAACCCACGGCTCGGGGACGAAATTCGGACAGTGGTTGAACGACAACTCCAGCAACCCGATTTGGAGGAGGTCAACCATGCGGTTGATCGGCTGATGGACGAGGGGAACAGCAGAGAGGAGGCCGTCGATACGGTCGGGGCAGTGTTGCTCGAAGAGATGTCCGAGATGATGTCTGAGAAGGACCCCTTCGACCGGGAACGGTACATCGAACGGTTACAGGGGCTCTGAGCGCGCTGGAGCAGTTACGGGGGTTCGTAGCCACAGTTCGGGCAGAACGTTTCGTCACCATCCAACAGTTGGAGACACTCGACACATACGCGGTTGCTGGGAGAGATGGCGATGTCTTCGAGGAAGTCGAGGGACGTGTGCGGACCGGCGTCAGGGCCATATCCATCGGCGTAGCCCGGAAGGGTTGAGGCCCACTGGACGGTCCCCTCCTCATCAACGAGTGCGATATTACCGGCGATATCGAAGTTTCCATAAGGTTTGTACGCGTCGGATGGTCGGTGATCGATGCGTTCGGTCAAGTCACGATTGCGTTTGAGATCGCGCTCGTAGACCGCCTCAGGAGTCGGATACCTAATTTTGCCGGGAAAATCAGTAATTGAGCTGTATCGTTCGTCAATGCGGTCGATTTCGACTGAGAGTCCACGCTCGTCATGTATTGTTCTCAACAGTCGTATCGTGTGCTCGTGCCAACTTTGGACCTCGGCGTCGGCATAATATCGGACCTTCATACCAGAACTCACGCAAGCGAGCAGGGTAGTGGCTTTGGTCCCGCTACCCAGGAGCTGGTCCTGACCGATCGACACCTCCACCAGTCAGGTGCCTGAATCGGTGTCGTCTGCAGCGGCGATTCGATCGGACAGGCTTTCGGCGAGCCACTCGTTGGCTATGTCGCTGGCCCGATCAACCATTTCCTGGTGGCTTATCTCGTCCGTCTCGAACGACTCGTAGACCCGCCATTGGTCTGCGGTCGAGTCGAACACAATCACGTGCGTCTTCGATTCCAGGTTCAGCAGAAACGCCTCGATGCTTCCGGGTGTTGATCCTGGAAGCCCCATCGCTCCGTGAATTTTTGGATGATCACTTTCGCCGATCTGTTTTACGACGTTGTCCGTGATCGGTTGGTCCGGAAGCGACGAGAGAAACGATGGTGGGTCCTCGGTCGCCGAAGTCTCGTCATCAGTCATGTGTGGGTGTTCGCGGAGCGACGCTTGAATCCATGGTCTCGGCAGCGGATCTCGAAACCGCTCGAGTCTCACAACGGTATCCTCACTGACAGAGCAAGAAGTGTCCCGACGCCGCGGAACGTCTTACTTCTGGGGAAGGTACTGCTGGTCATGGCGAGGATAGACAGAGACGAGGAACGGGAGGAGCGCATCAAAATGGAGATCGTTGTCGATGCCTGTAACCGAGATGAACGGGCAATCGGCTGGTACACCTCCCTCGCAGACACGATCAGATTTCCATTCGAGGCCCGGTGTATCGAAGAGCGGGAGGTATCGCCACTGGAAGAAGGCGAAGAAATGCACGTGAGCGGAATGTCTTCCGTCGAGGCATCACAGAGCGAGATGTTTGTGACGGTGGACCGGATGGGGCGGGAACTGGGTGTGCCACTCGCACAGTTGGAGCCGATCCAGGTGGACAGTGAGACGGAAGAACCGGTAGCGGACTGGCATTACTGGGCCGAGCGTGAGTATGAGATATGACAATAAATTCGATTACTCGCCGTTCATCGACAGCGCTTCCACTGCGTCGTCCATCACGTTGAACAGCCGATCAGTCTCGGAGTACGTCGAGATGGGCATTGCTCAGGCTGTTATCGGGCAACGCTTCCAGAACAACGACTGGACCGCTATCCTCGGACGTAGGTGGGTCAATCATCTCTGCAAGATCCTCTCGTATACATGATCGCCGGATGGACAAATTATTGTTTCGCGAGCGACCGCTCCTGACATCGACTGATCGAGAATGAGATCATTGCCGGGAGGACATCTACAACCCCAGGTCCTGAACGGCTACCTATGACAAGCTACGTGTTTCGCGTGTGGCTGCAGCCGAATCCACCGCTGGAGTTCAATCCCGACGATGAGGTCTGGCGCGACATCGAAATCGACGAATCTCACACGTTGGCCGAGTTCCACGAGGCAATTTTCGACGCGTTCGAGCGATGGGACACCCACGGATACGAGTTCATCGCACGTGATGGCGAGGGGATTGCGCTCCGGAGCTACCCCCACCCACAGCTCTATGACGGCGGTCCAAGCTGGCCACCGATGGATGACGAGGAGATCGACCGATTCATCGACCAGGCTGTGCCGGACGATGTCTCCGAAAACGCCAAACAGCGGTTCCGCGAACTCCAGTCGAATCCGCCAACGGAGGGCAACGTTGCTGACACCACGATCGGCGATCTCGACTCCGAAGGGATGGGAGTGCTATCCTACACGTTCGATATGGGCGACAACTGGGAACACTACATCGAATTACAGGAAACCCGCGAGGAATCGCTGGATGGGGCACCAGCTGTCGTCGACGAACAGGGCACAGCACCACCCCAGTACCCCAAGGGAGACGACTAGGACAGGCCACGCGACAGCGCACCGCTGACACGCGCTCACGGACACAACACCCGGCAATCAGCGCGACGTGTACGGCCTACTCACGGCGTGGAACCAGTCGATCGAGACCGCACTCGAGCGCGGTGGTGGGAGTCGGTTTCGGGACGTCATGTGTCAGTACCTCGAGAAGGTAATCGAACTCGTCGATGTCGCCGCGACAACCGATGGGATCGACTGGAACAGTAGTTGACTCGATGGAAATGCTGCTATCCCACGAGAGCGTGAAACAAGATATGGGACGTAAGTCGGAACGGCCGACCTGAAACCGTTGACCCGGGAACGAACGACATCGAGCGACCGCACGGCCATGCTTACGAACCTCACATGGCCGGACCCAAACACAGATACGTTTCTCCCTCGCACATCCACACGAACACGAGAATGCCCCGGCAATGCGATACTTGCGGCGAGACTTTCACCACGCTGAGTCGTCTTCGCCTGCACGACTGTCTGGAGGCGGAGTCAGAGAGCCAGGATCCACGATCTTCGTTCGCTGGCTTCCTCGATTCGATTTCGAATTCGCTCGAAACTGACATGCAGCGAAACGTACAAGAGCGCGAGAAACGAGGACTCGAAGCCGCGAGCGAGACGCTGAAGACCAATCTTGAGACAGCTGCCCAGGGAGATGTCGACGCCGCCTTCCGATTGATCGCCCGGTACGAGCGAGAGCTCAAAGAGTACCACAATGCCGAGGACTACGACACGTATCGCGGAATCCTCTGGGCGTTTTACGAACCGGCCGCAGAGGCGCTCGACGAGATCGCCACGCGCGAGGGATGGGAGTTTCTCGCAGATCTGATCGATGCCTATCCGCGCGAAAGAACCGGTGACGATCCGTTCGTGAACCCGATCATCGAAAACGCGGTCGGACGGCACGTCGTCCGAACGCGACTGCGCGACGGCGTCGCGGCCATCCCCGTCGAGGCACTCGCGTATCTTGGCTCGTTCTGGGAATCGATAGGCGATGTCAGCGGGGAAGAGTCGTTCACCTACGGCTGGGGTATTGGCCATCCCGAGCACTCGGTCGCGGATCACCTCCACGATGTCGTCACCACGGAACTGTTCTGGGTGCGAGGAGTGCTCCCGCATACGTTCTACGCCGACCAGTACGCCGCGGCCGATCTGCTCGAAGCGTTGCTGACCGACGAGCGGATCGACTACGAGGATCGATACATGCTGGCGTCAATCCTGGCCACGGTCGCCCACGATTCGACGCCGAAAATTCCTCGCTACTGGAACCTTCACGAGGAACGGGACTACCAGTTCGAGTGGGACGAGACGGTCAGGGCACGGCTTCGGGACGCGATCGAAGCCGAGGGGTTCCACCGGCGACTGGACGAGGACTGGACGTTCCGCGACATGGAAATCTGACAGTCGGTCCATAAAAATCGGGGTACAGCGGTGGTTTTGGCCAATACTCCACAATTGATTCAGAGAGGGGACCAACGTCAGACATGAGCAAGCGAGTGACTGTGACATTGGATGATGAAGATTTCGAGTATGCAACGGAAATGAAAGAATTCCTGGGATTGACGTGGGAAGAGTTCATGATCGAGGCTGCTGAATGCCTCGACGAACAAATCGAAAACGGCCGAGTTGCGTGACAGGAATTACTCCGGGAACTCCTCCAGCAGATCCTCGAGCAACGGCCGCAGTTTGTATTTTCGGTATGTTCGTCTTTGATCTCTTCGACGTAGGCACGCCACTCCGCAAGCTCGCCCGAAGCCCGGGGACAGTTGAGCCGCGGGACTCGAGGATCTCGACGATGATGCTCTGTGGCACTCGTGCTCGTCGATATCGATCGCGGTGGCGTCGCCGATCGAGTCGCCAAACTCGACGATGAGGGGCGCTACGCGATCAGTGCAGTCACGTGACCGAACTGCGCCTCGGTGTGAACAAGCGATACGAAGACGAATCGACGCGGCAGGATGCACTCGAGAACCACTGCTCGCTCAGTTCTCCGCAGACCCAGTCAGCCCGGCAGCAGTCACAACTCGAGAGAGCGGCCGAACCAACAACTCGCGCACGAGCCGACGTCGCCGATCACTCCGAGAGATCCACTCGGCGATCGGCGGCGATGTCGCGTAGTACGCCTCGACAAACAGCCGCCCGAGCCGACTCGAGCGAAGCGTCGTGTCGCGGAAGTCACGTAACTGAACGACGTGGTCGTGATCGAGACTGCCCTCCGCGGCGGTCGCGATGAAACACTCGTCGACCTCGTCGTCGCCCTCGACGGTCGCCGTCGCGGAGTCGAACGCCTCGGCCGGAGTGAACCCGCCTGACGGCTGGATGACGACCAGCACTTCCTCGTCCGCCTCGAGTTCCCGAGTGAGCTCGAGTGTCCGTTCCGTTCGGTCCTCCCCTGGATGTGGCGTAGCTGGGCTCGCAGTGATTTCCTGCTCGCTTTCGTCGCCGACTCGGATCCGCAGATTTTCATCGTGTCCCGGACTGATGCTGTAGTTTACCACGACAACCGTCTCGCCGGCCTGTGGCTGTGCAGCGAACTCCACGGTCGTCGTCTGTACGACACTAAACGCTCGCTCCAGACTATCGTCGTCCGTCGTCACGGTCAGATCGTACTCGCCGCGCTCGAGCGCAGCGGTATCCAGATCGACCGGTGTGTCCATCTGGTCACCGGTATCCAGTGTCGGTGTGGAGAGCACCTCGGTCCGAACGGCGTCGCCGGTGTCGTCGGTAACTGTGACGGTGACTTCCTGCTCGTCTTCCAACCCCAGATTCGTCACGGTCACTTCGGGGCTCATGTCCGTTCCCAACTCAACCAGATCGGGGACGTCGACAGCCGTGATTTCGAACACGGACTCCTCGGTCGTCGTGAGCTGTGCCGGGGCTGTCCGCGTTGTCTCATCCGCAACGATGACGTACTCGTACGATCCGAGTTCGTAGTCGGCGGTCTCGAGTTCGAACTCGATTTCCCTGTCCTCACCAGCTGGCAGAGACACATCTTCCGTATCGATCTGTTCGCCATCGAACCGGAACGCGATCTCGTCGTCAACCGATTCGTCGACGGTGTTGGCTACCGTTACTGACACGGTCGGCATCTCGCCCTGCTCGAGCACGTCGGGAGCCTCAATTGCCTCAATCCGAACGCTGTGTTCCCAAGCGAGTGCCGGATATCCATCGGTAACGACCCACGTCTCGGTGAAGTCGAAGTCATTGAGGTTCGCCTCGGCAGCGTTCCCGGTCATCTCGTCGGTTGTCAGCCCGGTCCCACCACCGTCCGTCGTCTCCGTCTCCGTGGCCTCGAGATCCCAGTAGGAACGAGAAATGGTCCCGTCCGAATTTGAGGCGACGAGCCCGTTCGCGTCCCCGGTGATCCTCGCACTCGCGTACGATTCTGTCACGGTCCCGCCGAGAGCGTTCAGTCCGAGGATCCCTGCGGCACCTCTATCGCCGTGAACGGATCCCCGTGCTACTGATTTCTCCACGTGATCGCCCGACGACTGGCCGATAATGCCACCGACTGTGCTCTCACCTTCGACTCGAGCCTCCGAGAGCACGTCGGTAATCACGACGTCCTCTTCCACGGTTTCGCCCGATATCGTGCCACCGATGATACCGCCGACGTTGTCCTCGCCGACGATATCACCTGACACGGAGACCGCGGAGATCTCGACAGGCGAAGAAGCCAGTCCGACGACACCACCGACGAAGTCCTCGCCGGAGAGATTTGCGTCCACGAGGCGAACGTCGCTGATCGTCCCGCCGGAGACGTTGCCGAACAATCCAACACCTTCGAACTGGTCTACAAATTGCTCGATTCGAAGATCGCGTATCTCGTGGCCCTGCCCATCGAGAGTACCGGAAAACGGATTATCTCCCGTTCCGATACGAACGAAGTTCTCGAACTCACCGAGATCGATATCGCTCGCGAGCTCGAAGTGAGCCGTTCGCTCGAGGTCGGCGTACGCCAATTCCGAGCCGTCGGTGACTTCGTAGGGATTGGTGGCGGTTCCGTCTCCGAGTGCCGGCTCGTCGGCGATGACGATCGTATCCGTTGAAGTCGTCTCACCGACACTCGCGGTGACGACGAGCTCGTTCTGCCCACCGTCGGTCGGAACCGAAACCTGTGCAGCATCCGTTTCACCGATGGGTACCGAGACCGAATCCGTGCCGACGACTTCGTCGCCGACTTCAAAGACGATCGACAGGTCGTTCAGATCGTCCTCGTCGCCACCCAGTCCCCGGACCGTCGCCTCGACGGATGCATCCTCACCGCGCTCGGCAATCGGACCGGCATCGACCGCAATGTCGACGGCCGGATCGGCTGGCTCGCCGACTGCGACCGTGTCGATAGCCACTGGATCGATTCCGTACGGATCATCGTCGACGATACCAGCAGTAACGTCTCTGGTCTGCTCGAACGGAATGCCGTTTTCCGTGTCCGCTGCCGCAACTGTTTCCTGACCGCTCTCTCCAGGGGTGAGCTCAAGGAGCTCCGCTGCACCACCTTGTTCGGTATCGAGACGGAGCGTGACCTGCTCTCGTTCCTGGTACTTCTCTGAGAGGGCGTACTCGACGGTCACCTCGGTCTCACCGGCAACGGGCTGCTCAACGAACGCGACCCGCCCGCGAACGGGAACCGTTTCCGAGACGATCGCTTGCCCCCGGTCGGAAACGCCGGGGTCCAACAGTGCAACCTCCAGGGATTCGTCCTCTGTGATCGAACTCGAGAGCTCGAGTTCCGTTTCGACAACCGCGTCGGGCTCGAGTTCGAACGGCGATTCCGTCACCTCCCCCTGCTCGTCGCTGAAAACTCGAAGGTCAGCCGTCGACTCGGTCCGCGCGGCGACTCGGACCGTCGTCGAATCGATCGATGGCGGGTCGACGAACTCGACGAAATGAGGGACGGCGTGTTTTCTGTGGAAGTCGATGACGTCCTCGGTGACCGGGCGGTGGCCGACGTTCGGATACACCTCAACTCGACCCGTCGCGTCCGCGTCCTCGTACACCGATTTGCAAAACGGCATCCGATCCTCCTGCATGTGGGTTCCGTAGACGTCTAGCGCAATCTCGCGCTGTGATGGATTCCAGGCATCGTTGTACGGGATCGTATCGTTCTGGTCATCCCCGCCATATACACCAGCTGATCGGTCTCTTGCCAGCCTTCCAGATCGAATTCGTGGCCGGTCAGGGACACGAGGTCGGCGACGCCGACCTGGTAGTTCAGTTGGTGCCCGTTCGCTTCGGTTTCGGGTAGGAGTGCCGTTCCGTTGATCCCGCCAGCGGTGGCCGATCTGACGATCTCCGGATGAAGCGCAGTGAATCGATTCACGAAGTTCCCCGATGCGGAGAATCCGTTCATGAGGATCCCGTCGGCAACGGGATACGAACGGTCGGCGAGTTTCGCTTTCGCGTGCTCGATCATGTGAAGCAGCTGTTGATCGACTCGTTCTAACTTTCCGCCGTCAATTTGCATCGTCTCGACGTCGAGTGCGTGGACGTAGTGGTAGCCATCGACTGGATCGGACGCCGGGCGCGGGAACACGGGGACGAGGACGGGAACACGAAGTTCGTCGGCGATTTGTCTCGGTGTCTGTCTCTCGATCAGGCTCTCCGCAGCCTCGCGATGATCCTCGAGCGAATCCGAGGTCCCTCCCGTGTTGTTCGGTTCGACGAGAAGCGGGCGATCGTACTCGTCAACAGTTGCCGGAGCGTAGAGATAGTACGGATAGTTGAACCCAGCATCGCTATCGGCCGAGATCACCGTCACGTCCAGTTCGCCGTTGCTGGCTGTTAGCGAACGTCCCTTGCCGTCAGCGCTCACTGCACCGACGGCCAACCCACTTGACGTAACCGTCGTCGTAACGGCGGTCGTTTTCAGTAGGTCGCGACGATTGATACCGGAATCAGACATCGCAGCCTCGGCTGAGTATTGCGATCTGTGATTCCAAACGACTCTTCGTTAGGTATCTATGTGAGAGAGTAACAGAATCTGACATACTCACTAATTTTCTCGGTGTTTCTTAGTTCTGGTGATCACTCGATGAGACCGTTCCTTCGGATATCGGGCTGTACAAAACTTGTAAACGATCTGTAATCGTCCGAAATAACTGATCCTTCCAGCGACGATACTCCCTACCGCCAACAGCTGGCTACGCACTCCACAGTGGGTGGGATCGAAAGGGACGGCGGGCTCGAGCGCCTACCCACTTCTCGAGACCCACAGACCTGCTCGCTCAGACCTCATCACTATCAGTCAATCCGGCAGCCGTCACAACTCGAGAGAGCGGCCGAAGTACGATACGAGCGGGTCGGTCGTTCTTTCGGAGACAGTAACGGATATCGCTGATGGGGAGGATCCGACGGGGAACCAACAGCCGAGCAACCCGGACGGACCGGAGCTTGAAACGTTCACGGTTACTGATGACACGCTCAACGACAATACCGAGTATACGGTCGACTACGAAGTCTCCGAGTCCGACCGGCTCGAAGAGGTGCGCGTAACCTTCGAAAACACGGAACCTGGCGAAGGATGGGCGACGAGGACGAAGACGAGCGACGAGGCCCCGACCGGTACGGTGACGTATTCACAGGGAGGCACCGAGGGACACGCCTACGAAATTACGGTCGGGGTCGTAAACGAAAACGGTATTGTCGTCGATTCGGGATCAATCGCCCATGTCGCAGGTAGCGATGGAACCGTGTCGTTTCCGTAATCTCGTTTTTGATGACAACACGTGCCAGCGACCGATCATACAATGGGTCTAGGCCATATATTTCGTCCATCAGACAAAATATACTCTCTCGTCCTGCTTCCCACGCAAATCTACGCTATCAAGAGAAAATCGTGCCGTATCTTAACCACGATTAGTAAAATCGTGGTTTTACTAATCGCAATTTTACTATTTGGATTCCGTCTTCGGTGTGTCATCAAAAGAGGATCCAAGATCGGGACGCGATTCGTCCCAAAGAATGTTGCGTAGCAGACCTAAACGCTGAGCCGTGCCAGACCATGCTCAGGGGAAGCCACCTCTCGAGCATTCATCCCACCAGAAGTACACTCGAGAACACTGTTCGAAGACATTCATGGATAGTTATATAATGTCCGTGACGAGTGTGGCGTACAATGACGGCACACAAACGGGTCGTTCCGGTGGCCTCCGGGGCGATGCTGGCGATTCTGTACTGTCTGTGGACCTACTGGATCGTGATCGGCTCCCTGCCGGTCTGGTCGACCGTGGGAGTCGGGGTCGCGACCGCGTTCGTCCTGTCCTGGCGTGCGGGTCGAACGGACGCGGTGGAGGGGACCTGGCTCGAGTTGGTCCGCGGCGTCGTCGTCGCGGTGCCGGCGGTAGCCGCGCTGATCGTGTACTCGGGGGTCGGCGGCATGCTCAGAACGAGCCTCGACGCGTTCAGCGGCGATCCGTTGACGGGGACGGCACCAGGAACCCAGTTCGCCGCCACCGTCCCTGACGGCGTTTCGGTGCCCTACAGCCTCTTTTTCGACGCGGAGCTGACCGGCGAGATTTCGACGGCCGAGACGTACTTCGCCCTGTTCGTGTTCGATCCGATCTACATGCTGATCGCGATGGAGTCGCTGATCCTGTTCGCCATCGGCTGTGTCATCGGCGCGCTCTGGTACGGACGGGTTCGTCGCTGACCGCGTTCTAACAGGTGCCGCTCGAGAAGACAAACACCGTATCGGAAGCAATCATAGAATAATTCTCGTGGATCTTCGTTTACTGGCAGAAATACAGCAAAGAGCGACTCAGGAAGACGATGGCGTCAGGGAATCATGCGTCAGATCCATCGAATCCGAGTGCGGAGGCGACCCGGGCTGCAGGTCGGACGACTGTCGAGCGAACGATCGAGCGTCGACGTGGACTCTGTGCAATCCAATCAGCGACCGGCGGACTGGTCCCGTAGTACAATCGGACGAACAGTTCACCAATCGTGTTTCCTTTCAGGCTCGAGTCACGGAACGCTCGTAACGTCTCGACCTGATCGTGGTCGGGTGTTCCACAGGCCGCCGTTGCGATGAAACAGCCTTCCCGGACGTTGACCGTCTCGGTTGTTACAGCGAGAGGCATGTCTGTGTCGTCCATAATGTATAGCGTAACCTCGTGATCGCCTGGGTCGCTGAAGGTGTGGGTCGCTTCGGTCCCAGTGGCGTCGATCCTGTCATCGTCCGTGAAGTCCCACATGTATTCCTCGATCTTTTCGGCCGGCTCGGACGCGCTGGCGTCAAACGTCACCTCGGTCTCGACGTCGGGAGACTCCGGCGAGAACGTAAACGAGGCCGTCGGGCCTGCGTCATCGGCAACAGTAACGGTATCGGAGGCTAACGTTTCGCCGGGCTTGTACTCCCCGGCCTGGGGCTGGACAGCAAGGGTAATCTCCTCTCCTTCGGTCAGATCCCTGGTCAGTTCGATCAGCCCATAGCCAAAGGGTATTTCGGGTGGTAGCAGTATTGGCTCCTCGATAAGTTCGTCGTCTGCCTCATCCACGACGCGCACCTCTACCTCGTCGTGATCGGCAAAGTCCTCGTCGGACACGGTAACGCTGATGGAGACGTACTCGTCGCTGTCGGACGGTTGTTGCGTAAACGTGGCGTACGATGCATCCGCTGAGGTCGGCTCTCTCTGAAGCGCCTTGTCGCGGTCCTCGTCTCCTTCTTCAAGGAGAGCAATCTCTAGGATATCGCCTGCTTCGAGTCCGTCGGTCAGGCCGACTCTGTCTTGAACATTCTTGCCAGGATCAACCGTCAGGACGTCCGCTGTCAAGTCCGATCCATCGGGCCGGAATGCTCGTACATCCACTCCGTCGTCACGAGTAGCTGGAACGTCAATATTAACTTCGATAGACTCTGAACCGACGCTGGGCCGTTCCGCGACGTCAAACTCCGGGTGACCAAAGACGGTCGTCTGCTCCGAAACCAGTACCTTCTCCTCGTCGTACTCGTCCGCAGCTTCCTGGATGGCCGCCGTGATTTCGTCACCCTCGGTAAGTTCTTCAGTCAGTGGTAGCCGGTCGCCCCAGATAGTCACGTACTCGGGTACGTCAATCAGATCAACGCCATCCGCGTCCACGATCCGCAGCTCCAAGTCCTCCCCGTCCGTATCCCGGTGGTCGTCGGAGACGGTCGCGATCACCTCGACGAAGTCGTCGTCGTCAGTCGGTTGTCGTGTGAAATCGACGTGTGTGGCGTTCACCGTCTCGCCAGCGCTACGGAGCGCCTCGTCGGGGTCTGTGACCCCTTCTTCAAGGAGAGCGATATCCAGGCCGTCTCCGGCCTCGAGCGGCTCGACCAGTTCGACGGTTTCGACGACGGTCTCGCCGGGTTGGACGGTGATGGCTTGATCCGTTAGATCAGTTCCATCCCAATGGAATGCGCGGACGTCTACCGGATCGCCGTCCGACGGAACAACGACCTCTACCTCGATGGACTCAGCACCTGGATCGGGTCGTTCCCTAATGTCGATCCCTGTTACACCGGCGTGTGGTCGGAAATGCGACAAGATATCGGGTACTGCATCACTCTGCGTCTCAAACTGGCTGGTGTCGTCGTACTGCTTAAACTGCGCCTCGAGGCCAGCCTCTTCGTAGACCGCCTCGCTGTGCTCGAATCGGGCCAGAGGATCGTTGCTGTACACGTCGGTTACGTCCTGACGTTGCTCCTCATTCCACACCAAATCGGAATCGACGAGATCCATTTCCGACTCGTCGCCTGTGTAGAGGAACTGATCGACGTCTGCGAACGCAGTCTGATCGAACGGCTCGTCGACATCCGCAACGCCGATGGGGTAGTTCAGCGTGGTGTCGTTCGCTTCCGTTTCTGGAAGGAGCGCCGTCCCGCTGAATCCACCGGCCGCCACCGCCCGGACTCTCTCGGGGTGGAGTGCCGCAAACCGGTTGACGAACAGTCCGCCATAGAGAAAACCGTTCAGCAAGACGCCATCAGCAACGGGATGCCACTCGTCAGTCAGGCGATCCGCTGCGTCGTCGATCGCGGCGAGGAGTTGCTCGTCGAAGCGTTCGAGCGGCCCCTCGTCGAGCCCCATCGTTTCGGCGTCCAGCGCCGGAGCACAGTACGTTTCATCCTCTGGTTCGGTCTCGAACCATGGGATAACTGGGACGAGCACGGGAACCTCGAGTTCGCGGGCGAACTGCCTGCCCCTAGCTTCGATCCAATTCTCTGCGTCCTCAACGTGTGATCCCAGATCGTCGTCCGGTTGCGAAAAGGGGACCGGCATCACGAGCAGTGGCCGTTCTTGGTCGTCACGGATCCGCGGCGGACCGTACAGGTGGTACATGTAATTGAAGTCGTCTCCATCATCGGGGTGGATAGTCGCTTCAAACTCGTTGGAGGACGCCGCGACCGACGTGGTCCCGCCGGTCGCTCCGAAGCCGATTGCACCGAGTACCCCCGCACCTGTAGTTTTCAGCACGTTCCGCCTGCTTGTGGCGACTTGTTTCTTCCGTGACCGATCAACTCCCACAAAATTACCGTCAGCAATATCTACCATACTGGTATCAAATAGCGAATGTTAATAAGATTTTTTATATCTTGGTTAAAGTTCTCTTCTATCTCCTTATGTTTTCCAATATCCGAGTACTCCAACCGAAATTCGTCCCACACGGAACTAAACAGCCGAAATTGGGGATCATCATCCCGAATCTTCCATCACTCATATCAACCCTTTACCCTTGTAGTCCGGAGAAAACTCAGCACGGGATAAACGAGTTATAAATAGGTTCGTTTTCTTTCATGTCAAACTAAATCCATCAACCTTTAAGTATTATCTCTGTACGTATCGTTTATCGAGTACTCGCGAAGAGGGATGAAAACCGCTCGAGGACATCCTCTCCCGACTCACGCCCACACCACCGAAAAAAGACGCCGACCCGATCAGTTCGCTTCGGCGTCGACCGGCGTCGACTCCTCGTAGGCCAGTTCCTCTGCGTCGCCTTCGACGTCGAACTGACAGTCCTCCGCGGCCGCTTCGACGGCCGCCACGAGCGACTCGAAGTCCGACTCGAGTTCCTCCTCGTCGAACAGCGGCGTACACTTCGCGCTGACGGTCACCGAGAGCATGGCGGCCGTTTCGGTCGTGGTCGTCTCGGGGACGGGGAACGGCCCGTCGCTGCCGTCGGCGCTGAACTCGTTGTGCGCGACCGGGTAGACGGTTCCCTCTTCGACGCAGGCGAGTTCGGCCCACTCCCGGGTGCGGATGGCGTAATCGTACGCGAGCACGCCGCCGCCGACGAGGACGAGGACGGCACCGAGCACGGAGGCGGTGGCCGACCCGACGTCCGCGCCGACCAGCATGATGCCGACGACGGTGAGGAACGCGCCCAGGGTGGCGACCGTCAACAGCGAATCGGCGTACTCGTCGTCGAGGTCGGGGACGAGGGGCTGGGACTGCTCGATCGGCCGGTTGTTCGCTTTGAACCCGCCTTCGGCGTGGAAGACGTCTTCGGCCGCGGCCGAGGCTCGTCCACCCTGGGTCGGCGAGACGTTCGTCGACACCACGTAGCCGAGGTCTTCGGCGCGCTGGCGCAGGGCGATGTGGAACGAGTGCGCGGCGAAGTTATCGGGCGCCCGGATCGTGAACTGTTCCGTGTGGTCGTCGAAGATCTCGTAGGCGCCCCGCCAGGTCAACACTGCCACGATCGCGCCGAGGAGCGCCGTCGCGACCAGGACGCCGGCAAGGAAAAACTCCTGGAGCGCGAGTGCGAGGACCATCACGACCGCCGCGGACAGCATCAACGCGACGCCGTACGAGCGCCGCAGGGCGTGTTTCCCCATCCGTGACCAGTCGGTCGCGGCGATGATGTCCTGACGGTCGTGGCCGAGGCTAGGCCGGGTACCGGGCAACGCCCCGCCGCTTGCACCCTGGTAGCGGGCGACCACGAGCAGGCCGACGCCCACGGCGGCCAGCAGCCACCAGAGACCGACGAGCGGTTCCACCGCGCTGAGCGGTGCATCCGGCCCCTCGGTGACACCGGTGAAACTCACGATGCCTAACACTCCGGCGAGTCCGATCAACCGCTTTCCGTATGTCGATGGTGATGCCATACCACGGACAACCTACGCGGAGCTAATAATTCTTTTTCTTTGATATATTTCGGCAGTGACTAGCTGATAGAAAGTAATTACCGATGGTGCCTTCAGAGACCGAAAGACGAGTAAAAGCGACCACGCACATCGAACGGCATCGATATCGATCACCGCACAAACGCCGTCGAAGAGACAGAGGATACCACTACCAATCAAACTGCTAACAGTACGTCCACGGTTACCGAACTGTCCGCGGCACGAGCATATGCAATAAAATGTACGGCGGACTCACCCGCACACATCCTGTTCTCCGTTTCATATGAGCGAAAAGCACCCCATTCGGACATTATCTAATCAATCGCTAGCAGTAGGCTTCACTTCGACTTCCTATAGGTCGTGACTATACATTAGTTTAGAAGAGAAGACTCGGTTCGAAAGGAACGGGGTACAGGTACGAAAAGATAGTGCTCAAATTTCTGTTTCCATGTAGGACAACACGTCCCAGATATTCAAAACGGAGATTCGACCGTCGTAGTACGTGTTACGCAGAGCAGATTCGATAGAATCCTCAGCGTGTCTATCATCGAAGAGAATTCCAATCCGGTCAAAGTTCCTGGATCCTAGTAACATGATGGAGATTGCCGGAAGCGACGCGTCCGTCTTTCGGAGTTCGTCAGGGTTCTCCTGTTCTCGCTCGGCGATTTTGGTATGTGCGCTGTCAAAGAGTTCCCCTGCACGTGGTCCATCGTGGACACGAACTCCCGGTTGGAGTTCCCCAGTCTTTTCGATCCATTCGGCAGTCTGAGCTTTGTCTACCCAGTCAATACTCATGTACGCTTGCTGTTCGTCAAGTTCAGTGAGTACTCGTTGTGTTAAAAATAGCCTTACATCCTCCTGTTTCACGTACTCGATGAAGGTTTGGTACTTGGCTGTTCGAGTTCCCCCGAGTGTCCGGAGAAAACTCGTGTCCAAGACCAACGCAGAAGGAAACGGCGTCAAATCGTTCCCGCTCATTCGTGCGTATACGGGGCTTCTTCGAGGGCTCTGTCGGGAAGCGAAACGTCGAATTCAGTGGCGGGGATGGAGGGATCAAGGTCCTTCAGCAGGTAGACGATCTTCTCGATCGCTTGCGTGACTGCAATTCCTTCGACAGCGGGAACCGCAAGCGCGTCTGCTGCTCCGCGGCGGCTTGTGTTTCCGCGTAGGTATTCGATGGTTTGTGCGATGGCGGAGCTGAGCTTCGGCTTTCCGTGACGCTCAACGAAGAGTTCGATATCTTCGTTCAGTTCAATTGCACCATACACGGCAATCATGACCGGACCAATAGGCTCTTCTCCGTTCCACATGCCGGATACTGGCTTTGCTTTCCAGAGGATGGCCCTTTCTCGTCTCTCGTCTAACTGTTCCGCTGCGCCGAGCTGTTGGAGGATCTTCGCATAGTTATGAGCGGCGCTACTGGAGAGATGGACGCGCTCTACACTTTCGCCGACTGTGGTCGGAGAGTTGAGAAGCATATCGGTGTAGAAGACCGCGAGTTCCGGCCTGTAGAGCAGCTCGTGGATTGTAAAGAACTCTTCTCTCTTCTCTTCGGCCTCGGGTGAAGTATCGGGGGGAGCGTGGGCCATTCGAGTCCACAGTACGCGGACTGAGGACTAAAAACCACTGGTCCGTTGCCCTCTCGAAAATGTTCGAACGACGTGACTGAGCACGCGTCAGATAAATTCGAATATCAGTTCGCTCCCTTGTGAACCATAGGCAAAAGCCCTCTGAACACCCCGATCACGCTCCGTGACCGTACTCGAGTTCAAAACATTCTCCGAGACGACCCGATACCCAACCGACCACCAGCTACCAGTCGGAGAGCACGATCCGGTGTGCGGCCGCGTCCTCGAGTCGATCCCGGCCGCGCCAGGAGAGGTCGAACGCCCACGGTTCGTCGGCGGGGACGTCGGTTGCGTTAGTGCGGCCGCTTCCGATGACGACGCAGTCCTCGTCGTAGATGATCCCGATCGCCTCGATGTACGGGAGTTCCGCCCCGATTTCGTTCGCCGCCAGCCCCTCGATCTCGACGCGTCGCTCGCCGACCGCCATCTCGCTGTCCTCGAGTACGACTCCGTCGGGGGCCGTCGGCGCCTCGTCGTCGACGCTGATCGCAAGGTCGTAGTCGGCCACTTCGTCGGGATCGGGAAGATGATAGACGCGAGCCTGCCACGTTTCGCCCGCGCCGAGGGTCCGGAGCCACTCGAACGTCTCGTACAGGGACAGCCCGTTCTCGTCGTACCACTCCACCTCGAGGTCGATCCGGCCCGACGGGGCGTCGCCGACGTTTTCGACCGTAACGTCGACGAAGACGTCCGGCGCAGGGCCGTTTTCGTCGATCACCAGCTCGTGGTCGCGGACGTCGATGTCGGGGTCGCCGTCCTCGAGAGCGGCCGCCTCGTCCGAGGGCGGACACGCTGGGTCGTCGTCCGCGTCGTCCTGACGCTCACGTCCGGCTCCCACCCATGAACCCGTGGCGGTTGCCAGCCACGCACTGGCGATCAGGTACTGTCGCCGAAGCATGTTACCACCCACCACATCCATCCCCTTATGGCTAACACGGACGTGCCGACCTTGGGAGCCAAAAATGGGTATTGGAAGCGGCCCACGACCATCGGCGCCTGAATCCCCCGGTGTGAGCGACGACGGACCTGCCTCAGGTGGAAAACCGCACACCGGTCACTGAAGGCAGGCCAGTCGAATGTGTGTCACTCTCACGCAAAGGAGTTGCCCAGTCGTATGCATGGTGACTGTACGGAACTCGTGAACCTGATCGAACAGAAAACCCGACAGTTCAGTCCAACAATCTTTGGCCGCAGCCTCTTTTACGATGCCGTGTGAGCTACTACCACGCTCGCGGGAACGTTGTCTGGTGTGCGGCGACCCCGCGGGCGCATCCTCACCCCCACGTTTTCGGAACCGCTCCGGCCTCGAGCGATAGCCGAACCGATCACGGGCGGATACGCGGTTCGCGGACCGAACCCTGTTTCGGGGCCGACGCACGGTATCCGAAGACCGGCACCGAACCGGCGACGGTCCAACGGCCAATACGCTTAATCGACTGGAATGTAATGGTGGAGTCGCGGAAACACCAGTGAAACCAATGGTGATATCCGCCAGCCAGAGACGTTCGAAACTGCTCCGTCACTGACCGCGGTCGTTCCAACGTCGACCGAGTAGGCGCGCAGTCTCCGATCGCTCTTCCACTGACACACCACCGGAAGGGGGTTCGACGTCGGCTGTCGGCCGGCGTTTTTTGAGTACTACCTTTCAACAGCGAGAGAGTGCCGCCGTTCACGGCGTTGACGAGACGCTTCGCGGCTCGTTCGCACACCAGAACGCGCCGCGTTCTGGGGACGGGCGTGAATCGCGTACGCTCCGGTGGGAACCCGTCGTGTTACTGCTGGTCCTGAGTCTCCAACGCTTCCAGGCCTGCTTCTAATACCTCTGTATAGGCTTCTGAAAGCCCCAAGTCGTTCGCTTCTGCATAGTCTTTGACTCGGCCACCGAGCGTGTGTGAAATATCGATGTTGGGTCGCATGACGAAAGGACTTTAAGACTAAAAGTATAATAATCTGTTGTCGTGAAGCGTACCAACACGTTCGCCGTGCGGCCCCTCTCCGAAGATGGAGAGCAACTGCTACGGGACTTGTTGGACGCTTCCGCCGCTCTCTGGAACGAAGTCAACTACGAACGCCTCATGCGGTACAACGACGAGGATAGCTACGAAGACGAAGGCGTATGGGACGCCGATACAGGCAGTCTCGAAGGCAAGTACAAAGGCGTTCTCGGCGCGTCTACCGCCCAGCAGGTGATACGGAAGAACTCCGAAGCGTGGCGCGGGTTCTTCGATACGAAGAACAAGTATCACGACGAGTCGAATACGTCGGTCACTGAACACCCAGAACCGCCGGGATTCTGGGGCAACAAAGACGACGGACGCAAACTCCATACCGTCATCCGCAACACGTCGTACACCGTCGAATGGGGCGACCGCTCCCGGCTCGAAATACTGGTCGGAAGCGAACTGAAAGACCGATACGACCACACCGGGCGTCTCCGGCTGGAAATCGCTGGCGACCCGAACTGGCCCAACTACGAGAAACAGGGCCGACTTGACCTGTGGTACGACAAGACAGACAGCACCTTCCGAGCTTCGCAACCCGTGACTGTCACTGATGCACGGGACACTCCACTGGCCGATGAAACGGCCACTTTGGACATTGGTGCCAACAATCTCGTCGCCTGTACCACGACGACCGGCGAGCAATATCTGTACGAGGGCCGTGAGTTGTTCCAGCGGTTCCGCGAGATGACACGAGAAATCGCCCGGTTACAGTCGAAACTCGAAGAAGGTCGATACAGTAGCGAGCGTATCCGGCGGCTGTACCAGAAACGGACTCGTCGCCGCGACCACGCACAAGAAGCACTGTGTCGTGACCTGCTGGAACGACTGTACGCCGAAGGGGTGGACACGGTGTATATCGGCGGCTTGACCGATGTGCTTGACACGCACTGGTCGGTCGAGACGAACGCCAAGACCCACAACTTCTGGGCGTTCCGGCAGTTCACCGAGCGACTGGCGTGTACCGCCGAGGAATACGGTATCTCCGTAGAAGTGCGGTCAGAGGCGTGGACCAGTCAGGAGTGTCCGCTGTGTGGCGGCACAGACCGAACGACACGGCATCAGGATACGCTGACCTGTCCGTGTGGATTCGAGGGGCACGCCGACCTCACAGCGTCGGGGACGTTCCTAGAGCGGCAAACAAACGAGACGGTTTGGTCGATGGCACGGCCCGTGCGGTTCGAGTGGGACGACCATGAATGGTCGGAGTCACCACGCTCTCACCGTCCCAAAGAACAGCGCACAGACCCGAGTACCGTCCACCGTGACGGGAATGTTGCCTCCGGAGAATCTTAGACTGGCTGAGACTCCCACGGAGGAAACCTCGGCGTTCACGTCGGGGAGGATGTCATCCCACTCGAGTAACGTGACTCGAGGTGACCAAGTAACGTGACGCAAAAGCAATCAATTTTCCGGTTACTGTCAGTCCACTATCGCTCCGAACCCACGTTGAACGCAGACGGTCGATCCAAACCCCTCAATTCGACCCGTCGCTCACAAAAACCTCGAATCGAGCCCCGCCGTCGGTCCCGTCCGTAACGTGTACGTCCCAGCCGTGGGCCTCGAGGATCCGCCGGACGATGGCGAGCCCGAACCCGGAGCCGTCGGCGTCGGTGTATCCCGACTCGAACACGTCTTCGCGGCGATCTTCGGGGATTCCCGCGCCGTCGTCTTCGACGTAGAAGCCGCCGTCGAAATCGCCGACGCGGACGGTGACGTCGGAGCCGCCGTGGTCGATCGCGTTCTGAAACAGATTCTCGAAGACGTGCCGAAGTCGGCCGGGATCGGCGCGGATCTCCGTCGTCGTGGAAACCTCGAGCGTGGCCGACGCGGTCGCCACGTTCTGCCAACAGTCCCCCGCGATGTCGTCGAGTGCCACCGACTGCATCTCGGCGACGACCCGTCCGCTCCGGGCCAGCGTCAGCGTATCCTCCAGGATCGCCTCCATTCGAGAGAGCGTCGCCGCGGCTTCGTCCAGTTCCGATGAGTCGTACTCCTCGCGGGCGAGTTCGAGATAGCCGTCGACCACGTTCAACGGATTCCGCAGGTCGTGAGAGATGATCCGGGTGAACTCCTCGAGGCGCTCGTTCTGGTGGCGCAACTGCTGTTCGCGCTCGAGGCGATCGAGCGCACTCGCCGTGTGACTGACCAGCAGCTCCGCCAGATCGAGATCGGTGTCGTCGAAGGCGTTCGGATCCTCGGAGACCGCCTGAAAGACGCCGTGGCTGCCGATGGGAATACTGAGCGCCGATCGGTACGGCCCCTTGGGGTTCGCTTCGGGATGCGTGTCGATATCGTCGATCAGGAGCGACTCGCCGGTCCGATACGTCTTCCCGGCGATCCCCTCCTCGACCGGCATCGCGATCGTGTACATCTCCGGCAGGTCCTCGGAGATGGCCGCCTTCGAGAGGTAGCCCTCCTCTTCGATATCGATCACGCTGAGGTCGAACTGCAGGATCGCTTGGCTGGCCTCGATGCTCCGTTCGCAGATCCCCTCGACCGTGTCGTAGGTGCCGAGATCGACCGCGACATCGTTGAGCGCCGTCAGGGCTCGTTCGTGTTCCTTGCGCTCCGTGATGTCGGTCATTGTGCCGACGATCCTGGGCTCTGGGTTCCCGTAGACGGCGATCCCGCGCAACTGACAGGTGACGAACGAATCGTCGGCACAGCGCCAGCGAACCGTTCCGGAGAATCGACCGCGATCGTCCTCAAGGTCGTCGAACGCCCATTCCTCTCGCGCTTTCACCGCCGCGTACGCCTCGCGAAGACCCGCTCGTTCGTCGGGATGGACGCGTTCGAACCACCAGTCCAGATCGGTCGTGTCGACCGTGTAACCGAACTGCTCGAATCCGGACCGAAGCGTCAGCGTTTCGCTCGAGACGCCGAGCCTGAAAAACGCGTCCGAAGCGGCACTCGTCGCGAGTTCGCACTCGCGGGCACACCGTTCGGCCCGGCGCTTTTCCACGGCGGTTTCGATACGGTTCGCGAGGACCGTGTAGTAGTCGCTGCCGTGATCTTTCTGCAGGTAGTCGGTCGCGCCGGCCCGGATCGCCTCGGATGCGAGCGCCTCCTCTCCCGTGCCGGTGACGAGAATGAACGGCAGGTTCGGACGCGCCTCCCGAACGATATCGAGGAGCTCCAGCCCGTTCGTGCCGGGCATATCGTAATCGCTGATGAGACAGTCGATCTCCGCGTCGCGAACTATCGCGACCGCCTCGCACGGATCGGTCGTCGATCGGATCGAGAACCGGTCGTCGACTCGAGCGAGAAACGTCGTCGCGAGATCGAGAAACGCCGAATCGTCGTCGACGAGTAACAGAGAGATACATTCATCCGTGCTGTCATTCATGCGTGGTACCACCATGAACTGTTATTTAGGCGTATTGGCCGAGTACCGACCGTCTCTGGACGTCGCTCTCGCCGCGGAAACAGCGGGAACAGCGGAAACGATCCGTCTCACTCGTGGTCGAAGTCGACGTACTGGTCTTCCCACTCCCGCCGCGCTTCGATCTCTCGTCGGCCGCGTCGCGTGATCGAATACACGTTGGTCCGTCGGTCTTTGGTCCCCTTCTCGACGAGTCCCTTGTCGACGACGTCGTCCAGGTTCGGATAGAGGCGCCCGTGGTGAATCTCCTTCTCGTAGTAGTCCTCGAGTTCGTCCTTGATCGCGAGTCCGTGCGGTTCGTCTTGCCCGGCGATCACGTACAGGAGATCGCGCTGGAATCCCGTGAGATCGTACATCGTGTCTGGATGCTCGAACCAGATATATAAAATCCCATCTATGTTTTAGCGAGTGACAGTCGGTTTCGGGTGAGTGTGCTGTCAGGATCGGGATCCGTTCGAACGGGAGCTGTAACTCCTCCCGCGAGCGGCCCACACCTGCCTCAGCCGTCCGCTGCGAGACGACCGTCTCGCTCGAACGGCCCGAATGGGAGCCGTCCTCGAGACCGACTCTCCGCCAGCAGGTTCCTACGGGACGCCGTTCTGATCGGAACCTGACACCGTACCCTACTGCTGGCCGACATCGACGTCCCGCCGACTCGACCCCAGGGCGTACGCTCCACCCCGATACATTTGTAACGGGCCGGTGTAGGTCGCCGGGTATGACCGACGATACGTCCGCGGTGACATTTCACCGCTCGACGGAGATCGAGGCGGAGGCACCGACGCTGATCGAAGGGCTGCCGGGCCACGGGCTGGTCGCCTCGATCGCCGTCGATCAGATCACCGACCAGTTGGGCCTCGAGCAGTACGGATCGCTACGGTCCGAGCGCTTTCCGCCCGTGACGTCGTTCGCGGACGGTCTGGTCCAGGATACGGTCCGCGTCTACGGAGGTACCGAGCCCGACGTGTTGACCCTCCAGAGCGACGTTCCGATTCCGGAGGACGCCTTCACCGAACTGGGCCAGTGCGTCCTCGCGGAGCTGGTCGCGGACTTCGGCCGCGCGATCTTTCTCGCCGGCGCGCCCGCTCAGTCCGAAGAGCAACAGGGCGAGGTGGTCGGCGTGGCGACGACCGAGGACCTGAAGACGCAACTCGAGGACGCCGGCATCGAACTCGCGGAGGGAACCGGTGCCGTCGGCGGCGTGACCGGCGCGCTCGTGACAGCGTGCTATCAGGCGGACGTACCCGTCGCACTCCTGCTCGTCCGAGCGAACCCGCGCCTCCCGGATCCGGCCGCGGCACGGTCGGTGATCGAGAACGCGCTCGAGCCGCTCGTCGAGTTCGAGATCGACACCGAGGAACTCCGCGAGCAAGCGGCGGAGATCCAGACGCAAAAACAGCAGGTCGCACAGCAGTTACAGCAAGCTCAGGACCAGGACCAGCAGGAAGAGCCCATGCAGGCGCGGAACATGTTCCGGTAGTCTTCGCCTCACGCCCTCTCGAGTCACCCACCTCACGCCCCTCCAGGCTCCCTCGACCGCTCGGATCAAGGCGAAACGATTTCCTCGAGCCGAACGCCTCCTTCGAACACGAAACTGCTGATGGACCGGTTACTGCGGGTGCGTCGAGAGGTGAGCGGCCTGTGGGCGGGCGGCACCGGAAAGACGCTGATCGCGATCGCGCTCGGCTGGGGGTTGCTCAACGGGACTCGCATGATCTACCCCGTGTTGCTCCCCTACTTCAGCGAGGATTTCGGGCTCACGCTCACCACCGCCGGGCTGCTCGTGACCATCATCTGGCTCGGCTACGCCGTCGGGCAGGTCCCCGGCGGGGTGCTCGCGGATCGACATGGCGAGCGAAAGGTGCTGACCGCGAGCGTCACCCTCGTCGTCGTCGGCGTGGGCTGTGTCCTCCTCGCGCCGACGGCAGTCGTCCTGTTCGCGGCGACCGCGCTCGTCGGGCTGGGGCTCTCGCAGTATCCGATCGCCCGAATCACGGCCCTGTCGGATCTCTATCCCGATCGGATCGGACGCGCCTTAGGCGTCACCATGGCGTCGGGCGATATCGGGCAGACGATCCTCCCGCCGGTCGCGAGCGCCCTCGCAGTGGCGGTCGCCTGGCAGCTCGGACTGGGGTTCGTGCTGCCGCTGCTCTGTGTCACCGCGATCGTCATCTGGCTGGTCTTGCCGAGACACGAACCGGCCGACAGCGCCGTCGACACGCTTTCGGTCGAGAGCATCAGGTACGTACTCGGCGAACTCCGCACGCCGGCCATGGGCACGATGGCCGTCATTCTCTTCCTGTTTATCTTCGTCTGGCAGACGTTTTCGGCGTTCTACCCGACGTACCTGGTCAACGTGAAGGGGTTCTCGACGACGACGGCGGGCGGCCTGTTCGGGCTGTTCTTCGCCGTCGGCGTCGTCGCCAAGCCGCTGGCCGGAGCGGCCTACGACAGGATCGGCCTCCGCGGCTCGTTGCCGCTCGTCCTCGCCGGCTCGATCGTCGGACTCGCCGCGCTTCCGTTCGCCGAGGGGTTCTGGCCGATCGTCGGGATCACCGTCCTCATCAGTACGATGCTGGGCTCGGGAGCGATCACGCAGTCGTACCTCGCCGATACGATCCCGCCGGATATTCAGGGCACCGGGTTGGGCGTGATCCGCTCGAGCGCCGCGATACTGGGGGCCGGGGGCCCGGTTTTCTTCGGCGCGGTCGCCGAGCGCGGCTACTTCGACGAAGGGTACCTGCTGCTGGCGGTCCTCGTCGGGGTCGTGACGCTCCTTACGCTTCGGATGCCGCGGGCCTAGAGCTTTCGTCGCCGGCTCGAGTTCCGAGTCTCTGACCTCGACTCTCGAGTTCCGGCCCCGATCGCTCGTCTCCGGTCTCAAATCTCGAACCCTGCGTCTCGAGTCCCCAAAACAGCGTCTCGCTGCCACACAACGGTCGTCCGTCACAGCCGGCCACAAACGGCGCTGGTTACGAAGACGGCGGGGACGTAGTCCACGCTCGAAACTCGCCGACGTCCCCGTCGGTGTCGTCGTCGGGGTCTCCAGTGGCCGTTCGAGTTCCGACGCCGTCGAACGCGACGCCGCCGTAGGCGACGCTACTGTCGGGGCCCGCGTAAATGCCGACGGTGCCACAATCGGCCGCTCGGGCGGTCGTCAGCGTCACGTCGACGTTCTCCCGGAAGCGAAACGCCTGATTGTCCGCGCCGCTCGCCGTCACGTTGCTCATTTTCAAGTCATCCATGTCGTCGAAGAGGATCGCGTTCGTAAACGCCCCGTCGACGCTTAGGTTGGAGAGTTCGGCGCCGTCGAAGCCGCTCGCGTACAGCCCCGATCCGGCAGCCAGCCCCTCGTCGTCGGTCCTGATCGTGACGTTGCTGATCGTCAACTCCCGTCGACCGCTCTCGATATGCCCCAGCGAAATTCCCCGCGCGTTGTCGATACACGAGACGCCGTCGACGGTCAGGTCCTCGAGCAGCCCGCCGGTATCGGCCCTGATAGCCGAATCCCGACAGCCGGTGATGTACCCGTCTTCGATCGTGATCGACTCGTTCCCGTCGCGGTGGATGTGGACGCCGTACTCCGCGCCGTTCTCCGGATCGATCTCGAAGTTCGTGAGAGTGCAGTTTCTGGTTGGAGTGCCGTCGTCTTCGACGCGTGCGTACCTGTCTCCGTCCTGTATCCCGTTCGCTTCCGTACCCTCGTTCTGATTGTCGAGCTGAAACGGCGCGTCTATCTCGTGCTCCCCGCCGCGGGTCGCCCAGTAACCGTCCACGACGACGTTTTTCGACGACACGATATCGATGTGATGGTAGTAAATCCGGTCGCCGTAGATGTTCTCCAGTCGGACGTTCGCCGCGTGGGCGGGCAGAACGCCGTTCGCCTCCGGCGCGTCGATTCGGACGTTCCGAATGCCCCAGTTCGACGCGCCGTCGTACCCCGTCTCGTCGTAGCCCCGGTTGGAGAACAGCGCCCGTCCTTCGTCGCCGTCGGGGCGTGGCCCTTCGAAAACGGTCGAGCGGCCGGCGCCCAGCAACAGCGTATCGTCGCCGATCAGCGGCGTGCGCTCGAGGAGATATCGCCCCGGCGGGAAGTACACGACGCCGCCGCCCGCTTCGTCGACCGTCTCGAGGAGGTCGTGTACGTCCCCTCCGACCTCGGTGGTACCGTCGCCGTCGATTCCGTGAGCCTCGACGTTCCACACGGGAGTCTCCGCGGTTCGTCCGTGGACGACGTCGAGGACATCTCCGACCCCCGATTCGAAAGCCACCGTCTCGTACTTCCTGGTGGCACGGACCCATTCGGAGCCGTTCCCGTCGAAGACGCGGCCGGTGTCCGTCGCGATGAAGATCGCGTCCGCGTACGGTTCGTACTCGCCTTTGTTCGCTTCGCGATCTCGAGCGACGAGTTTCGCCTCGAGTTTCGCGGTCATGTCGTCGTTCATTACGTCTTCGCCCCAGTTCCCCTCGTAGGAACCGGGGACGGGACGTGGCAGGTCGTGGTTCTGGGTCGGGTTCTTGTCCTCAGACATTAGTCGTGAGCCTCGTGACCGGGCGGATTAGGTACCGCCGCGTCAGTCGCTTTCGTCGTTCGCTGCGGCCGATCCATCGCGCGATCGGCGGGCTGATTCGGTAGTAGGTTCGGATGAACAGTCGGCCGAGCGCGCGCCGGGCCAGAACGCGGTCGCGGAACTCGCGTAACTCGAGGACGCGATCGTGATCGGCCGAGCCGTAGGCGGCGGTCGCGATGAAACAGTCCTGGGACGTCGTCCCGCCCCACGGTCCGGCTCCCCACGACCCCTCGCCCCACCCCGTTTCCGTCTCGCCGGCGGACGCCGAGCCCGTCAGCCCGATCGCCGACAGCGCGCCGGTGACGGCGGCGATCAGCCGTCGCCTCGAAACTGACATGCCACTCCTGTTGGAGTAACATTATATAGGTCTGTCGTGACAGTCGGCCGAGGTCACGGTAGCCAGGAGTTGCGGTCGTCGGCCGCCGAACGTCCGTTTCACGACGAAACGACAGTCCGGAACCGGGCCGGGTGAGAGAACACCACACCCCTCCTATCGCACGTCTGAAACGGCGGTACCGTCGTGCGGTCGGGTCACCGAGTCCCAACGACCGAATCGAACGCCGATCCGTCTCCAGGCGCGCCCTCGAGAGATCGCCACGCGCGCGCCGAAGCGACGAGCAGAACACAAGACCTTTCGTTCGGCTAATCGCTGTTCTCGAGAGAATCAATGCAGTCGCTTCCGGCAGGCCAGCGCGGGCGGATCCTCGCTGCAGTCGTTCTCGCAGCCCTCCTCGGCGGGTGTCTGCTCTGGGCGGGCGCGACGCCCGGGGACCCGATCGACGGCGCGTATCCGGACGAAGTCGAGGTGACGCCAGCGCCCGAGTCGTACGTCGGCGAGCAAGTCTCCCTTGGCGGGCAAGTCGTCGACACCGACCCCGTCGTGATCGCGACCCGCGCCAGCGGGTACGGACAGTTCACGCTCGTCGGTGCGGACGAACGCCTCCAGAACGCCGACGGCCCGCTCGACGAAGGCGACCGCGTGACCGCCTTCGGCACGCTCGAGGACGAGTCGACGCTGGTCGTCGAACGAACGACGACCCGCCAACGGGCCGAGACGAGGTACATGCTCGTCGTGTCGGCGATCGCCGGCCTCTGGGTCGCCGGCCGGTTCGTCCGCGGCTGGCGCTTCGATCGGGAGACGCTCGCGTTCGTCCCGCGAGCGCAGTCCTCCGAAGCCGACCGGCGAGCCTCGAGAGACCACGGGGAAGACGATCGGCGTGCGAACCCGTCGGACCACCCTGTCAACGCTGACGGAGGCGAGCGCCGTGCCTGACCTGCTCACCCACGTGCTCGTCGGCTACATCATCGGCACGCTCCTCTCGATCCGCTACGAGCGACTCCGACCGGCCCACGTCACGCTGGTGATGATCGGCGCGCTCTCGCCGGATTTCGTCAAGATCCAATTGCTGATCCCGGACGGCCTCGCATCGGCGCTGCTCGGCGTGCCGTTTTCGTGGTCGCCGTTGCACACGCTGGGCGGCTCCGTCCTCGTCATCGCCCTCGGATCGCTCCTGCTCGCTCCCGAGTACCGAGCACAGGCGATCGTCCTGTTCGCGATCGGCGCGCTGTCCCACCACGTCCTCGACGTGTTGCTTATGACGCCGACGGGGGAAGCCTACGCCGTCTTCTGGCCGCTGACCGAGTACCGACCGCCCGCGGGCGGGCTCTTCCTGAGCAGCGACCGCTGGCCGGCGGCCGTCGCCGGGCTCGGCGCAGCTCTCGTCTGGGCGGTCGCTCGGTATTCCGAGGGCGCGACCGGAACGGACTCGTCGACGATCGACTAACTGTAGGCTCGAGTAACTGCACCCTCGAATGACTACAGGCTCAAGCACCAGCAGGCTCGAGTAACGACACCCTCGAAACCGCTCCGTGCGCGTAACCGCCACACCGCGCCACCCTCTAGCGACGACGTCCAACCGCGCCAGTTATATTCCGCCCACACATCACCCCGACGTAATGTGGCCACTCGGACACGCCGCCGTCGCGTACCTCTGTTACACGGTCGCGACTCGAGCCCGATTCGACGCTCCGCCGGCACATATTCCGGTGTTGGTGCTCGTCTTCGGCAGCCAGTTCCCCGATCTCGTGGATAAGCCGTTGGCGTGGTATCTGGGGGTCATCCCGACGGGACGAACGCTCGCCCATTCGTTGCTCGTGTTAGCCCCGCTCTCGATCGCCGTCTACGCACTCGCCAGCCGCTACGGCCGCAGCGAGTACGGGATCGCCTTCGCGATCGGGGCGCTCTCACACTCGCTGGTCGACGCCCTGCCAGCGCTCTGGGGAGACACCGCCAGCGCGGAGCACCTCCTCTGGCCGGTGACGCCGGTCGAACCCTACGAAACCGGCGCGCCGAGCGTCCTCCAGCTCTTTCAGGACTCGCTTGGCGACCCCTACTTCCTCTCGGAGTTCGTCCTCGCCGCGATCGCGTTCGTGCTCTGGCGTCGAGACGGCTACCCCGGCCTCGAGCCGTTTCGAGCCGCGCTCGCTCGAGTGAGGCCGACACCGGGGTAATGGAAGCTGGAGTCTCGCTAAACGTCGGTACACACCTGATCGGACGTGATGGACACGAGTCGGTGCTAGCGGGTGGGGTTCGGGAAAACCGAGCAGCGGGAGGACGCAGTCCGGGAGACACTGTGCGGTGGCACTCCTCGCGGTCCTTCCGAAGCGGCTAGCGCCACTAGCTCGTCGCCTCAACGACGATTTCCCGGTCCTGGCGGGACTGTACGAGCACGGTCGCCCGATCCGGGAGGCCGCCCCCGTCGGGCGTTACGCGAACCAGCGTCGACGCGTACATGTTCATCGAGTCGCCCTCGTCGCCGTTCCCAACGGAGGCACTCCCGACGAGTTCGCCGTCGCGGACCCCCAGTTGATCGACGTCGGTTGTGAGGTCGCTCGTGCCGAGTCCGACGGCGACGACGTAGAGTAGCCGCGCCGCATCGAAGTCTGTCTCGTCGATGAACGCCTCGAGGTCGTCCTCTCGATCCGCTTCGACCTCCTCGAACGGCAGGCTCTCGGTCGCGTCAGCCGCCGAGTCGTACAGGGCGGCGTAGCCGGCGGGGTTCTCCCTATCCACCGCCCACGGCGGCGTCTCGTGGGTCCGTGCAACGTGTACCTCCTCGTACTCGATGTCCGTCGCGTCCTCGAGTTTCTCGCCTACCTCCGACCGGCTCAACTCGCTCTCAACGAGTTCTGCGCCTTCCGTATCGTTCTCGCCGTGTTCTTCGCTGTCGGTCTCGCCGTCGGTTGGGTCGGTCTCGCCGAGACAGCCCGCCAGCGTCAGTGCGCCGATTCCCGCGAGGAGGGGCCGCCGTTTCATACTCGTAATTCCCGACGAGGATACAAGAACGTCCTCCAAGGTGAAAATCTGCTCTGCCATGCAATACAAACCGAACGGACAGCTGATACGGTGGGCCTCGCCCCACGGACCGACGACCAACTGCACTGTGACAGCCGCCACGAAGCAGCCACGAGCACGTCACGATCAAATCGAGCGCAGCGATCGGCATACAACTCATCGCAGCCGATATCGGCTCCATCGGACCCACGCCTCACCGAGCGAGCCGCGAGGCCGACGCTTACGGCGGACGGCTGACGGACTCGAGAGCCCGGGCGGCGCTACAAAATGAGAACGCTACCGAATCTCTTTCCACTCTGCGTCGCAGTCCGGACAGATGCGGACGGTCTTGATCTGATCCGGGTCGTTCTCGGTCTTCAGGGGCTTTTCACACTCGCCACAGACGAGTCGATCGTACGTGTCCTTCTCGAGGTCGCCGTTGCGAAGTGCCTTCCGGACTGATTGCATGTTCCCCCCCTACGAAGGTGGGGGAGAAAAAGACCATGGCTTCCTCCAGTTCGCTGGTGACAGGGAACCGACGAGTAATCTGTCGCCTTCGCTGACTGCGCGAGTCGCCGAGGGCGGCGGGTAACAACCCTATTTCACGAACGACGAACAGGTACGCTGCCCCGACAGTCGCGTTAGCGTATCCGTTCAGCTATCGCCGCACACTCCGACTCACCCCACCCGAACCTATCTGGCCGGAGTCGTGGCCGTTTTACCGGTTCGCCCGAACACTCCACCGATGGAGTACGTACAGGAGCGGATCGCGACGCTCCACGAGTTCGGCGGGCCGTCGACCGAGCCCCGTCTCGCCGACGCGGCCGTCGACGCGGTCGCCGAGACGGCCGTCGTCGTTCCGATGACCGGCCGCGAACACGAGAGCCCCGCCGCCGCCCGCGTGCTCTCGGAACTCGAGCGCCTCGAGCCCGCGCCGGCCGCCGTTATCGTCCCCGTTCGCGCCGACGCCGACCAGATCGGCCCCGTCCGCGAGTGGCTCGAGTCGTTCGCCCTCCCGACGCAAGTCTGCTGGTGTAACGCGCCCGCGGTCGAGGACCTCCTGGCCGGCGCCGGCCTGGCGGACGGCTTTGGCAAGGGGCGAGACGTCTGGCTCGCGCTCGGGCCCGCCGCCGAGGTCGGCGAGTACGTCGTCGTCCACGACGCCGACGCCCGGAGCTACGAGGCCGACCACGTCAACCGGCTTCTCGCCCCGCTGACCGCACAGTTCGAGTTCTCGAAGGGGTACTACGCCCGCGTCGAGGACGGCCAGCTCTACGGCCGGCTGTTCCGACTGTTCTACGCCCCCCTTATCCGGACGCTCGCGACCGACAACGACGCGGCCGTCCTCGACTATCTCGGCGCGTTCCGGTACGCTCTCGCGGGCGAGTTCGCCGCCACCGCCGACCTCGCTCGTCACCTCCGGGCCCCTCGGGCGTGGGGCCTCGAGGTCGGCACCCTCGGCGACGCCTTCGAGTACGCTGGGTTCGAGGGCTCCGCACAGGTCGATCTCGGCCGCCACGAACACGACCACCGCGCAGTCACGGGCGAGACCGGCCTCGAGGGGATGAGCCGCGAGGTCGCCGCGGAACTGCTGCGGGTCGTCGAGGAACACGGCGTCGACCCCGACTACGAGACGCTGCAGGACCGATACCTCGCGGCCGGCGACCGGCTGATCGATCAGTACGCCGCCGACGCGGCGTTCAACGGCCTCGCGTACGACTCGGCGGGCGAACGCGACCAGCTCGCACGCTACGCCGAGTCGATCGCGCCGCCCGGAGCCGACCGACGACTCCCGCGGTGGATCGAGGCGCCGTTCGAGCCGAGCGACGTGCTCGCGGCGGCTCAGCCATGGCAGTCGACGGGCGGTGACGGTCGACGCCGGCCCGACCGCATCGATACCAGCGCACAAGACTAATCTGCCCACCGTTCGTTGTGGCGGGTATGAACGCGACCGCCGACGAACTGGCAGGCGTGGTCGATCTCTTCGGCGGGTTGACGCGGCCGGAACTCGAGCGGGCGCTCTCGGAAGCCGCGTTCCGCGCCGACGGCCAGTCCGTCGACGAGACGGCGCTCGAGGCGGCGATCGACGACGCCCTCGAGTCGTTCGCGCTCGTTCGTCACGTGCGAACGCGGGATGGCGAGCGGCAGTCGCTGCTGGTCGCCGGCCCGACGGCGTTTCCGTCGGTGCCCGAACACGCGGAGGACGTTCCGCACATCCTCGACGTCGAACGGCGCCGACTCGACCGCGAGGCCCTCGGCGAGACGGCCCGCGAACGGTTCGTCGAGGCGATCGAGGACGCCGTCGACGCCGGCGATGCCAACGACGACCGGATTCGGCACCTCCTTGACGTTAGCTACGATCTCGAGGCGTGGGCACCCGTCGACCTCGCGGCCGAACGAGACCGACTGGAGGCGGCCCTCGAGTGATGATCTTCCCGAACGCCGGGCCGCGGAAGGGGCGGCCGACTGACTACGGAGGGGCGAACGCGAACGGAAGCGAGAGGAGGAACAAGAGCGAGACCGGGAACGAGAACGCGAGCAAGAACCGAACCGAAACCGGGAGCGAACGACTGTAATCGCATGACACGGACGACGATGAACCTCGAGCCGGTCGCGAACCACGAGCCGCTCGAAATCAACGACCAGGAACACGATGCGGCGGTTCTCGCGCCGATCATCGAGCGCGACGGCGAGGAACACCTGCTGTTTACCCGGCGGGCCGACCACCTCGGCGAGCATCCCGGCCAGATGAGCTTCCCCGGCGGCGGCGCCGAGCCGATCGACGAGACGATCCTGGATACCGCGCTGCGAGAGGCCTACGAGGAGATCGGCCTCGAGACCCACGAGTCCGAAGTCGTCGGTCAGTTAGACGACATCCGGACGATCACGGAGTACGCCGTGACGCCGTTCGTCGCCCGCGTCCCCGACCGCGAGTACGAACGGGACGGTCACGAGGTCGCCGAAATCGTCGTCCTGCCGCTGTCGGAGCTGCTCGATCCGGCGAACTACGAGTACGAACGCCGCGACCACCCCTACTACGGCGACGTCGTCATCCACTACTTCCACGTCGGCGACGCCACCGTCTGGGGCGCGACCGGCCGCATTCTCGTCCAGTTGCTCGAGTTGACGACGGCGTTCGAAGCGCCCGAGCGGATCGATCGGTCACAGCTGTAGGCCAACTCGCCCTACTGTCGGCGCTTCTGATCGGGCTGGAACTCACCGATGACGTTCAGCGACTCCCCGTCCGGGTTCGTATCCGCGTGGTCTGCATCGCCGAACCCGGCGCTGACGACCCGCGTAAGGGCCTCTTCGACGGTTTCGTCCAGTTCGGTCACCTCGTCGGGAGAGACCTCCAGGACGAATCCGGTCGTGATGTTCGGCGACGTCGGTAGAAACAGCATGATCCGACCGTCCCGGGTCGTCTGTCCCGTCTTGAACGCCGTCATCCGAAACCCGTCCCACGTCTCGAGTCTGACCGGCGTCTGGAGGGCCTCACCCGAGCCGAAGGTGGTCTCGGAGGCCGTTTTCGACGCGTTGTAGACCACTCGAATAACGGGGACCCGATTCGCCGCGTAGTCGACGATTCCCTCGAGGAGTTCGCCGACGGACGTCTCCGTGAACTGACCGATGACGTACATCCAGACCGCCAGGAAGGCGATGAACGAGAGCACCCGAAGGAGGCCGGCCAGTTGCTCGCGGGCGGTTTCGCCGAGCCAGGGAACGACGGACTCGAGGGTTTCGGCGTTGAGCAGGATTCCCGGCGTCACGTTCGCGATAAACGAGTAGAGCATGTACAGGAGAAACAGCGTCACGAGGACGGGTCCGATGACGATGAGCCCTCGCCCGAAGTCTCCCTTTACCGAACTCATGGAACCACGCTCACAGGCTGAGTCTGGAGCCCCTCCTACGAGTAGATTGTGGACTCGCGATCCCGATCTTCAGCCGCCATGACGATCCGAAATCGGGGACTGTCCGCGCTCGAAACCCCTTGCTCCCCCCGGCGAACGCAAAATCCTCACCGAACGCCAGGTTTTTGCGCGCAGGTCTCACAGGACGGCTAGAGTCGCGCGAAGGGTGGATGCGACTACCCGCGCGCGAGGTGAGTCTTCCGATGCTAACAACGAGTACCGTCGCCCGTGCCGGATTGGATGGAGTCGCGATCAAGCCCGCCGAGTGTGACGTCTCGGCCGCCACGGCGCTGCCGGCCGAAACGATCGCCATCGACTACGAGGGCCGCGACCATCTGCCGCCCGCCGAGACCCTCGCGGCGCTGTCGAGCGAGGCGAACGTGTTGGTCACGACGCCCGTCCGAGCGGACGGGTTCGACCCGCTGGGTGACGATTCCCTGGCCGCGTCCCTCCCGGACGCGGTCGGCCGCGTGCTCGTCGCGGGCCATCCCGCCTACCTCACCGACGACGAACGCGACCGGGCCGTCGCCCCCCGACTCGGCGCGGCCCTCGAGTCCGACCCCGAGGCCTGGGTCGGCACCGAGAACGTCGAACGGATCGCGATGGCGACCGGGGCGACCCAGTACGACCTGCTCTCGCGGACGACCGACCGGGAACTGCGGGCGCTGCGCGCGGCCGGGTTCGACGGCGACGTCGCCGTCTACGCGCCGACAGTCCTGACCGACGACGAGGATACCGTCCTCGACGCCGTCGGGGCCTACGCCGCGCGACGGCGGCCGGTCGCGAAGGCGCTGCCCGAGGGCGCGGCGACCGATTCGAGCGCCACCGGGCGCGCTCGAGCGGTGCTGCTCGAGGCGGCGGGCGATTACGCGCTCGTCGGCCCCGCCGAGAACGTCCGCGAACAGACCGACGCGCTCCGCGAGGCCGGCGCGACGACGGTCGTCGGCTACCCGGCGCGGGGTCTCGAGCCGTTTCTCGAGTAGCCGCCTAGACCGAACGGCCGAGCCCCTGATTTCTCCGCCGACGGGACAGTCGAAACCGAATCCACGTGCCGAATCACACACAGGTAAGTGGCGGGCCAACCCACCATCGGCCGTATGCCACCGCTCGCCGAACACACGACGACCACCGCCGCCGACGCACTCGAGGACGCCGAGGTCGCGGTGATTCCGACGGGAAGTACCGAACAGCACGGGCCGGCGCTGGCCCTCGGCATGGACCACATGGCGGCCGAGGCGTTCGCTCGGACGGCCAGCGACCGGGACGATGCGGTCGTCCTGCCGACGGTTCCCGTCGGCGTCAGCGAACACCATCGTCAGTTCGACGGCACGCTGTACGTGACCGAGGAGACGTTCGAACGCTACGTCGGGGAGACGATCTCGAGCCTCGCGGAACACGGCGTCCGCAAAGCCGTCGTCGTCAACGGCCACGGCGGGAACTCGAGCGCCCTGCGCCGGGCCGCCCGCACCCTTCGCGAGGACCGAACCGCGTTCGCGCCGCCGTGGAACTGGTGGGACAGCGTCGAGGACCTCGCCGACGACCTGTTCGACGAGGAGGGCGGCCACGCCGACGCGATGGAGTCGAGTCTGCTCTGGCACCTTCGCGAGGACCTCGTCGATCCCGACGCGCTCGAGGCCGCCGAGGCGGGCGCGAGCGAGGCGTGGGGCGAGACCGTCCACGGCGCTGCGCTCGGCTTCGACACGATCGATTTCTCCGAAAGCGGCGCGGTCGGCCGGCCGACTCAGGCCGATCCGGAAAAGGGCGCGCAGGTGTTCGACGCCGCTCGAGACCACCTGCACGCGCTGCTCGACTGGCTCGCTGAGCGACCGCTCGAGGACTGCTGGGCGCGTGAGCACAAATGAGCGGAGACGAGAACGAACCCGAAGCCAAAGCCGAACTCGCCGTCGGCGCGGACGCCTTCACCGACGCGGGCGCGGGCCTCGAGATCGCCGTCGTCGGCGCGGGTGCCGTCGGCGCGACGACGGCCTACGACCTCGCGCGCGAGGGGGCGGACGTCACGCTGTACGACAAAGGCCAGATCGCGAGCGGCTCGAGCGGCCGCGCCGCCGGGCTCTGTTACGACGCCTACGCTGACTCCCTCGACGCCGAGATCGGCGTCGATGCCATCGAGCGCTTCCGCGCGATGTCGGGCGACGAAACCTTTCCGTTCGTCGAGTGTCCCTACGTCTGGCTCGCGCGCGAGGGCGACGACGAGCGAGCCGACGCCATCCGCGGCCACGTCACACGAATGCAAGAACATGGGGTCGTCGCCCTCGAGGCCGACGCCGACGCGCTCGCCGACCGGTTCCCGTCGCTGCGAACCGACGACGTCGCCGTGGCCGGGATCGCCGGCGGCGCGGGGTACACCGACCCCACGCAGTACACGGCCTGTCTCGCCGCTGCCGCGTCCGGAACCGGCGCGACCCTCGCGCCCGACACGCCCGTCGAGATTCGTCACGATCCCCCGCGGGCCGTCCTCGAGGACGGCACCGAACGCGAGGTCGACGCCGTGGTCGTCACCGCCGGCGCACACACCAAACGGCTGCTCGCGGACGCCGGCATCTCGATCGCGATGAAACCTTACCGGGTCCAGGCGCTCGTCGCGAGCGGCGACCTCGAGGATCCGATGTGTTACGACGCGACCGACGAGTTCTACCTGCGGCCGCATCCGGCGGGCGTCCTCGCGGGCGACGGCACGGAACGCGTCGAGGCCGACCCCGACGACTACGACCGCGACGCCGATCCCGACTTCGCCGAGGACCTGCTCGAGCGGGTCGGTCACCGGCTTCCCGGTGTCGATCTCGAACTCGAGCGCGCCTGGGCGGGGCTCTGTACGGCGACGCCGGACCGAGACCCGCTGGTCGGCGAGCTACGGGACGGCGTGTACGTCGCGACCGGGTTCCAGGGCCACGGCTTCATGCGTTCGCCGGCGATCGGCCAGCGCCTCGCAGAACAGGTCCTCGGCGGCGACGGGATCGACGCGTTCGATCCGACGCGGTTCGACGGCGACGAGACCTTCGAGATCGTCGCCGGGATGTCGATCGACGCTGGTGCTGATTCCGACTCCGAACACCACTGACGGTCGATTCTATCCCATCCACTTCGACCCTCGAACGCGCGGCCCAACGGGATTGATGCGGCTCGAGAGACGACGTCGTGACGACGCCGAGCGTCGGCGCGGCGATCGTCGGGTTCGTACTCGCAACAACGAGCGACGGGCTCTCCGAGTGAGACGCGAACGACTACAGAGCAACAGGGCGAGCGGTCAGTCGTCGATGGCGATACCGTCGGCTTCGGCCGTCGACTCCGCTTCCGTGTCCGATTCCGATTCTGATTTCGCGTCCGCGCTCGAGTCGGCGTCGGCGTCGAACGAGGAGTCCTTCGGGATATCGATGCGAAGCGTCCCGTTTTCGGTCAGCGTCGCCGTTCCCGCGTCGGGATCGACGACGGCGTCGTCCGGCAGTTCGGCCTCGCCGTCGAGTTCCATCCCGCGACCGGGGAACCGCATCTCGTAGCCGTCGCGGAACTGTCGGAACCGATCGATCCGGATCTTGACGTTGCCTTCGAGGTAGCGGACCTGCACGTCGTCGGGTTCGGTGCCCGGCGCGTCGAAGACGACCTGGTAGGAGGTGTCGTTCTCCAGGACGTCGACGGGGAGCGACCGATGGTTCTGAAGCGTACTGTTTGCGCGGCCGACCTGCCGATAGAGGGCGTTACCGACCGATTTGCGGAGATCGCCGAAGCTCACGCGGGCTCACCTCTGGCGTCGATGCGTCTCGCGCTGGCTGCGGTCGGGCGGACCGCGTTGGGGACCGGGAGGAGCAGTGGAGACATGGCCTGTCACGGGTTACAATACCCTCGTTCTTATCCCTTTGGATGGAACAAAATAAACGTCTGACGAGTTGGGCGTTCACATAAGTACGCCTCCCGCAATCAATTACAATTCGACCCGCTCGAGGCAGTCACTCCCGCCGCAAACGGGACACGAGAGGTCGGTCACCCCGAGATCTTCGGGCTTGTCGTACGTGTAGTGGTTCTCGAACAGGTCGAGAAAGCAGTCCTCGGCGGTACAGATGAGTTCCTCGGTCGGTGGCATACCCGTTCGTTGGGCCACGACGACTATCAACGTCGGGGTTACGGCACGCTGATTTTCCACGGGAGTGAGGCCGGTAGCAGAGACGCCGACCCACGCCCCGGTAAACGGTTCGTTCGGTGTAGTCACCGTTTTACCCCTCGAGGCGCTACCCGAAGCCATGACTGACCCCGAGACGCTCTCGGTGACGATCGTCGACGGTTACGTCGACGAGCCCGCCCACTTCGGGGTGCCGCCGTACATTTCGACGTACCCGCGGTACACGGCCGGCGCGCTCGTTGACGCGGGCGTGCCCCGCGAGCGAATTACCTACCACACGATCGACGGCCTGCGCGACGACCCCGACCAGTGGCGGGACGTCGACGAGGCCGATCTGCTGATCTACCTCGGGGGGATGACCGTCCCCGGCAAGTACGTCGGCGGCACGCCGGCCGAGCCCGACGAAGTCCGGAAGATGGCCTGGACCGCGACCGGCACGAGCCTGATGGGCGGCCCCGTCAAGTTCGGCGTCGGTGAGGAAAACGCCGGCGCGACCGAAACCGAGCGCCAGGATCTAGACTTCGATTTCGTCGCCAAAGGCGACGTCGAGGCCGCCGTCTTCGACCTCGTCGAGAGCGGTCTCGAGGGCTTTAGTAACCGAATGCGCGACATCGACGAGGTGTCCCGATGGGCTCAGGAGGGCGCCTTCATCGTCGAGCAACACCCCAACCATCCCGACCACCTCATCTGCGAACTCGAGACCTCCCGTGGCTGTGCGTACCGCTGTTCGTTCTGTACGGAGCCGCTGTACGGCAACCCCGAGTTCCGGCCGCCGCCGACGGTCGTCGGCGAGGTCGACGCGCTGTCGGACTACGGCGTCACGCACTTCCGGATCGGTCGCCAGGCCGACATCCTCGCTTACGGCGGCGACGGCGAGGCCCCCAACCCCGACGCCCTGCGACAGCTCTACAGCGGCATCCGCGAGGTCGCTCCGGACCTCGAGACGCTCCATCTCGACAATATGAACCCCATCACGATCGTGAACTGGCCCGAACGGAGCCGGGAGGGGATCCGGATCATCGCCGAGCACAACACCGCGGGCGATACGGCCGCGTTCGGCCTCGAATCCGCCGATCCGGTCGTCCAGGAGGAGAACAACCTGAACGTCACCGCCGAGGAGTGTTTCGAAGCGGTCCGAATCGTCAACGAGGAAGCGGGCTGGCGACCCGGCGGGGACAAAGAATCGGCACCGACCTTCGGCGACGACGCACCGAACCGCCTTCCCAAACTCCTGCCCGGCATCAACCTCCTCCACGGTCTCAAGGGCGAGCGCGAGGAAACCTACGAGCGCAACCTCGAGTTCCTCGAGCGCGTCTACGACGAGGGCTACATGCTCCGGCGGATCAACATCCGGCAAGTGATGGCCTTCGACGGCACCGACATGTCCGACACCGGTGCCGAAATCGCCAACGACCACAAACAGCTGTTCAAGCGCTACAAGACCCAGGTCCGCGACGAAATCGACCAGCCGATGCTCGAGCGCGTCGCGCCGCCGGGGACGGTCCTCCCCGACGTTCACCTCGAGTACCACCAGGACGGGAAGACGTTCGGCCGCCAACTGGGAACCTATCCGCTGCTCGTCGGCATTCCGGGCGAACGCGAGCTCGGACGGACGATCGATATCGCCGTCGTCGACCACGGCTACCGCTCGGTGACCGGCGTCCCCTACCCGCTCGATCTCAACGACGCCTCGATGGACGAACTCACCGCCATCCCCGGCGTCGGTGACCGAACCGCCGGCGATATCGTCATCAACCGCCCCTACGACTCGGTGACGGACGCCGACCTCGAGACCGAGTTCGATCTCGCGCAGTTTATGACGACGCGGACGCTCGAGCACGCTGATTAACTCGAAATCGAGTCCCAATCGGCTCGATCGAGCGCCGAGTATCAACGCACAGCCGGCAAATGACGGTTCTCGGTCGGTAGTTCTATTATGGAGGCCCGACAGAGGTGAAATCGAGGGTCTACCTGTGGAAATATCTGAAAAACTCCTGTGTCTGTTCAGTACGGAGGTCTCAGCAGAGGAGGACCGATACGTCATCGAAGTACCACGTCAAGAAGTCGAAACCGGCGACATCGACCCGGGTGAGGTGTATCGGGTCGCACTCATCTCGCGGGATGAGTCGACCGATACCGAGGAGGCGACGGCACAGCCACAGACTGCGCCGTCGGAGCCACAGCCCCCGGTCGACGTCGGCGAAACACGCTACGTCGAAATCGAGGATATCGGCAAACAAGGCGACGGCATCGCTCGCGTCGAGCGCGGCTATGTCATCATCGTCCCCGGAGCCGACGTCGGCGAGCGCGTCAAGGTCGAAGTCACGGAAGTCAAATCGAACTTCGCCGTCGGTGAAATCATCGAAGAGACGTTTTAACGATCGATATTCGGATTCGGAGTCCGATTCGAATTCGAATTCGGGTCCTCGAGCGGCCACCGGCCGCATCGAACCCGGTCTGTAAGAGTACTGGAAGATGAGCCGCTGCCCTACTCCGAACGGCCGTGTCTGGCGACGCCCAGTTCCGCGGCGACGAGACTGGCTTGTCCGCGTCGCAACAGATCGGACACGGTCGAAACCGACGCGTCGAGTCTCTCCGCGAGATCCTGCAGCGTCGCTTCGCGCGGGATTTCGTAATAGCCGAGTTCCCAGGCCGTCCGGATCGTCTCTCGTTGGGTGGCCGTGAGTCGACTCCGGCTGACCTGTGGCACCGACCCGACGGAGATGACGTCGACCGACAGCTCGTTCGGTACCTCCTCGCGTATGCGACGGAAGTCCTCGGACGTGACCACGAGCGAAACGATCATGCGCCGATCCGGCAGACACTCGATCGGCGGAATAACGCCGAGCGTCTCGCGCTGAAACGCAGCCGCGAGGTCCCAGTTGTACGTATCGAGTTCGTTTCGAAGGTACGAATAGCAGCCGTCGTTCCCGTCCGGGTACACCTCGTAGTCGTCGATATCGAGGTCCGTACGGAGCGCCTCTTCGTACGCCGCCGGGTCCCCTTCGACGTAGTTGATCGCCGTCTCGAACCCGTCGTCGATCGTGAAGTACAGCAACAGCTCTCGAGACAGCGCGTCGGAGTTACAGACGACCGAGTGGATCGGGTGGATCGTCGTCTCCGTGTGCGTGATCGCGATTCGAACGGTTTCCATCGGAGTCCCTCGTACGTCCCGTCTCGGACCTGCCACTTATAAAATTGCGAAATGCTCCGTGCGAACCGTTTGGCACGGCCGGAACGGATATCGGGACGATGAACGTGGACGGGATTTCGAACGAGACGCAGTCGCTGCCGTCCGAAGAACTGCTGGAGTTGCTCGGCGACCGGTACGCGCGCCGGGTACTGCAGACGATACACGAAGAGCCCATGGCCGCCCAGCAAATCGCGGAGGCGGTGGAGATAGAGATTTCGAAGCCGACTGTGTATCGGCGACTCGATCAGCTAGAGCGGGCGGGGCTCGTCGCCTCGGAGACGCTGTTCGACGCCGGCGGCAACCACTACAGACGGTACCGGGCGATCCTCGAGAGCGTGACCCTTCGGGTCGGCGCCGACGGACTGACGGCCTCCGTTCGAACCGACCAGTGAGAAGTCGGACGGACGGTCCGAGCCGCTACTCCGGAATCGTTTCCCGGAACGTCTCGGGATCATCGTGGAAACAATCGCCGACGACGACCGCGTCCGCGCCGGCCGCGAGGATCTCGCTGGTCTTCGACTGACTGTCGATTCCGCCGCCGTAGAGCAGCGTCGTCTCCTCGAGGTAGCGAGCGGCGGCGGCGACGTCCTCGGGCCCGCCGTAAGTCCCGGAGTATTCGACGTAGAAGATCGGAAAGCCGTAGAACGCCTCCGTCGCGAGCGCGGCGCCGGCGACCTGCTCGGACGTGTACGTCGTCTCGACGCCCGAGGTCGTCGCGGCGGTCGATTCGAGGTGCTGGACTACGTACCCCTCGCCGATCACGTTCGTCGTGAGTTCGCTGATCGCGTCGACGCCTTTCGACGCGATGAGGTCCCCGACGACCGGCAGTCCGCTCCCGAGCAGGGACTCGGGCTTGCGCCCGACTTCGGTGAAGAGATCGACGTGCTTGCCCACGAAGTGGTTCCGGTCGCCGTTGTAGACGGCCGGCACCGCGACCGAGTCGGCGGTTTCGATCGTTTCCTTCGACACGTGTGCGGAACTGTACGGCTCCTGGAAGACCGGCATCGACGGGAACGCGTCCTTGACCGAGCGGATCGCCGCGAGCGTGTTGGCCTCGGTGACGTCGTCGGAGCCACCGACGAGGACCAGATCGGTCCCCTCGAGAACATCGAGATCTGACGGTAACGGTTTCGCTGGGTCGACTTTCGTGATGTGGGAGATCCTGTCCCAGTCGATGGTCATACCGGCGCTTCGAAGAGCCGTTTCAATTTACTATCGGTTTTCCGGGTACGGTCGAGGATGGAATCGAGATCGTGATCAGAACCAGATACGGGTCCGGGCTCGAGACCGGAATCGCCGGATTCGCCACGAGACCTGCCGGAAGCGAGAACGTGCCTCGAGGCGCAGGGACGGGTTTCCCGCGAAATCGCGACCCTGACTCGAGGCCAATTGCTCGAGTCGACGGCGTGCTCAGTTCGCCGTGCGGCCGCGATACGCGGACCACCCAAAACAGTTTGGGGCCAGTTCTATGCATCTTCCACCGCTACCATGGTGTACGGCAAGACCCACGCCACATCATCCACTGCGCCATACACGCACTGAACGGGTCTTGCCTGCCACCCCCATCCCCCCCCCTTTCTGCAGTCAGCGATCTTACCCGTGAGCGGCGCGTGTTTCGATGAGCGATTGGGTTTCGGAGCCGCTATCGACTCTCTTAACATCCTCACACTTCCGAATTGAGGGGAAGTCACTCTGTACAGAAAACCAGCGCTAACAGCCTCGAAGAGGTCACCGATATCGAAATCGTACTCGCGTTACGAGCGCGTCGGCGAGGGGCACGGGGCCCGAATCGTGGGTGATTCTGACGCCGATTCCGATTTCGACTCCGATTCCGATTCTGACCCCGACTCCCACTCCGATCCCAACGAGGAAACCGCGCTTTCGGTTCGATTCCTCGCTGCGTAGCCGACGCTGAGCCGTCCCAATCTTTCTCCGGCCGTAGAAGCCACTCGCCCTTCTGTAAGTCTCGAGAACGATCGCATCGTTCGACTCCGCGCTACCGCGACTGTTAATCCGACGATCGCGCCACCGTCGGGCCGCCGTACCCCGTGGGATCGGCGTCTCCCGACGGGGTCACCCGACGGAAGTCGCCGTCTCCGCACGTACAGTCTTCCGAGACGCCGATCGGTCTGATCGTCCCGTCCGGCTTCTGCTCGGAGACGAACACCGACTCGCAGGAGCGACACACCGCTACGATCCTCGACTCCGATTCTGACCTACTCATCAACGCACAATACGACACGGTCGGGCATCATCATTGCTCCAAGGTATTTTGGGTCTTCGGAGTCAGTGGCGGGACCGGTCTGTGGAACACTCCGGAAAACGGGGACTCTCGAGTCTCGAGAGGGATATTTCGCTTGCCAACAATTACCGAAACGAGCTCGATCGCTCGAGCGTTCACACTACGTCGAAATCGACTGTTGCCGCCGAGCTAGTGACCGTACTGCTTCTGCCAGTACCGCCGTCGTCTTCCGTCAGTACCGCCGCCTACTACCGCTCAGTCCTCGTCCTCCGGAAGGTCCTGAATCACGACGATCGCTTCGCCGTCGATCACCGTCTCCTCGTCGACGGTCTCGACCGTCGTGTGGAGTCGGTACCGATCCCCGCCGAGGACCTCGACAATCTCGCAGTTGGCGGTGACGGTCTCGCCGATTTCGACGGGCGCGTGGAACTCGAGGTCCTGGGAGAGATAGACCGTCAGCCCGGGGAAGCGAGCCAGCGCGGCGCTGATCGTCCCGGCGACGAGCGTGCCGTGGGCGATTCGGCCGCCGAACTGGGTCCCCTCGGCGAACTCCGACTCGAGGTGAAGCCGGTTGGTGTCACCCGATACCTGGGCGAACGCGGAGACGTCGGTCTCTTCGATCGGTTTGGTAAACTGGACGTAGTCGCCGACGTCGAGTTCGTCCGGACGCTCGGCGGACCGCTCCATTAACCACGCTTCGTCGCCGAACGCGAGTTCGGTAACCGATTCCGAGGCGGTTTCCGGCGGCTGTTGCGTTCCCGGCGTTCCGCTATCGTTCTCGCCGGACTGGGGGAACCCCATCGCGGCGAACAGCGCGTTGTTGGCTTCGACGTAGCTGTTGACGACGTGTTTCGAGATGCTCGACCAGTGCTCGCTCGGCGTTGCCGACGCGTCTGACTCCGGACAATTACTACTCATGGGTACTCGAGTGCAGCGGGTTAGGACCGAGTGATCGTTCGAGACGGCCCGTGATAGTCGTTTGTGCGCCCTGACCTTTTCATCATTGCCAAAACACGTTGGGAGTCCCCCGCCGTGAGTCTCCGATTTCCGTGACGATCCGTCGTCGCTCGACGCCGCCGGCCGCGATTCGATTCGACTCGGACGAACGCACGGAGAACGCGACCGACGGCGATCCGAACCGGGAGCCCGCGCTACGCCGCGTATCTGTCCTCGACAAACGTCGCGCTCGCGGTGTTGAACGCGTCCGGGCGGTCCTGATTGACCAGGTGGCCCGACCCGGACAGTTCCAGGTGCTCGCCGTCCGATACTTCCGCGACGAGCTGGCGTCCCTGCTGTTTGACCAGTGGAGCCTCCTGCTCACCGTGAACGACGAGCGTCGGCGTCTCGACGTGTGAGAGGTCCGAAGGTTCGTACCGGTAGAGCGCGCCGAACACCTTCCGGAACTCGTCGCGAGAGATTTCGCCGACCGCGTCCATCGCGGTCGATCGCACCTCCGGGTTCACCGACAGCCACCGCTCACCGGTCGTCGCCCGAATCGACAGCAGCATCGATCGGAACGTCGTCTCCGGCCCCGTCAGCGACAGTGAGGTCGTCAGCGCCGGCAGCGGGGAGACGAACGGCTTCATCCCCGGCGGCAGCTCCACCGGCGGCATCGAACGGACCGCCCCGCCCAGGATGGCCCCCGCCGCGGCGTCGGGGTGGCGATCCATGTACTCCTGGACGACCATCGACCCGAGCGAGAGTCCACAGAGGATCGGCTCCTCGAGGTCGAGTTCCGAAAGTAGCGCCTCGAGATCGTCGGCGAAGAGCTCGATCGAATACTGATTCGGCTCGGTCGCCCCCGTCTTCCCGTGGCCGCGCACGTCGAGCGTGATCACACGGTAGTCGTCCGCAAAGCGCTCGACCTGCGGCCGCCAGGCCTGCCCGTTCATCCAACCGCCGTGGATGAAGACCAGCGGCCGGCCGTCGCCGCGGGCGTCATACCAGAGCGTACCGTCCTCGAGCGAGAGTTCTGCCATCGACGAGGGTAGGGACCGACGCAGTATAGAAGGGCGGGTTGCAGCTCACGGATCGAACGACGCGACGGATCGGGGGGAAGACTCGAGCCCCGTTACGATCCTCCGTCGTCCGAGACGGCGCGATTCGCCGCCGCACGGACCGTTTCGGCCGATAGCGATTCGAGTGCAACGACCTCCCCGCCGGCTTCCGTCGCGACCAGTTCCGAGAGCCCGGCCCGGGAGTCGTCGCCGGCGTCGACGACGAGCACGGTCGCCCCGCTCGCGCCGAGTGCGCTCGCGGCCCGACGAGTGGCCTCGGTCGGACTCCCGTCGGCGACGTTCGCTCGCCCGTCCGTCACGAGGACGACGACCGACGCGTCCGTCTCCGTGCGCTCCAGGACCGTTCTCGAGGTCTCGAGACCGGCGGGAAGCGGCGTTCGGTCGCCCGACGGCAGTTCCTTCAGGTGGCGGGCGGCTAGTGAGACGCTGTCGGTCGGCGGCAACAACACGTCGGCGCCCTCGCCGGCGAAGGCGACGAACGCAACCCGATCGCGCTGCTGGTAGCTATCCCGCAGGAGTTCGAGGACGACCCCCTTCGCGGTCCGCATCGCGGGTCGCATCGAGGCGCTGGCGTCGACCGCGAAGACGATCGTCACCGACGTCTCGCCGGCCCGAACCGACCGCTTGAGGTCCCGCTCGCCGACGCGCGAGTCGCCGCGGGCCGCGGCGGCGCGAACGGAGGCCGCTGCGTCGATGGGGCCGTCGCCCGAGGTGGGCTCCGTTCGGACTCGAGCGCCGCGGTTATCGACGCTCGGCGTCGTACTCGCTCGGGAGCCACCACCGTCGGCGGCGTTTCGATCCTCGAGCTCCGGCGACTCGAGATCGGGAGCCCGCGCCTCCCCGACGCCGGCGGTCTCGCCCCGCCGTTGGCCGGGAACCAGCGGCTGGGCCTCTTCGTCTTCCTCGCCACCGTCGTCAGCATCGTCGGTATCGTGACTCGAGTCGTCGGTCTCGTCCGACTCGCCGCCCTCGCCGTCACCAGCGTCGGCCTGGGCGGGGGACGGCTCGCCGCTATCCGGTCGGTCGGCGTCCTCGGGTCGACGGTCGACATCGGAATCGCCCGACCCGTCGTCGCCGTCGCCATCGGTACCCGGCTCGTCGGAGTCGTTGTCTCTGCCCCCGGCGCCAGAATCATTTCCGTCGTCGCCCTCTCCCCGTTCGTCGTCGGGCCCGGCGTCCGGCTCATCCTCGTCTCGGCCGTCGGTTTCCGTCTCATCGGCCTCTCCGTTTTCGCCGTCCTCGCTCCCCTCACCGTCGGTCCCGTCCGCCGACGCCTCCTCGTCGAACCGATCCTCGAGCAGGTCATCAAGCTCCGGTTCGTCCTCGAAGGGAGTGCTCCGGAGTCGGTGTGGCAAGGTGTAGGTCGCCGCCTCGTGGAGGTCCGGCTCGATGACCGTCGTCCGCCCGTCGAGCGCGGCCAGCGTCATCGCGGTTCGAGCGGTCGCGACGTCGCCACGGTGGCCGTCGACGCCGGCCTCGAGACAGAGTTCGGCGATCTCCGCTTTGAACTCGGCGGGGAGGGTGACCGCCGGGAGCCGGTCTCGAGCGGCCGCCAGTGTGTTTCGGAGTGCCGCGACATCGTCGGCGTACGCTGTTCCGTCGTCCGGATCGTCGGCATCGACAGAATCGTCGGCAGCACTGGAGCCAAAGGACTCGAGCGCCCGATCGATGATCTCGACGCGATCGTCGACCTCCCGGCAGCCCTCGACGGTCGCCTGCAGGGCGAAGCGATCCCGCAACTGGGGGCGGAGGTCGCCCTCCTCGGGGTTCATCGTCCCGATAAGGGTAAACCCCGCGGGGTGTGAGACGCTGATCCCGTCCCGCTCGACGGTGTTGACGCCGCTCGCCGCCGCGTCGAGAATAACGTCCACCAGGTGGTCGTCGAGCAGGTTCACCTCGTCGACGTAGAGAATACCGCGGTTCGCTCGCGCCAACAGACCGGGATCGAAATCGGCCTCGCCCGCCAGCGCGTCCTCGACGGAGAGGGTGCCGACGACGCGGTCTCGAGTCGCCCCGAGGGGAAGCGTCACGAGCGGAACGGGACGGGTTTCGACCGGCAATTCGTCGGCGTCGCGTTCGCGGCAGTCGGCACACTGCCGGCCCGTATCGTCGGGCGCGCAGCCGTACGGACAGTCCGCGACGACCCGCTGGTCGGGGAGCAGATCCACGAGACCTCGGACGGCGGTCGATTTCGCGGTGCCTTTTTCGCCGGCGATAAGGGCGCCGTCGAGCGCGTCGTTGGCCGCGACGGCGAGCAGCACGCGCTTGAGATCGTCCTGCCCGACGATGGCCGGAAAGGGGAGTGACGACAGCTTTTTGCCCCCGGACTCTGCAACCATACTTGAGCTAATACAACAGAGGTTTAAAAACATGATGACAACGATCGGGATTTACACCGCGACGGAGAACGAACTCGGCTCGATCGGCCGGGCCGCCGAGCGCCTTCCGGAGGTCGACCTGGTCGTTCGCTCGGAGAGCGACCTCGAGGACGAATCCGATATCGAGGCGTTCGTCGAGGAACTGCGCGACGCCGCGGCGGCGATCTTCTGGCTCCACGGGGCCGAAGACAGCATGCCGGGCTACGACTACGCGACGGGAGCGCTCGAGGTCGCGGGCGTGCCGCTGGTGGTCAAGGCGACTGGCGACGCCTTCGCCGTCGAGGATACGACGGTCGGCGAGGCCCACCGCGATCGAGTCTACGACTATCTGGAGAAGGGAGGGACGATCAACGTCGAGAACCTGTGTCGCTTCCTCGTCGCCGAGTACGCGGACCGCGATACGGAGTACGACGACCCCGCCGAACTGCCGACGGAGGGCGTCTACCACCCGGACTACCCCGGCGCCGGGTACGAGGAACTGCTCGAGACCCACGACCCGGACAGGCCGACCGTCGCGGTCTGGTTCTACGAGTCCCACTGGACCCATGAAAACACTCGGTACGTCGACGCGCAGGTTCGAGCCCTCGAGGAACAGGGCGCAAACGCGTTGCCGATTTTCTGTAATCCAGCCACGGATACGGACGAACAGGAGGATGCGGAGTGGGTGACGGACAACTGGCTCATCGGTGACGATGGCCAGCCCGTCGTCGACGCCGTCCTCTCCTCGTTTATGTTCTCGCTCTCGATGGACGAACGCGGCCGCAGCGCCGACGACGAGGGCAGTTCCGCGGAGGACGTCTTCCTCGACCGGCTCGGGGTTCCCGTCCTGCAGACGATCACCACGATGCGCTCTCGGTCGCGCTACGAGTCCAGCGACACGGGCGTAATGGGCTTCGAACTCGCGCTCTCCGTCGCGCTCCCAGAGTTCGACGGCAACATCATCACGCACCCGATCTCGGGCAAGGAGCGCACCGACGACGAGGCCGGCATCGGCAGCGCACCGAAACACCACTACCCCATCGAAGAGCGCGTCGATCACGCGACGCGGCTCGCGGTCAACTGGGCCGAACTCCGGCATACGCCCAACGAGGAGAAGCAGGTTGCCGTCGTCCTGCACAACTATCCGCCGAGCGACGACGGGATCGGCACCGCGTTCGGACTCGATAGTCCGGAGTCGACGGTGAACTTGCTCGAGGAACTCGAGACTCGAGGGTACGACCTCGGGGACGACATGCCCGACAGCGGGCAGTCGCTCGTGGAGAAACTGACCGCACAGCTTACGCTCGAGGACCGCTGGGTCGCCCCCGAGGACGTCCGGGACCTGTCGGTCGACGTCGTCTCCGCCGACACCTACGCGGACTGGTTCGCAGACGCCGACGAGCGATTCCGGGAGAACATCGTCGAGGAGTGGGGCGATCCTCCGGACCGTCCGTTCGCCATTCCTGGTGTCGAGTTCGGAAACGTCCTCGTCACGGTCCAACCCCCGCGCGGATTCGGCATGGATCCCTCGAAGGTCTACCACGACTCCGACCTCCAGCCCCCACACGACTACTACGCCTTCTACGGCTGGCTGCGCAACGAGTTCGAGGCCGACGGCGTCGTCCATCTGGGCACCCACGGCAGTCTCGAGTGGCTCCCGGGCAAAACGGTCGGACTCAACGGCGAGAGCGCGCCCGATCAACTGATCGACGACATCCCGAACGTCTACCCCTACATCGTCAACAACCCCGGCGAGGGGACGCAGGCCAAGCGTCGGTCCTACGCCGCTATCGTCGACTACCTCACGCCCGTCATGCGAAACGCCGGGACGTACGACGAGCTATCCGAACTCGAGGAACTCGCGAACCAGTATCGCGAAGCGGGCATGGAAGACGCCCGCACCGACGACGGCCAACACCTCGAGGACCTCATTCGGGAGAAAGTCGAGGAACTGGATCTCGCGGTCGAACTTGGGATCGCAGGAACGATCGACGAGAAAACCGACGTTCGCGGCCCCGACGAAGCCGGGTCGACGCTTGCGGAGGGCGATGTCACCGGAGACGACCTCTCGATCGACGACCTCGTCGAGCGCATCCACGAGTACCTCACGGACGTCAAGACGACTCAGATCCGGCTGGGGCTGCACACCATGTCGGAGCCGCCGGCCGACGAGCGCCTAACCGAGTACCTCGTCGCACTGACGCGCCTCGAGAACCCCGGCGCGCCGAGCCTGCGCGAGAGCGTGGCCGGCGCGCTGGGCGTCGACTACGAGACGATGCTGAACGCGCCCGGCGAGTACGACGAGGGTCTGGGGATGACCTACGCCGAGGCCGCAGACGTGGTCTACGAGACGAGCATCGACCTGATCGAGACCCTGGCCGAGCACGATTTCGACGTGCCGGTCTCCGAACTCGAGGGCGGTCCCGACGATGAAGTAAATATGAACCTCTTGATCGTCGACCTCGAGACGATCGGCGACGGCCGAGCGAAGTCGGGAGCCCACGACGACCTTCGGAAGGCGCTTTCGTACATCTGCGAGGAAGCCCAGCCCCGCGTGCAGGGGGCCGAAGACGAGGTCCCGCGCACCGTAGACGCGCTCTCGGGCGAGTACGTGCCGCCGGGCGGATCGGGTGCGCCGACCCGCGGCGGCGTCGATCTGCTCCCGACGGCGCGGAACTTCTACACGCTCGATCCCCGCAAGGTGCCCGCGAAGGCAGCCTGGCAGGTCGGAACGGAGGTTGCAGAAGGTGTGCTCGAGCGACATCACTCTGAAGAAGGGGGGTACCCCGAGGAGATCGGCGTCGTCGCCTGGGGCACTCCCACGGTCCGCACCCGCGGCGAGACCATCGCCCAGGTGCTCGCGATGATGGGCGTCGAACCGAAGTGGACCGACGCCGGCCGAATCGACGACGTCGAGCCGATCCCGCTCGAGGAACTCGATCGCCCGCGAGTGGACGTGACGACGCGCGTCTCGGGGCTGTTCCGGGACGCCTTCCCCGCCGCGGCGGGCGTGGTCCACGACGCCGTCGACGCCGTGGTCGACCTCGACGAACCGCACGCGATGAACTACGTTAAAAAACACGTCGAGGAGGAAGCCAACGAACTGCAGGAAGAGGAGGACCTCGACGAATCGGACGCGCGGAAGGCCGCGAAACACCGCGTCTTCACAACCAAGCCCGGCGGCTACGGCGCCGGGACGAACAAGGCGGTCGACGAAGGCAACTGGGACGACCGTTCGGACCTCGCTAACGTCTACGTCCAGTGGGGCGGCTACGCAATGGGTTCGCGCGGTCGCGTCTCTGACGCCCACGCATCCTTCGAGCGCCGCCTCTCGAGCGTCGACGCCACCGTCAAGATCGAGGACACGATGGAACAGGACGAGTTCGACTCCTCGGACTGGTACGCCTTCCACGGCGGCTTCATCTCCGCCGTGTCCGAGATTTCGGGCGAGGAGCCCGCCTCTTACGTCGGCGACTCCTCGGATCCGGACAACGTCGACGTCTACACCAACGAGGAAAAGGTCCGCAAGGCGATGCGCGCCCGCGTGCTCAACCCCGACTGGCTCGAGTCCATGGAGGAGCACGGCTACAAGGGTGCCGGCGACCTTTCGACGACGGTCGACGTGACGCTCGGCTGGGACGCGACGACCGGCGTCGTCTCGGATACCCTCTGGAACGAGGTCGCCGCAAAGTTCGCCTTCGACGAGGAGCGCCAGGAGTGGATGCGCGACGTCAACCCGTGGGCGCTGGAATCCATCACGGACACCTTACTCGAGGCGATCGAGCGCGACCTCTGGGACGCCGACGACGAGACGGTCGATCGATTACGCGACCTGAATCTCGAGGTCGAGGGTGACCTCGAGGCGCGGACGACGAACGAGGCGGTCGGCGCGGACGCCGACGCGGAGGTGACCACCGATGACTGAGAGTGATCAGGAGTTCGAGAAGGAGTACGCCGATCTGGGAGCGACGACGCAGAACGCGATGGACATCGCAGAGACCAGCATGGACATCGTCCGGCAGTTCGTGCCCGACGAGACGCTCGCCGACCGGATTCGGCAGAAGTCCGTCCACTCGATGGGCGACATCGAGTTCCAGCACCTGATCGAGTTCACCGGGAGCGACGACCTCGGTGACGACGAGGACGCGCCCGTCCGCGCCGGCGCTCGAGCGGTGCTCGAGGAGACCACCATCGTCACGGACATCACGATGTCCAAGGCCGGGATCACCGGCCGCGGCCACAACTGCGAGAAGCGCAAGGCGATCGGCAACGGCGCCGAACTGGCGAAGGAAACGGGGATGACCCGCACCGCAGCCTCGGTACTCGAGTTGGACAAGCAGGGCGTCTACGACGGCGCGATCGCGACGATCGGAAACGCGCCGACCGCAGCCTTCGCCCTCGCGGACTGTATCGAGAACGGCACCCGACCCGCCGCCATCGTCGCGACCCCCGTCGGCTTCGTCAAGGCCGAGGAGAGCCGAAAGCGCATCCGCGAGGTCAGCGAGGCGTACAACGTCCCGGCGATCACGAACGTCGGCCGACGCGGCGGCAGCGGCCTCGCCGCCGCGCTGACGAACGAGCTGATCCACGTCGCGAAAGACGTTCGAACAGAGACTCTCGAACTGGAGGTGACGGCTGAGGAACGGGCCGCGAGAGCCGCCGGCGACGAAGACGACGAAGACGGCGAGAACCCATGAGCGGCGAGTACGACCTCGAGTCCGGACCGGATCCGGCGACGTTCGCCGCGGGAGTTGCGGAACCGGATATCGACGAAGAAACGGACGATCCGGTCTACGCCGTCGGCGTCGGGCCGGGCAATCAGGAGTACCTCACGCCGCGCGGTCGGCGCGCGATCGAGACGGCCGACGTCGTCGTCGGCTTCACCACCGTCGTCGAGTTCGTCGAGGACCTGACCGACGCCGATCTACTGACCTGTGGCTACAAAGACGAAGCCGACGCGCTCGAGGCGTTCGGCGAGCGCGTCGCCGCGGGCGAGTCGGGGACTGCGGTCGCGATGGGGGACCCGAATCACTCGGGGTACCAGTTCGTCGGGAAGGTGCAGGACGCGGTCGAGCACGAGGATCCCGAAATTCCAGTTCGGGTCATTCCCGGCATCTCCTCCCTCCAGATGGCCGCCAGCCGCGCTCGGACGCCGATGGAGGACACCGAGTTCGTCACGCTACACAAGAGCGGCGACCTCACGGCCGACATGGACCGCCTCGCGAACGCGGTCCGCGACCGCCACCTGCTCGTGCTCCCGCGGCCCTACGACCGAATGCCCGGCGATATCGCTCAGTTTTTGCTCGAGAACGGCGCGGAGCCGGCTCTCGAGGCGCTGGTGTGCGAAAATCTGACCCACGATGACGAGCGGATCCACCGGTTTACCCTCGCCGAGCTAGCCGAACACGCCGGCGGGACCGGCAAAGCGGACACGCCGTTTTCGGATCTGGTCGTGCTGGCCGTTCGACAGCCAGTGTAAGCGACCGGCGGGCTCGGTTCGCTGTCGACGGGATCCGCGGATCGGTCACCAAATAACGGGAGTCAGCGCGTGGAGAAACAGCGCGAGCAGCACCAGCGCATACACCCCTCCTACGAGACGAACGATTCGTACCGGTCGCTCGAGCGAGCCGCGTTCGGCCGCGACCGCAGCCAGGTAGCCGACGAGCGGGAGTGCCTGCAGCGCGTGCAGTCCCGCGAAGTGTGCGACGCGAAAGTCGCCGCTCAGCACCCACCCGGTGACGGGAACGGTCTGGCCGGATCCGAGGGCGGCGGTCTCGAGCGCCACCATCGCACCCCCTTCGAACGCGCCGACGACGAACAGGGCGATTCCGGCTCGAATGCCCCACGCGAACGCGGGAGCGACGTCGAACTCGCGCCGCCACGACCGAACGAGGAGCCAGGCGACGAGGGCGGTCATGACGACGATCGTTACTCCCATGATCGCGTAGACCGATTGGTCGAGGAGCGTCGAGTCGTTGAAGTGAGACTCGACGCCGCGGCCCGCTTGACCGCCGATCAGCACAATCTCGATGATCGCCGCGGCGGCGATTCCGATCGACACCCGCCGGAGAAACCGCTCGGAGACCGGCAGGTGATACCCGATCCAGCCGAACGTTGCGGTGAACAGGGCGATCGAGCCCGCGAACGTTGCGGGTTTGAGCCAGACCGGATCGCCCCCGACCGTTCGCGGATCGAGCGCAATACCGGCGAGAAACGCGACGAGCAACGCCGTCTGCAGGGCGGCGACCCCGCAGAGAACGGCGTTTCGACGCGCGAGTTCCCTGACGGCGAGCCGCGGCCCATCCCACCGAACGAATTGTGCCGCCGATCCCGTACCGCTGCGTTCGTTCCGAAATTCGTCCATACGCTACGTGCGGTCGGGGATCGCCTATGGATTCGCCCAACATGTTGGTGTGCGCTCGAGCGGAGTCGACTCGAGACGAACAACACGTCCCCACGACGACGCGAGTCGCCGAGTGGATACGGTCGGTTCGATGCGGTGTCGCCCCCGCTTCCGCGGTCCGATCGGTGGTTCGCGTTCGCAGCGGGCGGGCCTGCAGTCGGTTTCCGAGTGGGGTTATCCGCGGCGAGGATCAGCGCGAACTACCCTCGATGAGGAACCACTCGAGGACGCGAGCGGATCCGCGGCGAATCGTCTCGCTCGCGGTCGATTTGTCCACGTCGAGCTGGTCGGCCACCTCCGCCAGCGTACACGACCGCGGGACGTGAAAATACCCTTCGCGAAGGGCGACGGTCAGGCACTCGCGCTGGCGCTCGGTCAGGAGCGTCTCCGGATTCCGGCCCTCGACGATCGAGAGGAGTTCGTACTCGTAGCCGCCGGCATCTAATCCCGCCCCCATCAGTTCGAACTGGTCCCGTGTCGCGATCATATCGAACTCCATGGCGCCGTTTTCGAACCGAACGGGGAATTTCGGCGGGAGCGACGAGTCGCCGAGGAACTCGTAGAGCTGTTGTTCGACCGCCTCGTACCGTGCGATAATCCGTTGCTCGTCGACGTACAGACGATCGTACGCGACGACGTCCGGATGCTCTCTGACGGCGTCGCCAGCGGCCTCGGGATCGGCGGTCGTGATCTCGCCGACCTCCAGTGCCCTGTCGCCCAGCGGAACGCCCGTGAGCAGTTTGAACGTTGCCTCCGGAAACGACGTCGACACCTCGTGGATCCAGATGTCGGTCGGTAACTGCATACGGAACCGCGCCTCGATCATCGGTTCGCCCACCCGATCGAATCGCGTCTCGGTTCAGCCGACATCGTAGGCGAGCGAACGCTCCGCCAGGTAATAAATACTGACAGTTACTCGTCCTGTTCGTGCTCGCGAAGCACCGTCGACACCGTGTTCGTGACTTCCTCGAGCGCGACTGCGTTCGTCTTCCTGAGATTACCTTTTTGTGCTTCGCCGAGATGTCGAAGCGCTTCTTGTAGGTGCGTCTCGGTGTCGTGGTCAGTGTCGTCGGTCATCGTGGGGAGACGGATATAACGAGTTCGTGCCATTAAACTCGTCGGGGAAGCCGAGTCAGTCGAGAGCGTCCCGAACCGCGGCCCGCCGCTCGGCGAACGTCGCGTCGTCGAGTACCGGCGTCGCCGCGTTGGTATCGACCTCGACGTCGTCCGCGAGGTCGATCCACGCGCGACAGCCCCGATAGCTCCCGCGTTCCTCGATGAGTCGGGGCGACTCGAGTTCGCTCACGCGGAGCAACAACACCCGCAGGCCGTCGTCCGGATCGTACTTGTCGCACAGGCCGTCGGGAGAGTAGACGTAGTGGCGCGCGAGCGACTCGAGGTCGTCCTCCGAGGCCGAAACGGTGTACTCCTCGCGGACGTCGACGACGGCTCGGATCGGCAGCCCCGCGTCGGGCTTCGCGCTCGCTCGGTGGTAGTAGTCCGCGTACCGAGACTGATACCTGGCGGGCTCCTGATGGCTGTAGGCCGGATACAGGACGAACCGTTCGTCGATCGTTCCCGGATCGAGCGTCGGATGGCGTACGAGTACCGTCTGGGTGCCGTCGAGCAGCGCGTTGACGACGCCGGCGCGCTCTTTCAGCGCGGCGGTCGTCTCGGCTGGAGTCGTCGCTTCGGTCATTGGTCTCAGTACCTCGAACGGAGACGTGCCCCAATTCGATTTCGGTCGCTCGAGGCGGTCGCACGCACCGCACCGACGGATTCAAGTCGGGTTGTACTAACGCAACGGGTAATGATGAACGGATTCGTCCTCGGCGGCGTCAGCTCCGGCGTCGGGAAGACGGTCGCGACGCTGTCGATCATTCAGGCCCTCGAGGACGCCGGCTACGCGGTCCAACCCGCCAAGGCGGGGCCGGACTTTATCGATCCGAGCCACCACGAGGCGATCGCGGGTCGGCCCTCTCGGACCCTCGATCTGTGGCTCTGCGGCGAGGACGGGCTCAAACGCAACTACCGGCGCGGCGAGGGGGATGTGTGCGTCGTCGAGGGCGTTATGGGCCTCTACGACGGCGACGGCTCGAGTACCGCGATGGTCGCCGAAGCGCTCGACGTGCCCGTGGTCCTCGTCGTCGACGCGAAGGCGGGCATGGAGAGCGTCGCGGCGACGGCACTCGGGTTCCAGCGTTACGCCGAGACGATCGGACGCGATATCGAAGTCGCCGGCATCGTCGCCCAGCGCGCCCACGGCGGCCGTCACGAGCAGGGGATTCGCGACGCGTTGCCCGATGATCTCGAGTTCTTCGGGCGAATCCCGCCGAATCCGGACCTCGAGATTCACGATCGGCATCTGGGTCTCGAGATGGGCGACGAAGCCGCGCTGCCGAGGGAGGCGTTGCGGGCGGCCGCAGAAACGCTCGAGGCCGAGCGGCTGGCGGCCATCGCGAGCGAACCCCCCGAACCGGCGCAACCGACCGACCCAGCGGCGGCCGTCGACGCCACCGTCGCCGTCGCCGACGACGCGGCCTTCTGCTTCTGCTATCCGGCCACGCTCGAGCGATTCCGCGAGCGCGCCGAACTGGTGACGTTCTCTCCCGTCGCGGGCGACCCCGTTCCCGACTGCGACGGCGTCTACCTGCCCGGCGGCTACCCCGAACTCCACGCCGCGGAGCTCGAGTCGACCGACACCCTCTCGGAACTCGGCCGACTCGCCAGCGAGGGGATGCCCGTCCTCGGCGAGTGCGGCGGACTGATGGCGATGAGCCGGTCGCTGACGACCGCCGACGGCGACCGCCACGAGATGGCAGACATCTTGCCGGCGGACGTCACGATGCACGACCGCTATCAGGCGCTCGATCACGTCGAACTCGAGGCCAAAGAGGGAACGCTCACCGCAAACGCCGGCGACGCGATTCGGGGCCACGAATTCCACTACTCGAGCGCCGACGTCGACGGCGACGCCCGCTTTGCCTTCGAGACGGTCCGCGGGGACGGCATCGACGGCGACCGCGACGGCCTGACGGCGTACGACTCGCTGGGGACGTACGTCCACGTCCACGCCGAGAGCGGCGCGTTTGATCGGTTCCTCGAGCGCCTCGCCGACTGATCGCCGTCGGTCACCGTCGGTCGCCGCGTCCGGTTGGATATCCGACCGTTTGATTACGGGCGAGGTAGTTCGTCGACCATGGAAGCGACCGCGCCGACGAGCGTCCTCCTGCCGACGACGGGGTGGGGAGACACCTGTGAGGAGATCGCCGAACAGCTGCGCCCGGCGGACGAACTCCTCGTGATCTGCGACCGGGAGCTCGAGTCGGTGGTCGACCGCGTTGCCGCGCACCCGGCAAACGTCCGGCTCGTCGTCGCCGGCGAACCGGAGGGCTGCTCCGGGAAGGCGAACGCGATCGCAGTGGGAATGGAGGCGGCCGAACACGACCGAATCGTCTGGACCGACGACGACTTCCACCACCCGCCCGACTGGCTCGAGACGCTGCGGGCCGACTACGCCCGTCAGGGGCCGACCACCGAACTCCCGGTCTTCGTCGGGCAGGATCCCCTCGCCAGACTGTTCGAGCCGACCTACGCCATCAGCGGGACGCTCGCGGTCTACTTCGCGGACATCCCGTGGGGCGGGGCCGTCGTCTTCGACCGTAGCGATCTCGCGGACGAAGCGGCGTTCCTCGAGGAGCTTCGGCGGACGATCAGCGACGATGGACTGCTCATGGAGTACGCCGACGTGACGGCCGTCAAGCGGACCCGGAACGTCGAAATCGGCGGCTCGACTCGCGAGACGCTCGAGAATCAGGTACGGTTCACGCAGATCGTTCGGCACCACGATCCAACGGGACTCGCCGCGCAGGCCGCCGTCGGGGCGGCCCTCGCCGCCGGCTGCCTCCTGTTTCCGCTCCCTGCGTTCGCGCTCGTGACGGCGGCGATGGCGACCGTCTACGCCGCGTTCGGCATCCGCCGGTGGACGTTCCTCGCGGCGTATCCGGTGGCGCTGGCCGCGATTCCGTTACTGTCGTACGCGCTCGCCCGGCGCTCGTTCGTCTGGGGCGGCCGACGCTACCGATGGCGCGAAAAGTTTGACGTGACGGTCGAGAACCCGTAATCTCGGGAACCTCTCGTCACGTTGGTTCCGCGAACACACGGTCCGGCTCGACGCGGGATCGCCCAGTTCTCTCACGAATTCTGATGTGAACTCGAATACTTAACAAGAACGTCGTGGTAGCGGCGATCGTATGTCCGAAACAGTCCAACGACTCGAGCCGCTCGAGCGGCGACCGCTGTCCGACCGAACCTGCCTCGTCACCGGCTCCTCGCGGGGCATCGGCCGCGATATTGCGTTCGAACTCGCTCGGTGCGGTGCCGACGTGGCGGTGAACTATCGATCGGCAGCGGAGAAGGCCCGCGAGGTCACGGAGACCATCGAAGCCAACGACGAGACGGCCGTCCCGGTGCAGGCAGATATCTCCGAGCCGGCGCAGGTGGAGGCGATGGCCGAAGAGGTCCGCGACGAACTCGGCGAAATCGACGTGCTCGTCAACAACGCCGGAATCACTATCGACCGGACGTTCGAGAACATGACCCATGAGGACTGGCAGACGGTCATCGACGTCAACCTGAACGGCACGTTCAACTGTACGAAAGCGTTCTACGAGGACATCAAGGCCTCCGACAACGGCCGGGTTATCAATATCTCGAGCGTCGTCGGTCAGCAGGGCAACTACGGGCAAGCGAACTACGCGACGTCGAAGGGCGGCCTGTTCGCCTTTACCCGAACGCTGGCGCTGGAACTCGCCGGTCACAACTCGACGGCGAACTGCGTCGCACCCGGCTTTACGCAGACGGATATGCTCGAGAAGGTGCCGGAGCGCATCCAGGACAAGATCCGTGAGGACATCCCGCTGAACCGCTTCGCCCAGACGGACGACATCGTCGGCATGATTCGGTTCCTCTCCAGCGACTACGCGGAGTACATGACCGGGCAAGTCATCGGGATCAACGGCGGCATGGAGTGGTGAGCCGCGCAGTTCCGCTCTCGCTCTCGCTCTCACCGACCCTGGCCCGTCCGTCGCGCCGTCGAACAGTTTATTGTGTTGATCTGATGAGTGACGTGTATGTCGTCCGTCCGGTCGGTGCTTCAGGCCGCGCGGTCCGATCGTCGACTCCTCGTCGTCGCGACGGTCGTCGCCTCGCTCGAGGTAGCGGTTCGACTCGGACTCGGAACCCTCCTCGATCCCCACTTCGGCACCCTCTGGGTACTCCTTGCGGTATTGCTTACTCCGCCAGTCATCACCGTCTTCGGACTCGCGGCCGTCAGTTCGTCGGCTCGAGAGATGGTCGTCGATGCCGACGACTGGACCGAAGCAGGCTTCGCGCCCCAGAACTGGTCGCTTGCGGGACTGCTCGGACGCCGGGCGGCGCTCGCGGCGGTCGCGGTCGTCGGCCACGGGTTTGCGGTCGGCGGCGGATTCGTCGGCTTTCTCCTCGTCGATACGCCGGTTCGGTTCGCCCTGTACTGGGGCGGGTACGGCGAGGTTTTCACGTTTAACGTCTTGACGTACAGTCCGTTCGTCGGAATCGGACTCGGGACGATCGTCGCGTGGACTATCCCCGCGATCGCAGTCGTCGAAATCGGGAACGGGACGGCCGTCACCGCCGCAGTTCGAACGGCGCTCACCGCAGCAATTTCGGTACCTCGATCGGTCGGTACAGCCGTTCTGGGCCACTTCGCATTCCTCGTCGGTGTCGTTGGCGTCGCGTTCGTCGCCGTCAGCACGACCGACCGGATCGGATCGTCGGGGCTCGAGATCGGCGGTATCGGCGTCGCTGTTTTGTTCGTCCTGGGTGGACTGACACTCGCGGTCGGGGCTGGAGCGTGGCTCGCGACATCGGTCGCGTTTATCGCCGATCGGTTCGCCGGACCATCTGCGGATGGCAGACTCGAGCGGTCCGTCCCGGTGGTGCGGCTCCTCCTCGTCGTGCTGGTCGTCACAGCCCTCGTCGGGACGGCCGGCGCAGTTCGGACGAACGAGGTTCGGCCGATGGATGCGTCTCCGGATCCGCTGCCCGACGATCCCGACGGCATCTACGCAACTGCGTTCGCCAACACTGATCGAACGAGCCACGAGTACCGGTGGCTCAACGAAACGAATCCGGACGCCGACCCGATCTACGAGTTCCGGATCGACAGGGCTGATCGACAACTGACGACATCGTTCGAGGGCGTGGACGGCTACTTCTCCACCGGAACGTTTTCCCAGGGTCAGCCGGCTCCACTGCCCGGGTACGCGATGATGACGTCCGAAGTGGTGCCGCGACTCGGGGAGCCGTCACCGGACGCCGACAACTGGACCGTCGTCGACGAGCGCGATGCCGAACTCACGCTCGAGCTCAGCGATCCGGTCGACGTCGCCGACGCGTTCGGCGGCATCGACCTCGAGGACCAGACGAACGACCCCGAAGTCCACGATTCCCGGGCACGGGTAATCGTCGACACCGAGCGGGCGACGCTCTCCCGCGGCGAACTCCGGCTGAACGTCTCCGATCCGGCGCTGGGTGACGGCGGCTATGACGCCCACACCGTCTTCGAGTACGAGATCGGAACCGACGTGGACCGACCGGACAAACTCGGCTCACCAAGCATGGGGGAGCGGCTCTGGCGGCTGCTCGCCTACTGATTCGAGGAGGGGTTTCAGTACTGACACTCATCGATAGGACGATCAACAGCAAATGCAGTTGCGCTATTACAAACCGAACTGGGCAATCATACTTGCCTTACTCCAAACAAAATTGTTTTAGGGGAGGCCGCAGATTGCACGGGTGATGCCACCCATCGCGCTTCCACACGATGCGAAAGCCGGACCGACGAAGTCGGAGGTCCGCGCCGTCGTCCACTCGAAGCTCGCACTCGAGGGCGACGACCACTTCGCGGAGGTCGGCTCCTGTACGGGGGCCGTCACCATCGAGGCCGCACAGCGAGCCGGGCGAGTGACCGCACTCGAGCGGAAACCGGAGCGGCTCGAGACGACCGAAAAGAATCTCGCCGCGAACGCGGGGTCGGTGCGCGCCGACGTCGAACTGCGGAACGCGGAAGCGCCCGACGGATTACCGGACGACGCCGACGCGCTCTTTCTGGGCGGGAGCCGCAACTTCGAGGCCGTCCTCGATTGCGCCGTCGAGACCGGAATCGACCGGATCGTCATGAACGTCTCGCGTCTCGAGGTCGCGGGGAAGGCGACCGAAGCCTTCCGAGAACGCGAGGTTCTCGAGGAGGTCGTTCAGTTTCAGGTGAGCCACGGCTACGAACTCGCCGGTGCGACGAGTTTCAACTCGGACAACCCGGTGTACATGCTGGTCGGGAGTGCGACGCCGGACGAGGACGGAACTGACGACCGGGACGGCGAGAGCGTTGCTGCTGACGGACGTGGGGTGGGCCAGCGATGACCCTCTACGGCGTCGGGCTCGGTCCCGGCGAGGCCGGCCTCGTGACCGTCCGCGGAAAGGCAATCCTCGAAACGGCCGACGTGGTCTACTCGCCCGGCCGACTGTCTCGGTCGGTCGCCTTAACCCACGTCGACGAGTCGAAGATCGGGGACCTCGATTTCCCGATGACGAAAGACGAGGAGAAGCTTCGGTCGGCGTGGAAAGAAGCCGCCGCCGAAATCGCCCCCAACGCACGCGACGGCGACGTCGCCTTCGTCACGCTGGGTGATCCGAACGTCTACTCGACGTTCGGCCATCTGCGACGGACAATCGACGCCTTCCATCCCGACGTTGAGTTGGAAATCGTCCCCGGAGTGAGCGCCGTCACGGCCTTTGCGACCGCGATGGGCGTCGAGATCGAAGCCGGCGCGGGGCTCTCGCTTCGCGAGGCTGCAAACGGAGCGAGCCCGACCGGTCCGGACCGGCTGATCCTGTTCAAGGTCACCGACGCGCCGGCGACCCACGAGGGTCTCGTCGAAGCGGGCTACGAGGTATCCTACGGCCGCCGACTGTTCATGGAGCAAGGTGAGATGCTCGTTACCGACGACCCGTCGGAACTCGAGGAGCGCGACTACTACACGCTGGCGTACGCCGAAAAAGCGGATCTCGAGGTCGAGCAGGCGACGGCCGCGTTTCGGACCGACACCGGGTCTGCGGACACCTCGGGCGACGCGGAACTGGCGACGAGCGAGGAGTCTGTTACCGACGGCGGCGAGCGCGATCCACAGCGGAACGCGACGGGCTCCGAGAGCGGTTCCCGGTCCGCCCCGTCGGAGGAGATCGACGGCGCTACCGAAGACGGGTTGCTCGACCTCGAGCGCGCCGAGGGCTGTGAACACGGCGACTGTGAGGGGTACTGGTAATGACGGACACAGAGACGGACAAGACAGACACAGAGACGACCACACCCATGCGGACCGACGGCGGCGACCCCCAAGACGCAATCGACGCGCAGGGGAAACGCCGTCGCGAGGAACTGGACGACCGAATCTTCGAGCACAGCGCCGGCGACGAACAGGAGGGGATCCCCTTCGTCGGCGCCGGTCCCGGCAACCCGCGGCTGTTGACTGTCGCGGGCAAGGAGCTGCTCGAGGCGGCCGACCTCGTCGTTCACGCCGGCTCGCTGGTCAACAGTGAGCTCCTGGACGAGTACTGCGCCCACGCCGAGTTGGTCAATTCGGTCGGTAAAGACCTCGAGGAATTGATTCCGCTCATGCGGGACGCCTACGAGGACGGCGAGAACGTCGTCCGCTTACACAGCGGCGATCCGGCGATCTACGGGGCCGCCCTCGAGCAGATGGACGCGCTGGAACACGAGGGCGTCCCGACCCACTTCGTGCCGGGGGTGACGTCGGCTTTCGCGGCGAGCGCGACGCTGCGGACGCAGTTGTCGTTGAACGAGGTCTCGAACCACGTCGCGTTCACCCGACCGCAGGGGAAGACCCTGACCGAAGCGGAGGACCACATCTCCGAGTTTGTCGAGATGGGCGACGTGACGACCTGTATCTACCTCGGCACCCACGCGGTTCGGGAGACGATGGATCGGCTGCTCGAGGACGACCACGATCCCGAGACGCCGGTCGCGGTGATCTACCACGCCTCGTGGCCGGACGAGGACGTGATCATCGGCTCGGTCGGCGATATCGCCGATAAAGTGGAGGAAGCGGGCTACCGCGCCTCGGCGCTGGTCGTCATCGGCGACGCCGTGACCGGTGCGGGCTACGAGCGTTCGTTCCTCTACGGCGACTGGGCGAACCGCGGCTCGGGCTCGAGCGACGCGAACGACGCGGACGCGCAAGCGAACGAGACGGAAACACAGGCAGGAGACGACTAATCATGAGCACGGACAACGTAGACAACGCGAACGACGATGCGGGATCGGATTCGGACGGCGGCCACTGTTCGACGGCCGACTCGGACGGCGAAGTCGCCGAGGAGATCGCGATCGTCTCCTTCGGGCGGAAGATGGACACCGCCGAGGAGATCGAGGCCGAACTCGCGGATCGGTACGAACAAATCGACATCATCGAGTACCACGGCGACGTCTTCGAGGAGCACTGGGGCGAGTACGACTGCTTCATCGGCCTGATGGCGTCGGGAATCGCGATGCGGAAGACGGCCCACCTGTTAGACGACAAGTGGGACGATCCCGCGATCTGCGTGGTCGACGAGGAGCTCACCTGGGCCATCCCGATCACGGGCGGCCACCACGGCGCGAACCAGGTCGCGCAGGATCTGGCGACGATGGGCGCCGTGCCGGCGATGACCACGGCGAGCGAGGCCGCCGGCAAGCAGGGCGTCGAGTCCCGCGCGAAGGCGATGGACACCCACGTCGTCAACGGCGATTCGACAGTGAAGACGAACCTCGCCGTGCTGGACGACAATTTGGGGCCCGTCGCTCGACTCGACGGCCCGCGTGCGGTGCTGGTTGGCGACGACGTAACCGTCCTCAAGCGTAACAAGGACGACGGCATCGTCCTCGGCACCGGCAGCGTTTCCGGCGCGAGCAAGGATTCGTTCATCGCCGCCTGGGAGGAGGCGCTTGACCAGACCCCCCACGACTTCTCGGACGTCGAGTTCGTCGGAACCGCGACCCGGAAAGAGAACGAGGAGGGCCTACTCGAGGCCGTTTCCGAACTCGACCTCGGGCTGGTCGCCTTCGACAAGGAGACGCTGCTGGATCACGAGGGGCCGACGCCCTCGAAGTCCAAGGAGCTGATCGGTTGGCCCGGCGTTTCGGAAGCCAGTGCGATTGCGGGCGGTGCCGAGCAGGAACTTGTTCTCGAGAAGATCGGGTACGAAAACGAGGTCACGGTGGCGATCGGTCGATGAGTTCCGACGTCGAATCCGCGGACGCGACGGCGGGCGGAACCCCCGACGACCACGGCACCCTCTACGTCGTCGGCATCGGTCCGGGTCTACCGGATCACATGACCAAGCGGGCCAAGGAGGTCATCGAGTCCTCGGAGGTCGTCATCGCCTCGAGTCTCTACCAGGAGTTCCTGCGCGACGACGGGACCCTGTTGCCGGAAGAGGAAACGAACGAGGACGGCATCGCGGTCCGAGACGACGGCTTCGAACAGGAGATCATCCGCTCGACGATGGGGCGCCAGATCGAACTCGCTCGAGCGGCGTTCGACCACGTCCGCGAAGGAAAGGACGTCGCCCACGTCTCCGGCGGCGACCCGTCGGTCTACGGCAAGTCGGACCTGATTTTCAAGATGGCCGAGGAGGACGACGCGACGGACGTGCCGATCGAAATCGTCCCCGGTCTCACGGCGGCGCTCGGCGGCTCGGCCAACGTCGGCGCGCCGCTGTGTAACGACTTCTGTACGATTTCGCTCTCGGACAAGTGGCGCGGCTGGGACGAAATCGAGGAGAAACTGCGCGCAGCCGCGATTTCGGACTTCGTGATCGTCCTCTACAACTGCTGGCGCAACTACGAGCGAGCCGTCGACATCGTCCGCGAGGAGCGGACCGACGACGCCCTCGTGGCGATCGTCAACGACGCCGGTCGCGCGGACGCCGGCCGCAACGGCGAGAGCGAGTTCGTCACCACGCTCGGCGAGGCCGCCGACCACGACGACAAGGTCTCCGGCATGGGCACCTCGCTGCTCATCGGCAACCACGAGACCGAGACCTGGAGCAACGACGACCGAACGTATCTCGTCACACCCCGCGGCGGGCGTGACGTCGAGGACTTCTGAGAGTGACCAGCCATGAGTACTGATACCAACGCAGACGCCGACGACGAATCGACATCGAAGTGCGGTGCCTCGAGCACCGCCGAAACTGAAACCGAGACCTCGAGCGGGTCGAAGTGCGGCGCGTCCTCGAGCGACCCGGACGGCTCGGACGACTCGAGTAGCTCCAAATGCGGCGCCTCGAATTCCGACTCCTCGTCCTCCGGATCGAGTTGCGGCGCCTCGAGTTCCGACTCGGACGACGACTCGAGCACCGAACAGGAGGTCGGCGCGACGATCGAGGACTTCGAGGCCGACCCCGGCCAACTGATCGCCGTCGGTCTCGGGCCGGGTCACGCGGAGGGGATGACCGAACGCGCGAAGAACGCGCTGCTGGATGCCGACCACATCGTCGGTTACACGACCTACATCGAACTGATTCCCGACGAGATTACCGAACAGGCCGACGAGATCTACGACACGCCGATGTGCGGCGAGGTCTCCCGAACCGAGGAGTCGATCGACCGAACGCTGGCTGGCAACGACGTCGCCATCGTGGGCAGCGGCGACCCCAACGTCTACGCGCTGGCGGGACTGGCACTCGAGATTCTCGAGTCCAAGGGCGCGACCGCGTCGATGGTCGACTTCGACGTGGTGCCCGGCGTCCCCGCAGCCCAATCCTGTGCGGCCCGCCTCGGCGCGCCGCTGGTCAACGACACCGTCTCGGTCTCACTGTCGGATCATCTCGTCCCAATGCCCGAAATCGAGTCCCGACTGCACTCGGTGGCCAGCGAGAACTTCACGATCACGATCTACAATCCCTGGAGCCGTAAGCGCCGGGAGAACTTCCAGAAATGCTGCGAGATCCTCCTCACACATCGGGACCCCGATACGCCCGTCGGCATCGTCCACGGCGCCGGCCGCGAGGACGAGCAGGTGATGATCACCGACCTCGACGAACTCGAGGACCTCGGCGAGAGCGAGATCATCGACATGACGACGACCATCGTCGTCGGCACCGAGGACACCTACGTCTGGGACGATCGGATGGTCACGCCGCGGGGCTACGAGACGAAGTACGATTACTAACCATACCCATGCCACGATACGAAGTTACCATCGAGAAAGACGCCTGTGACGGCATCTTCGCCTGTCTGACCCGCGACCCGCGGTTCGTCGAGGGCGAGGACGGTCTCGCGACGATCGATCCGAGCGCGGATCCCGTCTACGACTGCGAGGGCGAGGTCACCGACAACGCAGAGCGGGTCGTCGCGACGTTCGATGACGACCGCATCGACGAAGCCAAACAGGCCGCCGCGGCCTGTCCGACGGACGCGATCATCGTCGAGGAGGTGGGCAAATGAGCGAGACCGAACAGCGGATCGAGGTTCCAGCGGATCCCCTCGCCGGCCACCCTGCGTCGGCGTACTTCTGGGGCCACGTCGCCGGCAGCGGCGACGTATCCGACGATCGGATCGAAGTCGTCACCAACGACGAGGCGTCCGCACAGGCTCTCGCCGCGGTCGCGGGCGGCGACCTTGAGCACGAGACGACCAGCCGCGACTACGCCCACGACACGTCGATCACGCGCACGGAGGACGAGTACACGCTGTCGATCGTCGATGACGGCGACACGGGCCTCTTGGGCCGCAGCGGCGCGCTCGGCCTCCCCGTCGACGGCCGCGGCAACTACCGCTTTGGGGCCTTCTCGAGTTACGACCGCGAACTCCTTCGCGGCCTGCTGGAGGGCTGTGGAACCATCTGTTTCAAGTCCTCGAGCGGCACCGTCGGGATCTCGTTCGTCCACGAGGATCGGGAGTTGCTCGAGTTGACCCAAGAACTGCTCGACGACTGTCCCGTCGAGACTCCCTACGGCGATCTCGGGGAGACCTCCTCGGGCGGCTACTGGTTCGGCGTCGACGACGACGCCGCGCCCGAGTTCGGCACGTGGCTCTACGAGGAGTGCGAGGAGACCGGCCTGTTCGCGCCGAGCCGACGGCGAAAACTCGAGCGGAGCCTCGAGCAGGCCGACGCGTACGACGAGTAAGCAACCAGCCGACGAACCGTTTCCCGACCCCAACAGAGCATACCGAAAATGAGCACACCTGACGATTCACCGCCCACGACCGCGTTCGACGACGAGGCCGTCCTGCTGGTGGGACACGGCTCCCGCCGGGAGATATCCAACGAACAGGTTCGGGACCTGGCCGCCGGCCTCGAGTCGCGACTGGGCATTCCGGTCGACGCGGCGTTTCTCGAACTCGCGGAGCCGGCGATCGACGAGGCCCTCGCGGAACTGGCCGCCCTCACGTCGCAGGTGACGGTCGTCCACTGCTCGCTGTTCGCAGCGAGCCACGTCAAGAACGACGTGCCGCTGTCGATCGAGCAAGCACGGGCGACCCACGATATCGAAATCAACAACGGAGCCCACCTCGGCATCCATCCCGCGATCCTGGACCTGCTCGACGACCGCGCCGCTGCCGTCGAAGCGGAGCTGGGCGTCGACCGCACCGAAGACGACGTCGCCGTCGTCCTCTGCGGTCGGGGCTCGAGCGATCCGGACGCCAACGGCGACGTGCACAAACTCGCCCGACTGCTGTACGAGGGCCGGGAGTTCGACCGCGTCGAGGCCTCCTTCGTCGGCGTCACGGAACCGAAACTCGAGGAGAGCCTCCACGGACTCTCGAAACACCGACCCGACGCGGTCGTCGTCCTGCCGTACATGCTCGGCGACGGCGTCCTCACGCAGCGCGTTCGGGACTGGACCGACGAGTTCGACGACGACTATCCGTACGTCGACGCGCTGGCGGGCGATCCGCTGGGTACGGACTCGCGGCTGCTCGACGTCTTCGCCGACCGCTGGCAGGAAGCGAGGTCGGGAAGCGTCGAGATGTCCTGTGACACGTGCAAGTACAAGGTCGACCTCGAGGGCTACGAGGAAGACGTCGGCGGCGCTCGAGCGATGCTTCGCGCGCTGGCCCATCAGGAAGCCCACGCGGATCGCGAGGACGTCGACGACGAGCCCCACACCCACGACGCGCCCGCGAAACACGTCGCAGTCTGTACGAACCGGACCTGCGCCGACATGGGGTCGCCCGCGGTCCTCGAGCGGCTTCGACAGGCGGCCCGCGACTCCGAACACTGCGACGCCCGCATCACGCGGTCGTCCTGTCTGGGGCGCTGTGGCGACGGCCCGATGGTCGCCGTTTATCCGGACGGGATCTGGTACGGCGACGTCGCGAGCGAGGACGCCGAACGGATCGTCGCCGACCACCTGGACAGAGATCGGATCGTGAGCGATCTGGTCGATCAGACCCTCTGAGAGCCGTATTGACAGCGAAACACGAACGACACGACTACCACCCATAGAATACGACACACATGAGCTGCCACGAAATCGAAGCGCTACGACTCGGACTGATGAACGTCCTCGGCGTCGGGGACCAGAGCACCCGCGACCACGCAGAGAAGGAACTCGAGGGCCACCTCGAGGGGCCGATCGAAGCCCTCGTCGAGGCCGAGAGCCTCGCGGCGATCGAACGCCATCTCGACGCCGCGTTGGTCGATCTCGAGGAAGAAGTCGCCGAAATGGACGGCGACGATCCCGAGTACGACTACACGCGGGGTCGACTGCTCGAGGTTCGCAACGCCGAACGAACGATTCAGCGGCTGACCACGCAGGGTGAGAGCATCGTCGACGGGCTCGGCGAGTCCCACGACATGCTCCACGAAACCTTCCCGGTCGAGGACTGAGAATGGCCGAAACAGCAGACACCGATCGAGAACGCGCGGTCGAGTTCCGATCCGTGTCCCTCGGCGACATCGAACCGGCCCGGAGCCGACACATGTGGACCCGATCGGCGGTGTGTGTCGCTGCCGGCGGCGATCTCGTTCTCACCGGCGAGTGGGACGGGACCGTGACCGCCCGCGAGACTGAGTCACTCGAGACCCGCTGGACGCTTACCCACCCGGATCACGCGGTCGGGATCACGACGCTCGGCAGCGACAGCGACAGCGAGTCCGCCGACGCCGAGACGGTCGTCGTCGCCGGCCGCGGCGAGACGGGAGCGATCGTCGCCTACGACGCCGCGACCGGCGAACAGCGCTGGCGCTACGACACGGCCGACGACATCGGCGAGGCGACCGAGGACACCGTCTTCTATCTGCCCTATGTCGTCGGTCTCGAGTCAGCTACCGACGCCGACGGCACCCAGAGGCTCTACGCCGCCGCGCGACGGTACGAGCGCGACGGCGAGCGTCGAGAGTGGCACAGCACCGTCTACGCGTTCGATTCGGACGGCTCGATCGGGTGGACCTACGAGACGGACGCCTCGCCGATCGCGATCGAAGCGGACGATGCGGGCGGCCGACTCGCCGTCGGCTACAACCGCTGTATGGGCGACCACGACACCGGCCTCGTCGTTCTCGAGACGGACACCGGGGACCTGGAGTGGACGTGGGATCCCGGGACCGAGGGCGACCGCCGCGTCGGCGACGTCTCGTTCGACGGCGACTCGATCGCGGTCTCGAGTCACGGTGACAAGCGCGGCTACCTGCTCGGTCCCGGCGGGGCCGAACGGTGGCGCGTCGATCTGGCGGTCGAGACGGAAATCGACGGTGAAACGCTCTACGCGTATCCGAACCACGCCTACGCGAACGACGGTCGAGTGACGTTCGTCACCGGCAACACCTACGCCCTCGAGAGCCGCGAGACTGAGACCCGACATCCGAACGAGCACCGGATCACGACGTTCGACGGCGACGGCGAACTGCGCTGGGCCGACGAAGTCCGCGGCTTCGTTCACGGCCTCGCCGCTGACGGGACCACGATCGTCACACCGTCTGCACAGAACTTCCGCGTTCGCGATCCCGAAACCCACGCTGTCCGCCGGTTCGACCTCGATTCGGGCCCGGCCAGAGTCGACCGATTCGAGGGAATCGCGACCGCTGCCGCCGTCGATCACGGAACGATCGCAGCGATCGAGGAATCCGTCGAGTACCACGACGAGGGGCAAACACGCGGCGAGTACGCGCTTCGCGTGGCCTCGCTCGAATAAGATTCCTGTCATCGAGCTGTTGGCTCTCGGACTGAGTCGAATTCGTCGTTTCTCCCCCTTGCAGAGACGCCCAACTCTCGAGTAGTCTGTACGACTAACAGTCGCACACGCAAGGGCAATTACCACAGTGCTAACTCTCCTTATTTTGGGCGTATAATGACAACGGGCCTAGAAGATGTTGGCTCCGAGGAGTGTCCCGATTCGAAGGAGGTCGGGAGGTCCTCGAGCCGCCTTCACGACGGTGATCGAACGGAGCAGACGGACCGGAGAGTGATGACCGACGGTGGGCAGGCGGAGATGGCGGAGGAAGCCGAAGAGGGAGAGGAGGAATCGACGGGCGATGATGCGGAAGTTGCGGACGAATCGGACGACGAGGCGGAAGCTGAAGCCGATGACGAAGAAGAAGTTACGGATGAAGAGTCGGAAGAAGCGGGAGAGGAAGCCGAAGAAGAGGAGGCTGAAGACGAGCAAGAGGAAGAAGCCGAAGAAGAGGAGGCTGAAGACGAGCAAGAGGAAGAAGCCGAGGAAGA
>NZ_WUYX01000013.1:97819-148367 GCF_009834785.1 Natronorubrum halalkaliphilum
GGAAGCCGAGGACGAGCAAGAGGAAGAAGCCGAGGAAGAAGAAGCGGAAGAAGAGGAGGCCGAAGACGAGCAAGAAGAAGCCGAAGAGGGAACGGAAGACACCGGCGAACTCGTCGAAGACGATCGTGAAGAGGGTCACGCCGACGATGCCGAAATGGTGTACGAGGGCGACGACGCCTCCGGCGTCTTGCACCTCGATCTCGACGGCTTGTTCCTCGACCTGCTCGGCCTCGAGGTCAACCTGAACCCGGTCCAGCTCGACGTCTCGGCACGGCCGGGCGAGAACAACCTGCTCGGGAACCTGCTGTCCGCGGTGACGGGCCTGCTCGACGGCGCGATGTCGATTCCGGACAAGATCAAATCGGCGCTGAGCAAGCCGATGGAGATGCTCAGCGGCCTCGTCGAGAAACCGAAGGAGTTCCTCAGCGGATTGTTCGAGAAACCGAAACAGCTGCTCACCGCGGTCGTGAACAAGCCGAAGGAATTGCTCAGCAAGCTCTTCGGAATCGGCGGCGAGCAAGCGGAGAGCGCCGTGGAGAAAGCCGAAGAGGGTGCGGCGGAGTCCGGCGGCCGAATCGCCTCGTTCTTCAGTTGGCTGAAAGGGGTCGTCACCAAGCCGGTATCGTGGCTCGGCGGACTCTTCGGCACCGGTGCGGACGGTGAAGCCGAGGAGGAAGCGGCAGAAACCGAAGACGGCGAGCCAGCCGAGGCCGACGACGAAGAGGCCGAAGCCGATACGGATGAGGCCGAAGACGCGGCGGACGAATCTCCCGGTCGGATCTCCGCCGCCGGCAGCTGGCTGAAAGAGAAGCTCCTCGGGCTCATCCCCGGCTTCCCGATCGAAGACCTCGTGGCGACGATCGTCAGCCAGGTCATCGAACAACTGATCGAGCAGCTAGAACCGGAGAGCGAACAGGACGAATCGGGCGACCAATCCGAAGCAGCATCACAGGCCGGAGCCTAATCATGAGTGACGAATCCGAATCAGTGACACAGCGTATCGACTACGAAAAGATCACCGACAACATCGACGTCGACGACCTGATCGAGGGCACCCAGTGGGAAGACGAAATCGACGAAGACCAGCCGCTCGGGGAGGCCCTGGGCGGCCAGATCGGTGCCCTCGTCGGACAGAAGGTCGGCGAGTCCATCGGCCGAACGATTGGCGATATGGTCGTCGACGAACTGTTCAGTCCCGACGAGGAGCCAGCGGACGAGGACGAAGCGGAGGCTGAAGAGGACGAGGACGAAGAGTCCGACGCAGAAGAAGGCGAGGAAGAAGCGGAAGACGAGGATGAGGACGAAGAAACTGACGCAGAAGAAGGCGAGGAAGAGGCGAAAGACGAGGATGCCGACGAAGGTGAGGGGACAGACGAGTCCGACGCCGAAGGCGAGGACGAATCCGAGGAGACGGACGAAGCGGAGAGCCAGGACGAATCCGCGGACGACGATGCGGACAGTGAGGACGAGGAGGAATGACGATGCGACCGAATCAGCCTTCCAGCACCGGATCGCTCCCCCCGGCCCGAGGTGAGCGCGATGAGTGAGGCCGGGTTGAAACAGCTGGTCGCCGAGGAGGTAAGCGACCAACTCGAGGTCAGCGATATGCTCGGCGACGGCAGCCTCGAAGACGGGCTCGACGGCGGCGAAATCGGAGCCGCGGTCGGCCGCGAGTTCGGCGAACGCGTCGGCCGCGAGTTCGGCGCGGCGATCGGTCGCGGGATCCACGAGTCGATCGCCGAGGGCCTCGAAGAGGAGAAAGACCGCAAAGAGCTCCAGTCCGATCTCAAGTCGGCGATCCGCGATGCCATCACGCAGACCGTCGAAGACAACGAGGCCAAGGATTCGGTCCAGTCGCTGGCCCAGGACGTTACCGACGGAAGTAGCGTCGAGGGGCTTCTCGAGGGCGATGCGGACGAAAGCGAGAGTGAAGGCGAGCCCGAGAGTGCCGAGGGTGCCGAAAGTGAGGGTGACAGCGAGAGCGGCGGTGCGCAGGCGGCAGTCGAGTCGGTCGCCCAGGAAGTCAGTGAGGCCAGCGGCCTCGATGACGTTCTCGAGAGCGAAGACGAATCCGAAGCCGAAGATGCAGACGAGTCCGAAGACGAGGCGGCTGAATCCGAGGACGACGCCGAAGACGAAGCGGACTCCGCCGAGGATGCGACGGATGACGATGACGAGGGTGAAGACGACGCCGAAGCCGACGAGGACGAGTCCACGGAGACGGAGTCGGAAGACGACGCCGAAGAGGAACCTGAGGCCGAGGACACCGAGGAAGACGCGGCGGACGAGTCCGAAGACGAGGCGGCCGAATCCGAGGACGACACAACCGAAGAAGCGACCGACGACGAGCCGTCGGTCGAGGACATCGAGGACCTCCGGAAGGATACCCTCAAGGACTTCCTCGGCGTGATGTCCTACGAGGACCTGCAGTCGGTGGCCAAAGACGTCGACGTGAAGGCGAACCTGAGCCGCGAGGAGATGACCGAAGAGATCATCGCGACGGTGACGGACGACGAGGAAGACGAGTCGGAGGCGGAAGCGGAAGCCGAGTAGTTCGGTTACCGTCTTCGAATCGTCGAGTCTCCAGCGGCGGGCGAGACGGAAATCGGAGCGGCGAATCGGCGACCGAACGGGGAATCGTGGACCGTGAACGATGACCGAGCGACGACAGCGAGAGACGGACGAGACACATGAGCCAGGACCTTCACGAACGGGTGAGCGAGATACTGAACGACGCCGAGACCGCGAGCGGGTCGATGATCACCGACGAGAACGGCGAGTCGGACGAGACCGACTTGCTCGAGACCGCCGACCGGGCGAGCGACCTCCTGGACTCGGCCGAACCCGACGCGCTACTCGAGGCGGTCGGGCTGGACGAACTGCCGGACGGCAGCGAACCCGACTCGATCCCGGCGGCCATCGCGCGGGGCGATCCCGAGCAGGTCGAGGAGCTACAGCGGCTGCTCCGGCTAGCGAATCTCGCCGACGGAGACGAGGACGGCGCGCTCGAGGGGGCTGCCGGTGCGATACGGCAGTCGATTGCCGATAGCGAGGAGCGCGATGAAGACGAGGCGGCAGCCGAAGACGAAACGCCAGCCGAAGAAAGCGGTGAAACGGAGGGCGAGGACGACACGGACGAAGAAAGCGAAAGCGACGGGAGCGTCGTCCGAGACGCGATCGAGTCGGTTACCGCCGACGAAACCGACGAGTCCGAAAGCGAGAACGGCGGGGCTCGAGCGGCCGTCGAGTCGGTCGCCGAAGGCGTCAGCGAGGCCAGCGGGCTCGACGATGCGTTCGGAGGTGACGATGACGACGGAGCCGAGACCGATGCGGACGACGAGTCGGACGGCGACCTCGGCGAACAGCTTCGATCGGCGATGGAATCGACGGTTTCGGACGTCGGCGACGACCTCGGGGGACTGCAAGAGCGACTCCAGAGTGCAAGTGCTAGTTCCGTTGGTGGTGAGACTGAGTCCGACGACGAGGCCGAAGCAGAAGCCGAAGCAGACGAGGACGACGGACTCATCGACTCGGGGCTCGGATCGGATCAGGACCGCGGTACCGCCTCGGGAAGCGGAACTCGCCACTCGACGATGGCGCCGCCGCCGTCGGAACGCGCGGACATGAAGGGGACCGCGCGTCACTCGACGATGCCGGATAAGCACTGATCGTCGCTCGAGTCACGCGACTCCGCCGCCGTCGAAACGCAACACTGCGAAACGCATGCAGGAGACCGCTGAAGCCTTATCCGGACCGCCGTCGTCCGGACCGTATGACGAGACACGTTAGCGAGACGCAGGTTCGCCACTGGCTGGACGAGACGGCGGTCCGTAGCGTGACGGCACACTCCGACGAAGACACCGAGTTCAACCTCCAGGTCGAACTCTCACAGCTTCCGGTTCACGTGATCAAAGAGGAGGAGTTCGGCCCCGTCCGAATCGTCGGTCGGAGCGGGTTCGACACCGAACGGACCAAAGAGTTGCTCCGTGACGACCAGAACCGGGGCGAACTCCTCGAGTACATCGGCCCGATGCTGGCGGCGACGCCGGGGTTCTACACGTTTCTCGACCCGAACGGGGACTCCTGCCGACTGCAACGGGCGGAGACGGTACAGGTCGAGTATCGGCTCTACCCGGACGAAGCCCGTCAGCAGGCGTTGATGGACGGCATCATGTCGATCGCGACGAGCATGCGCTACGTTCGGAACGTCGTCGCGGTCGTCGGTGCGCGAGCGCCGGCCGACGATGCATAGCGGCGGCGGGCTACTCTTCTCGCGAGTCGTCGAGGAAGAGCCGGATCCCCATCACCGGAATGAACAGGAAGAAGGCCAGCAACATCGTGCCGACGAACCCGGTGTTGAGAAACTGCGGTGAGAGCTCCGGCGTGAGTATCAGCGACGCAATGAGAAATCCGCCGCCGACCGATACCGCCAGCAGGATGAGCAGATCCGTGCGATTGACCGGGACTTCGTCCGTCATACGAGACACTACGAGTCGCGACATATAGTGCTACGAGATTTCGATGCGTCGTCGATCGCAGCGTCGGTGAGAGGTATCGCCGGCGCTGGTTCCGAAGCCGCGGTCTCCGGCCGGTAGCTGGCCGGTTGTCGGAGGGCGAACATTTACCTCCGCCGTCGTACCACAGGACAGTATGACACTACTCGTGCCCTTCGACGGGTCGGACCTGGCGAGAAAAGCGCTCGAGAAGGCCGCCGCCTTTGGCGAGTTGCTGGACGAGGAGGTCGTCGTGGTGACGGTGATCCCCGACGACGCCGAGTACGCGCGGGACCGGGGCTGGATTACGGAGGGGGAACCGTTCGATCCGGACGCCATCGAAACGGGGATCCGAGCGCGAGCTGAAGAGATCGATTCGGAGGCGACGTTCCGGACCGAGCGCGTCAATTCCGACGAACCGACCGCGACCTCGACCACGAACGTCGTCCGGGAAATCCGACGCATCGCCGGCGAAATCGAGGCCTCGGTGGTCTTTATCGGGTCGGAAAACGCGGGCTCCGTGATCGCTCCGCAGTCGAGCGTCGGCAGCCCTGTCGCCAACGACCAGCGCTACGACGTCTACGTCGTCCGCGAGCCCGGCGAAGCGCTCGATCCCGAGGACATCACTGACATCGATTCGACCGACGGACTATGAGCATCGCGACGCCGAACCCGGTCGACTGGGCAACGTTTTGCGGTCGAAACGGATGACCCGATCGGAGCGGAGTATCGGAGTTTGATACGAGCGAAGTCGAATCGGGGATATCGAAACCGAGGGCCGTTAGTATGCGGACGTGACAGTCTCGAGTAGAAACGTGTCGATACAGGTTCGAACGGTTGTGACGAACGGACGTCGTCGAGTGCCCGACGGAGCGATCGGACCATGATCCCGGCGGCGCTGTCGCTCCCGATCGACGATCCGATCCTCATCTTCGGGCTGGCGATGATCGTCTTTCTGGTCGTCCCGCTGGTGCTGGGTCGGTACCGGCTCCCGGGGATCATCGGCATCATCGTCGTCGGCGCGGTCATCGGCCCCAACGGGCTGGGCGTGCTCGAGCGCGACGAGACGATCGTCCTGCTCGGCGAGGTCGGCATCGTCTACCTGATGTTCGTCGCGGGCCTCGAGATCAACCTCGCCCAGTTCATCGAGTACAAGGATCGGAGCATCGTCTTCGGGCTCCTTTCGTTCGTCATCCCGCAGGCGATCGGGACCGTCGTCGGCTACTACGTCCTCGGGCTCTCGGTCGGTGCCGCAGCGCTGTTCGCCGCCATCTTCGCTTCCCACACCCTGCTCGCGTACCCGGTCGTCAACCGACTCGGGATCACGAAGACCGAGAGCGTCACGGCGACGATCGGCGGCACGATCATCACCGATACGCTCGCGTTGCTCGTCCTCGCCGTCGTCATCGCCGGCGCGGACGGCGAACTCGGGGCCGGCTTCTGGCTCGAACTCGCGGGCGGACTCGCGCTCTTTTTCGCGGGCGTCTGGCTGCTCGTTCCCCGGATCGGCCGCTGGTTCTTTCGGACCGTCGACCAGGAGAGTTACTTCGAGTTCCTATTCGTGATGGCCGTCCTGTTCGTCTGTGCCTACCTCGCCGAACTCGCCGGCGTCGAGTACATCGTCGGCGCGTTCCTCGCCGGCCTCGTGCTCAACCGTCTGATCCCCGAGAGCGGACCCCTGATGAACCGCATCGAATTCGTCGGGAACGCGCTGTTCATCCCGTTCTTCCTGCTGTCGGTCGGAATGCTCGTCGACGCTCGGGTGCTGACCGACGGCCTCGACACGCTGTCGATCACCGTCGCGTTCGTCGGCCTCGTGCTCACGACGAAGTACGCCGCGGCCTGGGTGACCGCACGCCGATACGGCTACTCCCACGACGAGACGATGACGATGTTCGGACTCTCGGTCGGTCAGGCTGCGGCGGCGCTCGCGATCGTTCTGATCGGATTCGACGCGGGCCTGTTCGGCGAGGCCATGCTCAACGCCGTCGTGCTGATGATCCTGGTCGTCAGTGTCATCAGCCCCGCCGTCGTCGACCGCTACGGACGGGCGATCGTCCGCGCGTCCGAGCACACCGAGTACGATCCCAGAAACGCGCCACAGCGGGTCATGGTTCCGTTCTCGCGCGAGTCTCAGTACCGCGAGCGACTGCTCGATCTCGCCCTGATCGTCCGCGAGGCCGGTGACGATCAGCCGCTGTACACCCTGAGCGTCGCCCAGCCAGGCTCTCGAGCCGAAGCCGACATCGCCGAGATCGAATCGTCGCTCGAGGAGACCGAGGCCTACACCGCCGGAGCCGAAGTCCCCCTCGAGCGCCAGACCCGGGTCGAAGGGAACGTCGCCTCGGGGATCATTCGGGCGATCCTCGAGAATCGGATCACGACGCTGATCATCGGCTGGGACGGGGCGCCGCGCCACCAGCGCGTGTTCGGCGACGTCATCGACCAGGTGCTTATCCGGACGAAACAGCTCGTGTTGGTCTCTCACGTGCGCCAGCCCCTGAACACGACGGGCGAGGTCGTGGTGATCCTGCCGCCGGGGATCGACCACAACGACGGGTTCTACGAGGCCGTACACACGATCGAACACCTCGCGGAACAGGTCGGTGCGCCGGTCCGGGGCCTCGTCGTGGACCGAAACCCCGATCAGTTCGAGCGCCTCTTCGATATGGTCTCCCCCGACGTTCCGGCGACGTTCGAGCGGGTGGACGACTGGAGCGCCGTCTCCGCCCGTCTGCGCGACGACATCGACGAGACGGACCTCGTCGTCACGATGAGCGCCCGCCGGGGAACAATGGGCTGGCATTCGGAACTTCGGACGCTCCCGACGACGGTCTCCGAGGAGACCGACGGCAACTTCATCGTGATCTATCCGGCCGTCGGCGAGCGAAGCGACGATCGACAGTTCCTCCAGTTCCGATGACCGTTCGGGCGGCCTGCGGCCGTGGGAGGACCCCGTTAAAAAAGCTCGCGAGGCAACGCTTATTCCGGTGCCTGCCCTCGATTCGGACGAAATATGGTCGATCGGAACGGGTGGGGGCGTGACCGTCACGTCCTCACCGGGTCACTCCGACGCCCTCCGTCGTCGTTCGTCGAGCAAGCGAACGTCACGGAGTCGGGGATCCACGAGGCGTTCGAGGAGAACTGGCCGGAGTGCTGGGAACGGGCAGCCGACCTGCTGTCGTGGAGCGACGCGTACGACACCGTCCTCGAGGACGAGGACGCGCCCTTCTATCGCTGGTTCCAGGGCGGAACGTTGAACGCGTCGTACAACTGCCTCGACCGGCACCTCGAGGCGGGCCGCAAGACCCACACGGCGATTCGCTGGGAGGGAAAACACGGCGAACGAGAGACGTACACGTATCGGGACCTCTTCGTCGCAGTCAACGAGTTCGCGGCGGCGCTTGGCGACCTCGGCGTCGAGGAGGACGACGTCGTCACGATCTACCTCCCGATGATTCCGGAGCTCCCGATCGCCATGCTGGCGTGTGCCCGCATCGGAGCGCCACACAGCGTCGTCTTCGCGGGGCTGTCGGCCGACGCGCTCGCGACCCGGATGGCGGCCGCCGAGAGCGAGTATCTGGTCACCTGCGACGGCTACTACCGCCGGGGCGACGCCTTCAACCAGAAGAGCAAGGTCGACAACGCCCTGCTCGGCCTCGAGCAGGACGTCCAGACCGTCGTCGTCGATCGTCTCGGCGACGATCTGCCGCACGTCCTCGGCAACAACGAACACGACTACTACGACCTCGTCGACGCGTTCGCGGGTGAGACCGTCGACCCTGTTCCGAGAGACGCCGGGGACATGCTGTTCCTGATGTACACGTCAGGGACGACCGGCGAACCGAAGGGTGTCGTCCACACGACCGGCGGCTATCTCTCCCACGTCGCCTGGACGAGCCACGCGGTTCTGGACATCAAACCCGAGGACACCTACTGGTGTGCGGCTGACATCGGCTGGATTACCGGCCACTCCTACATCGTCTACGGCCCGCTCGCGCTGGGGACGACCACGGTGATGTACGAGGGAACGCCGGACTACCCCGACCGGGATCGGCTCTGGGAGATCGTCGACCGGAACGCGGTCGACATCTTCTACACCGCGCCGACGGCCATCCGCGCGTTCATGAAGTGGGGCGAAGAGTACCCTGCACAGCACGATCTGTCCTCGCTGCGCCTGCTCGGTACCGTCGGCGAACCGATCAGTCCGCGGCCCTGGAACTGGTACTACGAGCACATCGGCACGGAGAACTGCCCCGTCGTCGACACCTGGTGGCAGACCGAGACCGGCGCGGTGACGGTCTCGACGTTGCCGGGCGTCGACGAGATGAAACCCGGCGCTGCGGGGCCGGGACTCCCCGGCATCGACGTCCGTATCGTCGACGAATCCGGCGCCGAGGTCGACGCCGGCGAGGCCGGTTACCTGACCATCGCCCGTCCGTGGCCCGGCATGGCCCGGACGCTGTACGACGGCGACGACCGCTTCCTGACGGAGTACTGGGACCGCTTCTCGAACCCCGACCGCGAGGAGTGGCGCTACTTCAGCGGCGACGCCGCTCGAGTCGATGAGGACGGCTACATCACCGTTCTCGGTCGGGTCGACGACGTGATCAACGTCTCCGGCCGTCGCCTGAGCACGATGGAAATCGAGAGCGCGATCACCGACGTCCCCGGCGTCGCCGAATCGGCCGTCGTCGGGCGCTCGAGCGAGACGAAGGGAACCGATATTTACGCCTACGTCAGCACGGAGGGCGGGTACGACGACACCGCCGCGGTTCGCGAGGCGATCATCGACAACATCGAGGCGGCGATCGGTCCGTTCGCCCGTCCCGAAGGGATCGTCTTCACACCCGAACTCCCGAAGACGCGCTCGGGGAAGATCATGCGTCGCCTGCTCGAGGACGTCGCGAACGGCGAAGAGTTGGGAGATACGAGCGCGTTGCGCAATCCCGAAATCGTCGGCGAGATCCAGGCCGAAATCCGCGATGAGTGAGTAGCCGATCGGCTGTTTCGGACTATCAACTCTCGCGAAGCCTTCTTCGTTCTGGTATCGGCGTTAGCACCGGCAGCGGGTTCTGATAGCGGACCGTGTCGACACAATTATGTTCGCGTCACTGGAAAGGGCGAAATATGAGTCTCGAGGAGCCCGACTCGACGGTGCTCTCGCGCGAACAGTACGAGTCGCTCCTCGACGCCGCCGAAACGTATCGTGAGGCGCTCGTCGTCCGGCTCTGCGGTGACGTCGGGCTCCGTCCGACGGAGCTCACCGCGCTCACGATCGACGACGTCGAACAGGTCCGGATCGATCCGCCGCGATATCTGATTCGGGTGCCGGCCGTCGGCGACGGGGACGGCAGAACGGCGTACCTGCCGACACGAATCGAGCGGGAACTGCGGCGATACGCGCGGAGCAACGGACTGTCGCCCGACGACCGGATCTTTTCCGTTACCGCGCGACGCCTCCAGATGCTGGTGTCGGACGTCGCCGACCGGGCCGGCGACCTGTTCGACCAGCCAGCGCTTACCGACGCATCCACGAGCGATCTGCGGCAGTATTTCGCCCGGCGGGCGCTCGTCGACCACGCGGTCAACCCTCGAGTCGTCAAGGCCGCCGGCGGCTGGCGGAGTTTCGAAGCGCTCGAGCCGTACCTGCCCGAGCCGGCGGACGCGGAGATCGTCGACGCCTTCGACGCGCTCGAACGAGCGACGGGAGCCGGGCACGGGCATGGACACGGACAGCGTCGCGGTCGCTCGGGAACACAGCCCGGCTCGGCCGTGAGCGACGACAGCGTGGTCCGCCTGCTCCTCGCCGCGAGCGACCGATACGCCCTCATCCGCCTCGACGCCGACGGCTACGTCGAGCGCTGGAACCGAAGCGCGGCGTCGATGTTCGGCTACCGAGCCGGCGAAATCGTCGGCACGCACGTCTCGACGTTCTACACGGACGAGGCCGTCGACGATGGCGTCCCCGAGCGGACGTTAGCGGCGAGCCTGGAGGAGTCCGGTTACGAGGACGACGGCTGGCGCGTTCACGAGGACGGGTCGCGATTTCGGGCGACCGAGGTCATCTCCCCGCTGCGGGACGATCAGGGACGCCACCGCGGCTTCGCCGTCTTCGTCCGCGACGTCTCGGCGTCCCACGACGAACTCGAGTCCGTCCGGTCGCGCCGCGACGAACTCGAGCGACGGGATGCCGTCGCCCGGGCCTACCGATCCGTCACGCGATCGCTGTTCGAATCGACGGACCACGAGGAGATCGAGACGAAGACCTGTACCGCGCTGACCGAGGGGGAGGCCTACGCGTTCGCCTGGATCGACCGAGCGACGCTCTCGGATCGACAGCGAGCGTGGCGCGCCTCGAGCGGGATCGAACCGAGCGAGGTCGATCGACTGGTTCCGGCGGAGTGGCGAGCGGACGAACCGCCGACCGACGACGGCGACGCCGCGGTCTCGGTCGCGACCGACGTGAGCCTCCCGGTCGAACGCGGGCCCGGAGAGCGCGGCGACCGCGAGGACGACGGCGGCGTGCTCGCACGCGTCCCGCTCGTCTACGGCGACACGGTGTACGGCACGCTCTCGGTCGCGACCGACGGCGTCTCCGATTTCGACGCGGACGAACGCCGGTGGCTCGAGACGATCGGCCAGCAGGTCGGCTACGCGATCGCCGCGGTTCGCCGGCGCAACCTCCTGCTGTCCGACCGCGTCGTCGAACTCGAGATCGATTGCCGGGACGCCGACTCCTTCTTCGTCGACGCCGCGCGGCGACTGGGCTGTCGGTTCGAACTCGACTCGCTCGTCCCGGTTTCGGAGACGACACAGCTGTACTACCTGCGCCTCGAGGGGGCGTCGCCGGCCGACCTCTTCGATCTCGCGGCGGACGACCCCGGGATCGACGACTGCCGACTGGTCGAGACCGACGAGGACGGCTGGCGCGTCGAGTTCGTCGTCGACGGCTCCTCGCCGGCGTTGACGCTTACCGAGTACGGCGTGACCGTCCTCGAGGCCGTCACCGAGGACGGCGTGACGACGATCACGGCCGAGTGCGCCGCCGACGCCGACCTGCGGACGATCGTCGCGGGCCTTCGCTCCGCGTTCCCCGACTCCGAACTGGTCGGAAAGCGCGAGGCCGAACGGACCGTCCAGACGGCCCGCGAGTTCCAGGAAGGCCTCGAGGACCGACTGACCGATCGCCAGGAAGCGTCGCTCCGAGCGGCCTACTTCGGCGGCTACTACGACTGGCCCCGCGAGAGCACGGCCGAGGAGATCGCCGACGCGATGGGGATCTCCTCGCCGACGTTGCACAACCACCTCCGAAAGGGCCAACACGAACTCTTACGGACGTTCCTCGACGATCCGACCGGGAGCGGGGCCGAGGTCGCGGAACAGGACTAACGGAACGTCCGCGAGCGCACGGCCGAGATTCGCACTAATCCTCTAGAGTGGTGTCCGGGGGAGAGCGAGAACCGACTCTCGATCGACCCTCGCGGCTCACGGCCGTCCGTCGCGCGACCGATCCGGGCCCGAGACAACCCCGTATAATCGGATATAGCCTCCTTATACAGTCAGTATCGCCGAGGTGTTCACCGGGTTCGGGGCCCGATTTTGTACAACTAGATGGAGCACTTACGATGCTCGTTGTGTTTTGGGTTGGTGTATCATGTCACAGGAGGATGCCAACCTCGAGGCTCGTCTCGAGGAACAGGAAACGTTCGAACCGCCCGAGTCGTTCGTCGAACAGGCGAACGTCACGGATCCGGCGATCTACGAGGAGTTCGAGGAGAACTGGCCCGAATGCTGGGAGCGCGCCGCAGACCTGCTCTCGTGGGACGAAGAGTACGACACCGTCCTCGAAGACGGTGACGCGCCGTTCTACGAGTGGTTCACCGGCGGCGAACTGAACGCGTCGTACAACTGTCTCGATCGCCACGTCGAGGAGGGCCGCGCCGACAGCGCGGCCATCGAGTGGGAGGGCGAACTCGGCGAGACGCGAAGCTACACCTACGCCGAACTGTTGGACGAAGTCGAGGACTTCGCGGCGACGCTGCGCGACCTCGGCGTCGAGGAGGACGACGTCGTCACCCTCTACATGCCGATGATTCCGGAGTTGCCGATCGCCATGCTGGCGTGTGCCCGCATCGGCGCGCCACACAGCGTCGTCTTCGCCGGTTTCTCGGCCGACGCGCTCGCGACCCGGATGAACTCGGCCGAAAGCGAGTATCTGGTCACCTGCGACGGCTACTACCGTCGCGGCGACGCGCTGGATCACATCTCGAAGGCCAACGAGGGCCTCGAGGGCGTCGAGCACGAGGTGTCCGACGTCGTGGTTGTCGACCGACTGGGCGACGACCTCTCCCACGACCTCGCGGACAACCAACACGACTACGACGAACTGGTGGCCGACCACGAAGGATCGACGGTCGAGCCCGTTTCCCGCGACGCGGAGGACATGCTGTTCCTGATGTACACGTCGGGGACGACCGGGAAGCCCAAGGGCGTGAAACACACGACCGGCGGCTATCTGGCCTACACCGCCTGGACGAGCCGCGCCGTCCTGGACATCGAAGCCGACGACACCTACTGGTGTTCGGCCGATATCGGCTGGATCACGGGCCACTCCTACATCGTCTACGGGCCGCTCGCACTGGGCACGACGAGCGTGATGTACGAGGGAACGCCGGATTATCCCGACAAGGATCGACTCTGGGAGATCGTCGAGAAGAACGACGTCGACATCTTCTACACCGCGCCGACGGCTATCCGCGCGTTCATGAAATGGGGCGAGGAGTACACCGAGAACCACGACCTCTCCTCGCTGCGACTGCTCGGCACCGTCGGCGAGCCGATCAACCCGCGGGCCTGGAAGTGGTACTACAAACACATCGGCAACGAGGAGTGTCCCATCGTCGACACCTGGTGGCAGACCGAAACTGGCGGCATGATGATCACCACGCTGCCGGGGATCAACGAGATGAAACCCGGCTCTGCGGGGCCGCCCCTGCCGGGTATCGACGCACGGATCGTCGACGCACAGGGTGATGAGGTTTCGGCCGGCGAGGCCGGCTACGTCACGGTCAACAACCCGTGGCCCGGGATGCTCCGAACGCTGTACAACAACGACGAGCGATTCATCGAGGAGTACTGGCAGGAGTACTCCGACGAGGGGTCCGACGAATGGGTCTACTTCCCGGAAGACGGCGCGAAAATCGACGACGACGGCTACATCACCGTCCTCGGCCGCGTCGACGACGTCATCAACGTCTCCGGCCACCGCCTCGGCACGATGGAGATCGAATCGGCCGTCGTCGGCGTCGAAGGGATCGCCGAAGCCGCCGTCGTCGGCGGCGACCACGAGGTCAAAGGCGAGGCCGTCTACGTCTACGCCATCTCCGAAGACGGCACCGAGACGGACGAGGAACTCGAGGAACGCGTCGTTGAGGGCGTCCTCGATTCGATCGGCCCGATCGCGAAACCGGAGGAAGTGATCTTCACGCCCGAACTGCCGAAGACGCGGTCGGGCAAGATCATGCGCCGCCTGCTCGAGAACATCGCGAGCGGCGACGAACTGGGCAACACGTCGACGCTTCGGAATCCGGAGGTCGTCGACGAGATCGCCAAACAGGCCGAGGGAGACTAACTCGGCCGATTTCTTCTACTACTGAGCGAGAGCCGACCAATACAGAGCACACGGAATATGTCAGATAATAACGAACACGATTCGACCGAGACGTCAGATCCAGTCGAGACGGACGGCGGCGTCGCGACGGAAGCGTACCTCGATAAGGAAATAAACATCTTCAAGCCGGCGACGCCGTTCATGCGAGACCATCTCCGAGTAATCTGGCTCTCGTTTATCGCGTGGATCCTCGTCGTCTTCGGCCCGACGACGGCGACGTTTCTCGCACCGGACCTGATGACCGGGACGGAGGTTTTGGGCGGGTTCCCGCTCCACTTCTTCCTGGCCGCGATCTTCACGCCGCTTGCTGCCCTGTTGCTCTCGGTCGCCTACGCGATGCAGCGCGACCGACTCGACACCAAGTACGGCATCTCCCACGAGGAGGAAGTAGAGTCCGGCGGCACCGTCGCTGCCGACGGAGGTGAAGAATGATCGAAGCGATCGACCCGGTTATCCTGCAAGAAACCGCCCTCGACGTCGGAGAGTTCAAGCTCGTTCCGGCGCTGACGGTGGCCGCAATGTTGCTGTTGTTCCTCGGCGTCGGCTACTTCTTCCGCGTCGCCGCGGTCGACGAACTGTGGGTCGCCGGTCGATCCATCGGTTCGATCGAGAACGGGATGGCAATCGGTGCCAACTGGATGAGCGCCGCGTCGTATCTCGGCGTCGCGTCGCTGATCGCGCTTTCGGGATACTTCGGACTCGCGTACGTCGTCGGCTGGACGACGGGCTACTTCATCCTCCTGATCTTCCTGGCGGCGCAGTTCCGCCGGTTCGGGAAGTACACGGCCCCCGACTTCGTCGGCGACCGGTTCTACTCCGATTGGGCGCGGGGCATCGCCGCGTTCACCACGCTCGCGATCGCCTTTACCTACGCAATCGGGCAGGCCAGCGGGATGGGACTGATGGCTCAGTACATCTTCGGCATCTCCTACGAGGCCGGCGTGATCATACTGATGGCCGTTACCATCGGATACGTCGCCCTCTCGGGGATGCTGGGGACGACGAAGAACATGGCCATCCAGTACGTCATCCTGATCATCGCGTTCACGCTCGGTCTCTACGCCGTCGGCTGGACGCAAGGCTACTCGACCGTCTTGCCGTACCTCGAGTTCGGGAGCGAGGTCTCGGCGGCGGCCGAAATCGAGACCCAGTTCGTCGAACCGTTCGCGAACGCGGGCTACTACGCGTGGATCGCCTTGGCCTTTAGCCTGATCGTCGGGACCTGTGGATTACCGCACGTCCTCGTCAGGTTCTATACGGTCGACAACGAGCGGACCGCCCGCTGGTCGACCGTCTGGGGTCTGTTCTTCATCTGCCTGCTGTACTGGGGGACGGCTACCTACGCCGCGTTCGGCGGCCTGCTCTACGACAGCGAGGTGACGAACGGCGGTGGATTCGCCGGCGACGGCGGCATGTCCGGTTCTGAGGCCGACGCCCTCGTCGTGCTGACCGCCCAACTCGCCGACCTGCCGACGTGGCTCGTCGGGTTCGTCGCTGCCGGCGCGGTCGCCGCTGCACTCGCGACGACTGCCGGACTGTTCATCACCGCCTCCTCGGCGGCGGCCCACGACATCTACACCAACCTCTACAAGGAAGACGCGACCCAGCGCGAGCAGATGCTCGTCGGCCGCGCGACGATCGTCGGGATCGGGATCCTCGTCGCGCTGATCGGGCTGAACCCGCCGGCGCTCATCGGCGAACTCGTCGCGATGTCGTTCGCGATCGCCGGAACCGTCTTCTTCCCCGTGTTCTTCCTCGGTCTCTGGTGGGAGAACACGACTCGCGAGGGCGCGCTCGCGGGCATGCTCGTCGGGATCTTGCTCTCGTTCGGTGCAATCCTGAACGACACTGCGATCCCGATGTATACCGGCGTCGAAGAGGCGGTCATCCCCGGAGTCGCAACCTACCTCCCGGGAACGTCGTCCGCACTGATCGGCGTGCCGGTCGTCTTCGCCGTCATCATCGTCGTCTCGGTGGCCACGGACGAACCGCCACAGGAGATCAAACGCCTCGTCCGTCAGTGTCACAGCCCGGAGCCGATGCAACAGATGGAATCCGCCGAAGACGCCGCCGCTGACGGCGGCACCCCCGCAGACGACTAACCAGTACCCATGTACGATACGATACTCATTCCCACCGACGGAAGCGAGGTTGCAGAGAACGCTGTCGATCACGCGCTCGATCTCGCAGCGAAGTACGACGCCGCGATCCACGCCCTGTACGTCATCGATACGAGCGCGATGGACGTCGGCCTCGGCACCGAACAGGTCGACCGCATTCGACAGGGCAAGTACGACGAGATGCCCGAGGTGCAACAGCGAGCCGACAAGGCGACCGGCAGCGTCGCAAAGCGAGCGCGCGAACAGGGTCTCGAGGTTACCGAATCCGTCGTCGCCGGCCGACCGCACGACCGAATCGCGGACTACGCCGACGACCATGGCGTCGACCTCATCGTCATGGGGTCGGCCGGCCGCGGCGGCGTCAAACGCGTCCTGCTCGGCAGCGTCGCCGAACGAACGCTCCGGACGACGGACATCCCCGTCCTCGTGGTGGACATCCGCGAGGACTAATACGGATTGCTGTAACTATGTACCGCCGATCACCAGGGACGGGGTCGGTGATCGGCGGTCATTGACTACAGTAAACCGTATAAGCCCGCGGCTCGAGACCGGTTTCCTCCTGTTTTTCGTTTCGGACACTCGAGGGTAATCTCGGAGACAGACGTCCCTCAAAGACCCGTCTCGACTACCGCCGTCGTCGCTATCGGTCGGACGTCGCCATCTCGAGGCTCGCAAAGAAGACGAAGTACGCGGCGATTCCCGCGAGCATGAGCATGTAGTAGGCCCAGTCGGGGCCGTCGAGAACGCGAAAGAGGAGATCGACCATCGTCACCCAGACGATCGCAAACACCAGATCGACCAGCAGTCCCCATCGGTCCTGGCGCACCTCCTGAATCCACTCGCGAACGCTCGTCATCGAGCGCTCACCGTTTCGCGTCCGAACGCGGTCATTACGTGGGCGTTTCGCAAGGGTTCCCCAAGAGCCTATCGACGCACCGGCGGCCGTGGATGGCCGCATTCGCTCGAGTCTCGAGTCTCAAATATCGGGCCTCGAGTCTCGAGTCGACCTCCGTTCGACTACCGATCACTCCTCCCAGTACGCCGTCTCGTCGTCGATGTTGTAGTAGCCGTGAAACGACCGCTCGTCGCGGCCCCCCGGCGGCGAGCCGGCGAAGACGCCGAATTTCTCCATCTCGGGATAGATCGTGACGTCCGGTTCGTTCATCGTCGAGAGCATCAGGTATCGGAGCGGTTCGTCGCCGTCGTTGACGATCCGGTGGCCGCCGCGCTCGTCCGCGGGTAAGGTCGCGAAGTCGCCCGCCGTCAGCGGCTCCTCGCCGTCCGCAGCGATGAGGAGTCCATCGCCCGCCAGCACGTACAGCGCTTCCTCGTTCGCCGTGTGGTAGTGGTAGGGCCACGAGCGCATCCCCGGCGGGAGTTCGTAGAGGCTACAGCCGAGGTCGTCGGCACCGACCGCGCTCGAGAGTTCTTTGCGGCGAAACGCCGTGTCTTCCGGTTCGGGGTCGTACTCGGTCCACTCGAGATCGGATTCGTTGATCTGCTCCATCCCCTGTTACCGAAACAGGTCAACAGTATAAGACTTTCCGGACTCGAGAGGGCAGCAACCCATTCGCCGCGGCGAAGCCCAACATCCGCTCGCAAAGCGAGCGGTCGTTCGACCCAGCGAGGTATTTCAGGTCGAAAACGAAACCCCCTAACCTCGCCCGAGAGTGTACTCGAGCATGCACGACGACTCCGAAGTCGCCGTCCTTCGACTCGGCCACCGCCCCGGCCGGGACGAGCGGATGACGACTCACGTCGGTTTGACGGCGCGGGCGCTGGGTGCCGACCGCGTTCTGCTCCCCGACAACGCCGGCCAGTCGCTCGACACCGTCGCGGACATCACCGACCGCTTCGGCGGCCCCTTCGACGTCGAACTCACGGACTCGCCGCAGGGAATCATCCGCAACTGGGACGGCCGAGTCGTCCATCTCACCATGTACGGCGAGCGCGTCCAGGACGTCGAACGCGAGATTCGAGCCGCACACCGGGACGACGGCGAGCCGATTCTCGTCGTCGTCGGCGCCGAGAAGGTCTCGTTCGACGTCTACGAGGCGGCTGACTGGAACGTCGGGGTTACCAACCAGCCACACTCCGAAGTCGCTGGCCTGGCCGTCTTCCTCGACCGGCTGTTCGAGGGCCGGGAACTCGAGCGCGAGTGGGTCGACGCCGACCAGCGGGTGATTCCGATGGCGACCGGAAAACGCGTCGAACCGGTCGACGAGGAGTAGCTACCGGCGGAAGACGAGCGCCGACAACGGCCCGGGAGGCGGATACGGCGTCTCGAGCGAGCCCTCGAGTCGGTCGCGTAGTCGCGACGAGACTCCTCGAATAGTTATCATAAAATGAACCGCACCACCTGGTAACGGCTATGGGAGTCGGAGACCGTCTCGAATCCGCACCGACTACGCGGCGGCTCGCGTGGTCGAAACGAGATAGACGCCCACGGCCATCACGATGCCGCCGAGGACGAACCGGGAACCGAGCGATTCGCCGAGTACCATCGCTCCGAAGAGCGCGCCCACGACCGGCTGCACGAAGAAAAACGCAGAGATGACGCTGGCGTCGACGTACTCCATCCCCTTGTACCAGAGATACCACGCCGCAGCCGTACCGAGCAGCCCGAGGTAGAGCACCGCGACGACGAGCCCTGGCGTCGGCTCGATCGCCCGGAGCGAGGCGTCGGTCGTCGCGATCTCGAGTGCGACGAACACGGCGAGGATCGGTACCGCGACGACGCAGGAGTAGGTCGCTGTCTCGAGGGCGGAGTAGCGGTCGATCAGGGGTTTCCCCCAAACCGTGTAGAGCGCCCAGGTCGCGCTCGCAACCAGAAGCATACCGATTCCCGCGGTCGCAGCGCCGGCGAGCTCCGAAAGTCGGTACTGACCCGTCAGGACGACGACCGTCCCGGCGGTCGCGATCGCCATGCCGATCACCAGTCGGGCGGAGAGCCGCTCGCCGAGCAGCGTCACCCCCAACAGGATCGTGAAAATCGGCGTCAGGACGGTGATGAGCGATCCCTGGCTCGCCGTCGTCAGCGCGGTGCCGAGGAACTGCGTCGCGAGCGACGCGGCTACCGCGGTACCGAGGGCGGCGAATCCGAGCAGGTCGCGCCGGGAGAACTGTCGGCGCGGATACGTCACCCGAACGACGGCCAGCAGCGCGACCGCGCCGACGACGACCCGCATGAACGCGAGCGTCAGCGGCGGAACGGCGTCGAACCCCCACTTGCTCACGACGTAGAGCCCGCCCCATAGCGCCGCCGCGGCGAGGGGGGCGAGTGCGAAGAGATACGTCGATATGACCGATCGCGAAACCGAGTTCCAGCTCACAGTCGTACGAGGGGTCCCGCGAGGATACTCCCTCCCGTTAGGATGTTAACCTCGCGTACGATCCCGTCGATCAGTCGACTCGAGCGTCGCCACCGTCGGTACCAGCAGCTTGCGCTCGGCACGCCGGAGGGTCTTCGAGACGGCGGCGTCCGAGACGTCGAGCGTCGCGGCGAGATCGCCCAGCGTCGCCACGCGGGGCACGTCGTAGTAGCCGGCGTCGACGGCCCGTCGGAGCGTCTCGCGTTCGGTCGGCGTCAATCGGCGGGCTCCCTCGAGTACCGTCGCGCCCACGCTCTCGGCCCGGACGTCCTCGAGGACAGTTGCCGGGTCCAGTCGGCGACGGTCCCGGACCTCGTACTCGTCGTCGTGGGTTTCGAGGGTCGCGAGCGCGCGGTCGGCGGCGGCTTCGTCGTCAAACCCGATCTCCCAGCGTTCGCTGCCGTCGGCGTTCTCGAAGGGGCCGGTGAGGTAGCCGCCATGGCCGATGACGGTTCCCATCATCTCGGTTGTGCCCATCGTGAGCCGCGCCCGAGCCGTGTGGCCCTGCTTTGTGAGTAACTCGAAGGAATCGGTCTCGTCGTGGGATCGGATTCGCTCCAGCCCGCGTTCGACGGCGGTTCGGCTGCTCCCTTCGGCGAGGATTCGAAGCTCGAGTCGCGCCCGGTCGTGGTGGTAGTGCCAGTGGGGCGTGACGAAGGCCACGTCGTACTCCGCGCTCGCCGCGCTCAACGGGCAGTCACACTGCCGGACCGAAAGCGCGAGGCTGATCATGCGACCGCTTCACGCCCGAGCGCTAATCCAGTTGCGGTCCGCGGTGCAGCAACGCGAGAGAGGTGTCGTCCTCGATCCCAATCTGGATACCGACACCGACCTCGAGCGGCCACACTACTGTCGGCACCGCTGGTGCAGAGTGAAAACGGGTATGAATATGAAGTATGAGTGCGGAAGCCGCGATTGCCCGGCGTTCCGGCCGGGGGAATCCCGGTTGCCTTCTCCACCCCGCGACCCGTCGAGCGACAGGTGTCCGGCGGTCCACTGCTCGCTTCCGCGCCTGATGGGCTGTCGCCGGCTAACCACGGTGGGACGTCCCTGCGGACGACCATCGTGGACCGCTGTCCCCGACGGACGAGGCTTCCACGTTGGCTCCCGGGGCCCCGGCCGGTCTGACCGGACGCCCGCGGTGTTCGGTCCCCGCTAATGACCATAGCGCGGGTAGTGAGCAGGGCCAAACTGCCCGACCTATCCAGTTCCCTGTAGGGGGTAGAAACTTAAGGACCTTTCGTCTCCGTAATCGAAGTCGGGCGTGAGGATCCTCCCGTGCGAACCAGGAGGATGCGCGAACGGGAGGCGACACGCCCGCGGGTCCTCGAGTTCGAATTCGATCGATTTCGCTAACTGCGTAATCAGCGGTCGGTCGATCGATTCCACTCGTCGTCCGTCGACGAGCCCCAGTCGTCGGTCTCCGATCGGTCTTCGACGCCCGCCTTCGAATCCCGAAGTTGAGTGAACGCGACCGCGGTCGTCGCGTACACGAAGATACCGCCGATCGCAGTTCCGATCTGCGAGATCAACACGCCGAGAACGCCGCCGACGATTACCATCGCAATGGTAAACGGGATCGAGATCGCGATAGTGATGAGGACGACGCCGACGCCGAGACCGAACAGTCCGAGTCGGTTCCCGGACGTAAGCGACCAACTTCGCTTCATGGCGGTGACGAAGTCGTCGTCTTCTACCGCGACGTAGACGTCGAAGAACCACAGCGCGACCAGCAAGAAGAGGCCGGGAACGATGAGGAAGACGAATCCGATCGCGACCAGCAAGGTGAAGATGATCAGTCCGACGAACACGTTCAGGAACGCCCACACTGGCCGGTTACGCAGGGCGGCGTCCGGGATGGTTTCGGTCTCGTCGGTTACGAACGTTCGGAGGGCAACGATCAGTAGGTACAGTCCTGCTAAGGACGTTAGAACGCTGATGAGGCCACCGATAACCGGCGCGTCGATAATCGGCTCCGGTTCCATCCCCGTCTGGACGCCGCTTGGCGTGAAGAGCGTCTGGACCGCCAGGAGTACGTAAAACGCGGCCGCGAGTACGAGCCCGTTCTTGGCCAGCGTCCGTTCGATTCCACCGGTGAGCGCGTCGGAGACGCGAAATGACATACGCAATCCCTTCCAACGGATTACATATATAGGTAGGTATTTTCATATTACGGGACGGCGATCGATACGAACTCGGCTTCGAACCCCGGCGTGTCGACCGTAAGAGCGAACTCGTGTCCGCTTCGTACAGTTCATCGTTGCTGCTCCCTCGCTCACCGGACAGCCGAGAGGACGTGTCGCGGCCTTGCGTCCGGGTGCGTGCTATCGGTCGGAGCATCATTGCTGATACCTCGAGTCAAAGCGGAGATCGTGTACAGTTCGGAACCGAGTTCCCAACCCGCGGTGTTTGTGAACGGACAACGATCTCCTTGCTCACTGCCGTTCACGCAACAGAGGAAAAGGCCCATTAGTTAGCCGACACATCCCCAACGTATGGGACTTGGAAGCACTGCAAAGAAGATTCAGGGACTGTCCGACCGCGCCGAAGCGATGTACAAACAGGTCCAGCAACTTCAGCAACGAATCGTCGGGCTGGAAGAGGAGATGGACGACACCCACGACACGGTCAAACGGCTCGACCACCAGCTCACCGAGCAGCGCGCCCTGCTGCTTGCGATGGCCGAAGAACAGGGGATCGACGGCGAGGAAATCCTGGCCGAAGCGGCCATCGACGAGGCCGAACTGGAGGAGGAAGCCGAAGACGGCGACTCGAGTGACGCCGACGACACAGCGGCGAGTGAAGCGACCGACGCAACCGCCGAGTAACCCGGACGCACCGATTTTCACGGCGCCGTTTTGAACCCGGACACTGGTGTCCGGTGAACGGAAGAAGACAAGACCTAACAATAGGGGCAACTTTTGCCAAGACGATGACGACCCACGAGCAGCCGGTGGATTCGGTGCTCGAGACGATCGGTCGGACGCCGCTCGTTCGACTCCGAGACGGCCCCGAGGACGTCCGAATCTACGCCAAACTCGAGACGTTCAATCCGGGAGCTAGCATCAAAGACCGCATCGGACGGTACATTCTCGAGCGTATGTTAGACCGCGGTGACGTCGCCGAGGGCGGGACGATCATCGAGCCCACGGCGGGCAACACGGGTATCGGCTTGGCGATCGCCGCCAAACAGCTCGGCCTCGACGCGATTTTCGTCGTGCCCGAACGCTTCAGCATCGAAAAGCAGCAGCTGATGGCCGCCCTGGACGCCGAGATCATCAACACGCCGACGGACGCGGGCATGGGCGGCGCGATCGACCGCGCCCACGAACTGGCCGACGAACTCGACGACGCCGTCGTCCCCCAGCAGTTCGCGAACCCGCTCAACACGGAAGCCCACTACGAGACGACCGGTCCCGAGATCTACGAGGCGCTCGACGGCGCGGTCGGTGCCGTCGTCGCCGGCTGTGGCACCGCGGGCACGCTCATGGGGATCGCACAGTACGGCCTCGAGCAACACCCCGAAACACACGTCGCGGCCGTCGAACCCGAGGGCTCGCTGTACGGCGAGGTACTCGGCGACGACCGCGAGGAGGGCGAGTACAAAACGGAAGGGATCGGCACCCACAACGTCGACACGAACGAACTGTTCGATCCCGAACTCGTCGACGCCGTCCACGCCGTCCCCGACCGGGACGCCCACGACGAACTCAAACGCCTCGCCAGCGAGGAGGGTCACCTCGTCGCCTCGAGCGCCGGAGCCGCCAGCGTCGCCGCAAAACGCGTCGCCCGGCAGATCGCCGACGGCGAACTGGACGTGCCACATGATACCGTCGTGACAGTGTTTGCCGACTCGAGCGAGCGCTACCTCTCGAAGGGAATCTACCGCTCGTTCGAGGAGTGGGACGGCTAAGATTACGGTTACGGCTACGGCGACGGCTGATTCGCCGCCGATCGGTCCCCGCCTTTTCGGCGACCGATCCGTGACCAGTACACTGATTACGCGCTGTTGACAGGTGGACGTATGAGCCGGTCGCTTCCCGCCGTCCCCGCCGAGCAGGTTTCGCCCCCCGTTCGGTCGAAATACGAGGCCTACACCGACCAGGGCGGACTCCTCGGCGCGGTGACGTACGCTCTTACCGTCCTCGAAACCGACGACGATGAACTCGCCGCCACGCTGGCCTCGATCCCGACGCAACTCTTCGTGACGAGTAGCCTCCACGACGACGCGATCGACGAGGCCGACGCGTGGGGTGACGACCGAAAACGGCGACTAAACGAGCACGTTACCGTCGGCGATCTCGTCTTTACGGGCGTCCTCGAAGCCGCCAGTTCACTTCCCGACGGCGTCGACCTGACGCCCGTATTAGAGACCGTTCGACGGATCGGACGGGGACAACTCGGCGAAGAACAGCTCGAGCCGGCGACGGCGACGCTCGAGGAGACCATCGCCCGCGTCGACGAGCGCGGCGCGGTCTGGGGCGATCTCGCCGTCGCTCTGATCGACGCCGTCGGCGGCTACTCGGCGACCCAACTCGACAGCCTCCGGCGAACGGCTACCAACGCGATGTTCGTCCTCACCGTCGTCGACGACGTCGCGGATCTGCCGGAGGACCTCGACAACGGCGTCGCGAACGTTCCGATCGCGCTCACCGACGCCGATCTCACCGCTGCCGAGTCCCCGTCCCGTGCCGTCGACTCGTTTCTCGAGTCCGACGCGCCACGGCGACTCGAGGCGCTGCTCGCCGACCGACGGGCCGCGGTCGAGGCCGGCGTCTACGAGTTCGCCGATTCAGTGGATCGATCGGACGCGGCAGTTCTCGACGCGGTCTCCCGGGCGCTGTCGTGGTACTGCGAGTCGGTCTGTTCGGTTCCGGTCGAGGCGACCGTGCCGTCGGCTCGCCAGCGCGAGATTCGACGCCAGCTGACCGGCGACAAGGCGACGAGACAGCAGTTCATCGACGACCTTCTGGCGTCTCTCCCGTTCGAGCCACACGTCGATCCAAACGCGGTCGAGAGTGCCGTCGCCGACCTCCCGGCCGAACCGCTCGCAGAGGTCGCTATCATGCTCAGTCACGTTTCGACGGTCACCGACGGCGTCATGAGCACGTCGCTTTCGGACGCACTCGACAGCCTCGAGCGGCAGGCGAACGCGCCGCTGTCCTGATAATTCAGCCGCGTTCGTACGCGTTCGCGGCTCTGTGGTGGATCACGTTCTCAGAGCCTTCGCCGTTTACACGACACGCGTCCGCCACTCAGGCCGAACGCCGTCGGTGCTCGACCATCATACAGCGACTCTGGACGACCGTTCGCCCGTCGTCTTCGGCGCGAGCCGCCGCATCGTCGTCGCGGATACCCTGCTGAGTCCAGATGGCGTCGACGTCGTCGCGCTCGAGCGCCGAATCGACGATTTCGCTCACCTCCTCGCTGGGGCGGAAGATACAGACGACGTCGATTTCCTCCTCGACGTCCGACAGCGCGTCGTAGACGTCTCGTCCGAAAATCTCGTCCGCGAAGGGGTTGACCGGGATCACGTCGTAGCCGTGGTCGAGCAGGTACTTCGGCACGTCGTGGGCCGCCTTCCCGGGCGTACTCGAGCAGCCGACGACGGCGATGGTCTCGTGGGCGAGGACATCCTCGAGGTCGTCCGTGATATCATCGGACATAGTCGGCTCGAGCTACGGGCTCGGTCGTGAAACGTTTCGGGGTCCGGGCAGGGCTCACATGGGCCGGTATTCGGTCGGTTAGCTCGAGAGACCGGCCGTCCGAATAACGGGTTCTTCGCCGTCGTTGTTCTCCTCGAGTTCGATGACGGCGTCGAACAGCTGTTTGAGCGTGTTCATCGTCTGATCGTCGTGGCCCGTCGAGTCGATGACGTAGACGCCCATGGCGTCCGCACTCTGGATCCGGCCCGTAAAGACGTGGAGAAACCGGAACACGGTCTGCAGGTTCGAGTACATGAGCAGCGTCGAAATGGAGTGTAACAGCACCCGATTTTCGGTCAGCCCGCGCGTTTCGTAGAACTCCTGCAGGAACTCCGAGAGCTTGATGCCGATCCCGGTCATGTCGACGGGCGAGGACGCGTACTTGATCCGCGGGTCTTCGTCGACCGCGCCGATCCCACTCTGTTTCGTGACGCAGTCGACGACGCCGATGTTGGCCTCGATGTGGGGGTCGACGGAGTCGGAAAACGTCTTGAGAACCTTGTCAGCACCGTCTTTGGTCGTGACGACGATCGATCCGTTCCCCTGCTGGGCACCGCTCGCGAGGATATCGAACGCGATCTGTCGCTTACCCGTCAGTGGTGGGCCCGTAATAAGCAGGTTCGTCCCAGGATCGATCTCAGTGTCCGGTCGGACATCTGCAAGGTCATACATGCCAGATACTCACATCCATCTGCAGCCAGACTGATATCCGCTGCTGGCCTGCTGGCTACTCCGGCGTATACTATTGAGATATGGTATCCAGCATATATTCCTTTTGATTAGTCGATTACTACTGATGGCGATTTGGGGTGGTAACAGGAAGCCGTTGGGAACGAAACCCGACGATGACCGGGTCAGAGGATCGTCGGAGCGACACCGGCTGCGCGACCGACGATAAACGCCAGCGCGGCGAGGAACATGCCGTACTTGAGGTGTGATTGCCCAGCCGTCGGATCCTCGAAACTCTCGTAGGCCGCATAAAGCATGACCGCGTCGGCCGGGATCACGACGACCAGATACGCGACGCCGAAGTACGCGAGCAGATACGGGACCGGACTCGCGACGACACCGACCACGAGCAAGCCGGCAGCGACCCCCAGCGCGCGCCGCTCGCCGATCGCGATCGGAAGCGTGTTCAGTCCCTCCTCTCGGTCGCCCTCGACGTCCTCGACGTCCTTGATGATCTCCCGGGTCAGCGTCGCGATCGCCGAGAGCACGAAGAGGACCACCGCGGGCCCGATATCGCCCACGGCCGCGGCCCCGAAGAGGAACGTACTCCCGACGAGATAGGCAACCAGCGCGTTTCCGAGCCCGGGCAGCCCCTTGAAGAACTCGGTGTAGGCCACCAGCGCGAGGAGATTGATTCCTGCGATGACGATCGCCGGTACGGGTAAGAAAAGCGCGAGTGCGACCGCGCCGAGGAAAAGGACGATACTGAACGCGAGCGCGCCCCGCGGGCTCACCGCGCCGCGAGGAATGGCTCGATCGGGCTGGTTGATCCGGTCGATCTCCCGATCGAAGTAGTCGTTGATCGCGTTTCCGGCACCGACCGCCAGCCCCGTCGCGGCGACCGCCGCCCCGACCTCAAGCGACGAGTCAGCAATTCCACCCGCGACGAACGCGCCGATGAACGTCAACACGCTCGCCGCGATCACGTTTATCGGTCGCGTCAACTCGAGTAACCCACGACCCGTCTCACCCGCTGTCATGAACGGGACTGCTCAGTCGGGGTGGTTAAACGGTACGATCCGCTATCGCCACTCCTCGAGATTGCACAGCGTGTCGGCGTCGATCGAAAGCCACTTGCTCACCCGATCGTCGCCGGTCGCATCCGCGGGGACGGCCGTCCAGACCTCCTCGTCGTCGGTCAGCAACTCGAGCGGTGCGTCTACAGTCTGGCCGTCGTCCGGAACGGGGCCCTCGTTCACCGTCATGGATGGGTGTTTGCGACGGACGGCAAAGACCCCGGGAGCCGATTTTCATCGACTGAGAAGTTCCGGCGGGGAGTGACTCGAGGTGTGGTGATGGGTGTCGAAAGCGCCCCGAATCGAGTAACTTATACGGGACCGAGGGAAAGCAGGTAGTGCGGGCGCTTAGCTCAGTCTGGACAGAGTACTTGGCTTCGGACCAAGCTGTCGCGGGTTCAAATCCTGCAGCGCCCATCCTTCTTCCACTCGGTGCGAATCCAATACCCTGCATCGGGACGTATTTCCATCTTTTGTACGCGGATCCGGGCCGGTACGCGAATCTCTCGAGAGTCAACTACCGGAGCGAGCATCGTGATATCGGTGGGACTCGCGTGAGCGACAGACACGGCATTCGAGACGGCCAACGGAGCCGAGAACTGGAGCGTACGGACCGCCGGTCGAGGGCCTGAAAGCCGGGTTGACCGCGACTTCGCACGGTTCTCGAGGCGGACGCCGAAAACCCCGGCTTACTTCTCGAAGGGCGTCCCGTCGACTCGTTTCGCTCCTTCGGAGTCGTGGACGACGATGTCGCCGGCGTCGGGGGCCGCGGGTTCGTAGGCGTCCCGGACGCCGATCGCTTCCTCGAGTTCTCGGATTGCGCGCTCTTTTAACCCGCGGGCGAGTTCTTCGGCGTCCTCGCGAGCGATGTCCCGGCCAAGCCCTTCGCACTCGTGGGCGCGAACCATTCCCGCCTCGTCGACGGCCTCGCCCATCGGCTGGCTGGTTCCCGCGAGTGCGACGCTGAAGGGGTACGTCCGGCAGATTAGCGGCCGGTCGTCGTGGGCGACGCAGGCACCGACGCCGTCGTCGGTTTCCTCGTAGAACGTACAGTCCCCGCAGCTGTCGGTCTGGAGCGCCCACTCGAACGTTTCGCCCTCGAGATCACCGTCTTCGGTCGCCGAGAGGCCGTACGGCATCGGGCGGGCGACGTCGCGCCAGTCGTAGTCGCCTTCGACGCCGTCACTCGCCTCGAGAGTGCGTACCTCGTCGGGGAACACGGTCGCCGTGTGGTCGTCCGTCTCTTCGCCCTCCCCCTTGCAGCAGGCTCCACAGCGGGTACACTCGAAGCCGATCGACTCGATAGCGTCCGCGAGATCGGCGACGGCGAGCTGACGAGCTTGGTCGAGTTCGGCCTCGAGCGATTGCACACCCGATGGTAGGTGCCGATGCGGAAAAGTCAGTCGCTCGGGACCGCTTGCTCGCCGTCCCACGCGACGTGCCCTTCGACGGCGAGTTTCTCCAGATGCGCCGCGACGGTCGCTCGCGCGAGATCGCGGACGCCGGAGAGATCCTTCTCGTAGGCCGTCTCGAGGATCGTCTCGAGCGTTTTCCCACCGGCTGCAACCCCCTCGAGAATCCGCCGTTCGCGTCGTTTTCGGTGGGAAAGCAGCCGTTCAAGGGTTTCACGCGGTCTCTCGATCGCAGGTCCGTGTCCGGGCCAGAGTAGCGGAGGATCGATCGCCCAGAGCCGCCGCAGTGTGGTGACGTACGCGCGCATGTCGCCCTCGGGTGCGCCGACGACGACGCTGCCCTCGCGGACGGCACAGTCACCGCACAGGATCGGGCCGTCACGACCGACTTCGATGGCGATGTGGTCGGGTGCGTGTCCCGGTGCGTCGCGGATCCGAACGGAGTCGTCACCGAGGGGAATCGTCCGTCCCGGTTTAACGGTCCGGTCGGGCTCGGTGCCCGTCGCATCGACGAATCGGTCGGTCCGACCGTATCGGGCCCAGACCGTTGCAGCGGTCTCCTCGGCGTAGGCTGAGACGGCACCGACGTGGTCGGGATGGGTGTGCGTGAGAAGAATGTGTTCGACGGATCGTTCGTCGACCAGTCGGTCGAGTACGTCGGTACGTGCCGCGGGATCGACGAGTACGGCCGGATCCCGTCCGAGCAGATAGGCGTTAGTCTCTCCGGTGGGGGCTCGCGTCGCGACCGGGACGGAGCACCGAGTAACATCCATATCTCGAGGTATCGGCGAGCGAAAAAGTGTGTGTCGGCAGGGCGGCGGTGATGGTGACGGTGACACCGACGTCGGCAAACGATCCCATCTCACTCCCGGATCGATGCGGACCGTGATGCCGGCCGATCAGTGTTTGAGGTAGTACACCTGTTTGCGGGCGTCGCGGAAGCTGTACCGGGAGCCGACGAGGCCGACGTCCTCGAGTCGGTTCAGCGCGTAGCGAACGGTACGGTCGGGGAGCAGCGACTCCTCGGCGAGTTGGCCCTGCGAGAGCGGCGAATCGGTTTCGAGAACCTTCGCGACGAGTTTCGCACTCGGTGGCAGGTCGCAAAGACGGTCGCGGTATTCCTCTTTCGACAGCGTTTCTTCGGCGGCGACGCCACGGTCCTCGGCTGTACTCATGCTCATACCTATATCGGCGGAATCGGCATTGGTAAACCTTCCCTATATGTAGATACGAACAGTCCTGTTTGTATAAGGTGTATGAATGAGGTATTAACACAGGTTGTGGGATTGCCGCTCCGTCTCCCGGTTGGGTTTATATGCCCTTTCTCGATCTCGATGCAGCGCTCCGAACGAGTGTCTATCGTTCTCGAGAGGCGATACGTCCGATGCCGAGGATAGCCTCCGTGGAATTGTTTTATTACCAATGAATTCTTTCCGGTATTTCAACCCGTCAATCGGTCGCTTGCCGATAGACTCCAGTATCGTTTTATCCTCCGGCTACTGTAGTTGCGCCCAGTGTGAAAGGACAGGAGTGGTACCAGGCCGACGACGTCGCCGAGGAGTACGACGACAAGCGCTTCTCCAAGGGCGGACAGCTGATCGACCGCCGGGAGAAAGAAGCCGTCCTCGAGGCGATTATGCCCGTCGAGGACCGGAACATCCTCGAGATCGCCTGTGGTACCGGGCGGTTTTCGGTGATGCTTGCCGAGCAGGGCGCTGACGTCATTGGACTCGATATTTCGGCGGCGATGTTACAGCAGGGGCGCAAAAAGACTCAGGACGTGGCACTCGAGGGCACGCTCGAGTTCCTGCGGGGTGATGCGGGACGGCTGCCGTTCCCGGACGACCACTTCGATACCGTCATCGCGATGCGGTTTTTCCACCTCGCGGACGATCCGGAGGGGTTCCTCGAGGAGATGCGCCGCGTCTCCCGGGAGCAAATCGTCTTCGACACGTTCAACCGGTTTAGCGCCCGCAGCGTGTACAACTGGGCGCTGCCGATGGGTTCGAGACTCTACTCGAAGAGCGAGGTGGCCGTCTTGCTCGCGAAGACCGACCTGACGCTGGTCGACGTTGAGGACGACTTCATCGCTCCCTACGGGCTCTACCGTTCGATCCCGAACGCGCTCGCGTCACCGATCCGCGCAGTCGACAAGGCGGTCGGCGAGCTGCCGGTGACCGACCACCTCGCGTCGGTGTCGTACTGGAACACGCGGGTTCGATAGCGACGGATAGCAGGTCCGTCCGCACTTCCAACCCGCGCCGAGCGGTAGAAACTGCACCGATCGGCACGTCCGTCACTGTAGGGTTCTCGCGACGCTGCCATAGTAACAATTGGAACTGTTTACACACCGACCCCACTCGCTTGCGGGTCGGTCACTCCGCGTCTGCTCACGTCGGCGTGCCGCCGTTCGTGCGGTTCGCGGGATCGGTGATCCCACGCTATTCGCGTCTCCGCGATTCTCGCGTCCTCGAACCGGGCTCCCATCGTGCGATCGGGTGTGAACTGAGTTCCAGTAGCTACTATAGCCCTCGGTGGAGTGTCACTACTCTCGCTTTCTTGTCACTATCACGCGCGGCGGTAAACCCCCCTAATTTTACTATCGACGAATTCAACCACGTGGTATGGAGCTCTCGGTAGTCGTCTCGACGCTCAACGACCGGGAGCAGTTGCTATCGTGTCTCGACGCGCTCGCGGAACGGACGCCCGCATCGACGGAAGTGATCGTCGTCAACGGCCCCTCTTCGGACGGAACGTCCGGCGTAGTCCGTGAACGCACCGACGTCGACGTGCTCGTCGAAATCTCCGAGCGCAATTCGAACGTGTCGCGCAACGCCGGACTCGGGACTGCGACGGGTGAGGTCGTCGCCTTCCTCGACGGCGAGTACGCGATCGAACACAGCTGGTACGAGGCCGTCGAGCGGTCGATCGCCAACGGGACGGATATCGTTACCGGGCCCGTGACCGGCAGAAACACCGACCGCGAACTCCGGGAGCCACGGAGGGTCGCCGGTCGCAGCGTGATCCACTTCGACGGCGACAACGTCGCCTTCGATCGGACCGTCCTCGAGGCCGTCGACGGCTTCGACGAGTATCTCGAAGTCGGCGGGGAGCGGGACTGTGCCCACCGCGTGGCCGGTCTCGGCTTCGACACCACCTGGGACGCCGAGATGGCCGCCAGATGCGAGGTCGGCACCGACGGCGGCCAACCCGACACCGACTGGGGCGCGACCTACCGCTCGCTGACCTACCGACTCGCAAAGAACTACGGCCCGCGGCCGACGGTCTTGGCCCGCATGATCGGCAGCGCCCTCCGCGACGGGGCCGCGGGTGCCCGCGGGGTCGTCGCCGGCGACGAGACGCCGACGGGTTGGATATCCAACGGAACCAACGTCGTCTCGAACGCCGTTTGCGGGATCCGGGACGGACTCGGCGCGCGCTACAGCGATCGTTCGGCACAGCGGAATCCGAACGGGCTCTCGGTGCGACACGACCGAGCCGTTCACGTCTACGATCGGCGATAACGGTGACGAGACGGTCACGGATCGGTCACAGAACGATTACGGGGTGGACGCTGGGCGCTATCGCCGTGGGGAACAGGTCCGAGAGAACTCTCACTGTCTCGAGAACGAGTCTGAAAACCGGCGCGTCAGTTCCCTTCGAGCACTTCGTAGGAGACGTCTGCATCGCGGAGCGTGTCCGTGACCCGGCCGACTTCGTCGGTCGTGACAACGGCGGTCACCGCGAGCCCCCGTTCGGCCCCCTCGGCGGCGACCTCGCCGGCGGCGAACGTGAGGGCCGGCTCGGTTCCGGCCTGTCGGCAGGCGACGACGGCTTCGACGCCGGTCGCGACGACGCGGTCGGCGTCGGCACAGGCGTCGGTAACGGTCTCCTCGGTGACGGCGCGACTGCCGCCGGTTCGGACGGTCGGTATCTGCAGGACCGTCACGGAGCCGGGCTCTAAGTCCATGACGCCCTCGAAGCTCGTGACGCCGACGTCGGTGCCGGCCTCGGCATCGGTCGTGGCGACGCCGGTCGCCGGCCCCTCGCTGCCGGGAGTCGCGTGGAGCAGGCCGTCTTGGATCGAGAGCGAGACGGTTTCGCCCTCTTCGATATCGTCGGTTGCGATGTAGGCCGCCTCGCTCATCGCGCCCAGGACGTCCCCGGTCACGTGGTCGGCGAAGCGGCGAACGTCGTCTGCGGTCCGAAAGAGCCAGTCGACGCCCTCCTGTGTGACGCGATACCGCGAGCGCCCCTCTTTCTCGACGAGGCCGTCGTCGACGAGTTCGCGAATGTACTCGCTGACCGCCTGACTCGTCACGCCGACTTCCTCGGCGATCTCTCCCTGGCTGACGGCGGGCTGGCGTTCGGCGATCTGGACGAGAATCCGAAACCGCGTCGCGGCCCGCTTGTTGTCGAGGACGTCGACCATGTGCTAGGTCTTTGACGACCGTCCAAAAAAGAGCCTCGGTCGCCGTCGCCCGTCTTCCGCCGGCTCGCGTCGCTCGAGCGACCGGATATCGTCGCCTCGGCCCGCGAAACGCGATCGGCTCTCGACCGCAAAGCGGCGTTCGCGAGGCGTCAAGTTGATAGCAAGAGCGTGCTTCAGTCTTCCATGAATATGGCGTCCGTATCCGCCGCGACCGACGCCGCGTCGGTCGTTGGCCTCGAGAGCGCAGGTGCGACCGCACTGACGCCGGCAATCCTCAGTTCAATACAGCTGACGGATATGTTGGCGTGGGTCGCAGTCGCCGCGTTCTTCGGCGCGTTAGTCCTCCGGTGGCAGGGTGCACTCGAGCCGGCGCGCTATCTCGCGACGGGGGCCTGGGTCACCTTCGGTGGCTTCTGGCTGACGATGGTGCCCTACTACTATTACGAGATGCAAAGTCCCCTGCAGACGATTCTGGCCCTCGCCGCGCTCCCGCTGTGTGCCTACACCGGCTATCTCCTCTGGGGGGGCCGCGACTCGCTGTTCCTCCTGACGAAAGCCATCGCGTTCATGGGCTTGATCTATCTGCCCGCGGAAACGATCCCGGTGTTCCGAGCGTGGTTGATCGAAACGACCGCGGTCCAGACACACTACGGAATGGAACTGCTCGGTCACAGTCCCGGTCTGAGCGAGGGTGCAAACGGCTACCAGAGCCGATTTAACTTCGACTCCGACGAAACGGTAACCGGTCGGACGACCTACATCATCCTCGCCTGTACCGGCATCGGTAGCATGGCCATCTTCGGCGGGCTGGTCGCCGCGGTAAAGGCCCCGCTCAGACGAAAGGTCACCGCGTTCGCGCTGGCGATCGGGGTCATCTGGTTCCTCAACCTCCTCCGGAACGTCTTCATCGGCCTGGCCTCGCCGTGGGGCTGGTTCCAGCAGGACTGGCTCGTCTCGTTCATGGTCACCTACATGGGAGCCGAGGAGAGTCGCGTCTCCTTCCTCGTGGCCCACAACTACATCGCCCAGTCGCTGTCGATCGTTGCCCTCCTCGGGATCACCTACCTTCTCGTGAAGATCGTCCCCGAAATCTTAGAACCCCTGGAGGACGTCCTCTTCATCCTCACCGGCAACGAGTACGATCTGCTCGAGGCGCTCGGCGCGGACGATATTCGGGCCGACGGCGGTTCCGAGCGCGCTGACAGCGAGCGATGACGAATCACCGACAGTGACCACCGTCGATCTCCCCGTCTCGCCGATCGAACGCGTGCTCTTCGTCCCCCAAGCCGACGCGCTCGTCGTCGCCGACCTCCACCTCGGGAAGGCCGCCGACTCGAGTATCGACGCGCCGATCGACGACGGGGCTGACGTTCGCGACCGTCTCGAGTCCCTCCTCGCTCGCACCGACCCCGACACAGTCGTCGTCGCGGGCGACGTACTCCACTCCTTCCGGGGGGTTCCCCGCGGCGTCGAACGCGAACTTTCCGCTCTCGAGGACTGCGTCGACGCGGCCGGCGCGTCGTTCGTCGTCACGCCTGGCAATCACGACGCGATGCTCGAGGACGTGTTCGACGGACCGACGGCGAGCGAGTACCGCCTCGCGGATGGCGAGACGGTCGTCTGTCACGGCCACGAACGACCCGAACTGGAGGCGACGCGGTACGTCGTCGGCCACGATCACCCGGCACTCTCCGTCGAGGGGCGCAAACTGCCGTGTTTTCTCTACGGGCCGGATGCGGCCGACGGAGTCGGGGACGAAGCGCAAGCCGAAGCCGACGTCGTCATGCTTCCCGCCTTCACGAGGCTCGCCGCGGGGGCGACGGTCAACGGCATGCGCGCTCGAGACTTTCAATCGCCGCTGGTTTCCGACGCGGACCGGTTCCACCCGGCCGTCTGGGACGACTCGAGCGAGGAGCCGCTATGGTTTCCGCGGCTGGGAGAGTGTCGACGGCTGTTGTGACCGCGACCGTTCGTCGAACGGGCTAGCACCGCCGCAGCCATCGGATAATCGTGTCGCCGAATCGATGGGCCACTAACACGACGAGAGCGGCCGCTGTGAGCGAAATGCTCACCGCGGCGACGAACAGTCGGGTGAGCCGGCGGTCCACCGCTTCGGGTCGCTGTGTGCCTCTGCGTGACATCTCCTTGGCTTGTACTCCCGCAAAGGGATAGCTGGTCGTGCCCGATCGAACGATCCGGCGGGTTGAGGGTTGATGGTCGAGGGTCGAGGGTTGAGGGTCGAGGGTCGGTTCGAGGACGCGACGGGCGACGGGCGACGGCCGACGAACTACCGAGACAGATCCTCGAGCACCGCCTGGGCCGCGTCTCGACCGCTTCGCATCGCACCCTGGATCGACGACCAGCGGGTGTAGTCGCCCGCCAGATAGACGCTCCCCGCCGGATCTCGAGCGTCGGGCAACCCCTCGTGAATCCCCGGTGGCTGATCGAACTGGGCGAACGGAATTCGGTCGGTTCGAAGCGTCTCGAGTTCGTCGAAGCGCCCCTCGGGAAACCACGACTCGAGCGCGCGTCGCGTCCGGTCGGCCAGTTCCGCCTCGGTCGCCTCAGGTTCGCCCAGATAGGTCGCGCTGAGAAGCGTCGCATCGTCCGGAGCGTACTCGGGCGCGACCGCGCTGTGGGGCACGACGTGATTCGGTCCGTCGTCGCCGTCGCCGGCCGCGTTCAACAGGAGTCGCTTTCCGGTGTCGAGATCCCGCCGGCCGGGGAGCGCGTAGTACTGGGTGACGCAGGCTCGTGCATCGGTCGGGATCGACTCGAGGCCGGTCAGGCCGCGAGCACTCGGCGGGTCGGTCGCGACGACGACGGCGTCTCCTTCGTGGGTCGTGCCGTCGGCCGCCGTGACGGTCACCGACGCCCCCTCGCTCGAGATCGACTCGACCACCACGCCGGTCTCGATCTCCCCGCCGACCGCCCGCACGCGATCGGCCAGCTGTGCCGGGATCGCTCCCATCCCCGCGGCCGGGACCGCAGCCCCGCCCGCCGCGAGCATCGCGAACGTGTACTCAAACACGTGACTCGAGGTCGACAGCGACCGATCGAGGGTGATCCCGCCGTAGAACGGCGCGACGAAGCTGTCGATGAACCCGTCGGAAAACCCGCGGTCGCGAAGGAAGGTCTCGATCGACGTGTCCGTATCGGCCCCGATCCCGTCGAAAAACTGATCGGGGTCGGCCCCCCGCAACTCCCACCAGAGGCGAGCGACGCGGAGTCGGTCGCCCATCGTAATATCAGGGTTCAATATCGTCGCGGGGAGTGAACTCGGTTGCTGGCGCGGATCGGCGAGCACAGAGCGGTGATTCGGCCTCGCGATCGTCGCCCCCGAAGTGAACCGACGCAGATCGAGGGCCTCGAGGTCCAGTTCCCGCTTCACCGCGGGATAGGCGGGAAAGAGCACCTGGAAGCCGCGATCGAACCGATACCCGTCCCGCTCGATCGTCCGGACCCGTCCACCGACCGTCTCACGGCGCTCCAGGAGCGTTGCGTCGAGCCCGGCGCCGGCGAGGTGGCGCGTCGCGACGAGGCCGGCGAGTCCGCCGCCGACGACGAACACCCGTGGCGTCGTTTGCATACGCCCCCATCGGTCCGAAGCCCGTAAAACCGTGGACCTACCCATGCAGATGCGGCCGATAGCCGGGGTTGGGTAACGGGACAACCGAACCCAACCGCGTGCAGTGCCGAAACAAACGCAACCGTTCATCTAAGCGCGTCGCCGTTCGCCCGCAACGGCGGCTACAACCGGACGGAACCGAGGGCGTATGGCTCCAATATGCGGAAATCGCTGTGACTTCGCGCGGATGCGCTACGGATGCTACAGATCCGTGAGCACGCGCAGCGCGAGTCCCGTAAGGATCAGGAGGATTCCGGCGATCGTTGCGAACGGCGGAATCGGGACTGGGAGTAGGACGATACCGATGACGATAACGATCGTCGAAATGCGGACCATACCGTACGGGCAACGGACTGATAGGTATGGTTACGGCAGGCATACACAGCGAGGTGCCGTTCGGCCGACGACCCGCCGTGCCGACATTTATCACTCGCGACGCGGAGTACTCCCCTATGGTTTCTGCGACCATTACGCCGATCGAGCGGGGCACGATCACCACCGACGCCAATAACATCATCGAGGGAACCACACTGGGAACGGCCCACGAACCGAATCCGGATACGATCATGGCCGAAGGCCCGGTCTACAACCTCGTGATCGACCACCCCGAGGCGACGATTCTCTGGGACACCGGCTCCCACCCCGAGGCCGATTCGGGCCACTGGCCCGCCGAACTCTACGCCGCTTTCGAACACACGGGAGTGAGACCGCTCGAGGACGACCTCGCCGACGCCGGCTACGAACTGGACGACATCGACGCGGTGATCCAGACCCATCTCCACCTCGATCACGCCGGCGGCCTCTACGCCTTCGAGGGCACCGACACGCCGGTCTACGTCCACAAGCGCGAACTCGAGTACGCCTACTACAGCGCCAAGACGAGCGAGGGCGCCGACGCCTACATCCCCGGGGACTTCGACCGCGACCTACACTGGCGGCCGGTCCATCGGGATCGCGAACAGCACTTCGCGGACCTCGAGTTCGTCCGCCTGCCGGGCCACACGCCCGGCCTGCTCGGCGTGCAACTCGATCTCGACGACGCGGGGACCGTTATCCTCGCCGGCGACCAGGCCTACACGCGGGCGAACTATCACGACGGACAGCCGATGGGCGGCAGTCTGCTCTGGAGCAAACGCCACTGGCTCGAGAGTCTGCAACTGGTTCGAGACCTCGAGCGACGCCACGATGCAACCGTCGTCTGTGGCCACGACGGGGACGACCTCGAGACGCTACAAAAACTGTAACCCGCGTGGGACCGACTGCGGCCGCGGTTGCGACCTCGACTCCGAGCGGCGGTGACCGGTACGGTTTTTGCGGTGCCGGAACCCGTACCGGTATGGGATCGCCAACGGAATCCGCCGAAGCCGAGTTCCAACCGTTTTTCCAGAACCGCGTTCGATTCGCCGAAACAGACCAGCAGGGAATCGTCTTCTACGGCGAATATTTCACGTTTCAGGACGAGACCGTTTCCCAGTTCTTCCGAGAGATCGGCTACGGCTACGAGCGGATGGCGGCCGACGGCTGGCAGACCCACGTCGCCAACACGGAGTTGAACTACCGCGACGCGGCCGAGTTCGGCGACGTGCTCGTCAACGAACTGCGGGTCGTCGAGATGGGGTCCGCGAGTTTCACGTTCGAGTACCGCGTCAAACGGAACGCCGACGGCGGTCTCCTCGCCGACGGCATGGTCACCCACGTTGCCGTCGACCTCGAGACCGAGGAGACCAGGCCGGTTCCCGACGCGTTCCGCGAGGCCGTCGCAGCGTTTCAGGGTGGACTCGAGACCGACGGCTAACGTCGGTTGGACTCGACGGCTCGAGTCGAGTCATCCGCCCTCTTGGTGCTCGATATTTGCCACTCTCCGAAAAACCCGTTCCGCGCCGTCGTCAGTGAACGCCGACGTACGCCTCGCGAACGTACTCGTTGTCGTGGAACTCCTCGTGGGTTCCCGCCAACTCGATCTCCCCGGTTTCGATCAGCGAGAGCCGGTCGGCGTGACGCAGCGCGAACGTCGAGTTCTGTTCGGCGAGCAAGATCGTCAGCCCCTCCTCCTCGTTCAGCGTCGTGAGTGCCTCGCCGATGTCCTCGATGATGACCGGCGCGAGTCCGAGCGTCGGCTCGTCGAGCATCAACACTTCGGGATCGCTCATCAGCGCCCGTCCGACGGCGAGCATCTGCTGTTCGCCGCCGCTCATGGTCTCGGCCTCCTGTTCGCGGCGTTCGTCGAGCCGCGGGAACAGGTCGTAGACCATGTCGAGATCGTCCTGAACCGCATCGCGGTCGTCACGGAACTGCGCCCCCATCAGGAGGTTCTCGTGGACCGAAAAGAACGGGAACAGGTCCCGATTTTCGGTGCAGTAGATCAGCCCGCTCTCGACGATTTCCCGTCCGCTTACGGTCGAGAGATCCGTGCCGTCGTACCGGATCGTCCCCTCATAGTCGATGAAGCCGGCGACGGCGTTCAGCATCGTCGTCTTGCCGGCCCCGTTCGGTCCGATCACGCCGTATATCTCTCCCTGCTCGATCGACAGCGAGACGCCCTGTAGGGCGTGTGACTTGCCGTAGTAGACGTTGAGGTCCTGAATGTCGAGGATCGTGTCCGTCATTATAGTCCCTCCCCTGCGAGGTACGCTTCCTGGACGCGTTGGTTCTCGGCGATCTCCTCGGGGGAGCCCGCCGCGAGCATTTCACCGTTGTTGAGGACGACGACGCGATCGACGAGGTTCATCAACCCGCCCATGTTATGATCGACGACGACGATCGTCATCCCCTCCTCGCGGAAGCGCTCGATCTGACCCGCGAGCTCGTTGATCTCGGCCTGATTCATCCCCGCGAACGGCTCGTCGAGCAACAGCATCTCCGGCTCCGTCGCCAGCGCCTTGGCGATCTCGAGCCGCCGGACGTCCGCGTGGGGCAACTCGTCGGGCATCTCCTGGAGTTTGTCCTCGATGTCGATCCGCGCGGCGTACTCGTAGATCTCTTCGTCGCTCGCGCCGCCCCGGAGCGAGCGGATACTGTTCGGCAGCGTGAACAGCTTGATGTTCCCTGCGACGGGGTAGAGATCGATCGGGTTCGACTCCTGTGAGACCCGTGAGAGTCCCTTGTTGACGATCTCGTGCGTTTTGTCGTCGGTGATCGCGTCGCCGTTGAACTGGATCGTCCCCTCGGTGACGTCGTAGATGCTCATGATGCAGTTGAACACCGTCGACTTGCCCGAGCCGTTCGGCCCGATCAGTCCGACGATCTCGCCCTGTTCGACGTCGAGCGAGAAGTCGTCGACGGCGACGAGTCCGCCGAACCGTTTCGTCAGGCCGTCGACCTCGAGTACGCTCATTCGTTCTCACCTCGAACGGCGCCGAGACGGTGCCAGATCATCCTGAACAGGCCGTCGCGTGCGAACACGAGCACGAGCAAGACGAGCCCCCACAGGAAGAGATACCGGACTGGCGTCGAGAACCCGTGAAGTACCTCGTGGTTGAGGAACTCGAAGAGGAATGCGCCGCCGAGCGGGCCGAGGATCGAGCTCATCCCGCCGATGACGGCCATCGCGATCATCTCGATGCTGTTGTCCACGATGACGAAGGTGTGGGGGTCGACGTTGCCGGTAAACCCGACGAGCAACACCCCGCCGATCCCCATCGGGATCGAACTGAGCGCGAACGACCAGATCTTGAACTTCGTGGGATTGATGCCGGCGGCCGAAACCGCCGATTCGTTCTCCCGGATCGCGACGAGGATCATCCCGAGGTTCGACCGCGCCATGAACGTCAGCGCCAGCGCGATGAGCAACATCGGGACGAGCATGTAGTAGTATCGCATCGTCGGATCCCAGGTGAACACGTCCGGACTGCTGAACCCGGGAATGCCGCCGAGCGAGGTGAACGCGGTCGTCAGCCTGTAGAACAGGAGCACGGCGACGAACGTGATCAGCGAGAAGTACGGCCCCTCGAGTCGGAGCGAGGGCAGCGCGATCAACAGTCCGAGCACGAGGGCGGCCAGGACCGAAATCGGTGCGGTGATCCACAGCGACAGCTCCGGGTTGACGTGGACGAGCAGCAGCGCCGTCGTGTAGCCGGCGGCCGCCGAGAGAACCGAGTGACCGAAACTGATGTAGCCGGTGTAGCCGCTCTGGATGTCCCAGCTCATGGCGAAGATGGCCCAGATGCTGGCGAGGGCCAGCGTTCGCAAGAGGCTGCCGCTGACGAGCGGCGCCCAGAGCCCCGCGGTGAGCAAGGCGATAAGCGCGCCGAAGATGAGCGCGAACTGTAGTCCGGTCATCTCTCCGAAGTACGTCCCCAGCCGCCGATTGTAGCCGTCTGCAACTGGCTGGAGCGCTCGGTCGACCGGTGCGAGGAGTCGATCGAGTGTCTGCCCGATCGGCAACAGGACGTTCCGTCGGACCGAACCGGCCACGTCCTCGATACGACCGGGAACGGTACTGAGTATCGTTCCGAGTAGTAGAATCGTACTAATCATGGACGAACTCCCTCCCGTAGAGGCCCTGGGGCAGGTACAACAGGAATATCGCGAGGACGACCAGCGACAGAATTCCTCTGAATCCCTGTCCCACGAAGGTAACCGTGAACTGTTCGAGGAATCCGATGAAATACGCCGCAACAACGGACCCCTTGATCGATCCGATACCGCCGATGACGACGATAATGAACGCCAGCGCGAGCGGGTTGAGCCACATGAGCGGCGTCGCACTGCCCGTCGATCCCAGGAAGATGCCGGCGATTCCCGCCAGCGCTCCGGCGATGAGCCACGTCTTTGCCCGGACCGAGTGCAGATCGACGCCGGTCAGTTGGGCGCCGCGTTCGCTCATCGAAGCCGCGAGAATCGACCGTCCATCGTCGGTCTTGGTAATGTAGAACCAGAGGAGCCCGATCGCGATCCACGAGACGACGAACCCGGCGAACTGAACGTACCGCGGCCTGGCATTGATCCCGAAGGGCTCGAGGTTCAGGGCACCCGATATCAGGGTCATCCCCATCGGGGTGTCTCCGAACAGATAGATGACGAGTTCGGTCGAGGCGACTGCGACGACGACCGTCGCGAGGAACGTGATGACGACGTTGTCTTCGACCCAGCGCACGAGCACCTGATACAGACCCCACGACAGGACGGCGACGGCGACGACCGTGACCGGGAACGCGATAGCCGGATGCAGCGCAATCCAGGAGACGGTCGTCTCCCTGACGAGGATTCCGAAGATGTACGCGCCAGCCATGATCAGGGCACCGTGGGCGAGGTTCAGAATGCCGCCGACGCCGAAGATCATCGTGAAACCGATGGCGATCAGCGCGTAAATCGCACTGATCATCGCGCCCTGTAGCACTAATGTGCCGATATCTCCGAGCATTGCTTACTGCATCCAGTGGGGCATCTGGTGTTCGGCGGTCTGATGCTGTTCGGGGTAGACACACTCGATGTCTCCCTCCGGCGTCCACTGGGTCATCGGGAAGTTCGTGATCGTTCCGTCGTCTCCGCGCTCCTCCTCGACGTCGTGTGGGTAGTCGGAGTCTTCGCCGTAGAAACTGATCTGCCCGGCGACGCCGGTGAAGTCGATCTCGAGCATCTCGTCGACGAACTCGTCGAGATTGTCTCGCGTGTTCGTCGTTCCTATCGCGTCGACGACTTCTCCGAAGATGGAGATGCCGTCGTAGGTGTTGAAACCCATGTACATCGGCGCTTGCGTCGGTGGCTCGTCCTCGCCTTCATAGCGCTCGGCGTAGTCCTGGACGAACGGTTGCGTTCGATCCGTGATCGGCGAGACGCCGGCGGCACCGGACTGTGAGGTCGTCTCGTAGCTCGCGGCACCTTCCGTGGCGGCGTGGTACACCGGCAACATTCCGGCGACGTGGATGCCTTCGATCCCGAATTCGTACTCGGCTTCGTGCCAGATTCCCAGCATCTCCCCGGCGTTGATGTGAGCGAAGAACCGGAGGATGTAGTCCGCACCCGATTCGTTGACGTCGCTCAGCACCGGAGCGAGGTCGTCGATTTCGATCGACAGGGCGTCTTCGAGCACGATATCGATGTCCCGCTCGGCGAGCAGATCCGGTACGTGTTCGCCGAACGGCTCCGTCCACGCGGCGTTGTCGCGGAGGAAGGCGACTTCGTCCCAGCCGTGTAACTCCGAGAGGTACTCGCAGTAGTCCGCGATCGACTCCGACTGGAAGTCCGAATTGATCGGACCGATGCGAAACACGTTCTTGAACTCCTCGTAGTCGTCGCCGACGAAGTCCGTGATCAGCCCGGGGTCGGCCGAGCCGGTGATCATGAACGGGACATCGAACTCCGCGGTAAGATCCAGAATCGACTGCGTCGTTTCGGAGTTGAACGTCCCGACGAGCAGGTCGACGTTTTCCTGCTGGATGAGTTCCTCTGTCACGTCCTGTGCTTCGGACGGTTCGGTTCGCGTATCTCTCGTGAGGAGTTCGGCTTCCTCGCCGTCGAACCCGCCGTTCTCGTTGATCTCGTCGACGGCCATCTGTGCCGTTCGATCGGAACCGACCCCGAGCGGGTTGTCCATCGGTGCGAGATGACCGATCGTGAGCGCTTCGTCCTCACCCCCAAGACAACCGGCGAAGGTAGTCGCGACAGCCCCTGCACCTGCGGCCCCCAGAAACGTTCGCCGTCCGACGGCTCCGTTTCCATCTTTTCCCGGATCCCGGTTATTGTTATCTTCGTTAGCCATTGTGAGTCACTGAGTTACCGATTCTCACACACCAGTTTCTATTCCCCGTTAATAAATATGCGGGTTGTTGGCACGAACCGATGGAGGAGTATGAACGTATTAAAGGATCTGTGTAGGCTACGTGGTATCGGGGATCACGGTTTCCGGATCGACCGCTCGATCGACCAGTCGATACTCGCCGCCCTCGAGGGCGACCACTCCTTCGTGACGAAGGTGATCGAGATGCGCGAACGCTTCGCCGGGGCCGTGGACGATGTGAATCCCCTCGAGGTCGCCGAAGAGTCGAGCACTCACCGTCCAGGGATCCGCCGGACCGTGATCGCGGAGCAGATCGAGAATCGTCTCAGTTCGTTCGCGATGGTGCTCGATAATCGTCGTGATCCGCTCGGTCGGTTCGTCGATCGGATCCCGGTGGCCGGGCCAGACGCGCTCGTAGGAGCGATTCGCGAGACGCGCCAGCGACTCTAGATACCGCTCGAGCGGGCGCTCGACGCGAAGATCGGCCCCGCCGACGTTCGGCGTGTACACGGGCAACACGGCGTCGCCGACGAACGCCTCCCTCCCGGTTTCGGCGGCCGCGCTATCCCCGGGGGGTGTCTCCGGCCCACCGATGGGCTCGAAACAGCAGAGTCCGGCCGAATGACCGGGTGCGTGGACGGTTTCGAGGGTTCGACCACCGACCTCGAGAACCGTTCCGTCCTCGATCGGCGTCACGTCGGCGGGGGCTCCTTCGATGTGAGAGAACTGTTCGTGCAACGCCTGGACTTCCTCGCGCGAGGCTTCGGGAACGCCCCACTCCTCGAGGACGTCGCGGCGGCGGTCCTCGACGGCGGCCACCGCGTCGGGATCCTGTTCGACCAGCGGCGCATCGGCTTCGTGGACGTAGACCGTCGCGCCGCTTTCGGCCTGAATGTCCCCCGCTAACCCGGCGTGATCGACGTGAAAGTGCGTGAGCATGATATCGTCGATATCGGTGAATTCGTACCCCCGCGTTGCCAGTCCGTCGCGGAGGTCGCCTCGGACGGAGTCCGTGGCGATACCGGTGTCGACAAGCGCGAGCGCGTCGCTCTCGTCGTCGGCGAGGACGTACGCGTTATTTCGTCCTTCGAACTCGTCGTTTCCCAGCGAAATGCGATCCATGCCGACTACCGACACGAGTTCCGCTAATAATTCGCATGGTCGCGGAACGTCGCTGTCAACTTCCCAACTAGATTGGTCGCCGAAAATCGATCCGAGTCGTCGATTACCCCTCGAGTTCGGCGCGCAGCAACTGGTTGACGTCGCCGGGGTCCGCGCTGCCGCCGGTCTTCTGCATGACCTGTCCTACGAGGAAGTTGATCGCGCCATCGTCGCCCGACTCGTAGTCCTCGACGGCGTCGGGATTCTCGTCGATGGCCTCGACGACGGCGTCCTGTACCTCGTCCTCACCGGTCTTGCCGAGCCCCTCGTCTTCGACGATTTCGTCGGGCCCCTTCTCGTCGTCGAGCATGGATCGAAGCACCGTCTCACGGGCGTTTTTCGCCGTAATCTCGTCTTCGGCGACGAGTTCGACGAGTCGCTTGACCGCCTCGAGTCGCCCCTCGAGGTCCGCGATCTCCATGTTGCGGTAGTTGAGTTCGCCAAGCAGGTTGTCCGCAACCCAGGTGGCGGCGAGGTCCGGGTCGTACTCGCCGGCGACGTCCTCGTAGAAATCCGCGACCTGTTTCGTCGAGGTGAGCTTCGAGGCGGCCTCCTCGCTCAACTCGTATTCGTCCTGGAACCGCTCGCGACGCGCCGAGGGGAGTTCCGGAATCGAAATCTCGTCTTTCCAGTCCGAGACGCGCAGCGGCGGCAGATCGGCCTCTTCGAAGTAGCGGTAATCCTTCTCTTCTTCCTTCGAGCGCATCGACACCGTGATGCCCCGACTCTCGTCCCAGTGGCGGGTCTCCTGTTCGACCGCGCGACCGCGTTGAATCGCGTTCTTCTGGCGAGTCTCCTCGTAGGCCAGCGCCTTCTGAGCGCCCTTGTGACTCGAGATGTTCTTGACTTCGGTGCGGTTGGCCGCTGCCAGCGCCTCCGCGCCGATCTCGGTGACGTCGTCGCTCTCGATCTCTTCGTCGGGAATGATCGAGAGGTTGGCGTCGATGCGCAGGCTGCCGTCCCGTTCGGCGTCGAAGACGCTCAGGTACTCGAGGACCTCCTCGAGTTCGGCGAGGAACGCCCGAACCTCGCTCGGGCTGCGGAAGTCCGGGGCGGTGACGATCTCCATCAAGGGCGTCCCCGCCCGGTTGTAATCAACCAGGGTGTACTCCGCGGAATCGATGCCGCCACCGCCGCCGACGTGTTGCAGGCTGCCCGGGTCCTCCTCGAGGTGGGCGCGCTCGATCGTGACGTTGCGTCGGTCGCCCTCGACGGCGACCTCGAGTGTCCCCTCCTGACAGATCGGTTCGTCGTACTGGGTGATCTGGAAGTTCTTGGGCAGGTCGGGGTAGTAGTAGTTTTTGCGGTGGAAGCGGGTCTCTTCGGGGATGTCGGCGTCGATCGCCTTCCCGATCTTGACGGCCGCTTCGACGGCGGCCTCGTTCAGTACCGGCAGGGCGCCGGGTAGGCCGAGACAGACCGGACAGACGTTCGCGTTGGGTTCGTCGGTTTGTTCGGTCGAACAGCTACAGAAGATTTTCGTATCGGTCTCCAACTGGACGTGGACCTCGAGGCCGATGACGGTCACGAGGTCGCCCTGCTGGACGGTCTGGGCAGTCATTGGGGGCGATTCGGGCCGGGCGGGGTAAAACGTAACGGGACGGACCTACGTCAGGGGGCAACGAACTCGTTATGTTCAGAGCCTCTGTCGACCTCGATAAGCGGCCCGAAGGCCCCTTACTAGTATGGCCACATTGTCAATTCGATACGGTCGAATGTGTCGAAATAGATGCAAACAATTCACACACTAGCGACAACCACCCAGCAGATCGTTCTCCAGGCACCGGAGACGCAGGCGGAAATCTTCGAGTACGTCTTCGACGACACGCTGCTCGCGCTGTCGTTCGTGGTCAACATCGCGCTCGCAGGGTTGACGATTCTGTTTATCGTCGCGATGGGTCGGGGGGTAACGGATCCGCGAGCCAATCTCATCCTCGTCGCGACGATGCTGATATCGGTCGTCTCGATCTCGAGCTATACGGGGCTCGCCTCCGGACTTACGATAAGTTTCATCGAGATGCCCGCGGGTCATCCGCGGGCCGGCGAAGAGGTGCTGACCATGTGGGGGCGCTATCTCACCTGGACGTTCTCGACGCCGTTTATCCTCATCGTGCTCGGGTTGATCGCGGGATCGAACCTGACGAAGATCATGACGACTTGCGCGTTTACGATCGCGATGTGTGTGACCGGTCTGGCCGCCGCACTGACCACCTCTTCGCTGGTCATGCGCTGGTGGTGGTTCGTGATCAGTTCGCTGTTCTTCCTCGTAATCGTCTACATCATCATGGTTGACTGGACGGCCGAAGCCGAGAAGACGGGGACCGCCGACCTGTTCAACACGCTGAAAATTCTCACCGTCGTCGGCTGGTTCGGCTACCCGATCCTGTGGGGACTCGGCGTCGAGGGGATCGCCGTGCTCGACGTCGCGATCACCTCGTGGGGCTACAGTGTCCTCGACATCATCACGAAGTACATCGTCACCGGGCTGGTCGTCCTCTACGTCGCCAAGGAGCCTGAGTCGATCACCGCGGGTCTCGACTACGGCTCGACCCGCAAGGCCGTCGCGACGACGAGTGACGACTGACCCGGACGCAACTGACCCGATACTGGCCTCCAGCTCCATCCGATGACACCTCCGCTCACCTACCTCGGTTTCCACCTCGTCTTCACGCTCCCGCCGATCGCCCTGCTGAGCTGGCTCGCCGTCAGACGCGAGCGGGCCCGGTGGAACTGGCAGGCGATCTCGGGGTTCGTCGTTCTGGTCGCGCTAGCAGTGGTGTACACCACACCGTGGACGAACGCATTGATCCCAGAGGGCGTCTGGTGGTACGGCGAGGGTGCCGTTATTGCGACGGTCTGGTACACCCCCATCGAGGAGTACCTCTTTTTCGTCCTCCAGACGGCGCTTACGGCGTTCTGGCTCTTTCACCTGCTCGAGGTCGCCGACGTCTCGCTCGACCTCCCGATCAGTCACCGCGTCGTCGGCGTCCTCGCCGGCACAGCAATCTGTCTCGCCGGCTGGCTCCTGCTCGGTTCGACGTCGACGTTCTATCTCGGAGCGATTCTGGTCTGGGCCGGCCCGATCCTCGCGATCCAGTGGGGGTTCGGTCTCACCTACCTCGTCCGCGCGAGACGACAGGTGTTACTCGCGATCGCCGTTCCGACGCTATACCTGTGGTTCGCCGACTGGGTCGCGATCTCGCTCGGCATCTGGATGATCTCGGAGACGCACACGATCGGCATCAGCGTCGCCGGTCTGCCGCTCGAGGAGATGCTGTTCTTCCTGGTGACGAACGTCTTCATCGTTCAGGGGATCGTCCTCTACGTATGGGTTATCGACCGCCTGAGCGTGCATCCGACCGGTTCACCGTTCCGATCGGTCTCGAGGCGACTCGACGGCTGGCCGCTCGATGACTGAGCCGACGGCCTCGAGCGCGCCCGAGACAGAGATGACAGCCAGTGTCGCACGTCGGGTCGCCGCCCGAATCGCGCTTACCGGTGGCGTCGCGATCCTCGTCGTCGGTGTGGTCATCGCCGCCGCAGCCGACTCGATCCCGCTGTGGGCACAGCTGCTTCCGTTCGCGGCGAGCGTCCTCGTCCTCGGGTTCCCCCACGGCGCCGTCGATCACCTCGTGCTTCCCCGTGCGCGCAGTCGCCCAATCACCCCTCGCGACCTGGCGTTCGTCGGTAGCCTGTACCTGGTCGTCGGCGGCCTGTATGCGATCGTCTGGTGGCGCGCACCCGCGGCCGCGTTCGCGGCGTTCATCGCACTGACGCTCGTCCACTGGGGACAGGGCGACGTCTACGCACTCGTCGCGCTCGCGGGTGCGGACCACCTCCGAACGCGGGCGGTCCGCGCGCTGACAGCGTTCGTTCGCGGCGGAATCCCGATGCTCGTCCCGCTGATCGCGTTTCCGGCCGAGTACGCCTTCGTCGCACAGGCGCTGGTGGGACTGTTCGATCCCGCCGCAGCGACCGCTCTCGAGCCCGCATTCACGCTCGAGGCACGCTTCGCCGTCGGCGCTTTCCTCGCGACGGCGATACTCGGGTCGCTCGCGTTCGGCCTTCATAGAGCCGACGACCGCGGCCCCTGGCTGCTCGATGCCGGCGAAACGCTCGGACTGGTCGCGTACTTCGCGGTCGTACCGCCGATCCTCGCCATCGGGCTGTACTTTCCGTTCTGGCATTCGCTGCGACACATCCTCCGGGCGATGCTGCTCGACGGCCAGACGAGCGGACGCCTCGCTCGGCGTTGTTTCGCTGGCGCGTTCAGCCGGTTCGCTCGCGACGCTGCGCCGCTGACCGCCGGCGCGCTGGTGCTGTTCGCCGTTCTCGCACTCGCGATACCGACGACGCCGGCGACTCCCGCCGATTTGCTCGGGCTCTATCTGGTAGGGATCGCGGTACTGACACTCCCCCACGTCGTCGTCGTTACGCTGCTCGACCGACGGATCGGACTCTGGACGCCGCGCTCGCGGTCGTGAAGGAATTAACCACCGACGCCGGAGCACCGCTCGGACGCCCCGAACCCGCGGTGTGGAACGCCTCGGCGTCTGCGTCACAGCGGCCGCCACCGATCCGCTCTTACACCACCGTGGTGACTCGACCGCCGTGCCGACGAATCGGTTAGGACGGCGGTCCCGAGAATCGAGGATCTCTCGCGGTCGGAACGGCTTGCTCAGTTCCTCGCTGATCTCCGTTGGGAGTTCCGCCTCGAGATTATCGAATTCCGCGGCGTCGCTCTCGATGACGGGCCTTCATACGGTTTACTGTAAGTCATTTCCAGCGTAACCGCCGCCCGGGTCGCGGTTGCGCCGGTAAATCGTTACAGCAATCCGTATCAGAGGTCGAACGCGCCCGCAACGAGCAGCGGGAAGACGAGCGTCGCCTCCGCTTCGATCTGGGTGTAGTTCGTCTCCGTGTCCTTGATCTTCCCCCACGAGACCGCTTCGTTCGGCGGCGCGCCCGACAGCGAGCCGTCCCCTTCCATCCCCGTCGAAATGTAGACGACGTAATCCGCGCCCCCGCGGAAGAGGTTCGTCATGATCGCGTGGTGTTTCGGGACGCCGCCGCCGACCGCGATCAGACCGGTGGTATCCGCCAGCAGCCCGTCCTCGATCAACGAGTCGTAGTCGTCGAGAATTTCGATGCCGACCTCCGAGTCGTACCCCTGCCGATAGTAGTAGAGGAAGTTCCCGACCTCGGCGTCGGTCAGCGCCGGGCAGTACACCGTCACGTCGTTGTCGGCAGCCTGTTTCAGGACCGAATCCTCGTCGTCGAGGGTCTCGCCCAACTCGCGGGCGAACGCCGTTGGCGTTCGCACCTTCTCCTCGGCGAAGAAGTCGTCGAAGAAGTCGTAGAGGTACTCCTCGAGCCAGACGTACCGGTCGGAGGGGACGAAGATGTTGCCGAGCCGGTTGATTCCGCGCTCCCGGAGTTCGGCCTCGTCCGCGTTCCACTCACCCATCTTGAACGGTTTCGCCGTTTTGATAACGTCCTCGGTCAGCGAACCGGACGTCGTGATCAGCACGTCGACGTAACCCTCGCGGATGAGGGCCGCGACGACCTCGCGCAGCCCCGACGAGATGATGTTCGAGGTGCAGGTCAGATAGATCGTCGCGTCCTCTTCTTGCATCCGCTCGGCGATGTCGATCGCCTCCGCGAGCTGTGTCGCCTGAAAGCCGGTCGTCTCGTAGGATTTAAGCAGATCCTGAAAATCGAACTCGCCGCGGAAATCGTAGCCCCGAACGTCCGCCGTCGACAGCTCCTCTTCGGTGTCAGGTACGACGTGGTCGCGGGATTCGTCTTCGCTCATATACATAGATACGCGGGACGCGTTTTGAATGGCTCGTGATCGATCCCGAGTCTGAGCTGCGTTACCAAACGTACAGTGACTCATACGGATTGCTGTAACTATGTACCGCCGATCACCGACCCCGTCCCTGGTGATCGACGGTCATTGACTACAGTAAACCGTATCAGTAGCCGCGACGATCCCGACGGCGCTACCGCGCCGCCTCGAGTTCCTCGAGGGCCTGAGGGTTCTCGATGCTGCCCATATCGCCCAGATCCTCGCCCGTGTAGGTCGCC
>NZ_WUYX01000063.1 GCF_009834785.1 Natronorubrum halalkaliphilum
AGTGGCACCTATGGAAACGCTGCTAACCGACCAAACCACCGCTGACGATAAAATGATTGGGGCGTACTGATGTCTGCCGCCCCGTAGAGCCGGCAGGCGGTCGATATCTTGTGCTGTGCGGTTGTGCGGTGCGGTTGCTGTTTGGAGACAGCAGTCGCTCACGGAGGGCCTCGGCCGGCCACTGAGGGCCGCCGGCTCGGCGGCCCTCAGATTCCTCGTCTATGCGCTCACTCCCGGCGGATCGTATACTTCTCCCCGATCGAGCATGTGATAGATCGACACCAACATCTTCCGTGCTGTCGCCACGATTGCTTTCTGGGAGTTCTTCCGACTTGCTAGTCGATCGTAGAACCGACTCAGATACTCGTCGTTACAGGTGTGAACTGCAGTATTCGCAGCTTGGACGAGTAACCACCGTACACGACCAGATCCACGTTTCGAGATGCTCCCCTCGATCCGCGAGTCGCCTGACTCGCGGATCACCGGGTTCAACCCGACGTAATTAACGACCTCTTTGTGGCCGTCAAATCGGTCGATTTCGCCTAACTCCGCGTAAATCGTTAGCGCCGTATAGTAACTCACGCCTGGAATCGTCATCAGCAGCTGGGTCTCCTTCAGAGACCCAGCGCGCTCTTCGATTGCTTCATCAAGCTCTCGGATTTCCTCAGTGAGCCTCTCGATCACGTCGAGATAGGACTCTAGCAACGTGTCCCATGGCATGGGAAGCGAGAGTTCCTGCAGGAACTCTCTTCCCTCCACATTCAACGGTTTTACATCCTCTGTGATCCCGTGATCAGAGAGAAGACCGTGGATCTTGTTGGCGTACTTTGACCGGTCTTCGACTAACGTCTGTCGCCCGCGCACGAGTGCGCGGGCTTCCCTGATCTCGTCGGTCGGGACGTAGCTTTCTGGGACCGAGTTCAACCGCATCATCCGCGCGAGTTCTTTGGCGTCAACGCGATCAGTTTTCTTGTCGGTGTCGGCAATCTGGGTCAGCTCTTGCGGGTGTGCAACAGTCACATCCAAATGTTCAGACAGCGTATCATGGATGTGGTAGTAATTGCTGGTCGCTTCGAGAGCAGCTTGTGCGCCAGCGTACCGCTGAGCGAGGTCGTCGAGGTTCGCGTTCTCGACGCGAACCTCTTCGACGATCTCACCGGCCTCATCCATTACTGCCACCTGTGCGTACCGTTTGTGGACATCGATTCCGAGGTACATGGTCTATTCACCCGGGACGCCAGTGCGTGAAGCAGAGATGCACCTATTCGGGCTTTCCCGGGTGCCGCGCCGCGCGGCACCCGGGCTGTCACGCCCATGACTCGGCTTCTTTCGCACACGGACCAGTCAACACTACGTGCTCGATAGCACGAGCCACTCGTCGGTCTCTTGCGCCCCATGCTTGGTTTACACTCTCATGGAGTAGCAGCGTTTCCATCGAGTCAAC
>NZ_WUYX01000014.1 GCF_009834785.1 Natronorubrum halalkaliphilum
TGTCCACCGACTTTGTGAACCGCTCTGCATCTTGGTCTCTGTCTCCACGAACTACGGCGATAGGATTTGTGGGTAAGAGACAGGTCTTTAGGCGCGGGTCGAGCGGTAGGCATACTAAACCAACCGCCGTGTACCAGACACCCTGATTTCCCAATCGAAGCGTTTAAGTTGATACAAAGTGTAAACACAGGTATGGAGGACCGCTTCGAAATCAACGGCCACGAAGTCATCACGGGCGAGGTCAAACCTACTGGCAACGGTGCCCACGTCCTCGTCCCCAAAGACTGGCGGGGCGCAGACGTCAAAATCGTCCGCACCAGTCAACCCAACGAAGACTAACACATGGGCCCGCTCACGGAGACCCTCACGCTCAAACTCGTCAACCCCAACACGCACAAGGAGCGCAAACTCCGTGAGACTCGTGACGAATACCAACGCGCACTCCACGGCGCGTTCATCCAAGACTGCGACACGCAATCCCAAGCCAACGACGTCGTCGTCGACTACGATTTATCTGGCTATGCGAAGAACGCGCTGAAACAGTACGTCCCCAACCTCCTCGACGACGACACGTACGGAGCGGAAGAACTCCGTGAAGGAAACCACCCCGTTCGATTCACGAACGAGGGACCAACACTCGACCACAAACCACAGAATGCCATTGAGTGGTATGTGAAAATCCCGCACTACGAGGATTACCACTTGTGGCTCCCCGCGCAACCAAAATCGAATCAACGAGAGTGGCTCGAAGCCTTGTACCATGGGGACGCCGAGATGGGGGAGTGTCAACTTATCGAGCGTGACGGCGAGTGGTATTTCCATGTGAGTGCGACGATGAGCGTTGAGCAGGCCAGTTCGGTGTCTGTTGAGGAGCAGACGCCGATTGGAGTGGATATCGGGGAAGTTGCGTTAGCCACGGTGTGTCACCGGGCTGAGTGCGGCTCCCCGGCCAACCCAACACTCTGGAGCAGTGAAGGCAGAGAAGTTCGACGACTCCGCGAAACCTACTTTAGCGCCGTCAAACGCTTACAAGAACGCGAGAGCGAACGCCTCGCTGAAGAGTACGGCGACGAGTTGTGGGCGCGAATCGACGACATCCTCCACACTGTGTCGAGGGGAATCGTCGAGTACGCCCAGCAGGTTGACAATCCCATACTTGTCATAGAGGATTTGACGCACATCCGTGAGAACATGGATTACGGTCAATTCATGAACCGGCGGTTGCACGGCTGGGCGTTCGCGAAACTCCACGCGCAAATCACGTACAAGGCGAAGGAACACGGTATTCCTGTGGAAATCGTGGACCCCGCGTACACGTCGAAAGAGTGTCACGCGTGTGGCGAGCATGGGTATCGTCTGCAGCAGGCGGTGTTCAAGTGTTCGAATGCGGAGTGTTGGGTTGGCGAGTATCAGGCGGATTTAAACGCCGCACTCAACTTAATCAATCGGTACTACGCCAGTTGTGAGAGCCACGTCCAAACAGATTCGGAGTTTTCATCCAATGAGAAGGAGGTGGCAGTGACATGACTGGCGATGGGGCGTGGTTGACCGCGCCACAAGACACTCACATTGACACGAACTCTAGCATCCGGTGGTTAGGCTCTGCGGGGAGGGAGTGGGTGACGTGTGGGCGTATGCGTCTTGAAACCTTGAACGCGTAACAGCAGTGACGCGGAAATCCCATGGTGGGATTCCACGGCCTTCAGGCCGTGGAGGAGGTCAAGTTGTTGCAGTTCTAGCAGAATCGCTATCGAGAGCGGATAGAACGCCGATTTCATGAGTGTAGGTGAAAGATAACTAACGGTATCCGCGTCCTCGCGAAACCACATGATAGACAGCCTCGTCGTCTTCGCAGTCAGCCTGTTAATCGGCGCTATCGGCATCTACGCCGGTGCACGAGTCATCGTCGACGCCGAAGACTACACGTACGCGGTCGTCACAGCACTGATCGGCGCAATCGTCTGGGGGATCGTCGGCTTCTTCTTCGGCTGGATCCCGCTGCTCGGCCCGCTACTCGTCTTCATCGCCTATCTCGCCGTGATCAATTCACGGTATCCGGGCGGATGGGTCGATGCCGCGGCGATTACCATCGTCGCCTGGCTGTCGGTTCTGGTTGTGCTCTACGTTCTCGCCATCGTCGGTGTCACCGGATTCGACGCCGTCGGCGTCCCGGGTGTCTAAGACAGTTTTCGATCGAAACCCCGTCACACCCCATCGAACGCGGCGGGGACTTCGTGATCGCAACGTCGATATCGGGAGTGCAGTGCCTATCACACCACCACAGCGGCACAAGAGAGCAAGCCGAGAAGCGACATCGAGATCGATTCGTATCGGCCCCACGACCGAAATCAGGGCCCCTCGAGGTATCGTTCGACGTTCCGGGGTCGTCGATCACGCGTCACTGCTGTATCTCATCGCACCCGAGTGTCTGCCTCGAGGCGGGACCGACTCGGTCCTCCAGCAGTCGGGAGGCGACAGCCAGCCGTCGACGGCCAGTCCGAACCCCTCGAGCGGGGACAGTTCGCCCGCAGAACAGCCGACACGGCTGCCGGAGTTCGAGACGGTTTTCGTTCGGCCTGTGCCGCGACGGTTCACGAGGGGACGGCACGGAGACGGGTCTCGAGGTCCTGTCGGTTCTCGGAGTCCCGATCACGCCCGGCCGCCGGCAAAACCCGATCGTTCGTATCCGCGAAACGGAATATTTCGCTCGATTCCAAAGCGGCCGCTTTCCGTCTCCGGAGGCCCGCTGGCTCGTATCGATATCCGTCGTCAATCTCACATACGCATCGAGACGGCGATTCGGTAGCGTACGACGCACATCGCGATCATTGTCCGGGGAACCACGAACGTAGTGTCCCGTGAACTGTCTCAACTCCCGAGACAATCACGAGAGTGATTGATTACCGACTGAATCGGATCGAATCCGAGCTAGTCGTTCCGAACGTCCAACTGCGTTTATTCGACCTCTCGGCCAACGAATCGACGAAGCACTGCTGATATCGCCATCGTCGTCCACGTCCACGGCTGCGACGGGAGCTGTGACGGCGACGGCGGCAATCACGATTACAGTGACCGTAACCACACCCAGAAACGATGCACCCACTCTGTCCCAGGAACTGTTCGTAGTGGCAACGAAACGCCCGTTTCGGCGCTGTAGTGGCCAGTTGAACGTCACACCACTGCGTCGACGGAATGCTGTCACATACGACCGGAGTACCAGCAACGACGAGATACAGGATAATTCCAATAAATGGACGATAAAAAATATTTTGAAGAGCGATCACGACGAAACAGACGGAGAACCGTGAGTGAACAACGCCCACCAAAATCCACATGAGCATCCACGATCTTCCGCCCACGGTGGTCGAGTTCCCGAATACGAGCAGCGCTGTGGCCGCCCTTCTGGACACATCCATACCCATTGCCGCATTCATATCCAGTACCACAGCCATCCGGAGCCAGCCACTCCAGTTGAACTGGAGTCCCCACCTCGCAGCCATGGCCGGTATCCTGGCGCTTGCACTCCTCAGTGGGGTCCTCGTCGTTCGTAACCGACTCGCCGGTCGAAACTCGCTCGTGGCCGATTCGGAGCCACACCACGAGGAGTTCCTCACCGACCGAGAGAAAGTACAACAGCTCGTCCGCGAAAACGGCGGTCGAATGAAGCAGTCGAATATCGTCGACTCCGTCGACTGGTCGAAAGCAAAAGTAAGCCGGTTACTCGCCGAACTCGAGGAGGAAGGGCGAGTCACGAAACTCCGTCTCGGTCGAGAGAACCTGGTCTGTCTGCCGGGCCACGAACCGACGGCCTCGCAATCGCCCGAACAACCGAAAACCGGGTCATAGAGTGATCTCGAATGCCGTTCGGTGAATCGATGTTTTGCTGTTCATCGATCAGTCTGGATTCTACCGACACCACTGAACGGCAGTTTGGATCGAATCGCAGGACGGGAACGATTTGGAACGAGCGCGGTTCGGAACGAACAGAGTGAGTGAGAACCCAGACAGCACAACCGGCGTGCGAATAGTTTCAGTTGGGACCCTGACAGAGACCTGTCTACAATCGTTGTTTTCCCGTTTCGAACGAGCCACTGCTACAGCTGTTAGGAACCGTATTCTTCGATTTCGTGACGAAATGGTTATACTGGTTTATCCGCGACACGCTCGAGTACCCAGTGCCATCCACGGCACTAGACATGAATGCACGCAATCAGCTACTCGTAGTACTCACGGCGTTGATGATGGTGTGCTCGAGCGGGGCGATGGTCGTCGGTGCAGCACCGGCCGCGACCGTCGACGAGCACGACAACGACGACGAGTACGATGCGACTGACGACGCGACGAACGAAACGGCGGACGACGAACCGGACGATACAACAGCGGCTGAAGACGAGGACACGGAGGACGATCCACCCGATGATGCCGATGCTGCCGAGCAAGACGCCTACGTGACCTTCAACGATCAGACGACCGAGGGCGAGACGGTCGTCGTCGATGAGGTGACGATGGCAAGTGGTGGGTTCGTGACGATCCACGACAGCAGCCTGCTCGTGGGTGAGGTCTTCGAGAGCGTCATCGGTACTTCCGAGTATCTCGAAGAGGGGACTCACGAGAACGTTACCGTGAGCCTCGACGAGCCGCTCGAGGAGGATGAGACGCTGATCGCGATGCCACATCGCGATACGAACGATAACCAGGAGTACGACTTCGTCGAAACCGAGGGTGAGGAAGACGGCCCATACCTGACGGCTGAAGACGAACCTGTGACTGACGAAGCCGTGGTTACCCTCGAAGATGCCGAAGAGGAACCTGTTGAGGAAGAGCCCGACGATGCCGAAGCCGATCCAGTTGGGGATCCGATTGAAGAGGAGCCTGAGGAAGAGCCTGAAGAGGTCGAAGAGGAAGACCCAGCTGAGGAACAACCTGAAGAGGTCGAAGAAGAGGAACCTGAAGAAGACCCAGCTGAGGAAGAACCTGAAGAAGTCGAAGAGGAGCCAGTTGAGGAACCAGTCGAGGAGGAACCTGAGGACGTCGAAGAAGAAGAGCCTGCAGCAGTTGAAGACAGGACCTTCGACGTTGTCATCGAACAGGCAACCATCTACGTGTTTATCGGCGAGATGCCAACCGATGAGGACGAGAACGACGTCCACGCAAACGGTGTCGATGCCAACGACGATGACGAAGTCGACGATGCCGAAGCCGATGACGACGCCCTAGACGACGAGAACGGTGTCGACGACACCGAGGTCGACGACCACAACGGTGATGACGCCCCGGACGACGAGAACGATGTTAACGACGGCCACGAGATGGGGGCCCTCGAGTTCGATGACCTTCAGTTCGATGTCACCGTCAATCAGGTGACGATCATCCCGATCGTCGGTGATCACCACGATCACGATGATATGGACGAAATGGAAGGCGCTGAAGAAGCGCCCGACGATGCGGAAGCAGACGATGACGAACACGATGCGGCCCACGATGATGCACACGAGATCGTCATCGAAGAGGTAACCGCCTACGTGTACATCGAGGACATCGACGGACTCTTCGAGGAACCGATGGAGGAGCCTGAAGAGCCTGCAGAACCTGAAGAGCCAGTTGAAGAGGATCCCGTAGAGGAAGAGCCTGAAGAAGTCGAAGAAGAAGAACCTGAAGAAGTCGAGGAGGAAGAGCCTGAAGAAGTCGAAGAAGAAGTGCCCGATCAGATCGAAGAGGAAGAGCCAGCTGATGCGTTCACCGTCGACAACCTCGAGGCACCCGAGTCCGTCGAGGCCGGTGAAACGATCACCGTGTCGGCGACTATCACGAACCCGCACGAGGAGCAGCTCACCGAGACGGTCCAGTTCCGTCTCGACGGTGATCTGATCGACTCCCAGGAGGTAACGCTCGAGAGCGATGAGACGACTGACGTCGAGTTCGAGGTCGAAACGGACGATCTCGAACCCGGCGAGTACATCCACATGGTCCTCACCGAGTTCTCCGGAGAGGTTGCCACACTCGAAATAACGGAAGCAGCGGAAGATCCAGTTGACGACGACACGGATGACGATGCTGACGGCGACGACGACGCTGAGACGCTAATCGGCGTCGCTGGCGCCCACTAACGACGAGAACCGATCCAACGGACAGGGCGTCTTTTTCTCCGATTTCGACGGAATGAGTGGCCACAGCGGCAATTCAACGGGATCCATCCAGCTCGCGGAGCCGTGCTCGAGACAGATGGAGGTTGGTGTACACCCACTCGCACGATAACTGTGCGGTCAGTGTATCTCTCGGTTCAGTTGCGACTAGAGCTGTAACCAACGGGTCGCACCTCGAGGGGGCGAGACGACCTGCCGACCCGACCGAGCTACGGGACGGCCGTTAACTCAACAGCCGGTAGAGGCTACTCGCGGCGACAGCCAGAAACACCAGTACGCTTGAGAGCACCGGATCAATACTCGAGAGCACCGGGATACCGAGGCCGGCGAGCGCGATCACTGCGAGGCCGAGGACGCAGAGAGCCAGATGGAGTTGTAAGACGACCGACCGACCGCTACCGTGGCCGTCGATATACTGCAAAACGTCGTCGTAGTTCGGACCGGGCTGAATCGTCTTCGCATCGGAGTCGTACTCGATGACGGCATCTTCTTGCAGTTGCGGAAGATGTGTCTGTTGCAGCGAGACGTAGACGCTTTTGTAGAGATTGTTCGGGACCGGTGTGGTATCGGACTCGTCAGCGGCGATTTCCGACGCGATATCGGAAACGTCGACCTGTCCGGATTCGGCGGCGAGCAACTGAACGATCGCTCGCCGTCTGTCATTACCGAGGATGTGAAACACTTCACTTTCCTCGAGCGACTCGGAACGATTGGTTTGGACAGACATCGATCAGGAAGAGAGCGCGTTATCGACGGGGAGTCCACCACCTACTACCATGCACAACCCCTGTTCGCAGACCACGAACTTTAACTTTTGCAGACTAAGACCCGTCTGACCGGGAACCATCAGTGCCGGCGCTATGAAAAACGGAGTAGGGTTCGAGTACAGCAGGCGGGATCACAACCCGAAGAACGAGTGACTGACCGGTTCCGATAGTCGGTGCTGATACTGCCGACGATGCTGATACTGCCGACACGTGAAGTCGGCCGTTCTACCGCGGCCATCGCCGTCGCCGTCGCCGCCGGAGACGGAGACGATCCCGATTTCGGGAGTCGGAGTCGGCACGCAGTCGACGAGAGAACGGACGACTACTCGAGGCGGATCCGGAGGGACGATCGTGGTGATCGGTGCTCAATCGTGTCGTTCGGAAACGGAAGACCAGGTGGACCGGCCGCGGGGCGGTGACGAATCTCGGGGAGGACCGCTCACCGAGACGGCAAGCGATTCGTCTCGAGACGTTTCATACTCGAAAAACAGCCGGGTGAGCCGAAGCCGACGAAACAGTTTCAGTCACTCGCCCGGCAGGTGACCGCCGGACTGCATTTCACGGTAGGTCGTACAGCCCGGACAGCCGTGGACGACGTCGCCGTTATCACCGAAGACGCGGGCGAACTGCTGAGTGACGTGTGTCCCGCAGTTTCGACAGCGTGCGCCCGCACTCGACGATTCCATCGGCCTCCAGTCCTGTTGTGTGGATTTCATGGTTGGTAGGGGGTGGTACTCGGACGGGTGACGGACCGACCGGTGGGGTCGGTGTGACGGCTGTCGGCTGTCACGACAGAACGCTCAGCCGCGAGTTCGACAGCACAGATGCCGCATCCGTCCGGGCATCACTCTATCGAGGGGGGTAGATGTGAATAAAGGACGTTGACTGTTCACCAGAGCGGCGGGTGTGAGAAGCGCGAAATACGCAGTTTCCGGCCAGTTACGGGCAGTAGAAGCGCTGAGAGAGCGGACACCAGCAAACCACTACCGGATTCACGACGATGAATTTAGATGTATTGGACTGCATTTGGGCGGCAAACAACGTATTTATCGGATAGGGGGCCGTCGAAAGCCGTCATTTCCCGATCGAAATCAAGAGTTTCGTCGGAGAACGATCTTATTTCGTGAGATAAGGTACATCGTTATAAAATACCACTATCGCTTACCGATTGTCTTGCTGGAATGTAACGGTAGTGCCCAACGGAGGGGTGGAACGTACTACCGCTCGATCTGTGTCGAGCCCTCTCTCACGAGAGCGAACGAAAGCGACCCGTCCCAAACGGGAATCCATGACCATGTCAATGCAAGCGAGTAATACGCGATCGGAATCGACCCCCGACCCGTCTGCCCAGCTCGACGTCCTCGGCGACGAGTGTGCGCGAACGATCCTCGTCGCCACGAGCGAAGGGCCGAAGACGGCAAAGGAACTGACGAAACGAACGGATAGCTCATCGGCGACCGTCTACCGTCGAATCAACAACCTCCTCGAGAGCGATCTGCTCTCGGAGTGCGTCCGATTCGATGACGACGGTTCACACACGACCGCCTACGAGGCGACCATCGATACGCTCCAGGTCCGAATCGGTGCGGAGGGGATCAACGTCTCGGTATCGACGCTCGAGGAATAATCGATACGGCGCGCTCTCACGGATCGTGATGGGGCGTTGTCCCGGTCCCGGTAGGGTAGCCGGTAGCTGATAGCTGGAAGCGAAGAGGTAGCTGATCCCCGAATTGGCCGCCTGCCATCGCCGTGTGAAGAGTGCGTGAAGAATGAATATCAGGTGAACGTCCACGTTAGTTTCTGGAACATATTGTGAAAGGAGTACTAACACTGGTGTATGATACGGATAACAAATATCTACTCAGTGGAATGGTCACTGTGATTGAGCAATGCACGATCTGACCGGCTTCCAGCGGGACCTTCTGTACGTGATCGCAGGCGCTGATCAACCGTCAGGACAGACCGTTAAGGACGAAGTCGAGAAGTATTATAGTTCGGAAATCAATCACGGACGACTCTACCCAAATCTCGATACGCTCGTCAACAAGGAACTGGTTGAGAAAGGGCAACTCGATAGACGAACGAATTACTACGCGATAACGGAGGCTGGTCGAGAACGGATCGACGAGCGCCGCGAGTGGGAAGAGCAGTACGTGAACTTGTAACATCCTTGCGTTGGCTGTCGTAACAGCTGAAACAAGTCACAATACTGAGTACCGACTCGGCTGGCGATCAGCGATGCGGTGACGTGCAGTGGCGACTATCGTTGTCGCCACTCGACCGCTATTCGTCACGGCAGGTTGGCCGTTTTTTGCGTACCGCCAGTAACCGACCCCGGAATCATACCGTCGGGGCGGAAGTGACGTTTCCGACACCTGAAGGTGGGTCAGAAACGCGTACTACAGTCGGCGAACCGCCGGTAACTCGGGCATAACAAAGCAATGGAGAATGTATTGAGTTAACGATTTGAGAATGACATTCGTGTCGCCTCCAGTCAGGTGGAATACTGGCCAGCAACGCCTGGTGTCCGAGCGATGAGTCACGGAACAAATACCCTGACGCGGTTCGGGGCTGTCCGGCAGTACCCGGTCGATCTCGCGGCCGTCTCGATCGGCGCGATACTGGCGTACGGGATCATCACGTCCTTCCAGGAGGGAAGCGTACTACGGCTGTTCGTGACGTTCCCGCTGGCGTTGTTTCTGCCAGGGTACGCGCTCGTCGCCGTGCTGTTTCCGGCGAGCGAACGAAGAGCGCGGGAAACGACGTCGACGGCGATCGAACGACACCCTCGCGGGATCGACGTCGTCGAACGAGTCGGGCTGTCGCTCGTGCTCTCGGTGATGATCATCCCCATGATCGTAATCGCGCTCCCGTTTACAGCGTGGGGACTGTCAACCGTCTCGATCGCGGCGGCACTCGGCGTCGTTACCGTCGTGCTGGCGCAACTCGGCGTTATCCGTCGGCTGCGAACGCCGAACCCGGAACGGTTTACCGTCTCACCGATCGCGTCGCTTACCGGACTTCGACGGGATGAAAGCGCCGTCGCAACGGTTTCGTCGATACTCCTCGTGCTCGCGATCGGGCTGGCAGCCGGCGCGCTTCTCCTCGGATTTCTCGTGCCGATGTCGACGGGCGGGTTCACCGAACTCGCACTGTACGGTGAAGACGATAACGGTGACCTGGTTGCCGGCGAAATCGAAGACGAGATCGAGCCGGGCGAATCGGTCCCGGTCACCGTCTCGATCGAGAACCAGGAAGAGGAGGAGATGGACTACACCGTTATCGTCCAGGAACAGCAACTCGAGGACGGTGCGGTCGTCGAGCGAACCCAGCTAGACGACCTCCAGACGACGCTCTCCGACGGCACGACAGGAACCGGTGACCTGAGTATCACGCCGACTGCAGGCGACGGAGAGACCGTACGGATCAGCGTCCTGCTGTTCGAGGGCGATCCGCCGGCCGAACCGACGAACGAAAACGCCGCGGAAGACACCTACTTCTGGGTGACGATCGAGGAGTAGTCGTCGACGCGGCTCTCTTCTAACGTCGTTCCGTCGCGACGAGACGGTCTGCTGGCGATTCGCGAGTAGCGGCCACCGATGGTCGGTCGTGTTCGGCGACTCCGCACACGATAGGCCTCAACAGCCTGGAAACAGTTCCGTGGGCGTTTCTTGTGGCTCCTTCGAACCCGTTCATCGCGCGCGCCGACGGCGGATCTGTCCCGTTGGCTCCGGACGACCTGTCTCGAGCGAGGCGGTCAGCGGGATCAGTTCTGTGCGCTGTGGGTCCAGGAATCCCTGTACTGTAGGTTCAAATTTTGTATGCTATAGGAGGCTGAACCAGCTGCCGCTGTCGGTCGAGCGACAACTGTCCCTGATCGAGGAGCGAGGGCGATACCGCGACGCGCCGCCGGTGACGGCTTACGCGCCGGACGGGAGACGGACCGACAGCAGAAACTACCGGCGGTCAAAGGCGTCAGAGCGGCTATTATCGACTCGCGAGGCCGAGTGGCAGGTCGAATTCGGGCCGGCGCGAGACGTGCTGTGCGACCGCGACAGCGAGGACGAGCAAACAGAGAGTCAGTGCGATGGCCGGTGCGGCGGTCACCGTCAGGGGACCGACCGAGAGCCACGAGAGAGCGAGTGCGACCACGCCGAGTGACGTCACCGTCGCGTAGAGACGATGCCACGGACGTTGTCCATCGAGTCGATGATCGAGGTACGGATCGAAAATCTCCTCGCTGGGGAGGAGTTCGATGGCGTGATCGTCGGGATCCCAGTCGACGATCCCGTGGTCTTCGAGCATCGGGAGATGGGTCTGGTACAGCGAGATGTAGACCCGCCGACGCTGTGTGCGCGTCACGTCGTCCGGAGCGGTGTCGTTCTCCCAGGCGGCGACCTGTTCGACAAGTGGGGCGAGATCACAGGTGCCACCCTTCCGCTTGAGATACTGCACCGCCAGTCGTCTTCGAGCGTTGCTAAAGACGTCGAACAGTTCGGCTTGAGTCAGTTCGTGTTTAGACATAAGCGTCCTCGCGTTCCCGAATTGGCTCCCGTTCCCGTGTCACGGGTGTGTTCGGATACCTCACATCACTGGATGACAGACTGTGACACTTTACTATCACTCGGCTACCCTTCCGAAAGGGAATTATACCAGTTACCGTTCGTGACTGACTTTGAACCCAATATTTCTGGCGCGAAAACCGGTATGAGCTGCCGAACACGGGGGTAAGAGAACGGTTCACGGGCAGGCCCTTACCCACCCTCCCGTCGGTGGTGTAGTTCGTGACTACAGACCCGTCAGGCCGGGGATAACAAAGCCGTGTTACCGGCTGTATCAGGATGATTGCCCACGCGGGTATCGAGGATCAACGATGCATCAACCACAACAACACTCACGATTTCGAAAGCACGTCACGGACTCGAGTGACGGCCGAGGAGGTGTGTCACGGTGAGTCAGTTCATCGCTGGCGACGACTGCACGGTCGACGACGACGCGACGGTCGGCCACGGCGAGTTCGACGAACCGACGCGAGTCGGCGACGGCGCGACCATCAGGGCCGGTTCGATCGTCTACGGTGACGTGACGATCGGCGACGAGTTCACCACGGGCCACGACGTCCTGGTCAGGGAAGGGACGACGATCGGCGACGACGTCCTCGTCGGGACCAAGACGGTTATCGACGGCCAAACGACGATCGGCTCACACGTCAGCCTGCAAACGAACGTCTACGTCCCGACCGAGACGACCATCGGGAGTAACGTCTTCATCGGCCCGGGCGCGGTGTTGACCAACGACGAGTACCCGATCAGAACGGACAACGGGCTCGAGGGACCGACGATCGAAGAAGGGGCATCGATCGGTGCGAACGCGACCCTGTTGCCGGGCGTTACCGTCGGCGAGAACGCCTTCGTCGCGGCCGGCGCAGTCGTCACCGAGGACATCCCCGCCAACACCCTCGCCGTCGGAACCCCGGCGACGGTTCAGACGTTACCTGACCCCCTCGAGGGAGCGAATAACCTCGCATGACTGACCAGAACACCGACTCCGAGCGGCGCATCGACACCGCCGAAACCGACGGCGGCGTCGCGGAACCAGACCCGTCGAGCGCCGAGCCGACCGACGGCGAGTCGATCGACGACGAATCGACCGACGGAACGGTCTCGATCGCAGCACCCGATATCGGCGCGGACGCCGCCGAGCAGGTCCAATCCGTCCTCGAGAGCGGGATGCTCGCCGACGGGCCGGAAGTCAGGGACTTCGAGTCGGAATTCGGCGCCTACTGCGGGACCGACCGGGCCGTCGCGACGTCGAACGGGACGACCGCGTTGCACGCCGCCCTCGAGGGTGTCGGACTCGAAGACGGGGACGCGGTCATCACGTCCCCGTTCTCGTTCGTCGCGAGCGCGAACGCGATCAGGCTCGCCGGCGGCAAACCGGTCTTCGCCGACGTCGATCTCGAGACGTACACGCTCGATCCGGCCGACGTCGAGCGAGTGCTCGCGGAGCGAGACGACATCGTCGGTCTGATGCCGGTCCATCTCTACGGGCTGGCGGCCGATATGGACTGGTTGAGTGAACTCGCCGAGGAACACGATCTGTTCGTCGTCGAAGACGCCTGTCAGGCCCACGGGGCGACGATCGACGGCAAGCGAGTCGGGAGCTTCGGCGACGCCGGCTGCTTCTCGTTCTATCCGACCAAGAACATGACCACCGGCGAGGGCGGGATCGTCACCACCGATCGCGACGACGTCGCCGATCGGGCCGCCGGCTTCGTCAATCACGGCCGGGACGTCGGGTCCGGCGGCAGCTACGAACACATCGACCTCGGTCACAACTACCGAATGACGAGTATGGCCGGGGCTATCGGGCGATCACAGCTCGAACGGCTTCCCGAGTTCAACCGGGCCCGTCGGGAAAACGCAGCCTACTACGACGAGCAGTTGGCCGATCTCCCCCTCGAGACGCCGACCGAACCGGACGGCTACCGGCACGTGTACCATCAGTACACGATTCGGACCGACGACCGAGACGCACTCGCGGCAACGCTCGACGAACACGGCGTCGATACCGGCATCTACTACGAGACGCCGATCCACCACCAGCCGGCGTACGAAACGGTGAGTACGGCGGCGGCGACGCTACCGAACGCAGAACGGGCCGCCGAGACCGTTCTCTCTCTTCCCGTTCATCCGGCCCTCTCAGAGCGCGACCGACGCACCGTCGTCGAAGCAGTCCGCGATCATTTCCACTCTCAATGAACCGAACACTCTCTTCACGACCGATTCGAGCCGGCGTCATCGGCGTCGGGACGATGGGTGAAAACCACGCGCGCGTGTATAGCGAACTCCCCGGGGTCGAACTGACTTGCGTTACCGACCACGACGAGGACGTCGCACAGCGGGTTGCAGACGCCTACGAGACCGACGCCGTCTCCCCCGAGACCGTCCGCGATCGCTGTGACGTCGTTACCGTCGCCGTTCCGACGCCGGTACACTACGACGTGGTCTCGGACTGTCTGAACGCAGGCGTCCACGTCCTCGTCGAGAAGCCGATCGCCGAAACGATCGAACAGGGACGAGCCCTGGCCGAACTGGCTCGAGACAACGGAGTCGTCTTGCAGGTCGGCCACATCGAACGGTTCAACCCGGCCGTCCAGACCGTCTCCGACCTGATCGAGGACCTGGACGTCATCAGCCTTGAAGCCGAGCGTCTCGGGCCGCCGACCGACAGGGAGGCGCTGGGGAACGTCATCTTCGATCTGATGGTCCACGATATCGACGTCGTCGGCTCGATACTGGGCGACCAGCCGGACACCGTGACCGCGATGGGAGCCGACGGCGGACAGTACGCTACCGCGACGATGCAGTACGACGACATCGTCGCCTCGCTCACGGCGAGTCGTGTGACCCAGAAGAAAGTCCGGAAACTCACCGTCACCGCTCGCGAGTGCCTCGTCGAGGTGGATTACCTGGAGCAGTCCGTCCTGATCCACCGGGATTCGTATCCGGAGTACCTCACGGACGACGGCAAGCGACGATACCGCCACGAGAGCGTCGTCGAGCGGCCGCGAGTCGACAACGGCGAACCGCTTCGGCACGAACTCGAGGCGTTCGTCGAAGCCGTCCGAACCGACTCGGAGCCGGTCGTCACCGCCGAAGACGGCATCGAGGCCCTCGAGACGGTCCAACTGGTCGACTCGCTCGTCGGCGACGAAAAGCAAAAACGGGAGGTGGAAGCCCGATGACCGCCGAGACGAGCCGCGACCCGGCTGATTGTGAGGCGACCGACGGTCTCTACGACTCGAGCGCCTCTCCGGACCGCCAGCGCGAACTGCTGACGGCCGGCGAGCTTCCGGTCGCCGTCTACGGCCTCGGCAAGATGGGGCTCCCGCTCGCGGGCGTCTACGCAGAGACGACCGGGAACGTCACCGGCGTCGACATCGATCCCGACGTGGTCGAGACGATCAACGGCGGCGAGAGCCACGTCGTCGGCGAGCCGGGACTCGACGATCTCGTCGCCGAACAGGTCGACGCCGGCCGACTCGAGGCGACGACCGACGGACCCGAAGCGGCCGCGAACGCGCGGATCCACGTCGTCATCGTGCCGACGCTGCTGGACGACGACGGCGAGCCGAATCTGGCGACCGTCGAGTCGGTGATCGACGATATCGCGGCCGGACTCGCGCCGGGCGATCTGGTCATCGCCGAGTCGACGCTCCCGCCGGGGACCTGTCGGGACGTTCTCCAGCCGCACCTGGCACAGGAAAGCGGCCTCGCGGCCGACGCCTTCGGGCTCGCGTTCTGCCCGGAGCGAACGTCCTCGGGGACCGCGCTGCGGGACATCCGCGGCCAGTATCCGAAGGTCGTCGGCGGCATCGACGACGAGAGCACGCGAGCCGCGTCCGTCGTGTACGACGAGCTTTCGGACAACGAGGTGCATCCGGTCTCGGACGCGACGACCGCGGAGTCGGTCAAGGTGTTCGAGGGCGTCTACCGCGACGTCAACATCGGACTGGCCAACGAACTGGGCCGGCTCGCGGACGAACTCGGCATTTCGGTCCGCGAGGCAATCGACACGGCGAACGACCTGCCGATGTGCCAGTTGCACGATCCCGGACCGGGCGTCGGGGGCCACTGTATCCCCTACTACCCGCACTTCCTGCTCTCGCAGAACGAGGAGCCGATGGACCTCACGCGGACCGCCCGCCGGGTCAACGACGAGATGCCGTCGGTCGTCATCGACCGCCTCGAGCGGGAGTTGTCGGCGGCCGACAGCACGGACGGTTCCGGCGTTGATACCACCAGCGCCAGCGCCGGTACCACCGACCTCGCCGACACCTCGGTCGTCGTCCTCGGCGTCACCTACCGACCCGGCGTCGAGGAAACGCGTGCCTCCCCCGCGATCGATATCATCGAGGAACTGAACGACGCCGGTGCCGACGTTGCCGGCGTCGACCCGCTCGTCGATCCGGCGGCCTACGGCGCTCGAGCGGTCGAGATCGACGACCTTGCCGGTGAATCGTTTGACGCCGCCGTGCTCGTCACGCCCCACGAGTCGTTCGACGCGATTCCGTGGGCCGACCTCGAGCCGATGGTCGTCGTCGACGGTCGAGACGCGGTCGATCTTTCGGAGACGTCACACCGAGAGTACACACTCGGCGGCTCGGCAGATGGTCGGTCGCCGGCGGGGGACGACGGAGACGGCGGAGACGACGGAACGGACACGGCCACAGCCGAAGAGCGGTCACTGGCCCCCGATGGCGGAAACGAGACGAGTGACCGACCGACCGAGTCCGAGACTGAGCGGAAGAAAAGCGGCGGCGACAGCAGCGGAGGAAACTATGTATAAGGGAAAGCAGATCGGCGTCGTCGTCACGGCCTACAACGAGGAAGCGTTCATCGGAAGTGTGATCGAAACGGTGCCCGATTTCGTCGACCGAATCTACGCCGTCGACGACGCATCACCGGACAACAGCTGGGAGGCGATCCAGCAAGTCGCGTCCCGGATCAACGAAACCGTCGAACGCGAGCCCGAACTCGCCGTCACCGACGGCGGCGACGGACGACGGGTCGTTCCGATCCAACACGAAGAAAATCGCGGCTACGGCGCAGCGGTCAAGACGGGATACAAACACGCCGCCGACGACGAGATGGACGTCGTCGCCGTCATGAACGGTGACGGCCAGATGGACCCCGATATCCTCCATCGAATCATCGACCCGGTCGTCGAAGGCGAAGCCGACTACGCGAAGGGGAACCGACTCCTCCGCCCCGAAGACCGGAACGGAATGTCGGCGTTCCGATTCGTCGGGAACGCGATGCTCACCGGCCTCTCGAAGTTCGCCTCGGGGTACTGGACGGTCGGCGACCCACAGAACGGCTACACCGCCATCTCGCGGGAGACGATCGAAACCCTCGACCTCGAGTCGATCACCGACAAGTATGGCTTTCTCAACCATCTCCTGACCCACCTCAACGTCAACGAGCGCCGCGTCGCGGACGTTTCGATGTCGGCCGTCTACGGCGACGAGGAGAGCAGCATCCGGTACGTACCGTTCGTCCGGTTCGTCTCGCTCCTGTTGCTCCGCAGTTTCCTCTGGCGGCTGAAAACTCGGTACGTGGTCGCGGAGTTTCACCCGAACGTCGTCTTCTACGGGGCCGGCACCGCCGGCCTCATCGGCGGCAGTGCTGGACTCGGCGCCTCGGTCGTCCGTACCCTTCGCGGGAAGGACGGATTCACCGGGGCGATCGCGTCGTTCGTGGCCCTCGTGGTCGGAACGGTCGCACTCGGAATCGCGATCTGGCTCGACGCCGACGAGAACGAGGATCTCGAAGTGACCAAATACGAGTACAGCGGCGTCGAATCCGACGGCGACCGAGAACTCGAGCAGCCTCAGTCGATCGAGTAACGCACGATGTCGTCCCCGTCACAGGCCGGGCAGCGGCTCGTGTCGGCCGAAACGTTCGTTCCGCAGTTTCGGCACTCGTAGACGACCGTCGCCGATCCTTCGTTCTCGCCACAGCCCTGTGTCGTCGCTGCCGATTCGGTCCCTGACTCTGCGTCAGCAAACAGGCCAGAGAGGAGGCGAGAGAGGCTCATAGAATGCAGCTACCTGCCTTTTGTTGTGATTCAATGATAAGTGTTTCGTGATCGGTCATGTAGTGCGATATGCGAGAGACAGTTTGTGTCCCGTATCAAACGCTTACGCGGCTGTTTGGATGATCTCTCGTACAGAATGGTGACGAGCCGTATCGGTGCAGGTCATAGTAGCCACTGCTACGCGGTCCGCTGCACCGAGTTCAGGTGTAGGCGGCTATGATTGTACCGATACTGACAGACAGGAGACCGTACGAACCGATTCGCACACCGATCGAAACGGACCCCTGCGAACGGCTGTACAGTAACGTTCAGTACGACGATATTCATCGGTCGTACTCGAGCAAAATGTTGCGGACAAGCCATCAAGAGAATATATTTCACTATGTCCTACCATTATATCAGTGAGAAGGCTTATGCTGGTATACTCGGCTCCATCCACAGTATGGAACGAACGAATGCGACGGTCGATGCCGACGTAACGGACGAGGCTGAACGACAGGCTACAGCAGAGAGAGGCGCTCGAGGCCGTTCACCGGCTGCTACGGAGACGCCGACCGCGACGGTCGCAGCGACGAGAACCAATCGGGAAGACGCCGGTGACGGCCTCCCGAACACGCTAACGATCATCGGTCACGGCAGTCCCTCGAGTTTCGAACTCACCGTCGACGGCGAGATCGAACTGCTCGAAGAGAATTGCACCGAAGACACGACGACGGTGTCGGGATCGGCCGTCGAAGGAACGGTCGAAACCGGAACGGTTCGGTTCCGGTTCGCCGGCGACCTCACCGACGTCACGTTCGTCGACCGCGAAATTACGGGCCTGTCGCCGGCCACGGCGCCGAACGTTCACGTCGACTACGCTGCGCCCGAGCGCTCACGGTCATAGCGGGCCGATACGGTGGCAGCGGGCGGGATAGCGACCAACAGAATCTTGTGGAGTGACGGCCTTCGACCGCACGAAGTTACCGTAGGCAGACGAGAGGATACACCATGGACGAAGGGATACCGAACGACGGCGACAGCGGCGAGGGAAGGGACACCGATTCTGATGCCGAGGCCGGTACCGGTACCGATAACGGTGCCGACGACAACTGGGACGTCCCCGCCGAGTGGATGACACCCGTAGACGACGACATTCTCGAACTGATGCGGTCAGACGACATCTTTACGCCCGACCACATCGCCGAGGAAGACGTCTGTCGCGCACCGGATGCGGCCTACCGGTGTCGGGAACTCACCAAGTATGGCCTGCTGGAAAAGCTCGCGATGGGGATGTACGATATTACCGACCTGGGCGAACAGTTTCTGGAGGGCGACGTCGATCCGAGCGAACTCGAGCCCGACGAGTAGCCGAGCCGAGATCAGTCGCGATCGACGGCGTTCGGAACGTGTGTTTCGAGGACGGCGACGAGCTCGTCACCGCCGACGAACCCGTCGGCGACGCGGACACGTTCGTCGCCGTCCTCGAACAGTAACAGCGTCGGTACCGAGTCGATATCGAACCGATCGACGAGCGGGATATCGTCGCCGGGATTTACCAACCCGACGGAGATTCCCGTCGCCCGAGCGACATTCCCCAACACCGGCTCCATCGCCTGACACTTGGAGCAGCCGCTGGTATAGAACTCCACGAGTGCGACGTCGTGACGCTCGAGGAAGGCGTCAAGGTCGTCGCCGTCCGCGAGTCGGGTCGGTTTTGGCGTCCCGTCCATACCGTTCGTAGCCGCTGCAAACTGAAACCGATACCGTCCAGGACCGGAGGTCACGATTCGGTTCGTTGAACGGAATTCGCGCCGCTCCACTCACCGAAATTCGTCTGAATCGTTCCGATAAACCGGGCCGCAAACCGATCGATCGGCGGCCGAGAGATGATGGAGATACCCCGACGATCGACCCAATTCTCGACGGGAGAGACCGCGCTGTTTCGCTCGTAATAGTTCGTATACTCCGGTGGAGAGAATACAAAGATAGCGGGTGGCTTTATAATCTGACGACGCACAAACAGACGATGACTCGGCCCGCACCTTCCTCCGATGAGCGTACGCCCGCGCGTCGAAAATCGACGCTGTTCTGCTTCGACTGTGACCACGAGAGCCCCGTCGACGGCGAGTGGGAGTATCGAACGCGGGATCGGTACGTCGAAGTCGTCTGTCCCGTCTGTGAGACGACGATCACAAAACGTCCGCTCCCCGACGAACCCAGGCGTGAGCGAGCGACGGCACGGCCCTCGGTCACCTGGCGGCGAGCGATTCGCACCACGATACAGGTCTGGCGAACGAGCGTCGGGATCGGACTCTCGAGCATCGCAGCGCTGACTATCTCCCACTCGGCCGGATACGGACAATAATAGCGGTACGCTCACCGTCAGAGCCAGCTCGATTATCGACATTTGGCTCATCGAACACGGCTAAACGTCTCCAAACCCGATCTGATCAGCCGATGGACCATACGATCAACCAGTTTTCAGTGCTATTTTTCAGATGTTGTTGTTCACAGCACACCATACACCCTTATCTAATAGACGTTTGTCCAGCTATCTCCACCTGTAGAGATATTCGCCCACAACAGTAGAGCTTTAATAGTAGAATTCAATGTATTAGCCGAGAGAAGATGACAAGCGGAAATCTAACGACCGCGGAAGAAGACGTACTGGACGAAATCGACGAGAAAGATATCGACTTCCTCCGGTTGCAGTTTACCGACATTCTGGGGACGGTGAAAAACGTCTCAGTGCCGGCCCGTCAGGCCGAGAAGGCGTTCACCGACGGCATCTACTTCGACGGCTCCTCGATCGAGGGCTTCGTCCGCATTCAGGAATCGGACATGCGTCTGGTTCCGGATCCAGACACGTTCGCCGTGCTCCCCTGGAAACAGAGCGAGGACGGCGGTTCCGCCCGAATGATCTGTGACGTCTACGACACCTCCACGGGCGAACCGTTCGAAGGCGATCCGCGCTACGTGCTCAAAAACGCCCTCGAGCGAGCCAACGACATGGGCTACGAGGTCAACTTCGCGCCCGAACCGGAGTTCTTCATGTTCCAGGAAGACGAGGACGGTCGGGCGACGACCGACACCGCCGACCACGGCGGCTACTTCGACCTCGCACCGAAAGACCTCGCGAGCGACGTTCGCCGCGACATCATCTTCGGCCTCGAGGACATGGGCTTCGAGATCGAAGCCAGCCACCACGAGGTCGCTCGCGGCCAGTACGAGATCAACTTCGAGTACGACGACGCGCTCGCGACGGCCGACAACGTCGCGACGTTCCGGACGGTCGTCCGTGCGATTGCCGCCGAACACGACCTGCACGCGACGTTCATGCCCAAGCCGATTCCAAAGATCAACGGCTCGGGGATGCACACCCACATGTCGCTGATGACCGAAAGCGGCGAGAACGCCTTCCACGACGCGGACGACGAGTTCAACCTCAGCGACGAAGCGCACTCGTACCTCGCCGGGATCCTCGAGCACGCGCCGGCGATCACGGCCGTCGCGAACCCGACGGTCAACAGCTACAAGCGCCTGGTGCCGGGCTACGAAGCACCCGTCTACGTGGCATGGTCCGACCGCAACCGCTCGGCGCTCGTCCGCAAGCCGGCCGCTCGCGTCCCGGCCGCCTCGCGTATCGAACTGCGCTCGCCCGACCCGTCGTGTAACCCGTACCTCGCGTTCGCCGTCATGATCCACGCCGGTCTCGACGGCATCGAGCGTGATCTCGACTGTCCCGAGCCGGTTCGTGAGAACATCTACGAGTTCGACGAAGCCAAGCGCGAGGAGTACGGCATCGACACGCTCCCGTCGAACCTTGGCGAAGCCGTCGACGCCCTCGAGGACGACGAAGTCGTCTACAGCGCACTCGGCGAGCACATCGGGCCGAAGTTCGTCGAAGCCAAAGAACAGGAGTTCGAGGAGTATCTCGTCGACGTCTCCGACTGGGAACTCGATCGGTACCTCGAGACGTTCTAAGGGGTCGACAACAACTCGACAGACCTCCGCTTGTTTTGCTGAGCAGCGTAGTATGAGCTGCTAGCTGCGGGGATCGGAACGAAGAGAGTTGGAGAGATATCGGCAGCAACGTGGGACGAGGGGGCAGGAGCTCCCCACTTTGCACGAGAGTTGACAACCGAACTTTAGGTGAGTCAAAGTAGAAAGGACTCAATATACTGTGCTACCGGACCAAATTCATGAAATGGTGGTGGGGGTCAGTGGTAGAAGTGGCAGCTTCTATTCAGATTTCATAGATTTTCTGAAATGAGGAGGCATCACTCAGTATGTTAGATTTCTTGACCTCCTAAACGACTAAAACCGTGATTTTCGACTGGTCTACCGTATGAACGATCCACCAACGATCCTACGGGTCCGGTCGTTCACTACTGATTCTCTGGAAATCAATGTCGGCGAATCGAGCCGTATCTTTGAGAACCTCAACGGCGATCTCAGTATCGACTTGTAACTGATACTCCCATGCTGGACCACCTATCGAGCCCGCAGTCACTTTTTCGCCGTCTGCAATACCTTGCATATCGAGTTCACGGAGGTGATCTTTGAACCGTCGCTGACCAAGTTTATCGGCATCAATCGTCGAGGCAATACTCTTGTACACACCATAGATCGGCGTGGCTCGGACAGGAGCATCGCCAGAGAGTTCCAGTGCAGTGAGGGCTGCAAGTGCGAGATGAGCCTGCGTCGTCATCTCACGCATTGCCTCGACGATAGTTTCTCGCTCCACAAGCGCCTGCGCTTCGCGAGCATGAGCCGAACTAACCTGCTCTTCATCGTCTTTATCCGCCAGTTCACCAGCCTTTCGAAGGTATTTAATCGCCTGACGAGCGTCTCCCGTATCTTGCGCCGAAAGCGCAGCGATAAGCGGGATCACATCATCAGCTAGAACATTACTTCGGGAGAGGTACTCTTGATCTGACCTGTTGGTCTCAATAGGATCGTCCTTCTGATTCGGATGGTTAGCCACCTCGTCAATTGGGATAAGTTCAGTGTCGCAGAATGCTTTGGCTGCTCGACGACGGAGTATCTGTTGAAGCTGTGTTGCATCATACGGCGAGAAGAGGACGGAATCATCGTAAAGTGAACTTTTGTCTTTCGGACTGAGATTATCCCGCCACTGGAGATCGTTACTAATACCGATTATACTGGGGTAAACGTGGTCTTCAACATAATCTTGTGCTCGAGCACGAGAGAGGCTATAAAGAATCCGATCATCGTCACCGAGTGTGTCAATTTCATCGAGAACAATGATGATCGTCCCGCCGATTTCATTCATTGCTTCGAACATCATATCCATCACAACATCAGTTGCATACCCCGTTGGTCGGCTATTTTCGGTGAGTTCCTGATAAATACGAGACGCTGCTTTGTAGGACGTAGAAAGATCGTGTGATTCACAAGAGACATAACAGGTAGTGAGGTTGAGATGGTCAGATTCTTGATCAGCATGTTTCCGAAGTTCACAGAGTTTCAGTACTTCACAAAGCCGTTAGTTGAGAAGTCCGCTTGTTGAGTTGTGTCCAGCAATCAGCAACAAGCGGACAGTGAAATCC
>NZ_WUYX01000015.1 GCF_009834785.1 Natronorubrum halalkaliphilum
CGTGCTGATGTGTCTCGTTTACAATATCAAGCGTGCCGTTCAACAGTGAAATCCGACGCCGTATGGCGATTCAATGGAGCCGATGTTCCCTCGCCTGACGGTCTTGACGAAGTGCAAGCACAGCGGACCCAGATTCGAGCAGAACTGGCCGATGCGAAGCCGGAAATCAAACAAAAGCGAGATCGACTCCGGCGTCGCCTCGTTGAGGACGCACGCGGACTTCTGACCCATCTGTCCACGGAGGAGGATACGAAAAAGGCACAAATAATATCGCTCAAAGAAACGCTGGAGTCCGACCTTCGAGGTGATCTGATAGCGGATGTCGTCGGCTGTTCGAGCGGTTATCCCGGCAAATTCCGTTGGCAAAAAGAAACCGGGACGGTGGTTCTTCGAGCGGATGTCGAACGGCGGCGGATGAATCGGTTTTCAGCGTCCCAGAAAGCCAACATCCATCGGCGTGACAACCACCAGTGTGTTAACTGCGAATCAGACTCGAAACTTCAGGTTCATCATATTATCCCCGTCGACGCAGGCGGTGATAACGAGATGCAAAACGGAGCAACACTCTGTGACACCTGTCACGGCACGCTTCACCGATGGAAACACGGATTTGGCGAAGACTATACCACGATATCGGAATTCTGGACCTGGACGGAGAGATAGAGCCCCCGTTTACCGCGAGCGGCGTGGTCCGTTTACCGTCCTTCCTGCATGCGTCTACGGCACATGACCGCCTCAGCGGGATTCGCCTGTTTCGGCAGTGTCGTTCGACACGGAGAATTGCGTCACCGCAACCCCAGTTTGACGGCTAACCGCTCCCAGACGCCGTCGCCGACATCGCCGACTGCCGCCATCTCCTCGGTCGTGAGTTCGAAATCGAAGATATCGGCGTTTGCTTCGATGTGTTCGCGGCTCGCAGCCTTCGGAATCGCTGCCACGTTCGGCTGCTGGAGCAACCAGCGCAGGGCGACCTGGGCGGCCGATTTGTCGTGGGGCGCGCCGACGTCGGCGAGGCGGTCGTCGCCCGGCACGGCACCCTCCGCCAGCGGACTGTAGGCGGTCAGACAGACGTCGTGTTCGACGCAGTACTCGAGCAACTCGTCCCGATGGTGGTAGGGATGGTACTTCACCTGATTCGCGACGATCGGCGTCTCGGACAGGTCTCGAGCCGACTCGAGTTGCTCGACGGAGAAATTGCTGACGCCGATGTGATCGACTGCGCCCTCGTCCTGGAGCTCGTTCATCGCGCCGAGCGTCTCCTCCAGTGGCGCGCGATCGCTGGGTGCGTGGAGCAACAGGAGGTCGACGGTCGACAACCCGAGTCGCTCGAGGCTCTCGCGAGTGGATTCGAGGACGTCGTCGTGGGCGGCGTTCTCGCGGTGAACTTTGGTCACGACGAAGACGTCCTCGCGGGGGACGTCACTTGCGGCGATGGCCTCGCCGACGGCACGTTCGTTGTCGTACATCTGGGCGGTATCGATGTGGCGATAGCCGACCGACAGTGCGGTCTCGACGGCGCGGCGGCAGTCCGCGCCGGTCATCCGTGCGGTGCCGAAGCCGAGGGCGGGAATCTCGACATCGCCAGCCTCGACAGTGGTTGCGGCCGAACCGTTCATGATGTAATCGTTACCACCACACACACTTCAGTATCGGGCTGGAGTTCGGTGGCCCAACTCCCGAATCCTCGGTAGAGATGACTGTCCACCGAGTCTGGTACAGTGTTACTACACCGACTATCGTGGACACACGCTACGTCAGTCTGAGTGGTTGGGTCATGCTCCCTCGTGAAATCGACAGTTAGTCAGACTCGACCTCAGGCCGACCGGTTCGAAGTTCGACGAGGAACCATGACGACTCTCGAGCGCGATAACACCGCTGCAGGAACCGACCCCGATTCGATATCGACACTCTGACAGCGTCAAACGCGACCGCAGTGTATCGCTCCGCTACTGTCGGAAGTCCGGCTCAGACCGCGCTGCCGGGCTGGTACTCGCCGAACTCGTCGCGAAGCACGTTACAGATCTCGCCGACCGTCGCGTAGGCCTTCACGGCGTCGATGATGTACGGCATGAGGTTTTCCTCGCTCTGGGCGGCCTCACGCAGGGCCTCGAGTTTCGCGTCGACGGCCTCGTCGTCGCGGCTCTCGCGGGTCGACTCGAGGCTATCGATCTGTCGCTGCTGGTCTTCGGCGGTGACCTCCTCAACGTCCATCTCGGGGTCCTCGTCGACCTCGAACTCGTTGACGCCGACGATGATGCGTTCCTGGTCTTCGATCTCCTTCTGGCGGTCGAAAGCCGTGTCCTGGATCTGGCGCTGGACCCACTGTTGTTCGATCGCTTCGCGCATCCCGCCGCGCTCGTCCACCGCCTCGAGGATTTCGTAGGCCTCTTCCTCGACCTCGTCGGTCAGCGATTCGACGTAGTAGCTGCCCGCGAGGGGGTCGATGGTGTCGGCTGCTCCCGATTCGTGAGCTAAAATTTGCTGGGTCCGCAGGGCGGTCCGAACGGACTCCTCGGTCGGCAGGGCGAGGGCTTCGTCCTTGCCGTTGGTGTGGAGACTCTGCGTGCCGCCCAGGACGGCCGCGAGCGCCTGGTAGGCGACGCGGACGACGTTGTTCTCGATCTGCTGGGCGGTGAGCATCGAGCCCGCGGTCTGGGTGTGGAACTTGAGCTGTTTCGATTTCGGATCGTCCGCGTCGAAGCGTTCGTCGATGATGTCGTGCCACATCCGGCGTGCGGCGCGGAACTTGGCGACTTCCTCGAAGATGTTGTTGTGGCCGTTGAAGAAAAAGGACAGTTGGGGCGCGAACTCGTCGACGTCGAGGCCGGCCTCGATCGCCGTCTCGACGTACTCGATGCCGTCGCCGAGCGTGAAGGCGAGTTCCTGGGCGGCCGTCGCGCCGGCCTCACGGATGTGGTAGCCCGAGATCGAGATGGTGTTGAACTTCGGCGTCTCGGAGGCGCAAAATTCGAAGATGTCCGTGATGATCCGCATCGACTGCTCGGGCGGGTAGATGTAGGTGTTGCGGGCGATGTACTCCTTGAGAATATCGTTCTGGATCGTCCCGCGAAGTTCCTCGCGGTCGACGCCCTGCTGGTCGCCGACGGCGATGTACATCGCGAGCAACACCGAGGCGGGCGCGTTGATCGTCATCGACGTCGAAACTTCGTCCAACGGGATGCCGTCGAAGACGGTTTCCATGTCGTCTAACGAGTCGATCGCGACGCCCGCCTTTCCGATCTCGCCGGCGGCCATACTGGCGTCGGAGTCGTGTCCCATCTGCGTCGGCAGATCGAACGCCATCGAGAGCCCGGTCTGGCCCTGATCGAGCAGGTAGTGATAGCGTTCGTTGGTGTCTTCCGGCGTCGAGAACCCGGCGTACTGGCGCATCGTCCACAGGCGACCGCGATACCCCGTGGAGTAGACCCCGCGCGTGTACGGCGGCTCGCCCGGATACCCCAGATCCTCCTGATAATCGAGGTCGGCGACGTCCTCGGGCGTGTAGAGTCGGTCGACTTTCTGGCCCCCCGTATCCGTCGTGAACGTCTCCTTCCGCTCGCCGAACCGATCCAGTACCGGTTCGACCTCCGCCTCGTGCCACTCCTCCCGGTCGGCACGGATCTCGTCGAGATCCTCGGAATCGAACATTATGAGTACCGTGGATGGGACGGGGCTTGAAGGTTGGTGAACGCGGCCAGAATCGCTCGAGCGGCGGCCGTTGATCCACGAAGCGACCCCGAACGCCGCCGATCGGTCGGGTGTCCGGTGTCGGCTGACGGACGCAACCGGTTTGCAAATACGACTGTCACCCGAGCCGGTACGACCGTTTTTCACTCGGGGCGTGGGAGAGCCGATATGGAGCCGTCGTTGCCGACCAACGAGAGCCGTGATCGTCGCCGCGCGACGCTGTACGTCGTCCCGTTTCTCGCGCTCGGGCTGGTGAACCTCGCGACGCTGCTTCGGTGGGGGCTGGATCCGCTCTGGGCCTTTGCAATCCTGCCGCCGATTCTGGCCGTCACGGTCGTCGCCTGGGTCGCGTTCTGTCACGGGTTCGATCGGCGGCCGCACCAGCCGGGCGGCCCCAACGAGTAACGGCCAGCTATCGACCCGTATCGTACTTGTACGTCGCCGACTCGGCGTCGATCCCGAAGTCCTCGGCGGATTCGTCGTCCGACACCTCGTCGCGACCCTCGGGGGCGCGCTTGAACGCTTCTCGGAGCCGTTCGGGCATCCGGAAGCGGTCGATATCGATCTCGAGCGGGACGGCGTCCGGATCGACCCCGTCGCGTTTGTCCTCGAGGCGTTCCCGTAGAACCTCCGGCAGCTGTGAGTCGTCGATTCTGCGGAAGCCGAACTGGGCGAGATAGCTCCCCTCGCTCGTCAGTACGTAAACGGTCTCGAACCCTTCGTCACCGGCGTACTCGACGAGTCGTTCGACGACGTGGGCACCGACGCCCTGTTCGCGCCAGCCCTCGAGTACGCCGATGCTGGTCAGTTCGCAGACGTCGCTTGCGCGCCCGCCGGCGCGATCGGAGTCGGCGTCAGCCGATCCAGCGTCGTCGGTTTTGTGGATGCGAATGCGACCGAACCCGGCTTTCTCGCCGGACTGTTCGTCGATGGCGACGACGTAATCGCGCGAGCGGAACGCCGTCTCGTCGAGGCCCATCGCCTCGAGGTGATCGAGTAACCAGACCTCCTCCCTGTTTTTCGCGTCCCGCACGTACATGATTCGAGGTACGGCGCGTACGGCCAAAAGTATTTGCGGGTCAGCAACCGCTGTCGCGGACGTTCGGTTGCGGTCCTGGGACGTGTTCGCGCCGCTCCGTCGCCACCGAGTCGGTCGAGTCGGGCGTACACGATCGGCGTTCTCGAGCGCGGCACTTCGACGCCCTCGATGTGGTCTAGATAGGCCGACGTTCCGGACCGGTAGCTCAGGAGACCGGGGAGCAGTCCGATTCCGACGACGATCCCCAGGCTCGTCGCGGGATCCGGAGCGGAGCGCCAGAGGTGCGAAAGCCCGAGATAGCCGACGAGAGCAAGCCCCAGATAACACAGGAGAACCAGACAGCCGACGACGATCATCAGGAGCCGCGTTCCCGTCGAACGGTGCGCATTGCTGTCCGTTCCGACGGCCGGCCGTGACAAACGGGTGTCGGATCGCGGGTTTTGACCGGCGAATCGAGGTCCCGACGGCGCTCGGCCTCGAGGGGGTTAGCCGGCGATCTGTCGGCTGCGCCGTTTCGCGGTCGTCCAGCACTCGTCCGTCGGTGCGACCCACGGGACGAGAACGATGGCCGCGAGAAACAGCGCGGACCAGCAGACGATGAACGCGCGGTTGCCGATTCCCAGGTCGGTCACGACCCACGTACCGACGACGACGGCGACGCCGAGGAGCGGAACGAGATACTCCCAAATTGACGCTCGCATCGCGGCTGCGATCGTCGGCGCGTAATACCAGGCGAGCAGTCCGCCGACGCTCCCGCCGAAGACGATATGTGCGTTGCGGCTGCCGACGGCGGCGACGGCGATCAGCGCGACGGCGAAGCCGACCGCGAACGCAGCCGTCGCCTCGTCGACCGTCGTTCGCCGGGAAACAGTTCTTCTCGCCAGATACAGCAGCGTGAGAAAGGCGAGGCCGTAGGCGATGCCGCCGGCGACGTCGCCCGGAAAGTGAACGGCGAGTCCGACTCGAGTGAAGCCAACCCACCCGATGGCAGCGATACCGGCGACAGCGCGTCGCCGGAGGGTGCTTACCGGCAGGTCGACGACGATCAGGCCGATGATGATCGTCGCCGCCATCGCGTGGCCGCTGGGAAAGCTCGTCGTCGAGATGTGTGCGGCGTGTTCGTACCAGGGGACGAACCATCCGGGGAAATCTTCGGCACCGACGGGCGGGCCGACGATCGGCCGGCTCGCCGTGTGATACGACTTGGTGAGCGACATCAGTCCGTAACAGCCGATCACGCCGCCGAGCCACGGCGCGACGAGGTCGCGGTTCGCCCAGTAGGCGGCGATCAGCGTCGGTGCGATCAGGTAGACGCTCCCGAGGTACGAGAGGACGACCATGATGACGCCCAGCCAGGAGGGGACGGCGTCGCGGACGGCTTCGACGACAGCGGGATCGAACCACATCGAGAAGCAGTTCAATATACCAACCGGTATTTCTTTCGATCATTGATGAACGGTCGATGAATAGAACAGCCGTTCGCGACGGCTCCCCTACCCCGCCGTCAGCGCCTCTTCGAGTCGGTCCTCGATGTCCTCGAGGTCCTCGCGAAGCGCTTCGCCCGCGGCGTCCTCGAGGTCGTCGATGCGGTCGGCGATCCCCTGTAGTCGTGAGTATTTTTCGTCCTCGTCGACGCCGGTCTTCTGGACGTAGACGGTTTCGATCGTGTCGTAGACCGCGTCTTCCGAGAGATCGGTCACGGAGAGCACGACGTCGAGTTTGTCCGGATCGACCCCCAGAACCCACTCGCGAGGGATGCCGTGATCGTCGAGCGCGGCGAGAACGGTTTCGTCGTCCGCCGGCCGACGGCGTTCGCGGGTGGTCCGTCGAACCGTCCCGAAGCGCCCGTGAAGCTCCTGTTCGGGGCCCAGCCGCTCGAGCAGTTCGTCTCGAGCCGTCTTTCGCACGCCGTCGGCACCGCGCTGGACGTCCGAGGCGAGGACGTAGTAGTCCGTCAGAAGATCGGTGTCCAGCGAGTCGACGCTGAACGGCCCCTCCGCCTCGAGGCGTTCGATCTGGTGGGCGAGCAACAGCGCGTCGTCGCGGACGCGCTCGGGCGGGGTCCGGGCCTCGGCCGCCGAGACGAGAAACGGGCTCTCGCCGCCGGCCGCGTCCGCGGGGGATTTGACGATCGTGTCGTCCTCGACGGTGTACGCGTCGGAGAGCGTGAGCACCGTCGCGTACGGCTCGACGCCCGGCTGGAGGTCGTCGATCGACATCGCCTGGCCCTCGAGTTGCTCGTCGAAGACGCCGAACTGCTCGCGCCAGAGTGGCCGTTCCTCGGCGCTGTCCGCAAAGCGGACGACGAGTCGGTCCGCCGCGGTCGTCTCGATTCTGAACGGCCGCTCGGACAGCGGCGTCACCAGTTCGGCTCCGGGTTCGATGTCGGCACACTGGGATCGGAGGTCGGCCCAGTCGTCGTCGTTCATAGCGTGGTCTCGGACGCTGGCGGACAAAAAGCAGCGGCCGGAATCTGCGGCCGTCGCGGCTCATTCCGGAGCGAAAGGTGAGGATCGGTCCGGTCGAACTGGACGGTGTCTCGAGAGGCGCGCCGGTCCGACGGCCATGACAGTTTGTGGCAAACCGTTAGGCCGCTGCTCGATGCAGTGGCGTCTATGAACTGTCGGTTCTGCAACGACGCGGTTCCGTTCACCCAACACGAGATGGCGCATCACCTCTTCGAACTCACCGATATCGACGCTCGGTGGCGGCTCTGCCGCGACTGCGCCGAAATCCGAACGGAGGGAACCAAATACCACGGCGCGGGCAACCAGCAGGAACGCGGCTCGTGCATCGACTGCGACAACGACGCCGAGTACGGGATTACCCTCCTGAAGGAGACGCCTGCCGGGGACGTCGTCCCCGACGATCACGTGTATCATGTTCTGTGTGCGGACCATTTCGACGATCGCCAGCACTGATACGGATTGCTGTAACTAGTTACCGCCGGTCACCAGAGCGGGATCGGCGATCGGCGATCGGCGGTAATTGACTACAGTAAACCGTATGAGAGGGGACTCACTCGAGCACCGCCGGCAGTTGCGTGAGCGATGAAGTCGATACGTCGGCGTGACGTCGCGGGTGTCTGCGGTTTCGATTTCGGTGCCGGTGTCGGTGTCGGTTTTACAGTCCGCACTCGAGCGCGTGAGCAACGCCGAATCGATACCCGCGTTGTGGGCCGCCCGCACGTCGACCGACCGATCGCCCACGTACAACGCCGATTCGGCCTCGAGGGAATCCATCGCGTTCTCGATATTCGTCGGATCGGGCTTGCGTCGGGCGAACCCGTCCGGAGTCAGCGGACAGCCGTGGACGGTTTCGAACAGCGACCGGAGGCGAACCCGGTCGAGCAGTTTCGTGACCACGGTCGGGTGGTTGTCGCTGACGACTCCGAGTGGCTGCTCGAGCGATCGGACGGCGGCCACGTCGTCGTAGACCGAGCGCAGCCCGCGCTCGACCGCTCCGAGTTGCGTGCGAATCAGGTCGCGTGTCGCCTGCGTACAGAAGACATCGGCATCGATCTCGAGGTGTCGACAGCGGTCGGCGATCGACTCGAAGTCGCCGGACATGAGCTCTCGGAGCGTCTTCGCCGTCGGCCCGGACCGGCCGAATTTTGCGTACGTTCGCTCGAGCGCGTCGGACAGTCGCCGCGACGACGGTGTTTCGACCACGACGCCATCGAAATCGAACAGGACCGCGTCGTACTGCATTGCTGAGTCGGTACTCGCCGGGAAAGAAAAAGATACCTACTGAGACGGATCGCTGCCCGTCGGTGTCTGTGGGACCGCGACCGTCCTGCGGTCGCGACGGTACATCGTACAGCAACCCGTATGAGAGATCGGCACGCGTCACGACGCGATCGACGGCGTTTCGGACGATCCAGGGATGATCGATCCGGCGCCGGGCTCGGCGGATCAGTTACCCAGTTTTCATGTTCTCGAAAAACTAAGTTCGTCCGCTGAGATGCGTCGCTATGAACGATTCAGACGACGGCGTCCTCGAGGAACTGGCGAGTCTCCCGACGATGGCACATCCGACGGCCGCGCCGTCGGGCGACGAAGTCGCACTCTACTACGACGTGACCGGCCGCAACGAACTGCACGTCGTCGACACCGACTCCGGGGAACTCTCCCGGTGGTCGGACGGGGAGGTGCCGCGGAACGCCCGCTGGTTCGTCGCGTGGGACGCCGACGGCGAGCGCGTCTTCTTCCACCTCGACGACAACGGCGACGAACAGAACGACATCTACGCACTCTCCCGAGACGGGTCGGTCGAACCGGTCGTCGAAATGGACGGCCAGGTCGTCGTCCACGACGTCGGCGACGACGGCGACACGCTCCTGGTCGGATCGACACGAGACGGGCAGATGAACGTTTACCGCCACGATCTCGCGAGCGACGAGACGACCAAGATCACCGACTACGACCGGGCGGTCTGGGGGTCGCTCCTCTCGCCGGACGGCGACCGAATCGCCTACTCGACCAACGAGACCGACGACTACGATAACAAGGACGTCTACGTCGCGAACGCGGACGGGTCGGAGCCTCGAAACCTCGAGATCGGCGAGGTCGGCGCGGAAGCGACGCCCGCCGACTGGGGGCCGGAGGGACGACGGCTGCTCGTCGGAGACAACACCGAAGATCTCGGCCGTATCGGCGTCTACGCGGTCGAAGACGACGAGGTCACCTGGTACGGCGACGGCGACCACGAAGAGAGTCCGGTCGCGTTCCTCCCCGACGGCGAGCGCGTCCTCGCGACCAGATCTCGCGACGCGCTCCAGCTCCCCGTCGTCTACGATCTCGAGACCGGCGAGGGACGCGAACTCGACGTACCCGAAGGAGTCTCGTCGTTCGGCCGTATGCACACCGGCGGCGTCAGCGTCGGCGACGATCGGATTATCCTCCAGCACACCACGCCGACCCGTCGCCCGGAACTGCTCGCGTACGACCTTGAAAGCGACGAGTACGAGCCGTTGCTCGAGGCCGAGTACGGCCCGTTCGACGCCGACGACTTCGCGGACGCGGAGTACTTCACGTTCGATTCCGACGGCGTTCCCGAGACGTCCGCAGAGGCCGTCGATCACGACCCATACGAGGAACTCGAGATCGGCGCGCTCCTGTACGATTCCGGCGAGCGACCGTCGCCGCTGATCGTGAACCCTCACGGCGGCCCGCGGGCCCGTGACACGAAGTCCTTCGACCTCTACACGCAGGTGCTGGTATCCCAGGGATTCTCGGTGCTACAGGTTAACTACCGGGGCTCGTCCGGTCGCGGCCGCGAGTTCGTCGAGGCGCTGATCGACGACTGGGCGGGTGCCGAACAGGGCGACGTCGCCGGGGCCGCCGAACACGTCCTCGAGCGCCACGACTGGATCGACGAGGACCGCGTGGTCGTCTTCGGCGGCTCCTACGGCGGCTACTCGGCCTACTGGCAACTGGTGCAGTACCCGGAGCTCTACGAGGCGGGCATCGCCTGGATCGGACTGACCGATCTCGAGGACATGTTCGAGAACACGATGCCCCACTTCCGGACCGAACTCATGGAGAAGTACCTCGGTACGCCCGACGAGAACCCTGACCTCTACGAGGAGCGCTCCCCGGTCACTCACGCGGACAACCTCGACGCGCCGATCTACCTCGTCCACGGCGTCAACGATCGTCGCGTCCCCGTTTCGCAGGCGCGGATTTTCCGCGAGGCGCTCGAGGAGCGCGGCCTCGAGGCCGGCCCCGACGGCGCGTTCGAGTACCACGAACTGGGCGAAGAGGGTCACGCGTCGTCCGACCAGGAACAGAAGCTTCGGCTGTTTCGACTGCTAACGGATTTCCTCGATCGTCGCGTCGGCACCGAGACGGCGGACTGAGGGGGTGTCCGCCTACTGGCTGTTTTCGATCGGCGTGACGATACCTCCGGATTGATCGTGACCGGCGATGCGTTCGATTCGACTGGAAAAGCGGATCACGCGAAACGGGTCCTGATCGTCGGTGGACGCCCGTTGCAATACGTCGCGAGGGTGCGTGATCCGTCTATCGTGTTTGACCACGATACGCCTCCTCCCAATCGTCGGACTTGCTATCGCCCAACGGTACCAGTGACTGGAACGCCCAGCGATATAAGATGTGTGGCTGGCATACTCATGCATGGTGCCGTGAGTCGGGAGGAACGGTTTCGGGAACGTACTCGGTACGACCGATCCTCTGGGGCCAGTTCCGGTTCGATCCGAGTGCCGATACCGGCGCGTACAGTGCAGGGAGACCGCTCACGACCGTCGAGTCCGTCGTTTCGATCACGCAGTGGAACCGTTCGAGTTCTACCGACAGGTCGCCGATAGGGCGGGGCGAACGCCGGCGAAGTGTCGAACGAGTTCGGTCTCAGGCCTCCTCGAGGGGGGTCGTCACAGCAGCGAGGAAATCCGAACCTTCCCGTTCCAGCTCGGCCGGACGGTATCCGTAGTACGTCCACGCTTCAGTCGTGACTCCGCTCCCGTCGCCGGGGAGTTCGCTGTGAAGCCAGCCGCGGGCGAGTTCCGGATCGTCCTCAACGGAGGTTCCCGATAACGAAAGCGATGCAGCCTCGATGTCGTCGATCATGCCGAGGTGCGCGTCGGACATGTTCGACTCCCAGTGACGCACTGCGTCGTGAGTTCCATCGGTGGACGCGTGGAGGTCGAACGCCCAATGGAGGTCCGAAACCTCGTCTAAGAGGTAGTTCCGAGCGTTGTCGATTTCGACGGGACCGGGCGTATCCCACTCCCGATTGTGGTTGTTGCCTCGCGCGTCGTCGTAGTGGTAGCCGTGATACATCCCGTCCGGATTGAGATTCGGCAGAAAGTGGAAGACGTAGTCGTCGACGAACCCGCCCGACGAACCGTTGAGACGGTTGATTGCCCGATCGATAATCGCGTCCATCTGGTAGGAACCGTGGGTTTCCCCGGGATGTTGTCGAGTCGTACACACGATATCCGTTTTCTCCGCGTTGGCGACTGCCGGATCAGTGATCCGGATCGAGTGCATCTCTCGACCTTCGTAACTCTCGCCGATCACGTCGGTTTCGACGAGAGCGGGATACTCCGCGGCCAGTTGGTCTACCCGCTCGACTGTGCTCTCGTAGGGGTAGGCAGGCCAACTTGCGATGGAGACCGTATCGTCGTCGAACTCGCGTTCGAAACCGCCTTCGACCGCGTCGTCGAACTGCGACCACTCGCCTGGACCAGGAGTTTCGCTGTAAACGAGCTGATACTCCTCCGACATTCGGTCGCCCGTTTCTTCCCGATTCGTGATCTCGAACGAGACCGTTTCGCCGGCGGCACCCTCGAGTTTGAAGTGAAAGTAGCCGAGGTAGTCGTAGTCCTTTGCGTCTACCATCTCGATTTCGACGTGGGTGTCCGCCGGTTGGCACTTGACCGCACCGCCGCCGCCGTCGAAATCGGTAGTCGTGCTAATTGGCATGAGTAGTTGGAATCGTCGCGTCGGAGACCGGATCGATATCGCCCGTGAAGCGGACTGCAGTTGCGTGTAGGCTATCTGAGATGGGTACCTCCCGATATGCGTTCTCGCCGAACTCGTTCACTATCGAAACGTCGTCGGGATGCTCAGTAACGATACTGGCTTCTCTTGCAGGGTACGGCTACGCCTGCGGATCGAAGCGAACCGAACGCAGCGTCGGTGACGAAGCAATGGCGGCCGTCGATTCGTCTCGCGGTTGGCACATCGTACCGGATCGGTTCAGTATCGACTGTCAGTCCCGACGAGCGCGTACGACAACTCCACCGTTTGGTTGAACAGTGGAACCCTCGAGCACGGGCGTGCTGGCCCGCTCGAGTTACGACGGCGTGAGCCGATCCCACAGCGACTTCATATCGGCGGCTGTCTCCATCGCCGAAAGCTCGCGGTAGGCCGACTGTTCCTCTTCGTAGTTCGACTCGAGGGGTTTCCGAATCTCGTCCGTGTACTCGAGGTGGTTCGCCATCGTCGTCAGCCCCTCGTAGGCCGTCATCTCGATGCGTTCGGTCATCATCCCCGCGTTCAGGTAGGCCATGTCCAGAACGTCGTCGTCCTCGATAGCGTCCTCGAGCGTGGCCCGTTCCGCCTCGAGCGCGTCGAGGACGGGATCCTCGCGGCGCTCGGCGGGCCGGTCGAGGGCCGCGAAGACGTCCTCGAGTCGCTGGACCTGCGTCCGCGTCTCGTCGCGGTGGTCGGCGAAGCCCTCGGCCATCCGGTCGTTGGTCGTGTTGATCGCCATCTCGTCTAAGGCCTCGACGAGTTCGTGCTCCGTGTAGTACAACTGAGCGAGCTTGTGGTGGAACAGCTCCTCGAGTCCGTCGATTCGGTCGACGCTGGTTTCCATACATCTTCCGGCATCGGACAGTTGCATAGTCGCAAGCCCCGAACACGCAGGCTCCGGGAACAGCGGGTCGAGGCCCTCGGGAGTTGTCTCGACGCCGATCACGCCGACTCGAGCCAGACTGTCGGGGGCGCGGATGTACGGGGAATCGATGACGCTCGCCGACCTGGCTGACGAAGTCGCGATTCGCGAACACAAGTCTCCAATTACCGAAATTTCGGCCAAAACGGTACAGCGCGTCTATCTGTCTCTCTACCATACGCACGTTCCGATGTTGGAGGAGGCGGATTTCGTTCGGTACGATCAAGAAGCGGATATCGTCACGCTTTCGGAACGCGTAGACGAGATGGAACGACACCAGGAGCTACTGATCGCCGAGTGAACCGCCTCGGGTTGCTCCGCCGGTCGAAATTCGAAACGCCGCACTCCCGTCTGCAGGACCTCTCCGTCGATATCACATCGAGAAGGCCGCTCGGATCGTCTGGAACCGGTCGCGAACGGTCGGCGAGCGGAACGACGCCGAATACCGATGTCGGGACGAGCGCGCCGTACAACCGATCCGAACTATCGCCCGCGTCTGGCGTCCATGCCGTCGTACACGGGGCCGCGCATTAACACCCTGGAGTCCGTCGTAGTACTATGCCCGACGAGAATGTCGCCCAGTTTACGATCCGATCCGTACAGGTGCTCGCCGAGGACGAAACGGTCGACGAGGAACTGGTTCCCGACCTCGACGACGACGAGTTACTCGAGTTGTACGAACAGATGAAACGCTCGCGCAGGCTCGACGAACGCGCCATTGCGCTCCAGCGCCGCGGCGAACTCGGGACGTACGCGCCCGCGATCGGCCAGGAGGCTGCACAGGTCGGCAGCGCGTTTGCGATGGCCGAGGACGACTGGCTCGTCCCCTCGTTCCGCGAACAGCCCGCCCTTTTGACACGCGGAACCGAGCTCCACAGCATCCTCGAGTACGCGCTGGGGATGGAGGAAGGGGCCGAAATCCCGGACGGAGAGGGCGGATTGCCACCGGCGATCCCCGTAGGCAGCCAGCCGCTACACGCCACCGGCGTGGGCTGGGGGGAGGCGCTGCAGGATCGTCCGAACGTCGCGGTCACCTACTTCGGCGACGGGGCGACCAGCCAGGGAGACGTCTACGAGGCGATGAACTTCGCGGGCGTCTACGACGCCCAGACGGTCTTCGTCTGTCAGAATAACCGGTATGCCATCTCGACGGGAATCGAGAACCAGACCGAAGCGGAGACGCTCGCCCAGAAAGCCATCGCCGCGGGGATCGACGGAATTCAGGTCGACGGCAACGACGTTCTTGGCGTCTACCGCGTCGCGAGGGAAGCCATGGAAAAGGCCCGGAACGGCGAGCCGGTCCTGATCGAGGCGCTTACCTACCGGCGCTCGATGCACACGACCTCCGACGACCCCTCCGCCTATCGCGAGGGTGACGAAGAAGCCGAGTGGGAGGCCCGCGATCCGATCCTCCGGTTTCAGGTCTACCTCGAGGACCGCGGAATCCTCGACGACGAGACCGAAGACGCGATCGACGACCGGATCGAGTCCGAACTCGCCGAGGCGATCGAGCGGGCGAGAGCGGACCGCGAGGCGCTCGACCCGGCGGACATGTTCAGGCACGTCTACGCCGAGATGCCGTCCGAACTCGAGCGCCAGTACGAGGCCTTCGAGGGCGACGGAGGTGGTGGGAAATGAGTGAGCGCCTCCGGATGGTCGGGGCCGTTCGCGAGACGCTACGCGACGAACTCGAGCGCGACGACAGCGTCGTCGTCTACGGCGAAGACGTCGGCGAGGCCGGCGGCGTGTTCCGGGCGACCCAGGGTCTTGTCGACGACCATCCCGACAGGGTGTTCAACACGCCGGTCGCGGAAGCCGGGATCGTGGGAACGGGCGTCGGACTCGCGGCAACCGGCATGCGCCCCGTCGCCGAGATCCAGTTTCAGAGCTTCCTCTACCAGGGGTTTCACCAGCTCGCCCAGCACGTCGCACGGATGCGAAGCCGGACTCGAGGGACGGTCACCTGCCCCATGACGATTCGGATGCCCTACGGCGGCGGCATCCACGCGCTGGAACTCCACTCCGAGAGCTTCGAAGCTGGATTCTCACACATTCCCGGGCTACAGGTCGTCTTCCCCGCCTCACCCGCCGAGACAAAGGGTCTGCTCACGTCGGCCATCCGCGATCCGGACCCGGTCGTCTTCATGGAACCGACGCGGCTGTACCGTTCGTTCCGCGAGGAGGTGCCCGACGACCACGAGATTCCCCTCGGCGAGGCTCGCGTGGCCGAATCCGGTGACGATGTCACGGTCGTCGCGTGGGGATCGATGCTGCGCGAGACGCTCGACGCGATCGAGGACGTCGACGCGAACGTCGAGGTGATCGACCCCCGCACGCTCTACCCGCTGGACACCGAGACCATCGTCGACTCCGTGAAGAAGACCGGCCGCTGCGTCGTCGTCCACGAGGCACCAAAGACGGCCGGAATGGCCGGCGAGATCACTTCCCGAATCAACGAAGAGGCGTTCCTCTACCTCGAGGCACCCGTCGAACGGGTGACCGGCTACGACGTTCCCGTGCCGATGTTCGCCCGCGAGGACGACTATGTGCCCGACGCTGATCGTATCGAGTCGGGTATTCGTCGGGCGCTCGAGTTCGGGTGAGAGCGTGAACGAGGGTGGGGCACACGCCGCTCACGCGATGTCTCCAAAACCCACGACGACGGTTCAGAGCCTCTCCCGATCGCTGTCGTTAGGTCCCTCGATTCGCTCCCTTTTCGAACGCTGCTTCGACTCCGACGAGTTCGAAGAACTGGTCGAAGTCATCGTCTTCCGGGAAGTGTTCTCGCATCTCGTCGAACTCGCTCCCGGGCACGACCTCCGCGAGGAGCGCGAAGACGGCCTGGACGTAGTAAACGGCCTCCGGTCGACCGTCTTCGCCGTCCGAAAGCGCCGCTCGATCGACCACGCGGGAGACGAACTCGTCGAAGCCGAACTGCTGACCCGACTCCGCCTCGAGCAGGAACCGATCGATCTCCATCGGGAGCGGCCTCGCCAGGTTGGAGGCTTCGCCCCCTGAATCCGTTCGTCAAGCGTCAGTAGTACGGCGCGGGTCGCCCGAACCGCTTCACCCATTCCCGAAAGCTCAAGTCGGTGCTGTACTTCGCCGACGAATTCGTGGTATCCCATCGGCTCCGCTCACTCTCCCATCGGCGAAAAAACCGGAGCATGGTAATCATCGCGCCCGGCTCTCCAGCGAGGGGACCGTATAGCGGTCCGGTAGTCAGTTCTCGTCTAGAGAGACGCCGTCGAGATCGATGCGAGTCGGTTCGGGAACGGATTCCCCCGAGACCGCGTACTCGCCACGTTCGGCTGCCGTGCTCTCGTCGTTCCCCGAAAGGACGATCACGCTCTCGGCGAGCAACGGCGCGATGACGCCTGCGACCACGGTCCGAGGGTCCGACAGGGAGTCGCGCACGACGACGCGGTCGCCGGTCTCGAGGCTGAACTCCTCGACGACCGCACGAGCCGCCTCGAGAACGTCCTCGTGGGTGTACGTTTCCGCTCCGTCGGTCAACATCGCGGTGTCCGAGTCGATATCGAGCGGCGGAAAAGCGGGATTCTCGCTCCAGACGCCGGCGTCGAAGTGGTGGATGTCGGGTTCCTCGGGATTCGTTCCGTAGCCGACCCGTTGGGCACCGCGCGGGAGGTCGTAGCTGCCGGACTCGAGATCCCTGACGGGTGCCACGAGCGCACGGAACGCCTCCACCTCCGTGAGGTCCGTCGGCGGGTCGAAGCGCGTGGTACCCTCGAGCAGTGTCGTCCCGAAGAACGCGAGCAAAGCCAGCGGGTTCGACCCGACGATACCGACGGTGACGCCGTTCCGAACGCCGGAGTGTCGGAGGAAGTTACCGGCCTTCCAGGACGTCGTACACAACCAGTGGTGATCGAACTCCCGGCCCGTCGCATCGACGAGTGCCGTGCGATCGTCCCGCAGTTCGCGCGTGAGTAGCTCGTCGACTGTCGCGGCGGTCATACGTCCCACTCGGCGCCCGGCCGAAAAAAGCGCGCCGACTCGAGCCGACGAGATTGGCTTCAGGGGCCGTCATACGACGGCGTTTGAGCTTCCCGAAGGATGGCTCGGCCTCGTACGGTTGCTGTACGTCGTCTCTACAACCCATGCTCGTGGTTTCTTTCGGTACACAGTTACAGCAGACCGTCTCAGAGGAACTGCCCTGTTTATCCCTCGAGGACACCGTCGGACGTCCGGAGATATCCATCACTTCGTAGTCTGCGAGGTAATCGCCGACGAGAAACAAGATCTGACGTGCTGTCAATATTGCTATAGTTTGAGCAATAATCCCCTGGAGAGTGTCATTCTCACCCGTGGTAAAACTCCACAAATCCTTTACTCCCCAGAATAATAGCTCAACTGGAATATGTCAGACGTTAAGTGCAATAGTTCGTCTCAAGAAGAAAAGGAAGGGGCACAGTCGCCGTCCGATCTGGATACGGTCTTCGATATCCTCTCGGATCGGCAGCGAAGGGTGCTGTTACAGCACTTAGAGACGGACGAGCCGACGACTATCGATGAACTCGTCGACGAAATGAGTGCCCATATCGAAGCCGATCCGCCCCAAATCTCCATCGCGCTTCACCAGAAGCACCTCCCCAAGATGGCCGAGACGGAACTCCTCGACTACGACCCCCGTTCGGAAACGGTTCGGTACTACGGCCACCGGTTTCTCGACGAAGTACTGGACTACACGGCGTCGGAGGATCTCTGCGACGAGTGAGATCCGTTTTCGACTCACTCGAGAGACCCCTGGGCTCGAAGTACCGATCAGCACTAATCGCTATCCGCTCGTCACCGGAAACAAAACGGAGCGAGGAACCTCCTGCCTACTGTCCGATTAGAACGCCCGCTTGATCTTCTCGAAGAACCCTTCCTTGACCTCGATTTCGTCGCCGCCGGCCTCCGCGAACGCCTCGAGGGCCTCGCGCTGGTCCTCGTTCAGGTTCTCGGGGGTGACGATCTGGACCTGCACGAAGAGGTCACCCTGGCCGCGGCCCCGAAGTCGTGGCATCCCCTTGCCCTCGAGCCGGAACGTCTCGCCGCTCTGGGTGCTCTTGGGAATCTCGAGTTCGACGCTGCCGTCGAGCGTCGGCACCTCGACGGTGTCGCCGAAGGTGGCCTGCGGGAACGAGATCGGCAGTCGGTACTGCAGATCGTCGCCCTGGCGTTCGAACTCCTCGTGGTCGCGGATCGAGACGTCGATCAGCAGGTCGCCGCGACGCCCGCCTTCGGGACTGGGTGCGCCCTCGCGTTCCATTCGGAGGGTCTGGCCCTCCTGAATCCCCGCGGGCACTTCGACGGTCAGCGTGGCCTCGTTGCGGACGTACCCCTCGCCGCGGCACTCGCCGCAGGTCTCGGAGTACAGCGTCCCGTCGCCCTCACAGCGCGGACAGGACGTCGTCTGCTGGACGCGACCCAGCGGCGTCTGCTGAACCTGGGTGACCTGCCCTCGGCCCTGACACTCCGGGCAGGTCTGGGCGTCCGCATCCGGCGGATGACCTTCGCCCTCGCAGACGTCACACTCCTCGGGACGCTCGACGGTAAACTGCTTCTGTGCGCCGTCGTAGGCCTCCTCGAGATCGATCTCGAGTTCGGTTCGCAGGTCGCGGCCCTTGCGCGGACGGCGTCGGCCGCGGCCGCCGCCACCGCCGCCGAAGACCTGCTCGAAGATGTCGCCGAGTCCGCCGCCACCCATGCCGCCACCGCCGCCCATCCCGCCAAACGGGCCGCCGCCCATCCCGCCGCCAGCGCCGCCTTCGCTGGCGTCGAAGCCGTGCTTTTCGGCCTGCTCGTAGCGGTCGTGGCCCATCCGGTCGTAGGCGCTGCGTTTCTCTTCGTCGGTCAGTACCTGCTTCGCTTTCTGGATCTTTTTGAACTTCTCTTCGGCGTCAGGGTCGTCGCTGACGTCCGGATGATACTCCGTCGCCTTCGTCCGGTAGGCCTGTTTGATCTCCTCGGTTGACGCGTCGGGGCTTACGCCGAGCACGTCGTAGAAGTCCTCGCTCATTCGTTGTCAAACCGATACTCGGTTGAGCCACTTGAAACGAACGTTCCAAGACCGAACTTTTTACGCTTCAGGTTCGCTTCGCTCACCCTCGCGCAAAAACTTCGATGAAAAAGGCCGCTCGCTCCCGTTGGTCGCTCGCGGGTGCAGTGCTTGCGTCAGACTACCGCTGCGGGCTGAGTACGACGACTTACTCGTCGTCCTCGTCCTCGACTTCGTCGGCGATATCCTCGAAGTCCGCGTCGACGTACTCCTCGCCCTCGCCGCCGGCAGCGCCTTCGGGGCCTGGGTTCGGACCGCCGCCCATGCCGCCTGGACCTGCACCTGCAGCACCGCCAGCTGCGCCGCCCGCGGCACCGCCAGCGCCCGCCGCGCCGGCTTCCTGGTAGATCTGCTTGCCGATCTCCTGCAGTTCCTTGCTCAGATCTTCGGTCGCGGCTTCGATGTCCTCGGCGTCGGAATCGCTGTCGTCGATGGTTTCCTCGAGGTCCTCGACGGCCGCTTCGATGTCACCGCGCAGGTCGTCGTCGACCTCCTCGTTTTCCTCGAGCAGCGTTTCGGCGCGCTGGATCGTCGCTTCGGCCGTGTTGCGAGCCTCGATGCGCTCGCGCTTCTGTTTGTCCTCTTCGGCGTGTTTCTCGGCCTCTTCCTGCATCTTCTCGATCTCGGAGTCCGAAAGGCCAGCGCCGCCTTCGATGGTGATCTCCTCGCTGGTGCCGGTACCCTTGTCCTCGGCGCTTACGTTGACGATGCCGTTCTCGTCGATCGAGAACGTGACCTCGATCTGTGGCGTCCCCGCGGGCGCCGGCGGGATGTCGGTCAGGTGGAACTCGCCGAGCATCTCGTTTTTCTCGGCCAGTTCGCGCTCACCCTGGAAAACGCGGACCTGCACGGAGGTCTGGTTGTCAGCTGCCGTGGTGAAGATTTTCGACTCCTCCGTCGGAATCGTCGTGTTCTTCTCGATGAGTCGCTCGAAGAGGCCACCCTTGACCTCGATACCGAGCGAGAGCGGCGTCACGTCGAGCAGGACGATGTCGTCGACCTCGCCGCCGAGAACGCCACCCTGAATCGCCGCGCCGAGCGCGACGGCTTCGTCGGGGTTGACGTTCTTCTGGGGCTCCTTGCCGGTCAGCTCTTCGACTTTCTCCGCGACCTGTGGCATTCGCGTGGAGCCACCGACCAGGAGGACTTCGTCGATATCGTCTTTCTCGTAGCCGGCGTCCTCGAGTGCCTGCTCGGTCGGCTCGACGGTGCGATCGATCAGGTCGCTGGTAAGCGATTCGAACTTGGCACGGGTCAGCGACTCTTCGAGGTGGATCGGACCGTCGTCCGTCGCGGTGATGAAGGGAAGGTTGATCTCGGTCTCCTTTCGGCTCGAGAGTTCGATCTTGGCCTCCTCTGCGGCGTCCTTGAGCCGCTGGAGCGCCTGTCGGTCGTCGCGGAGGTCGATGCCGTGTTCCGCTTCGAACTCCTCGGCGAGCCAGTCGATGATCGCGCCGTCCCAGTCGTCGCCACCGAGGTCGTTGTCACCGTTGGTTGCGACGACTTCGTAGACGCCGCCGCCGAGATCGAGAATAGAAACGTCGAAGGTACCGCCACCGAGGTCGTAGACGAGCACGGTCTGGTCGGAGTCGTCGTCGAGGCCGTAGGCCATCGACGCGGCCGTCGGCTCGTTGATGATGCGCTCGACCTCGAAGCCGGCGATCTCGCCGGCGTCTTTGGTCGCCTGGCGCTGTCGGTCGGAGAAGTACGCGGGGACCGTAATGACGGCCTTCTCGACCTCGTCACCCAGATACTCCTCGGCGTCGTGTTTGATCTTCTGGAGGATCATCGCCGAGATCTGCTCGGGCGTGTACTCCTCGTCTTCGATCTCGACAGTGTAGTCTTCTTCGCCGATGTGGCGCTTGATCGACGCGATCGTCTTTTCGGGGTTCTGGATCGCCTGGTTCTTCGCCGGTTTGCCGACGAGGCGCTCGTCGTCGTCGGTAAACGCGACGACGGAGGGCGTCGTCCGCTCACCTTCGGCGTTAACGATGATCTCCGGATCGCCACCTTCCATCACCGCGAACGCGCTGTTCGTCGTCCCCAGGTCGATTCCAAGAATTTTGTTGCTCGCCATCGTGGAGGCTATTGTGCGCACTTTGTTTTAAAGGTTACTAGGGAGTATCGGGGTCAGAATAAAATATCTCGAGACGGCCATAGACGGTACTCTCACCGTCTGAAACGCTCCAAATAGAATTTCGATCTTCGCCGGAACAGCGCAGTTGGCCGGCAGTATTATCAGTTAGTTATCTGTCTCGTCGGCTGCGTTCACATCTGATTCGTCCGCGGTCGCATCGTCTTCGGACGCATCCTCGTCGGCGTCCGTCTCGTCGCTCGCGATCTCGCCGCCGAGTTCGATCGCGCCCTCGGTATCGTCGTCATCGTCCGCACCGTCCGTAGCGCCGTCGACCGTCGAATCGTCCGCCTCGTCGCTCGTCCCCTCATCTCCACTCTCACTTTCGGAGCCGTCGTCTCCCTCGTCGGCTTCCTCACCCTCGAGTTCGCCGTTCGAGACCGTCACCTGCGCGTTCTGGATGACCTTGTCGCCCATCTCGTAGCCGGGTGTAAAGACGTCGGCGATGGTCCCTTCGGGCTGGGCGCTGTCGACCTGCATCATGACCTCGTGCCGTTGCGGGTCGGTCTCGGTTCCGGGCTCGGGATCGATCTCCGAGACGTTCTCGTCCTCGAGGATGCGGTCGAACTCCCGCAGCGTCATCTCGACGCCGTCGCGCAGGCTCTCGGCGTCGCCGCTATCTTCCTCGAGTGCGCGTTTCAGGTTGTCGCGGACGCCGAGCAGTCGTTCGACGAGGTCCTCGGTCGCGCGGTCTTTGATCTGGTCCTGGCGCTTTTTCGCCCGCTTCTTGTAGTTCTGGAAGTCGGCCTGCTTGCGCTTGAGTCGACTCTTCAGGTCGTCGATCTCCGCCTCGGACTCCTCGAGTTGCGCGTCGCGCGCGTCGAGTTCGTCCTGTAGGTCGCCGATGGTCTCGGCCTGTTCCTCGACGCGTTCGCTGAGATCCTCGAGTTCCTGGCGCTGGTGTTTGACGGTGCCGTTTAGCTCGCGAGCCTCCTCGACGATGGCGTTGACCTTGTGGGCGAGTTCGTCGTCGAACTCGGTGACGCGGTCGAGGAGTTGCTGGATGTCCTCGCTCGTCTGGGGCGCGTTCGTTGCCTCGGTGGTAATCTTCGATTCCGACTCGGTCCCCGAGTCCGAACCCGCTCCGGATCCCGTTCCCGACCCCTGCTGGGAGGTCGCAGTCGCGTCCTCGGTCGAGTCGTCTGCGTTCGTCGAATCCGCATTGGTGGCGTCGGATTCGCCGTTCGATTCCTCCGTTTCCGTCGCCGCAGATTCGACGTCGGCCGTATCGCCGTCGTCGGATTGCTCCTCGGACGGGACACCCTGGGCGGAAGCGTCCGTGCCCTCGTCTTCGTTCATATGCCAGTCAACGAACAGCGGTAATAAAAGGGTTGAGGTACGGTGGTCTCAGCTCCGCCGACCTCGAGTCGATCGCCGCGAGTCCGACAATATTTGTTCGTGCCGTCCCGAAAACGGACCGTGACGCGGCCCCAGGACGAACGCGCGGCGTCGGCGTCGACACCGATCACGCTCCGGTACGAGGACGGCACCGTCCGGATCGACGGCCTCGAAGGAGCGACGCTGACCGCCGTCCGCGAGTCGGTTCCCGCTCTCGAGGCCGACCGCCGAACCGACGGCTGGCGGAGCCCCGCGTTTCGCTACGCCGACGTCCGTGCCGCGCTGTGGGACGCCGATATCGACGCCGACCGAATCGACGACCGCGTGCTCAGCCTCGAGTCGCTGCCGACGCTCCGCTCCGCGTACGAACTCCGCGAGTACCAGCGGACGGCCCTGGAGGCGTGGCTCGAGACCGATCGCTGGCGCGACGGCAACCCGTCCCACGCCCTCGAGTCGCTCGCGCGAGCGCCCGCTGGCGTGCTCGAACTCCCAACCGGCAGCGGGAAGACGGTCATCGCCCTGAAAGCCATCGAACGGCTCGGGGTGCCGACGCTCGTCGTCGTGCCGACGATCGACCTCCTCGAGCAGTGGCAACGTGAACTCGAGGACGAGTTCGATTGCGAGATCGGACGCTTCGGCGGCGGCGAACAGCGCTTCGGCCCGATCACCGTCTCGACCTACGATTCGGCCTACCTGAAAGCCGATTCGGTTGGCGACCGCTTCGGGTTCGTCGTCTTCGACGAGGTCCACCACCTCGGCGGCGAGGGATACCGAGAGATCGCCCGCCTGCTCGCCGCTCCGGCCCGACTCGGACTCACCGCAACGTTCGAGCGTCCGGACGACGCTCACGAGATCATCGAGGAAATCGCCGGCCCGCTGGTCTACCGGGTCGCCGTCGACGAGTTAGCGGGCGATCACCTCGCGACGTACGATCTAAAGCGACTCGAGGTGGCGCTTACGCCCGCCGAGCGCGAGGCCTACGAGCGCAATCAGGAGACGTTCACGGACTACCTCGCGCGATCGAACATCCGGATGCAAAGCGGATCGGACTACCAGGAACTCGTCAAACGCTCCGGCAACGACCCCGAGGCCCGCAAGGCGCTGCTCGCCCGCCAGCGCGCCCGCGAGATCATGCTCGGCAGCGACGCCAAACTCGAGGCCCTCGAGGAGATTCTCGACGACCATCGCGGCGAGCGGACGATCGTCTTCACGGCCCACAACGACCTCGCGTACGACGTCAGCGAGCGGTTCCTGATTCCGACGATCACCCACCAGACGGGAGCCGCGGAGCGTCGGGAGATCCTCGAGCGGTTCCGCGAGGGGACCTACACCCGGATCGCGACGTCGAACGTCTTAGACGAGGGCGTCGACGTCCCCGACGCATCCGTCGCGGTCGTCCTCTCGGGCAGCGGCAGCGAACGCGAGTTTACCCAGCGACTCGGACGGATCCTTCGCCCGAAGACAGACCGGAGCCGAGCCGTCCTCTACGAAGTGCTCTCGAAGGATACCGGCGAAGAACGCGTCTCGAGCCGTCGGCGGGACGATTCGCGATAGACTCGCGTCGAGAGAGTTGCGAACGGAGCGCTCACGGTGGCAGTTCGCCCATTCCTTTCCCGACGCCTCGTCTATCAGACCACGATCACTCACCCGGATGCGCGATGGTGGTGAGCAGCGCGTTCTCGGCCTGCCGGGAATCCAGACGGGTGCGCTGGCAGACGACCGGCAGGTCGGACTCGATCACGCTCGCGAAGTCCTCACCCTTCGGGATCTTTTCGGGGTCTTCGAACTCGTTGAATCGGAAGTGTCTGGTTCGCTCCGCGGGAACCGTCTTCTCGAAGGGGCCGATCGGCCCGCGATCGGCGAAATAAACCGTAATTTCGACGGTAGCCTCCTCGTCATTCGTATTCAGAATACAGACGGTCTCGTGGCTCTCCATCTCGGGTTCGGGGCCGGTACTCTCCGCGGGAATGTAGCCCTCCGGAATCGCCCAGGTGTGTTTTCCGGTCATCGCTTCTCAACGAAGAGACGACGGAAACGCGGATAACACACGGGCTTGTACCCTCAGGCGAGTATCGGGACGAGAGTCCGCCGTTAGCCCTGACTCTCGAGACCGGTCGTCTGTCAGGGCTGATGTCGCTGTCAGTGTCGATGTCGGTGTCCGTGTCCGTTCCGTGCCGGTACCGAAACGAGTGCATCCCTCCTCACTCGAGTTCCGGCCGCACGTGCTCCCCGAAGGTCTCGATGAACTCCTCCTGATTCGTGTTGACGTTGTGGAGGAACACCCGATCGACGTCGAGTTGGAGATCCGCCTCGAGCCACTCGATATGCTCCTCGAGATCCGCGGAGACGCGGACGTTCTCCGCGACCTGTTCCTCGTCGACCGTCGCTTTCAGCTCGTCGTACTGTTCGGGCGTCCGAAGTTCCTGGGTCACCGTCCCCGGGACGCAGTTGGTGGCCCACTGCTCGTAGGCGCCCTCGAGGGCGGCCTCGTCGCTTTCGTCGTAGGAGTGCTGGGCCTTCAGATAGACCGGCTTGTCCGGTGCCTGCTCTTTGAACGCCTCGACGCGGCTGGCGTCGTCCTCGTGGTCCGGCGTCGCGATCGTGATCATGCCGTCGGCCCACTCGGCGAGCCACTCGGCGGTCGCTTCCGAGAGCGCAGCGCCGATCAGCGGTGGCGCCGTTTCCGGCCGTGAGTACAGTTGCGCCTTCTCGACGTCGACGCGTCCGTGGTGGGTCACCTGTTCGCCCTCCCACAGCCGTCGCATGATGTCGGCACACTCCTCGAGGCGGGCGTTTCGTTCGCGTTTGACCGGCCAGTCGGTCCCCGTGATCCCCTCGTTGAGGATCTGACCGCTGCCGACGGCGAGCCAGAACCGGTCAGGATACATCTCCCGCAACGTCGCGGCTCCCTGTGCGATGATGGCGGGATGATAGCGATAGCCCGGGGCGTTGACCGTCCCGAACGTCATCTCGGTCGCTTCCAGGGCCGAGCCGAGCCAGGACCAGACGAGACCCGATTCGCCCTGTTGCTCGCTCCAGGGATGGAAGTGATCCGAGGCGAGCGCGTAGTCGAACCCACGGTCGTCCGCGAGTTGGATCCACTCGAGGAGGTCGCTCGGCGCGAACTGCTCGTGTGAGGCGTGATAGCCGATGGCAGTCATGAGTAGCTCAGCTCCGGTGGCGTTGTGGTCGTGATCGTACCCGTCTCCGTACTCGTGGCCGATCGCGCATCGACTTGACTCTCGGTGAGCGGAGTCGTTACTCGAGAATACGACGGTAACACGGCCTCATACACTACAAAACATCACTTAGTTCTACAGTATGCGTATGCATGATTCGGGGGTCCCCGAGCCAGTTCGGGACATCCTCGTTCCAGTGGTCCGTACGAGTCGATCGACGACTGCGTATTGCCGTCGAACGGGTAACGGTACGTATCGAGACCGACTGCCGAGAACGTACCGCAACACTGCCACCCCAGCGGCGGATAGTCAATCTACTTACCGTGGGAGAGAGGATGTTCGACCATGTCGAACGCCATTCACGTCATCGGTCACCAGCAACCGGACACGGACACCGTCTGTTCTGCAATCGCGTACGCGCGGCTGAAGCAAGCCCAGGAAACGGATGCCGTCCCGGCTCGAGCCGGTGCCCTCAACCCGGAGACGAAGTTCGTACTGGACCGCTGGGACGTCGAAGCGCCGGCGCTTCTCGAGGATGCGACGGATGACCGACTGATTCTCGTGGATCACAACGAGTACAGTCAGACCGTTCCCGGCGCACGGGAGGCGGAGATCATCGAGGTCGTCGATCACCACCGGATCGGCGACGTGGAGACCAGCGCGCCCATCTTCTTCCGGAACGAACCGGTCGGCTCCACCGCGACCATCCTCACGGGGCTGTACGACGATGCCGACGTCGAAATCGACTCGCAGACTGCGGGGCTGTTATTGAGCGGACTCCTGAGCGACACCGTCGTGCTCCGGTCGCCGACGACCACCGAGGCGGACCGGACCGCGGCCGAGCGGCTGGCGGACAGCGCCGGCGTCGAGTACGAAGCCTACGGCAAGGAACTGCTCCAACAGAAGAGCAAACTCGGGGAGAAAGCGCCTCGAGAGATGGTTCTCGGTGATTTCAAAGAGTTCGAGTTCGGGCCACACCACGTCGGTATCGGTCAGATCGAAACGGTCGAGCCGGACGCCGTGTTGACCCAGCGAGAGGCCGTGCTCGACGCGATGGACGCCATCGTCGACGAACGGGAGTACGCTGTGCTCCTGTTGCTCGTCACGGACCTCCTCGAGGAGGAGTCCACCGCCCTGGTCGCCGGTGATCGGACGGAGACCGTCGAAGCGGGGCTCGACGTCACGTTCGACGGTCAGGAAGCGTTCCTGCCCGGCGTCATGTCTCGGAAAAAGCAGGTCGTGCCGCCGCTCGAGGGCGCGTTCGAGGAGTAGCGTTGCGGAGCAGCCGGTACCGTCGCTCACTGAGGAAGATCCTAATCGAAGCGGTATACCCACGGAAACCGGCCGTCACGGAATCTCGTAGTGTTCGCGTCCCCGTTCAGCGAACGCTTCGCGTGAAATCTCCTCGGCGAGCAGCGCCTCGAGGTCGTCACCGACGCGTTCGGCGGCGATCGTATCTGGATAGATGACGCCCGTCGCACCGCGCTCGAGGAACTCGTCCGCCGTCTCGGTCTCGGTGACGCGGACGACCCGCGGAACGTCCGCCTCGAGGTCGACGACCGTTTCGGCGCGGTCGTGTTCCGGCGTCAACGAGATGACGGCCGCGGCGTCCTCGAGTTGGGCCAGTTCCCATACCGTCTCGTTCAGTACGTCGCCGTAGACGTAGTTCTCACACTCTTCGCGGACTTCCTCGAAGAGAACGGGGTTGTCTTCGATGACCACCGTCGGTCGATCGAGGGACGAACAGGCCTCGAGAACCTGCCTGCCGCCGTGCTCGAAGTCGACGATGATGACGTGATCCTCGAGGTCATCGGCGACGATCGTTCGATCGCCAACCGGTTCTCCGAGGAAACGAACGACGCCGCGATCGCGCAGCCAGCGGTTGATCGTGCCGGCGTGACGACCCGTGTACGTCGCGACGATCATCGTGATGGCCGTGGCGAGGACGATCGCGTCGAACACGGGACGGGCGATCTGGCCGGCGGCGAGCGCCTCGAGCGCGATAAAGAGGCTAAAGACGCTCACCTGATCGAGGGTGAGGCCGGTCAGGATCGCCGTCCGACCGTCGAACCCGGTCCGGAGCAGGATGAACGCGACGAGCAGCGGGTTCAGGATCAGGACAGCTACGACCAGCGCAAGCGTGTATCCGAGTGTCTCGAGACCCGGTATCGTGAGCAACGCGCCGACGGTGACGAAGAAAATCGGCGTGAAGAAGTCCTCTAAATCGTCGACCGTGTCGACCAACTCGAGCGAGTGGGGGTAATCGTCGGCGATGGCGATCCCGGCGGCGAATGCGCCGACGACGATCGAGAGGTTCGCGGCCTCGGCGAGGGCGATAAAGCCGACCACGAACGAAACGCCGAGCAGCATCATGACTTCCGAGTCGCCGCGGAGCCGAGCGGTCAGCCGGTGGAAAGCGACGTACCGAATGCCGAGTGCGAGCGCGAAGATACCGCCGGCGACTGCGAGCTGTTCCCAGGCGGGCGTCGCCGCGTAGACGAACGCGCTCAGCCCGAGGACGATGAGTACGCCGAAGAGATCCTCAGTAAAGTGAATCGATTCTGCGAGTCGTTCGTACGTCGGCCGGGCCCCGTTCTCGTCGCCGAGGTAGCTGGTCGCGACGAGCGAGGAACTCAGTGCGGCGGCGATGGCCAGATAGGCGGCGTTCAGCGGCTCGAGACCGAACAGGAGGCCGACGCCGACGGTCAGCGTACCGATGAGTGCGGCCTGTACGAAACCGACTGTAACGCTGATCCGTCCGGTCGACCGGAACGCCTCGACATCGACGTGGATCCCGAAGAGGAATACGAGGAAGGCGACACCCCACTGCGCCAGGTCGAGCAGTTGCGTCTCGTCGAATCCGATCCCCTCGAACACCACCCCGGCGAGAACGCCGGCGAGCAGGTAAAACGGGATCACCGACAGCCCCTTCTGGGCGGCGACGAGCAACAGTGCGGCTGCGAGGCCGAAGATGAGCGTCAGTGCGAAGAGGATTTCATACATCGGTATCACCGCCAGTCGTGCTGGCGTCTCCGCCGGTATCGCTCGCGGGATGCGAGCGATTCGATTCCGTCGTTTCGTCTGTTCGCGGACTCCTGGCGCGTTCGTTCAGTTGCGCGAGCCGTCGCTCGAACGCCTCGCGGTCGTCGAGTAGTTCGAGCAGATTGCCGAGTTCGTCGCCAACGATACCGCGCTCCAGAACGACGTAGTCGGCACCGCTCTCGAGGAGAACCGTGGCCTCGTCCTCGGTCGTCGCCGTCACGATCGAAAGCGTGTCCGGAGCATCCTCGACCAGTCGGAGGTTGACGTCGGCCCGCTGGGCGACGCTGACGATGATCTCGGCGCCGGAGAGGTTCGCCTCCTGGCGGATGTCGCCGTGTCTGGCGTTCCCGAAAATAAAGCCGTGCTCGACGTCCTGAAGCTCCGTGACGTACTCGGCTCGATCCTCGACGAAGACGACCTCGTCGACGTCGTCCTCGACGATTTCGGCCAGTTCGCCCGAGAGTCGACTGTAGCCGACGATCACGGCGTGGTCGTCGTACTCGACCGGCTGGGCCTCGACGGTGTCCTCGCGTTCGAGTCGCTCGAGGATGGGTTTCACGTACGCGTAGATCTGACGGTTGTAGATGACGTAGTACGTCGAAATCGGCATCGTAATCAGCGCCATCAGACTGAGGAAGCCGAGGATGCCTTCCTCGATGAATCCCTGATCGACCGCGAGCGCGCCCAGAACCAGGGAGAACTCGCTGACCTGTAGCATCGAGATCGTCCCGAGGAACGACGTTTCGACGTCGAAGTTCTGGCTGTAAAAGAGCCCGAAGACGATGAAGAAGTTGATGACGATCAACAGGGTGGCCGCGATGAGCGCCTCCTGCCAGTAGGCCAGTAGCTGGTCCATCTCCATCTGGAGCGCGATGCTCGCGAAGAAGATGGCGATGAAGAAGTTCGTCGCGGGGCGCATCCGTTCTTTGAGCTCCGTACTGTAGGGCAGTTGTGCGAGCGCGAGCCCCGCGAGAAACGCCCCGATCTCGATGGAGAGATCGAGGGCTTCGGCCGCGAAGATGAACAGAAACGCCCAGGCGATGCCGACGGTAAAGAGCGTGCTCTTGTTGGCGGCGCTGGCCCGCAACAGCGCCGGGAGGAAGTATTTGCTCGCGAGATAGGCGACGACGCCGATCGCGCCCATCAGAAGGAACACGCGACCGATGCTGAACGCGATTTCGCCGACGTTGTCGACAGTACCGACCGCCAGAATCGCGAGCGCCATCACGAGGTAGATGTCCTGAAATATCAGGATGCCGACGTCGACCTTGCCGTACAACGACTTCAGATCGTCCTTGTCCCCGAGGACCTTGACGATGATCGGCGTCGCGCCGAACGTCGTCGCCAGTGCGATCATCAGCGACTGAAAGACCGTGAACCCGAGCAACAGGGCGACGGCCGTCGAGGCGACTGCCTGCAGGATCGCCTGTCCGACGGCGATCGCGCCGACGGGACGCATGATCTCCTTGATATCGTCGAATCGCATCTCGATGCCGAGCAGGAACAGCAAAAACCCAAGCCCGAGTTCGGCGACGATCTCGATGAGCTGGTCTTCGGCGACGATGCCGAGTCCGATCGGGCCGACGACGACACCCGTCAGAACGTACGCGACGATCGTCGGCTGTTTCGTCAGTCTGGCCGCGTAGCTCAGCACGGCTGCGGCGACGATTAGCAACGCGAAGTCCGTCGCGAGAGCGATCCCACCTAGGGACATTCTCGTACGCTCATGAATCTCGTAGAATCCTCCGAATGGCCGGTTCTGAAAGCGAACCTATCCAAGAACACGAGAGAGAGACTTAATTGCGTTCGGCTGGCAAATGTGGATGGAACAGGGCCACAGGACCGTCGCCTCGAGTTCGCTTCGCGCGAGCCGTCACGAGTAGGCGTGGGGGTTCCACTCGCCCCCGAGCTCCGATCGTCTGTTGGTGTCGAACGAGCCGCCCTCGAAAATCGTGACGCGGCCGGTTTCCTCGCTCAGCGTCAGCGTCGATACGACGTTCGGTCGGCGGGACGTATCCAGCGCGCTCATGTGTCGCGACCCCATCCAGCCCTCGTACTCCGACTCCCTTTCGGTGACGCCCTCGAGTTCGCCGGGCATGAGATCGGTAAAGCGGACCATCTGCTCCTGGACGACGCCGTCGACGCTGACGACGAGTGCACCGTCCCGCGTCATCGCGACCTCCCGCGCCGTTTCGAAGAAGGTCTCGAGGTCCAGACAGACGTCGCGACACTCGTCGGTCGGCCACGTGTTGTTCCCCATCGGATCCGCGAAGTCGGCGATCGAGGGCCCGGTGACGACGGCGACGTACATTCCCGGTCCCGCAACGTACTGTTCGTTCCAGCGATCGAAGTTCAGACTGATCGACTCGAGGGAGTGGGTGAGACAGTCGATCAGCTCCTGGACCCCGTCGTGGGTTTCGTACGCGATCCGGAGGTCGGCATCGTCCATAACTGGCATTCGGCCCGACCCGCCGTAATCTCGGTGCCTGTAGGACATCGCGAAGCCGGTGGGTCCCCGGGCGGTAACGCGTTACTTTTGGGCGTCCCGCGCCGATTCGTAGCCGAATGCTGACGAAGGACCTGCTTCGCGTCTCGCGAGCCGGTGGCGGCTACCGTCCCCGGTTCGCCGGCCGCGAGCACCGCCCGCTCGCCGCCCGCGTCATCGGCACGTATCAGGGCCACGTCGGCGAATCACGATCGACGCTCGAGGACTCCCTGACCGAACTCGAGGCCGACGCGGAGGACTTCAAACTCGTCCGGGGCTTTGCCGCCTTGCTCGAGCGTGATGCAACGTTCGAGACCGACGCCACGGTCGACCCCGAACGCGCTCGACGAGCGGCGTTCGAAGCTGCCGAGGCGGTCGGCGTCGTCACCGACGACGAGCGGACGATGGCGCTCGTTCGCGCCGGCGAGTCCCTCGGCGTTTCGGCGGACGACCTCGAGTCGGCGCTATACGCCGACCTCGAGGAACGGGAGGTCCTCGCCGCCGTGGAACCGCGGTGGGATCCCGAGGAGCTACTCGGCCGGTACAACCTTTCGCTGACCCAGACGGCGCTGTTCGACGCGACCGAGCTGCGGATCCGCTCGAGCGATCCGAAAGCGCTGATCTCGGCGATCAAGCGACTCCGACTGATGTACGAGATACGGCGTCTGGACGACGATTCGACCGGATCCGACGGCGACGGTGGAATCGCCGAACGCGAGGTCGTCGTCACCGGCCCCACCCACCTCTTCCGAGCCACGCGGCGGTACGGCACCCGATTCGCACGGCTCCTGCGAACCGTCGCGAAGAGCGAGACGTGGTCCCTCGAGGCGACGATCGACGACCGCGGGACCGAGCACACGCTCGCCCTCACCCACGAGGATCCCGTTCGGGTCCCCGACGCCGAACCGATCGCCGACGTGAGCTTCGACAGCACCGTCGAGGCGGACTTTGCCGCCCGCTTTTCCGCGCTGAACCTCGAGTGGGACCTCGTGCGCGAACCCGAACCGCTCGCGACGGGGACGCGGGTGATGATCCCGGACTTCGCGTTCGACTACCACCACGCGGATTTCCGCGTCTACTTCGAGATCATGGGGTTCTGGACGCCCGAGTACGTCGAGAAGAAACTCGCCCAGCTCGAGGCCCTCGAGGACGTCGAACTGGTCGTCGCCGTCGACGAGTCGCTGGGCGTCGGCAAGGAAATCGCCGCGCGCGACGCTCGAGCGGTCCCTTACACCGGCTCCGTCCGCGTCAAAGCCGTCGTCGACGTCCTCCGGGAGTACGAACGCCAACTGGTCGCCGACAGCGCCGCCGCACTTCCCGACGAACTGCGGCCGGACGACGACGTCGTCTCGCTCGAGACCCTCGCCGACCGTCGCGGCGTGAGCGAGGATGCGCTAGCGGACGTGGTGTTTCCGGAGCACGAGCGGGTGGGCCGGACGCTGGTCCGGCCGGCGGTCCTCGAGTCGGTCGCCGACGACCTCGAGCCCGGGACGGACCTCGAGGCCGCCGAAGCCGTCCTCGAGGCGTCGAGCATCACCGACTCGAGTGCGATCCTCTCCGAACTCGGCTACCGCGTCGAGTGGGAGGGGCTTGCCGGGGGGACGCTCGTCGAACGCGAGTGCGGCGAGTAGCGGTCCCGCGTAACGCCGCGGTGAGACGCCACAGTCGTCCGGAGGATTCACTCGTCGGTGGTGTGGGCTCGGTGTCCCCACACGCCCTGCGCTGGCAGTCCGCGGTGGGCGACGACGTCGGTCGCCGAACCGGACGAAATAGACCGAATGCAAACAATCGTTCTTCGATCGGTCTCGTCGTAGAGAGTTTGTGATTAGTTCGCCGGTTCCGTAGCCCGTGCCGGTCGATAATCGATCCTGAAAAACACTCTCAAACCAATGTTATTAGTGAATAGCCTTAACCCCCTGAGGTTGCAGGGACGATACGTACACCAGACGTGATCGACTCCTGCACTACCGAACCGGTACAGATCCTGCTCGTCGAGGACAACCCCGGCGACGTTCGCCTGATTCAGGAAGCGTTCAGAGACGCGACCGTCGAGGCGACGTTTCATACGGTACGCGACGGCGATGCCGCCCTCGAGTTTCTGCGTGAGCAGCAGTCCGAACGAGCCTCGACGCTGGATCTGATGCTCCTCGATCTCAACCTCCCGCGAACGGGCGGCTTCGAGGTGCTCGAGACGATCGAGAGCGATCCCGATCTCACCGCGCCGCCCGTGCTCGTCCTCACGAGTTCCCGGTCGAGGGACGACATCGCCAGAAGCTACGATCTGAGCGCCAACGCGTATCTCACCAAGCCGAGCGATCCCGACGAGTTCGCCGAACTGGGGCGAGCGGTCGAAGCCTTCTGGTTCAACGAGGCGACGCTACCGCCGGCGTCGAGTTGATCGTCTGTGGCGGCTCGGACGGGAGACCGGACGCCCCCAGCGTTATTCCGGCCGATGACGTACGATCGTGCATGCCCGAGGACATCCCCGGAATCCACCACGTCACGGCCATCGCGAGCGATCCGCAGCGCAACTTCGAGTTCTACACGGAGACGCTCGGCCTGCGACTCGTCAAACAAAGCATCAATCAGGACGACGTCTCGGTCTATCACCTGTTTTACGCGGACCACGAGGGGACGCCGGGTACGAGCATGACCTTCTTCCCCTACACCGACGCCCGACGCGGTCAGGTCGGCGCGGGCCAGGCGAACGCAGTGTCGTTTCTCGTCCCGGACGGCTCGATCGACTACTGGCGTGGCCGACTCGAGGACGCGGGTGCCGAGCCCGACGAGCCGCGGGACCGGTTCGGTGACACCGTCCTCCCGTTTACCGACCCTGACGGGCTGCCGCTGGAGTTAGTCGCTCGAACGGACGCTCCGCCCGCGAACCTCCCGGAGAGCCAGGTTCCCCACGCCCACGCGATTCGCGGCTTCTTCGGCGTGACGCTCTCGCTGACCAGCAGCGACCGGACCGGCGACCTGCTCAAAGCGATGGGGTATCGCCAGACCGACCGCGACGGAACGCGAAAGCGCTACGAGGCCGACGGCGAACTGGGCTACGTCGTCGACGTTCTCGAGGATCCGCAGGCCCGGCGCGGAATCCCGGGCGCCGGAACCGTCCACCACGTCGCGTTTCGGGTGACCGAGGACGAGCAGCCTGCGTGGCGCGACCTGTTGATCGACCGCGATCTCAGACCGACGGAGGTGATCGACCGAAAGTGGTTCAAATCGGTTTACGCCCGCGAACACGGTACCGTCCTCTTCGAGTACGCGACCGCTGAACCGGGCTACACCGTCGACGAGGACCTCGATTCGCTGGGCGAACGGCTCGTCCTCCCCGAGTGGTTCGAGGACCGTCGCGAGGAGATCGAAGCCGGGCTGCCGGAGCTGTCTCCCTGATGTCCTGACCCCTCGTCTCCGTCTCTCGTCGGTCCCACTCAGGACGACTCCATGATCTCGGTCTCTTCCTGTGGCAGCTCCTGTTGGAGGACGAACGGCCCGAAATCCGCGGCCGTACGTCGGGCGATAGTCGCGATTCGGAGGACGTAGACGAGCAGAACCGCGAACGGACTGAACAGGGCTGTAATGGTCGCGCTCACGACCAGCGCGTAGACGGACGCATGCAGCCCCATCGCCAGCAAATTCCCGTACGCGACGATGATGAACGCGCCGCCCAGCAGGGTCGGAAACCCGACGTACAGCAGAATCTTCGACAGGTCGGCGAGCTCCTGTTGCATGTACACCGTCTTGAAGTACTGCCGGGCGATGTGGATGTCGCCGAGCAGTTCCTCGAGCCGTTCGAGTTGCCCGTCCGCGGCGTCCGAGAGGTCGTCGCGATGGCCTTCCCGGAGTTGCCGGACGATCTGTAACTGCCACGGGTCGTTGTAGTGGAGGATCACGGAGATGACGGTAAACGAGCCGAACGTGGTCCCCTCGAGCGTCCGGATCGCGTCCCGATCCCGCGGCTCGGTCCGGGAAACGAACGAATCGACTCGCGACTGCAGATCCTCGGGGCCGTCGCGGCAGACGGTCTGTAACCCCTGTGCAGTCCGGCGTTTCGACTCGATCAGCACGCGGAGAAACGCCGACGGTTCCGCGGGAGTCGGTCGATAGCCGGTGTGGTTTTCGATCCGCTGTCGATACTCGCGGGTCTCCTCGAGTCGCTCGAAGAACGCGCCCGTCGAGCCGAACTCTTCCGAGAGAATAAGCTGGTTGATCGCGAGGACGACGGTGATAAAGGGGAGCATGCCGCCGACGAGCGCCGCACTGGTGGCCGTGATATCGGCCTCTTCGGCGGGCGTGATCAGCCCGCCGCGGATGAGCAGCAGCGACGCGGCGAAGACGGCGACGAGGAGAAGTCCGGAGAGCACTCGACGGTCGCCGTACAGGAACGTCCAGCGGACGAACTCCTCGGCGTTGAGCCGTTCGAAGACGGACGTATCGTCCAGCGACGCGCTCGGTGGCTCCTCCTCTTCAACGTCCACCGTGATCACTCGCGATGCGACTCACGTCGTGTTCCTAGTGGAACCCTATCGGCAAAACACTCCTGCCGGCAACTGGAGTCAGCCCTGCAAATCGCCGACCGTCACTGCCACAGCTACTGCTCGTCACTGCACGCCCGATCGCACAGCCGTCGTTCGAACGCCGAAATCGTTGCAGTGCGAGAACCGAGGGGCTGCGGCGACCCGCTACAACTCGCGCTGACGTCCCTTCGGCACCACCGAGCGCAGTTCGCCGTGGACGTAGAGTCCGATCCCCAGCGGCTCGAGTTCGCCCCCGATTTCGTGGGCGCCGATGAGATACCCCCAGTCGCCGTCCCACCAGTCGAGTTCCTGGTCCTCGCCCGCCGCGAACCGGCGGGCCTGCTCGCGGTCGAGTTCGATCACGCAATCACTCGCGTGCCGGCCAAAGCGCTGGGCGAAGTCCGTCGTCGGCTTCCAGTGTTCCTGTCGAGTTCGGAGACAGGTCATGCCGATGGCTTCGATCTCGAGGGGCGTCGGCGCCTCGCCGGCGTAGATCCAGATCTTTCCCGCGCCCTTCTCCCAGAAGGTGTAGTCGTCGAACGTTTCCGGTGGAATACCGAACCGCTCGTCGAAGTAATCGACGACCGCCTCGCGGGTGGCTCGGCCTTCGACGGTTCGCTCCGCGTCCGTCGCGGGGAGCCGGTCGAAGCGCTGGCCGTCGTTTTCGTCGCTCATCAGGCGGTCACCTCCAGTTTCGCGACGAAGAAACCGCCGGTGTCGTTCTGGTGGGGATAGATTCTGGCCGCCCGCTCGAGGCTCGAGTCGAACGTCTCGTCGTCCCACTCGGCGAGTCCCGGCGAGTAGTCGAGACCGAGATCGAAGTCGACGACGCGACAGGGTTCGTTCTCGAGGGCGTGCTGGACCACGGCCTCGTTCTCCTCGGGGGCGAAGGTACACGTCGAGTAGACGACGGTGCCGTCCTCGCGGGTGGCCTGGATCGCTCGTCGCAGAATCCCCTTCTGGATTCCTGCGACGGAGCTGATGTGGTCTTCCGTCCAGTTGTCGAGCGCGTCGGGGTTCTTCCGAATCGTCCCCTCGCAGGAACAGGGAGCGTCGACCAACGTTCGATCGAACGCGTCGAACGAAAACCGCTTCAGCGAGTAGTTGCGCGCGTCGTCGTTTGTTACCGCCAGACTCGTTGCGCCGAGTCGCTCCGCGTTGAATCGTAGCGCCGAGATACGCCCGAGATTGTTGTCGTTCGCGACGACGGTCCCGCGGTCGTTCATCAGCGCCGCGATCTGGGTCGCTTTCCCTCCCGGTGCGGCACAACAGTCCCAGACTCGCTCGCCGGGCTGGGGGTCGAGGACAACCGGCGGCACCGCTGAGACTTCCTCCTGCCCATGGGTGAAGCCGTGAAACGACGTCCACGTCGAGCCCGGCGAATCGGTCTCGAGGCGGAGTACTCGCGGGTTCCAGTCGGCCTGTTCGTAGGCGACGCCGTCGTCGGCGAGGGCCGCGAGCGTTCGCTCGACCGACGCCTTGATCGTGTTCACGCGGACGGCGTTGCCGAGCGGCCGCTCGCAGGCGGCCAGAAACGCCTCGAAATCGTCGACGATGGGTCGATACCGCTCGAGTGGCTCCATTGGCCGCGAGTTCGCGTGCCCGGCGTTTGTGGGTTTCGAAGCGACGGCGGCGACGGCCAGTCGAGCCTCGACGGCGACTGTGGGAATCCTCGAGTGAGACTACCGCCGGATCGCTCGAACGCGCTGCCACGGCCTTTATGCTATTCTCGCCCGTCGATACGGACATGACAGGTATCCAGCTCCAGGGGCCGGAAGCGGCGTTCGACGACCCCACGCTCGTCGAGGGGTTTCCCGGACTCGGTCTCGTCGGCAAGATCGCGACCGATCATCTCGTCAACGAACTCGATATGCGCTACTACGCCAGCGTCGACTGCGAGGGACTCCCTCGGATCAGCGTCTACCGCGGCGACGATCCGACGGCCCGACCGCCGGTACGGATCTACGCCAGCGAAGCGCACGACCTGCTCGCACTCCAGAGCGACGCCCCGATCTCCGCCGAGGCCATCGACTCGGTCGCCAACTGTCTGACGAGTTGGATCACCTCTCGGGACGCGACGCCGATCTATCTCAGCGGTCTCCCCGCAGAACGTGACGGAACCCCGGCACTCTACGGCGTCGGGACCGGTGACACCGGTGAGGTACTCGCGTCCCACGACATCGCCGGCCCACCCGAAGACGGCGTCGTTACCGGCCCGACGGGTGCACTTCTCAACCGCGCGGCCCACCGCGACTACGATAGCATCGGACTCGTCGTCGAATCGAGCCCGAAGTTTCCCGACCCCGAGGCCGCGAGCGTGCTCCTCGAGCAGGGGATCGCGCCGATCGCGGACCTCGAGGTCGACGTACAGGACCTGATCGACCACGCGGCGGAGATCAAAGAGAAGCGAGAGCAGTTCGCCCAACAGATGCAACAGATGGGTCAGGAGGAGAGTTCGCAGGCACAGCCGCTCCGGATGTATCAGTAATCGTGTGTCTGCCACCGATCCCGAAAGAGACCATCTCGCGTATTCGGCACTGATAATCTACACGCCGGCCGAATTACGTTGTCGTTTCGGCGACAAAACATTTTCCACGTATTTTTTATTCTCCAACTGTTCAGGAGGTACAGAGATGACTACCGCTACGGAATCGTACGACATGGTCGTCGTCGGCGGCGGCACGGGTGGCTGTTTCGCCGCGGCGACCGCCGCCCGAGAGGGACTCGACGTCGTCCTTCTCGAGCGCAAGAGCGAGGACGAGGGGGGATACATCGCCTGTGGCGACGGGATCAAGGGGAAGAGCACGTTCCCCGACGTCATCGATCGCGATCGGCTCAGAGACGAGGCGTTTACCAACGAAGGGATCACGCGCGGCGTCTTCGAGAACCCACAGACCGGGGAATCGATCGATATCCCGTTCAATCAGACCGGCGCGGTCGTCGACCGCTACGAGTACGGCCAGATACTGCTCGACGAGACCGGTCGGGCTGGCGTCGACATCCACTACGACACCGTCGTGAACGATGTCGTCCAGCCGAACGGGACCGTCGAGGGCGTGACCGCCGTCAGGGACGGCGACCCGCTCGAGTACGAATCCGAACTCGTCATCGACGCCGCGGGCGCGCTGTCGGTACTACAGGACAAGACGGACCTCTCGACGTCCACGTTCGACACGAACGTCAACTACTCGCAATTCTGCTCGGCGTACCGGGAGGTGCTCGAGGTTCCCGAACCGGTCGACTGGGACGATGCGCTCGTGTTCAAACCGACCGAGGAGCTGGGCTATCTCTGGTACTTTCCGCGGTCTTCCACGGAGATCAACGCCGGCCTGGGATTTCAGATGACCCAGGAACCGGTCGAGCTCGTCGACGTGCTCAAAGACGATATCGCGAACCGGGCGGAGTTCGCCGGTGCGACGGTCAAGAACAAACTCGGCGCGGCCCTCCCGACGCGGCGCCCCTACGATTCGGCGGTCCATCCGGGCTACATGGCTGTCGGCGACGCTGCCGCCCACGTTAATCCCTGTACCGGCGGCGGGATTCCCGGGGCCGCGAAGGCAGGCCACTGGGCGGCGGAAATCGCGGCCGAAGCGATTTCGGACGGCGACGTCGGCGAAGCAACGCTCTGGGAGTACAACCGCCGCGTCCAGACCGACTTCGGCAAGCGCTTCGCCGCGATGGATCTCTACAACATCTTCGGTACGGCCCACGAACTGGACGAACTCGTCTCGATCATCACGTCCATCCCCGGTCAGCAACTCGTCGACGCCATCGGAAAGACCGGGACCGCGAACATGAGCCTGGGGCTCAAACTCAAGACGCTCGTCGAGACGTTCGGTCACTGGGATACTCTCTACGAACTCTACAAAATCCAGAACGCGGCGACCTCGCTCAAAGACGTCTACGACAGCTATCCCGACGACCCCGACCACTTCGCGGCCTGGCAGTCCGAGCGCGACGGCGTGATGGACCGGGTCTACGACATCACCGGTGCGGATCCGAAGTATTAGTTCAATTTCACTTTCGGAGGCGATACGCTGTATACGTACGCCGTTTTCGAGGCGATTCACTCCTCGAGCCCGCCTGTAGAGGTGTGCAACGGGGCGAGGCGCTCGGTCACTGATCCCTGCGGAACGGTCCGTACGCGAGTCGAAGCGTCTGTGCCGTCGGGAGCGTCCAACCGCGGGCGACCGCGGCCAGCCGCGTTCCGACCGTGACGGCCGCACACGCGACTGCGGCGACGCTACCGGAAGCACCGACGGTCACCACGAGCCAGTAGGACCCCCCGCCCAGCACGGCACAACTCGCGTAGAAATCCTCGAAGAGGATGAACGGCGACCGATCGAGCAGGATATCGGCGACCGCGCCGCCGCCGACGGCGTTGATCGTCGCGATGGCGACGACGCCGAAACTCGAGAGGCCGGTCTCGGTTGCCACGATGGCGCCGGTCGTCGCGAACGCGGCGAGCCCGATGGCGTCCGAGACGAGCGTGATCGGATGGTCATCCGGCGATTCGAGGACGAGGTGGAGTCCGATCGCCAGCCCAACGCCGAGCAGTCCGAGCGCGATTTCGCTGATATCGCTGAGTGCCAGCGGAATGCGGTTAACGAGAAGGTCGCGGGTCACCCCGCCGGCGAACGCCGTCGCGAGGCCGACGACAGCGATGCCGAACAGGTCGAACTCCTCTCGGATGGCCTTGCTCGCGCCGACGAGCGCGAACGCGACGAGGCCGATCGCGTTCATCGCAACGAACGGATCACCGACGGCGAACAACAGCGTATCGAGCTCCTGAGCCACTGGGTATCCCGACGGCGGGGGTACCCTTGAGCGCTACGAAGCGACGGCCGAGTTCGCAACTCGAGACCGTCGGATACCCCGAATCGCTCACCGCAATCGCAACCCATTTTCGCGTTCTGGCACTTGGTCTCCACATGGGAACCGAAGACGCCGACGCCGTCGCACCGGGAACGTGTCCGACCGCCAACAGCATGCCGATGCTGGGACTCGGCACCTGGCAGAACGACGATCCGGACCAGTGTGCCGAGACCGTTCGGACGGCCCTCGAGATGGGCTACCGACACATCGACACAGCCCAGATGTACGACAACGAGGCGGCCGTCGGCGAGGGCATCGAACGGGCCGACGTCGACCGCGAGGACGTCTTCCTCGCGACCAAGATCAAACCCGCGAATCTGGGCCACGATGACGTCCTCGAGACGGCCCGCGAGAGTCTCGATCGGCTCGGCGTCGACTCGGTCGACCTGCTGTACGTCCACTGGCCGGCCCGCGCGTACGACCCTGAGGAGACCCTTTCGGCCTTTTCGGAACTGTACGACGAGGGCCTGATCGACAACGTCGGCGTCAGTAATTTCCTGCCCGAACAGATCGAGGAGGCGATCGATATCTGTGACGCGCCGATTCTGGCGAATCAGGTCGAACTCCATCCGATGTTACAACAGCCCGACCTCCGAGCGGCCTGCGAGAACTACGACGTCGAAGTCGTCGCGTACTCGCCGATCGCCCGCGGCGAGGTATTCGACCAGCCCGAACTCCGGGACGTCGCGGCAAAACACGACGTCAGCGAGGCCCGGGTCAGTCTCGCCTGGCTGCGCGAGAAGGGGGTCACCGCGATTCCGAAGGCGACCGGCGAGGACCACCTCGGCGACAATTTCGCGTCGCTGACGCTCGAGTTAGACCGGGAAGATATCAACGCGATCGATAGTATCGACAGCGCGAGTCGCGAGGTTGACCCGGACTTTGCGCCCTGGAACTGACGCCTGCTCCGCGGTAGCCGACGGCTAACGCCGACCGTCGCCGGCGACCGGATACATGTCGACGCTCGGGAAAAAGCAGGAAAGTTTACGGTACACCGGCTTTTTGGCTCGCGTATGTCCACCCGCACACGACACGGTGGCGGTGGTGGCGTCGTCGGCGCGATCAGGGCCGACGTACAGCGGTTACACGGTGCCTGGATGGAGCTCGTCTTTCCACGTCAACGTGGCCGCGGCCACTCCGTCATGGGGAAGTGGAAGCCCGAGAGCCTCCCCCAGAAGATCGGCTATCACAGCTGGAGTATTCTCGGTCTATTCGGCTTGCTACTCCTCTATCCGCTTACTGTCATCGGTTTTGGTACCCGCTACTACGCGGCGAAACTCGACTCGACGCGAACCCGACTCGGCATCGTCGGCGTCACCGCTATTGCGGTCGTCGTCTGGGGCACGCTAACGGTCATCGCTCACCTCCGACTGCCCACCGAGGCCGTCATCGCCATCGCCGCGGCCAGCGGCGTCGCAACGATTTCGACCGCCCTCGCCGCCGTCTTCTCGAAGTTCGGCGGTCGGTTGACCTCGGTCCTGTTTGCCTACCCGTTCGCGATGACGGCACTCTTCTTGCCCCCCGTCGTGGCCGCACTCGTCACGCCGTCGCTCGAGGCCGTCATTCTCGAGCCCAGCTACGACTTCGCGGTCTGGGTGCTGGACAACGTGCTCCACGTCGGCGGTATCAACGAGTTCCTGCGGACGAACTACCAACTCGAGGGCGCGGCCTACGCGGCGATGTGGGTCGGCATCTCGTTCCCGGTCGGTTGGTTCCTCGGGATCGTGATCGCGCTGGCGAATCTCGTTCGACCGTCGCAGTAAGCCGTTGCTGAACGTTTCTGAACCGACTGCCGATTTCCGAGCGCATTAGGTGTCCGATTCCCAACAGCCACGCATGGAGTTCGACCTTCCAAAGACGGTAGCCGCGTTTCTCGTCGTGATCGCCCTCGGCGTCGGCGGCATGATCGCGTCGGACATGATGGCAACGGACACGATTCTGATGATGGTCGCGCCGTCGATGGTGCTGTTCGGCGCGATCATGCTCGCGATCGGCGTCCAATACGGCGAGCATCGCGCGACCAACTGATCGGATTCCTCGATCGATCCGTTTCGGACGCTGCACTCACGACGAGCGGCCGCTGAACGCAACCGGCGTATCCTCGAGCGCTCGTATCGCCAGCCAGCAGTTGGTCAGCGGGTGGTAGCCGGGCTCGACCGCGGGCCCGTGGTTCGGTCCGTCCCGCTCGTGATCGCGCGCGAGGCGTGCGTACCAGTTGCCGTATCGCGGATTGATCAGGTGCTCGTGAGCGTACGTCCAGAGCCGGTCGTACCACTCGAGGTAGTCAGGATCCGTCCGGCCCAACAACGCGCTCGCACCGATCCCTTCGGTGTGGACCCAGCCGTACTTGTCGGGAACGATCGGCTCGCCGTCGCCTTTGACTGTGTAGTAACAGCCGCCGTACTCGTCGTCCCAGCCGAGGTCGACGGCGGCGTCGAACAGGTCGTACGCGCGCTCGAGCAACCACTGTTCGGATCGATGGTCGGCGAGCAACGCCAGGAGCTTCGCCCACTCGGCGTGGTGTCCGGGCTGGTAACCCGGCGGCCGGAACTGGTGGCGCGGACTGTCCTTGTTGTACGACAGCTCCGGCTCCCAGGACTCGGTGTAGTGCTCCCAAAGGAGGCCGTCCGTCGCGCTCGTCACCCCGCGAGTAAACCGATCCGCGACCGTGTACGCTCGCTCGAGATACCGCCGTTCGCCCGTGGCTTCGTACGTCGCGATCAGCGCCTCGCAGGCGTGCATATTGGCGTTCTGGCCGCGGTAGGACGATAGCTCCCAGTCAGCCGTCGCCTGGTCGGCGTAGAGTCCGCTGCCGGGCTCCCAGAATCGCTCCTCGAGGACCCGAAACGCTCGATCGAGTTCGTCGCGTGCGCCCGAAATCCCCGCTTGCAGCGCTCGAGCAGCGGCCAGCAGGACGAACGCGTGGCCGTAGCAGTAGCGCGTCCAGTCGGTGGTCGTCCGCCCCTCGAGCAGCCAGTCGTACCCCTCGCGTTCGTCGTCCCAGTGGACGGTCGAGAGGAATCGCAGCCCGTGTTCAGCCGCGTACGCACACCAGTGTGGGCCGTCCGCGATCACGCCCAGACTGAAGTTGTGAACGCCTCTCGCCGTCGCGACGAGATGTTTGGTCCGGGCGTCGTAGACGTGGCCGTCGCGCTCGTCGAGCTGTGCGACGTAGCCGCCGACGGACGTGTCGATACAAGCAGGGTAGTAGAAGTTCAGCACGTCCCTGAACTGGTGGCGAAGGGCCGCTCGCGTCCGATAGATGGTCACTGTTACGTGGCGACTCCACGCATGACCACATAGCGGTTCGGGAGGCTCGATGCTCGCCGTCGAAACCGAATCGCAGAACGAAACGGGCGATCGAATCGCCCGACGGTTGCGTAACCGCGACGGGCCGAGTTCGTACCGTTATCCCGGCGTTACATGTAACCGAGGTCGCGCAGGCGCTCCATCAGGTCCTCCTTGTCCTGGGCGCGGCCCGCGCGCTCGGTCGTTCCCTCGAGATCCTGTAGCCATGCGGGTTCCTCTTCGCTCTTTTCGGTGCTGATCTCGCTGCCCAGCGAGCGGAAGCCGGCGAAGTACTTCGGCGAGATCGGGATGTCCTCCTGGTCGACGCCCTCCGGGAGGTCGTCGTCGGACTGCGGGACGTAGCCGTCGTCGGGGAACTCGGCGACGGTGTCCGGCACCACGAAGTTCCAGAAGGCCTCCCAGACGGCGGCCTCGTCGAACTGCAGGATGGGCTGGATGCGGTCGTGGGGCGGGTAGATATCGGGGTCGTGACGCGGCGAGAAGAACGTCTCGTCGGCGCGGGCCTCCTGTTCGTCCCAGCGGACGCCGCTGATGACGCCGTCGATGTCGTACTCCTCGAGCGCGTCGTTGAGCGCGACCGTCTTGAGCAGGTGGTTCCCGACGTAGGTGTCGAGCAGGAATGGAAACTCGTCTTCCTCGTACTCGAGGATTTCGCGGACGTGGTGCTGGTTGTGCTCGGAGAGGTCCTCGATTGCGATCTCGTCGCCGGGGGTCAGTCCCTGCTCGTCGACGATTTCGCCGACGTCCTCGTTGCGCGCGTAGTAGACCTCGAGATCCCACTCGTCGGCCCAGTGGTCGACGAAGTCGTGGATTTCGTCGAAGTGCTGGTAGTGATCGATGAAGACCGCCGGCGGAACCTCGAGGTCGAAGCGCTCGGCGACCTCCTTGATGAAGTACAGCGTGAGCGTCGAATCCTTGCCGCCGGTCCACATTACGGCCGGATTTTCGTACTCCTCGAGGCCCTCGCGAGTGACCTCGATCGCCTTCTCGATTCTGTCCTGAATGTGGGGGTAGTCCTCTGGCTCCTCGCCGTCACCATCGTCGTAATCGACGTCGACGTAGTCGGGGAAGTTCTCCGTCATGTGGTGTAATTAGATATAATTACCTCATTTAAACCGTTTGGGGGAGCGGAAACGTCTGTCGGAAGCTGGGACGGAGCACCGACGCTAGTGGTCGGGCTCGGGGATAACGGACCGAGGCGAAGAAGTACTCGATAGACGCCGAAACGGCCGTTGTCGGCGACGTGTCGACTGAGGCTGACAGCACAGGCAAAAACGGAGCGGTCTCGACCATGCGAAACGATCACACTACGGCCGGTACCGAGACAGGATTCAGCGAGTCGTCAGGCGACGAGATGTGGACAATATTGCCGCAGACAAAACAAAGGATCGCCGCTTGCGACAATACGTTCGACGAATCGGACCGGACAGACGGACACTCACCGGTCCCGTCCCAGTTCGAGATTCCCGTTCCTCGAGTAGGGGTGTGGTCCGTTCGAACGAAAGTTCCCTAACCGCGTCGGCGTCGGTGTCGGCGTCAGCGGTCCAAAAGCGACTCCTCGCTTTTGCTACCGGTACTGCTACTCGTCTTCTTCGACGACTTCGGGATCGCTCATCGCGCTCTGGAGACTGTCGAGTCCGTTGATCCACTCCGTGACGAGGCCGTACTCGAGGTCCTCGGCCACGGCCATATCGAGTTCCTCGCCGTCGATGATCAGCGTCCCCGCCTGGGCGGCGTAGCCGAGTGCGGCGTCGAGATCCTCCTCGGCTTCGGCGTCGGCCGCCGCGCCGAGATAATCTCCGACGCTCCCTTCCTCTGCGGGGCCGCCAGCGATGTACTCCTCGGCGGCAAAGAAGACGCAGACGAGACTCGTCTGGACGCCGTCGACGAGAATCAGTTTCTCTTCGTCTTCGATATCGACTTCCCCGAGAACGATTTCGCGAACGTCGTTGATCTTCTCCAAGGCTTCCTCTTGCTCTAGTTCCCCGTCGTCGTAGGCAGCCACGATCTTCGCGATCGCGATCGCCGTGTCGTCCTGCAGATTGAGCAGGAGCCGGGCCGAATCTTCGTCTTCCGGATCGATCTCTTCGTCTTTGATGCGGCCGATCCAGTTCTGCCAGCGTTCCTCCGAGTAAAACTCGGTCGGGGGATTGCTCATACAGACACCTACACCGGCCGCTTGAAATGCCTTTCTCTACCTGTACGCCGATCCTACCGAATGCGTATCGCCCGTTTTAGGCCCGCTCAAGGGTGTCTTCCGTGTCGATCCCGTACACGAACTCCGGGGTTTCAACGTGGGCAGTGCGGACCGCCGCCTCGTATCCGTTCTCGAGCAACCAGTCGACCCGCCGGGGAACCGTCTTGGGTCCCAGGACGGCCCCCGGCCGGTCGGGATCGTCGATGTAGTCGGTCTCCATCAGAAACGGCTCGCCCCGTTCGGCGGCCGTCTCGAGGCGATCCTTCTCGCTCATCACGCTCGGTATCGGGCCCTTGAGGCGGCCGCCCGCGTAGTGTTTGACGACCTTGTGGGACGGCAGCCCGACGGCTTCGGCCCACTCCGTTACCTCGGACAGGTCCTCGCTGGCCTCGGCGTGCAGTTGGACGGCACAGTCGAGGTCGCTCGCGCGTTCGAAAGCGCGTCGCATGACGGCGTTCGAAGCGTCCCAGACGGCGTCGTCGACGTCGTAGTGTGGCCGACCGGATTTCAGCGCCAGCGCGTCGCCGGCCTCGACGTACTCGGCCGCGACGTCGATCCCTGCCTGCATTAGCTCGCGCGCCTCGTCGGGGGTGAAGCCCCTGTCGTCGACCAGTCGCGAAACGAGGCCGGGGTGGACGCCGAGTACGGGCCAGGCCCGTCCCTCGAGTTCGCTCGAGGCGTCCGCGACGATTTCGATGGTGCGCTCGAAGACGGGCCGGAAGTCCTCGCCGGACTCGGCTTCGACGTCTAGGTGCCAGGAGGGTTTGTTTATGACGAGCAGGTGGGTGCCGCCCAGCCGAGCGAAGTCACGAACCGCGTCGATGCCGCGGTGGTTGTCCGGGTCGAGGTGGAGGTGATTGTCGAGAACCGGCGTCTCGTCGTCGATCATACCCGTCAGTGAGTGGGCCGGGCGGGAAAAATCTCCGACTCCGATCCGGTTCCGATTCCGATTCGACTTCAACGTGGACTTGGACTTCGGCTCCGGTTCCGATCTCGGACTCGAGTCCGTTACCCCCTCACTCACCGTCTCGTGGTGCGGGCAGCATCACGGAGAACGCGCCGTTCGCGTTCATCGGTTCTGGCTTCATACGGATTGCTGTAACTATGTATCGCCGATCGCCGACCCCGTTCTGGTGATCGGCGGTAATTGACTACAGTAAACCGTATCAGAGCAGAAAACTGATTGTCCGTCCAGAACCAGGCGTGGGCCAATTCTGGACAGGGGGGAGCCACATTGTAACGCTGAACCGTCACTTAAATCGGAACCGTCGCGCACCGAGCTGTTACCCGTCGGGTAGCCTCGCCGAGCGCCGACCAGCCAGCTCACAAAATGTAACATAAAAGGCTCGCCGCTCCGCCGCTGACTCCGCGTCGGGTGGTCGACGAACTACCGTTCGTCGCTGTCGAGCACGCGAATCTGGTCGCCCCGGACCGTCACCGGAATCGGAACCGTCGCCTCGTACAGTTCGACGGTTACCTGATCTTTGCCTTCGTCGATACGCTGGACCTGAGCCTTCTCGCCCTTGAACGGACCGGCGATGAGTTCGACGATGTCGCCCTCGGCGATCCCCTCGACGTCCGGCTTGGGCGAGAGGAAGTGCTCGACCTCCGAAATGTCGGAGTTGCCGGGTACGATACTCCGGGCGTGGGGAATATCCTCGAGCACGCGCTCGAGAATCGCGTTGTCCTCCGCTTCGACCATCACGTAGGAGGTCAGCGAGTCGGGGGCGAGCGCGGCGTGAATCTCCGACTCCTCGCGGTTGATGATCATATCCGCGACGGTTCGCTCCTGACTCGCGGTGGTCTTGACGGCGTAAATACCCATTAGAAACCACCGGTCAGGAGGAGCATGATGCCGCCGATGAGGAAGCCCATCAGCCCGATCAGTAACACTCCTGCACCAGCGATCTTCGACACCTGAAGGAACTCCTCGGTCGTGGGTGTCGTTGCCATCTTTAACACCCGAACGTACGAGGTCAGGTCGTACGGAACGTCCATATCTGTTTGTTCAGAACGCAGCGTCTTTTATCTGTCTTTCGTGTCCGCCGAGGCGTGGCGGGGGCACCACTGGACGACCGATTCGAGAGGAACCCGACGTTGCACTCGACGGCCCGGCGGTCAAACCGCTCGAGGACGAATCGCACGTATCATGGCCGAAGACGATTCTGACAGAGCAAACGAGCACGAGGCGGAACGGGAGGCCGAAATCGAGGACGAACTCGAGCGGGTCGATCAGGATCCAGATCAGGTCGACGACGGTGACGGCGACCTCGGGACCCAGAACGCGCCTCGCGAGGACGAAGAAGAGCTCGATGATCTAGAGGAGGCGGAAGAAGCCTGAAGCCTGAACGCAGAAGCCAGAAACCCGACGCCGACGGGCCGGGGTCCACCCGCGCCGACTCCCTTTTGTCGCGCTCGACGATCCGATCTAGCCAGCGGTTCGAACGTATCTGAGAGGGCGGCACGCAGTCGAATCCGGTGTGTACACACTCTCGGTTTCGATGGGATCGTTCGGATCAGTCTCGATCGACCGTTGCAACCCCCACAGCCGTCACGGCATATCGACGTCCGGTCGCGGTTCGAGCGTTAACTCGACCGTCTGGCGCTCGCCGTCTCGAATGACTTCGATAGGAACCGTTTCGCCGGGAGACGTCTCGAGTGCGAGCGTGGACGAGAGCCGTTCCTGATTGGGAATCTCCCGGTCGCCGATCGCGACGATGACGTCGCCGCCGACGGGAACGATGTCGCCGTCGACGGTGGTGCCGCCGTCAACCGGCTGGAGGACCCCCTCGGCCGGCGAGTCCGGGACGATGTCGGTCACCAGCACGCCGCGCGGGTCCTCGAGGTCGTTGGCCTCGGCGATCAGCGGCCCGACTGGCTGGACGGTGACGCCCATGTACGGATGCTCGTACGCCCCGTCCTCGACGAGTGCGGGAACGACGCGGTCGGCGAGCGCGGCCGAGATCGCAAAGCCGATGGTCTGGCCCGCGCCGGCGAAGACGACGCCGACCACGTCGCCCTCGAGGTTGACGAGCGGGCCGCCGCTGTTGCCGGGGTTGACCGGGGCGTCGGTCTGGATCGCCGCGGGGATCGAGAACCCGGTCGGACTCGGGAGCGACCGGTCGACGCCGCTGATAATGCCCTGTGAGATCGAGGCGTCGAGCCCCAGCGGGTTGCCCAGTGCGAGGACCTCCTGTCCGATCACCGGCTCGTCGTCGGCGAAGGAGAGTCCGTCGGGACCGTCGGGCATGTCGTCGACCGACAGCACGGCGAGGTCGCTGTGGCTGTCCGTGCCGTCGACGGTCGCCGTCCGCCACTGCTCGTCGCGAAACTGGAGTTCGGCCTCGGGTGAGTCCCTGACCACGTGGTGGTTGGTCACGACGTACTCCTCGTCGACGACGAATCCCGATCCGAGTCCACCGGGGCTGCCCTCGTCGGTGCCGAACACGTTAACGAGGACGACGTCGTCGATCGTACCCTCGTAGACGTCCGCATACGGACTGTCCGGTTCGATCGGCGTCTCCTCTTGTATCGCCCCCCGTGAGCCGGAGGTATCGGCTCGCGCAGTACCCACGGCCGCGGAGCCGCCGATCCCGAGTGCCGCGACCGTTCCGGCGCTTGCGCGCAGGAGTTTCCGGCGACTGAACGACGTCTGGTCTGGCGTCATGCACATTGACACCGCGACGAGTACAATAAAACACACACCAGCACCGCCATTCCGTCCGATAAGGGGTGTCTGCTCGAGACGGCGAGACGAGGCCCCGGCCACTGCCGGCCGACGCTTATTGACGATTCCGCGCAATGTACCGATCGTTGAATCGCTCCGCCGACCGTCTCTACAGACCCCACCCACGTTCGTATGGAGTATCCACCCCTGCGCGACTACGGTATCATCGGCAACGACGACCGCTGTGCGCTCGTCAGCCGATACGGATCGATCGACTGGTGTTGTTTCCCCCACCTCGAGTCGCCGAGCGTTTTCGCCCGAATCCTCGACGCCGACCGGGGCGGTCACTTCTCCGTGCGGCCGGCCGAACCACACGAGTCGAGTCACTGCTACGCCGACCGAACGAACGTCCTCGAGACGACATTTGAGACTGACGACGGACAGGCCACGGTAACCGACTTCATGCCGATCCGGAACGACGGAATGCCGGACGACGAGCGGTTCCAGCAGGCGATCTATCGCCGTCTCGAGTGCGATCGGGGCTCGATGGACATGACGGTCGAGTTCGAACCGGGATTCGACTACGCCCGCAAGGAAGCGACGCTCGAGTCGACTGCTGACGGCGTCGTCGCCACGAGCGGCGACGGGAGCCACGAGACCGGGGCACAGGCCACGTACAACGAAGCCGCCGCCGGCGGCGAGCGACTCCACCTGTTCGGCGACCTCGAGTTCGGCATCGACGACACGGCGGGGGCGGCGACAGGAACGGTCTCGCTCACGGCCGACGACGACTGCTGGGTCGGCGTCCAGTACGGCGGCCGGGAGCCGATGGCGTCGATCGATCCTCAGGAGACCCTCGACGAGACGAAACACTACTGGCGGGAGTGGCTCGGTTCTCGGGACGATATTCCCGAGTCGATGCCCGAGCGCTGGCACGAAATGGTGGTCCGCTCGGAACTCCTGTTGAAGCTGTTGATCCACCACGAGACGGGGGCGATTCCGGCCGCGCCGACGACCTCGATCCCCGAGGCGATCGGCGAGCCGCGGACCTGGGACTACCGGTACAACTGGATTCGCGACGCGAAGTTCACCGTTCAGGCGCTCCACGATACGGGCCACCGACAGGAGGCCAGGGAGTACTTCGACTGGTTCGCCGACATCGCCCACACCGATCCCGCGGAAATCCAGCCGTTGTACGGGCTCCACGGCGAGGAGGACATCGACGAACACACCCTCGAGCATCTTTCGGGGTATCGCGATACCGATCCGGTCCGCATCGGCAACGCGGCCGCGCCACAGAAGCAACTCGACGCGTACGGGACGATCGTCCAGGCGATCTACGAGACGATCCGGTTCGACGCCGGAACGCCGATCGACGACGACGACTGGGCTGCGATCTGTGACATCGTCGACTACGTCTGTGCTCACTGGGAGGAGCGCGACGCCGGGATCTGGGAGTTCCGAGACGAACGGCGACACTTCCTGCACTCGAAACTGCTGTGCTGGGTCGCCCTCGACCGCGGAATCGCGCTCGCGACCGAAAACGAATTCGAGGCACCCATCGAAAAATGGCGCGACAATCGCGAGGCCCTCCGCGAGGAAATCGAGGAACGCGGCTACAGCGAGGAGGCTGGGAGCTTCGTACAGCACTTCGAGACCGACGAGGCCCTCGACGCGACGGCCCTCCTGATCCCGATTTACGAGTTCCTGCCGCCCGAAGACGAGCGCGTACAGTCGACGATCGACGCCGTGCTCGATCGGCTGACCACGGAGGACGGGCTCGTCGTCCGGTTCGTCGACACCGACATCCGCCGCGACGAGGAGAAGGCGTTCCTACTCTGTTCGTTCTGGCTGATCGACGCCCTCATCCTCTCGAATCGCCTCGAGCGTGCACGGGAGTACTTCGAGAACGTGCTCGACTACGCGAGTCCGCTGGGGCTATACTCCGAGAAGGTCGATCCCGAGGATGGCACGCTTCTGGGGAATTTTCCGCAGGCGTTCTCGCATCTCGGTCTGATCAACAGCGTCACGTATCTCGCGCGGGCGATCGAGACAGAGGGCGACGTCGAACCGGATGACTTCGATCCGGAAAACATCGAAACGCTGTTCCGACGTTAAGAGGTTCTGAGGGGCGCTGAGTCGATTGATATCGATTTCGCCGTACTTAATCGAAGAGTTCCTCGCCCTCGACCATCTGTTCCTCGACGACGTCCATATCCAGCGTGACGCCCAGTCCGGGTTCCTCCGGGATCTGGATGTAGCCGTCCTCGATGACGTCTTCCTCGACCAGATCGGCCCACCAGTCGAGTTCGTAGGAGTGGTACTCGACGGCCAGCGAGTTCGAGATCGCCGCGCCGACGTGGGCGCTGGCCATCGTCGCGACCGGCGAGGAAACGTTGTGCATCGCGACGGGGACGTAGTAGAGATCCGCCAGATCCGCGATCCGCCGGGTCTCGCGCATCCCGCCGACCTTCGGCATGTCGGGCGCGATGATGTCGACGGCCTGCTCCTCGAGCAATCGCCGCTGGCCGTGCGTGCGATAGACGTTCTCGCCGGCGGTGATCGCCGTCGTCGTCGACTGGGTCACCTCCCGCTGGACGTCGTGGTTCTCCGGCGGCACTGGGTCCTCGAGCCACCAGACGTCGTACTCCTCGAGCCGCTTGGCGAGTCGCTTCGCGCTGCCGCCCGAGAACGTCCAGTGGCAGTCGAAGGCGACGTCGGCTCGCGACCCGACGCGTTCGGTGATCGCCTCGACGATCGACGCCTTGTGCTCGATCTCTGGGCCGCGCAGGTGGCGGTTCGCGCGGTCTTTCTCGTGGCCCGAGGGCACGTCCAGATCGAACTTCAGCGCGTCGTACCCTAACTCCTCGACGACGCGCTCGGCCTCGTCAGCGCAGGCGATCGGATCGGCCTCTTCCTCGGTGTGACAGTCACAGTAGACCCGTACCTCGTCGCGGTACTTCCCGCCCAGCAACTGGTAGGCCGGGACCTCGAGAATCTTTCCTGCCAGATCGTGGAGGGCGACTTCGATGCCCGCGATGGCGGTGACGGTGACGCCGCCGATCGAGCCCTCACCGGACATCTTCTGGACGAGATGCTCCGTGAGCCGGTCGATGTCGAGCGGGTTCTCCCCCCGGAGAAACGGCTTCATGCGCTCGATCAGTTCGGGCGCACCTGCCCCCCAGTAGGCCTCTCCGGTACCGACGATGCCCGCGTCCGTGTAGATCCGCACCAGCGTCCACGGGAAGTTCCCGTCGATCATCGTCGTCTGAATGTCGGTGATCTCGACGTCGCGACCGCCCCCGCGCTCGCGCGTGACGTTCATCGTTTCCGCCGAGAGGTCCCGCATCGTGTACTCGGCGTTCGGATCGTGCAAGCGCGTGTAATCAACTCCCATGGCCCAAATTCTTACTTCGAAAATAGTAATAGTTTCTATCTTCTGGTCGTCGCCGCGGCCGCGGACGGCTCGGCGAAAAAAGCAACCGGCGGTCGAGTTCGGCGGTAACTGGGCCGAACCGCGATCAGACGCCGCCGAATTCGACGGCCGTCTTTACGACGTCGTCATCGGAATCGAAGGCGGACTGGTACTCCTCGAGGCCGTAGACGCCGGTCACGAGGTCGTCGGTAAACCACGTCGGAAGCTGCGAGAGGCTGTCGATCGCGGATTCGAAGTGGCCGCGATGGGAGTTGACGGTTCCCACGAGGGCCTTGTTGTGAAGGACGAGTTCACGGTGGAGGCGACCGCCGTCGACTTCGAACTCCCAGGGCTCGGGCACGCCGAGGAGGACGCCGACGCCGTTGGGTGCGAGCGCGTCGACCGTTTCGAAGGCGTGTTTCGCGTGGCCGGTCGCCTCGTAGACGAGATCGGCGGGTTCGTGGACGTCGGGAATCTCGGGAACGGGCGTCTCGCGCGAGTCGATGTACGTCGAACCGAGCGCTTCGATGAGGTCGATCGTCGGGTGCGGGCGGTCGCGTCGACCGAGGCAGTAGGTCCGGTCGATGTCCAGGACCGTCTCGAACATCGCGAGCGTGATCAGTCCGAGCGAGCCGTTTCCGAGCACGACGGCCGATTCGGGTTCCCAGTCGAACGCAGAGCGGGAGGCGACGGCGTGCTCGAGTGCCTTTTCGGTGATGCTGATCGGCTCGACGAGGAAGCCGAGCGGTGCGAGTCGCTCGGGAATCGGCACGAGATACTCCGCCGGGCTCGTGAAGTACTCCGCCATGAAGCCGTGCGCGCCGACGATACCGCGTTCGACGTACTTCCCTTCCGGAGCCATGTCGGGCTCGCCGCGCTCGAAGTACTCGTTGCCGCCGTTGGGCGCGCGCCGGACTGTCGGCACGACGTACTGGCCCTCCTCGAGGTCGGTCCCGTTCGCGTCTTCGACGACGCCGACGGCCTCGTGGCCGAGGACGAGTCGGTCCGCGCCGTCGGGCAGGTTCCCGTGGTGGCCCGCGATGACTTCGTGATCGGTCCCGTCAACGCCGACGCGAAGCGTGCGGACGAGCGCTTCGCCGGGCGCTGGATCGGGACGGGGCGTTTCGACGAGGACGGGTTCCCCGGCCCCGGGTTCGACAGCGATCGCTTTCATAGTTCAACCTATGGGCGCCAGCCAATAAAAGTTTACCTCATTCGTAGTAAATCATTTTGAACGGCGGCTGGTCAGCGCCAGTAACTGTTGGATTCGAAAGACATCGTCGGGGTCGGCGGCGCTATCGCTCCTGGGAGAAGCGATCCAGCACACCGCTGTTCAAAGAGACGAACGAACCGAAAGTGACCGATTCATACGGACTGCTGTACGTCAGCGCCGGAGCGGCCGCGAACGGTCTTGCGGTCTCCGGCAGACAGTTACAACAGATCGTTTCAGTCGGTACGTGCGGACTCGACGGCCTCGACGAACGCTGCGGCGGACTCCTCGACCTGCGTCATATCGTCGTCAGCGATCGCGTCGTAATCGATGAGCGCGCTGCCAGCGCCGACGGCGACGGCACCGGCGTCGAAGAATTCGGCGGCGTTGTCGGCCGAGACCCCGCCGGTCGGGATCACGTCGACCTCGCCGAGCGGCCCTCGAATCGCGCCGATGTGGCCCGGTCCGACGGTCGAGGCGGGAAACAGTTTGAGCACGTCCGCACCGTTCTCCATCGCGGTGACGGCTTCCGTCGGCGTCATGATGCCCGGAGCCGAGAGCACGCCCTGTCGATTACAAAGTGTGATCGTCTCGACGTCGGTGCTCGGCGAAACGACGAACTCTGCCCCTGCGTCGATCACCGACTGTGCCGTCGGCGCGTCGAGGACGGTCCCCGCGCCGACGACCGCGTCCGGCAGTTCGCGGTCGACGGCGGCGATCTGTTCGCTCGCGCGGGTCCCGTCCGCCGTAATCTCGAGCGCGTCGACGCCCGCGTCGTAGATCGCTCGAGCGACGGGGACGATTCGGTCCTCGTCGATCCCGCGGAGAACCGCTACGACGCCGCTCTCGACGATCCGATCCCTGATCGCGCGGCTGTCAGTCATCGGCGATACCTCCGGTCGGGGGGCGAGCCCAGTCCATCACATCGGGACGTTTGCTCCCACACCTCAAGAGATTTACTCACGCACGAAAAACAGTCGCGTCGTTCTACTCTTCGAGCGGACTGACGGTCACCGACTCCGCCTCGAAGTCCTCGAGGAACGCGCCGGTGCCACCGATAGTGTAGCGCTCGCCGTCGACAGCGAGTTCGATCGCGTTCTCGATCGGCACCGTCGACGAGACCGGGCGGACGAGACTCTGTCGAACGGCGACGACCTCGCCGGAGAGCGTCGACGGAAGGTCGCGTTCGCCGACCGGCGACCCGGTAACGGTCGCTTCGATCCGGCTGTCGGTGGCGCGGTGAAGGGCGATCTGGAAGACGGCGTTGCGAAACCCTTCGAACGTCCGCGGGAGGTCGCCGGCTGCAGTGACGTACCGCTCCTCGGCGGTCGGCCAGTAGTTCGCGAGGAACGACCCGACGAAGACCGGTGCGAGCTGCGGCTGGGAGATCGAAATGGCTCTCGTATCGCTCGTCGAACTCGTCAGCATCTGGCTGGGTGCGAGCAGTCCGTGCTGGCTGTCGACCGTGAGCATCGTGGGAACGAGTGCATCCCACGTGCGAACGGTGCTCGCCGTCCCCGCCAGCGACGCGATATCCTGCTCGTCGTCGGTCCCGCCCAACAGGAGCAAGACGAGGACGCCCCGATCGACGGTGTCCTCGAGCGTCGACCGGATCTGCGGGAGCACCTCGGCGGGCAGCGAGAGCGTGACTTCCGTCTCGGCGCCGGCGAGCAGCCCCTCGATCCGCTTGAGGACCGTCTGGCGGGCCTTGATTACCTCGAACTCTTCGCCCGTGCGCTCGGTCGTCGTGTACCGCGATTGGAGCTCCGGCTCGATCGCTTCGACGCTTTCCGTGAGTCGGCCGACGACCGTCTCGGGGTCGACGGGGCGAATCACCGTCGGCACGGAGTGGTCGTCGACCTCGACGAAGCCACGCGTCTCGAGTTCCTCGCTGATGCTGTAGACGTACCGCTTGGAGACGTCCGCAGCGTCCGCGATGGTGCTGGCTTTCGACTCGCCCTGATCGAGTATCGCGAGATAGGTGTCAACCTCCTTCTCCGAGAGGCCGAAGCGTTCGAGCAGATCGGCAAGATCGTCAGTATCCATGGTTACTCAGTACCTCACAGATCGGTCGGTTAGTGTAAAAGATTCCCGATGAGACTGTCACGCCGTTCGACGTACCGGAGCCGACGGTGACTGCGTTCACGGCAACGAACGGACTTCGCCGCTTGCAGAAAGTAGGAATACATTTTTCAACAAAGTTTAATGGGGGGCGGGCGAACTGAGTATACGATGGAATTACACGGCGCCCTCAACGATTTCAAGCGCTCACGGGGCGACTCGCATCGGTTCCCCGGGGAGCGCCGGTCCACGACAGGATTGTTTTCCGGTCTCGACGACCGACTCGTCCACGTCGCGCCCGACGGTTCGACCACTGACTACTCCTATCCGCTCTCCGGCGTTTCCGGCATCGAACGCTCACGGTTCGCGCTCGTCGTCGACGACGAACGACACTGGTTCGACGAGGGCGAACAGCAGTACGTCGACGGAACCGCCGTCGTCGAAACCGTCCATGACGCGGGCAGCTACACCTGTCGGCAGTACGACCTCACGATCGATCACCGCCACCTGACCCACTTCGTCCTCGAGGACGGGCCGGACGCGGACGCGTCGATCGAGGCCTGTTTCGGATTCGCACCCGAAGGACGGGCGAATCGAGTCGGCCAACTCTGGCACGACGACGCCGTCGAGGTCCACCACGACAGCGAACGGGACTTCGTCGCCGCCTCGACCGACCTCTCCGTCTCGGGGCAGGTCCCGGAACGGTTCGAGGAGTTGCTCGCCGCGGAACCCGCGACGTTCCCGCGGCACAGAGACGACGACCGGTACGAGGAGGCTCGACTCAGCCCGATCACGAGAGTCGAGTTCGACCTGACGGGATCGACGCCCGCCGGAACCGTCGCGACGCTGCTAACGAAAGGCGCGGATCGGACCGACGCGTTAAAACGCGTCCGAGACGACGCGCTCGCTCACGACGACCGGGAGTCGATCCTCGAGGCGGGACGGAGTCAGGCTCGGGATCGACTCCCCGACGCGGGCGCCGGTCTCGGCGACGAATTCGTGGACTTACGGGCGCTCTGTCTCCTCCGGTCCGCGACTGGCGCGCGAATCGCCGGCCCCGAGTTCGACCCCTTCTACCGTTACTCCGGCGGCTACGGCTACACCTGGTTCCGCGACGACGCCGAGATCGCCCGATTCCTGCTCGAGACCGATCTGCGCACGGAGACCGACCTCGAGGAGTGGCACGCCGCCAGCGCTCGCTTCTACGCCGACACCCAACTCGAAGACGGGACGTGGCCCCACCGCGTCTGGCCGCACAACGGTCAACTCGCCCCCGGATGGGCGAACGGGCGGCTCGAGGAGGGTGACTCCGCGGACTACCAGGCCGACCAGACCGCGAGCGTCGCGGCGTTTCTCGCGACCTACCTCCGACGGGTCGATCCGAGCGACGAGCGAGTCAACAAGACGCTGACCGCCGCGCTCGAGGGGATCGACGCCACCCTCGAAGCGGACGGCCTCCCCGGCGACGTCCAGAACGCGTGGGAGAACATGACCGGTCGGTTCACGCACACGGCGGCGACGTTTCTCGAGGCGTACGCCGCGATCGCGCGGGCTCCGGTCGACGAGGACGTCGCGGCTCACGCGAGCGCACAGGCGGAACGCGTCTACGCGGCGCTGGACGATCTCTGGCTCTCGGAACGCGACTGCTACGCGATGCGACTCGAGGACGGCGAACTCGACGAGCGACTCGACGGAAGCACGCTCGCGCTCGCGTCGGCCCACCGAGAGTACGATGCCATCGCGACGGTCGACGACGAACGACTCGACCGTCTCGGCAGCCACCTCGAGACGACGCTCGAGGGACTCTATCGGGACCCCGAAGGCCCGATCGAGGGACTGGCGCGCTTCGAGGGCGACCCGTGGCGGCTCCGGGACCAGACGGAGCCGAAAATCTGGACGGTGACGACGGCGTGGGGTGCCAACGCGGCCGTCGAACTCCGCGACCTGTTTGCCGCGAACGACCACCCGCGGGCCGCGGAGTTCGACGACCGCGGACGCGAGCTGCTGGCGCTGGTCGCGCCCGGCGGCCTGCTCCGTCGACCCGGCGGATATCTCCCCGAGCAACTGTTCGACGACGGCACGCCCGACAGTGCGACCCCGCTCGGGTGGCCACACGCGATCAGACTCGCGACTGCGAGCGCGCTCGAGACCGCTGAACCCGTCGAGTCGGGCGTCGAAACCGGCGGACGGGCGACCGGTCACGAGTAGCGGTGGTTACGCGCGCTCACGAGTCGGTGGTCGCGCCGAAACAGCGTCTCCGAGAACAGTATACGCTCCTCTTTTTCGCCGTGAAACGCGCTAGTTCGAGTGGCAAACCGCGTATCAGCCCGCAAAAACAGCGTTCGAGATCGGCGGTCGGCACGACGTCACGTACGCTCGGGGCCTCGGCGGTCCGAAACGACGGTCGAACTACCGTGCGGTCATTTCCGGCGGTTCGTTCTCGGAGCCGAAGACGTCGGCCCCGGTTTCGGAATCGAAGAGGTGGAGATCGGATTCCGAGAACGTCAGCCTCACCTGTTCGCCGGGCTCGGGGCTGACCGTCGATTCGACGCGGGCGATAAACTCCGGCGCGATATCGATGTGGAGGTAGTTGTCGGAGCCGACCGGCTCGACGACTTCGACGGTGCCCTCGATCGTATTGTCGGCCGCCCCGCTCGCAACGGAGACGTTTTCGGGGCGAATGCCGAGCGTGTAGCGATCCGCGGTGAGGCTGGCCGCGTGCTGGTCGGCGTACGTTGCCGAGAGGTCGAACTGGAATCGGCCGTCGGGACCGAGCAACTGAATCCGGTCGCCGTCGCGCCGTACGTCGACGTCCACGAAGTTCATCGAGGGCGATCCGACGAAGCCGGCGACGAACTGGTTGACCGGATTCTCGTAGACCTCGGTCGGCGGCCCGGTCTGTTGGAGGACCCCGTGGTTGAGGATAACCATCCGGTCGCCCATCGTCATCGCCTCTTCTTGATCGTGCGTGACGTAGACGGCCGTGATCCCGAGTTCGTTCTGGATTCGCTGAATCTCGGCGCGCATCTCCGTACGAAGACTGGCGTCGAGATTGGACAGCGGTTCGTCGAAGAGGAACAGATCCGGTTCGCGAACGATCGCGCGCCCGAGCGCGACGCGCTGTTTCTGCCCGCCCGAGAGTTCGTCGGGTTTGTCCTCGAGCAGGTCGCCGATCCCCATCATCTCGGCGGCCTCGACCACGCGCTGTTCGCGCTCGTCCTCCACCATCTCGGTGCTCATTCGGAGCCCGAACTCCATGTTCTCGAAGACGGTCTTGTGCGGGTAGAGCGCGTAGTTCTGGAACACCATCGCCACGTCTCGGTTTTTCGCGTGAACGTTGGTGACGTCATCGTCACCGATTTGGATCGTTCCCGCGGTCGGTCGCTCGAGTCCGGCGAGCATCCGGAGCGTGGTCGTCTTTCCACAGCCGGAGGGACCGACGACCGTGATGAACTCTCCGTCGTCGATCTCGAGGGAGAGATCGTCAACCGCGACGACTGAGCCGGTATCGTACTCCTTTCGAAGCGATTCGATCGTGACACGTGCCATTGTACACCCCGTTTGGCGAGGGGACGTAAAATCCTTTCTCAAAACCCACGATCTAAGAAGTAATATTACATCCATAATTGAGAGCGATCGGTTCAGTGCGTTTTCAGTTCGGGGGACGGTTTCATCCTCGCGACGGCTCGCCTCTGTTCGTTCGCGAACAGATGGCCACAACACCGATAACCCCTCGTGAACGCGGTCATCACTGGTCACTCGGGTACATCGACTCCGCGTTTCCAAAGTACTAAATATGTGAAGATATGATTCATCACTGTTTGACCTATGGCAACCAACCGCAGATCAGTTCTCAAGGCAGTAGGGGGAATGAGCGCAGCACTGGCAATCGCCGGCTGTCTCGGCGACGATGACGACGGTGCAAACCTCTGGCACGACTTCGAAGACGCGGAAACCGACACCTTCGAATCGCACCTCGAGGCGTTCAACGAGGATCGCGACCAGGCGCTGACGGCGGACGGCGTCTCCGAACTGGAAGAACAGCTCGAGACCGCGCTCGCTGCCGACCGCGGTCCCCAGTCGTTCGCGTGGGCCCACGACTGGATCGGTCGCTACCACGACCAGGAGTTCGTTACCGACGCCGGCGACGACCTCGAGGTCGACCTCGAGTCGACGTACACCGAGGTCGCCGCGGAAGCCGTGCAGTACGAGGGCGCGGTGTACGGCCTGCCGTACGGTGCGGAGACGGTAACGTTGATGTACAACGAGGATCTGGTCGACTCCCCGCCGGAGACGGTCTCCGAGATGGAGTCGATCATGGAAGACCACCACGATCCGGAAAACGGCCAGTACGGTCTCTCGTACCCGTCGGTCGACCCGTACTTCGTCAGCGCCTGGGTACACGCCTACGGCGGCTACTACTACGACGAGGAGTCGGGCGAACTCGGTCTCGAGAACGACGAGACGATCGAAGGGGTCGAACTGCTCGCGGATTCGTTCTACCCGTACGTTCCGGAGGACCCGGATTACGAATCCCAGGTGGCCGTGTTCAACGACGGCAACGCGCCGTTTGCGATCAACGGCCCGTGGCAGGTCGGCGGCTTCCGCGACGGCGACTTCGACGTGACGCTGGCACCGCTCCCGACCGTCGACGGCGGCGAGCCGCGTCCGTACACGGGCGTGCAGATGTGGTACTTCACGTCGAGACTCGGGGAGGCGGAGGACGACGTCTCCGACGCGGTCGTCGACTGGACGGAGTACCACACGACCAACGAGGACGCCATCCTCACCAACGCACAGGACTACGGGATGGTCCCGGTTCATCAGGACTACGTCGAAAGCGACGAACTCGGCGAGGACGTCGAGATGTTCGCCCAGACGATCGACTCGGGGATCCCGCTGCCGACCGATCCGCGAATGAATCAGGTTTGGGATCCCGTCGAAGACGCGCTCGAGCGCGTGTTCATCGGCGACGAAGAGCCGCGTGAAGCGTTCGAAGAGGCTGCAGAGCAGGTTCGCGACGCCTGGGACTAACCGACGGCTACTACGATTGATCTATGGTTTCGCTACCCCGCAACCGATTACCGCTGTCCGCCGAGCGGCTGCGTGATCTTCCCTTCGGCTCACGAGACATCGGGCTGTTTCTCGTGTTGCCGGGGCTGATCCTGTTCTCGGCGTTCATGCTCTACCCGATCGCGTTCCTGATCTACCTGTCGCTGACAGACGCGACACACGCGGGAACCGTCATCGGCGGAGATGCATCGCTGGTCGGACTACAAAACTACGTCGAGCTGTTTACCGATCGACTGTTCTGGAACTCGATCGGAATCACCTGGCTGTTCCTCGCAGTGAGCCTCGTCATCAAGGTCATCGTCGGGATCGGGATCGCGATGCTGTTCACGCACTCTCACGTGATCGGGAAGCGGTACATGCGAGCGATGATCATCATCCCGATGGGATTCCCGCCGATTTTCACGATTACGATCTGGCGAGGAATGTTCAGTAGCGCCCGTTTCGGGCCGTTAAATGAGATGTTAGCCATGTACAACGGTGCCGTTACCTGGATCGCCGGCGTCGTCGATAGCGCCGTCTTTTTCATGGCGGTCAGTGCGCCCGAGTTCCTGCTCGTAGATATGCCAGTCGCCTGGCTCAGCGGTCGCTGGAGCACGTTCTTCGCGTACGTAACGACCGAAGTCTGGCTCGCGTACCCGTTTATGGTGATCATCATCGTGAGCGCGCTTCAGGACGTGCCCGCGGAACTTCACGACGCGGCCAAGGTCGACGGCGCGGGCTATCTGTACCGTTTCATCCACGTTACGTTGCCCGCGATCAAGGGCCCGGTCATGTTTGCGTCGATTCTCACCGCCGCGACGTCGTTCCAGCAGTTCCTCATTCCGTGGATCTTCAACCGCGGCGGGCCGGCGAGACAGAACGAACTGATTCTCGTCTACGGCTACCGTGAAGCCATCGTCAACCACGAGTACGCGTTCGCCTCCGCGATCATGGTCACCGCAATCGCCTTCATCGGCGTGTTCATGTGGCTGGCCGTCAAGAAAGGCGGTCTCGCCGAGGGGGTGGGATCGGAATGAAACTCATCGACGATATTCGGGCGGTACGGTCCGGTCACAAACGGCCGCAGGAACTCGCAAAGAGCCTGATCGCGACCGGCAGCGCGGTCGGGTTGCTCGTCGTCCTGTTGTTCCCCGTCTACTGGATGCTCACGGCCTCGCTCTCACAGGGGGTCGGGCTGATGAGCTCCGACGGGATCTTCGCCGATCCGAGCACGTACAATCTCGACGCCTACCGGTACGTCCTCATCGAAGACTCGACCTTCAGAGAGGCGCTGCTCAACAGCCTCGTGGTCGTCTTCGTGACGGTCAGCGTCTCGCTGTCCGTCATCATCCCCGGTGCCTACGCCCTTTCGCGGCGCAGGTTCGCCGGGCGGACGAAGATCCTCTACGGCTACGTGTTGTTCACGCAGGTCGGTGCGGGGCTATCGATCGCGACGCTCATCGCCTTGTACGCGCTGTTCGTCAACTTCGGGCTCGACAACAGCCTGCTCGTGTTGGGACTGTTCTACGCGGGCACGGCCATCCCGTTCAACACGTGGCTGCTGAAGACGTTCATGGACAACATCCCGGTCTCCTACGAGGAGGCCGCGATGGTCGACGGCGCCAGCCAGTGGCAGGTCATCCGTGAGGTCATCCTGCCGCTCTCGAAGCCGGGAATCGCCGTCGTCCTCGTCTTCACCTTCCTCGCCGGCTGGAACGAGTTCATCATCGCCCAGACGCTGCTCCAGTCCGAAAACTACACGCTCTCGGTGGAACTCTACTCCCTCGCGACGTCCGGTCGGTACTCGACGCCGTGGACCGAGTTCGCCGCGTTCGCGATCCTCTTCGCGACGCCGGTCGCGCTCATCTACTTCTTCGCCCAGAGCTACGTCGAGAGCGGCCTCTCCTTCGGCGGGATGGAAGGCTGAGGCCCTCAAACGCCGATTTTCACCACCTCTTCTATTAGTTGGTATCGCCTCTTTTGAATGTGGGCTGATCGATCAGATGGTTTATTTCTACGGCGATTCGATCGGTTTCCATGGGTGCTGGTCACGATAACCTAGTCGAAAGTTTCATCAAATCAGATCTCTCCCCGACGGGAAAGTGGTGGGTCGAGGTTCCCGTTGGACTAAGCGTAGACGGAACAACTGCCGTGAAGCATATCGATGCCGTCTGTCTCACCTCTCAAGAGTTCGATCTCCCGGAAGTGTACCCGGAGCGAACGGGGATGGTCGAGTACGTGAATCCGGACGGTCACGGCTCAAGCGTGAGCAAGACGGAGCTGTTTCGGCGCATGAACAGCAGTCACCACTTTCAGGAGGAGTCGGTGGCGCTCGTCGAGTGCAAAACCGGGCCCCTTTCCTTGAAAGGGGTCGGTCAACTCGTGGCCTACGAAGCGCTCCTTACCGACGACTGGAACTGGGAGGTCGACGAACGGATACTGATCGGTGCCGATATCGATCCGCTCGTACACGAAGCCTGCAAATCGTTAGGAATCAGGACGGTACAGGTCTCGCCGTAACTCGTCGGACTGATCTCGTCAAGCAACAGACTCGAGCACGACGACGCTATCGACGGCAATCGCGTGATTCCACCCCTCCGTAGAGTCACCCTCGGAAACCGGATCGCCGCTGCAAAGATCGGTTGTCTCGATCGGGTCGTCGATTTCGACCGTCGCCGTTCCTTCGCCGAAGTGTAACAGGACGACGACCTGTCGTCCGCTCGCCGGATCCGCCCGCGCGAACGCGACCGCCGCGTCGGTGTCGGCCTCGAACTCGAGTCGCTCGAGTCGCGCGTCACTCGCCAATGCGGGGTGGGAGCGCCGGAGGTCGATCAGCCGCCGGTAGAACGCGAGCAGGTCGTCGTCGAACGCGTCCCAGTTCATCGGCTCCCGTCGGCCGGTCGCCCCGGTTTCTTGCCCGTAGTAGAGCATCGGCGATCCGGGAAGCGTGAACGTGGCGGCGCCGGCGGCCCGCTGGGCGTCCCGACCGTACTGGGTCAGGTATCGATCCGTATCGTGGTTCTCGACGTAGAGCAGCCACTCCGAATCGGGGTGGGCACCGCGGCGGTCGCGCTCCGCGATGGCCTCGAGAATCGCCGTCGCGCCATCGGCGTCGACGCCGGAATCGGTGAACTCGTCCGCCACGGCGTCCGCTTCGGAGTCGTCGGAACCTTCGCTCTCGCGGTCGTCGGCGTTTGCGCTATCGCGTCCCGTTTCGTCCGTCGTCCCAACCGACGCGCCGATCGACTCGAGCGTGTCGCGAAGAACGTCGTCGTGGTGCATGTGGAACCGGCCGCCGCCCATCTCGACGTCGGAGGGAAGCGTCTCGTCTAACAGGAAGAACTCGCTGTCCGCGCTCGTCACGCGGTCGTGGATTTCCGTCCAGAAACTCAGCGGGACGCCCCACGCGACGTCGGCTCGGATGCCGTCGACCGTCTCGGCCCAGAAGTCGACGACGGAGAGCAGGTACGCTCTGACGGCGGGATTGCCGTGATCGAGGTTCGGAATGCCGTCCCAGCCGAAGTACGTGTCCGGATCGCGCGCCTCGAACTCCTCCCAGCGGTACCAGTCTCGGTAGCGTTCGTGATCCGGGTGCGACTCGTCGACGGCAGCCTCGTAGAACGGGTGTGTATCCGCCGTGTGGTTGATTACGAGATCGAAGACGACCCGAATATCGCGGTCATGGCAGGCGTCGACCAGCGCCTCGAAATCGGCCATCGTCCCGAGGTCCGGATCCACCGCGAAGTAGTCCCGCGTGTTGTAACCGTGGGGCCCGCCGTGGTCCATCGGCGTCCCGAACCCGCTCTCGGCCTCGAGAAACGGCGTCAGCCAGAGGACGTCGATCCCGAGCGTCTCGAGGTGGTCGAGTCGGTCCGCGATGGACTCGAACGTGGGCTCGTCCTGGTCGGGAAACCGCCGCGTGAAAATCTCGTAGACGGGCGCGTCCGTGACCCAGTCCGGCGGTTCGAAGGGACGTTCGATGCGTACCGGTTCGGTGGTCCCCGTGTCGGTGTCATCCACACCCTCCGCACCGCTCGCCGGCACCAGTTCGATCGCGTCCGGCACCGAGTGACGATCGCCGACGGCGACCGCGTAGACGCGGACCCGATCGGTCACGTTCTCGATCGGAATCGTTCCGTCGGGACCGATCTCGGCGTCGTCGCGATCGTCGACGTAGTACTCGATTTCGAGGTCGTCGTCCGCCCGATCTGACCCCGCGACCGTCGCGGTCACCGAAAGTTCGATTCGATCGTCGCCGATCGCCGCATCCAGCGAGACCCGTGGCCGAGGATCGCTCTCGTCTTCGGCCGGAAACGCGCGCACCGTCAGTTGATGGATTCCGTCGGGTGCCTCGAGCGCGAGCGTGTAGACGCCGGGCACGTCCGGTTCGAATTCCGCGACGGGGTCGTCGGTCGGTTCCGCGGTCGATCCGGCCGGCGACTCGAGGATTCGCCAGTCGTACGCTGCGCCAGCCTCCGGATTCCGCGGCGCGAGATCGTCTCGCGTCTCCATCTCTCGCCCGTTCGGGTTGACGATTCCGTCGTCGACGGTGACGAACCGCGGCGGGCCGGGATGGTGCGAGCCATCGCCGCTCTCGAACCCGCGATCGGCTTCGGGGGTGCCGCCGTCGGTGGCCGTTCGTCCGCTGGTCGGGTCGAATTCGTTGCTCCGGTTCACGGATCGACTATCGACGGTAGCGTAGTAAATATGTGGTGTAATAATACATCACTCGAAGGGCTGCGCCGATCTATCGGGTCGGGCGGGACGACGCCGAACTGATCTTGTCGCTCGCACCCGCGGTCGGGCTCACTGTGGTCCCGGTCAGGCTTCGTCGAAGAGTTCCTCGCCGTCGACCATGTGCTCGGCGACGGCGTCCATATCCAGCGTCAGGCCGAGTCCGGGTTGCTCCGGAATCTGGATGTAGCCGTCCTCGATGACGTCCTCCTCGACCAGATCCTCCCACCAGCCGAGTTCGTAGGAGTGGTACTCGACGGCCAGCGAGTTCGAAATCGCCGCGCCGACGTGGGCGCTGGCCATCGTCGCGACCGGCGAGGAAACGTTGTGCATCGCCACCGGCATGTAGTACATGTCCGCCTTGTCCGCGATCTTCGCCGTCTCGCGCATCCCGCCGACCTTGGGCATGTCGGGCGCGATGATATCCACCGCCTGTTCTTCGATCAGACGCCGCTGGCCGTGCTTGCGGTACACGTTCTCCCCGGCCGCGATCGGTGTCGTCGTCGACTGCGTGATCTCCCGCTGGACGTCGTGGTTCTCCGGCGGCACTGGGTCCTCGAGCCACCAGACGTCGTAGGGCTCGAGCGCGCTCGCGAGCCGTTTAGCGCTCCCGCCCGAGAACGTCCAGTGGCAGTCGAAGGCGACGTCGGCGCGATGACCGACGGCCTCGGTAACGGCCTCGACGATGCTTACCTTGTGAGCGATTTCGGGCTCGCGAAGGTGGCGGTTCGCGCGATCCTTCTCGTGACCCGAGGGGACGTCCAGATCGAACTTCAGTGCGTCGTACCCTAACTCCTCGACGACCCGCTCGGCTTCCTCGGCGCAGGCGATCGGATCCGCCTCCTCCTCGGTGTGACAGTCGCAGTACACCCGTACCTCGTCGCGGTACTTCCCGCCCATCAGCTGGTAGGCCGGCGTTTCGAGGATTTTCCCCGCCAGATCGTGCAACGCGACCTCAACGCCCGCGATGGCGGTGACAGTGACGCCGCCGACCGATCCCTCGCCGGACATCTTCTGAAAGAGGTGTTCCGTCAGTCGGTCGATGTCGAGGGGGTTCTCGCCCCGGAGGAACGGTTTCATTCGTTCGATCAGTTCGGGCGCGCCGGCACCCCAGTAGGCCTCGCCGGTACCGACGATGCCCGCGTCCGTGTAGATCCGCACCAGCGTCCACGGGAAGTTGCCGTCGACCATCGTCGTCTGGATGTCCGTGATCTCCACGTCGCGGCCCTGCCCGCGCTCGCGCGTGACGCCCATCGTCTCGGCCGAGAGGTCCCGCATCGTGTACTCGGCGTTCGGGTCGCGCAACTGTGAGTAATCGATTCCCATAGGGAACGGTCGCTCGCGGGCCAGTAATAACACGGGGCAGCGTTGTCATACTGTCGGACAGAACTATTGTGAGCACTCGCCGCTCCCGTTCGGCGAATGTTCTTCAGTGACTTCTGTCCGACAGTATCAGGATACGGTTCGCGACCGTTCGAAAACCGGACCGCGAAAACCGGCCGAGTACCCGATTAGACCGTCCGCCGCCGCACTATCGGCCTCGAGAACTCGAGTGAAAGCGGTCCGAGGACGATTATCGATAGTAACAACCGAGGCCATTTCCACACCGATCGCACGACAGCTGTGCAGTGACTTTCAGCGGATACTCCACTACGCCTTCAGGGCCGTGACGATGTCCTCGGGCGTCGCATCGAATCCACCCGCCTGCGCGAGGGACGTCGATCCGCCGCCACCGCCGCCGAACTCGTCCGTCAGGTCGGCGACCACGGCCTCGGCCGAGACGGACCCGTTCGTGGCCACGACCGCGTACTGAGAGCCGGCGTCGCCGGCGAGCACGACGACGTCGGCGACGTCGCCCGCGGCATCGCTCGTGATCTCGCCCGCCTCGTTCGAATCGACGTCCTCGACCGTCGTCGCCACCCACTCGAGTCCGTCCCGCTCGAACGGCTCGGCCTCCTCGAGTCGCGTCTCGACGAGTTGCCGTCTGAGCGTTCGAACCTGCTCGGTCAGTTCCTCGCGTTCGGCGTCCACCCGCGCGAGTTCGTCCTCGACCGACTCGAGGGGCGCGTCGAGCGTTCGTCGCGACGCGAACGCGACGCGTTTCTCCGCTTCGCGGCGGTCGATCGCGCGCGGGCCGACCGCCAGTTCGATCCGCGTCAGTCCCTCGCCGGGATTCGACCGTCCGAGAACGGTTACCGGGCCGACTTCCCGCGTGTTTCGAACGTGGGTGCCGCCACAGGCCGCGACGTCCCACAGGTCTCGAGCGCCACCGTCCCTGCGCACGAGTCCCGTGGTATTTCCGTTGTCGTCCTCGCTCCCGATCGTAACGACTCGAACTCGTCCCTTCCGGAAGGCTCCCTCTTCGGTCGCCTCGTTGAACGCGATGTCGTCGCGTTCGCGTGCGTCCGCGACCGGTTCGTCCTCCCAGGTTACGGGCCGGGACTCCCAGACCGCCCGATTGACCAGCGTGTCGAGTTCGAGCAGCAGTTCGTCGTCGATCTCCGTACTCGTCTTGAGATCAACCCGGACCCTTTCCTCGCTGATATCGAACCCGCCGTACCCCAGATCCTCGAGAAGTCGTCTGCCCGCGCCGTAGAGCAGGTGACTGGCGGTATGGGCCCGCATACAGTACATGCGAAACGACCAGTCGATCGAACACAGCACGCGTTTGCCCACCCGGAACGACGGCTCCTCGGCGAGAACGTGGACGTGTTCGCCGTCGACGTACTGGACGTCGGCAACTTCGACGCCGCCGATGGTTCCGCGATCAGCCGGCTGACCGCCGCTTTCGCCGTAGAAGTAGCTCCGCTCGAGCCAGACCTCTCGGCCGTCGATAGACGTCACCTCGGATTCGAACCGCGTGGTGTACGGCTCCGCTGCCGCCCGTTGCCCGGTCATCGGTTGGACTCTATCGTCCGCCACCAAAAGTCTGCTCGCCGAGCATCGCTCGCAATCGCCGCGGTCGATCTCGGGAATCGGTCTGCAGTTGCCGAATCCGGCTACTCGGCCAGAGTTACGTCCAATCGCTCCTCGAGCGCTTCGATCAACCCGCCGCCGACGCCGGCCTGGGTCGCACGGCCCTGTTCGACCGCGAGCACGTCTTTTTCGCGTGCTCCGAGCTCGTCGGCGAGTTCATCGCGTTGCAGGCCCGCTTCCTGTCGGGCTTCGACCAGCGCCTCGCCGTAGTCGGAGACGAGGTACGGCAACGGATCGTCGTTGTAGTTCGTGCCCTCTTTCTCCCAGTGCTCGGAGTCGCCGTCCCAGACCGGGTTCGCCTTGGCGACGTTCTGGGCCGCCTTCTGCTTGCGGCTCGGCTCGTCGCTCGAGTCGCCCCTGTCGTCCTGTGAACTGCGTCGCTGGGTTCGGGACTGCTTCTGGTTGTCGTCGTGGGGCGCACAGTCGGGACAGACCTCGAGTTCGGCGCCGGCGACGGACGCGAGCCGGAGCTTGTCGCTCTCGGCACCGCAGAGTTCGCAGTTGGTTCCGCCGCCACCGGACGACGAACCAGTCGAATACTTAGCCATGGTATCCTTTGGCAACTGTCGCATTTCAAATCACCGCCTCAACGCCGGTCAGTTGCGTGTGACCTCGCCGCAGACGCCGGGGCAAAGGAAAGGGCTTTTATAATCACACTGGATACGATTGAGTGCAGTAAGACAAAGACAGCGAGCGTGGGTAGCCAAGCCAGGCCAACGGCGCAGCGTTGAGGGCGCTGTCCCGTAGGGGTCCGCCGGTTCGAATCCGGTCCCACGCATCGCATGGGCGGGTTTCCCGCCACTAACGATGCAGGTGATCTCCTCCGAGGACATCACCCACGCATAACTTCTGAGGCAAGTAATACTGACGAGCGATAGGTATCTACGGCACGATATTTCCGACGCTGTCCCGTAGGGGTCCGCCGATGAGCACTCGAGTTCGCGCGACTGAACGCCGCTGGGGTGTCGATCTGGCCGAGCTGCCGTGTCACTCGAGTGCGAGCGTCCACGAGCCGTCTGCGTCGACGTCGATCCAGCCGAACCCGTCGTAGTTGAACGTCGATTCGGCCTCGTCGTCGGTCGTTTCGACGATCCGTTCGTCGGACGCGACCGCCATCGAGTACACGCGGGCTCGGAACGCGTCGTCGCCGTCGTGGGAGACCACTGCGGTATGTCGGTCCCCACCGTCGAAATCGACTGGGCCGACGACGGACGGGACGTCGGCTGCAAACTCCCGCGGGAGAGCGTAGCCCTCGGTCGCTCGGGGCTGGTTCACTTCGAGACGCCACGGGCCGTCGGCCTCGAATTCGACGGTGTACGGTCCCGAGGCGAGCGAGCGGGCGGCTTTTCCCTCGTACTCGCCGTCCGTGTCGAAAACGACTGCTTCGTCCTCACCTCGGAGTGTGACCCGAAACGACGAGTCGCCGCCGTGGGCGCCCTCGACGACGGCGACGCCGCCCTCGAGGTCGACGCTCTCGAGGGAATTGCCGGAACCGCTCAAGATCTGGATTTCCGGCTGCTCGACCGCGGGTTCGTCGGGGGACGTCCCGTCGTCCGTCTCCTCGCTGTCCTCGGCGTCGCCGTCCGTTTCGGCTGGCTGTTCCCCGGTTTTGGCGGTCTCGTCGGCACAGCCGGCGACGAGCGTTGCGACGCTTCCAGCGGTTCCCAGTACTACCTGTCGTCTGTTCACGATCCCGTGAATATCATCGATCCGGAAAAGCGTTCGCGCCTTCTGCAGGACTCGAGATTTCGCGCCTGCTCCCGTCGTTTGCGTCTATCGATACGCGGCCGAGGGTCGACAGTCGCGGACAGTAACCGATTTCCCCTCACGGTCAAACCCGGTCATATGGAGTACGTCCCTCGAGAGCGCGTTCCTCATCTCACCGCGGTATTGAGCGTCGTCTCGCTGGCGGTCGTCTTCGCGGCTGCGGGCGGCCGGATTCCGCCCTCGACGGTCCCGGCAGCCCCGGAGTGGTTTCTCGGTCTGATCCCACACGTCAACGTCCTCATCAGCGCGACGGCGATCGGGACGATTACGCTGGGCTGGCGAGCGATCCGCCGCGGACAGGTCGACAGACACCGCGTCGCGATGCTTGCCTCCTTCGGGCTGTTCGCGGCCTTCCTCACGCTCTATCTTTACCGGCTGGTCGCGACCGGCGGCCCGCAGCCGTTTCCCGGGCCCGACGCGATCTACCAGTTCGTCTACCTCCCGGTCCTCGCGATCCACATCTTCCTCGCGGTCGTCTGCGTGCCGCTGGTCTACTACGCCCTGCTGCTCGCGTTCGCCTATCCAGTCGAGGAACTGTACCAGACTAACCACGCTCGCTTCGGTCGGATCGCCGCAAGCCTCTGGTTGATCTCGTTCTCGCTGGGGATCGTCGTTTACGTCCTGTTGCACGTCACGTACTGACCGATATTGACCGACTCGAACGATAGGACGATCAGTCCACCGACGGGGCGAGGACACCCTTCTCCGGTCGGCGCGGTTCGAGCAACGCCGGCGCTTCGGCCGCCCCCGTCAGGGGATACCGGCGGGCGGATCGTTGTCCGCTCTCGAGGCCCCCAGAACCGGTACCGTGTCCACTCCGGTATTTGAACTCGCCTACCGTCCTCGAGCGCCGTGGTTACCGTCGGCGTCGTGAACGGCGAGCAAGCCAGTCGAAACCACAGGAAAAGGAATCCTCGAACGCGGCGAACGGGACGAACTCATACGGTTTGCTGTAACGTTTACCGGTGGGACCGCAAGCCGTCTTGCGGCCCCGTCGGAAATGGCTGAGAGCAGACAGTATCAGTCGTCGGCGTGCAGGGGCTGTCCGCCAACGTCGGGGCGGGTGACGTCGCGGTCGGTCTCCTCGCCCTCGATATCGTAGGGGTACTCGCCGGTCACGCAGCCGAGACAGAGATCGAGCCGGTCGTTCCCGAGGACCTCGGCGACGGCGTCGGTGGAGAGATACGCGAGACTGTCGGCGTCGATGGTGTCGCGGATCTCGTCGGTCGTCTTGTCCGAGGCGATGAGCTCCTCGCGGGTCGCCATGTTGATCCCCATGTAACACGGGGCGACGATCTCCGGCGCGCCGATGCGGACGTGGACTTCCTCGGCACCGCAGTCTTTCAAGAGCTGGACCAATTGCGTGGAGGTCGTGCCGCGGACGATACTGTCGTCGATGACCGTGACGGTCTTGCCCTCGATGGTGGACTTGATCGGGTTCAGTTTCAGGCGAACGGCGCGCTCGCGTTCGTCCTGGGTCGGCATGATGAACGTCCGGCCGACGTACCGGTTTTTCATCAGGCCCTCGGCGAATTCGACGCCGTCGTCGTCTTCGTCGCGGGGCTCGCCGTCGGCCGTCGTCTCGCTGGCCGCGTCGGCGTAGCCCGAGGCGAACGCACGTCCGGAGTCGGGGACCGGCATCACGACGTCGGTCTCGACGCCGCTTTCGGCCCAGAGTTCGCGACCGAGGTTGCGACGGGCCTCGTAGACCAGCGTCCCGTCGATAACGCTGTCCGGTCGGGCGAAGTAGACGTGCTCGAAGAAGCAGTGGGCCGTATTCTCGTTCTCGACGAGCTGGTAGGAGTCAAAACCCTGTCCATCCTCCTGAAGGACGACGAGCTCGCCGGGCCGAACGTCGCGGACGAGTTCGCCGTCTAAGGTGTCGATCGCCGCGGATTCGGAGGCCAGCATGTAGCCGTCCTCGAGTTCCCCGATACAGAGCGGCCGATTGCCCTGCGGGTCGCGAACGCCGAGGATCGTATCGTCGTGGCTGATCGCCAGCGCATAGGAGCCGTGGATTCGCCCCATCGTCCGCTTGACCGCGCGCACGAGATCCTCCTCGAGCAGGTTGCGAGCGAGGTCGTGGGCGATGACCTCGGTGTCGCCGTCGCTGGTGAAGGCGTGGCCCACGGCCGCGAGTTCGTCGCGGATCTCGTCGGCGTTGACGAGGTTGCCGTTGTGGCTTAAGCCAAGCGAGCCGCTCTTAAAGGAGACGGAGAACGGCTGTGCACAGGATGTGTCGACGGAGCCGGCCGTCGGATACCGCACGTGACCGATCCCTGCCGGCCCGTTGAGCGCGTCGAGGTCGCCCTCTCCGAAGGCGTCGCCGACGAGTCCCATCTCGACGTGGCTGTGCTGTTGGAAACCGTCGTGCGTGACGATCCCGGCCGATTCCTGGCCGCGATGCTGGAGTGCATAGAGCGCGTAATACAACGGTCGTGCCGCGTCTCGACCGTCCAGTGAGACGCCGACGACGCCGCACTTTTCGGTCATTCCTGTTCGCCGGGGAGTTTCGCCCCGCCCATCAGTCATGGACGAGAGTAGGCGGCCGAGTCGATAAAAATCCTCGTGTTTGTGCTTCCCCGCTGGCCGTCGTGACTTAGTGTTATACACGTTCTTGAATATGATCTAGAACTACCGAAGATCGCCGGTCCTCACGAGACAACCCAGAACGGCGACCGGAACGACACGCGGAGCGCCGTCGAGAGACCGACCGACACCGGCCCCCCTCCGATGCACAGTGTTCAAGACGGTTCCCTCGAACCCCATGAGTATGCGACTCGAGGAGTACTGGGGAGTCGGCCCGAAGACGCGGGAAACGCTGGTCGAGGAGTTGGGGAACGAACGGGCGATCCGGGCGATCGAATCGGGCGACGTACGGACGCTCTCGGACGCCGGACTCGCTCGCGGCCGAGCGACGCGTATCCTGCGGCGAGCGACGGGTGGAGCCGGAATGGACGTCCTGGCGACGGGCGACGCGCGGTCGGCGTACAAGGAACTGCTCGATCTGGCGGTCGAACACGCCGTTACCCAGCGCGCGGCCGACCGGATCCGAGTGTTGACGCCGTTGACGACCCGCGAAGCCATGACGGATCGACTGGTCGACGTGATCGCGGCCCGCGACGCGTGGGCGACGCTCGAGGAGAGTGATCGGAACGCGGTCCTCGACGCCTACGAACGATACGACGAGCGCGACGGAAGCGAACACGCGGCCGTCGAGGCCGCGCTCGCCTTGCTCGAGGCCGGCGTCGATTCGGGGCCGTTCGCGGCGATCGCCGACCTCGAACCCGAGCGACTCGAGGAGGCGGCCGAAGCGCTTGCAGCACTCGACGGAGGCCGCGTGCTCGAGGGTGCGGACGAGGAACTCGATCGTCTGCGGTCGGCGCTGGGCACGGTCGAAGACATGGACGCGAACGCCCTCGAGTTGATCGAGGAGTTGCGGGACGACGGCGTCCGCGACGTCGCCCAGTTCCGGGACGCCTTCGAGGATCGGCTGCTCGCCGAGACCGACGTGACGATCGACCAGGTTCGGAGCGCGATGCCGGCCGACGCGACCGATGCGACGGACTTCGTCGGCGCGACGTTGCGGACCCTTCGGAGCGACCTCACCGGCGCGATCGACGAACGCGAGGTGCTGGTCGCGAGCGATCTCAAGGGGACGCTCGCGGAGAATCGCGACGCCGTCGATCGGGCGGTCGGGGCCGTCGACGACATTGCACTGCATCTCTCGCTCGCCCGCTTTGCGCTGGCTTATGACTGTACGCGTCCGGCGTTCACCGCTGGACAGGACGCCGCCGTCTCGGTCGTCAACGCGCGCAATCTCACGCTCGCGGCTCGCGACGACGAGGCCGTACAGGACGTGACCTACGCGCTCGGCGACCACGGGGTCGACGACGTTCCGGCGAGCGTCAACGCCGTTCCCGGCGAGGAGCGGATCTCCGTGCTTACCGGGGCCAACAGCGGCGGGAAGACGACGCTGCTCGAGACGCTGTGTCAGATCGTCCTGCTGGCGATGATGGGGCTGCCCGTCCCCGCCGACCGGGCCGAAGTGACGCCCGTCGATTCGCTGGTCTTCCACCGGCGGCACGCGAGTTTCAACGCCGGGGTCCTCGAGTCGACGCTGCGCTCGGTCGTGCCGCCGCTGTCGGACGAGGGGCGGACCCTGATGCTCGTCGACGAGTTCGAGGCGATCACCGAACCCGGGAGTGCGGCGGATCTGCTTCACGGGCTCGTGACGCTCTCGGTCCAGCGGGATGCACTGGGGGTGTTCGTCACGCACCTCGCGGACGATCTCGAGCCGCTGCCACCGGAAGCGCGCGTCGATGGCATCTTCGCGGAGGGGCTAAACCCCGACCTCGAGTTACTGGTCGACTACCAGCCCCGCTTCGACACCGTCGGCCGATCGACGCCGGAATTCATCGTCTCGCGACTCGTCGCGAACGCCGACGGGCGGGGCGAACGCGCGGGGTTCGAGACGCTCGCAGAGGCGGTCGGCAACGACATCGTCCAGCGGACGCTGGCCGACGCCCGCTGGAGCGAGGGCGAGGGCGACTGATCACCGCGGGTCGCCGTCCTCTTCGTCTCCCAGTTCGCCTCCGTCTCGTCCCCGTCCCCGTCCGACGCCGTCTTCGCGCCACCTGTCCGGCGTCGGCGTATACGAGCCGTCGTCTCGAGCCGGTTCGTCCTCGTCGTCGCCGTAGGTGTAGACGGTTCCGTTCTCGTCTTCGCAGACTCGCGCCTCGAGGTACGCCTGGGCCGCCCGCCGCGAGAGCGCGCCCATTTCGATGATATCCACGAGCGTGGTCTTGATCGCTCGAAACCACGTCCGGACTCGGCGGTCGGCGACGTCGCCGTCGATGCCGACGATCGCGCCGCGTCCGCCGTTCCGACCGTCGCCCCACTCGAGCCAGCAAACGCGGAAGGGAGCGACGTCGTAGTCGTCGCCGGGGGTGACGAGATACAGCGCCTCGTGGACGCAGGGGTCGAGGTAGTTCGTGAGGATACGCTCGCGAGCGATCGAGTCCGCGAGCAGGTCGGCGTCGATTTCGCCGTCGGCCAGCGGCGTCTCGGCGCTGATCCGGTCGCCGAGATTGATCTCTTCGCCGCCCCAGTGGCTGTACCGCAGGTCGTAGAGTCGATCCGGGCGACGGTAGGCGACGAGCGCTCTATGCCCCATCGTCCCTCCGGCACGAGGACGGTTCGTAACTGTGTGCGATCTGCGTTCGACGCGGGAGACGAATCCGAGACTCCATCGACGGTGCTGGTCGCCCGTCCGTACTTGAACCTCCGGATCGTTACCCTTCCTCCTCAAACGAAACAGAACCGTCGAAGATCCCCGTCGCTGGACGTCACTCGGGCCTGAACTCGAAACTTCCTCGTTCGCGAATGTCGATCTCGCCACACTCCGGACAGCGTTCGTGTGCCGTCTCGAGGACGGTCCCACACGTCGGGCACTGGTATTCGATGCCTTCGGCATCGATCGGCAACGTCTCCTTGAGTCGGTCGAGAAGTCCCATACGTCGTTTTCGGGAACCGCTGCCGATTAGCAGCGGGCATGCATATGCCACGGGTCTACGGCCCTCGGGCGATTTCAAATCGGCCGGGTAACAGCCAGCATAACGCCGAAATTCCTGCGTCTCGTAGACGGGCCCGAACCCGAATGGACGCCGAATACGACGCGGTCGTCTTCGACAACGACGGCGTACTGACGACACCGACAGATCGGGAGGTACTGGTCGAGGCGATACACACCGCTTTCGAGACGGTCGGCGTGACCAATCCGTCGGACGATCACGTCCGGACATTGATGGGACCGAGCGTCGACTCGCTGTGCATCCTCGCGGAGACGTACGACGTCGATCCGCAGGAGCTCTGGACGGCCCGCGAACACGCCGCCATCGAGGCGCAACTCGAGGAGATCGAGGCCGGTCGCAAGCGACTGTACGACGACGTGGCCTCGGTCGCGACCCTCAAGACGGCGACGGCGATCGTCAGCAACAACCAACACGAGACGATCGGCAACATCCTCGAGCAGTACGAACTCGACTGGATCGACGCCTGGTACGGCCGCGAACCGACCCTCAAGGGGATCGATCGGAAGAAGCCGACGCCGTACTATCTCGAGTTGGCGCTCGAGGCACTGGACACCGAGGACGCATTGTTCGTCGGCGATAGCTGGGTGGATATCGAAGCGGCCGACACCGCCGGGATCGACGCGGCGTTCCTCCGCCGCGATCACGTCGAAGGCGTGGGGCTCCCGCGGGAGCCGACCTACGAGATCGAGTCGCTCGAATCGATTTCCGGACTGCTCTGAGGGTTACCCGTCGCGTCGACTCGACCCTCGGCGCGCTCCTCGACAGTAGCCTTTATTACTGAACCGCTTGCTCGAGCCAGTGCCAATGCGTTGCCGTCGCTTTCGGGACGTCGAGAGCGGAGGCCGCGGGACAGCGATCCGAACGTTGCGATCGACGGTGGCTGCGTGTGGAAGGCAAAGCGTAGCGATTGTGGACGGAGATAGTCGCTCGACCCCGAACCGTTGAAGGGACACACCACGAACACAGGAGTATGGAACGAACCGGGACGATTCTTCGGGGCCGCGAGTTTGAACCCATCGAGGGGCGAGTCGTAATCGGCGACGACGGGCGGATCGAGTCGATCGAGGCGGAATCGGTCGAGAGCGACGACATCATCCTCCCGGCGTTCGTCAACGCCCACACCCACATCGGCGACTCGATCGCGAAGGAAGCAGGTGGTGACGACCGCTCGCTCGAGGAACTGGTCGCACCGCCGGACGGGCTGAAACATCGTCTGCTCCGTGCTGCCTCGCGCGACGAACTCGTCGCTGCGATGGGCCAGTCGCTACGGTTTATGGAACGGGCCGGCACCGCGGCCTGCCTCGATTTCCGCGAAGGCGGCGTCGACGGCGTCGAGATGCTCGAGGCGGCCGGCGGCGGCCGCGACATCGATGCGCTCTCGTTCGCCCGCGGTTCGATCGACGCGATGCGCGCCGGCGACGGGTTCGGTGCGAGCGGGGCCAACGACTCCACGTTCGACCGCGAGCGGGACGCAACCCGCGAGGCGGACAAACCCTTCGGCATCCACGCCGGCGAAGTCGACTCGAGCGACATTCATCCCGCCCTGGACCTCGAGCCCGATTTTCTGGTCCACATGGTCCATTCCGAACCCGACCATCTCGAGCGCGTCGCCGACCAGGACGTGCCGGTCGTCGTCTGCCCGCGGTCGAATCTCGTGACGGACGTCGGCCTCTCGCCGTACACCGAACTGAGCGAGCGAACGGCGCTCGCGCTCGGAACGGACAACGTGATGCTCAACTCGCCGTCGATGTTCCGGGAGATGGAGTTCCTCGCCAAACTCTCCGAACTGCCCGCCGACGAAATCCTCCGGATGGCGACCTGCAACGGCGCCGATATCGCCGGCCTCGAGTACGGACTCGTCGAACCGGGACGGGAAGCTCGCTTGCTGGTACTCGACGGAGCGTCGAACAACCTCGTCGGCGCTCGAGATCCCGTCCGGGCCGTGGTTCGTCGGGCCGGCGTCGACGACGTCCGTGAGGTGATCTACGGCACTGATACTGATTCTGATCTTCACTCGCCGTAACGCCTGGTTTCGGACACGTGTCCATTATCTTCGCGATGATCTGCCCGCGCTCCGGCAACACTATTATAGGAGAAGATTGTATGTTACCACATAGCATGTACGAATGCATCCTCGTCCCGACCGACGGATCGCCGGAGGTCGAACGCGCCCTCGAGTACGCGTTCGATCTGGCCCGCGCCCACGATGCGCGGGTTCGGGCGATTTACGTCGTCAACGCCGCCAGTTACGGTGGGTTGCCGATGGAAACGGCCTGGGAGGGGATCAGCGGCGCGCTCCGCGAGGAAGGGGAGGCGGCCGTCCGCCGGGTCGAAGAACTCGCGCCGGACGATATCGCGGTCGAAACGGCGGTTCTCGAGGGCGAGCCCAGTCGCGTCATCGTCGAGCACGCCCAGCCCGACCGGTGTGAACTCGTCGTGATGGGCACACACGGCCGCGGCGGGATCGACCGACTCCTGCTCGGGAGCGTGACGGAACGCGTCGTCCGCCGCGCGCCGGTCCCGGTGCTGACGGTACAGGTCGACCAGACGGAGACGGAGGACCAACGAGAGAAACAGATGGCCGTCGAGTGAGCGGCGTTTTCGCTCGGACAAATAAGACGATCGGGAGATCAGACGGGCCGCAAGTGCTCACAGTCGCCCGCAGCCACCGTTACTCGTCCGTCATCAGTTTCGACCACGAGCGCGCCCGACTCGGTGACGTCGACCGCCTCGCCGACGATTTCGCCCGCTCGGCGATCGACCCTGACTTGCTGACCCAGCGTCAGCGCCAGCTCTCGCCATGCCGGCACGACGCCCTCGAGATCGGACCGATAGCGATCGAACTCCTCCAGTAACCGCTGGACGAACCGACGCCGGTCGACGTCACCTGCTTGCTCTCGAACGCTCGTTGCGCCGTCCGGGAGGGCGTCGGCCTCGATGTTCGCGTTGACGCCGATCCCGACGACGAGCCATTCGACGCGGTCCGTCTCGCCTTCCATCTCGGTCAGGATACCCGCCAGTTTCCGGTAGTCGCCGTCGTCGCCGACCGGGACGACCACGTCGTTCGGCCACTTGATCCGGGCGTCGACCCCGGCTTCGCGGGCCGCTCGCGCCGTGGCGACGGACGCCGCGAGCGTGTATAGCGGCGCCTTCGCGGGCGCGATCGCGGGTCGAGAGACGACGCTCAGCCAGACCCCGCCCGAGGGGGCCGCCCACTCGCGCTCGAGACGGCCACGTCCGCCGACCTGTTCGTCCGCGAGGACGGCCGCGTCCGCGGCCCCTTCCGTCGCCAGTTCGCGCGCTCGGTCGTTCGTACTTCCCACCGAGTCGTGGTACTCGACCGAAAACGGAGCCTCGAGTTCGTACTCGACGGCGGGGCCGGTGTACGCCGTGACCGCGGCCAGTTCGTACCCGTTCGGGCCGCTTTCGATCTCGAAGCCGGCATCGCGAAGCGCGTCGATGTGCTTCCAGACGGCCGCCCGCGAAACGTCCAGCGACTCGGCCAGTTTCGGCCCCGATACCGCACCGTCCGACAGCGACTCGAGGATCGATCGTCGCGTCTCGTTCATGCAGCCGAGAGGGGGGCGCTCGCACTTGAATCGGCGGGTTCGACACCGGGCCTTGGCGGGTATCGCGGTCGATCACCTCGGATGCCGCTCTGCGACCGGAATCTCCGCATACCTCCGGTACTCGAGGACGGGAAGAGATCCCCTGGCCATCGCCCACCTTACGGTCCGATCGTTCGGTCCCGTGATCGATCCATAGGCTTTTACGAGTCGTTCCCGGTGGTTCGAATGTGGGTGTGGTACGGTAACAATAACCATGGAACTCGGACGACGCTGTACGACCTGTAAACGGCGAATCGACGAGCGGGAAATCGAGCGCTGCGAGACGTGCGGTCGCGACGTCCACGAACCGTGTACCGAATACCGGACGACCTTCGAGTGTCGTGACTGCGGGGAGGAGACGGCGATCGGTGCGGTCGAGTTCTGACGGCGTTTTTTCGGCCGACGGTCAGTCCCGAATCTCGCGCAACTTCTCACGTCCCGGCGCGATCAGTTCGTCGAGGTAGCTCGCGAGCGTCCCCTTCGCGTCGGCGGGATGGAGTTCGCCGGACTCGAGGTCGGTGGCCAGGGTCTCGTAGTCCTCGTAGGTCAGATCGCCGCCGTACTTGTCGGGTCGCTCGACGACGATTTCCTCGAACCGCGGGAAGACGTGGTACTCGAACAGTTCGAGGACCGGGTTCTCGAGGTCGCCCTCGGGATCCCGCGTCGGCGGACAGAAGGCCGAGTTGACCTTCTCCTCGAGCTGCTCCGTCGAGTCCTCCATCGAGATAGTGACCCCCTCGCTCGAGGACATCTTCCCCTCGCCGCTGGTGAGGTCGGCGACGATCGGCGTGTGCAGGGCCGGCCGCACGTCGTAGCCCAGTTCTGGGAGCTCCTCGCGGGCGAGCATGTGGACCTTGCGCTGGTCTAAGCCGCCGACGGCCAGATCGAGGTCGAGATACTCGATGTCCAGACACTGCATCAGCGGGTAGACGACGTGGCTTACCTTCGCGGTCTCGCCGCCCTGAATCTCGGCCATCGCGCGCTGGGCGCGGTTGAGCGTCGTCGCGAGCTCGAGTTCGTGGAGGTCGAGCGTGTAGTCCTCGTCGAGCTGGAACGACGACCCGTAGACGAACTCCGTCCGGTCCTCCTCGAGGCCGTAGGCGATGAACTGGGCTTTCATCTGCTCGGCGGTGTCGCGGATCTCCTCGAAGGTGCCCTTGCCGTTGAGGTAGGCGTGGACGTCGGCCAGCAGGACGACGACCTCCATACCGGCCTCCTGCAGGTCGATGAGTTTGTTCGCGGTGAGCAGGTGGCCGAGGTGAAGCACGCCCGAGGGTTCGTAGCCGACGTAGGCGCGCTTACCCGACGGATCGTCGGCGAGTTCGCGAACCTCCTCGTCGGTGACGACCTCCTCGGCGTTTCGCATAATCAGGTCGTAGGTGTCCATGTATGGACTGAAACCGGAGGAGGAATTTATACCCGATGAATGCTCGTTTCGACGGCGGGTGTGCGCTCCGTCAGTCCGCGAACGGTGACCGCGGCCTCAAAACGGGCTCAGCCGGTCTCGAGCCGTCCCGGCGAGGTAGCCGGTCGCCGCGCCGACACCGGCACCGACCGCGCCGCCCGCCGGTCCGGCGAGACCGCCGACCTTCCCGCCGGCTTTCGCTCCCTTGGTCGCACCCTTCGAGGCGTGTTCCGATCGCAGACACGGTGGCTCGAGTCGTGACATCGATCGATAGTTCGATCCGCTGACGGATAACGGTTAGTTTTCGCCACCGATTGGCGAGGCGAGGACGATCCGCGTAATGTGTGATTCGGCTGCTGTAGTCGGTTTCGTCGTCCCCGCGGCCCGGGATACACCGCGACGTCGGTACAGCAGACCGTCCGAGCGGTCGTCCCGGCTACTCCGATGCCCGCCTGAACGTCGCGACGCCGTTCTGCCGGACGTGGATCCGGTAGCCCTGATACGTGAACTCGAGTTGCGCCTCGGCCTCCGCGGGCGGGGGCGACGAGAAAAGATCGGCGATCATGTCGTCGATACAGCCGTAGATCGGCGACAGCTCCGTCATGCCGCTCTCCTCGAGTTCGGCGACGACTTCGACGAGCTGGGTTTCGGGCACGTCTCGGCCGGTATCTAACTCCCGTCTTGTGAGGACGGTTCCAGCATCGTTAGCGTCGCCAGTAGTATCAGTATCGCCAGTAACGCCGGTATCGTCCGTATCGAACGGATCCGTCGGGTCGTCCATCGATACAGATCAGTGAACTGCTACGACCGTAACCGTTGTACCGGCCTATGCGGGCAGCGGTGCAGTCGACCGTAGACCCGACACAATCGTTTCGGTCCTCGGCGTGCGTATGCCTGCCGAACGCTCAACTCCGCTGTGCCCGTAAGGATCCGTCTGTATGGGCTACACCGAAGACTTCGTCAACGCCGTGCGTCGGAGCTTCATCCCCCAGATGCACTACCTGCTTCAGGGGAGCTTCGACGGCTACGCGATCAGCCACACGACGGCCGACGAGTACGCGCTTACGGCCCACTGCGACGAGGCAACGATCGAGGAAATCCTCGATCAACTGGGCTTTTCCCGCAACCCCATCGCGTCGCTGAAGGTTCGAACCGACGGCAACACCTCGGAAGGGTCGTGGGTCTGGCGACCGTCGCCGCTGGCCGATATGCAACTCCACGTCGTCCTGCACGAACTCGAGAACGAGGAGGGGATCGACGTCTACGCCCACTGGGAGTGTTCCTGGATTCGTCACCCCTACAAACACTACGTCGCACGCGGCTACGACGCCGAGAAAGGCGTCGAACTGGCCCGCCGCTGGCTCACTAGCTACGAGGGCGACGAACTCGAGGGCACCGACGGTATCGACTGCGAGATCGACGACTCGATAACGCGGACGGCGAGCGAGTACTTCTCGATGTCGTACTATCAGGTCGAAGAAGCAGTCGCAAGCGTCAGATCTCGACTGCCGTACGTTCAGGGCGACGGCTCGCTCGAGATCGACCGGGATGGCGAACGGGACGGCGTGTCGCCTCGGATCGTCGACCGGTGAGTGGGCGGGAGAAGGGAAAAGAAACTGAGAGACGACACGAGTTCCGCAATCCCCGTTGAGAACCGCAATGAACTGTGTATCGCCGTTTGGCGGCCGCCAAATCCGAATGTGGATTTAACACCCCTAAGCAGCATGTGTTGGAACAGAGAGAGATGGCTTCCCTCCCGCCCTGGATCGACACCCGGATCGACGACGACCTGAACAGGAAGCTGACCCAGCGACACGTCGTCGAAACGATGCTCGCAGCCGACCGGCCGTACTTTTCGGCCGAGCAGATCCGCGCTCGGGTGCGCCCGGACGTGAGCAAAGAGACCGTCCGGCTCCGGTTGAACGAACTCCTCGAGATCGACGTCATCGCCGCGGATACGTATCCGGAATCGATCACCCTGTACTACGTCAACCACCCGGAATCGCAGTGGCCGCTGACTCCCGAAGGGAAAGACGCGCTCTCGTACGAGACCCCGCTCGACACCCTCTCGGTCGGCGATTTCGTCCGACTCCGGAATCCGGCCGGGCTCAGGACGCTGGTCCTCGCCGGATTTCAGTTGAGTCTGGTCCTCTTTGCGGTCGGAATCGTCGCCTCGTTGCTCGCGAGCGATCCGATCGTCCGGAGTTCGAACGCGTACTGGGAGGCGGCTGGCAATCTCTTCGTCGTCTGTTTCGTTCTGTTGCTCGCCGAGCGGATCGTCCGCAAGCTTCGAAATGACGGCGTAACCAGCGCCGGGGTGCTTCCCGGCCGGACGCGATCGAACTGAGTCGGTCGCTGGGGCCGCCACAGAGACGAGTCACGAACTGACCCCGCACGATCACCAATATAGACCTCATGCCCACTGAACACGACAACACGACGACGGCATCGACGACGCAACCAGGCCCGAACGTACTCGAGGAGCGAACGCTCTCGGGAATCTTCGTTCACCTCCTCGGAGTGGGGACCGGATTCATCCTCCCCGCGCTCGTGTATCTGGTCGCCGAGCGCGAGTTTACGCGCCGAAACGCCCGGAACGCGTTCAACTGGCAGGTGATCGTTACCGGCGTCTTCGCCGCGCTCTTCGGGCTGCTCGCAGCCGGATTCGCCATCGATTCGCTGGCTTCCGAGAGTTCGCTCCTCCGGTACCTCGGAATGGCGTTTGTGCTCGTCGCCGCGATGGGGCTCTTTGGATCCACGCTCGTCGTTCTGGTAAACGTCGTCTTCGGACTGGTTGCGATGGGGAAAGCGATCTTCGGGACCGCGTGGAGGTACCCGCTCGCTCCAGATGTCGTCGGCTGGCTCGCCTCGAGGGTCCGCAGTGACGTCGGCTGGTGGAAGCTCCTGGCTGCCCATCTCGTCGTCACGCCGCTGGCTGGTACGTATCTGGCTTGGCTAATACTCGAGCCCGGTGCGGAAGATAGCCCCATGTTTTTCGTCGGCTTCGGGCTCGTTCTGGCGCTCGTCCTTAGTTCAGTCCTTACGCCGGGCGTGCTCGTCCGTGATATGAGAGTCGTCGCGACGACGAGTACCTCGTGGCAACCGAGTTGGGTCACCTACCTCGGCGGTCCGGCGGGGATCGCCGCTCTCACCTACGTCGCGGCGACGGTGCAGTTTCACTCCGAAAACCCGTCCGGTGATGCGGTGTACGGCTTCGCGGGCGCGCTCTGGATCGCCGTGAGTGTCTACCTGTACAGACGGTATCGACGGGTCGACTCGCCGTGACAGTCGCTACGAGCCGCGGCCACCCAGGCCCTATCGTCGCTGTTGAAAGTCGTGACACCTGATCAAACGATAGCGCCGCGAGCAATGTGAGATCCGTTTCAGCGACGACTATACCGCAGTTACACTCCGCTTCGAATCCGGTCTTCCGCATCCTCGAGCGCTGCGTCCCGATCGAAGTCGTCGATGATCGCCCGCAGTTGCTCCTCGTCGGCGTCGGCCAACTCCTGTGCGTGCTCGGTCATGTTCGGCACCGCGCGGATGATGTTGTCGACGATCGGGATCTCCGCGACCTGGGGCGACCGCGAGAGCGGATTGAGGTCGATCACGATCTCGGTCTTCCCCATCTCGTTCAGCGCCTCCGCCCGGTCGCCGTCCTCGAGGGGCACGAGCACGACGTCGGCTTCGTAGATCCCGTCGGCGTCGACCTTCGCGCGCTGGTGATCCAGATTCGGGATCCGGGCGTCGGCCTCGAGCCCTTTGACGTCCTCGGCACCGTGCTCGCGAAGGTGGTCCGCGATGGCCTCGATCCGCTCCGGAGTGCGGTTGAAGAGGTTGACCTCGAGGTCGGCACCGGTAGCCTCGGCGAGTGCGGTCATCTCGCCAGGGACCAGCGCGGCGACGTTGCCGTTGATCGAGAGGACGGGGTGGTCGGCGCAAAGCAAGTGCGCAGCGGCGGCGCGTTCGGCCGCGGCTGCGCTCGGAATGGTCGCTTCGCCGAGCAGGTAATCGAAAGCGCTGCCGCGACCTTCGGCGTGCATCCCCTGGAGGTGCGTGATCCCCTTCTCGACACCTTTTTCGATCCGGTGGCGCGTGAGCAGGTCCTGATATCTGGGGTGATCCTCGGGGATCTCCTCTTCGTGCTCGACGTCGGCGGAAACGGTGTCGTACTCGGTCACGATCGATCACTGGATTCGGCCGATAAAAAACAGACCGATCCGTCGAACGGATGCGGTCGCGGAATCGTCGACTCGAACGAGCCAGGAGGAGGGTGAATCGGCGGATCGAGGGCGGTTCTAATAAAGGCACGATAGATTTCGGGTTAAATTACTCCTCCGGCTAGCCCCATCTCCGACTATGGCCACGGACTCTCGGGATCGAGACGCGACGCCGACGAACGACGGCTCGAGCACGGGCAACGGACACGCCGCACACCTCGAGCGCAGTCGCACCGTCTGGGACCGGTGGAGTGATTGGTACGGCATGAGCGAGAACGACTTCGAACCGATGCGCGAGGCCGCAATCGACCACCTGGCACTCGAGTCGGGCGACCGAGTTCTGGAGATCGGCTGCGGTCCGGGGGTCAACTTCGAGCGGATCCGCGACGACATCGGCACGTCCGGGGAACTCGTCGCCGTCGACTACAGCCCGGCGATGATCGAGAAGGCGCGAGCGCGGATCGACGCCCACGGATGGGAGAACGTCCACGTTCGACGCGCCGACGCGACGACGGTCGAGTTCGAGGAGCCGTTCGACGCGGCGCTCGCGACGCTATCCTTGAGCGTGATGCCCGATATTCACCGAGCGGTCGAGACCGCCTACCGGTCGTTGGTTCCCGACTCGACGTTCGTCGTCTTCGACGTCAGGCCCTTTCCCGACGGGCCCGCTCGGGTCCTGAACCCGTTCGTCTGGCGCTTCCTGCGCTGGTACGCGAACTGGAACCCGGAGGGGGACGTCGTGGCGTCGCTTGATACCGTCTTCGATGCGAGCGAGGTCGCCGACACCTACATGCAGGGCGCCACGTACACCGTCGTTTGCGAGAAACGCGACGCGGACTGACCGTCCCGACTCCATTATAATTCACGGAGTACGATTTGTTGCTTACTGCTGTGGTAGGAACAGGGTATACAGTAGCCAGTATCAGAACCCATTTGGGAAGTCTATTTATCCATGGCTGACAGCAACTCGATCCCGAAACCAAAAATCCCAATAATGAATCCGATCAGCATGATCGTCGCTGCTGTCCCCATTCCAGACGGACTAATATACGCGGAGAAGCCCCCGAACAACACGGCGAGGATACCAAACCGTTGTAATGCTGCTCCAGCCATTATAGATCCAGTAAGACTGGCTAAGTAAGTACATTCTGATTGGCAAACACGTAACTTTGGTTTCAGCAATCTACTTTCGATGCTGCTGTTCAACAAGCACGTGTAGTGAGCACATTTGTCACGCTAAAACACTTCTGAGGAACCGGTTTTTCAGAACTACCGAACCGCTCTACGGGCCGCTATCGAGCACCCCTCCGACCGCGTTCGCCTCGCCGCGACGGACGAGTTCCGACGCTGTCGAGACGGCACAGTCGAGTTCCTCCGCAACTGCCTCGATGCCGCCCTCGCGCGGGATTTCGTAGAATCCGACCTCCTGGGCGGCTCGCAGTGCGGCCGCCTGTCGATCGGAAACCGACGCGTCGGCGACCGCGATCTCCTGGCTGACCCAGCGGACGTCCAGTTTCATCCCGTCAGGAACGTCTTCCACGACGGCGGTCAGCGCCGACGGATGGCCGACGACGGTCAGTCGAACCGTTCTGTCCGATCGGATCTCGATAGGCGGGACGACCACGACGGTCTCCTGTGCGAGCGCGTTCACCAGGGACATCCCTTCCGGCCCGAGGTCTCGGCGAAGATAGAGGAAGAAGCCGTCCTCGGAAGACGTGATATCGTACTCGAGGACGGTCTCGAGGTCGTCAAGGAACGACTCGTAGGCCTCGGGGTCGCCGTAGACGAACGACGTAATCGTCTCGACGCCGTCGACTGCCTGTCCGCCGACGATGATCTCCCGGTCGAGATCCGGCGACTCGCAGATGCCCCGATGCAGCGGCGGAACCGCACCCCGGTCGTACTGCAGTTCGATACGCATCGATTTCATGACGCGAGGGTGTCGCTCGATAGGGATAAAACCCCGATAGAATTCGGGAACAGTCCGACGGCATCGTCGGCGAAATCGAGGACACGGTCCGAAACTCCGCTCTCCGTCGATCCCGCCGCGGGCCGCTCCTCGGCGCAACCAGCGGTCGCGTTCGCGACTGGGGCGGCGGTCGCCGACTCCCGGTATCGTTCTCGTATCAAATCGGGGAAACGCGGCGAAAACAGGCGGCAGCCGATAGCCGACGCTCGTTCAGGCGGGCGACGCTTACTCCGTGAAGGTGATCCAGCCTTCCGGGGCGTGGGCCTTCACGTCGTTCATCGCCTGGCGGGCGTCCGTTCGGCTCTCGTAGGTCTGCGTGCTCTCGGCCATCGTCGACCCGTACTCGTCGACCAGCCGCCAGACCCAGCCATCCTCTGCGGTGTGGAGTTCGAAGGAAACGCTGTCAATCTCGAGGATACTCGCGTCCTCGATCAGGGAGCGGACGTCCTCGAGGGCCTCGCGTGCGGCCTCGGTCGAGGGATGCGTTTCGGCACCGCTGGCGATGGTGCGGCCGTCCTCGTCGATAAGCCGCCAGCGCCAGCGGTCGTCCTCGTCAGCGACCAGTTCGAAGGAGGCGACGTCGAAGTCGACGCGGCCGGCCATCGGTGCGAGTTGGCGAACGTCCTCGACGTCGCCCATGACGGCCGCCTTGGACGAGACCGCGCCGACCGCACCCGCGATCACCTCGCGGTCGCGGTCGACGAGTTCCCAGGTCCAGCCGTCGTCGCCGTCGAGGCGGATCGCCGCGTCTTCGATCGCGAAGATCGGCGCGTCGCTCGCGTGAGCCTTGAGGTCGTCCGCACCGGCCATCGCCCCGTCGCGGTCGGCGTAGGAGACGACCGAATCCGCGATCTCATCGCGGTCGCGGTCGAGCAGTCGCCAGTGCCAGCCGCCGCTGTCGTACAGCTGTACGGCGACGTCGCCGATCGTGTGTTGGCGAGCGGCCGCGGCCGCCTCGCGAACGTCGTCGAGGCTATCGACGAGTTCGTCCCGGGTCGTATGGGCTTTCCCGTCTTCGGCGACGGTTTCACCCGACGGCAGGACGAACCGCCAGTGCCAGTCCTCGGCCGCGTATCTCTGGAACACCGCCCGCTCCATCGTTCGGACGTCGGAGTCCAGATGCTCGAGCAGCCGGTTCATCGCCTGTCGCGCGGCGCCGCGGGTCGGGTGCGTCGCGGGGTCTTCGGCAACGAGTTTGCCGGCCTCGTCGATGAGTCGCCAGCCCCACTCGTCGTCCTCGTTGACGAACAGTTCGAACGCCGCGGTCTCGATCTCCAGCAGTTCGGCCTCGGGAGCCTGCTCTTTCAGCGTCATCATCGCCTCGGCGGCTTCCCCGCGCGAGGTGTGTTCTTCGCCGCTGTCGGCGAGCACGTTTCCGTCCTCGTCGATGAGCCGCCAGCGCCACTCGCCGGAGTCGGCCTCATAGACCTGGAACGCCGCGTGCTCGAACTCGATGAGGTCGGCCTCGCTGGCCTGGTCGCGAACCCGCTGGATCGCTTCCGTCGCGGTCTCCGCGTCGGGGTGGGGCTCGGTGCTCGCGGCGACGATCTCGCGATCGTCGGTCACGAGCCGCCAGTTCCAGTCGGGGCCGGTCTGATCGGTATACTCGAGTGCGGTGCCACCGTCCGGTTTCACCGCGGGCTCGTCGACCGTCGCCGGGAGGTCGTCGCCCCCGGCCTCCGCCGTCGCGTCGATTTCGTCGGTCGGATAGACCTCGTACTCGGCCTCGTCGATTTCGACGACATCCGCCTCGAGTGCGTAGTCGCCGAACCGCTCGGCACCGTCTTCGATGGCGTCGTGGTCCGTCGAGGCGTCCGGACTCTGCGCGACGACGTGCTCGGTCTCGTCGACGAGCCGCCAGCGCCACTGCTCGCCGGATTCGTACAGTTCGTACGTCGGCTCGCCGGCGACGGTCACCGACGCCGATTCGAGTTCGGGAAGCAGCGCTTCGGCGGCCGCCTCGGCGTCGCGCCGGGTATCGAACGTGTCCGAACAGTTCGCGACGGCGTCGTCACCGTCGTCGACGATCCGCCACGTCCAGCCGTCGGGCTGTTCGACGAGTTCGACGCCAACGTGTTCGATATCGAGCAGGCGCGCGCGGTCGAACCGTTCGGCGAACGTCTGGGCGGCCTCCTCGGCTCGCTCCTGCGATCGGTAGCCCGCGTCGCTCGAGGCCAGCGGATTTCGATCGTCGTCGACCAGTTGCCAGTACCACTGATCGCGTTTCTCGGCGTAGGTGAACGCGGCACCCTCGATTTCGATGACGTCCGCGTCGGGGCCGCGGTCTTTCAGGAAACTCACGGAGTTCTCGGCCTCGTCGCGTTCGCCGAAATCTCCGGTCGAGGAGCCGACGACGCTGCCGTCGTCGCGTGCGAGCGTCCACTGCCAGGTTCCGTCGCGGTCCTCGTAGAGCCGGAACGCCGAGGTGGTCAACTCCATCAGCCCTGCGGAGCTGATCTGTGACTGAACGCGCTCGATGTTCTCCGTGGCGTCCGGCCGCGTGACGGCGCTCTCGTTGCTCGTCGCGAGCGCCTCGAGGTGGAGGACGTTCCAGTTCCAGTCGCCGTTCTCGTCGCGGAAGACGGCGAACTGTGCGCTTTCCATCGTATCGCCGGTCAGGATCGCCGGATCGTCGCTCGCCCCCTCCTCCTCGACGAACATCCCTTTCTGGCCCGTCAGGACCGGTACGAGCGCCGTAACTCCGGCGATCAGCCCGACGCCCAGGGTGTACACCGTGATAACCTGAACGCTGTAGTCGGTGCCGAGCTCTCGCCAGTTGTAGGGGTACGCCCAGCCGAAGAACATGACCCCGCCCAGTGCGACGAGAAGGCCGAGTACACTCGCGTAGATTCCGATTCTCCGTACCGGGAGCATGAGGACGATGCCGAACAGACAGAACGCGAGTCCCGTCGCCGCCGCGATCCCCGATACTCTGGTCAGGGTGTAAAAGTCCGTACTCCCCCCGCTACCGGCGTAGCCGACGACGAACGTAAACACTCCGGCAGCGCCGAGGATATAACCGAAGATGAACAGCCAGTAGCCGTACACGTCCTTGCTCGAGTCGGGTTCACCGACGTAGTGTTCGTAAAGCCGAAACAGTTTGTGGTGAATTTCAGTTGTCGAAGACATTCGGAAACTTGACCGGATAACTGGAACCCACCATAATAAAGCTCCGGCCACCATTCTGTTATTTGACATTCTTTTGGTTTGCCAAAAGTGGCCACTTCGAGACGAAAACGCGCGCCGAGTACCGAGTTGATCGGCGAACGATCTTAACAGAACTACCCGCTACTTCGGTTGAACGGCTGGTTTTCAGCTACTCCCCACGAGGGAGCGATCGGGTTCGCGGCGGAAATTCGGAGTGACGTCGATGAGTGGACGTACTCTCCTCCGTCGCAGTCCGACGTTTCAGCGGCGATATTTTCGCTATGTGACAGTAACAGGGTGACAAAGCTCGAGGGGCGAGAGACTGATACGGATTGCTGTAACGATGTACCGGTGCAACCGCCGTCCGGGTCGCGGTTGCGCCGGAAATGACTTCCAGTAAACCGTATGAGAGTACGGACGTGAGAGTGTGAACAGGAGAGGAAAACCTCACTTCAGCATTGCGCCCGCCGGATGTGTCGCACAGACGGTCGGCTCGTAGCCGGCGTCCGAAAGTCCTGTCCCGAGCGCGAAGACGGTCTCGCCGAGCATGGCCATCGACGCCTGTCCCTCGACGTCGGTGACGTCGCCGATCGTCCGCGCGACCTGCTCGGTCACCAGTTCCGCTTCGCGGGCGAACATTCGAGACGCGTACATAAACGAGAGCAGCGTCGGCTCCTCGACGACTCGAGAGAGCGCCTGCTTTCCGGCGGCCGACAGCCGGTCGGTCTCCCCTGAGAGCACGTCGGCCGTCGACAGTTCGCCGAACGACACGTACTCCACGCGCGCTCGCTGGGGAATCGCATCGAGTTTGTTCTCCAGGGGTCCGCCCGGTTCCAGACGGATCGGAGCGCCGCCGTGGGCCTGGGCAACCACGTCGCCTAATCCCGTCCCCGCCTGTACCTCCGCGCCGTGGGCGATGGTGACGAGTTCGTTCGCCGAGAGCTTGCGTTCGAACACGTGATTCGCCGCGAGCGCGGTTCCGAGCGCCATCGCCCCCGAGACGCCGAAGCCGGAGCCGAGCGGGAGTTCCGACTCGGCCTCGACTCGAGCCGGTGCCTCGAGCGTCTCGAGAACCGTCTCCACGGGATCGATCTCGAGTTCGTCCCCGTCGAGGACGACCGTCGATTCGCCGTCGGCTGCGGGTTCGACGGTTACCTCGACGCCGTCGGTGAGCGTCAGTCCCGCACCGCGGGAGCCCGCCTTGGTCGGATCGTCGTCTGGGTGAGCGCTGAAAAAACCCGTAATGTGCCCCGGAACGAACGCCGTCGCCTCCTCGCGCATTGGACGGTATTTCGACTGGGGCGATATAACAGTGAAGATTCGGTGCCGCTGTGATCGGCCACCTGCTAGAGTTCCGCTGCTGGCCTCCAAGACGCGCCGCGCTGGCCCCAGGTTTGTCCCCTACGGCGACAGACGCTGCCGATCTCGCGGGAACAACACAGCCTCTCGGATGTTGTCCAGGCCGAGAATCGTCATGACCAGGCGCTCGCCGCCGAGGCCGAACCCGGCGTGGGGCGGCATGCCGTACTTGAACATCTTCGTGTAGTACTCGAACTGGTCGGGATCGAGCCCCTGCTGTTCGAAGCCTTCGATGAGCTTCTCGTGGCGGTGTTCGCGCTGGCCGCCCGAAACCAGTTCCATCCGCGGGTGCATCAGGTCGAAGCCGGTCGAGAGCTGTTCGTCGTCGTCGTGATCCTTGATGTAGAACGGCTTGATCTCGCTCGGCCAGTCGGTGATGAAGTAGTGGCCGCCGACGTCGTCGCCGAGCGCCTTCTCCGCTTCCGTCGAGAGGTCGTCGCCCCAGACGAGTTGCTCGTCGAGTTCGCCCGTCGCGTTGATGCGCTCGATGGCGTCCTCGTAGCTGATGCGCGGGAAGGAGTCGTCTTCGAGTCCGAACTCGTCCTCGAGACCGAGCGTCTCGAGTTCGTCCTCACAGTTCTCCTGTACCGCTTCGTAGGCGGCCGTGACGACGCCTTCGACGACGTCCATGGCGTCGTTCTGGTCGCAGAACGCGCCCTCGAAGTCGATCGAGGTGGCCTCGTTCAGGTGGCGCGGCGTGTTGTGCTCTTCGGCGCGGAAGATCGGCCCGATCTCGAAGACGCGTTCGACGTTCGAGCCGGCGATGAGCTGCTTGAACAGCTGGGGCGACTGGTTCATGAAGGCCTCCTCGCCGAAGTACGTGATCGGGAAGAGTTCGGTACCGCCTTCGGTCCCCGTCGCGACGATCTTCGGCGTGTTGATCTCCGTACAGTCGAACGCTCGGAACTGCTCGCGAACGGCGCGCAGGATCTCCGCGCGGATCTCGAAGATGGCCTGAACCTCGTCCTTGCGGAGGTCGAGCGTACGGTTGTCGAGGCGCGTCGAGAGGTCGGCATCGACCTTTCCGGAGGGGTCAAGCGGCAGTTCAGGGTCGGCGGGTGCGACGACCTCGACGCTCTCGGGCGTGATCTCGACGCCCGTCGGCGCGCGCGGCTCCTCCTCGACCGCACCGGAAACCTTGATGACGCTCTCTCGAGCGACGTTGAGGCCGGTTTCGACCAGATCGTCGTCCATCTCGTCTTTCTCGAACTTGATCTGGATCTTGCCCGAGCTATCTCGGAGAATCAGGAAGGCGATGCCGCCGAGGTCACGCGTTTCGTGAACCCAGCCGGCGACGGTCGCGTCGTCGCCCGGCTCGGCGTCGGCAGTATGGATTCTGTCCTGCATACACCCCGATTCACGCAGGCGGGACTTAAGCGCAATCGTTCGCGTCCGTCGGACGTCCGGGCGGGTCTCCGAGTCGCCGGCGTGTCCGTCCGCGTTCGTTTTGTTGCGGCGAGGCGAACAGCGACCGTGACTGAGACTGACACTGAGACCGAGACCAGCGACACGCCATACCGCGTCGCGGAGATGACCTGGCGGGAGATCGAAACGGCCCTCGAGCGGACCGAGACGCTGTTGCTCCCCGTCGGAAGCACCGAACAACACGGCCATCACATGCCACTCGGCGTCGACGTCTACATGCCCGAGGCGATCGGCGAGCGCGTCGCCGAGTCCGGTCCCGCGCTGCTCGCGCCGCCGATCTGGTACGGCGTCAGCCCCCACCACACGTTCAAACCCGGCACGTTCACGATTTCGACCGAGACGTTCCAGCGATACGTCTTCGACGTCTGCGCGTCTGCCGGCGAGTGGGGCATCGAGAACGTCCTCCTGCTCAACGGCCACTACCTCGCGCAGGATCCCGAACTCGAGATCGTCGTCCGCGAACTCCGCGAGGAGACCGGCATGGGCGCCTTCCACGTCCCGCTCGTGAACGTCTTTGCCGACGTCGCCGAGGAGATTCGCACCGCCGACGTCTCCTTCCACGCCTCGGAGTTCGAGACGAGCATCATGCTCGAGCTGTTCCCCGAACTCGTCCACATGGATCGCGCCGAAGCTGTCGAGCCCCCTGAAGAATCGCTCCCGCTGACCGACTACGACGCGCTCGGAGAGAATCAGGTCGGCTGGGCACTCAGCGCCGAGGATATGACGGAGCTCACGCCGACCGGAAACATCGGCGACCCAACCGTTGCGACCGCAGAGAAAGGCAAGTTGCTGGTCGAGGCGGCCGCCTCGAGCATCTGCACCCTCGTCGACGAACTCGAGGCGGCGGACTGATGCGGACTGACAGGGTCCGCTGTAGTCAGTATCGGTGCGCCGTCGCCGTCTCGGGTCGCGCCAGGAAATCGGCGCGCGTTCCGGATGAGCGTTTTTAGCGTTCGACCCCGACCAACCGATATGGACGACCTCGAGCGACTCGCCGACGAACTTCGGAGCGCAGACACGGCCGTCGCCTTCACCGGTGCGGGAATCTCCGCACCCTCGGGCGTCCCGACGTTCCGCGGCGACGACGGCGTCTGGGAGAGGTTCGACGAAGGACAGTTCACGTACGGGCGATTCCGGAGCGACCCGGCGGCGTTCTGGGGGGACCGCATCGACCTCCAGCGGGAGCTGTTCGACGAGGAGTACGAACCCAACGCGGCCCACAAGGCGCTGGCTACGATGGGGCGTGACGACCACCTCGAGGCGGTTCTCACGCAGAATACGGACGGGTTACACGGGAAGGCCGCCGAGGCGGCCACCGCCGGAGTCAGTGACGACACAGCGGAGACGACGATCCTCGAACTCCACGGCAACTCCCAGCGGGTGCGGTGTACCGACTGCGGGAAACGGAGAGAGGGGGACCCGATCTTCGAGCGCGCCGGGGACGGCGAACTCCCGCCGACCTGTGACTGCGGCGGCGTCTACAAACCCGACGTCGTCCTCTTCGGCGAGCAACTCCCCCGCGCGGTCATCCAGCGCGCCAAGTCCCTCGCCCGCGAGAGCGACGTCTTCCTGGCCATCGGCTCCTCGCTTGTGGTCGAACCCGCCGCGTCGCTTCCCCGTCTCGCGGCGTCTTCGGGCGCGACCGTCGGCATCGTCAACCTCGAGTCGACGCCGGTCGATAGCGTCGCCGATGTAGTCCGGCGCGAAGACGTGACGACGGTCTTGCCGCGGCTTCGAGAACTCGTCGAGGCGAAATAGCGGCGAGACCACAAAGGGGTCCGGAAAGCGGATTCGGGTGTCGGCAAGAGGGAAGGAAAATGCAGAGCGTTCGCGAATCGGCCGCCTTAGACCGGTCGTTCGATCGAACCCACGAGGTCGTGGGCGAGAAACGCCTCGCAGATCGCGGGCGGCATCGGCCGGCCGACGGAGTCGCTCGAGTCGATCGAGTGGCCGGTTTCGACGAAGTGTTCGAGGGCCGCTTTCGAGCGTTCCCCTTCGGTCGTGTTCTCGCGACCGACGAACCAGTCGCAGTTGTGGCAGTACTTCATTGTGTCGGCTGGTGATCCGGTTGCTGATCCGACTCGATTTCGACCGTGCCGTCGCTATCGACGGAGATCCGTTTCTCGTCGTACGTAAACGTCACGCGACCGGTTCGGGGACCGCCGTTGGTGGTCGATTCGAAGAGCGAGTCTAACGCAGTCGGATCGAGACTGTGGAACAGCGGCGGCGAGAGCTCCGCCGGATCGACACCGTCGTGAGCCGCGACTTCGCGGACGACTCTGATCGACAGCGATTCGCCACTGGAGGGGTGGGAGGGAGACTGTGTTGCCATCATCAGTGTAAGGCCGCTGCAGTGTATAAGAATGACGGACAGTATCGTTTTGAGATAGCAGCAGAAAAGATATATTCTGGCCAGTATCCATGCATCGAAATCGGTTCGGCGACCTTAGTTCGACTCCGTTTCCGACCCCGACTCGGACTCGGACTCGAGTTCGACCTTTCCGAACTGATCGAAGGGCTGGTAGTAATCCCCTCGCACGATTTCCGACTGGTGGATCTCGAGTCCCAGATCGTCCAGTTCCTCGGTGACGGCCTCGATCTCCGGCGTGTTCATCGCGACGATCTCGACGTGGAGGTTTCTGGAGCCGGTCAGCAGTTCGCGGACGTTGACGACGCCCGGGACGTCGACCGTCCGCTGACAGATGGTCTCTCGGTCGGCGATCGGGGTCGTACAGATGAACAGGAGGTGGTGTGGAATCTCCGCGGCCTCGTAATCGATCTCCGGACGATAGTCCCGCAATACCCCTTCGTCTTTGAGTTCTCGGAGCCGATTGCTCACGGTACTCGACGACACGTCGATCCGGTCGCCGATTTCGTCGTGGGTGAGGTGCGTCTGATTCTCCTCTTGCAGCAAGTACAGGATGGCGCGGTCGGTCGGATCGAGGTCCATGCCCCGTACTACGAGCGCCCGACGAATGAGTCCCCGTGGGAGCGTCAAGATCGCTGAACAGTCACGTACCGATACCGTCTGTGTGTTTTCTCGTTTTCACGCTCTTTTCCCGGCACTCTCCCATTCCCGGTTACGCTCTCGCCCGCTTTCCCTCGGCGGCTGGAGCCGCAAAAGTGCTCGCGACACGCAGTCGAACGCTCGAGGAGACGATCCCAAGACTCGAGGCTCGGTCCCGCCGATCAGGCCTCGCGCGCCGCCTCGACGGTCTCGCGAACCGCTTCGACGCCCTCGTCGTGAGCGAGGTCGCCGACGACGATCACGTCCGCGTGCTGGGCCATCGTCGCGGCCGAATCGTAGTCGTGGATGCCGCCGCCGTAGAACAGCGTCGTCTCCTCAGTGGCGTCGCCCGCAGCCGCGACGATCTCTTCGTCGCCGAAGGTGCCGGAGTACTCGACGTAGACGATCTCCTGGCCGAACATCCGCTCGGCGACTTCGGCGTAGGCGGCGACGTCCTCAGCGTCGAGGTCACAGTCGGCTTCGGTGTACGTCGCAACGTCCGCCTCGGGGTTCATCACGATGTACGCTTCCGTCCACGTCCGATCCCAGTCCATGTCGCCGTCCAGTCGCACCCACTCCTTGTGGGCTCCCGTGATCCAGAACGGCGAGCCGGCGTTGAAAACGGTCGGGATGAGATAGCCTTCGAGCGCTCGGTTGTCGATGACGACATCGGGACTCGAGGGTTCCTGATAGAGCGGGACGTCGTGTTCGGCACAGGCGTCGACGACCGCTTCCATGTTCTCCTCGGTGATGCCCATGGTGCCGCCGACCTCGATCGCGTCGGTGCCGGTCGCGCAGAGATCGCCGTACGTGACGCCCTCGGGAAGCTCCTTGTCGGGATCGATCTTGAGAACGTGGTTCCAATCGTCCCAGGGGCAGGTAGTCATACCGCGACCCTTTCCCGACAACCGGCAAAAACGCTACGAAACGACTGGTCCCGAACACGTGGCCGGGCAACTGACACGTTTGGCCCCGTCAACGCCGACTGTTTGACCAGTCGCTCGCGATTCGAGACCGTGGTCGAACCCGTCGGACCATCCGTCAAGCTGATCAATCTTGAATACGCTCGGAAATCTCGAGCAGATCCCGGACCGCCTCGAGCGCGGCCTCGACCGTCTCGGCGTTCTGGGCCCGAAAATCGCCGTTCGTGATCCCCGCCTCGCGGCCATCCGCGCTCGTCGATTCGGAGCGCGATCCCGTTTCACCCGCGCTCGTCGCCGCGTCGGCTCCCGACTCGCTTCCACCGGCGCCCGCGTCGGGGGAGTCGGGTTCGATCGCCGGAACCGATCGGCGAAGCACGAGCGCGTCGCCGGCCGTCAGCAGTTTCGTCGCCGGAGAAAGCACCGCAGCGTACCGGGCCGCGAAGGACTCGAGGTGGTCGGCTGCACCCGGAATGCGGAGATCGACGGCGCCGCGTTTCAACTCGTGGACGAGCCGATGGTCGGACGCGAGCGACGGTGCGTCGACGGCAACCGCGTAGCGGGTCTCGGCTCCCGTCTCGTCGCTCGAGCCCGCGAGGTCGGGATCGGCGGTGAGTTCGAGGGTCGGATCGCGATCCGATACGGCCGCCCGATACTGTCGAACGATCGTGGGTACTCGTTCGCCGACCGCACCTCGGGAGTCGGTTTCCGGTCCGCTATGGTCGATCGCGGCCGCCACCAGCGTCGCGCGGTAGTCGCCGCGATCTGTCTCCCGACCGTCGAACCACTCCCGGATCGACTCGAGCGAGACCGTCGCGTCGAACGCGGGCGTCTCGACGTCTGTATCGGCAGCGATCGTTTCCGCCGGCGCGATCAAAATCGTTCGACAGTCGTCCCACTCGTTCGCGAGCGCCCGTTCGCGACGGGTTCGGTAGCGCTCGAGCGAGCCGTCCGAGAGGAACGGCGAGTCGGGGCTACCGATCGTACTCGCGAGGACGACGAGGACCTGCTCGCCCCCGATTTCGAGACCGAGTTCGACGTCGGTTCGTCGACGCGTGCGCTCGCGGTTGGCCGGTTCGCCGTCGACGGCCGAGTACCACGCGCCGCTCATCGTTGCCGATTCGACCGAGAGCGAAAGCGGCTCGAGCAGCCACGACCGAAACGCCGGCGAGACCGACAGCTCCTCGAGAACGAGCGTGTCGATATCCCGGGTACAGACCGACTCGAACCGGACCAGTTCCGAGCCCATGGTCCGGCACTGGTGGGCCGATCACAAGAGCGTTCGGCTCTTGATCGCAACGTCGAGGCGCGGCAGCGGAAACGAACGCAGTCGATGCAACTCGAGCGGGCGGTCAGTTCAGACGTAGTCGAACCACTCGTCGTACTCGTCGGTCTTGCGCTCGACGACGTCGAAGAACCGCGACTGAATCTCCTCCGTGACGGGACCGCGGGAGCCGTCGCCGATGACGACGTTGTCGACCTTCCGGATGGGCGTCACTTCGGCCGCGGAGCCGGTGAAGAACAGTTCGTCCGCAGTGTTCAACTCGCCGCGGGAGATCGAGACGTTGTCGTGGACGGTGTAGCCGAGGTCCTCGGCGAGCGTGATCACGGTATCCCGCGTGATGCCGTCGAGGATCGACTCCGACAGCCCGGGCGTGTAAATCTCGTCGTCGCGCACGAGGAAGATGTTCTCGCCGGGTCCTTCCGCGACGTTTCCTTCCTTGTTCAGGACGATCGCCTCGGCATAGCCGTTCCGGCGGGCTTCCTCGCCCGCGAGCATGCTGTTGACGTACAGGCCGGTCGTCTTCGCGTTCGTCGGTATCTGACTCGAGGCGTGCTTGCGCCACGTGGAGATCATCACGTCGATCCCTTCCTCGAGTGCCTCTTCGCCGAGATACGTTCCCCACGGCCAGGCGGCGATTGCCGTCTTCGTCGGACAGTCTTTCGGACTGACGCCGAGTGAGTTGTAGCCGTAGAACGAGATCGGGCGGATGTAACACGACTGGAGGTCCTGGCGCTGAATGAGTTCGACCGTCGCGTCGGTGAGTTCCTCCTTCGTGTAGCCGATATCCATCTCGTACGGTTTCGCGGACTGGAACAGCCGCTCCAGGTGTTCCTCCCAGCGGAATATCGCGGGGCCTTCTTCGGTCTCGTAACAGCGTGCGCCCTCGAAGATGCCGCTACCGTAGTGGAGTCCGTGCGTGAGCACGTGAATTTGTGCGTCGTCCCAGTCGACGAACTCGCCGTCCATCCAGATCGTGTCGACATCCATCTCGTCGAATCCCATGATCGAGAGTGTTACGAGCCACCGTACTAAGTGTTCGCGATTTGCGACTCGAATTAATCGGCGGGATCGAACTGATCGGTCCACCCGTTATCGTGGCCGGTGTCCGTCGTCGAATGCGCTCGTCGATGGGAACGGAGCGAGCACCGACCGATCACGCGGCTCCGTCTCCGGGTTTCGGTTGTTGTACCAGAACGGGTTATATCGAGGGTGTTTTTCGGTTGAACATGGACGCTTCGATCGCTCGACGACGCTTCGTACAGGTAGTCGCTGGAAGTTCGACGATCGCTCTCGCCGGATGCGTCGGCGGAGACGACGATGCCGACGACGGTACCGGCGACGACCCGAACGGCGACGGGGACGACCCGAACGGCGACGAATCGAGCGGCGAGGGAAGCGAGGGATTCATCTACGCGTTCGCACCGAATACGATCGCGATCATCGACCCGGCGGACGGAGAAATCGTCGACGAGATCGCCGACGGACTCGACGACGAGGGATGGGGCGACCCGCGGATCACGGCCGACTACGGCGAGATCTACGTCACCCGAGAGTCGCCCTCGCAAGTGCTCGTCATCGACACCGAACGCCGCGAGATCGTCGACGAAGTCGACATCGGGCCGGATCCGACGCACATGTACCACCCGAACGACGACGAGATGTGGGCCCACAGTGACGGCGAAGGGACGTTCTACGTCATCGACACCGACTCCCACGACGTCACGGAAATCGTGGAGTCCGGCCTCGAGAACGAGGGGCACGGCAAACTACTGTACCACGAAGACCTCGGCTCGACTGGGTACGCGACGAACGTCAACGACCCCGGCGTGCCGGTGATCGACCTCGAAAACTACGAGCGAAGCGAATTCATCGAATTTGCCGACGTCGACGATCAAGGCACCCACTACAAGGCCTACAGCCCCGAAACTGAACTCGCGTACTTCGAGTTCGGAGACGAAACCGTCGTCGTCGACTCCGAAAGCTACGAGATAGTGGATAGGCTCGACTTCGCGGGCGGCATGTACCTCTCGCCCGACGAGGCAGTACTCGGCGTCCTCGACGGAAACAGCATCCGGTTCCTCGACGCGACGAGCGAAGAGAGCGAGGAACACGGCGTCGTCGACGTCGACGAGGGGCCGGACGCGCTCCGCTACCATGAGGCCGAAGACGGGACACTCTACGCCTTCACCGCCCACACGCAGACCGATCAGGCGTCGATCATCGACGTCGAAGACCTCGAAATCGTCGAGACGGTCGACATCGGCGACATCGAGCGCCCCGAGGACGCCCACCACCTCCACCGCAGCGGCGTGGCCGGCGGGGGCTACTTCATCACCCCCGCTGACGCGGACGGAATCGTCGCTATCGTCGACATGGAAGCCCAGGAGGTCGTCGACCACGTCGAGGTCGAAGAGGGCGTCGACACGGTCCAGTTCGTCGGCGATTCCGGCGGCGGATACTCCGGTACCCTCCGCTAACCGATGGGATCGAAACGGTCGGCCAGTAGCGCGGGCTCGCCCTCCCGAAAATCGCTACTCCCGATACTGCTCGTCGCACTCGTCGTGATGGCACTCGCGATCGGACTCGTCGCGACCCCGGTCGCGGCCCACGCCTACCTGAGCGACTCCGATCCCGGAAACGGCGAGCAGGTCGACGACGTGCCCGAAGAGGTCACGCTCTACTTTTCGGGTGACGGCGTCGTCAACGCCGACGTCGTCGTCGAGGGCCCGGACGGTGACCCGGTCTCGAGCGAACCCGAGATCGACGACGAAGACAGCCAGATCGTCCGCGTCCCGATCGACGACGCCGACGCCGAAGAGGGGATGTACACCGTCGACTGGGAGGTACTCGCCGAGGACGGCCATACCACTGCCGGCTCGTTCTTCTTCGCCGTCGGCGACGAGCCGCTTGATCGCGCCGCCGTTCTCGAGGCCTACGAAGACGGCGGCGAGGGCGAGGAAGACGAGTCGATCCCGCCGTTCGAGGCGGCGGCGAAGGCGCTGTTGCTCGTCGGCGTCGCCGGCCTGATCGGGATTCCGGCGGTCGCGACCGCCGCCGTCGGTCCGGTGTTCGCTCGAGCGGATGCGTCACACCGAGAACGGATCGGCGGACGCATCGGGACGCTCCTCGCCGGCGCTTCCGGACTCGCGGCTCTGGGCGCGATCGCGCTCGGACTCGCTCGGGCCACGGCACTCGGGCCACTCTCGGCGGAAACGATCGTCCAGTTCGCGGAGACGCCGCTCGGACAGGCCTGGCTCGTACAGGTCGCCCTCGCCGTCGGCGTCACCGGACTCGTCGCCGCACTGGTTCGGGGCCACCTCCCGCGACGCGGATCGCTCGTCGGAACGTTCCTCGGCGCGCTGGCCGTCGCGGGAACGATCGCGTGGACGAGCCACTCCGCGACCGCGATCGACCGACTGAACGGAACAATCGTCGACTTCGTCCATATCATCGGCGCCGGCCTCTGGGTCGGCGGACTGGCCGTCCTCGCGTTCGTCGTCGTGCCGACGGTTCGAAACGCACATCCCGACGACCGTCCCGTCTTGCTCGCGAACGTGATCCGCCGGTTCTCGATCCTCGCGCTCGTCGGCGTCACGTTCGTCGTCGCGACGGGATTCGTCCTGGCGTCGTGGCACGTCCCGACCGCCAGCGGCCTCACGGACACCTTCTACGGTCTCGTCCTGGCCGCGAAACTGCTCCTCGTCGCCGCCGCGCTCGCGCTCGGCGGCCTCACTCGATACGTCCTCCTGGGCCGACTCGAGTCGGACGCGACGAAGGAGACGCTCGACGGGTCGCGCCCGGCGAGCACGGACGGCGGGAGCGACGGGCCCAGCAGGCAGCTAACGGTCTCCCGGATCGCTCGAGCCGTCCGACTCGAGGTCACGCTTCTGGTCGTCGTCCTGGTACTCTCGGGAGTTCTCACCTCCGCGCCGACGGCCGCGGTCGCGGGTACAGGCACGGACGGCGACGCACCGATCGAAGCGACGATCGAGTACGAGTACGACGACGTACTCGTCGAAGTAACGGCGTTCCCGGCTGCCAACGAGTCGATCGACGACTCTTTCGAGCTCCGAACGGACGAGCCGATCGTTTTCGAGGTCGGTTTCCTCGAGAACGGCTCAACGGTCGAATCCGAACAGCCAGTCCGGTTGCTGGCGAGCGGCGGGGACGGCACGGAGATCGAAGTCGAACTCGAGGAGACCGACGACGGCACCTACGCGACGGTACAGCCGCTTCCCGACGCGGGCGAGTGGGAGCTTCGCGTCACCGGTGCACCGGACGGATCGTACGTCAGCGAGTGGATCGACGCGACTGCGCTTCCCGCAGCAGAACACGCCGAACACGACGACGGGCCGAACCACGATCACGGCGAAGAAGAGCACGATCACGACCGCGACCACGAACCCGCCGACGAGACGTCGCCGTTTCAAACGCTCCTCGAGTTCGGTGCCGTCGCGACCGTGATTGTCGGTTCGCTTGCGGTCGCCGTCGAAGGGCTCCATCGGCGGAGCAAGAACGACTGAAACGGCGGCGCTCCGCACACCTCACTCGAGGATTGCCGTTCGAACACGGGGGGCCACCGGGAACGAGCGGGCTGAATCGTCGGCGCTGACGACTACGACTACCGCTACGGCTACGTCGACCCCGACGTCGAGGTCCCCTCGAGCAAGCCGTCGACGAGGCGAGTGAACCGGTCGACCAACCGATCGGGAACCGTCGGCGCGATCTCCGAGAGCAGCGGTGCAGTGCGATCGGGATTCGCAAGCGAGAGCGAGACGTGGTTTCGTTCGTCGTACGTTTTTTCGACGATGTCGCGTTCGGTCAGGTGGTCGAGATGGTACTCGAGCGTGCTCCGGGCGATCTCGAGTTCATCCGCGACCGTCGCTGGACGGCTGGGTTCGTGCTCGATCAGGAACACGACGATCTCGCGGCTGGTTTCGCGGCGGAACAGCGCCAGTGCGCCGCGCTCCCAGTCGTCGTACTGGGGCGGGTAGTAGTGTGTCTGTCCGTGGATTTCCTCGCGGACGAGGTCGCCGGTATCGATCAGTCGACGAACGTGGTACTGAACCTGTCCCGGCGCAAACTCGGACAGCCTGACGAGTTCGTTGAAGTGGATGCCGGCGTTCGAGTGGATGTGCGCTCTGATCTGGTTTCGAGTGTCGCTCATTGGAATCGAGTTAGGTGCCGTTCGTGGTTTGTATCCCGTCGACCGGGCATCAGCTGTTAGGTGAACCTAGCGCTAGTAGGCTGATAACGGCTTCCGATCGTTCCCGGTCGGTGAGAACGGGTCATTTGCACCGTTTTTATACGCTGAGCGAAACGCCGTCCTGCGGTCGGCTGTGCGATGACGGTCAGTAGCGACGATAGCGGTGACCGAAGCACATACGTGACTCTCCGACCGATGGAGAGTATAGCGCCGATGGATCACACGAACCCCTTGGATATCCCCTGGCTGGACCCGCAACTGGCCCCGGTCCTCCTCGCCGTGATCATCCTCGCCGTCATCGGGACGGCGATTCTCTTCTGTTGTGGACTCGTGGCGTACTCCCGGCGACGGTCGAGTCGATACCTGCTCATCACGGTCGTCCTCGGACTGCTCGTGTCGCGTTCGCTCGTCGGACTCGGTACCGTCTTCGGACTCGTGCCGATGACGATCCATCACCTCGTCGAGCACAGCGTCGACTTCACCATCGCCGTTTTGATTCTGTACGCGGTCTATCGGAGCGGCCCGATGGGCGAAACCGTGACGAAACCCGAGTCAGAGACTGGCTCCGAAACGAAAGCCGACACGAAAACCGACACGGATTCGGACCACGTCTCGCCGGGAACCGACGGCGGCTGACCGTCTACGCTAATCGCTCGAGGACGTCGCTCCCCTCGAGGTAGCAGAACTCGTGGCGATCGGCGTACGAACGGGCGTCGACCGGCGACAGGGCCTCGCCCGTTTCGTCATCCAGCATCTCACAGACGACGATGGCGGGGGAGAGATCCGCCGCCTCGGCGAGTGCGACGCCGAGTTCGGTGTGGCCCTCGCGCTGTGCGAGAAGGTCGGGTGCGGCTTTCAACAGGTGAACGTGGCCGGGGACGCGAAACTCGTCAGCGAACGCCGTGTTATCCGGTGTGGCGGCGGCCGCGCCCAGCGCCTGAATCGTCGTCGAGCGGTCCTTGTCCGTAATACCGGTGTAGGTATCCCGGTGGTTGACCGTCAACGAGAACGAAGAGCGTTCGTCGTACCCGAGTTCGTGATCGGCGGTCGCGGGGTGGTCGACCTCGTCGGTGTAGAAGGGAAGGTCGAACGCCTCGGCGGTCTCGTGATCGAACGCGACGCAGACGAGACCGCCGGCGTCGTTTCGCAGTCGGGAGACGGCATCGGGCGTCACGCTATCGGCGTGGTAGATCAGATCGGTCTCGCCCTCGCGGTCGGCCGCGTCGTGGACGAGCACCGGATCGCCGGCTCGCAGCGCCTCGAGCGCGTCGTCGACGGTGTTTGCCGTTGTCGGCGCGTTCCGCTCGCCGTCTGCGTCCGCGCTCGCGTTCGATCGCGTGCCCGCGTGATGGCCCGTCATTGCCGATCACCCACGTAGACCGTGACGTGATCGTCGTCCTCGAGGGCCAGTTCCTCGCGGAGTTTGTCCGGCGCGATGACCTCGAGCTGGTCCTCGTCGTGGTGCGTTCGTTCGGGCGCGATAATGTGGGCGTTCTCGTAGCGGTCGCCGTCGGCGGTTTCGACCGCCGCCCGATGACAGACTGCCGGGCCGTAGGTACGGTCCTCGTCCTCCCAGCCGTCGATCGGCACCGGCTCGAGCGAACCGATGGCGCTTCGGCGGCGCACGCTGTCGTCCCGGAGATCGACGTTCAGGGTCCCGGGGAAGGGCTCGTAGCCGAGTCGGTCCTCGAACTGGCGTTTGTAACCCGGCAGCGAAATGTAGTGGCGACCTTCACCCATGCCGCTGGTGACGGTGCCGTCGAGTTCGATTTCGGACGCCGTCTCGAAGATGCGACGGTAATCCTCGTACTCGGCGTGAAGCGTGTGTTCGCCGTCGTCGGTGATCGCCACCCACTGGCCGTCACTGACCGTATCGCGCTCGAGCAAGCCGGCGCTCTCGAGCCGTTGCAGCCGTCGCGAGGCGGTCTGATTCGACGCGTTGAGACGATCCGCGAGGTGAGAACAGGAGATCTTGACGTCGCCCTCGAGTCCACCCTCGAATGCGAGCAGTTTGAGCACGGCGAGTTCGTCGTGCCCGACGGCGGACTCAGCTGACACTGACATACCCGAGGCTATGGGGTACCTCCGTAAAAGCATACCGAATGTGGAATGCGTAACAAAACTGTGATGGTGTTGTCGAGCGTTTATCCGCGGTACCGGACCGTTGGGGAGTCGGGGCAAAAAGCCATCGGTGACTCCCACCGAGGAATATCGTCAGTCGAACGTCGGGGTGGGACTCATACTGTTGGACAGAACGACGTGAAGCCGATCGTTTTGCTGGGGTCGCCACCGTGGGAAACGACCCCGAATTCACGATCGGCTTCGTATTGACTGCTGTCCAACAGTATCACCCGAGGGTCGAAAACGCCTCCAGCACATGCGGCCAGTGTTCGTGGGCCGCCTGGGCGTTCCCGGCTAGCGATCCGCCGTATCCTTCCCCCGTTGTTCCCCGGACCGGCCTGTACGGTGGATAGATCCCGTGGCCGGCCGTCTCGTAGACGAGATGCTCGAACGAGCGATGGTCATGGGATTCGAATCGCTCGGTCGCGAACTCGTGAAGTTGTGCGGTCGGCCACAGTTCGTCGTCGCCGCCCGAGACCAGGACGACGTCGCCGTCGATCCGTTCGACGGGAATCGTGGCGTCGTCGATCGTCGCCGCGCTCACGGACTCGATCGATTCGAGGAAAAACTCCCGTCCCGACAGCCCCTCCTCGGTCGTGCCATTGACGTACGGAACGTACGGTACCGGCTCCCCGTCCAGCGACCACGACGACGTTTCGGGCGGATCGGTTACGGTGGCCCCACCCTCCCAGACCAGCCCGCTGCCGACGATCGAGACGACCGGACCGATCGCGTCGAACTGACTGCCGGCGAGCAGCGCGAGTTCGCCCCCCTTCGACAGCCCGATCACGCCGACCTGATCGCCGGTTACCCCCTCGCGATCGAGGAGCCACTCGGCCGCCGTTTCGACGTACTCGAGGGGAACCTCGACGAGATCGTCCGAAAGCTCCCCGCTTCCGAAGTACTGCAGTGCGAACGCCGTGTACCCTCGCTGAGCGAGCTGTACTGCGTGATCGACCAGCGGCCGACCGTCGGAGCCGTGCAGCACGAGGACGCCAGGGCCACCGTCGCCGTCGGGCGGCTCGAACACGTCGCCGACTAACTCGTCGCGGTCGGGCTCCGCAGACGCTTCGGGGTCCGGATGCCGTCGGCGCAGTTCGGTCGAGCCGAGCCGCTCGTCCTCGGTCCCGACGCTGTAAGTCAGTCGTTCCTCGCCCGAGGGACGATACTCCCAGAACGACTCGTAGCTGCACTGGATCAGCGCGACCCCTATCGGGACGTCGAGATCCGCCGGCACGTGGCCGCCGACGACACTCGCGCTCGACGGATCGAGCCGGCCGTCGCCGTCGGTCTCGAGAGTCGCAATCGCCCCGGAACCGTTCTCCGGCCACTCGAGGGTCACCTCGAGTTCCGTCTCCGCGGGAAGCCCGTCGACTGTCAGGTCGAACGGCTCGTCGGGACGGACTTTTCGGGGGTGCTCGAACGCGATCTCGTCGCCCGATTCGCCGCCGACGCAGCCGGCCGCCCCTGCCGTGAGCAGACTCCCGGCTCCCGCGAGAGCGCGTCGTCGCGTGAATCTCGGATGTTCCATTTCGTATCCGCACGCGTTTCCTCCACAGTTATCAAAATAAAACCACGTGTGCGAGTCGCTCCGTGATCGCTCTGCTGTCGTTCCAATACCACGGGAGGTCTCCGCGTGGCGTAACGCTCGTGATTTGCAAGGGACAAATCGAGGTAGATGTCCCCCGCCACGGCGATAGAACCGGTTCTCAAAGGTCGCGATCGATCGCGTCGTCGATGGCCGCCACGCGCTCGAGGTCGTCCGTCCAGAAGCCGTCCCAGACGCGCGGTTCGGTCTCGAGACAGACCAGTGCGGACCCGCGAGTCGAGTCGGGGTCCTTGGGTCGGTGGACGACGAACCAGGCGTTTCGATACGTGGGAGTCGTCCCGCTGTGGACGGTCACGTCGAGATCGATGGGGGTCGCGCCGTCGTCGACGCCGTAGACGTGGACGTCGACATCGGTCGCCGTGAGTTCGTCGTACACCGCTCGAGTTCCCACTTCGTCGTCGATCCGCGAGAGGCGCTGAAACGAACTTCGCAACGTCCCGCCGCCGTTGTTCCACGCCAACTGCTCGATGCGTCGAGAGAGCAGAATCAACAGCAGTTTCTCCTTGTGAGCGAGGGGATACCCGCGAAGCTGTAGACGCGAGTCTTCGAGCCCTGCGAGTACGTCCGGAAGCTCGATCTCACCGAGCCCTCTGGCACCCGTCACGAACAGGTCGGAGTTGATCGCCAGTATCGTCTCGTACAGTTCGGCCATCGGCGAAGTAGCGACGGGTGTACCGTCCTCGAGCAACACGGCCGTATCGTCGTCGCTCTCGAGCGTATCGGTCAGCTCTGCGGCAATCGCCGTGTCCGCATCCGACCGCACGTCGATCGACTGCGTTTCGAACGTCTCCTCGAGCATCGTCTCGAGCGGACCGGGTGCGTCGCCAACGACGGCGATCGACCGCTCAGGTGTGTCGGTCTCGTCGATGAACGGTCGGAGCGTCACGGGCGAAAATTCGGGAGAACGGATCTTAAGCGTTCTCGCCACAACCGGTTCCTCGGTACGGCAGCCCGTATCAGTCCCCAGTCATCGGATCGCGGGCCCAGAACTCGCTGTCTTTCTTCAGCTTCGGCACCCAGGTGTCTTCGGTCTTCGAGAGCAGCGCGACCCGGGAGGCCGGAACCTCCTTGAGTTCCGTAAACTCGGGCATGTATTCCCCGATCCGTTCGGTAAACTCGACGACCTCCTCGTGGTCGGGCATCGCCGAGCGGTCGAGCCGTCCCTGCGAGTGGCCGACGTGCATGTACGCCTTCATCTCGATGAAGTCCGGGTCGGCCTGCTGGTAGAAGCCGGCGTACCAGTCGGGGTGGTGCATGTTTTCGCCCTTGACGAGCGTCGTCCGCAGGACGGTACGAGTCTCGTCCTTTTCCGCGAGGACGTCCATCGTCTCGAGGAGTTTCTCCCAGGCGTCGTCTTCCATCGCGCCGACGACCTCGTCGAAGGTGTGACGCTCGGGGGCGTCGACGCTGACGTACAGTTGCGTCGGATCGCACTCCCGGAGCATCTCGGGCCGGGTGCCGTTGGAGACGAGGAAGGTCGTGATATCGCGGTCGTGGAACGCGTCGATGAGTTCGGGCAGATACGGGTACAGCGACGGCTCGCCATCGAGCGAGATGGCGACGTGACGGGGCTCCATCGACTGCTCGAACACCTCGCGCGGAACCTCGTCGTTGCCGCCGAAGCCAGAGAGGAGCCGTTTCTGGAGTCGGATCGAGGCGTCGACGACGGCCTCGGGGTCGTCCCACTCGACGTCGTCCATCTCGTAGGAGTGGCCCTGATGGTCGCGCCAGCAGAAGACACAGCGCTCGTTGCAGCGGACCACGGGCGTCATCTGGATACAGCGATGGGACTCGATCCCGTAGTAAATGTTCTTGTAGCATTTCCCCTCGCCGCGGAGCGCGTTCGCCGTCCAGCCACAGGTCTGGGCGGCCGTGTGGTTCTCGCTGTGGTAGTCCGGACTCGAGACCTGCATCGGTCCGCCGTCACCATCCTCGCCCTCCCGGTCGGCATCGGTTCCGGCGTCGGTGCCGGGTTCGACGCCGGAATCGGCGGAGTCGCTCATGTTGCCCTCGATTAGGCAGGGGCGGACAAAAGGCGTGTGGTGTGTCTCGACGGCGACGCGCCGACTACTCGAGGACGACCACGCCCCCTCTGGTTCCGAGAACGATGACGTCGTCGACGAGCGCGAGGGCGTGGCCGGCGCGAGCGCCGTCAGTCTCCAGTTCCCAGCGGACGTCGCCGGTTTCGACCTCGAGGGCGAACAGGCTCCCAGCCTCGCTCGCCGATTCGCCGGGATGGCCGCCGCCCGTGTAGATCACTCCGTCGGCGACCGCGGGCGGGCCGGCCGGTTCGGGAACGGTCGTCTCCCAGTGGAGATCGCCGGTCTCGAGATCGAACGACGCGACGGTGCTTTCGTCGAGCCCGCCCGAACGGTTGTCGTAGCCGGTGGCGAGCAGCCGATTCCCGACCGTCGCCGGAGTCGGAACGTACGGTTCGAACGGACGGCTCCAGATCGTTCCCCGCGAGGAGAGGCATCTGACGGGTGCCCCGTGCCGGAAGTCTTCGTCGAATCCGCCCAGAGCGATCGTTCCGTCGACGACCGCCGGCTCCGAGGGACGGATGCGCGAATCGTATCCGTCGAGAGGAATCGCAGACCGTTCCGCCGGCCGAGAGGCTCCCTTCGGTTCGAACAGTCGGTGTGTCTGCACGGTCGTCCAGTGGAGCGTGCCGTCGGCGAGTGCGAGCGTCCCCTCCCGAGCCTCACCGTCGACGGTCCAGCGGCGGTCGCCGGTATCGGCGTGGACGCCGTGGAGGGCTCCGTCCGCGGTGTAGTAGACGGTTCCGTCGACCTCGAGAAACGACCGGAGCCGGCTGTTGTCGGCCAGCTCGTGTCGCCACACCACGTCACCCGTCTCGGCGTCCCGGGCCACGAGCGCCTCCCTGTTGGCGACGTAACACCGACCGTCGATCGCGGCGACGAAAACGACGTTCTCGTCGTCGTCGTCCCAGCGACGGTCGCCGTCCTCGAGTCGTCGGGCTTCGATCCCGCGGTGACCGCCGGCGAAGACGACGCCATCGGCGACGGCGATGTCACTGACGGAGCCTCGATCTCGGGCGCTCCACCGTTCGTTCGGTTCGTCCTGCGGCGGCCGCGCCGTCGGTGAGACGATGTCGTTGTCGAACGACCGGGTCGAACGAATCCACTCGCCACTTTCCGGACCGAAGGAGGCGGAGACGCGTCGGTTCGCCGGTGACGTGTCCTCGTCGGTGCTACTCCGACGGAGCAGATCCGTACAGCCCGCGACGCCGCTGACCGCGGCGATGCTCAGGAACGCTCGGCGACGAATGGAGGGCATACGAGACTGCGTACCGAGTCCGAAAGAATAGTCGTTCCGATGTCACGTCCGTCGAAAGAACGTCGGCGAGCGCCCTCTTCGGGACGGAGTCCGGCTGATCACCGGTCCGGAAGCGTTCCCGGCTCGGCCGGTTCGTCGTCCTCGGTCGACACTTCGCGCTCGAAGCCGTACAGGACCAGCCCGGTGTTAGCGGTCATGATGACGCCGGTCATCGGCGCAGTGGGCACGAACAGATAGAGTCCGATCCCGACCGCGAAGGGGACCGCGACGATCGCGGCCCACAGTAGCGGCCGCGAGAACTCGTTGCGTCTCGCGTCCCAGCGAGCGCCGGCGAACAGCGCAGCCGTGCCCACCACTCCGAAGAGGGCAACGAGGATGTCGACGACCATACGTTACGGTTCGTCGGCCGAAACAAAAGCGTTCTGAGTATCGGATGCAGTCGAGACCGTTCCCCCGGACAAACCATCCCGTCGCGCCTCGAGTCCGCCTCGAGAGTCGCGACTACACCGACCCGCGAACCCGCTCGAGCACCGCCAGCGTCCCGTCGGCGTGTGCGTCCTCGAGCACCTCGTCGGCGGCCGTCTTCGCGGCGTCGTCGGCGTTCCGAACGGCGAAACTCCGCCCGGCGACCTCGAACGTCGAGACGTCGTTGACCGAGTCGCCGACGGCGACGGCATCGGCGAGGTCGACGCCGACGCGTGCCGCGATCGTCTCGATCCCGTCGCCCTTGTTCGGATCGGTGTCCTTGACGTGGTAGGCGTAGCCGGTGTCGATCACCTCGAGGCCGTGTTTCGCGGCGATCTCCCGTAGCGGGCCGACGGGCTGCTCTAAATTGACCGCGATCTCGGTCTCTCGCCAGCGGTTGACGGTGTTTTCCGGGCCCCAGCCGGTGTCGTATCCGGCGGCGCGGTACTCCTCGAGGACGGCCTGTGCGGCCGCCCGATCGGCGGTGAAGAAGACGTCGTCGCCGGTGTAGACGACGCCGCCGTTCTCGGCGACGACGAGTTCCGGAACCCCGATGAAGTGACAGAGGGCAACGGGGTAGGGGAACGCCTTCCCGGTGGCGATTACGACCGGGGCATCCCAGTCGCGAATGGGCTCGAAGACGCGCGGATCGATGCCCCACCCCTCGGGGCGAGTGAGCGTGCCGTCGATGTCGAGCACGAGCGGCGGATCGTCGGTCATGACCGGAGATGGGGGTGCCGTCGCCTAAAGCGGACGGATAGCGGTGACGAACGAAGCGCGATGCTCGAGACGCGATGGAGGATCGGCGATAGGCGATTGGTGAGACGTACTGAGCAACACAAAGCGAGCCGCGGCTGACACGGTCTCCTGGAAGCCAGTAGCTGCGTAACTACGGCCCCCGTGGTTACGCAGGAAAATCGGGACGGTAGTCCGCCCGATGGTGTCGCCGCTCGAGTCAGCGAGCGACTCTAAAAAATCGTATCGAGATCGACTAGCTGTTCAGAGCGTCGGGACCCACGACGCGTCGGGGAAGATTCCCGCGAAGTACATGAGCGCGACGAGGAACGTCCCGAAGACGATCGCGGCCGCCGGCGGGTCGACGTGGGTGTCGCCGTGGGCGTAGAAGACGCGCTGGAACAGTTCGCCGAACAGCGCACAGATCACGCCGAAGACGATCGCGACGAGCAGCGCGCCGGATTGGCCGACCCCCGCGATGACGGCGTCTCCGCCGGCCATCACGGCGAGTGCGGCCGTCCCGGCGGGCAGCGTGATGTGGTGGGTTACCGGCACCTTTTCGATGCCGAGGTTGAGGAACAGCAGCGACGCCGCGCTGATCCCGAACGCGAGGAACGGACTCCCGGTCGCGATGGCGATCCAGCCACCGAGGATCCCGGCGAACGCACCCAGCGTGGCGACGTGGCCCCACTCGTACTGGTGGGGGAGCCACGGTTCGACGGCCAACCGACCGGTGGCGGCCGCGCCGGCCTCCTGTTCGGACGTGATCGCGTCGCCGCCTTCGGGCGTCTCCGATGCCACCGGATCGACCATCTTCTCCCCGCCGTCCGCCGAGGTGCGGCGCTCCTCGCGCTCGAACGGACTCATGTCGAGGACGTTGCTTCCGCGGACTTTACCGATGATGCTGTAGCCCAAAATGAGGCGATGGAAGATCGCTGATAGCACGACACCCATCGCGATAGGGTCGTACGGCAACGCGAGTGTATCGAACGCGACTTGCATCCACCAGCCGATCAAACCGAAGACGGCACCGACCACGAGCACGTCGGGTTTCGTTCCGAGCGCCTGCGCGATGTTCTTCGCCTGATGATAATCGGACTCGAACCCCTCCATGTACCCCTTCTTCGCGGCGTAGGCCGTCGCAGCGACACCGCCGGCGAAACTGACCGCTGGTGAGAACGCCGGTCCGAATGCGACCTGGCTGGTTATGAAGCCGTCACCGCCGGCGAGAACGGACGCTTCGCCGGCGATCACCATGAAGCCCGTGAAGACGAATGCCGGCAGCGGCCCGAACGCCGCTCCGAACGCGCCGCCGCCGAGCGAAGCGAGAATCTCGGGCAGACTCGAGAGCGCATCGATGAGAGCGCTCACTCACTCCCACCACCGTCTGTCGCCCAACCCAGCGACCGGTCGACGGCGTCGTTCCACCGGTCGTACAGCTCGTCGGCGTCGTCTCGGTCCATCTCCGGTTCGAACTCGCGGTCGACCTGCCAGTTATCGCGCAGACTGTCGACGTCGTCCCAGTACCCCACTGCGAGGCCGGCCGCGTACGCCGATCCCAGTGCCGTCGTCTCGTCGACGACCGGACGGACGATCTCCGACCCGATGATGTCCGACTGAAGCTGGCAGAGGTAGTTGTTCTTGACCGCGCCGCCGTCGACTTTCAGCGAGGTCATTTCGATGCCCGAATCGGCCTCCATCGCCTCCGCGACGTCCCGGGTCTGGTAGCCGATCGACTCGAGGGTCGCCCGGACGATGTGTTCCTTGCGGGTGCCCCGCGTCATTCCGACGATGGTCCCGCGTGCGCGCTGGTCCCAGTGGGGTGCGCCCAGCCCCGTAAACGCCGGGACGACGTAGACGCCGTCCGTCGAGTCGACGCTGCGGGCGAGTTCGGCCGTCTGGGCCGGGTTTTCGATCAGCGAGATATCTTCGAGCCACTCGATCGCGGCCCCGGTGATGAAGATCGATCCCTCCAGCGCGTACTGGACGTCCTCGCCCGAGCGCTGAAAGCCGATGGTCGTCAGCAGGCCGTGGTCGCTTTCGACGGCCTCGTTGCCGGTGTTCATCAGGAAGAACGAGCCCGTACCGTAGGTGTTCTTCGCGTCGCCGGCGTCGAAACAGGTCTGGCCGAACAGGGCCGCCTGCTGGTCGCCGAGCGCGCCCGCGACGGGAATCTCGGCCTCGAGGAAGCCCTCCTCGTCGGTCGTCCCGTACGTGGCGTCGTCGCTCGACGGTCGGACCTCCGGCAGCATCGCTTCGGGAACGTCGAACTCCGCGAGGAGGTCGTCGTCCCATTCGAGGTCGTGGATGTTGTACAACATCGTCCGCGAGGCGTTCGTGACCTCGGTGATGTGGTTGCCCGTGAGGTTGTAGACCAGCCACGTGTCGATGGTGCCGAAGAGGACTTCGCCCTTTTCAGCGCGGTCGCGGATGTCCTCGGGCCGCGAGCGCTCGAGTTTGATCGGATCGGCGTTGTCGAGCAGCCACTCGGCTTTCGTCGCCGAGAAGTAGGCGTCGGCCTCGAGGCCGGTTTTCTCGCGGATGGTTCCGACCTGGCCGTCGTCCTCGAGTTCCTCGACGCGGTCCGTGGTTCTGCGGTCCTGCCAGACGATGGCGTTGTGGACCGGTTTGCCGGAGTCGGCGTCCCACAGCAGCGTGGTCTCGCGCTGGTTGGTCACGCCCAGCGCCTCGAGCTGGTCGGGGCTGATGCCCGCCTGGCCGAGCGCCTGTGTAATAACGCGTTTCGTGTTCTCCCAGATTTCCATCGGGTCGTGTTCGACCCAGCCCGGTTCCGGGTAGATCTGTTCGTGCTTTTCGTATGCGTTCGCGACGACCTGGCCGCCGTGATCGAACACGATGAACCGCGTCCCGGTCGTCCCCTGGTCTACTGCACCGACGTACGTATTTGCTGTCACTGGTAGTCACCCCTTGGCTCGTCCACACGACGTGTTTACCGACGGTCGCGTGATACTGGTAAACAATCCCTACTATCATTATAAATGTTGCCGAACCCATAATCTCACTTTTGTAAATTAAATTATGTTATGGGTCGTATTGTCGCCGTTATTCGCTTCTTTCGTTCCGTGAGACAGTTCTCGCCGATTCCGGTGAACGAATAATGAACGAGAGGTAACAGCAGGTAGCACAATCCGTTCCTATTGTTATGGCCGTTCAATAAGCGCCGATAAAATAAAGGATGGGCGGGTAGAGGTACCACTAGAGGGATGGCAGATGACACCGAGGTCCTCGTTCTCGGGGGCGGGTCGACGGGCTGTGGTATTGCTAGAGATTTAGCCATGCGCGGGCTCGAGGTGACGCTCGTCGAGCGGGAAAACCTGACCGACGGGACGACCGGGCGGATGCACGGGCTCTTGCACAGCGGCGGTCGCTACGCCGTCTCGGATCAGGCGAGCGCGACCGAGTGCATCGAAGAAAACGAGATCCTCCGGGAGATCGCGGGCCACTGCGTCGAACTCACCGGCGGCCTGTTCGTCCAGCGACCCGAGGACTCGGATAAGTACTTCCGGGAAAAACTCGAGGGCTGCCGGGAGTGTGACATTCCCGCGCGCGTCCTCTCAGGACGGGAGGCCCGGGCGGTCGAACCCTATCTCGCGAACGACGTGAAACGGGCGATCGAAGTCCCCGACGGCGCGGTCGACCCGTTCCGACTCTGCGTCGCGAACGCGCTCGACGCCGAGCAACACGGCGCGCGCGTCGAGACCCACGCCGAAGTGATCGACCTCCTGCGCGACGGCGACGACATCTACGGCGTGGAGGTCCGTCACGAATCCGGGCCGGGAAAACGCACTCACGAGGCGGCGGGGACGACGGAGGAGATTACCGCCGAATACGTCGTCAACGCAACGGGCGCGTGGGCCGGCCAGATCGGCGAGATGGCGAACCTCGATATCGAGGTCCGGCCTTCGAAGGGCGTCATGACGATCATGAACGTCCGCCAGGTCGACACCGTCATCAACCGCTGCAAGCCGAAAGGCGACGCCGACATCATCGTCCCCCACGAGACGACGGCGATTCTCGGCACCACCGACGAGGAGGTCGCGGATCCGGACGACTACCCCGAGGAACGCTGGGAGGTCGACCAGATGATCGACACCCTCTCGGAACTCGTCCCGATCCTCGAGGAAGCCCGGACGATCCGCTCGTTCTGGGGCGTGCGTCCACTGTACGAGCCGCCGGGAACCGGTACGCAGGACCCGACGGACATCACGCGGGACTTCTTCCTCCTCGATCACGACGACCGCGACGGCGTCTCGGGGATGTCCAGTATCGTCGGCGGCAAGTTCACGACCTACCGGGCGATGGCCGAGGAAATCTCGGATCACGTCTGCGAGAAACTGGGCGTCTCCGCGTCCTGTGCGACCGCCGACGAACCGCTGCCCGGCAGCGAGAATATCGAGACGCTCGAGGCCGGCATGGACGACTTCGGACTTCGATCGCCGGTCGCTCGCCGGAGCAAACAGCGACTCGGAAGTCGTGCGAGCGACGTCCTCGGAACGGACGACGCAAACCCGGTCATCTGCCAGTGCGAAGGCGTGACGCGCGCCGAGGTACAGGATGCCATCTCCCAGTCCGGATCGGACCTGAACGCGGTTCGAATCCGAACGCGCGCGTCGATGGGGAACTGCCAGGGCGGCTTTTGCTGTGCGAATATGGCCAACGAACTCCACCCCGAATACGACGAGCCGACGGTTCGAGCGGCGCTGGACGAGCTGTTCCAGGAGCGCTGGAAGGGCGAGCGCCACGCCCTCTGGGGCGAACAGCTCTCGCAGGCGATGCTCAACTACGCGCTGCACGCGACGACGATGAATCGGGATCGGGACCCGGCGAACGCGGCCGAATCGGAGTCGCTCGACTACGCGGCGTTCGACGGCGGCCGCCCCGCCCCAGAGCGTCGTGCTGACGGACGGGGTGATCCGTGAATGGCCATCGAGGACGACGTCCTCGTGATCGGCGGCGGTCTAGCCGGCGTCACGTCGGCGCTGGCTGCTGCAGAGGGAGGCGCTCGAGTCCGACTCGTCACCTACAAACAGAGCACGCTGCGTCACGCGAGCGGCTTGATCGACGTTCTGGGCTACACCCCGGACGGGGAGGGGCCGCTCGTCGATCCCTTCGACGCGCTCGCGGACCTTCCCGAGGGCCATCCCTACGAACGCGTCGGAACCGACGCGGTCCGCGACGCGCTGTCGTTTTTCGACGACGTTGCCGGAGCGGCGTATGCGGGCGAACACACGGACGCGAACGCGCTCGTCCCCACCCACGGCGGTACCGTCAAACCGACCGCCCGGTACCCCGTCTCGACGGCGTCCGGGCTCGCGAGTGACCCTCGAGACACCCTGCTCGTCGGCTTCGAGACCCTGCCCGACTTCGAGGCCCCGCTGGCTGCGGCCCATCTCGAGGCGGCCGGCGCCCCCTTCGACGCCCGCGGCGTCACCGTCTCCTTCCCCGGCATCGTCCGTGACGACGCGAAGGTCACGCGCTACGCCCACCTGCTCGATCGCGATGAATCAGTCACGACGGGCGCAGGCGAGACCTCCGCACGCGAGGCGCTTGCGACGACCGTCGAGGCCCGCCTCGAGGGCGAGTGCCGTGTCGGCTTCCCCGCGATTCTGGGCGACGACTACGCGGACGAGGTGCGAGCCGACCTCGCGGATGCCCTGGGGGCAGACGTCTTCGAGGTCCCGATGGGGCCGCCGAGTCTGCCCGGAATGCGGCTCGAAGATCTGTTGTACAAGGCCCTCGAGGACGCGGGCGTCCGAACGGCGTCGGGTGTCCCGGTGATCGGATACGAGACCGAGAGTGAGTCGGGCGAGACTGCTCGTATCGACCACGTTGTCGTGGATCGCCACGGCGCCGAAATCCCCCACCGCGCAGACCAGTACGTCCTCGCGACGGGCGGACTGGTCGGCAAGGGCGTCCGCTCCGAACGCGAACGGGTGTTCGAACCAATCTTCGATTGCCACGTCCCCCACGCGTCGGATCGCTACGACTGGTTCGTCGACGACGTCTTCGGCGAACAGCCCTACGCCCGGTTCGGGCTCGCACCCGACCGCGAGCTCCGCCCGCTCGATGCGGACGGCGAACCGGAGTTTGCGAACCTGCGAGCGGCTGGCGCGGTGCTCGGCGGCTACGACTTCGCGGCCGAGAAATCCGGGGCCGGCGTCTCGCTTGCGACGGGTTACGTCGCCGGGACCCGGGCGGCCGAGGAGGTGGACGAATGAGCGATAGACGTCTCGAGCGACGTCGAGGACGACTGCCGGACGCGAGAACCCGGATCGTGACCGGGACTAACCGGCGGAACGACACGGGCGGTTCGAGCGGTTCGAGCGATTCGAGCGATACTGACACCGACAGCAACATCGGCAGCAACAGCGACGGTGACGGCGACACCGACAGACTGGCGCAGGTGATACTTTCATGAGCGACGCAGAGCAACCGACCGACGATCACGTACCGGGCGCGGAAGACGACGAGTTCGAACCCGTTCAGGTCTTCCCCGAAGCCGAATCGATGGACCTCCGTCCGGGAGCGGACAACTGTTACAAGTGCTCGACCTGCGACACCAACTGCCCGGTCGCCGAGGTCGACGACGAGTTCCCCGGACCGAAGTTCCAGGGACCCGAACAGTGGCGGCTCAAACGGCAGGGCGACCACGATATCGACGACTCAGTGATGAAGTGTTCGAACTGCATGCGCTGTGACAGCGCCTGCCCCTCCGAGGTCCCCCTCTCGCAGATGCACAACACTGCACGCGGGGAGTACGTCGAGGAGAACATGGACAAATTCTCGCGCGAGTATATCCGAAACCGGATCCTCGCGAACTACCGGCGGCTCGCCCCGCTCGGAGCCGCATTCCCCCGAACTGCGAACTTCGTGATGGGGCTGTCCGTGACCAAGTGGCTGGGTGAGAAAACGCTCGGAATCACGAGCGAGCGCGACCTTCCCGAGTTCGCAACCGAAACCTTCCGGGCATGGTGGACGAAGCGAGGTGGCAACGCCACCTCGAAAAAGCGAGCGCGGGAGGCGCGAGCGAAACGCGGCGACGCGAAGGTCGAAAACCCCGACAAGCGCATCGCCTACTTCCACGGCTGCTATTCGAACTACAACACGCCCGAAGTGGCGAAGGCCCTGGTCCGCGTCTACGAGCACTTCGGTTACGAGATCATGGTCCCAGAACAGTCCTGTTCGGGGACGCCGATGTTCGCCAACGGCATGCTCGACGACGCCCGACGGGCCGCCGAGACGAACGTCCGCGAACTCGGCGCGGCGATAGAAGACGGCGCCGATATCGTCGCCTCGTGTAGCTCCTGTTCGATGTCGCTTCGCCAGGAATACCCCGAACTGTTCGACTTCGAGAATACCAAAAACGTCGCCGAGAATACCTGGGACGCCATCGAATATCTCCGGGTCCACGAGGACCTCGAGGGCGAACTCGAGGGGACGTCCGTCAAAGGGGAGGACTTCGCCTATCACGCACCGTGTCATTCACGTAACCAGGGACTCGATGGACAGACGATCGAAGTGGTGGACGCAATCGACGGCATCGACGCACACGACGTCGGCGATTCCTGTTCGGGAATCTCCGGCACGTACGGCTGGAAAGCCGAAAACTACGAGACGTCGATGAAAATCGGCGAGGAGATGTTCGAGCACATGGAGGACGCCGACGCAGAGACCGGTCTCACGGAGTGTCCGACCTGCTCGATGCAGATGGGACACGGCACCGGCTACGAGATCAAACACACCCTCGAGGTCCTCGAGGCGGCACTCGTCGGCGCGGACCGCGACGCCGACCGGCGCAAGCGACAGGAGGCGGGGTAATGGATCTGGAGGAACGTATCGCGCGACGGCGATCGGCGCGACAGGGTCGGGCGGTCGTCGTCGACCGCGATCACCTCAGCCCAGTGGTCCACCGGACGGAGCCGGTGGGCCGCGGTCCCGTTCTGGAGCAACTGCTCGACGCGCTCGAGCCCGCGTTCGACGGCGAATTGCCGCCGCCGGTCGCCGTCGTCGGTCCCTCCGGATCGGGCACCTCGGCGACCGTAACCGCGTTGTTCGACGCGCTAAACGAGCAACTCGGCAAGTCGACTCGAACGATCGGGACGACGACGCGCGCCGGTAGCACGGGCCCGGTGACCTGGTTCGTCTACGTTGACGGCCGACGCGTCGAGAGCGCGTTCGCCTTCTACCGAGCCGTCCTGTCGGTGATCGCGACAAAACCCGTCCCCGAGAGCGGCGTCGGGACCGACGAACTGCGAGGGCGATTCCGCAAGCGGCTGGGTCGGCCGGCCCACCGCGCAGTGATCGCGATCGACCACCACGACGAGCCCGAATCCCTCACGTACGATCGAACTCGAGACTTGCTCGAGCCGGTCGACGAAAGCGTTACGGCCGTCGCAGTCGGTCACTCGCTCCCCGACGGCTGGACCGACGACTACCCCACCGTCGCCGTGCCGGCCTACCGCCACCACGAACTCGTCGACGTGATCACGGATCGCGCCTCGACGGGTCTCGCGGCGGGCGCACTCGACCACGAATCGATCCGCGAAATTGCGATGTGGGCCGACGGCGACGCCCACGACGCGCTCGCGGTCCTGTTCGGTGCCGGCGTCCTCGCGACCGAAGACGGGAGCGACCGCATCGAACCACACCACATCGAAACGGCACAGGCCGACATTCCCGAGAACGGCGTCCATCTCGATCGGGTACTCGCGCTCTCGGAGACGCGCCAGCGGGTCCTGCTGGACCTCGTCGCGGTCGAGTCGGACGAAAAACCCATCCGCGAAGTTGCGACGGCGATCGCCGCTCGATCGTCGCTGACCGCGGGGACGGTCAAGCGCTTCCTCTACGAACTCGCAGACCGGGGCGTCATCGATCGCGTCCCGCTCCCCGCAAACGGGAGCGGGCGACGACCGAGCTCGCTCGAGCCCCGGTTCCCGACGATCGCGTTTCGGTCGCTTGGCCCTGATCCGACCGGAGACGAAGACGAGCCCGCAAATAGTGAGAGGGGATAGTAATTCCGATGATATCTCGATCTGAGTGAGTCCGTTATAGTAGGGCGTCGAGTACGTGATTTCCAACGGGTTGTTTAGCGAGTTAGATAGTCAAATAGTCAAATAGTCAAATAGTCAAATAGTCAAATAATCGAGTTCGGCCTCGAGCGAGCTTCTTGAAGACGATATCGACCAGCATCTTACTCGCCTCCGCTGCTGTGAAGTACCTCGTGCAAATCGTACTACGGAGCAGAAACCGTTCTGGATCGTCTCCGAGCGGCAGGCGTCGAACTTAGTTCTCCTCGGTCTCGACGCCTTCCTCGCTCTCGTTGTCGCCGTCATCGCCGTCGATCACGTCGTCACCCTCATCTGGGACTTCGGGCTCTTCGTCTTCCTCGGTTTCCGCGGGATCCTCGAGTTCGGTCTGCTCGAACTCGATGTCGTCGATCGTCTCGCCCTGGATCACTGCGGTCTCGGGGACGGCGGTCTGTCCTTCGTAGCCGTCCTCGCCGGGTTCACCGACGGACAGCGTGTACTCACCAATCGCCTCGACGCTGCTGTTCGTGTAGCCGTCGTCAACGCCGAGTTCGTCGTTCGTCGCGTACGGGACGGTCACCTCGAAGGAGCCGTCCTCTCCGAGTTCGACTTCCTGCGTGTAGTTGAACGCGCGGTCAGCGTTCGTCTCGAGTCCGACGTCGACGCGGACCGTGGCGTTTTCATCGAGCAGTTCGTCCTCGTCGTCGACGGTGCCGGTAAGGGTCGCCCCCTCGACGCGCTCGTAGGTCTTCACGGCGGCAGCGGTTTGCATGTCGAAGACCTCGTAGATCGGACTCTGTTGGAGCTGCATCGCCTCGTTCTGACTCGTCTGCTGGTTGACCGTGACTGCGGGTTGGCCCTCGCCCGGCGGAGCGAGGTCGCCGTTGTCGTCGATCTGAAGCACTTCACCGTCCTCATAGCCCAGGGAGGCGATCTGTTGGGCCTGCTGTTCCGGCAGTTCCTCCTCGTTGAACACCTGCGCGTAGCTGGCGAAGAGCGCCGTTCCGGCACCCTCGTTCTCGTGAACGGCCCGGTAGTGTTCCATGCCACCCGCGTCGTCGAAGTATAGCTGAGACAGCATCGTGTCGTGGTACGGGGCGGTATCGTAGGTCTCCTGAAGATCATCCACGTGCAGTGACTGCCCCGGCTCGTAGTCCGACGGCGTCATGTAGTGGGTGTAGTCCGGTCCGGACCACTCCGTGATCGCTGGGAACTTTCCGCTGGCCATCGAGTGATCGATCATCACGTACCGCATCTCCTCGTGCGTGGCGTCCTCGGCCATCGACTCGAGTTCGGCCTCCGAGTGCAGGTTGTTGTCGTCGTCGAGTGGCGACTCGCCGGCGGCGATCGTATCGAGGATTAGTTCCCCTTCCACTTCGGACTCGGCGGTCAGGAACGCCGAGGACGACCGTGCGTTCTGCTGGAACGGGTTCGAGTGCGGGATCCGCTCGGCCTGGGTCGTTATCAGGTGGCCGTAGTCCCACCACGACATCACGCCGTAGGCGCCTTCAGGGTAGTCGTAGTCACCGTCTTCCGGGTACTCGTGGGTGCCGAAGTACTCGAGTTCGTCGGCACGCTCTGCATCGCCCCAGTTACCCGGTTCCGGCGTGTTGTCGGCGAGCCAGTGGTTCGATTCCTCCCAATTCATCGCTTCGTGATGCGGACCGACGCGTTCGCCCCGCTCCCACGCGGTATCTTCGTCGGCAGCGATCGGCGGGAGCAGCGGTGCGAACAGGAGCAAGACGACCATCAACAGGACGATGATCTGGTAAGTCTCGATCTGACGAATCGAGTCGACGCCGCCTCTGAGATCGAGATTAAAGATCCGGACGATATCCGCGACGAAGACGGCGTTGACGACGGCGACCGCCAGCGCGAGGTAGTAAGCGAATCGAACCTGCGTCGCGGCCATGCTGATCAGGAACAGCGACCAGACGATGACCAGCGTGTACTCGGCGCGGTACTCGCGTCCGAGGAACGGTCGGGCCACGAGGAATGCGAGTCCGGCGAGCATCGTGTAGAACGCCGCTCCGAACTCGTCGAAGACGTGGTTCGTGAAGTCATCCGGCGGCTGGGCCTCCGAAATGGTGAGCGTCCCCGTCCCTGGGTCGAGTGGAAGGAGTCGGCCCGTGAGGTTGCCGACCAGCGTACTGTAGAGGTCGGGGAGAACGAGCCACATGACTCCGAACGCCGCGACGATCAAGCCGGCTATTGCCGCTGGATAGTATCGACGGTCGATGTCGCGGTTGTTCCATTCTCGAGCGAACCAGGCCATGAACAGACAGCCGACGGCGACGAGGAGTGCCGTTACCGGCTGCAGATAACTGAAACTTGTGACGCTCGTTCCCGATTCTTCGATCAACAGGGCCGTGGTGAGCGCGGTCGTGCTCAGACTGACGATACCGACGAAGGCCACGTGATCCGGGGAAACGCCGCGGACGTGGTCCAGACAGAGCTGAACGGCGAAGAAGACGCCAAAGATTCCGATCAGCACGATAGCAGGCGGCCAGACCCAGATATACAGCGTCAGCGCGAGTCCAGCGAGGGCGCTGTAGATTGCTGGCTTTCGAAGCGTCGCCCAGTCCTTGTCGACGGCGAGTTCGTAAATCGGTTGCTCGAGTTCGGCGACTCGAAGCGCGACCATCATCGCGAGAACCGCGATCGCCATGAACAGGACTTCCGCAACGTGGTGTTGTAGTTGCCCGACAGTCGTTCGGAAGAGGAACGTCCCGGGGATCAGTGCGATGATCAAAACGGAGACGAGGCCACCGACCGTGCCGCCGAGGCGTCGACCGATGTAAAAGACGGGGATCGCGATGAGGGCTGCCATCGCGGGAACGGTGAGCAATGCGACGGTGTAGAGCGTGCTCGTCGACGGATCACCGAGGCCGACGATCATCGCGATGGTGACGATAATCTGGTCGAATAACGTCCCGAACTGCCCGACGTAGTTTCCGGTCGGGAATCCGGTCCAGACCTCGTACGGCATCGTATTCGGATAGTTCTCCGATGTCCATTCGATCGTTCGCCAGTGATACCACGAGTCGACGCCGCCCAGCGCGGGCGTCCCGTCGTCGGTGACAAATCTGTCGTATGCCTGGGTTCGCACCCAGAACATGAACAGCACCACAGCCCCGATAACGGGGATGTGGTACCAGTCTTCCCACGTCTCGAGGAACGAGGAGGACGTTTCGGTTCCTTCCTCGACGTGTTCGGTGTCCGTACTCATTAGCTTGCACCAGACACAAGTCAAGAATAAGCCTTGTCATCTATTCGCCGTGTGTTGATATCCGCACCCCTAACAGCCACTGAACGCTGTATTTCTGTACTCGGAGACTGACCGGTGAAGTGACAAACCTATAAGACACTCAATGTATTGGAGTATGCGACACGGCCGCGAACTGACCGTTCGAGAATAGACGCCGTCTTTGACCCGTTCATCACACAGTATCGGATTGGGAACCCTCTCCGCAACTCCGTCAATATTTATACACGACGGTTCGTACGATGCCACTAATGCTGTTGCTCTGGTTCGGGTTCCTGCTTCTCGCCGTCGCGGGAATCCCGTACGCGCTCTATCTCGTGGCCTATCGACTCGTCTCTCCGACTGGATCTCCCGCCGCGAAGACCGATGTCGTCGAACCAGTGAGTATCGTCCTCCCAACGTACAACGAAGCGGCGATCATCGAAGACGCACTCGAGCAACTGTGCTCCCTCGCGTATCCGGCCGAGTCGATTGAATTCGTCATCGTCGACTCGAGCGACGACGAGACGGCCACGCTCGTCCGCGAGTTCTTCGCCGAAGGGAACCGTCCCGCGGTGACCCTGATCGAAGAGGACGATCGTGGCGGCGTCGCTCGAGCGGTCAACCGCGGGATTGAAGCGGCGAATCACGACGTGATTTTTCGCACCGACTGCGATTCGCGACTTCACGAGGACGCGATTTCCCACGCCGTTTCGAATCTCGCCGATCCAGCAGTCGGCGGCGTCACCGGACGCCAGATCGACGTGCTGGGTGACAGCGAGGTCGAAGAGTCCTACCGCGATCTTCAGGCGCAAAACCAAGCGCTCGAATCGCATCTCGATTCGACGTTTATCGTCCACGGTCCGTGTTTCGCCTTCCGCAAGGAGTACTTCGAACCGATCGCAGGCGACTCACTGGCAGACGACACGGAAATCGCCGTCGCCGTTCGCAAGGCGGGAAAGCGCGTGATCATGGATCCCGCGATGCAGTTTACGGAGGCCAGTGTCTCGAACATCCGCGGCCGACGCGCGCGAAAGGACCGCCGTGCGATGGGGCTGTTGCAACTCCTCGATCGCAACCGCGATCTCCTCGGGCGACACGGGTGGTACGGCCGTCTGGTACTCCCGGTTAACTGGTGGTTCCTGGCGATTTCGCCGTGGTTGTCGATCGGCGGAGCCGCGCTCGTTTTCCTTGGCCTACTGACGACGGTACCACTGATCGGGATCGCAGGCGTGGTTGCGTTTATCGGCTTCGTCCTTCTCGGCCATCGCGATCTCCTCGGCCCGTTCCAGGCACCGTATGCGGTCTTCGACGCGCATCTGTCGCTGGTGATCGCTCGAGTCCGACTGTGGCGCGAAGACAGCGATGGGACCTGGGCGATCGACAGCGACTCGCGGGAGTTACTGAAATAAGCGGAGTTAGGGGCCGACACTGCGATCGAAGACTGAATCGAGCGTGGATGCAAATCGATCGCGGCCGATCCCCAGACACTCGCGATAGTATCCGAAGCCGCGAGCGGCGGTCATGACGGTTGCAATTGCGTTGTAGACCACCGCGTTCATCGATGCGTCGTACTGCTCGCGTCGGATCCCGCTCGGCCGAGGTGGAATCCCCACGCGACCGTATCGGTTCGGATAGTATCGCTGGAGTTGGCAGTGGCCGCGACCGATCCGGACATTTCGGCCAATTAACGATCGAAACGAGTCTCGGGTCGGGTGAATCACTGTGGCTTCCGGCGCGTACTCGAGGTCGTACCCTGCGTCGTGGACGCGGTTCCCGAATTCGAGGTCCCCGCCGGAGACGAGGCGCTCGTCGAACGAGCCGACATCGTCGAGAAGTGTCCGAGTAACGAACAGACACGATGTTGGGGCGTAGTGGTGTTGCTCGAGGAACCCTTCGATCGGAAACCCCGAGATGAGGTTGTACCGAGCAACCGGCGACGGGTCGTCGGGTGCCTTGAGACGGATATTCGGGGCGAGATAGTCGGCCTCGAGTTCGGTCAGTCGGTCGAGTGCGCTCTCGAGCCATCCCGGCGTGACCCATTGATCTGCGTCGAGAAAGACGAGGATTTCACCGGTCGCACGCTCGATACCCGTATTTCGGGCGGCGTACGATCCCTGCATGTCTGCCTCCGTCTCGAGAACGACGTGATCGTGGCTTCGAGCGTATCGTTCGACAACCTGCGGTGTTTCGTCCGTCGAACCGTTGTCGACGACGATGATCTCGAGTTCGGCAGAAGGGTCAGTGTGCTCGAGTACGGACTCGAGCGTCGACTGAACGCCGCTCGAATCGTTGTAAACAGGAACGACGATAGAGACGGATCGGGGGCGAGACATTCGATTGCTAGCGTTGTTCGTACGGCTGAATAAAAAATGAGTTGATCGCGATTACGAAGATGGTCCGTGTAAATGTATAGCCAATCATCATCTAGCCGCGGAAACAGGGTGAGTACGGTGGTACTCGATATCTGCGTGTGTGGATATCTGAATAACATATTTATGTATCTATGAACGACTGAAGGCAGATGCCGGAAAGGCACAATCCCACCAATCTCAATGCGGCACTCAATCGTTCGACACTCTTCCTCTGGAAAGCCAAACAACACTGGAGCAGGTCGTTTCATCAATTTCGGAACTGTCCTTTTCAACAGGAAACCGATGACGTAACAGGCCGCGGGTCAATACCCACCAAATCACCAGCCGAAGGAATTGGCCCGAGAACGAACTCGTCGAAGACCGGTAGCGAGCACTAGGGTATACCAGTAACAAAATCGATGTCCCACGTTGAATTTCTCGGGCCTCCTGGTTCTGGCAAAACGACTCTGTATACGGAACTCTCTGTCACCAATGATTTCCATTTTCCGTTCCTGAATTTCAACAAAGGCGATTCCCAGCCACGGCCAGTGGATGTGCAACTCACCGACAAAATAACGAATGTACTTCGCTTCCTTTGGCAGAGACCTGCTTACGTAAAATTACTGGCTCGTGCGAGTAGAGAGACCACTCACGAACCTATCCACTTAGTCGATATGTTGCTTGGGACAGCAGCTGAATACGAATACGCTGTCAGGACACGATCACCAGCAGAAACAGTTATATTGGATGAAGGATTTCTCCAGCGAGCACTGTCGATCCTTTTTCGGACAGATCTCGAGATATTCTGCTTAGAATCGTATCTCGATACTGTTCCACTTCCATCGATTCTTGTTCACGTTGATGCTCCTGCTACTACTTGTGATGCTCGCCAACGAAACCGGGACAAAGACATTCTTTCTAAATCATGGGTCGATAGCGACGATACAGTAAGTGTTCTTGAGGATCTTCGCGAGAATTGCATGCAAATCACAGACTCCGCCTCTCAGCGCGGTGTTTCAGTAATTAGAATCGAAAACACAGGCTCGATTGATAACTCGGTCAAGCAAATTCGACGAGAACTACGGGCAAAGTTAGAATCTACGTGACTACCGTTCACGCTGCTACTCTTCGGATTAATGGAAAGTCAGACCGGTGGTATTACACGTTCAAATGGCGTTGTACCGTTCGTTCAAGGTTCTCCGTGTCGACGTAGAGATCAGTTGATTTTGGCTGACACTCGAGTCGCTCGTAACCGACACCGACAGTCTCTGCGAGTTGCTCATATGGATCCTTAACCATCGATCCAAAGAGTTCGATGACCGTCGCATCGGTACAGTAGATCAAATCCGTCAGTCCAGCACCGTGTGCGCCGACGACTATATCTGCCTCGTGAAACAGCGTGACGTTCTCAGTCACACTTAGGTCCTCGAGATGATACCGCTCGAATCCATATTTTGACAGCGTCTCCATCACTTCCGCTTCGTTAACGACACGACGTTCGATCGCTTCGGACCGAGAAATGTAGACGTTGCTTCCTGAATCAATTCGAGTTCGATCTAGGTTAGCGTTCTCGAGAACCCTTTCAACGATCCACTCGTAGTCCTGGCGAGTCTGAAGTGGAAACGAAGGCAAAACGAGACGGTTGATTCGATACACGCTGTTCGAAGTCCGCTCGACCTTTTCGTCGGGAATATTGAGCAGTTCTAGTGTCTCATCGAGCCACGAGGGGGCATCACCCGGGACGAGATACGTCACGTCGGTTCCCGTTTCGGCTTCGAACGCGCGCAGATACCGTATCTGGGGCACTGTTTCGATCATCCAGTGGTAGTAGTTATCGCTATAGCGTGGAATCAGTGGTGCCGCAACTTCGATCGATGTAGACTGTGTATCTAAGTTGCTGATGTTTTTCCGAGCCAGTGCTGTGGTCAGGTGGGTCGACTCAAAAAATAATTGCCAGATCAACTTCGCCACTACGAATCGTCTTCCACGGTCCGGTGGAAACAAACTCTCGTTTACGATTTTACCGTTATCGGTGGCAACGAGTCCTGTTTCAGAGAACACGTATCCTGATCCGATATCGGCCACGAACGGCGCTGCAAATGGACCGTATGGCTCGGTGTCATCCGTCACACTGACCAACTGATTAGCAATTGTGTGAAACTCGTGTGGGGAGGCGACATCGAACGTCCCCTCGTCGCAGAGTCGATCAATGATCGGCCAGAGAACGGTCTTTCGAGAAAGCAATTCGGCAGCATATACTCCCGTATCCCGAAATCCGACGTGGTCGGCCTTCCGTTTGACTTTCCGAAATGAGAACTCCGTTGGAGACCACATTACAGTGTTACATGATGGTCGTACTGGACGTATAATGATGCGGATTTTGTTCGGTCTTAGAATACAAAACGTGGGACCGCGTCCGCAAACAGCGAATATAAATAGATTGACGATTGACATTCAATCACTTACCACTACATGTCGCTACTTGTACGGGCCGTGCGTACGATCCGTAGAGAAGGTCCTGATCGGATGGTGTTGCTCACAATTCGATACATAAGTTATACGTTGAAATATCACAATCGAGTTAACCAACTTCGACCTCAAATTGCCAAATATGTATTTAAGTTAACTGTGGTGTGGGTTCGATTAACTGTTCGGGTACTTCATGGATTGTTTCCTGATAAATACACAGACACTAACCCTTATCGAATTCTATATGTTGATCCATCGAGGATAAAACGAGTCTCTGGGCTACACGATCAACGGCGAAGAGGATGGGTGATTGACGGGGACTGGGATCGTAACTGTGGCCGCTTTATCGATCAACCCATCCCCAGAAGTATTCATCAGCACTATAAAAAAGGAAAACCCTGGGACGAAACTCCATTAGTAGATATGTATGAGGATGACAGACAGTTCAAACATAAATGTGAGAGAATTGAACGTCTGTACAACCAAATTGAACGCGATGGTTTTGAACCTCAATTTAATCTTGCAAATGAATCACCAACAGTAGCTTGGAATAGTGTCAACGCGACGATTGCACCACAGACGGACGAAATCACGGTTGATATTGGACGAGACGGAGAACTACTGTGGAACATGCTCGGTAAACATCGACTCTCAATTGCTAAGGCCCTCAATATCGAGCACATTCCGATTCTTGTCTTCGCTCGGCATTCAGAATGGCAAGCAATTCGAGCCCAGCTTGCTAACGAAGAAAATGTGACTATTCCTGATTCGAGACACCCGGATTTACGAGATCTTAAATAATGACGACAATCTCCCTTACAGATTATCGGTTTGGCGTTCACTGACTCACGTATCCTATAATGAAAGACAGTTTCGATCAAATATTGCGTACCTTGACAAAATTCTACAGCGCAGGACCAGACCGACTATTCTTATACGGAATTAGGTATTTGAGCTGGAAGTCACAATTCCATCAGCTTATTCGATCTCTACCAAATCCGATAGCAACAGCGATTTACCGACTAAATAGAGAGGCTGTATGCGAAATAGTTCGTCTGTTCAGCAAAATATATCCCCACAAATACACCGACGCAGATCCATACAAACGCATCTACGTCGATCCAGCGTCGATCGAATATACAACCGGTGAAATATTCTCGAAACGACGTGGATGGGTTGTCGATGGGCAGTGGGATACAGAGGGGAATCCCTACATGCAACGCACCTTCGCAAAAGCAATCGAACAACGTTTCGTCGAAGACCTCGAGTGGGAACAAACTGCCCTCGCCGAGAGATACGACGGTCTCGAGTTCAGAGAACACGCTGAAGCGACCGATCGACTCTATCAACACATTCGCGAGGATGGGTACAAGTCACAGCGGCAGTTGCTCGAGGAAAAGCCCGACGTTGCCTGGGACGGACTCAACGACGCGATGCATCCGCTGGCGAACGAGATCGCCGTCGACATCGGACGGAACGGAGAGATACTGTGGAACATGTGCGGTCAGCATCGGCTCGCGATCGCGAAAGTGCTCGGGATCGATCAAATCCCGGTACAGGTGTTCCGACGGCACGCGGAGTGGCAGGCCGTTCGGGATCGAGTCAGGCGCGGGGAAGAAATTCCCGACGAGTTGCACGACCATCCGGATCTCGCTGATCTACTCGAGGAGTAGTCAATCCTCAAAAGCGGGAACCTCTTAAGGTGCCCTCGGAGATATCTGTACAGGACGAATCGTCATGCGCCTCGGTCAAACCTCGGTCATCTATCTCGTCTCGAAACTCGCCGCCTCAGCGCTCGGTTTCGTCGCGACCATCTATTTCACCCGCACGCTTGGCGAAGAGATCTACGGATTCTACGCGCTAACGCTCGCGCTTGTCTCCTGGCTCGGGATCGTCAAGAGCGTCGGGTTCGGACAGGCGATCGTCAAGCGGATGAGCGAGAACGAGGAGCCCGACGCGTATCTTGCAGCCGGAACGGTTGTGAAGACTGTTCTCACGACTCTCATCGCAATTGGCGTCCTAATCTTTCGTGAGCAGGTAAACGCTTATATCGGACAGCCCGTCGCCGAGTTCGTCGTGTTGCTGTTGATCGTCTCGATCGTTAGCGAACTGATCAACTCCGCGCTCAAGGGCAGTCATCGAGTGCACGTCTATGCACCGCTCAGCACGGTCAAAGAAGGGGCTCGAAGCGTTGCCATGATCGGGCTGGTGGTTATTGGCTGGGAACTCACTGGCATGCTTCTGGGACACGCGATCGGAACCGCGATTATCGCCGTGATCGGCCTCTGGCTCGTGAAACCGACAGTTGTGATTCCACGGTGGCGACACGTGGTCAGTCTGTTCGACTTTGCGAAGTTCTCGTGGCTCGGCAACATGCGCAAAAAGACGTTCAGCGATATGGATATCATCGTACTTGGGGTGTTCGTCCCGGCCGGACTTACCGGGGTCTACGCGGTCGCGTACACTCTCGCGAAGTTCCTCGACGTGTTTGGGAGTGCTATTCAGACGACGCTCTTTCCGGAACTGAGCAAACGGTCTACATCCGGAGACACGAACATGGTTCGAACGCTGACCAACGATGCGCTCACCTACGCAGGACTCTTCTTGATACCGGGAATCGTCGGTGCGGCAATTCTCGGCGATCGACTGATGTTGATCTACGGCGATGGCTTCGAGATCGGCGCACAGGTACTGACGATTCTGCTCGTGGGGATCCTCGCGTACACCTACAACAAACAACTGCTCAACACCCTCAACGCGATCGATCGGCCGGACCTCGCGTTTCGAGCCAACGCGATCTTCATCGGTTCGAACCTCGTGTTCAACGTCGCGCTTGTCTACAGCATCGGCTGGTTCGGCGCAGCGATCGCGACGGCAAGTTCGGCCGCTATCGGCCTCGTCTTCGGATTCTACTACACCCGGCAACACGTCGCGTTCCAGGTCCCGGTCGGCGAGATTGCCAGACAGTGTGGCGCAGCTTTGCTTATGGGCCTCGTCGTCTATGCCGCTCGAGCAGTCGGCGAACCCCACCCGATCGCTACTTACAACGAGGTGTTCGTGGTGCTCCTCGTCGGACTCGGCGCAGCCGTTTACTTCCTCGTCCTGCTGGCTATCTCGCGGGGGTTCCGAACGACGGTCTCGAGCAATCTGCCGTTTGACGTTCCATTGCTCCGAAATTGATCGGTGTGCCGCTAGTCGGAAGGCGACACCCCTCGAACATCAATCCGTCAGATCTGTTGGGCCGGAAAGTCGAATCCGCTCGCGAAGGATCGAAAAGCAATAACTGTGCCTAACTCGTTTTCTCGGCAACCGTGCCGACATTCGCTCGCTCTGGCTCCGGTTCCGGCAAGTGGCACATCGTCGGTCCCGACGGCTGTCGATACGGTCGACAGATTGTGCCCGAAGACGGCGCTCCAGACGAAACAGTCTCTGCCGCCGATATCGTCGCCTACGAGTCGCCGAACGTACCTGAGAACGCGCAAGCACGGGAGAAAAACAGCCAGTCACCCGAAGCCGCTCTGTCCCTTCGAGGGAATACCCACGACCAGCGGCTCGTCTTCCCGGCGGCGATCCGAGAGAGCGACACCGATTGCTGTGCGTTGTGCCGCCAAACGCTCGAGAACCACCAGAAGCGGCGATCCGCGGTCATCAGCGAGCTCAAAGCAGTGACGCCGCGTCGCAACCTCGAGTGGGACCGGACCGAAGACGAGACGCGCCGGGCCTGTGACTGGTGTCGTGCCTCCGAGTATACGACGTTCCGTAGTGAGGCGCTCGAAACGACGGTGTGTCCGGTCTGTAGACGGCTGTTCGAGACGCCACTCGGCGAACCAGCGAACGGAGATTCGCCGGAGGGTGATCGGCTTCCCGACACACCGACGGACCAGATCACGCCGATCGTCTTCGGAACGGACCGTCCGGAGTTCGATCCGTCTGAGTTGGTCGGGAGTAACCGCCCGGTACTCAAATTCCGGGAGAAACACACCAATGCCGAACTGGTACTCGAACTCGAGCGAACGGGTCACGGCTTCGCCGCCGACGGGATCGCCGCGCTTGAGGAAATCCGTGCGGAGTACACCCAACGAACCGCCGAGGAAACGGACGTTCGACTCGATATCGGTACGCCACCACGTACCGCGACGCTCAAGGGTATACGTCCGACCGATCGTCTCGATGTGGTCACCGACTGCTGTGATGCGATAGGCGACCCTGGCTACTGGTTCCCGCTGGGGTGGCCGGAACAGGGGTACGTCCACCGGCGAGGCAGCGATCCGACGATACCGGGTACTGACCCCGTAGTCGAAGCGTTTCCACGCGTCAAAGCCCGCCAGTCCGAGTCGGCGGTCGAGACGGATATCCTCCGATCACTGACCGAACCCGGTCGATACCAACGCGGTGAGCGCTACTACGAGCGCGGAGCTGTGACGGACGTAGAACGCGTCGATGACGAGCTTCGGGCGACGGTTCGGGGAAGCCGACCGTACGACGTACAGGTAACGCTCTCGAACGACAGCTACGTCGAGGGACAGTGTAGCTGCCCCGACGATGCAACACCGTGTAAGCACATCGTCGCAGCCGTGCTGGCGAGCGGCGACGTCGACGTGATCGGCGCTGATCGACCGCTTCGGGAGGTGCTCGAGTCTACGCCGCCTGCCGAGCTCCGGAAACTGCTTCGAACACTCGCGGAAGACGACGTCTCGGTTCGGAAACGGATCTACGAGGAGCTATCGGACGAAGAGAATACGACACGGCGATAATCCAAATCGAGCGCTTGACTCGGCTGACTGAGACCGACCGTCGTAGGTCGGCTTTGGTGGAGCCGGACCACGGTCGCGGTCCCGCCGGCACACCAGTATACGGATCGTCCGAACCGGGATGGGCTGCAGAAAGCGTGAGCGACGACACTCGGAGAAGACAGCTCTCGCTCACAAAGTATATGTCGCCCGGTCGAAACCACTCCAAACATGCAAGCAGTCGTCTTAGCAGCCGGAAAAGGCACGCGCCTCCGGCCGCTCACCGAAGACAAGCCGAAGGTGCTCGTCGAGGTCGACGGGAAACCGCTCATCGAGGACGTGTTCGACAACCTCCTCGAGATCGGTGTGACCGAACTCGTCGTGGTCGTCGGCTACATGAAAGAGAAGATCATCGAACGGTACGGCGACGAATACGAGGGAGTTCCGATAACGTACGCCCACCAGCGCGAACAGCTCGGACTCGCACACGCCATCCTCCAGGCGGAACCGCACATCGACGATGATTTCGTGTTGATGCTCGGGGACAACGTCTTCAGAGGGAATCTCGGCGACGTGATCAATCGCCAGCGAGAGGACCGCGCGGACGCCGCGTTCCTCGTGGAGGAGGTACCATATGAGGAGGCCTCGCGCTACGGCGTCCTCGATACGAATGAGTACGGCGAGATCGTCGAGGTCGTCGAGAAGCCCGACGAACCGCCGTCGAATCTCGTCATGACGGGCTTCTACACGTTCACGCCGGCTATTTTCCACGCCTGTCATCTCGTTCAACCGAGCGACCGCGGTGAGTTCGAACTTCCCGATGCGATCGATCTGCTCATCCAGTCCGGCCGAACGATCGACGCGATCCGCATGGACGGCTGGAGAATCGACGTGGGGTATCCGGAGGACAGAGACAAAGCCGAAGACCGATTAGACGACGCCGAAGCGGCGACGCCGTCGGAATAGCGGGCGTTGTGGGGTGGTTTCGTTTCGATTACGGTTTCGTTTTGAGTTCGGTTTACGTCTTCGCCTCGATCGATTCCGGTTCAGCCACCGGATGTTGATCCAGTCGATCGACGAGTTCCCAGTACAGCCACAGAAACGAAAGCAGTCCGAGCGACGGTCGGTACGGGCGCCGGTCGATCGCCGCGAGCAGACATTCAATAACCTGTCGTGCGACTTCGGGCTCGAACAGGTCCTCGACGTCCGAAACGGGTTCGTCACAGACGGTCACGGAATAGGAGTTAACGAACTGCTCAGTCGTGATATCGAGCGCTGCGTCCGCATCGACGAACGCGAGCGAGACGGTGTCGGGTTTGCCGAGGCGTTCGATCCGGCGCGTGGTGCCGAGATACGATACCGATTGCACCGAGGACGACTCGAGGTCGAGTTCGTCGGTCAGGATCGAGCGAAGTGCGGCGTCGATCCCGCCGGTTGTCACGTCGGCGACGTCGAACGAGCCGGAAAACGAGAGATGTAATGCCTTCCCTTCGACGGCCACGCTCCGGCTGCGAACCGGGAGTACCGCGCGGCCGTCGGTCGTGATCACGAGCCCCCCGCCGCCGAAGTGATCGGAGAACGGTGTCTCCGAAAGCGGTTTCGGCGTCTCACCGTCAAACAGGAGCGGTTTCGACAGTTCGCGAATCGTCGCGCCGCCGCTCAGCTCGTAGTCCGGACAGAAGTTCGTCAGAAAGCTTCGATAGTACGTCGTGGTCGATAGCTCGAACGTGTCTGCCGAGGCGGACTCGAGTCTGACCTTCCGTCCGTTCGTGCGGTTCTCTCGCCGGAACAGCGCCCGTAGTTCGTCGGCGTCAGATTCGTACAGTGCGGCGAGTTCGTCGGGGACGTCGTACTGTCGGTCGAGGAGTTCGTGCTCGAAGCTGTCGTACGACCGCAGGCTCGAGGGTAACTGCTCGGCGGTTACCGGAATCCGTTCGGGAACGTCGGCTCGGTCTCGTGATCCTGGCAGCGCCGTGAGATCGAGAAACGAGGACGGGTTATCGTAGCTGTCGACGATTTCGTCCGCGGCATCGATCCGTGCTCGTTCGACGTGGCGAACGTAGGGCAAGAGCAACTCGACGGAGATGTAGACGCCGAATACGGCACCCAGAACCGAGATGAGGAGATCCGAAACGAGGGACGGAAACACGGCCGGATACAGCAACCGCACGCTCAGGATAACGAGTCCTGCGAGGAGGAACAGCCCGACGACGAACCGAACTCGGGGTTCCGCGAACGCCCGCCGGAGCTGCTTCGCATCATCGCGGAGGCGGATCAGCGACTCTGACACGTCCGTTTCTTTTCGACGGCGCGTATAATGCTATTGGCCAGACCATCTCCGTTAGTGATGGGATGGGCGGCCCGTGATACGGACCGAGTTCGTGCGGTCTCAGATAGCAACGCGACCGGCTCGAGTTCGTGCGGTGTAAGACGGTTGTGGACAAAAACTGCGGACCTCGAGTCCAAACCGCGTCTCGGACGGCCCTACCAGGGCTCGTTCTTCAGGCCGAGTTTGTACGCGATCATGTTCGTCGTGACGTGGAGAATCGGCGTGAGGATCACGACGACGGCGATGACCTCCCACGTGAACACGTCGAAGAACCACTCGCTGGCCAGGAGAGCGGTCAGCGGGAGCGAGACGACGACGAAGTCGAGCTGGTCGAGTCCAGGGAACATCGCGCCGCGTTCGCGACCGGAGCGACGTTTCAGAAACGAAGCCAGGATGTCGCCGAGCATGGCTCCGGCGGCGAGACCGAGCGCCGCGAGCGGCTCGAACTCGGGGACGTCGACGCCGATTGCGGCGCTGACGTCGTCCGCGAACAGGGTGAGGAATCCGGCGAGAGCGAGGCCGGCCACGATCCCGGCGGCGGTTCCGCGCCAGGTCTTGCCGTCGCCCAGAACGCGCTTGTCGTCCCACGTTCGGCCGCCGTCGATCGGCCGTCCACCGCCGGCCAGTACCGCGGCGTTGTTGGGAACATAGGCGGGCAACATTGCCCAGAAGGCGATCACGATTGTCTCGAGTATTGCCATGTTCGCCGGAACGAACCGCGGTCTCTTAACCGGCGGTGGTTCGGATCGAGCCGTGGGGTGGTTAGAGCAGTGGAGTGGAGTGTGTGAGTGTGTGGTTCGAACGATAGGCGCTCGAGTTGGGTTGCGTGGGGCGATCAGTTCGCCACAATCCTGCCGAGACCTCTGTCGGCACAGCCCTGCCTCGAGTCGATCGCTCTCGCCGATCTGGATTCGGGACCGGTATGTACACAGTATCTGTAACTACTGTACACGAAAAACTTTTAGCACTCCTGATCGATTCCCTTCGTAGAGACCCTGTTATCATGGCACGAGATATCTTCGACGAGACCGAGTACGAGCGGCGGGTCGATCGGACGAAAGAGCGGTTACGCGAGGAAGACCTCGACGCGATCGTGGTCGCCGATCCGGCCAATATGAACTACCTCACGGGGTACGACGGCTGGTCGTTTTACGTTCATCAGGCCGTCATCGTCACGCCCGATCACGAGGAGCCGGTCTGGGTCGGCCGGGAGATGGACGCCAACGGGGCGCGAGCGACGAGTTACCTCTCCGAACCCAACATCCTGTCCTACAGCGACGACCACGTCCACTCGCCGTACGACCTCCATCCGATGGACTACGTCGCGGGCATCCTCGAGGACCTCGAGGTCGCGGACGGCCGCATCGGCCTCGAGATGGACGCCTCTTACTTCACCGCGAAGTCCTACACGCGCTTGCAGGAGAACCTCCCCGACGCCGAGTTCGAAGATACGACGCTGCTGGTCGGCTGGGTCCGGATCAAGAAGTCCGAGCGGGAACTCGAGTACATGCGCGAGGCCGCCCGCATCTCGGAGAACGCGATGCAGGCGGGTCTCGACGCGATCGAGGCGGGCGTCCCGGAGTACGAGGTCGCCGCCGAGATCTACGACGCGCTGATCACCGGCACGGACGAGTTCGGCGGCGATTACCCGTCGATCGTTCCGCTGATGCCCTCCGGCGACCACACCGGCACGCCGCACCTGACCTGGACAGACCGGCCGTTCGAGGACGGCGACCCGGTCATCATCGAACTCTCGGGCTGTCGCCACCGCTATCACTCGCCGCTGGCGCGGACGACGTTCGTCGGGGATCCCCCCGCGGAACTCGAGGAGACCGCCGACATCGTCGTCGAAGGACTGGAAGCGGCCCTCGACGCCGCAGAGCCGGGGGTCACCTGCGAGTCCGTCGAAAAGGCGTGGCGCGATACCATCGCGCAGTACGGTCTCGAGAAGGAAGATCGGATCGGCTACTCGATGGGGCTCGGCTATCCGCCGGACTGGGGCGAGCACACCGCGAGCATCCGGCCGGGCGACGAGACGGTTCTCGAGGAGGACATGACCTTCCACATGATCCCCGGAATCTGGACCGACGAGATCGGGATGGAGATCAGCGAGACGTTCCACGTCACGAGCGACGGTGCCGAAACGCTTGCCGACTTTCCGCGACGGTTGTTCACGGCGTAACCACAGTTCACAGCCACCTTATCCATGACTACGACACCACCGACACAGGAGACTGAACCGGAGGACGAACTCGACTCGGCGCTCGTCACCGCCCGCCGCCAACTCGAGCGCGCGGCGACCCACGTCGACGTCGACCCCGGCGTCGTCACGCGACTCAAACACCCGACTCGCGTCGAGCAGGTCTCGGTCCCGCTCGAACGCGAAGACGGCTCGGTCGAGGTCTTTACGGGCTACCGAGCCCAGCACGACGACGTCCGCGGACCGTACAAGGGCGGCCTTCGATTCCACCCCGAGGTGACCGCCGAGGAGTGTACCGGCCTCTCGATGTGGATGACCTGGAAGTGTGCCGTGATGGATCTCCCCTTCGGCGGCGGGAAAGGCGGCATCGCCGTCGATCCGAAGTCGCTGACCGACGACGAGACCGAACGACTCACCCGTCGGTTCGCCGAGGAACTGCGCGACGTCGTCGGGCCGACGAAGGACGTTCCGGCGCCCGACATGGGCACCGACGCCCAGACGATGGCCTGGTTCATGGACGCCTACTCGATGCAACAGGGCGAGACCATCCCCGGCGTCGTCACCGGCAAACCGCCCGTCGTCGGCGGCTCCTACGGCCGCGAGGAGGCTCCCGGTCGATCGACCGCCATCGCCGCGCGGGAAGCCGTCGACTACTACGACCGCGACCTGTCGGAGACGACCGTCGCCGTCCAGGGATTCGGCAGCGTCGGCGCCAACGCGGCCCGCCTGCTCGAGGACTGGGGCGCGACGATCGTCGCCGTCTCGGACGTCAACGGCGCGCTCTACGATCCCGACGGGCTCGACACCCACGCCGTTCCGACCCACGAGGAAGAGCCCGAGGCCGTCCTCGAGCACGGCGCTCCCGAGACGATCTCCAACGAGGACGTGCTCGAACTCGACGTCGACGTGCTGATCCCGGCCGCCGTCGGGAACGTGATTACCGCGGACAACGCGGACGCCATCGCGGCCGACATCGTCGTCGAGGGGGCGAACGGCCCGACGACGTTCGCCGCGGATACGATCCTCGACGAACGCGGCGTCCACGTCATTCCGGACATCCTCGCCAACGCCGGCGGCGTGACGGTCAGCTACTTCGAGTGGCTCCAGGACATCAATCGTCGACAATGGAGCCTCGAACGCGTCAACGAGGAACTCGAGGAACACATGCTCGAGGCCTGGGCGGACGTCCGCGACGAGGTCGAGGCGAAGGACTTGACCTGGCGCGATGCGGCCTACGTGGTCGCGCTCTCGCGGATCGCGGAGGCGAAGGCGACGCGCGGACTCTGGCCGTAGGTTAGCGGCGAACGTCCGTTTTCTCGGACCAGCTCTACATGCGATGGCGCGCGCCGAGCAACGCCGAAGCGAGTGAGGCGTCGCTCAAAGGCGCGAGGGATGAGCGAAAGAGCGAAGCGATCGAGCGAATCGGCTCGGGAGGGTGTGAAAACCCTCGCTGCCAGCGCGAGCAGAGCAGGCGATGGGAACGATCCGTCGGACGAGAGATCTGTCGGACGAGACTCGAGACAAGATGGAGAAATCTGGACGCTACTCCGCCGTCAGCGCCGCGGAAACCTTCTCGATCGGATGCGGCGGCTCACCACAGCCGTCGTATTCCGACAGCTGTGACCGACAGGACGCACCGGGTGCAACCACGGTCTCGCCGTCGCTCCCCTCGACCTGATCGACCAGCACGTCCCCGATCTTCCGGCTCAGCGAGTAGTGTTCTGCCTCGTAGCCGAACGACCCGGCCATCCCACAGCAGCCCGAATCGAGCGCGTCGACCTCGTAACCGACCGCCTCGAGCACCGTCGCCGCGTGGCCGTCCTTCTTGGTGGCCTTCTGGTGGCAGTGACCGTGGTAGGTGAGTCGTTCCTCGAGTCCGCCGCTTCCGGTGGGCAGTCCGTCGGCCAGACCGAACTGATCGAGGTACTCCATGACGCCGTAGGTGTTCGCCGCGACGAGTTCGACGTCGGGACCCGAGAGCAGGTCCAGATAATCCGACTGAAACATCACGGCGTCGGAGGGCTCGACGAGCACGACCTCCCAGCCGTCCCCGAGTTCGGGCGCCAGCGCGTCGACGTTCGTTCGGGCGCGCTCTCGCGAGCGGTCGAGAAAGCCCTTCGAGTGGGCCGGTCGGCCGGTCGAGGTCACGTTTTCGGGAATCTGTACGTGGACACCTGCGGTCTCGAGAACCTGCACGGCCGCCTTCCCCGCCCGCGGGTGGTTGTAATTCGTGTACGTGTCGGGGAACAGCAAGACCTTCCGGTCGGCCTCCTCGAGCGGGACTCGAGGCCCTCGCTTTGCGAACCAGTCCTCGAAACTCTCCCCGGCGAACGTCGGCAGGTCGCGCTCGCGAGCGATGCCGATCGTTTTCTCGGCGATGAACCCGGAGCCGGGCAGCGACGCGGCCCAGTTCGAGATCGGCGCGAGCGCGGAGCCGACCGCGTTGAGTCGATCGACGTTCGCGAACAGTTTGTCCCGGAGACTCGAGCCGTTCTCCCGATGGTTGGCGTGCTCGACTTCGGCCTTGAGCTTCGCCATGTCGACCTCGCTGGGACAGTCCCGCGCACACCCCTTGCAGCCGATACAGAGGTCCATGATCTCCGCCAGGAACTCCTCGTCGGTGGCCTCGGTGTCAAGTTCGCCGTTCATCGTGCTTCGCAACATGTTCGCCCGGCCGCGGGTGCTCAGGCTCTCCTCTTCGGCCGCCCGAAAGGTCGGACACATGACGCCGCCGGTGGTCTCCTGATCGCCCCGACAGCCGCCACAGCCGTGACAGAGTTCGACCATGCCCTGAAAGCCGTTCTCGTTGTCCCAGTTTAGGTCCGGGTCGAAGCCCGCCTCGAACTCGTAGTCGGGATCGAACCGGAGGTGCTCGATCATGTCGTGGTCGCCACAGACGTTGCCCGGATTCAGGAGCCAGTCCGGGTCGAAGACCGTCTTGAGGTCCCGGAACAGCTCCCAAACTTCGTCGCCGTAGAGCTTGTGGTTCCACTGGGTTCGGGCGCGGCCGTCGCCGTGCTCGCCCGACACCGAACCGCCGTACTCGACGACGAGATCGGTGACGTCGTCCGCGAGCGATTCGAACGCCTCGAGTCCCGCCGCGCTCTTGGTGTCGACCAGCGGCCGCATGTGCATACAGCCCGGTCCCGCGTGGGCGTAGAAGCTGGCGAACGTGTCGTACTCCTCGAGAACTGCCTGAAAGTCCGCGACGTAGTCCGCGAGGTTCTCGGTCGGGACGGCCGTGTCCTCGATGAAGGAGATGTGTTTGGCGTCCGACGTCCGAGACAGGAGGATCGGTGCCGCGCTCTTCCGGAGTTTCCAGAGTTCGGCGATCCCCTCGGGGTCGTGGGCCTCGAGGGCGTCGAAGGCACGGACGGGATCAGGATCGTAATCGGTGTCGCCGACAGCGTCAGCGGCGTCGCCCGCCGCTGCGGTCACGTTCCCCTCCTCGTCTGCATCCCCAGCGTCGGCCGTCGGGTCCGGTACGTCCTCGTCGGGCAACCGATCGGCCAACAGGTCCGCGACCTGCTCGCGGCCGTGGTCGTCGTCCTCGGCGTAGAACTCGACGAGTAGCGCCGTCTCGGTGCCCGCGGGGAGCCGTTCGGCCACGGGCGCGAACTCCTCCGTGTTTTCCGCGAGTTCGATCAGCACGTCGTCGATGGCTTCGACCGCCGCCGGATCGTGGTTCCGGACGATGGTGTCGACGTCGGCCATCGCCTCGAGCAGGTCGTGATAGGTCAGCAACGCCACGGCCGTCGTTTCGGGGACCGACTCGAGCGAGACGGTCGCTTCCGTCACGACGCCCAGCGTTCCCTCGCTGCCGGCGAAGACACGGGCGAGGCTGACCGTCGCGTCGGGGTCGGGATCGGAGTCGTCGTCGATCGTGACCCTGTCGTCGGTGTTCTCGTCGAAGGCGTCCGGATCACCGTAGGCTTCCGCGACCAGTCGATCCAGATTGTAGCCCGAGACGTTGCGCTTCAGTTGCGGGAAGACCTCGCCGATCGCCGCCGCTTCCTCGTCGATCACGCGGCGGAGCGCCTCGTAGATACGCTCGAGCAGGTCGCCGTCCGGATCCGCCGTCTCGCGAAGCTCTTCGACCGTCATCTCGCCGAACCGTTCGACGGAGCCGTCGGCGAGGACGACCTCGCAAGCCTCGACGTAGGCGTCGGTTTTCCCGTACTGCAGGGAGTGGGCACCCGTCGAATTGTTCCCGATCGCGCCGCCGACGGTACTTCGGTTGCCGGCCGCCGGATCGGGAGCGAACTTCAGATCATGGGGCGCAAGTTCGTCGTTCAGGTCGGCGAGCACGGTGCCCGCCTGGACGGTCGCCCGCCGTTCGTCGGGATCGACGGAAACCAGGTCGCCCATATGCGTCGTGAAGTCGAGGACGACGGCCTCGTTGACCGCCTGGCCGGCGAGGCTGGTGCCCCCGCCGCGGGGGAGCACCGGAATTTCGTGTTCGGCGCAGTACTCGACGACGCTCGCGACGTCCGCCGTCGACCGCGGGAGGACGACGCCGATTGGCGTCATCTCGTAGGCGCTGGCGTCGGTCGCATACAGCCGGCAGGAGTACTCGTCGAAGCGAACCTCACCGTCGATCCGCTCCCGGAGCGCCGCGACGAGGTCCGACCGGGCGACGTCGCCGCCGACGTAGTCGTAGTCTGCCCGCGCGTCCGCCGCGGGATCTCCTTCGCGCGGGTCGTCCGGCGGCCCCAGATCGGTCTCCTCCGGGGTCGACGTCTGGTCGCTGTGGTCCGTCGTGGATCCTGAGTGTTCGGTGGCCATCGCTTAGCTCGACTCGGGCTGATAGACGGCGTTTTCGAGATCCTCACCCTCGCCGGCCTCGAGCGCCGCGACGTTGTTCGCGACGATATCGGCGAGCCGATCCCAGTGTTTCGGCGTGTGGCCGCCCGTGTGGGGCGTGATGAGGCAGTTCTCGAGATCCCAGAGCTCGTGATCGTTCGGCAACGGCTCGGGGTCGGTAACGTCGAGTGCCGCACCCCGAATGCCGTTGAACTGGAGCGCCGAGACCAGCGCGTCGGTGTCGACGATCCCGCCGCGGGCCGCGTTAACGAGCACCGCGTTCGGCGGGAGCGTGGCCAGCGCGTCTTCGTCGACGAGGTTTCGCGTTAGATCGTTCAACGGGCACGCGAGCACGACGTACTCACTCCGGGAGAAGGCCTCGTGGATATCGTCCTCGTCGAAGCTCAGCACCTCGTCGGTCGGGCCGCCCTTCGACGGCGTGTAACGGATCCCGATCGTCTCGACATCGAAGCCCTCGAGGCGCGTTACGATCTCCTGACCGATCGAGCCGAGGCCGACGACCGTAACGGTGCTGTCGGTGAACTCGTGTGACTGGAAGTGACGCCACTCGCCGTTCGATTTGCGCCGCCAGCCCTCGTGGAGATTCCGTGCGAAGACGAGCATGTTGGCGATCGACTGCTCGGCGATGCCGGGGGCGTGAATACCGCCGGCGTTGGTGACGGCGACGCCGTGGTCCGCCAGCGCGTCCATCGGAACGTGGTCGGTCCCGGCGAACGTACACGCGAACAGTTCGAGTCGATCCGCGCGCTCGAGGAGGTCTTCCTCGATCGTGATCCCCGTCACGATCCGGGCTTGTGGAACGAGTTCGCGTTCTTCTGCCGGCGTTCGCGCGAGCGCGACGGTGTGGTTCGGCAGCCGTTCGCGAAGCGTCTCGGCGTACGATTCCATCGATAATCCTTCCGTCCCCTCCCGCAAAACGACGACGTCTGGGTTCGTACTCATGGTGTGGTGGTATGCGTCACGAGGACGCGTTAGCCTATGATTGTCATCGTCTCTCTTATCCTTTTTGTGTATCCGACGTTAACACTCATTGTGTATAATTAAGTCGGTGGAACGCGTCAGTGACTCGCATGAACGAGCCGATACGGGACCGCCTCGTCAGCCTCCGACGGAGTCTGCACCGCCACCCCGAGCCCGCGTGGCGCGAGTTCTACACCACCGCCCGCATCGTCGAGGAAATTCGTGCCATCGGCGTCGACGAACTCGCCGTCGGCCCGGACGCCTACGATCCCGCCGATCGAATGGCCGTCCCCGATGGCGACCTCGAGCCGTGGGTCCGGCGCGCCCGCGACCGCGGCGCGGACGACGGACTGCTCGAGCGGATGACCGGCGGCAACACCGGCGCGGTCGCGGTCCTCGAGCGGGGCGAGGGGCCGGCGATCGGGCTCCGGGTCGACATCGACGGGCTGTTCATCGAAGAGTCGGCCGACGAGACCCACGATCCGGTCGCCGAGGGCTTTCGATCCCAGATCGACGGCACGATGCACGCCTGCGGCCACGACGTCCACATGACCTGGGGCTTGGCCGTCCTCGAGGCCATCAAGGAGAGCGATTTCTCCGGCCGACTCGTCGTCTTTTTCCAGCCCGCCGAGGAGACCAGCGGCGGCGGCTGTCCGATGGCGAAAAGCGATTTCGCGGCCGATCTGGACTACCTGCTCGCGGTCCACGTCGGCCTCGACCATCCGACGGGCGAAGTGGTGGCCGGGATCGAAAAGCCCCTCGCGATGTGCCACGTCGACGCGACGATCGAGGGGACTTCGGCACACGCCGGAAAGGCCCCGAACGAGGGCGATAACGCCATGCACGCCATGGGGACGGCGATCGAGAACGCGTACGGAATCCCGCGACACAGCGACGGGATGACCCGGGTCAATATCGGGTACGCGGAGGCCGGCTCCGCGAGCAACGTCATCGCCGAACGCGCCCACATGGAGGCCGAAGCGCGGGGGGAGACGACCGAACTGATGGAGTACATGAAGAACCGATTGAAACGAACCGTTCGATCGGCGGCGACGATGCACGGCTGTCGCGCCGACGTCGACGTCGTCAGCGAGTCGCCGCGGGCGGACAGCGACCCCGAACTGCAGGCGCTCGTCAGCGAGGTCGCGACCGACGTGCCGGGAATCGAGCGGGTGCTGCCGGCCGCCGACTTCGGCGCGAGCGAGGACGCGACCTTCCTGATGGATCGCGTCCAACAGGACGGCGGACTGGCGACCTACCTGATCGTCGGCACCGACCACCCCACCAGCCACCACACGCCGACGTTCGACGTGGACGAGGACAGCCTCGAGCACGGGGTCGACGTCCTCGTCGAGTCGATCAGGGAACTCGAGCACCGGCATCCGGTTCCCCGCGCGGAAGCCGAGGACGGGGCGCACGCGGAGGTCGATGGATGAGCCGGGATCGAACCGACGACGAGGGCCTCGTCACGCTCGCGGACGTCGAGAACGCCCGGGAGCGGATCGACGAGGTCGTTCATCGCACGCCCCTCGACACCTCGAGTACGTTCGCCGAACTGAGCGGCGCCGACTCCGTCGGTCTCAAACTCGAGACCGTCCAGCGGACGGGCTCGTTCAAGATCCGCGGGGCGTACAACAAGATGGCACAGCTGTCCGACGCGGAGCGCGAGGCGGGCGTCATCTCCTCGAGCGCGGGCAACCACGCTCAGGGCGTCGCACTGGCCGGGCAACTGCTCGATATCGACACGACCATCGTCGTCCCCGAGGTGACGCCCGCCGCGAAAATCGAGGCGACTCGAGGGTACGGCGCCGACGTCGTCGTCGAGGGCGACATCTACGAACGCTCCTACGAGTACGCCCTCGAGCGGGCCGAGGAGAGCGGCGAGACGTTCGTCCATCCCTTCGACAATCCGGCGATTATCGCCGGCCAGGGGACGATCGGGCTCGAGATGCTCGAGCAGTACCCTGAACTCGATACCGTCCTCGTCGCCATCGGCGGCGGGGGGCTCATCTCGGGTATCGGAACGGTGCTGAAGGCCCACGATCCGGATATTCGAGTCGTTGGGGTACAGCCGGAGGGTGCCGCCCACGCGAAACCGTCCCTCGAGGCCGGTGAGATCCGCGAACTCGAGACCGTCGACACCGTCGCGGAGGGCATCGCCGATACCAGGATGCTCGAAACGACCTTCGCGAACGCCCGCGAGGTCGTCGACGACGCCGTGAGCGTCACGGATACGGAGATCGCGACGGCCGTGACGTTGCTCGCCGAGCGGGCGAAAACGGTGGCGGAAAGTGCGGGGGCCGCGCCGCTGGCCGCTGCGCTAGCAGACGACGTCGACCTGGATCTCGAGGGCGAGCGCGTCGGCGTCGTGATCTCCGGCGGGAACGTCAACCTCACCGAGCACGCGGAACTGACCCGGACCGGCCTGCACGAACTCGAGCGCTACGCCGAGGCGAGGCTGGCCGTCGCCGGGTGGCCGACAACGGTGGGCGAGGTGGCCGACACCGTCGAATCCGAAGGCGCCGAACTCGACGTCCTCGAGCGGGCGCGCCGAACGAATCGCGACGAGCCGAATCGGGTTCCCGTTACTGTCGGGCTCGAGGGCAGCGGGCGAGAGCATCTCGAGGGCGTGCTCGATGCGCTTGAGGGGCTCGAGGGGGTTTCGGTGGTCGTACGCTCGCTCGAGTAACGACTCGAGCACACTGCTGGCGCGCTGGACCGCGACGAACGCAAGTGAGGCGCGGTTCGAATGCGTGAGGTCATCGCGAACGGAATGAGTGAATCGACTGGTGAGGGCGAGGAATCCCGAGGTGCCAGCGTGAGTAGCAGATCCTTCAGGTATTACAGACGGCAGATCGGTTCTCAATAACCAATACCCCTCAAACGAGCAAGACCTCTTAAATCGCGGCAACTAGGGTATCCACGTCCTCCCCACCCGATTCGTTCGCTTCGTTCAGGCGCTCACTCATCCCTCGCGCAGGTTCGGACCCCGGTTCACTCGGCTCACGGTTCCCGCTGGTCACCGTTCGCTTTTCGAGGCACTCCCGATGGTCGCGCCTCGCTTTCGTTCACCGCGGCCCAGCGCGCGCCACCGTACGTGGGCAACTTGGCGCTGGAGAGACATTAAAACCGAAACCCGAGGAGAAAAACGAATCCCGATTAGGCGGCTTTCACGCTCGCACCGGCCGCTTCGATCGCCTCGAGGAAGATCCCGATTCCCAGTTCGATCTCGCGCTCGCTCGAGTCAAGCGGCGGGAGGAGACGGATCGTCTTCTTGCCACAGCCGAGCGTCAACAGGCCGCGCTTCAGTGATTCCTGCACCACGGCCGTCCGCCGTTCGGGCGTATCGAAGGTGACCGCGAGCATCAGCCCCTTGCCGCGGACGTCCTCGACGTGATCGGGCGCGTCGTCCCGGAGCAGTTCCTTCGCTTGCTCGCCGCGCTGGGTTGCGTTTTCGAGCAGGTCGTACTCCTGAATGGCCTCGAGCGTGAACGTGCCCATCATCGAGCCGAGCAGGTCGCCGCCGCCGAAGGTCGAACCGAGTCGGTTCTTCTCGCCGGGGAAAATTTCGGATCGCGAAATCGTCGCGCCGACGCGCAAGGCCTTCGCGCTGGCGATGACGTCGGGTTCGATCGGGTAGTGATCGGACGCCCAGATCTCACCGGTGCGGCCCACGCCGGCCTGAATCTCGTCGACGACCAGCGGAATATCGTACTCGTCGGTGACGTCCGCAATCTCCTGCATGAACGCTTCGCTGGGGAACCGGTAGCCGCCGACGCCCTGGATCGGCTCGAGGGTCACGAATGCGACCTCGTCGGGGTTGATGTGGCCGCCCTCGGGCGACAGCGAGTTCCGAAGCTGCGAACCGGCGCCGGTGAAGAAACCGCAGTCGCAGGTGCTCGCGTCACAGCCCCGGTCGGCGCAGAACGGCACCGTCTCGATGCCGCTGATTTCGGGGTAGTGTCGCGTGTAGACCTCCTTCGATTTCGTGATCGAGAGGGTGCCGAACGTGCGGCCGTGGAAACTGCCCGAAAACGCCACGCCGTACTTCGACGGCGCTCGGTAGTCGTGGCTGATCTTCATCGCGTTCTCCATGGCCTCCGCGCCGGAGTTCGAGAGGAAGACGGTGTCCATCCCGTACTGACTCGAGACGTCGGTCAGTTTTTCCATGAGGTGACTCGAGCCCGGGACGTCCGATTCCTCGGGGGAGGGGCCGGCGCCAAAGTACATGTCTTGGCCGGCGATTTTCATCGGTTCGACGAGGTCGAACTCCCGAAGCTTTCCGGTTACTTTCTCGTTGTTGTAGCCGAGCGGTGCCGCACCGATGTGGCACGTAAAGTCCAGCAACACGTTTCCGTCGACGTCGGTAACGAACGGCCCGTCGGCCTCGCGGGTGATGTCCCAGACGAACTCGTGTGAGTACTCGCTCGGTGCCGCGTTCGCCCCGTGGTACTCGACCCACTGCTGGGCGTTGGGCCCGGGGAATGTGCCCACGTCCGGTCGCGCGGTATCCCTATCCATACACAGATTATGTGTACGTCATCATTAAATCTTGTTGTAGGTAGGCACGATGGTCGCAGAATCGGGACCGATAACGAGCGAACACGCACCATGAACGAGCGGGGCAGCGGATAGCCGAAAGCGACAGCGCCGCCGGAGAACACGGATGAAGACGAGAAGAGGATCTGACTCGTACGGACGGCTGTACGTCGTTTCCGGCGCAATCACGACCGTTTCGCGATTGCGCGGTAAATCGTTACAGCACCCGAATCAGTCGTCGTCGCCTGGTTCGACGGTCGGCGACGGATCGTCACTGGATTGTTCCGGAGTGGAACCGAACAGCACCGTCTTCTCCTGGAGCAACACGCGACCTCGCGTGCCGCTGAAGTCCTTGACCAGGCAGAGCAAGGCCAGGAAGCAGACGATCGCGAACGGTGCGCCAGTGATCACGACTGCCTGCTGGAGTGCGCCAGTACCCTGATCGCCGCCGAGGATCATGAGGATCGCGGCGGTCATGCCGAGGACGACGCCCCAGAAGATTCGGTTAATGTTCGACGGCCGTTCCTTTCCGCCGGTGGTCATCATCGAGACGGCGAGCGTCGAGGAGTCGGCCGACGTGATGAAGAACGTCGTGACGAGAACCAGGAACCCGAGTATCAGTACCGACCCGATCGGGATCGAAACCCCGGCGATCGAGAGCGACAGCGCATCGAACAGGATGAAGCCGGAGACTTCCGCACCGGCTTCGCCCGCCATCACCGCGCTGAAGTCGGCAACGCCCTCGTGCTGGGCCCACACTGCGGTACCGCCGACGAACGTGAACCACGGAATGGTCGCCGCCGACGTCGCGATGATGCCGGTAAACGCGACCTCGCGGACGGTTCGCCCCTTGGAGATACGGGCGATGAACAGGCCCGCGAACGGCGACCACGAGAGCGCCCACGCCCAGTAGAAGACGGTCCAGGCCTCGACCCAGCCGGTGCCACCCTCGCCGGCACCGGTGTAGAGGCTCATCGAGACGAAGTCGCCGATCATGCCACCCATCGCCTGGGAACCGAGCAACAGGAGCAACATCGTCGGACCCGCTATGAACGTGATAACCATGAGCGCGACGAACAGGCCCATGTTGAAGTTCGAAAGCCGACGAATCCCCTTGTCGATCCCGAGCACCATCGAGATGGTAAAGAGAATCGTCATCCCCGTTACCACGATGAGAATGCCGGTGTTACCCAGATCGATTCCCCACTGGTAGTTGAGTCCGCTGACGAACTGACTCCCGATGAATCCCAGCGACGTTGCGACGCCGCCGATCGTCGCGAACACGGCGAGGATGTCGATTACCTTTGCGGCCGTTCCGTCGAGGTTATCCTTTCCGAGCAGCGGCGTGAGCGCCGAAGACACCCGCAGCGGGACCTTGTCGTAGTTGTACGCGAAGTAGCCGATCGCGATTCCCATGATGGTAAACACCGCGAGCTGGGGCAGCGCCCAGTGGAACAGCGTTTGCTGAATCGCGAGCGGAATCGCGGCACCCGATTCAGCTTCGGCACCGAACAGCGGGTTCGGATCCGCGTAATAGAACAGCCCCTCGGTCGGTCCCCAGAACACGACACCCGCAGCGAACCCTGCGGAGTACAGCATCGCGAAAAATGACAGGAAGCTGTACTCCGGATCCTCGTCGCCGAGTTTGATCTTCCCCCACGGCCCGACGATCAGGAACAGGAGGAAGACGACGATCAGGAACACGATCACCAGCAGCGCCCAGCTCATGTAGCTGAGCATCTCGCCGTGAACGGTATCGATGCCGCTGGCGACGAAGTCCTGGTCGACAAAGAACGCGACGATCACTCCCACCGACAGCAACGCACCGAAGGCGAAAATGACCGGATCGATCTCGTCGAAGAACCGACCAACCGCTCCCTTCTCGTTGCCGCTCATGCGCTACCACCCTTCGCGCCCCGACATTCAGTTACTGTTTGCACACGTCTCCCCCGTGTTGCATCTACCATGCTTCGCGATAGCATACCGAACCAATTGTCAGTATCCCGCATAAATATTTCCTTTTTGTACCCGATATACACAGATTACGTTTATTGGTTGGACCGGTTCTCGAGAGGCTAAACACTATACGAAAGTGCCTAAATGACTCTGAGGACCCTCTATAATTATAATAGCATAACCTATATCCCGATAATAATAACATACGGAGATTCTCACACAGTGTGTTCCACGCTGACCGAATCTGGCGGTGAGCGTGCCGGGTCATATACTGTAGTCACCCGATCGGGAAGGACAGAGCGAGCAGTCGCACGCACTGTGGCCTAGATAACGTTCGTGACCGACACGAAGCCGGCAAATTTATCGTGAAAGTGATTTCGAGGCAGCAGTTGGTCGGCCGGCGAAAACGATTTCTGAAACGGAGTCAGTTCGTCAGTTCCTCGAGTTTCCGGTCGCGAGCCTCGGCGCTCTCGGTAACGCGCTCGGAGAATTCGTCGACGCGGTCTTTGATCTCCTCGCGGGTCCCCTCGGGTGAGAAGCTATCCGACATCGTCAGGAGTCGAACGAACGCTCGGAGTTCCTCGTCGGTCAACTGGGCGAACTCCTCGTTCTCGAGTTTCTCGATGACTTCGTCGACGTCGATCTGACCGACCGGATCGACGTTGAACTCGACGTTGACCATCCGGTAGTTCGAACCGGCGAGTCGCTGTTCGGCCTTGCCGACGCCCTCGGAGAGCATCTCTTTGAACGGCGTGTGATACCCCATCGTACCGAGATGCAAGAACGCGAGCATATCCGTGATCCCTTGCGTGTAGGCGTCTCGATCCTCGTCGTCCGGATCGAACACCGTCTCCCGGTCCCGTTCCTCGAGGTACTCGAAAAGAATGCTGAAGTCGAGGACCGCGTTCCGCACCCGCCGCCGGATCCGGTTTCGCTTTTGCTTTTTCGAGTGGTCGGTGTAGTCCGTCTTCCGTCCGAGCAGGAAGTCGCGGTCGGAGGGCGTAAGAATTCCGCGCGGGCGATCCGAGTCCGCCGCCGTTCGAAGCGACTCCGGCACGTCGTCCTGACTCATACACAACACACGGTGGGCCCGCGAATTAATCCTTCTGATCTATCGAACACGGCAATTATCGTACATCTTGTCGATCGGCAACCCCTTCGACGTCCGCCCGACTCGGCTGTGTCTCCCCGCTGAAACGAATCGAGACACACAGCACAACCGGGGGTGTTGCGGACTCGAGAACTGAACGCGACCACACCGACCCCGTTACGGTCGCCGTCTAGAACACTCGAGAATGGCGTCTGTGATGACCGAGACGCCGATCTCGAGACTGCTCTCGTCGATATCGAACGTCGGCGTGTGGTGGTTCGTCGGGTGGTCGGAGCCGACGAGCATGTACGAGGCGAGGCCGCCGCCTTGCTGTACCCGCTCCATCAGGTAGGTGACGTCCTCGCTGACGCCGAACGGCGTCGTCTCGACGATCCGGTCGACGCCGACGGTCTCGCGTGCGACCGCGGCGACGAGGTTTCGAAGTTCGGGGTCGCTATCCGCCCGCGGCGACTCGCTGATGATTCGGGGCGTGACGTCGCAGTCGTGCATCTCCGCGGCGGCGTAGAGCACGCGCTCGAGTTCCGTTCGCATGTACTCCATGAGCCCCGTCGTCTCGCCGCGGACTTCAGCTTCGATGGTGATCTCCTCGGCGATGACGTTGCTGGCGGTTCCGCCCTCGATATGGCCGATATTGACCCGGGTCATCCCGTCGCTGTGTCGCGGGATCGCGTACGCGTTCTGGATCGCGGTCGCCGACGCCTGCATGGCGTTGCCCCCTTCGTTCGGTGCTTTGCCCGCGTGAGCGCTCGCCCCCTCGAACGTGGCCGTTAGGTGCGCCATCGCCAGCGGCTTCTCGATCCCGGCGACGATCTCGCCGGACGGGTGATCGAGCCCGATGTGCAGCGCGAACAGGTAGTCAACGTCGTCGACGTACCCTCCTTTGGCCATCGCCTTCCCGCCGCCCGAAATCTCCTCGGCGGGCTGGAAAAACACCTTGAATGTCCCCGAAAAGTCGCTGTCCTTCACGGCCTCGAGTGTGCCCAGTGCGATTGCGATGTGGGCGTCGTGCCCGCAGGCGTGCATGTACCCCTCGTGTTCGGATCGAAAGCCCTCCGCGGCGGGTCGGTGGTCGTCGGCGGACGACTCCTCCATCGAAATCGCATCGAGATCGACGCGCAGGCCGACCGTCGGCCCATCGCCCTGTTCGAGCACCGCAACCACGCCGGTGTGCCCGCCGGCGGTCCGCTCGAGGATGTCCTCCCGAACATCCGCGTCGCGTGCCCGTTCGAACCAGGGCTCGAGTTCCGATTCCGATGGCACGGCCATGCGCTCGTCGGTCGAAAGGGCCTCGCGGCCGACGGCGATCTCGTCGACGCCGATTTCCTCGAGTTCCGCTACGACTTGCGCCGTCGTCCGGAACTCGCGCCAGCCGGGTTCCGGGAGGCGGTGGAAGATTCGCCGCACCTCGCTCAATCTGTTCCGAACGTCATAGGCCATTCTTGCCGGTTGTAAGCGCGGGAAGTACTTAACCGTGGTCGAAAATCGTATACCGTCTACGCGAGTTCGATTGAAGCAGCGATGTGGGAGCCTCGCGAGGCTCGCGGGTGACACCGATCAGCACACAAACGACGGCGACGAGGGCCGTCCGCCGGGAACGTTCAACCGAGATACGCCGTCGCGTCCATCTCGACGCGAACGTCTTCCGGCAGCCGCGAGACCTCGACACAGACGCGCGCCGGTGGCTCCGCGCCGAACTGCTCGCCGTAGGCCTCGTTGACGCGCTCATAGTCCTCGAGGTCGGTCAGGTAGACCGTGACCTTGACCACGTCGTCGAGGCCGTCGCCGCCGGCTTCGTCGACGACAGCGGCGATGTTCTCGAGGACCCGAACCGTCTGGTCCTGGACGTCGCCGTCGGCTTCCTCGCCTGTCTCCGGATCGACGGGGCCGTAGCCGGAGACGTACAGCGTATCGCCGGCCCGGACGCCCTGCGAGTAGGGGTTGTCGTTGCTCGGTGCGTCATCGGTTTCGATGGGATCTGTATCGGACATGGTGACTCGAGTACGGCGGGTTCCGAACGGTTCCGTTCGTGTATCGGGAAGCGATCGAGACGCGAGGCCGGACCGATGTTCAGGCCGTCTGTGCGGTCACGTGCTCGATGGCCTCGGCGACGACGTCCAGCGCCGTCTCCGCGAGCTCGTGGGTGAGCACGAGCGGCGGGAGGAATCGCAGGATGTTGCCGTGGCGGCCGGCCGTCCAGACGAGGACGCCGTGTTCGAAGCAGTACTGTTGGATCGCGTCGACGGTATCGCTGTCGGGCTTCCCGTCGGCGTCGACGAACTCGGCGCCGATGATCAGGCCCTTACCGCGGATGTCGGCGAGACGGTCGGTCTCCTCGCCCGCTTCCCGGAGCCGTCCCTGAATGTACTCGCCGAGTTCTTTTGCGTGGGCGAGCAGGTCGTGTTCCTGGATGTACTCGATGGCGCGGGTGCCGGCGCGCATCCCGACGACGTGGCCGCGGTAGGTGCCGGCGTGGTCGCCCGACCCCCACGTATCGAGTTCCTCCTTGTACATCGTCGCGGAGAGCGGGAAGCCGACGCCGCCGAGGGCTTTCGCGGAGGTCATCACGTCCGGCGTGACGCCCTCCCAGTCGCTGGCCCACCACTCGCCGGTGCGGCCGAGGCCACTCTGGATCTCGTCGAAGACGAGCGTGACGTCGTTGTCGGTGGCGATGTCACGCAGCCCCTGCAGGAAGCCCTCCGGCGGGGTGACGATGCCGCCCTCGCCCTGGATCGGTTCGACGATGATTCCGGCCGGATTCGCGAGACCGCCGTAGGGATCCTCGACGATGGCCTGGACCTCCTCTAAGGCGTGATCGACGGCCTCCTGTGGCGCTTTGTCCTGTCGGAACGGGTGCGGGTACGGCGCGTGGACGACGTCGGAAAGGAGCGGCGTGTAGTGACCCTTGAACTTCTTGTTCGAGGTGACGCTCATCGCGCCGGTCGTCGCCCCGTGGTAGGCGCCGCGGAACGCGATGAGACCGTCGCCGCCCGTGTTGTACTTGGCGAGCTTGATCGACGCTTCGATGGCGTCGCTACCCGTCGGGCCGCCGAACACGACCCGGTTGTTGCCCTGCATGCCCGCCGGCGCGATTTCGTCGAGTTTCTCGATCAACTCGAGTCGCGCTTCGGTCGGGAAGTCGACCGTGTGGACGAACTTGTCGGCCTGTTCGTGAACCGCCTCCAGAACGTAGGGGTTCGAGTGGCCGACGTTGAGCACGCCGATGCCGGCGAACATGTCGATGTAGGTGTTGCCGTCCGCGTCGCGGACCGTCGCTCCCTTCCCCTCCTCGAACGCGATCGGGATGTCGTTGGGGTAGGCGACCGCGCTGCTGTCGATCTCCGTCTGTTTCTCGAGCAGGGCGCGGGTGTTGGGCCCGGGTACGGAGTCGACGTTCGGTGCGTCATCGAAGTGAATGTCGTCGATCGGCGGTCCTGCCGTCATACGTGTCCCCAGGTGAAACAGATATTAATAACTTGTCCACAATATCCATGAAGAGTGTATACAATTACTGACTACACACCTGCGGAGAACGGGACGGGATCGATCGAGACTCGTAGTCGCGTGCCGATCGGCCCGACCGCTCGCCGGGATTCCACAGCGCGTCGTTGATCGTCAGTCCCGCAGCAGTCGACTGAGCGGGCAGACAGTACCGCTCGTCGGCCCGACCGACACTGTAGTCTACGACGAACTGCGTGACCCTCTCGAGGCCATATCCCGTGGCGTTCGGCTCGAGTGTGCGGAAGCGGTCCCTATAGCGAGCGAATTGGGCCAATGTGCCACGCGCTGTCACACACAAACTCCCTTAGGACTGGCAGTCCAACTAGGGAACATGATTCCGCCGATCGCGAACCGGTTCGTCGCCGGGGAGTCCCCGGCACAGGCGCTCGATCACGTGCGGCGACTCAACGGCCGCAACGTCAAGGCGATCGTCAATCTGCTGGGTGAGCACTACGACGACCGACCGCCCGTTCGCTCGGACGCTGGGGAGTACCGGGCGCTGGCCGGCGACATCGCGAACTCGAATCTCGACGCCTGTCTCTCGATCAAACCCTCGCAGCTGGGCCTCGATCTGGGCGAGGACGTGTTTCGCGAGGAACTCGAGGCCGTCGTCGAGGCGGCGGCCGACCACGGCGTTTTCGTCTGGATCGATATGGAAGACCACACGACGACGGACGCCACGCTCGACGCCTTCGAGGACCTCGCTCGCGAGTACGGCGGCGGCGAGCGCTCGGCGTCCGATCAGGGATCCGACGCCGGCGTCGGCGTCTGTGTCCAGGCCAACCTCGAGCGAACCCGCGCGGACGTCGAACGGCTCGCGGACGTACCCGGAAAGGTCCGATTCGTCAAAGGAGCCTACGACGAACCGGCCGACGTCGCCTACCAGGACTCGACGCGAATCAACCGGGAGTACAGGGACCTCCTCGAGTACGCCTTCGAGCACTATGACGGCGGGATCGGGATCGGGAGCCACGACCCGGCGATGATCGAGCACGCGATCGACCTCCACGAGGAGCACGGTACCGACTTCGAGATTCAGATGCTCATGGGCGTCCGCGAAGACGCCCAGTACGAACTCGCCGATGACCACTCCGTCTATCAGTACGTTCCCTACGGCGACCGCTGGAAGTCGTACTTCTACCGTCGCGTTACCGAACGGAAGGAAAACGTGTGGTTCGCCCTCCGAGCGATCCTCGGCCGCTAAAGGGAAGGGCTCATTAGCCCCTAGTGTGAGTTGCTGTACATGGCTTCGTGGAAGCGAGATTTCGCGAGCGGGCTGATCGTCCTCGGCCCGATTCTCGTCACCCTCTACGTTATTTACTGGCTCTACGGCCTCGTCGCCGGTCTCACGCCCGGGCTCATCCTCGACCCCGAGGCCCTCGAGCCCCTCGTGCCGGGCGACGGCGAGCAGGCCACCCAGACTCGCGAGCAACTCGCACAGTTTCTTCGCGTCGTCGTCGCGCTGACCGTCTTCACCATCCTCACCTTTTCCGTCGGCTATCTCATGCGGACGACCGTCGGCGGCCTCTTCGAACGGGTCGTCGACAACGTCGCGAACCGCGTCCCCGTGATGCGTGTCGTCTACAACGCTTCGAAGATGGCCGCTGAGACCGCGTTCGGCGAACAGGACTCCCTCCAGAAACCCGTGAAACTCGAAACCTGGAACGGGCTGCGAATGACGGCGTTCAAGACGGGCAAAGTGACCGAGGACGGTCGCGAAGTGCTGTTCTTACCGACCTCGCCGAACATCACCACCGGGTTCGTCATCGAGGTCAAATCCGAACGGATCACGGAACTCGAGGAGGACGTCGAAGACGCGCTGACCCGCGTCTTGAGCGCTGGGTTCGGTGATGCAAACCGGAATCGTGGCATGGACGCCGGCGTTTCGATCGACGTCGTCGACGAGGCGAAAGCGGAGAGCATCGACGAAACGAACCCCGAGAAGGCCGACGACGACTGAGTCGCCTCGTGCGTTTTTCGAGAGCCACCGTTTGTTGCCGTCGAAAGTCCGAATAAGCAGTGAGCGGATACCTGGATACCGCCCAATCAGCGGACCAGATAACCGAACCGGCCTGAACTGTCGTCAGATCCCCTGACTCATCAGGTGACTGCGCAGCACGTCCGCTTCCTTGTTCCCGGCTCCGGTGTTCAGGATCACGACCGTCTCGTCGCCGTCGAACTCGCCGCGTTCTGCGAGCTCCCACGCTCCGCTGGCCGCCGCCGCCGAACTCGGAACCATCTCGAGGCCCTCGTGCTGGGCGACCTGCGTCGCGGCGTCGAGAATGTCGGGGTCGTCCATCGCGACCGCGCCGCCGTCGGTCTCGCGGAGCGCCTCGAGGATCCACGGGCTCGCCCCGGGATCCGGAATCTCGAGGCCGCCGCAGATGGTGTCCGGGGTTTCGACCGGCTCGTGTTCGTCGCGGCCGTCCTCGTAGGCGTCGACGATGGGCGCACAGCCCGACGCCTGGGCTGCATACAGCGAGGGGACCTCGTCGATCAGCCCGAGATCGCGAAACTCCGTTGCGGCCTTGTACATCCCGATCAGCCCGACGCCGCCCCCGGTGGGGTAACAGATCGCGTCGGGAACCTCCCACTCGAGCTGTTCGACGATTTCGTAGAGCATCGTCTTCTTGCCCTCGTGGCGATACGGCGTGACGAACGTCTGGAGGGGATACCAGTCGTCGTGTTCGTCGAGCCCTTCTTCGTAGGCCCCGCCGGCGTCGTCGATGCGTCCGCCGACGACGTTCATGTCGCCGCCGTGGACGTTGACCATCGCCTTGTTCGTAAAGCCCGACCGCGAGGGGAGGTAGACGTGCGAGTCAAGTCCCGCCCGTCCCGCGTACGCGGCGGCGGCCTGACCGGCGTTGCCCGCCGAGGCGAGCGCGACGTCGGTCGCGCCGTGTTGTGTGGCCGCCGTTACGGCGACCGTCTGGCCGCGATCCTTGAACGTCCCCGTCGGATTCCGACCTTCGTCTTTGATCAGAACGCGTTCGACGCCCATCTCCTCGGCCAGGTTGGGACAATCGACAAGCGCCGTCGCCCCCTCGTGCATCGTCACCGCCGACTCGCGCGTAAACGGAAGCAGTTCCTCGTAGCGCCACATCGAGTCGAAGGGTCGGGACTCGAGGGTCTCGCGGTCGAGATCGATCGCGTCGTAGTCGTAGGTCGGGTCGAGCGTGCCCCCGCAGTCGGGGCACTGATGGGACTCGGTTTCGGCATCGTACGCCGCGCCGCAGTCGACACACTCGAGCCCGGTAAAGGCGTCCGTCGTCTCCATACGCGAGTGTTCGCGGCGCGGGACTAATGGCTGTCCATCGGCGGCTCGGGTGGCCGGGAAACGCGGCGTTCGAGGACGGGCAACCCAACTGCGATCAAATCGGAGACGAGACGCAGCGGTTTGCTGGCGATGGCCGTCGCTCGAAAACGGTGAGGAAGAAGCGAAAACGGCAGAACGACTGCAGTTAGTTGTCGCCGGTTTTCGACTGCCACTCGTAGCCGCGGCGCTTGGCCGATTTGCCGAAGCCACACGAGGAGCAAACCTTCTTTTTGGTGTGGTAAGACTTCTCTCCGCAGCGACGACACTTGGTGTGGGTCGTCTTGTTCTTCTTTCCTTGGCTTGGGGTTCCTGCGCCAGTCATGGAGTGATCGAAACGACGTTATCGCCGCGTATAATGGTTGTGTCTTCGACCGGCGTCTCCGCTTCAACTCCGCCTTCGACCGGAATCGTTGCGTCCTCGAGTACGAGGTTCATGTGCTGGTCGTAGCCAGCGAGGTCGCCGACGTACTCGTCGCCGCTCTTGAGTCGCACCGTTACGCGTTCGCCGAGCGAGGCTTCGAGGACATCCAGCGGTCGTCCACTCATACGAAAGACCGCAGGTGACGGACACTTAATCGTACCGGTCCTGACTCCGTCCCGCGAGCATTCGCTCTCTCCGTTACAGTATCCCAACCCAACGGCTAAGTGGTCGGTCGTTGAGCCACAGCGTATGGGAGAGACAAAGTTCACCCTTATCGAGTTGCATCTGGACGGCGACACCCAGTTCGGTCTGGGATCGATCGGCAGCGCACTGCCGATCGGACCGAGCGACGACTCGGAGGAGACGCCGGAGCACGGCACCGAAACCGACCTTGATCTCGAGACCGACGACGAGGCCGCTGCGGCCGACGAAGACGGCTCCGGCGGAAAAGCCATCGGTGCCGTCATCGCGCTCGTCGCGCTCGTCGGCATCGCCGTCGCCGCCAAGAAGTTCCGCGGCGACGACGAAGACGAACTCGAGACCGAAGAACAGCCCGACGTTATCGTCAACTGAACGCTACCGCCGACCGGAGTCGATTCGACGAACTACGAACGCGAACTCGCCACCCCGATTCGTCCGAGTCGGCGACCGACCGATCGGGGCCAGTATTCGACCGACCGAACGCTTTTGCGCTTGCTTCCCCTACTCGTAGTCGTGAATCTCTATCGTAGCGCCCAGGCCGTCGCTGGGGCCTCCGGCGACGACATGATCGACTGGCGGTCGGCCGCCGACGCTGCGAAGGCGGCGACCGATCCGGGCTCGCTCGACCTCGAGCCCGGCGAGCGCGAGGCCTACGCACGCGACGTTCGCGACGCACGGGAGGCCATTCGAACGGTGTCGGGGGCCGAGTTCGACGTTCCCGACACCGTCGAGATCCAGAACCGTCACCACTGGATTGACGCCAACATCGCGACCTTCGAGCGCGTCATGGGCACCCTCGAGGACCACGCCCAAACCGGTGCCTTCCCCGGCGTCGCTCGAACGGTCAATACGGGAACGATGACCGTCTTGCTCGCGTTCCTCGGACGGAACGTCCTCGGACAGTACGACCCCCTGCTGCTCGCCGAGTCGCCCGAGGACAACCACGCGCTGTACTTCGTCCGCCCGAACATCCTGAACGCCGCCGAGAAACTCGAGGTCGACCCCGATCGGTTCCGCCGCTGGATCGCGTTCCACGAGGTGACCCACGCCGCGGAGTTCGGGGCCGCACCCTGGTTGTCGGACCACCTCGAGACCCGCATGGAGGACGGCATCGCGGCGCTGTCGGACGGCTCGTTCGACCGGAACGCGTTCCGCGACCTCGACGCGGCGATGACCGTCGTCGAGGGGTACGCGGAACTCCTGATGGATCACGCCTTCGACGACGAGTACGCGGATTTGCGTCGGAAACTCGACGCCCGCCGGCAGGGTCGCGGACCGCTTCAGAAGCTGTTCCGGCGACTCCTCGGCCTCGGGCTCAAGGAGCGCCAGTACGAGCGCGGGAAGAACTTCTTCGAGGCCGTCGTGAACGCACGCGACCTCGAGACGGCGAGTCTCGTCTGGGAGGGCCCGGAGAGCCTGCCGACCCACGACGAACTCGACGATCCGGGGCTGTGGATTCAGCGGATCGATCGCTGAGACGGGGCGACAGTAGGACACGTTTCGGCCGTGCTGTGAGTACAAACCGGCGCTTCTCCGCTTTCGAGGCGCCCGTTCTTGACTCGGCTATCCCTACCGCTACACAATCCAGTAAACGTACCAGAGCAGCGCGGCACCCGCGATAAGGCCGCCCAGAACGGTACCCGCGATGACCACTGGCGGCGCATCGCCCTGGACGGCGATCATTCCGCCCGAAAGGCCGACGAGCGAGACGAATCCGATCGCGACCCGAGCCGATGGAGACGTCAATGCGGTCGTCTGCGAGGCGTCCCGGCCGGGACCACGTCTCATAGCTCGTCCGGAGTGCTGACGTGCATCGCGTGGAACGCCCACGCTGGCCGTTCGCCGTCGGTATTCCGGGACTCGGTAGGTTCGCCGCTCGAGTCGTCGACGGAGCCCGATTCGCGGCGAACGAGCGTCCCGCTCCAGCGCGTCTCGAAGCGGCGTCGCTCGCCTGACTCGGTGTCCGTCCAGGCCATCGTGACCTCGTCGGCGACGGTGGCGTACTCGTCGTGCTCGTCGACGACGAGATTCGTACTTTCGATCGTCCATTCGTCGGTCGTACAGCTCTGTTCCCGAAGCGCCTCCGACACCTGCTCGAAGCCGAACAGCCCCTCGCTGATGCCGAACTTCACCGTCGTCTCGTCCTCGAGAAAGTACGGTTCGAGCGCCTCGCCGTTTCGAAGCGCGTCGTAGTAGTCGCGGACGACGGATTCGGCGCGTTCGCTCATGGGTCTACTGTCGAAGCCCGGTCCCAAAGGCCCACCGGACGCAGACGCAGGTTCGGTCGCGCCGAGCGGAAGAGAGCAGTCGATAACACCACCCTCGACTCCCAGCGGGCCGCGACCGGTGGGCGCTGCACTCTCAGCCCCAACATCCAATTGACAGGTGCGTGCGAGTACGTAGTGGAGCAGTTACGACATGCCACCAAACCGTCGTCGTTGGAGGAACCACCCCGAGTTCGAAGTGTCGGTCGTCGCGACCGCTCGAGAACGTGCGCCTCGCTCCGGGCGTCGGATTCGCGTCGAAACAAACGCGGACCGCCCGGTTCGCGATAGTTCGGCGGCGGCCGGTTCGAGGAGGAAGCGATGACGTCTCGATCGCAACAGTCGATCGACGAATCGCCGGAGGCCGTGACCGTTTCGGATCGGGCGGGCTCGGGGACCAACATCGGCCCGCGGGAACGGGCCGCGTCCGTCGTGCTGGGCATCGTGCTCCTGTTTCGCGGGCTGCGGCGTCGCTCGCTCGGCGGCGTCGCGACGGCCGCCGCCGGCGGGGCGCTGCTGTCGCGCGGTGTCCGCGGTCGCAGCCGACTCTATCGACTGCTCGGCGTGAACACTGCGGCGGGCGACGAGCGACCGGACGCGGAATCGACGGACGCCCCGTCGATCGAGCGGACGATCACGGTCGGGAAACCGGCGGACGAACTCGCGGCGTTCTGCCGGGAACCGGAGCAGTTCAATCAGATCGTCGGGGAGTTTGCGGACGTATCCGAAACGACTGGTAACGAAGGACGCCTTAGCTGGCACATTGACGGGCCACTCGGTCAGGAGATCGAGTGGGAGACCGAACTCGTCGAGGAGCGACCCGGCGAACTCCTGCGGTGGGCGTCGGTCGACGGGGCAACGGTCCCACACGAGGCGACGGTCCGGTTTCAGCCGGCACCCGGCGATCGAGGAACGCAGGTCACGCTCCGGATTCAGTCCGACCCGCCCGGCGGATCGCTGGGCAACGCGGCGCTGGAACGACTCGGCGTCGTCCCGAGCGCGCTCGCCGGAACGGCGCTCGATCGGTTCAAGAGCCTCGCCGAAACAGGCGAGATTCCGACGATCGACGCGAACCCGTCGGGACGAGGGAAAGGGGACCTGATCTGAGCCGCGTTCGAATCCAACCGACTCCGTTCTCGGCCCCTCGTCACTATCCGCCATCGGTGGGTCGAAAGACGCGGTCAATCGGTCGTCCGCCCCGACGGTCCGTCGAACGACCAGCGCGACTCTGGACGTCGCTCGCGGAGCCGACCGGAATCGCGGCGATCGGCTCCCGCTCCGCTCGCGGCTCGAGAAGTCCACTCAACGGACTCGAGGGGCTACTTTCGAATCGGCCTACATGAAGCCGCGATCGACTTCGTCCGTCTCGATCAGGTCCTCGAGCTCCGAATGAAGTAACTCGTCGGCCTCCTCGAAGCGGTCGGCGAGGTCCTCGAGTTCGTCCGGTCGGTCGTACTGGTCGTACTCCATCGGTCCGAACGCGGGACTCTCGAGGGCATCCATGACGTCGTCGAAGAGGTCCTGCGGTCGGGTCGGAGCGTCCGCGTGCGTCTCGAGGACCGTCTCGAGGCGCTTGGAGACGGTCTGGGCCTGCTCCTCGTCTTCGGGCGGCGACTGAACGGCGAACCGACCGCCGCTGTTCTCTTCGGGGAGGAACGAGCCGATCTCGTCGTCGAGTTTGCGCGCCACTTGCGTCCCGACACCGCGAACCTCGTAGGGGTTCTTCGCGTAGGTCTTCAGGAAAAAGACGCCGGCGCGGGGGTGGGCGAGATACATGTCTTCGCCGACGCCGCCGGCGCGGTCACCGGCGACCGCCCGCCAGTTTTCGGGATCGACGTCCCGGTCGGTGACGTCCTCGAGTACGTCCTGCCACTCGCGAATCCGCATAGCCGAACGTTGTGACGCAGACAGAATGAACGTATCGGTCGAAGCGAACGAGACGGCCGGACGACTGCCCGCGACGTTCGGTTGCGAGGGTGTGGGATCGCGTCCGACACTCCTCCGGAACCAAAAGGGATACGGTGGGGCCACTCACAGGGAGAGTAACCGACGTTTGACCATGTCCGTCCGTCAATCACTCTCTCTCATCGAACTGTTTCGCGCCACCCCGGCGAAAAGTTCACTCCTCGCACTCGGCCCGGTCACGCTGGCAGTCGGGCAGTTAGGAAATAGTTACGTTAACGGCGTCTCCCCCGCCGTTTCGATCGCGTTCGCCGCCGTCATGATCGCGTTCGCTGTCGTCGCAACGCGACACCACGCCGCCGAATACCGGCTCCGTCGACTCGAGGCCGATATCGACGCGGATGCCGACGCGGGCCTCGAGACTGACCGGCGTTCGGCGCGGTAAACCGTATCAGGCCCGCGTCGACTCCGTCGCGACGCTCCGTGCTTCGCGGGCTTCGTAGGCGTTGTACCCCGCAAGCCCGGCGATCAGTAGTCCGGAGACGAGCGTGGTCCAGAACAGTCCTTCGGTCATCTGCAGGAGCGCCGGCGCGATGATCAGCCAGATCCCGAGCACGGCGACCAGCGACGCGACCCCGGTACTGAGCGGGATATCGTTCGACAGCCGGTAGAAGTTGTAGCCGGCGGCGAGGAACACGGCGGCACCGACCAGAAGGTTGTTCCAGAGCGACGCTTCGGCGACGTCGAAGAGCAGAAGGGAGGCGGCGACCCAGACGCCGAGTGCGGCGACGATGATACTGAGCACCGACGTCTTTCGACGCCGTTCCTCGTCCGCGATGGCGGTCGACTCGTCTCGAGGATCCCGATCGCCGGGCCGATCACCGACGCCGGTTCCGGAGTCGACGTCGTCGGACGGCTTCCGTACGCGGTCCTCGCGGCCGGTTCCTACCTCCGTTCCGCCCGCCGTTTGCGGATCGCGGTCGTCCCTGTTCGAGTCACTCATGACGACTGGCGGTTCGCCGCAGTCGGGCAAAAACGCCCCCGACCGTTCCACCGTACGGCGAGGAAAATCACGGGTAATGGATTGTTACACTGACTCGTTGAGACGGTTCTCATGTCGTGCCGATCGGATCGGGCCGCTTGAGGGCAACTTGCGGAGGACCGATGACCGATGACCGATAGCGTTTTTGACTGCTCGGTCCTGACGAACAAGCGTGCACGTACGCGGAACCGTCGCGGGGGAGGTCGACGTGAAGTCGGTGTCGACGAGTTACGGGGAGAGCGATCTCGCCGAGGTACCGGTCCGACTCGCCGACGACGGCGACGGCGACAGCGGCAACGGCAACGAGTCGATGCGAGCCGAAAGGCTCGCTCGAGACGCCGGCGGAGAGCCGAACGTCGCGGACGGCCACGAGACCACGACGGTAACCCTGTGGAACAAGTGGGCGGAATCGGCCGACTACCTCGAGCCGGGGATGGAACTGCTCGTTACTGACGCGAAAGAAGAGGAGTACCAGGGCGAAACCAGGTACGCAACGACGGGCGACTCCTACGTCGTCGTGGAGCCGAGTTTTCTGGTCAACGTGACGTCGATCCGCAACTGGGTTGAATGTCCCCGACTGTACTACCTGAACAAGCTCTCCGGAGTGCCGCTGAACTACCCCGTCGTCAAAGGGACCCTCGTCCACGAGGTGTTCGGGGACCTGCTGCGCGACCGACCGTTAGCGGAGTCCATCGAGGCCCGCGTCGACGAACGCGGCCTCGAACTCGGCTTGCTCGGCGAAACGCCCGAGGCCGTCGCCGAAGACGTCCGAGAGAACGCGAAAGCGATCGAGGGCTGGCTCGAGCAGGGCCGGCTGACCGAGGAAGATAGCTGGCGCTCCGAGCAACTCCTCATCAGCGAGACGTTCGGCATCCGCGGGCGGGCCGACGCGATCCGCCGCGGTGCGCCGGTCGAACTCAAGACGGGCAAGAACCTCAAGAAGGAGCCGCGATTCAAGGACAAGGTCCAGGCCGCCTGCTACGCGCTGTTGCTCGAGGAACACGGCGGCGAGGTCGACACCGGAACCCTGCTCTACACCAAGAACTCGGTGCTCGACCGCAACGAGGAAACCGGCGACCTCACCCCTGCGAAGGATTTCGCGATGGGCGACGGCCTCCTGAAGTTCGTCGTGCGCCAGCGCAACGAACTCGCGGCGATGGAGGTCGCCGGCGACGTTCCGACCGGCTACGAGGGATCGGCGAAGTGCGAGTACTGCTTCGAGCAGGACACCTGCATGGTCGTTTCGGGACGGCTCGATCAGGAGTCCAAGGCCGGCCAGATCGGCCAGCCCCTCCCCGAGGAGGAACGCGAGTACTTCCAGCGCTTCTACCGAGCGATCGAGGAAGAACGCCGTGAAGTCCACCGCGAGTACGCCAAGCTCTGGGAACAGGACGCGCGGGAACGCGCCGACGACGACCGGGCGCTGATCGACCTCGAGTTCGTCGAGAAACGGCCGCTGGAGGGCGGGCGCTGGGAACTGCGAGCGCGGCGAACGTCGGGGGAAAACTCGAAACTCCGAGAGGGCGATCTGGTGCTCGCGAGCGACGGCCATCCGGTACGGGGGGACTCCGAACTCGCGATGATCGAACGACTCGACGACGAGGTCGTCCTCACGGCCGACGAGCCGGTCGAAGTCACCCGCCTCGACGTCTACCCTTCCGAACTGACGACCGATCGACTGCTCGTCGCGATGCACGACGCGCTCTTGAAAGGCGACGAGCGCCGGAAGGACATCCTGTTCGGCCGTACGGAGCCCGAGTTCGAGGCTATTCCGGAGACGTTCATCGACAACAACGACGCCCAGAACGAGGCCGTCACGAAAGCCGTCGGCGCACGAGACTGCGCGCTGATCCACGGCCCGCCGGGCACCGGAAAGACCTACACCATCGCCCGAGCCATCCGCGCGATGGTCGAACGCGGCGAGCGCGTCCTGCTCTCGGCGTTCACCAATCGAGCCGTCGATAACGCCCTCGAGGCCTTACTCGAGCAACTCGAGGACGTGATCGATCCCGATCGAGTCGTTCGCGTCGGCTCCGAGAGCGGCGTCCGCGACGATATGGAGCCGTACCGACTCGAGCGCTCGGGCGAGCCCGAGGATCGCGTCGCCGAACTCCAGAACGCGCAGGTGGTCGCGGCGACGACGGCGACCTGTGGCTCCCGGGTGATGAAAGAGCAGGCCTTCGACGTCGCGCTGGTCGACGAGGCCGCCCAGTTGACGGAACCCGGGGCCTGCGCGGCGATCAACCTCGCCGAGCGGTTCGTCCTCGTCGGCGACCACGAGCAACTGCCGCCCGTCGTGCGAGCGGAGAACGACCTTACGGAGTCGCTGTTCGAACGGCTCATCGACTGCCACCCCGAAGCCGGCGTCATGCTCGACCGCCAGTACCGGATGAACCAGCGCATCCAGGCCTTCGCCTCGACCGAGTTCTACGACGGCGAACTTCGACCCGCAGAACCCGCCGTCGCGGCCCGAAACCTGGACGACCTCGACGGCGTCTCTCGCGAGTCGCTGCCAGACGACCTCCGGGATCCGGTCTCGTTCGTCGAAGTCGAGGGTGAGGACAGTCAGTACACCGACAGCGAGGAGGCCGCCCGAATCGCCGACCTGATCGAGACCTACGAGGCTGCCGGCCTCGATCGCAGCGACATCGGGATCATCGCGCCGTTCCGGGCTCAGGTCTCCGAAATTTCGTCCCACGTCCCCGAAGACGTCGCCGTCGACACCGTCGACCGCTTCCAGGGCTCGAGCCAGGAAGTCATCATCGTCTCCTTTACCGCGACTGGAACCCTCGAGGGCCCCATCTTCGAGGACTACCGTCGGATCAACGTCGCGCTGACCCGGCCGAAACGCGCGCTCGTGCTGGTCGGCGATCCGACGGCGTTGGCGACAGACCCCGTCTACGAGCGGATGCTCGAGTGGGCGACCGCGTAGCGACCCGCCGTTTTGTCGAGTGCACGATCGAACCGGAGATCGATCGCCGCCGGTCGCGGTGGGGGCTGTGCCGATCAGCCAGCCAACGGGACGCCAGTCTTTATTTTCACCGGACCGTCAGTACGCGTGATGCGACTCGAGGACGAAAGCGCGCCGCTGCGCGAGGCGGTCCCCGCGGAGTACGCCGATATCGTCGTCGCCGTCACCGAACTCGGCAGTGTGACGACGCTGATGATGCTGCTCGCCGTGCTGTTCTGGTGGCACGATCGCCGACGGAGCGCGCTGGTGATCAGCTACGCGGTCGCCGGCCTCGCGGTTTTGCTCTCCGTCGAGACCCTGCTGGGTCTGCCACGGCCGCCGGAAGACGTCTGGATCGCCTCGATCGAGGTCGACGGCTACGGCTTCCCGAGCGGCCACGCGTTCGCCGCGGCCGTGGTCTACGGCGGCCTCGTCTCGGCGTACGACCGGGGACGGGACTGGCGGGCGCTTCTCGGCGCCGGAACGGTCGTCGCCCTCGTCTCCCTCTCGAGGGTCGTCCTCGGCGTCCACTACCTGGGCGACGTGCTCGTCGGCGCGGGGCTGGGTATCGCCTTCGTCGTCCTCATGGATCGACTCACCCGCGGCGCGCCGACGGTGGGCTTCGCGATCGCACTCGTCCTCGCGGTTCCCGCCGTCTACGTCACCGGGGCCGCGCCGGACGCGCTGCTCGGCCTCGGCGGGGCGATCGGTGGCGTGCTGGTCGCGGGACGGATCGATCGACTCCCCGACCTTCGCTCTCGACTCGAGGCGGTCGTACTCCTCGCCGTCGGCGGCGCTATCGCCGTCGTCGTGCAGGTCGTCGAGACGCTCGTCACGTTCGCGCCGGTCCTCGTCGCGCTCTACGCCGTTCTCGTCGCGTGGGTCTTCCTCGCGCCGGCCGTCGTGAGTCTGCTCGAGACCGCCGTCCGCGAGTCGAGGGTCGCCTGATCTGCCTCCCGACGAGCCACCGCCGTTTTTGCAGGTTGGGGCCGAACGCCACCCATGGACATTCCGCTGGGAACCGGAACGATCGACGTCTCGTTTCCCGACTGCGAGGTGACGGTCGCCGAACCGCCGGGCGGCGACCCCGTCGACGTTCGAACGGCGGCCGAACGCGCGCTCGAAGACCCCCTCGGGCCGCCGCTCGAGTCCCGCGTCGATCCCGACGACGACGTCGCCATCGTCGTCACGGACGTCACCCGAACGGTGCCGGATGACGTGCTGCTCGACGCGTTGCTCGAACGCCTCGCAGCGTGTGGCCTCGAACGCGATCGGGTGACGGTCGTCATCGGGCTCGGCCTCCACCGGCCGATGACCGACGACGAGATCGAGGCGATGCTGGGCGAACACGCCGATCTGGCGGTCAATCACGATCCCGAATCGGTCGTGGAGATGGGGTCGGTCGCCGGCGACGTGCCCGTCGAAATCGGCGCCCCGGTCGCGGAGGCCGATACGGTGCTCTCGACCGGCGTCGTCGAACCACACCAATACGCGGGCTTTAGCGGCGGGGCGAAGACGGTCGTTATCGGCGCGGGCAGCGAGTCGATCATCCGCTATACGCACGGTCCCAAGATGCTCGCCCGCGACGGCGTCCGCCTCGGCCGCGTCGAGGGCAACCCGTTCCGCGAAACGATCGACGAGGCCGGCGACCTCGCCGGCGTCGACTTCTCGCTCAACCTGACCCACGGGCCCGCGGGCGTGCTCGGCGTTCGTGCAGGGGACGGACGCCGGATCGTCCGCGAACTCGCCGCGGTCGCTCGAAACGCCCTTTCGGTTCCGATAGATCGCACGTACGACGCCGTCGTCTGTGGCGTCGGCGCGCCGAAGGACGCGAACCTTTACCAGGCGACTCGCGGGGCGACCTACGTCGCACTCGGGGATCGAAACCCGCTCCGGGATGGCGGGCGACTCGTCGTGCCCGCCGAACTCCCCGAAGGGGCCGGCGACGGCACCGGCGAAAAGCGGTTCTATCGGCGGTTGTCCGAGGCCGGCGACGCTCGGTCGCTCTACGAAGAGATGCGCGAGGGGTACGAGCCCGGCGCGCAGCGGGCGTTCGTCGTCGCTCGCGTCCTCCGGAATCACGACCTGTACGTGACGAACAGCGAGGCTCCCGAAATCGTCGACGGCTGTCTCATGCACGCGGCGGCCGACGTCGAGGACGCCCTCGAGGCCGGCAGCGAGGTCCTCGTCGTACCGGACGCGTTGAATACGCTACTGATCGAGGCCTAACGGACGGTTCGTACGCGCGATCGGAAGAAGGCGATGCAAGTCCGTCGCAGATGGGAGCCCGGACGGCCTCGAAACCTGAGAAGCGAGCGCTGAAATTCCAGAATCGAAATCCGCGTTCGATCGATCAGTCGCCCGCACAGTAGGAACTGTTGTCGGCGTGTCCGGGGAACGAGCGCGGACGGTCGGTGATCGTCGTCTCGCAGTCGGGACAGCGATAGCTGTCGCAGTTCTCGGCTCGTCGAACGTTCCAGTCGCCGTCGATCGGACTCTCGTGGCCGCAACTGAAACAGTACAGCACCGTCTTGCTGGAGGGCGGACGGCTCGGTCCGGACGTGGAGGGCGTCATTAGCAACAGCTCGGGACGGATGCTGAAAACGGTGTTGAATCGTCGGTTAACTGCCGAATGAGAGCATTTACCAGGTCACCGATCAGCCGTCCGTCGCACTCGAGGTCGGCTTTCGAACGATGGCGAACCAGAACTCCTCGACGGACTGGATGAATTCGACGAACTGGTCCGGCGAGATCGGCTTTTGAATGTAGGAGTCCGCCTCGAGATCGTGCGAGCGGACGATCTCCTCGCCGACCGCTGAACTGGTGAGGACGATAACGGGAATCTCGCGCAGCGCCGGTTCGCCGTTCAGTTCCGACAGGACGTCCATGCCGCTTTTCCCCGGGAGCTGTGGCTCGAGCAGGATGATATCCGGCTGTGGCTTCTCGGCGTATTCGCCGCGCTGGTGGACGAAGTCGAGGGCGGATTCGCCGTCGGAGACGGCGTGGATGGTGTTCATGAGCTTCGCGTCCCTGAAGTTCTCCGTGAAGAGACGGGTGTCGCCGGGATTCGGCTCGACGAGGAGAATATCGATCGCTCGATCAACCTGTTCCTCCGGTGCGGTCATAATTCGTTATTCGTCCGGGGCGTTAAAACTGCACGGTTGACGGTATTGAAAAGTCGATTTTCCCGACGCAATCCCGTGCTATCGAAGCCGGTTCGGAAACAGAAACCTCGGTGGACGGACACGCGTGCGTCGACTGCTAGGGGGTACACTCCGTAGCATCCGCTTCACAATTCTGTGAATCGACCCCGATGCTACCGTTACCGCGACTTCGGTGGCAGCTGTACGTGGTCGAACCAGAACGCTTCGACCGCTTCGACTACTGCAGCGAACTCGTTGACGTCCGTGGGTTTCGTCACGTACGCGTTGGCCTCAGCATCGTAACAGCCCGCGATATCGTCGCTGGCGTCGGAACTCGTGAGAACGATCACCGGCAGGGACCGCAGATCTTGAGACGACCGAATGGCGTCGAGAATCTCGTGCCCGTCTTTTCCGGGAAGGCCCAGATCCAGGAGGACGATATCCGGCGGCGAGACCGCGTCGTCGCCGTCCCGTTCGGTCAACGCAGTCACCGCGTCGTCTCCGTTGTCGACGACGTGAAGGACCGTCTCAGTAGCCGTCGACTCGACGGCTCGTTCGATCAGCTGGACGTCGCCGGGGTTGTCCTCGACCAGCAAGATCTCGATCGGTTCGTCGGATCGGTGACGGTGAGTAGACATGATAGCGGCGATCAAGTATGGAGTTTGTGATACAGCCGGAAGCCTGACGCGATCGGTCCCGTCAATGGATCTTCCCTTCGGAAAGATCGATGCACAGTGCAAAATCTCTCGCCGTACCCACTCCATATAGCACGAGCGAAATAAGATCTGCTTTCACCCGAAAGATCAAACACGTACTCGAGTCACATCGTTTGCTGATAGTTACATTTCGGGCAGTACAGCCGGCGACGCTGAACGAGCAGAAGACATTCGCCGCAGACGCAGGGGCCGCCGACCGAGACGTTTTCGGTCTCGCGCATGACCGCTCTCAGCGTGTTCTCGAGTTGGGTGACGCGACGGCTGTTATCCGTGAGTTCGGCCTCGAGAGCAGCCAACCGTCTGTGAACCGTCTGCGGTAGAGGAGTGGTGCTGTTCGACCGCCGTCTCCGTGGCATATCGGATTCACGCCCGACCCCAGAATAAGCGTATGGTGGTTATGCGCAAGTGGAGTCGGTAGCTCCGAACACAATGCTTGGTCCATATTTAGAGTAGTGGATCGCGTACGGGTAGCTATGAGCGACTCAGCCGTAGCCGACCGTCGATTACCGTCCGCCGAGCGAACGGCTGGACTCGCGGCCGGAATCGGGGCCTGGATCCTGTGGTCGGGCGTCATCCTGACGGGATCCGGGACGATCATCGTGAATAACTTCCTCGTCGGCGGGGCGATCGCCGTCTTCGCGGCGTACGCCGCCGGGTGGCCCGCGGGCGGGCCGCTTCCCAGCGTCGCCGCCCCGCTGTTGGTCGTCCTCCTCGGCCTGTGGACGGTCGCCGCTCCGTTCGTCTTCGAGGTGGCCGCAGCCCGGCTGCTCTGGAGTAATGTTATCGCCGGCGTGCTCGTCGCGATTCTGGCCGGAACGAGTCTGTACGGGAGCAGGCAGTTAGAGCGGCCCACGGCGACCGGAGCCTGACGGTGTCGACTGCGGTCTATCGTTCTACGGGGAGCGCATCCCGCCGTTTACGGGGTCTCTCGTAAATCGGCGGCTGGTGACGGATTTCGGGAGTCGTGGCGAGTACGCAATGCAACTGGTCCGCGATGTTCCTCTGATTTGGAGCTGCTGATCGCTCGAGGAGCGCACGGGGAGGAACGAATCCCTCCACAGATCACGCGACCACTGCTGGACGGATGGGCTCCGGTTCGATTTTGAGCGGCGTCGAACGGCCGCCTGGGGCGGAGATCGGGGGAACCGCCGTCCAAACCAGCCGCAGACGGAGTTTTCGCGGACCCATTAAATAAAGGGTATTCGGTCATCCCCGTTGGCCCCCTCTATACAAATACGAGAGGATACCCACTATGTCAACTACTACTCGAAACAGACTCGAAAGCCGGTATGCGGGAATTACGCTCGAAGGACACCCCCACGCGCTGACGGCGTGGTTCGTCGTCGCTCTGCGGTTCGTGATGGGCGGAATGATCCTGTTCGCGGGACTCGGCAAGTTCGCGTTCGTCAGCGGCGAGGCGTTCGACGCCAGCGGCTTTCTGGTCCACGGCGTCGACCCCGTCAGCCCCGTCAGTGGTCTCTTCGCCGCGATGGCCGGCAACGCCGTGTTGCTCGAGGTCATCAACGTCGTGGTGCCGGTCACGCAGGTGCTGATCGGCGTCGCGCTGATCGCCGGCGCGTTCGTCCGCCTGGCCGCGCTGGGCGGGGCCATGCAGATGGTCCTGTTCTACCTCGGCGGCTGGGAAGGACAGTGGCTGGCGCTGTTCGACTCCACGCTGATCTACGCCGTCGTCTTCCTGGCGCTGGGCGCCTTCGCGGCGGGCCGAATCGCCGGCCTCGACCGCTACATCGAACGGATCGACGTCGGCGGCCAACCGCTCCTCGAGCGGTACCCGAAGCTCCGGTACCTCCTCGGGTGAACTACCCGCTTTTTTGTGCTGGCTGACCGAAGCCCGCACGGGTTCGATTTGCTGAGCGGACAACTCCTGTCGGCTACTGATGCGATTTCCCGTACGTCAGTACCGCCGCAACACGGCCGCCGTGTCCCGCAATTCGTCTACAGCAGTCCGTATGAGGGTCTCGACGGAGCCGGCACGGCGACTGTCGCGCCGAACTGAACTCGAGGGGATAGTTCGCCGCAAGTACCGTCGTCACGTAAGCGGAGACGGCCGTTTTCGGTTCGCTATCGGTAGCCGTCCTGTCATCTGATACGGTTTGCTGTGCCGATGTACCGGGGGACCGCAAGCCGTCCTGCGGTCCCATCGGGAATGACTGAGAGCAGACAGTATGAGAGCTACCTATATAGCCGCTGGCGGCCTATCTGTCCCGATGACGCCTCGAATGCCGCCTCGGACGAACGACCGCGGACGCGGACGCGAACGCGAACACCGAGCCCTGCGAGCGCAACTCGAGGACGCTAGGATCCGACTCGAGCGGGCGGAGTCTCAGTTGGGTGACCTCACCGAGCGGCTCGAGCGGACCGAGTATCGGCTCCTGTTGCTCGATACGACGCTCCAGGCTGTCGCTCGACGAACGAGCGTTTCGATCGGATGTGCGTGCGATCACTGCGACCGGAGTTATCTCCTGATCACGGACGGGATGCTGGTGTGTCCGAACTGTAACTCCCGACAGTCGATCTGACGGGACCAGACGACGGTTTCGGAGGGGCTTCGTACTCCGGAATCTGGGCGCTTCGTGTCCGTGACCGGTCTGGGATTCTCGAGAGGTTTATCCGGCTCTAGGCCGACCTCGAACCATATGAGTAATCGAGCGGACGCCACGGGCCAGACGTTCTGGGGGAACGTTGACGACGATGTGGCGCTCCAGCGCTATCGGACGCTCGTCGAGACGATCGACGACAGCGTCTATCAACTCGATGCTGACGGACATTTCATCGCGGTCAACGAGACCATCCTCGAAACGACGGGGTATTCCCGCGACGACCTGATCGACGAACACGTCTCCGTGCTTCTCGACGAGCCCGATATCGAACGGATCAACGACGAGATTCGTACCCAACTCGAGACCGGTGACGACGTTTCTCCCTTCGAGCTTGCGGTCCAGACGGCAGACGGTACGTACTTTCCCTGTGAGTTGCGGGTTAACGTGTTACTGGAGGACGGTGAGTTCGCCGGGACCATCGGCGTCGCCCGTGACATTTCCGATCGGAAACACCAACAGGAAACCCTGGAGTCGGCACGAGCGTCCTACGAGTCGATCACGACCGTCCTCGACGAAGCTGATATCGGCGTCTTCATCCTCGACGATCAGTTCGACGTCTCGTGGATCGACGAGCGGATCGAGGAGTATCTCGGCCTCGACCGAGACGAGGTCGTCGGCCGGGACAAGCGAGCGGTCATCGAGGACACTGTTAAAGAGCGGTTCGCCGACCCCGACGCGTTCGCCGAGAACGTTCTGGCGACCTACGACGACAACAGCGACGTCGAACGCTTCGAGTGTCGCGTCACCGCCGACGAAAGCGTGGGACGGTCGGAACGATGGCTCGAGCACCGGAGCAAACCGATCGAGACCGGACGGTACGCCGGTGGCCGCGTCGAACTCTACTACGATATCACCGACCGGAAGGCTTCCGAGAGCGCCCTCCAGGAGAGCGAAAAGCAGTTTCACTCGCTGGTCGAAGCGGTCGAAGAGTACGCGATCTTTCGGCTCGATACCGACGGACGCGTCATCAGCTGGAACGAAGGCGCGAGACAGATCAAAGGCTACGACCGCGAGGAGATACTCGGCGAGCACTTTTCGACGTTCTACGTCGACGATGATCGCGCCGCTGGCGTTCCGGAAGCGAACCTCGAGAAAGCCCTCGAATCCGGCTCCGTCGAGGACGAAGGGTTGCGGGTTCGAAAGGACGGCACGCAGTTCTGGGCCAACGTGACGATCACCGCGGTTCGGGACGACGACGGCACACACCAGGGATACGTGAAGGTGACTCGGGATATGACCGATCGTCGTGAGCACGAACAACAACTCCAGCGCGAACGCGACGTACTCGACCGCGTTCTCGACGTCAGCCCCGTCGGGATCATGGTCTTCAACGACGACGACGAGGTGACGCGGCTCAACGACCGCTGGACCGAGATTTTCGGTCGGAACGAAACCGACCTCGCGGCCCACACCCGTCCGGACGAACCGATCTACGACGAAGACGGGCAGCAGATTTCAGCCACGACACATCCGTTTACACAGGCGCTCCGGACGGGGACACCGGAGTACGATCGGATACTCCGGATCGAACGGTCGGACGACGAGCACCGCTGGGTCGTCGTGAACGCGGTCCCGATCCTGACCGATGACGGAGCGGTCGATCGAGTCGTTGCGACCAGCGAAGATATCACCGATATCAAAGAGCGCGAACGCGAACTCGAGACCGAACTGGGACAGATTCTCGGTCGGGTCTCCGACGCGTTCTACGCACTCGACGACGAGTTCCGGTTTACACACGTCAACGAGCGCGCGGAAGAACTGCTCCAGCACGACGAGGAGGAACTGCTCGGGGAGTCCCTCTGGGACGTGTTTCCGGAATCCGCCGAAAAGGACGACGTCTGGGAGAGCTTCCACACGGCCCTCGAAACCCAGGAGCCGACCAGCTACGAACTCCACTTCGAGCCGCTCGATTTCAGGGTCGAGGCGAACCTCTACCCCTCCGAAACGGGTATCTCCGTCTATTTCAGAGACGTCACCGAACGCAAGGAGCGCGAGCGAAAACTCGAGCGCAACGAGCGCCGGTACCGAACCCTCGTCGAGTACTTCCCCAACGGCCTCGTGACGCTGTTCGATCACGATCTAGAGTACACGCTAGCGGCGGGCCAGGGTTTCGACAGAATCCCCGTCGAACCCGACGACCTCGAGGGCGAATTCTTCCGAGACGCGTGGGATGAGAAGACCGCCGACACGCTCGAACCGGCCTTCGAGGCGGCACTCGACGGCGAGGAGCGCTCGATCGAATTCGAGTACGCCGGCCGAGAGTGGTCGCTCCACGCGGTACCGATCACGGACGAACGCGGAGCCGTCTTCGCCGGCATGACGATGGCCCAGGACATCACCGAGCAAAAAGAGCGCGAACGGTATCTGGAGGACGCGAAGGCCCAGCTCGAGGCCGCAACCGAAGCCGGTGCGGTGGGCACCTGGGAGTGGCGGATCCCCGAGGACACGTTCGTTACCGGGGCGTCGTTCGCCAGAACGTTCGGCGTCGATCCCGAAGCGGCCCGGGAGGGAGTGCCGCTCGAGCGAATCCTTGCGTCGGTCCACGCAGACGACCGCGAGCGCGTCGAGCGAAAGATCGAGGAGGCGGTCGAGACGTGCGGGGAGTACGAGGAGGAGTATCGGGTCTGGAACGCCGACGGCGAACTCCGATGGGTCGTCGCTCGAGGCTACGTCGAATCCGACGAGGACGGTAATGCGGTCACGTTCCCCGGCGCGATCACCGACATCACGGAGCGAAAGCGAGCGGAAATCGAACTCCAGAAGCACAAAAACCAGTTCGAGACGCTGTTCCAGGTGCTTCCCGTCGGCGTCGTGGTCGCAGACAAAAGCGGCAGGGTCGTCGAGGCGAACGACGCTGCAAGGGAGATCTGGGGCGGAGACGTCTTCGACGCGGAGACCGTCGAGGACTACGAGAAGTATTCGGCCGTGTGGGCCGAAACGGGCGAGCCGGTCGACCCCGAAGACTGGACCATGTCGGAGGTGTTAGACGGCGAGGCCGTCACCGAACCGAACGTCTACGAGATCGAGGCGTTCGACGGCGACCGCCGGATCATCATGGAACACGGGATGCCCGTCACCGACGACCGCGGCAACCTGCGTCGCGCCGTCGTGACGCTGACCGATATCACCGAACGCAGGGCGTATCAGCGTCGACTCGAGGAAACCGTCGCCCAGCTCGAGGAGTCCAACGAACGGTTAGAGCAGTTCGCCTACGCCGCGTCCCACGACCTGCAGGAACCGCTCCGAATGGTCTCGAGTTATCTCCAACTCATCGAGCAACGCTACGCCGACGCGTTGGACGAAGACGGCGAGGAGTTCCTCGAGTACGCCGTCAACGGTGCCGATCGAATGCGGTCGATGATCGAGGGCCTGCTCGAGTATTCCAGAGTCGAGACCCGTGGCGACCCGCTCGAGCCGACCGATCTCGGAATCGTCGTCGACGACGTTCTCGACGACCTCCGGCTACAGATCGAGGACAACGACGCCGAAATTCTCATCGACGAACTCCCGCGCGTGGAGGGTGATGCCGGGCAGTTGCGGCAGGTGTTCCAGAACCTGCTGTCGAACGCGATCGAGTACAGCGGCGACGAACCGCCGCGGGTTCACATCTCCGCAGAGCGCTCCGGATCGATGTGGACGGTCTCGATCGCGGACGAGGGGATCGGCATCGACCCCGACGAAACGGACCAGATTTTCGAGGTGTTCAACCGCTTGCACAGCCGCGAGGAGTACGACGGAACGGGGATCGGACTCGCGCTCTGCGAGCGGATCGTCGAGCGCCACGGCGGCGAAATATGGGTCGAAAGCGAACCCGGCGAGGGGGCGACGTTCTCCTTTACGCTCCCGGCGGTGACCGGCCAGTAGTTCCGCGCGTCGTCTCGGTTCGCTAGTTCTCCTCTCGTCGACACGTCGAGACGGTCAGTCTTCGGTGCGGTCACGGGTTCAGGCAGGAATCGATATGTCGTAACAACTGGAACTGTTTACACACCGATCACATAGCTATCGTGCGATCAAGTGTGCACTGACTTCCAGTGACTACGACACCTGTCGCGCCGCTCGAAACTCAGTCACGGAGCGAGTGCGTCTTATGTCGCTGCGTCACGCCCGTGAGAACGTGATGATGAGGAGACACTACCTCGCCGCCAGCGGGTCGATCGCTGCGCTGGCGGTCTCGAGTCGAACGGGGTCAGGAACAGAGACACAGACACGAACACGAACACAGGAGACGACCGACGACACCGACGGCGTGCTCGAATTCGACGGCGCCGGTGCCACGATCACCGACGAGTTCTCGCTGACGGACGGGCTCGCAATCGCGGAGGGTGAATACGACGGCGATTCGAATTTCGTCGTCGAACTCGTGGCGCTCGAGGGAGCGCGATGACTTGCTCTTCAACGCGATCGGACCGTTCGAGGGTGCTACGGGTGAGTTGGTCGAACCCGGAGAGTACGTCCTCGACGTCGACGCCGACGGCGCGTGGTCGATATCGATCCGGCAGCCGGAGCCCGCGGGGACGGACGCCGACGTCGACGACCTTCCGGTCGAACTCCAGGGCGAACACGCCGACTGGGCCGGCCCGATCGGTTTCGATGGGCTCGTCGAAGCGCACGGAACCCACGCTGGCGACGCGAACTTCATCGTCGAGGTGTTTCCCGTAGACGAGCCGTTCCCCGAACTGGTGTTCAACGAGATCGGACCGTTCGAGGGGGAGACCACGCTTCGCGCCGACGGCGTCGGATACGTGGTCGTCGAGGCCGACGGCCCGTGGACGCTCGAGGTACGGTAGTCCGTTCCGATTGGGTTCGAGCGTCGTCAGCCGTCAGTTGTCAGTCGCCACTGCTCGACTGTGATCGCGACCGCAAAAAATCGATCCGTTCCAGCCAGTTCCCGGGTTAGAGTCGGGTGACGTTGGTGGCGCGGGGGCCCTTGGGGGCCTGTTCGATGTCGAATTCGATCTCGGTGCCTTCTTCGAGGTCCGGGCCGCCAACGTCTTCCATGTGGAAGAATACGTCGTCGTCCGCGTCGTCCGTCTCAATGAAACCGTAGCCGCCTGTGTCGTTGAAGAAATCAACCTTACCTTTCGCCATTACGTATCGATCGAGGGGAGACGGAGGGATAAGGGTTGCGTGTGCGGGACCGTCGTGATCTCGGCGTCGAAACCGCGCTTTCGTTCGTCGAATACGGCGGCTGCGGCGGAGTGCAAGCACATGACTGGGTGAGCATTAGGCCGCCATTGGTTGAACGAAAGAAATGAGACGGTCGTCGTGTCGGCTACGGATCGTATCCGCGTCTAGTCGGTTACGCGACCGTCGATGTATCTATGACCATGGACGACGCTACCGACGCCGACAACGAGGGGGACCGATCGGAGACAACAGCCGTGGAGAACGACCCGGAGCCCGACTCCGCGGAGACGGCACAGTCCGAAGCCGACGACGAACGGTCGGAGACACCGGCGAAAACGGACGGCTCGGGCGATGAATCGGCATCGAAGACAGACGCTGAGCCGGGAGCGACCGGGACGAGCGACGATGACGGCAACACCGACGGGGTCGACGCCGAGAGTAAACAACGACAACTCGACCAGGTCCGGGAGAATCCGGAAGGTGAACACCTGACGACGGACCACGGCATCCGAGTCAGCGACACCGATAACTCGCTGAAGGCGAGCGAGCGCGGGCCCACGCTGATGGAGGACTTCCACTTCCGGGAGAAGATGACGCAGTTCGACCACGAGTCGATCCCGGAACGAGTCGTCCACGCCCGAGGGTCGGGCGCTCACGGCTACTTCCAGCCCTACGACGATCCCGATCTGGGGGAGTACGACGACGTCGCCGAACTCACCAAAGCGTCCTTCTTGCAGGACCCCGACCAGAAGACGCCGGTCTTCGTGCGGTTCTCGACGGTCGTCGGCTCGAGGGGGTCGGCGGACACGGTTCGGGACGTCCGCGGGTTCGCGACCAAGTTCTACACCGAGGAAGGGAACTACGATCTGGTCGCGAACAACATCCCGATCTTCTTCATTCAGGACGCGATGGAGTTCCCGGATCTCGTTCACGCGATCAAGCCGGAACCCGACGACGGGATGCCCCAGGCGTCGGCGGCCCACGACACCTTCTGGGACTTCGCCTCGCTCAAGCCGGAGATCGCCCCCATGATCATGTGGGTGCTATCCGGCCGCGCTCTTCCGCGGTACTACCGCATGATGGAGGGCTTTGGCGTACACACGTTCCGGTTCGTCAACGACGAGGGGAAATCGCGGTTCGTCAAACTCCACTGGAAGCCGAAGTACGGCACCCACCAGCTGGTGTGGGACGAGACGCAGAAGCTGGCCGGGAAGGACGCGGATTTCAACCGACGGAACCTCTACGACGCCATCGAGAACGGGACCTACCCCGAATGGGAACTCGGCGTCCAGATCGTCGAGGAGGACGAGGCCGACCAGTTCGACTTCGATCTACTCGATCCGACGAAGCTCATTCCCGAAGAGGAGGTCCCCGTCCGGCCGCTTGGCAAAATGGTGCTCAACGAGACGCCGGACAACTTCTTCGCCGAGACGGAGCAGGTGGCGTTCCACCCCGGAAACGTCGTTCCCGGTATCGACTTTACGAACGACCCGCTCCTCCAGGGCCGGCTGTTCTCCTATCAGGACACTCAACTCAACCGCTTTGGCAGCGCGAACTGGGACGAGATCCCGATCAATCGCCCGATCGCCGAGCGCCACAACAACCAGCGCGCCGGGTTCATGCGCCAGGAAATTAACGAGGGCAAAGCCTCGTACAAACCGAACTCGATCGACGACGATCAGCCGGCTGAGGCCTCAGCCTCGGAAGGCGGCTACGAACACCACGCCGAAAAGATCGACGGCAAGAAGATCAGAAATCGCAGCGAGAGCTTCGAGAACCACTTCACACAGGCGAAGCTGTTCTGGAACAGTATGACCGAACCGGAGAAGGAGAACATCGTCGACGCGGCCCACTTCGAACTCGGCAAAGTCGACCGCGTCGAAATCCGCGAACGAATGGTCTACGACATCTTCAACAACGTCGATCACGAGTTCGCCAAACGAGTCGCCGAGGGAATCGGCATCGATCCACCAGAGGAGCCGGGCGACCAACACCAGGACCACGACCGGAGCTCGGACGCACTGAGCATGGTCGCCGGCGAACCAGAGAGCATCGCAACTCGAAAGATCGCGTTCCTCGTCGACGACGGCTTCGAGGACGAACACCTCGAGGCAGTTACCGACGCGCTCGAGGAGCGCGACGCGTCCGTCGAGGTCGTCTCGAAAGTCCTCGGCGAGAAGTCCGCGGCCGACGGCGGCAGCGTCGAAGCGGACAAACACCACGTCGCTTCGGGCTCGATCATGTACGACGCGGTCTTCGTTCCGGGGGGCAACGAGAGCGTCGAGACCCTCCTCGAGCAGGGAGACGCCAAGCACTTCGTGGCGGAGGCGTTCAAACACAAGAAGCCGATCGGTGCCTTCGGCGAAGGAACCGAGTTGCTCGAGGCCGTCGATCTGCCGGAGGTAGAGATCGCCGACGACGGCGAGACCGTCGTGGCGGACGGTGTCGTCACCTGTCGCGACGGCGACACCGACGAGTTCATCGAGTCGTTCGTCGAGGCGATCGCCGAGCACCGCCACTGGGATCGGAGTCCGAAGGAAGTGCCAGCGTAGGATGACGCGACTCGAGTCGTCTGTGGTCGCCAGTTGCGACTACTGTTGCAACGATCGGGCGAGTTGCTTGAAGGTGTCGGGAGCGAGCGGTTTTTCGACGCAGGCGTCTACTTCGTCTTCGATATCGTTCAATTTGAGATCCGCACCCTGTTGGGATCCCGAGAGCACGATCGTCGGGATATCCTTCACGTCGTCGTTCATCTCGGCGAGAACTTCTTCCCCGTCCTTTCGAGGGAGGTGGAGATCGAGGAGGATCGCGTCCGGCCGAGGAGTATCGCTGTAGTCGCCGGACCCGTGAAGGAACGCCAACGCGTCAGCGCCGTCGGTCACGACGTGAACGGTGGGCGCTAACCCACCCTCCTTCAACATCTCCTTTATTAACCTGACGTCACCCGGATTGTCCTCCACTAAAAGGATTTCGTCAAAGTGGTTTGGAGGCTCCATCGTATGTTCGATTGCGGCTGACAGGTTTAAGGGTTCTGTCACGTCCGAAACTAATTCGTCGATACCGGTGGGTAACGGCTGCTGATATGTCGATCGTTCGGTTCACGCGCCCAACCGAATAAGACGGCAAAAATGACTGATTAGTTTACAAAACTATTCAACGGTCTCGACCCTCTGTCTGTCCGAAGAGTCACGGAAATTGGGTGGCGGGAAAGGCTACCGCAAACCCAACGGGTCTATACGTCTTTGTGGTGGGTTCTGGTGATGACGACAGTCGTCGAGCTCGAGATACCGGCTGATCGGCTCGGGGCGGCCCGAACGTTTGATCGGGTGCCGACGTTCGAGTGCGAGATCGGTGGGATGATTGGCGATTCGCCGCCGCTGGTCTGGGCATCAGGCCCGGATCGCGCCACCGTTCACGCGGCGCTCGAGGCCGATCAATCGGTCAACGTGATCGCGAGTTTGACCGACAGCAGACAGGAGTACTACGAGAGCGAGAACGGGACCGACGGAAGCGAACGGTGGCTCTTCCAACTCGAGTTCGGTGACGGGATCAAGCTGTTTCAACAGATCGTCGCGGAGCACGGTGGGGCGATTCTGGCAGCCCGCGGAGCCGACGGCACGTGGTCAGTGAAATTGCTCTTTCACGACCGCGGATCGCTCTCGGAGTGTTACGCGCTGTTCGAACAGTACGATTTCAACGTCGAGGTCACGCGCCTCTCCGGGATAGACGACTTCGCAAGTGCTCGAACGCCGTTGACACAGACCCAGTACGAGACGATCTGCAAGGCACACGAACTGGGGTATTTCGACGTCCCTCGAAAGATTACGCTCAAGGAACTCGCCGCCGAACTCGACGTTTCCCATCAGGCGCTTTCGGAGCGGCTTCGTCGGTGTCACGCTGCACTCGTCAGCGCCGAATTGACCGATCGAATGACGCCGACGGCGATCGATCCGTAGTGTTATCTGGGTCGATTGGAATCCACCCCTTCACAGATCGACTCGCGAAAGGATCGTTCAGACGGTCCCGTTCGTCAGGTGACGGTGCGATCCGTGTATCGTGCTGGGGTCTTGTGATGTGGAGATCAAGAGTACCGTTCGTTTTGAGATCGACGAACAGCGTGGGTTCTGCCGCGGGTTCGGGTGACGAATTTCGACGATTTCGATTTCACCATCGGCCGACCAGTTCGACGGAGAAGCGCTTTTCGAAGCCCACGTGTCGAATTGTCACGTTATGCTCGAAGGTCCCGTCTAATTCCGTACATGTGGGCACCATTATTGGAACCTGTCCCCTATCTACCGTAACAGATAGCTTTATTATTGGACAGTAACAAACCAATAGTGTCGGCGCGGTAGCCGACCCCGCGATACCTACCGAGCGCTACTCCAAGCGCCGGTGGATCACTCGTGCTCAATCACCCCTGTGGCCACTCGTGGCTGTGTGGCCGCTTCTGGTGGATTGTGGATGGTGGATCCCTCGGGTTGTCCCACCACGACCCATCACTCCCTTCGAATCCGTCTGTACCATCACTCCTTTCGAATCCGTCTGTACCGTCACTGCTCCAACGGAATCAGCCCCGCCGGGACGGGAATATAGGAGGATACTTAACAGTCTCTCCGCAGAACATGAGTAGCAACGATGGCGATCACCGTGTCTCGAAATCACGTCGTCGGCGACGAAAACTCGTCCGATGGGGCGGAGTCGGACGCCGATCAGTCCGAATTCGACCCCGACGATATCTACCACCTCTTGCAAACTCGCCGTCGCCGGGACGTCCTCCGGTATCTCCGGACTACCGACGGCCCAGTCCGGTTGCGCGACCTCGCCGAACAGGTCGCCGCCTGGGAGCAGGAGACGACTATCGAGAACCTGACCTCGAGCCAACGCCAGCGCGTCTATATTTCGCTGTACCAGTCACACCTCCCGAAACTCGACAATCGAGGGATCGTCGACTACGACAAGGATCGTGGGGTAGTCACCGCGACCCCACTCGCCGCTCAGTTCGATCCGTATCTCGCCGGTCTCGAGGAGTCCTCGGAGGATCCGTGGCCGCGACGGTATGCGGGAACTGTCGGGTGTTGTAGCCTGTTCCTGGCAGCCACCGCGGGCGGGATCGCTCCGGCGTCGTGGTTCAGCACAGCCGTACTCATCGTCGTCGCGTTCACTGTTGTCACGGCCCTGCACGCGTATTCGGCACAAGTCGCGTCATAGATCGATTTGCCGTTCGAATCCGAGGCCGGGCTTGTCCGCCGCATTCGTGTTTGATTCACTACGGGTATTAGTAGGGAACTGACACCAGTGCGGTGCTCAGAATCCACTTTATAACAATACACGGCTGGAAACGTATTTACCTCCAAATCGATTTGGCGGGGGATTCGAACAGCGAGCGCCCAGAATTGTGCTGTACAGCGATCCTTCGCCGCTACAAAGGTCAGGTCAGTGGGAACGTCTTCGTCAGGAGACGGCCGCCCGTTCGAACTGTCTTATGCCGACGAGCATCGGAAGGATGAGCCAGAGGCCTAATATCACGGCTGCGACCTCGGGTTGGACGTACCACGAGAGCTCACTCGGTTCCGGGAGGTCCATCGTTTCGAGGCGCCCGTCCGGAAACACGCCGATCGTTGCCACGAGATACGCGCGCGCCGGATTCGTGAGCATCCCGACGAACTGAATCAGATCCTCTCCAACCCCGAGTCCAAGTACGGTATTGAGAACGTAATCGATGCCGGCCAACCCCGAAATATCGTCGTTTAGCGTGACGAGGTTCGTCAGAAGGTAGAACCCGAGCGCGCCGGCCATTGCCCGTGATCGAGACGCTGTGACCGCAGAAATCCCGATCGCAACCGCCACGTAGGCGAGTGCGTATATCGTCGTGAGAGCGGCAATTCGTACGAATACCGCTGCGTACAGCGAATCGAACCACACTACTGCGAGCACTGCAGCGATCGCGAATCCCAAAACGAGCGACGCCGCGACGATCCCCGCCCGCGAGATGTACTTCCCGAGTACCACGTCACGACGACTCACCGGCGTCGATAAGAGATGCTTGATGCTACCAGACTCGCGCTCGCCGGCGATCGAAAGATAGGCGGTGACGAGCGCAATCGCCGGGACGAACACTGCCCCAATAAACACCATGTTCCACAGCGCCACGAGGAGGTCGGGTGCCCCTTCGGCACCGCCGAGTCGCACTTGCAGGAAAAACAGTACGATCAGTAGCATATAATGTATCCCAACGAACCAGACGATCTTTGCTCGCCGAGCGTCGAGGAAATCTTTGGAGACGACCGCTCGGACGCTCATCGTTTCACCCCAACCTCCGCCGCGCCGATTTCGTTATCAACTGCCGGCGCGTCCTCTCGACTGGACGACGTGTACGTGTTGAACAACCGCTCGAGCGACGTTTCCGCCGACGTAATGTCCAAGATCCGGGTGTGTTCGTCCAGTTCTGAAATTACCTCGATTTTCTTCGTTGAATCCGTGATGGTTGCCGTAATCGTGGACTCATCGATCGTGACGTCTTCGACACCATCGATGGCATTCAGCGCGAGAGCGTCGGGTACGTAAGCGACGTCGATGCTAATCGTACCGCCGAGATCCAGATTCGATCGAAGCGCGTCGGGAGTGCCGGTGGCGACGAGACAGCCATCGTTCAAAATACCGATCCGATCACACACGGCTTCAACCTCGCCGAGGATGTGGCTCGAAAAGAACACGGTCCGTCCGTCGCCCGCCTCCGCACGGATAATCTCACGAAATTCCTGCATTCCGGTCGGATCCAGTCCTGCAGACGGTTCGTCGAGGATCAACAACTCGGGGTCACCGACCAGCGCCATGGCGAGCGCAAGACGCCGTCTCATCCCCTTCGAGTAGTCACCGACTGCTCGACCCGCCTCGTCGCTCGAGAGACCCACGCGGCTGAGCAGTGAATCAACGTCTACAGTAGCGTCGTTCGCTCGTGCGACCCACCCGATGTGTTCACGGCCCGTCAGGCGCGCGTAAAGGCTTGCTCCTTCGGGAAGCACACCGGTTCGTCGACGAATCTGCTCGGCGTCGGTGGTCGGATCGTATCCGAGGACGGTTACGTCCCCCTCAGTCGGCCGAACGAAATCGAGCAGCACATTGATTACCGTCGACTTCCCGGCGCCGTTCGGGCCGAGGAAGCCGAACACTTCGCCCTCTGTTACTCGCAAGTCGAGCCTATCGACGGCGACGACCTCCTCGTTAAAACGCTTGGTGAGATGTTTTGTCTCGATGGCAGTCATCGCGGACCTCACCTCGAGATTACCGCTTCCAGTCGTTGTCCGACCGTCTTGGGTTCGTACCGGTCGGGGAACGGTCTATCGGCCGTTCTCAGTCGGTCGAACAGCCACCGGACGCTCCGCACCGTAGCGGCGACGAACCCGATTGCGACCGCCACCACAATCGGATACGACATCACCAGTACTCCCGCAGCGAGTAATCCCACGAAGAGCGCCCCACCGACGAACGGTCGCTGTTCCGGATGCTCCGGATCGAATCTGTGCGTGTTTCGAATTCCTTCAGGGTCTATTGGTCCTCCGTGCATAGTACCGAACCTCCGATTTTGGACCGGTTAGGTCGAACCGCAACCGAACACACGGGAGACAGACCGAGGTCGATTGCTCCGGATATACTGGGCGGGTTTATATTCGTCCACCGAACAGCCGTTCAGGCGAACTTTGAGGGCGTGTAAGTCGCGTAATCTCGGTACGACGGGGCGATTTTCCGTCGTTCGAAGGCGCCCGATCCGATGGCGGAGCGACGTACCGGGCGAGCCGAGTGTCACCTCCCAGTATGCTGGGCACAACACTTTACTGGCCACTCGATGGAGTCCCCGACTAAGGCCATGAGAGAGGCTAACATAACCATCGGCGACGGGGAGTTCGGCGCGATGGGAATCGAGGAGCTCATCGCCCTCGGTCGCGAGGCGGGGATTCGAGACTTCGAGGAGTTGGCCTGTCACGGGACCGGGGCCATCGTACAGGTGAAAGTCGAATCCCGGTACGACGAAGACCGGCTATCGGCGCTGGACTGTGTTGATCAGTGGGAACGCGTCGCGGAAACGGACGGTGGCTACCTGTACGTGATCGCGTTTACTGCGCCGGAACTTCCGGAGAGCCTCGCTGAGGAAGTCGAGGACCTGATCGGGACGTGCGATCCCGAACTGGACGACGGGAGCGCAACGATCTCGCTCGTCGGCCCCCAGGAAACGATCGCCGAAACGATCAGCGAATACGAAGCAGCCGGAGTCTCACCCGACCTCCGGAAACTCGGTTCCTACGACGGCAGCGATGACCCGGTAGATGCCTTAACCGACCGTCAACAGGAGGTGATTCGGACCGCGTTCGACATGGGCTACTACGAAGTGCCGCGGGAGGTATCGACCGAGGATGTCGCTGCCGAACTAGCGCTCGATCCCTCTACCGTCTCTGAGCACCTCCAGCGTGCCGAACGGAACGCACTGGCGCAGTTCCTCCAGTGACCGAATTCCGCACCCGATCGATGGCCCCGCTCACGCTGGGTATCTCATCGCCGGACGAGTTCGGCAGCCAGATCCGTCGCACCGTCGAGCGGCATCGCAACGGTCGGGGCCGAGACGCTCCTCGCCCACCCCTCGTAAGCGGCCGGGCTCGGAAACGCGTTGACGTACGGACAAATCGCGGCATAGCCGCGCTCGAGCGACGGCTCCTCCCCGTCGGCCGGCGGCGCGACGGCGTCGTCGATTCCGAACGAGAACACCGCCTCGCCGGGCCGTACCGTCAGTTCCTCCGTTCCGACGGCGCGCGCCTCGATAACCGTCCCGTCCGGGCTGGTCGTCCGAATGTCAACCGGCCGCTCCGACAGGGCGGCTAGTATCACTGCGTCGTAAAAGCACGCGAAGTGATACCGCTCGTCGCCGACCGCTCCCCGATGGACTGTCTCTTCGTCTGTCAGGCAGAGATCGTCAACGGTGATCGAACCGCCGGCCGTCCGGTTTCGGACTTCGGTAGCCCACTCGCCCAACGTCTCGATCGACTCCACGCCGAGGAATCGGCCCAACGCCGACTGCAACTCCGGGGGCAGTTCCGCCTCAAGTGCGGACGCATCCGCGATCCATCGGTTCGCGGATCGTTCGGATTCGGCCTTCGAGTTGCCGATACCACCACAGCAGGGACACGGGTCGTCCGTCATGGAAACGCGTACGGTCGTTCCGTCGATCGGTTTGACTCCCAATCCACGGGGTCCGTTTAAGCCGCCATCCCTACGTCGGCTTTGGGAGAACGGATCGACCCAGGTGAGATCACTCCGATCCCGTAACCGACGCCGTCGTTAGTAGATACTCGAGTTCGACCGCGTTCCGCTCCTCGTCGAAGTGCGGTTCGATCGTCTCGATCACCCGCTCCCGAAGTCCGGGGACCTCCTCGTCGTCCACCGAATCGAGCACCTCGATGAACGTGCCGGAATTCGTGGCCATCTGGTGCCAGAAGTGCTCCGGCGAGAGCGCCGGGTACCGTACGGTGTCGGTTTCGAATTCGAGCTCTCGAACGGCCGAACCGAGTCGCTCTCGGACCGTCCCAGGATCCCCCCACAGGAACGGCGGTTCCGAAAAGTCCGGGAGGTCTTCCGGCGCTAAAACGGACGTAACCACACCGGCCATCGACGGATACAGGCTGGCTGTCGTCCACGACGTAAACCCGATTCGACCGCCAGAACGCGTCACCCGGAGCAATTCGCGGGCTGCAGTATCAGGTGGATCGCCGTACATATGGCCGAGGTTGGATAGCGTAACGTCGAACGCGTTCTCCGCGAAGGGGAGGTCAGTCGCGGTCCCCTCCCGCCAGGAAATCCCCTCCACAGCAGCCCTGTCTGCGTTCGTTCGAGCGCGTTCTAACAGTTCGGGCGTGATATCCAGTCCCGTTACGTGCCCATCGCGTCGGGCCGCGGTGATGGCGACGCTCCCTGTCCCACAACCGATATCAAGGACATCGTCGGCGGCGGAAACGGCGGTGCGTTCGACGAGGCGGCCGCTCATGGAGAGGTATTTCGGAGCGATATCAGCGTACGATCCGGCCGCCCACACCTGTTTCGCCCACCGATCGAACGACGTTCCGTGTTCAGTATGCTGGTGATCGACTGTATCGCCGGCGTTTGGCTCATCATTCGAATCACTGTTCGGCTCGTCGGTATCGGACTCGGTCATTTCGTTTACCTTCGATTAGCGCTGACGGTCTCCTTTCCGGAAGCGCTTGCTCCCATCTGATCGGGGTCATTTAACGGACGCTGTCAGTCCACCTTTCCCTGGGGCGAAAGAAGAGCAACAGCTCATACTGTTGGACAGAACGACGTGAAGCCGATCGTTTTGCTGGGGTCGTCATCGTCGGCGACGACTCCGAATTCACGATCGGCTTCGTATTGACTGCTGTCCGGCAGTATCAATAACGGCCTACATACGGAAATCCGTCATCTCGAAAGAATGGACGACGGGCCCTTTCTTCCGAATCAACGCGTTAACGCGGCGTGGTGCAGACGATGAAACCCGTCCCGACGAACACTTGCACGACTGGAAACCGAGACCGCGATCGTTGTCACTCGTTCTCTTGACGAAGCGCTTCCTGCCTTCGAGAGCGGTCCTGCCGAGCGGGAGTCGACGACGTTCAAATCTTCTCGAGTGGGAACTGGATCGCCCTCATCACCGTTTTCGTTGGGGTACCAGCGGTCTTTCGCACTCCGAAGTTCGCGGACTCTGCGGGTAGTCCCCTCTACGTTGCAGAACTGAGCCTCGCCTGGCACGTCATACTGGCCCTACTCTTCGGATACTGGAATCTCGTTCAGTTTCCGCTTTCGATTCGGACGCGGTCGGCTTGGCCACACCAGCAGCGACCGCAGTAGGCCGGTTGCGACGAATACCGTTACAGCGTCTCGGGCTCTTCGACCAGCTCCTTCAGCCGTTGAACGAACCGAGTTGCCGGTGCGCCGTCGACGACGTCGTGGTCGAACGTCGCCGTGAGCGACAGGTACTCGCGGGGTTCAATGTCGCCGTTTACGACTCCAGGCTTCTGGCCAATCCCGCCAACCGTGAGTTGAAGCGTGTAGTTTGTCGGCGTGATCCCCCACCCACCACCAGTACCGAACATCCCGACCGAACTCACCGCGACAGTGCCTCCGATACGCTTCCAGCGTCGAGGAAACCACTGCGGGAGTCGAAAGAACAGTCGCCGGACAGGACCGGGGAGGCGGAAGGCCAGGGGGGCCAACCCTGGCTGCTGTCGGTCGTCTGGATCCGCCTGGACTGTCCGAATCTCGTCGTGAATCGACTGGAGTGACCGTCGATTCGCCGCTCTGATGACGTGCGGAACGCCGATTCGGTTGCCATCGAGTTCAACCTCGATGAGAACCATCACGTCAACATCATCGAACTGGATAATCCGCCCCCGCCAGTCACGGTAGGCGTTGATGTGGCGGTGATCTTCGAGGGCTCGAGCCAGACAATGCACGAGAAATGCGGTGAACGAGAGTTCCTCGCCCGTTTGCTCCTCTCGGTCGTGAATGCGCCGGCGGGCTTCGGTGACGTCGAACTCGACGAGTCCGTGAACGACGCTTCGCCGGCCAGCCATGCGCATCGCGTCGACGGTCCCCCGCCGCTGTATCGGGAACGGTTCGGTCGTGTCACGTTGCTCGCTCATTCGAGTCCTGCTCGGTCGTCAGCAACAGGAGGTGTGATTCCGAGTCGCCCTTCAGCAAACGCGGCAACGTCGGCGGCGAACGCTTCGACCTCGTCCCAATCCGTGAATTCGATGTCTCCCGCCGAGTCTGCGTCGGGCATCTCGGTCACTTTCCGCTTGGCGATCTGTTTCATGACCAATCGCTTCAGGAACCCGTATTCCGTATAGCGCAACGCGCCACCGAACAGGCCGATTCGATCGGGATGCCAGTCGGTGGCCTCGATGAACTCCTCGACGTAGCCGGCCGCATGGGCTTCCCCGCCCTCGTCGGCCGAGGACAGCGACACCTGAAAGAAGGCGGTCGGTTTCGTCGCCAGCGAGTCGCGGGTAGCTGTGACGAACTCGCGGACGGACGGCTGGTGCTTGCCGCCGTGAATTGACGCGCCGACGAGGACCGCGTCGAAGTCGTCGATGGCGAAATTCGGGGAGACCTCGTTCGCGTCCACCGTCGTGGCTTCGTGCCCGCGGTCGATAAGCACGTCACCGATGCGAGTTGCGACTTTCTCCGTCTGTCCCTCACCGGTTCCGTAGAGCACGAGGAATGTTGACATGGGGAATCTCGAGCTACTACCCTCGCAACCACAATAAAGGGATCCCGCGGTGAACGGCTACGCATCCGGTTCGTCAGGCGCCCGCATTTCGTCGGCCGGTTGAGGCGGGTTCTTTCCACTAAACGCCAGCAGGTAGTTGATGGCCAGCGCCGCCGCGATGACGAGCGGGAGCATCGTAAACACGATTACCCACACCGAGACGGTTATCTCGCACTCTATGACCAGCACGGCGGTCATTCCCGTGATCGACGGGGTGAGCAGCGCGCCGAGCAGGAGAACGACGCCACCGGCGACGTATCCCCACGGACGTCGCTGCCAGAGCCAGTAGCCGGAGATTGCCAGTGCCGGAACCACGACGGCGAGATCGATCGCGTGACTGACCGTCGCCTGTTCACCGAGTTCGTCAACGATCGTGGGTTGAGTCCCCGTTATCAACGGTGGCACCAGATCCCCCAACCACAACAGGGCGAGGCCGAGGGCGATCGTCCAGAGGAACCCGCTGTAGACGACGGGTGAGACGCGACCGTGGATCTCGTCGTAGACTCGATCTTCGTCGATACCGGCGAAGCCGCTGATGAGTGCGAACAGCGAGAGTCCGAACAGGGCGACGTAGCCGAGGAAAAACTCGTTCCACGCCACCGAAAATGTGATCGATGCCCACATGTAGGTCATGTAGGAGAGCGCGCCGAGCCAGACAAGGTATCCGCGAAGCGAGCCGCGTGCAGCGAACCAGAGTCCGATCGCCAGCACCGGGACGCCGACAAGCAGGATCGTGAGGTCCTGAACGTACAGCGCCGTGAGGAACTCGGGGTGATCCCCGTAGTGTCCCGGACGGAACAGCCCGAGGAGCGTCGAAACGATCGATAGCACGAGGATCGCAACCGTCGTCCCGATCTGCCAGCGCGAGAGCGAAGGAGTCATTCCACTGGTATCGATACTATACACGACTCGCAGCAAAATAACCTGCTGCCGATATTCTCGCCGCGGAGAACACCATCGGTATCAACGAGATGGAAGGGTCACGGACCGGGTATTCAACTCTCGAGAGTCGAGAGTCGACAACCGGCAATCAACACCCAGTGAGTCACTCGAGCGACAACCGGCGAGAACGCGGCGGCGAAGCGACGACCGTCAGTCGGCGCGGGAAGCGGGTGCCGCCGCGTTCGATTCGGGGGTGGTTTCGAGCTCGAGGACCCGGTGGGCGTAAAAGACGACCGAGAAGTCCTGTGGGCTGGGGATCGAGCAGGCGAGCCAGCCGATCGCGATCGCCGTAACGATCGGCGTCTCGGTTGTCACGGCGCCGCTCATCCCGGCCCCGAGGACGGGGACGGCGAGGAGCAACGGCGAGAGTGCCGCCACCCGAAGTACCCAGGTCGGTTCTCGGCCGGTCAGATGCGGGCGAACGACCGCCCACGGACAACTCGCCAGCAGACCGACGATGCCGTCTGTTCGGTCCGGGAAGTAGGAGATGGTGTGGTCGACGCGGGCGAGTCGAAGGACCAGGGCGTGGGCGCACTCGTGGGCGACCAGTCCGACCGCTACCGTGAGGGCAAGCGCACAGCCAGCAACCGCCACATCCGTACCAATCATGAAGTTACGTGAGCAACACCTGTCGTTTCGATCCGATAGTGGATCGACGGCGAACTCACGTATCCGTTTGGAAACGCCGCTGGTGGAAGTCCGTCCGGATTCACGTGTTGGGTCATTAAGTCACCGGCACGTGCTGGGCACCACTGTTTGTTACGGACTGCTGTACCGATGTGCCGGGACAACCGCGGACCGGGCCGTGGTTGCCTGTGGTGCTGACGAACAGCAACCCGTATGCCGCTGATGTGGAGCACTCGCTGCCGTCGAGACAGTGATCCGCTCTCCCGTCCGTCCCCGTGGCACTCCGGCCGAATCGGTCGAAAACTGGTCGGTGACCGCCTCCGGATGGACTTCGGAGACACAACCGACAGAGCCCCGAACACGACCGCGTCCAGTCAGCCAAGGGTTAAGTATCATGGGATGGTATTCCATACCATGTCATCGAACGAGCCGCTCGAGTTCGGCCACACCGACCGAAAAGCGATCTACGAGTACGTCGAACGCCACGGTGCTGTGGACCCGGACGACGTACAGGAAACGCTCGGAACCGATCCCAGCGGCTTCCGACACCACGTTGCGATCCTGAAACGCGACGGCCGACTCGAGGAAGAGGACGGCAAACTCCGGGTGACGATCGCCGCGGGGGCCGAGGAGGAGTACGTCTCGGAGGATCTCGAGTTCCACATTCGGCCGGCCAGACAGGAGGATCTCTCGGGGATCGTCGGCGCGATCCGACAGGTGGCCGAGGAGAAAACCTACATCGAGGCCGAGAGCGTCGCGGACGAGATCGACCACGAGGAGGCGCTGTTGCGGCACAACGAGATCGAGTCTCGGATGTTCTTCGTCGCCACCGTCGACGACGAGGTCGTCGGCTGGGTCCACCTGCACGCGCCGGAACTTGAGAAGCTGTCTCACACTGCCGAACTCACCGTCGGCGTCCTCGAGGACTATCGCAGCCACGGTATCGGCTCGCACCTCCTCTCGCGGGGCCTCGAGTGGGCGGGCTCCAACGGGTACGAGCGGGTCTACCAGAGCGTCCCCTCGAGCAACGAGGAGGCGATCGCGTTCCTCGAGGGACACGACTGGGAGACCGAGGCGATCCGCGAGGACCACTACAAACTCAACGGTCACTACGCGGACGAAGTGATGATGGCGCTCGAACTCTGATACGGATTGCCGTAACGATTTACCGGTGCAACCGCCGCCCGGATCGCGGTTGCGCCGGAAATGACTTACAGTAAACCGTATGAATCGAAAGGCTGCCGGGACCTTCTCGTGAAGACACCGGCTCTCACACGAACGGCGGAGCGAAGCCGAACTGGACGAGCGCCCAGAGAGCGACGAGAAGCGCGATGATCGCGGTCCCGCGAGCGAGTCGGGGCAGCCACCGTTCTCGTCGGTTGGTGATCCGGACCGACGGAACGTGTTTGACCTGTTTGACGCCGTCGTCGGAGTGATACGTAAAGACGATCGGAACCGAGTACTCCCCCGCCGGGGCTCGCTTTCGCGTGTTGATCTCGAAGATGTAGGCCGGGTTTTCGTCCGTGTTTCCCTCGAGTGACTTCCCTTCCAGTGCGTAGTCGGACGATTCGGCTGCCGGTTCGTCTCGAAAGACGACCGGATGGACGTGGTCGGAGCCGTTCGGCGAGCCGTCACGGTCTCGGCTGGAATCGCTCCCGTCCTCGTCGCCAGCCGATTGCGGTTCCAGGTTTCGCCTCACGGTACCGGGGTTCTCGACGTCGATCACCTCGTCGGCTTCGTGAAACACGTTGAGTTCGTTCTTCTCAATCCGATCGATACCCGAGACAAAGACGCCGAGTTCGATCCGCTCGCCCGGATCGATTCGATCCTGCTTGAGAAAGGCGTCGAGGTCGGTCTCGCCGATCGATCCGTCGCCCGAAACGAAGATGCTAATCTCGACTCGGCCGTCCGCATCGATTTCCGACCCTTGGAGAAACGGCGTGATCGAGTATCCACTCGAGCGCTCGAACTCGGCGTGTAGCTGTTCACCCATTGAATATGTGACTGTCCCAGTCAGCCAAGTTCAGCGCTTCGGCCGATAGCGAGTGTTCGAACGGCGAAACAGCGGGATGCCCCGAACTGTGGCCGCCGCATACGGCACCTCGTAGGCGTCCGTCAGCACCGTCTCACGGGTCAACGCGTCCGAACGCTGCCATCGCGTGACCGCCGCCGTTCAGCGTCCCGGATCGAAAGGTAGTTTTCTCGGAGTCTGCTAGCCTGAGCCATGCTTTCGATCGCGCTTGCCGGAAAGCCAAACGCCGGCAAGTCCACGTTCTACACCGCGGCCACAATGGCCGAGGTCGACGTCGCGAACTACCCCTTTACGACCATCGACGCCAACCGCGGGGTCAGCTACGTCCGCACCGATTGTCCCTGCCTCGAGCGCGAGGAGCGCTGTACCGCCGACAACTGCGAGGACGGCAAGCGCTACGTCCCGGTCGAACTGCTGGACGTGGCAGGGCTGGTTCCCGGCGCTCACGAGGGGAAAGGGCTGGGGAATCAGTTCCTCGACGAACTCACCAACGCCGACGTGATCGTCAACGTCATCGACGCCTCCGGCGGGACCAACGAGAAGGGCGAACCTGTCGACATCGGCGAGCACGACCCGCTCGAAGACATCGACTTCGTCGAGGAGGAGATGGACCTCTGGCTGGCCAGCATCGTCGAGAACAACTGGGAGTCCGTCGAACGCAAGTCCCGCTCGCCCGACTTCGACATCGATGAGGCCCTGGCGGACATGCTCTCGGGGTTCGGTGCCTCGCCGAAACAGATCGCGATCGTCCTGCGGGATCTAGAGTACCCCGAGGACCCGATTCAGTGGGAGGACCACCACCGCGAGGCGCTCGCGCGTGACGTCCGCCAGCGCACCAAACCGATCGTCGTCGCGGCGAACAAGATCGACGTCGCCCCCCAGGAAAACGTCGAGAAACTGCTCGAACTCGACAAACCTGTGATACCCACGACGGCTGAGGGCGAACTCGCGCTTCGCCGCGCCGCGGAAAACGGCCTCGTCGACTACGATCCCGGCGACGAGTCCCTCGCGATCGGCGACGGCGTCAACGACGCCCAGCGCGAGGCCCTCGAGGGCCTCGCCGACACGATGGGCGAGTGGGACGGCACCGGCGTCCAGTCGGCGCTGGACTACGCCGTCTACGACTTACTCGACCACATCACGGCCTACCCGGTCGAGGACGCCTCGAAGTGGTCCGACGGCAGCGGAAACGTCCTCCCCGACGCCTTCCTCCTGCCGGACGGCTCGACGCCGGTCGATCTCGCCTACGCGGTCCATTCGGATATCGGCGACGGCTACCTCCACGCGGTCAACGCGAAGTCGAACCGAGAGGTGGGCGAGGAGTATCAACTCGAGGAGGGCGATGTGATCAAGATCGTATCTACTAACTGATTGTACTGTAACAAATAAGACTCTGCGTTTTACGCGGGCGTGATGATCGGGACAGGCGGAGGAATTATCGGAGTTGTTCTTCGTTCAATCGACGGTGATACTCAGATTTCATTATGTGTAGCGTGAGAAGTGCCGGAAAGAGAAGAAGTGGCCATAACCACGGAACCAGTAGAATAAGTATCGTAAACTGTACGGCAAAGAGCATCAGTAGAATATCGCTCTGCCTCTCGGAATCTATGGACATTAGACTATCATATTTCTGAGCTTATAATACATATTTCGCTTCTAACTAACCACTTCGCATCTACAGTGACCGCGAAGGTCGAAGCAGATCAAGATGGTGTTTATACGTTGTGTACACTGTGTGTACTCAGATATGGTAATCAAGATCGTGAGTACGAACTGATATTACGCCATACAGAGTCTATCCCCTCACCAGTCCCTAGAGCCGTTAGATAACCGAGCGTACGTCGACTTACTCCAATGGCTGGGCGTAGTCAACTTGCTTTGGTGAGCGTGTCATAGAAAGCGTCACGTACGAAGCAGCAGGGTGTGGAAAGTGTGTCCAGCACAACCACAACCCTGCAAGACGTTG
>NZ_WUYX01000064.1:0-4060 GCF_009834785.1 Natronorubrum halalkaliphilum
CCTCTTGATAGATGCGTTGTCCGTCGAATTCGACGAGGTCCTCGAGTGGCCGGAAGTAGGTTGGATCGTCCTCAGTGGCAGCGGGATCTTTGACGTGGTGGAGCGTGAATTCGTGTTCTCCAGCAGTTGTAACGGCTGTACGTGTCGTGGTGCCAGCGCGCTGGAAACGGCGGTCGCCGTTTCCGCGCGCGTGTTTCTCCCCGCAATACGCCTCGACGAGACGCTCGTCGAGGCTTCTGACGATCTCCTTGAGGATAGTAGCCTCGAGCTGAATCTCGGTAAGAGATTCAGCGAGCGTGGCAAGCGGTAGCGTTTTGTCTGGGTCGAGACTAACTGTGAACTGCGCGTCGATTGTGGCGTGCATGGGTCACTTCGGGGTAGGTACCAGAGGTGACCCTGTTTCCACAGGAGTCAGTTACGACTCTAGACGAGTTTGGGACACGACCAAGAGAATGCGGCCAATCACGCGAAAGCGGAGTGGTTCGCGGACCTCTGGGAACACGCCGTCGCCGGTTGCGACGAGAAGCGTATCAATGTCTGCGGGGTCCACTCCTTCATCGTCATGGCGACCGACGAGGAGACGACGCTGACTATCGAGCAACTCCCGATCGACTACGACCCGGGCGAACTCGAGCAATTCGAGGGTTCAGTAATGCCACCGACCAATTGCTCGTGGTCTGTGTACGAAAACATGGACAAGTGCTATAACAACCAACTCGTCGTCACACACTACGGCGAGCATCGACGCGAGGCCGATACTGAAGACGTGCCGACGCCGACCGGGGTGTCGCTCCCGCAACTGCCACGTGCGGGCGTTCGGGGTGAGCTTGAGTTCGACGAGTCAGAGGACTTTGCGGACTACCTTGTCAACGCACTGCTCGACGATCTTGCCGACCAACTCGAGTTCGATTCAACGCACTAGTCGATTCAGGACCAGGGGATAGCAGTCGATCCCCAACTGAAACTGTTTGCACAGCGATCGGACTGTCTGCGGTTCTCACTCACTCCGTTCGTCCCGAACCGCACTCCAGTCGTGCGAGCAACTGTTCGCTGACGCTCAGCGCCCTGATGTTCAGTGGCTCCATCGCTCGGATCCGGTTTTCGATACAGTGACTCACTGATTGACTCGCACAGCGTGATGCAATTCGACGAACGGCGGGCTCCCGTCACTCCAGTACGTCCGCCCCGGAAACGGCGGTGGATCCGTAGCGGTTTCACTCGCCGATCTCGTCTCGGGGAGCTCCAAACACGCTTTCGACCCGTCCGGTAGCAGTTCCGTCTTCCGGCACTGACGCGACGTCGGCGACCGATCCCCTCGAGCGCAATTTCGTTCGGATCGGTCGGTGCTCGTCTCGAGCGGAGATCGCTGCAAACGGTGGGTACTGTGCTCCGTTTCGACTGACTCGAACAGTCCGGGGCTTTCGCTCCGTCGCTACTGACTCTGTGGAACCGGTCAAACCGACGTAAAACCGTTTCAGCGGCGACTACCGGTCGAAGTAGCGTCGCTACCAGGCGGTTGTGATGACGTATACGGCAAGAACAGCAAGAATCCGCGTCTCAAAGCGCTACCCGTTGTCAGTCGTGAGCGACCGCGTCGATCACTGGTCGCGGACGTTGTACTGGACGTCGACGGCTGCGTTGCCGCGGAGCGTGAACTCCTCGATGTCGCCGTCGAACCAGTAGGCGTCGAGCCAGTTGTCGGCCACGCCGCGAACGGCCCGTCCTTCGATCACGTCGTCTTCGTCGATCGTGGCGTCCCGATAGGTGGACTTGACGACTGCGCCACTGGTCTCGAAGGAGTACGCAGTGGGATCGTCGGCCTCGGTGCCGTCGATAACGAGCGCGTGGGGGAGCAGTTCGTGGTCACCGTACTCGACTGGCTCGATGACCTCGCCGTCGACTCTGACCTCGGCGTTGCCGTTGATGATGGTAACGTCAGTGAGTGCGCCCGAGAACCGGAACGTCTGGGTTTCGTCGGTGACGGAGCTCTGGACGGTCGACCCCGAGATCGTCGTCGCTTCGTCTTCCGGTTCGGCGTCGCCGTCGAGGTCGATCGTTCCCTCGACCGTCATCTCGAAACTCGTCGGCGTTCCCGTGCCCTCGACCTCGAGGACGTGCGGGAGGTCTTCGCCGTAGTCGGCCGGATCGACCGCTTCGTCGTTGACCAGTACCGTTGCGGGTCCGTCGACGGTGAGCGTCTCGATATCGCCGGAAAAGCGGAAGGCGTCCTTCCAGTCCGCGACGACGCCGTGGGCGACCGCGTCTTCGACCCCAGTTTCGGCGTCGATCGTCGCGCCCTCGTAGTTCGACGGCTCGACGTCGCCGTCGACGGCGAACTCGTAGCGGGTAACCCCCGATCTGTCGCCGTCGAAGAGGATGACGTTGGGTAGCTGGTCGTCCGCGTCGCCCCCGCTGGCGTCGCCGCTGCTGGAGTCGCCGGATGCGGCGTCTTCGGGGGACGTGGGAACGCCGTCGGGAATCGAGAGATCCGGATCGTTCGAGACGGCGCCGCTGACGTTGACGGTCGAGCCACTCGCGCGCTGGATGTTGCCTCGGTAGCCGCCGCTCTCGAAGTTGGCGCGGCCGGGCGAGCCGTTAGCGCCGGCGACCATCGAGTAGGGGTACGGACCGTCGGCGAAGTGCGAGTCTCGAATCGTTACGGTGCCGCCGTTCCAGACCCAGACGGGTCGACCGCTAGTTTCGCTGAAGTTGCCGTAGCCGGGACCGTAGTCGGTGTTGTCGTTGTAGGCGACGCAGTTTTCGATGACGTCGTTGCCGCTTGCACAGCGGAACGTCGTGACGCCGTTGTTCTTGCCGAAACAGGTATCGAAGCGGACGCTGCCGCCGTGGGCCGTGTTCGAACAGTAAAAGCCGTTGTTCGGGAAGCCCTGGACGTTGCAGTTGCGGAACGTCACGTTCGCGTTACTGTCGCGGTGGAGGAACGCCCCGCCGGGCCCGTGGACGAAACTCGAGCCCTCCTTGGTCGCGCCGTCGCCCATATAGATGTTCTCGAAGAGGATGTTGCCGCTGCCGGCTTTCACCGAGATCACGAAGCCGTCGCCGCGGTAGAGGCCTTTGAATCCGATGTTACGAACCTCGACGTTCCCGCCGGTGACGTACAGGGTGATGCCGTTGCCGGTCGTCAAATCGACCAGTTTGTTCTCGAAAGTCTCACCCTGTCCGAGTCTGATGGTCTGTCCGCGCGCTTCGATGACCTCGTAGTCGTCGCTGGCGGCGCTTGCGGCCGTCCCGAACGCGGCCGTTGCTGCCGTCGTTGCACCAGCCAGCTTCATGTACGAGCGCCGGTGGAGTAATCCAGTATTACCGCTGTCGTTCGTCGGCTGCTCCTCGCTGCCGACGGAACGATCGTCGTCCGCTACCGAAGGTTCGCGTGCCATGCAATCGGGTAATCTGATACTACCACCATAAACTTTCTCCCATAGTTTACTTAAAATTTACAGACGTTATATACTATCTGAATATGCTGGACTGGAATTACTCTTCTACTCTCTTGGAATTTTATAGGTGCGGACCAGTCGGAGATACTGAGGGTAATAGCGTATTACCAACAATATCGACGATAGCAGCCGCTTGGGCCGGAGGTAATAGCGTATTACCGGCTCGGACCGGTCTGCGTGCCGCTCTCGGATCGTCTGCGAACTGGTCGAGCACCCTCGTCGAGACAAACAGTTGATCGGTTGGGCGCGCGATCGACGATGCTCTCGAGCGCGGTCGAGCTAGAGAGGTGTGACCGTCTGCGAACCGTGAGAGTCGACGATTCGAGACGTGAGCAACGGTCGGTCTCGAGAAACGAGGGGGAAAATCAGCGGCGCGTGCGGAACTGCGAGGCCGAAAAACGCGTCAGGGGGGACCGTCGGAGGGACGAGGTGGGGGAGGGGTGAAAGCGTCGGCGGGGTGGGGGTGGAGGGGAGTGCGTCAGCGGGGTCGGGGAGTCAGCGCGGGAAAGCGGTCGAGTGGGAGGGGGCGTCAGCGGGATGGGGGGAGAGCGTACGGGAGGGGTGGAGGGGAACGGAGGAACTGCCCGTCGATTATTCGTTAC
>NZ_WUYX01000064.1:4086-4156 GCF_009834785.1 Natronorubrum halalkaliphilum
AGAGCGTACGGGAGGGGTGGAGGGGAACGGAGGAACTGCCCGTCGATTATTCGTTACTGCCGGCCGCCGC
>NZ_WUYX01000064.1:4166-57006 GCF_009834785.1 Natronorubrum halalkaliphilum
CGGGGGGGGGGGGGGGGGGGGTACGGGAGGGGTGGAGGGGAACGGAGGAACTGCCCGTCGATTATTCGTTACTGCCGGCCGCCGCTTCTTCGGGGCTGGTCGGCGTTCCGCTCGGGATGAACGCTTCGGGGTTGGTTCCGGAGTCGCCCTCGAGTCGAACGTTCGATCCGGCGTGTTCGGCGATTCCGGCCTGCTCGTCGTAGTCGGTATCGCTGACGACGACGGTCGTTCCCTGGCCGTTGGCACCGGCGTCGATGGCGGTGTTGTGGCCGTTCATCTCGATCTGGCAGTTCTCGACTTCGACCGTCCCGGGCGACCAGGCCCAGATGCCGCGGCCGACGTAGTCCTGATTGTCGACGTAGACGCTCGAGTTCGTCACTTTGCTGCCTTCCGTCGCGAGACGGAAGTGCGAGACGTAACAGTTCGCGGCGTAACAGCGGTCGATGTGGACCGTTCCGCCGGCGCCGTTTCCGGGCGCGGAGCCGTAGATCGCGTTGTCCGCGAAGCCCTGGATGTTGACGTTCCGGAAGTCGATGTGGCCGGCGTGGTCGGGGTTGACCCAGAATGCGGTCTGGCCGTGGCCGCTCGAGCTACCGTTGCGCTCGTCGGAGCCGTCACCGAGGTAGACGTTTTCGATGGTACTCGAGCCACCGGTGTCCATCACACCGAACGTTGCGGAGCCGGTGCCGGAGGTGTTTTCGCCTTTGAATCCGACGTTTCGGATCGTCCAGTTACTCCCCTCGGCAGTGATGGTGATATCCTGACCGGTGGTCATGTCGATGAGTTTGTTCTCCCAGGTCTCACCGTCGCCGATGGTGATCGCCTGGTTTTCGGCTTCGATAACCTCGTAGTCGTCCTGGGCGGCTGCCGTGCCGGCCGCACCGAGGGTGGTTACCGCGGTCGCGGCTGCGGCGAGCGAGCGCACGTAGCTGCGACGGCTTAATCCACTATTAGGAGCTGCGGTCGGCGTAGTGTCCGTTTCGGACGTACGGGGGTTCTGCGCCATACACTTGCGTAACCTGGGCTTACACTCATAAACTTTTCCGTGCTAAGATAGCTTAAATTTACAGAATATATTTCTAACGCTGCATAACACAACAGAAATTGTGAGAGTTTCGCCACGAATCTATGAACGAAAATCGGCTCGTTTCCCCCTCGAGTAATTCGACTTTTTCGGGTAAATAGTCCATTACCTCGGTCGAGAACCCGTGTACCGGCTGATCTGCGAACGCTGATTCAGCGGTCGGGAGTAGCTGATCGTCGGTTCCCGATCACGAACTAACGCGAACAGTCGTCGCTTACCGGAGGAATATGCGCAACGATACCACCTGACATGACTATCACCAGGTGTCTTGCTCAGCGAAGGTGATCGACCAGTTGGCCGGATCGGCGACGGCCCGGCCGGCGACGGTCCACTCGTGGCCGCCGTCGTCCGCGAGCGGATAGGTGACCTGCGTCGTCCCCTGGGCGAGTTCGGAGAGCGGAAGTGACTGATCCGACCGGAACCCGAACCGCGCGAGCAGTTCCGGCGGGATCGATCGCCCGCTCGCGGCGACGATATCCGCGTCGCGGTGGTCCGCGATCACTCGCTCGAGGATACCGTGGAGTCCGTCCCGTCGGTGGGGGGTTGCTCCCAGTGGAACGACGTCGGTGAGACTGGTGGTCTTCGAGCCATTCTCCGTTTTCGTTCCGGTAACGACGCCGGCGAGAGGCTTGCCGTGGCGGGTCGCTACGTAGGCGTCGTACTCCCAGCGCGGGTTCTCGAAGCGCCACTCGTAGAAGGTTTCGTCGCGGTGGGCGTGGATCGTCCCCGGCACGGCCTGCTCGTAGAGACCGACGAACTGCTCGACGGGGACGTCGTCGAACCGGTTGACCGTGACGTCCGCGGCGGTTCCGGCGAGCGCCTCGCGTGCGCGATGATACGCAGTCGCGAACGGTCGCGCCGTTTTCGAGAGCGCGGCCAGCCGGTCGTCGTCGGCGTCGAGCATCGCGTCCGGTCGCTGGATACGGTAGTACGTCGGGACCTCCTCGACGATCTGCCAGCCGTGCTTGAGACTCCCCGAGAGTGTCGCCGGATTGGGGAAGTTGAAGAACAGTCCGGCTTCCCGGTCTCGGTAGCGGTCTTTCAACTGTTCGGTCGTGCGGGAGTAGAGCCCGCGCCGGCGATGGTCCGGGTGGACCATGACGTCGGCCGGCTGGAGCCCCAGGAACGTCGTCGACTCCGCCCGTAACTCGAGGGCGAAACAGGGTTTCGTTCCGACGACCGTCCCGTCATGGGTCGCGACGATCATCGGTACGTGGTCGGTGTAGGGGTTGTCCTCGTACTTCCAACTGAACCACTCCTCGTCGCGCGAGCCGAGCACCTGCTCGTAGAGGTCGAGGAAGTCCTCGCGGTCGCCCGGTTCGTACGGTCGAATCACGTAGGGGTCAGCCTCGTCCTCGGCCGCCGGATTCGTTTCGTCCGGGTCGCTCGCGTCCGGGGCGGTCGTCTCGGCTTCCCCGTCGGTGCCCTCGTCGCCATCGTCGAGTGTCGAATCGGTTTCCGTTTGCGAATGTTGCGTTGCCATGGTGTTTCCCTCGGATAGTGATCGGTCGCGTGTGTGATCGGTCGCGCGTCGATTCGGGACGGTCAGTCGCGCGTGTTGGTCCTGAATCTCAAATTGGATTGCCGCGCGTGTTGGTCCTGTACCTCAGTCGTCGTCCATCCCCTCCGTCACCTCGAGCCGTCCCGTTTCGCCGTCTCGCGGCTTCGGATCAGGCGGTGTCTCGGTCTCGGTCCCGGTCCCGGTCTCGGGGTTACCACCGGACGCGTCCCCGAGCAGTTCGGCCCGGTGTTCGTCGAGTAGCGGGGCTCGATCGCCCGGTTCAGGGGGCGTCTCGGCCATCTTGAGCGGCGTGCCGGCGATGGTGACGGTCTCGTCCGCGTCGGGGAGCTCCGCCTCGACTAACATCTCCCGCTCGGAGACGTGGTCGCAGTCGTAGATGTCGCGAACGTCCTGGACGGGCGCACACGGCACCGTTCCCCGCAGCGCGGCGATGACTTCCTCGACCGACCGCTTGCCCACCCACTCGGCGATCGCCGGCCGGAGTTCCTCGCGTGCCTCGAGCCGTTCGGGCCCGCTCGCGTAGTCGACGACCCAGTCCGGCCGTCCCAGCTCCGCACAGAGGCCCTGCCAGTGGCTGTCGGTGAGCGCCGCGATAACGACGGAGCCGTCCGCCGCCTCGAAGGCGTTGTAGGGAAACAGCGTCGGATGGGCGTTCCCGCGTCGGTCCGGCACGTCGCCGGTATAGGAGTACTGGTACACCGACCGCTCGGACAGACTGACCATCGCGTCGTACATCGCCGTATCGACGAACTGCCCGACGCCGGTCCGGTCTCGGTGGTGCAACGCGGCGAGGATGTTGACCGCGTGCAAGACGCCGGTAAAGATGTCGCCGACGCCGAAGCCGACCTTCGTCGGCGGCCCGTCTTCGTGGCCCGTCTGATCCATCACGCCGCCGAGCGCCTGGGCGATGAGATCGAACGCCGGCTCGTCCTGTTTCGGACTCGAGCCGGTCCGCGGATCGCCGAAGCCACGCATCGCCGCGTAGACGAGTTGCGGGTTGATCTCGGCGAGTCGTTCGTACTCGAGGCCGAACTTCTCCATCGTCCCGACTCGGTAGTTCTCGACGACGACGTCCGCTTTCCCGACGAGCGAGCGAAATGCTGCCCGATCGTCTTCGTCGTTGAAATCGAGTTCGAGGCTTCGCTTGCCCCGATTGACGCTCTGAAAGTAGCCGCCGAAGTTCTCATCGGCCTCGTGAAACGGCGGTGTCTCGCGTACGAAGTCTCCACCCGGCGGCTCGACTTTCACGACGTCGGCACCCATGTCGGCGAGTAACATCGTACAGTAGGGGCCACCGAGGACCCTCGTCAGGTCCAGTACACGTACGTCGTCGAGGGCAGTCATGTATCGTATCAACGACCATGAGTGTCACCCGTTTTGTTATGGAGCTCTTTCCGAATCTCCGAGTCAACGGGATCGCTCACTCCTCTCCGGAAACGGAGTACATCCGGAACTCATCGTTCGAAATCACCTTATTCGCCCCGGAGTAGGTTTCCAGCCCCTCGAGTGCCGCTTCGCTGTGGTGAAGTTCCTGGTAGACCTCGATTTCTCGGGTGGTGTCGAAGCTGGTGACGATGAACTGGTAGTCGCTCCCATGATAGGCCCCGCTGTAGTTGCCGTTCTCGAATTCCTCCGGTTCAACGACACCGCTGGCGGTCGTCGCCGCACTCAGCGTCTCATCACCTTCGGCCCCGTTGATTCCGTGATCGTATCGGAACGGATCGTACCCCATTCCGGCCATGGGGACGTCCTCAGCACCGTCGTCCATCGTCGTCTGGTAGCCGCTGAATTTCTCCTCGGTGACGTGTTGTCCGGGGTTGTAGATGATCGGCGAAGCGAACACCGTCATCAACCCGAGGACGAGACAGGCCCCCAGAACGAGCGCGGCAACGGCGTTACCTCCCGGCCTCGTGATCACACCGGAGAGGCTACCGAACGCTCGTGCCAGGGCGACCCCCGCCAGAATCGTCAACACGACGGCGATAAAGCCGATCTGACGGAACGCCATCGTCGGGGTTCCGACGAAGTAGACGGCGAACAGCCCGGTGAGCGGGATCAGCGCGATAGAGAGATAGTTGACGAACGTTCTCGTTTCGGGATCGAGATTGGTCCGTCCGAGCCACACGAGCAGGATGAACAGCCCGACGACGAGCGAGATCACTGCGAGGTCCAGGAACATCGTGACGAACAGTTCGCCGAGGCTGCCGCCGATCTCCGTGAGCGAGGACTCCCGCTGTTCGACCTCTGCATCGCCGCCGATATCCGCGGTGAAGATGCCGGTGACGAGGCCCGCAAACGCGTCCCTGAACCGTTCGTTGCTCACCGCCCAGATGGTAAAGATGGAGCCGAGAACGACCGTGTGTGCGTACGTGGTCGGATGATCGAGGATCGGATGATCGTCGAAGCGTCGTCGGGCGAGGAACTGAACGACGCTGATCGCACCGATGAGGATGACCACGTTGACCATCTGCTGGGGGTGGACCAGCAAGAGCGCGATACTCGTGAAGACGATGAGGAGGCTAAACGGCGAGAGTCCCAGCGGGAACCGTTCGATCGTCGCCCGCCGACGAAGGTACGCGACGAACGCGAAGATGACGACGGGAACCAGAAAGAGCGCGTTCGAATTCGTGTGGACGCCCATGTGCGTCGCGATGTTATTGATCGGTAACACCATCCAGGAGACGATCGCCGCGAGGCCGACCGCCGTGCCGGTTCCGGCGATCTCTCGAACGACTAACGGGGTAAAGATAAGGAACGGCACGAACAGAATGACGATGACAAACAGGAGACCGCGTTCGATCGGGATACCGCCGAGGTAGTGAAAGACCGCGCCGATCGCGTGGACGCCGGGGTAGAACAGTTCGTGTGGCGCCATTTGGCCGGTCGTGATATCCCGAACCCACCCCAGATGCGTGAGCGCGTCACCCATCCCGGAGAAATTGTAGTTTCGGATCACCGGTAGACTGACGATTCCGGTGACCGTCGTCCCGCCGAGTGCGATTCCCAGCGCTTGCTCGCGGCCGCGACAGGCCAGTGCCGTACTGACACCGATCGCCAATGCGATTGCGAACGCGATCCACGTTGCCGTCGGTGTGCCCGTAAATACCGACGCCTCGTAACTCGTCGCGGGGTTCGCTCTCGCAACGAAAAGGCCGATCGCAGTCGCCAGGAACCCGATGGCGAACGTAACGTTGAATGTTGACCGTTTCATGCTTTCTCAGAAGGAAGGCTGTCCGGTCCAGTGTCGATACGCATGTGTTGGTCGAAGAATCATCGGAACCAACGTTTGTTATACGGGTCCTATCTGCGTACAATAACGAAATTCGAACTTTCGTCGGCACAGTAGTTTCGGTCCCCACTCGAGCGTCGGTTGACGATTCTGGTCGGTCTCACGCCGGTCTTACCCCGAACGGATATCCGCCGTCACTCGAGCGAACCCCGTTCGACCGGCCCTTCGTCAGCGTTCGACTCGACCGCCAGCGATCGTTGTTCGCTCCCCGTCCCTCTTCATCACCCGTCGTCCGCGGACGAGCGAACGACTCGTTCACACCGGTCAGCGGCAAGTATGCACTCCCTATCGGCGGGGAACCAGTCGCTATGGATTGCTTTCTCGATTTCCGAACGATCAACGGTTCTGATGGTTTTTGTATCCGTTCGTCCTCGGTCGCACCCACAGCGATCAGCGCGCAGTCGTCGCCGATCACTACCCAGATACAGAATCACTATGTCATCCATCGTTATCGACCGCGTCGATGCCGACGACACGACCCTCGAGTGTGACGTTTCCACGTCTGCAGACCTCGAGCGGTTCTTTTCGGACGAATCGTTTCGAACTACTTACGACGTCCCGATCGAGGACGTTCCCGAGGGGGTCCTCGTCATCCCCGTCCTCGCGCAGGTCTGTCCGGTCGCGTGGGCAAACGGGGCCGACGTCTACGTCGACGAGGTCGACGCCACGTTCGCTCGCGCCTTAGAGGACGTGAAGGCGTCGCTGCTCTCGATGTACGACTTCCTCGAAGGCGGAACGCTGTACGCCAAAGAGACGATCGACGCCGATCCCGAATCGGGCGGCGAGAGCGGCCTGCTCTTTACCGGCGGCGTCGACTCGACCTGTTCGTACGTTCGTCACCGCGAGGAGGAGCCGACGCTCGTCAGCATTCGCGGCTGGACGATTACGCCCGATTCGGCCGACGACGAGAACTGGAATCACCTCAGATCGCGGGTCTCATCCTTCGCCGACGCACACGGCCTCGACACCGCCTTCGTCGAGTCGAACATGCTCTCGTTTCTCGCCCACCCGATGCTGTTGGCCCACTACAAGCGCCACGTCGACGGGGCCTGGTACAGCTCCGTCGGCCACGGGCTCGGCCTGCTCGGACTCTGTGCACCGATGGCCTACGCCCGGGGGATGGACGACCTCTACGTCGCCGCCACCCACTGGGACGGGATCGATCTCGAGTGGGGCTCGCGACCCGACATCGACGACCACGTCCGCTGGGCCGGGACGCAGTGTCACCACGACTCCTACGACCTGACCCGCCAGGAGCGACTCGACGCCATCGCCGACTACGTTCGAGAGGAGGAGCCGGACCTCCAGCTCCAGACCTGTAACGACCGAATGGACGGCAACTGCGGCGAGTGCGAGAAGTGTTATCGGACCGCCGTCGGCCTGCGGTTGTCCGGACTCGAGCCCACGAATCACGGTTACCCGTTCGCCGACGAGGACTACCGCGAGATCCGAACGGCCCTCGAGGAGGGTCGGTGGATCCTCGGGCAGGACGAGAAGTTCATGTGGGAGGACATCCGCGAACGGGCGCGCGAAACCGAGCCCTCCACGCCCGAGGAGGCAGCCTTCTTCGAATGGATCGATCAGGCCGATCTCGACGAGCTCGTCTCCGAGTCCGCGCCGCCGCTTTCCCACCGACTTCTTCGCGCGGGCGCGCGTAACACACCGACTCGCGTCTACAACACCGTCTACCCGGCCTGGGCGTCAGCGAAGTCGGGTCTTCGTCGCGTTCGGAGCGGCCGGTAAGCAGCGCAGGATTTTACGGTGGTCCCGTGCGTCGGCCCTGTCGTTCTCGATTAGGTTAGGTCACTCCTTCGTCGCCTACGTCGCTCCTTCCGTTGCATACGTCACTCAGGCGATCCGTCGCACCATTGCTCCGTCAGCGGTGTCGGCGTTCAGCCGCCGTTCTCGAGAGCGATCGATCACTCTTCGCCCTCTAACTTACAAAATCCAACAGGAGTTCATTGTCGGGGGGGATCGAACACTCGTCCCCGGTCCCCGTCCCCGTACCCGTGCCCGTGCCCGTACTCGTACCCGTCTGCGCGCCGCCCTCGTCTCGTCCTCAGCTATAGGTCTGCTCTTCCCGCCTCGAGTCGCCGACGGAGTCGAGGTCCTCGCCCGTCGGCGACAGCCGAACGCCGTCGACGAGCGATCGAATCCCCGACTCGAGGCCCACCTGCGACTCGAAGCCGAGCGTTCGCTCAGCCTTGGAGACGTCCGCACCGCTGTGTCTGATGTCGCCGGGTCGGGGATCGCGGTGGACGATCGGCGACGACGAACCGGTCGCGTCCTTGATCGTCTCCGCCAACTCCCTGATCGAGGTCCGGCTCCCCGTCCCGATATTGTACGCTTCGCCGGTCGCCTCGGTCGTCGCCGCCCGCAGGTTCGCCCGAACGAGGTCGCTCACGTGGACGAAATCCCGGGTCTGTTCGCCGTCGCCCTCGATCGTGATCGGTTCGTTTGCGCGTGCTTGCTCGAGAAACGTCGAGATGACGCCGCTGTAGGGCCCCTGCTGGCGCGGCCCGTAGGCGTTGAAGTAGCGCAGTGCGACCGTCTCCAGATCGTACAACTCCTCGTAGAGTCGGGTGTACTGGTCGAGGGCTAGCTTCTGAACGCCGTAGGGTGACGTCGGTTCGGCCGGCGCGGTCTCCTGGACCGGCAGTTCGGCTGGATGGCCGTAGACGGCCGCACTCGAGGCGACGACGACCCGAGCGTCCTCCTGGCGGGCCTGCTCGAGGAGGAGGAGGCTGGCGTCGAGGTTCGTGTCGTTGCTTTGCCGCGGTGCATCGACGCTCCGGGAGACGCTGACGACTGCGGCGTGGTGGAAGATAATGTCGACGCCGCGAGCGGCCTCCTGGACGGCGATCGGATCGCTGATACTGCCTTCAATTACCGTCACGTCTTCGGGGAGGTGTGCCCGGTCGCCCGACGAGAAGTTATCGAGCACTCGGACCTCGTTGTGTGGGGTCAGGGCTTCTACGAGGTGGCTCCCAATAAAGCCCGCACCGCCGGTCACGAGTACCGTCTTGTCACGAAGCGCTGGCGAGTCCATTGTCTCGCTCTGGCACCTCCTCGCCGTTTAGTATACCACTCGTACCCCGCTGTATCTCGAGCCTACGGCCGCCGACTGAGCGCTAGTGACCGGTTTCCGGTCACCGACGGGTCGTCGACTTCGCGCCATCCGGCTTCGAGCGGCCAACAGAAGCTATATGCGCCACGCTCGGCAACGTCCGGCAATGAGCGTCGACCTCGTCGTTCGCAACTGTACCGTCGTCACCCCCGCCGGGCGGACGTCCGATGCGGGTGTCGCCGTCGAGGACGGAACCATCGTCGCCGTCGGCCGAAGCGACCGGCTCCCCGACGCGGACCGCGTCGTCGACGGCGACGGGTCGGTGCTGGTCCCCGGCATCGTCGATGCCCACATCCACAACCGCGAACCCGGCCTCGAGTACAAGGAAGATTGGGAGTCCGCGACGCGGGCGGCCGCCGCCGGCGGCGTGACGACCGTCGTCGGGATGCCCAACACGGACCCGGTCATCGACCGTCCCGACCACCTCGCGTTGAAGTTCGACCGCGGCGAGGCGTCGGCTCACGTCGACTTCCAGAGTTTCGTCGTCGTCACGTCCGAAAACCTCGACCTGATCCCGGACCTCGACGAGGCCGGCGCGCTCGGCTACAAGATCTTCCTCGGTTCGACGGTGGGCGACGTGCCGCCGCCGAACGACGGCGAGATCCTCGAGGCGATGGAGTCGATCCGCGAGACGGGGAAGCGACTGGGCTTTCACGAGGAAAACGGCGAGATTATCGACCACTACACCGAGCGGTTCCAGGCCGAAGGGAAAAACGACCCCATCGATCACTCTCACTCCCGGCCCGTGATCGCCGAGCGGGAGGCCGTCGAGCGGATGATCACCTTCGCCGAGGAGACCGGCGCGAAGATCCACATGTACCACGTCTCCTCGGGATCGGCGGCCGAAGCCGTCGCCCGCGGGAAGGACCGCGGCGTCGACGTGACGGCGGAGACGACGCCCCACTACCTCTGGTTCACCGAGGACGTCATGCGCGAGAAAGGGAATCCGGCGCGGATTCAGCCGCCGATTCGAGACGCCGAGGAACGCGAGAAACTGTGGACGGTCGGCATGGAGCAGGGCGCTATCGATAGCATCGCCACCGACCACGCACCGCACACCCCCGAGGAGAAGATGGTCGACGACCCCTTCGGCAACACCTGGGAGGCGATTTCGGGCTTCGTCGGCCTCGAGACCGAAATTCCGGTCATGCTCACGCTCGTCGATCAGGGTCGGCTCACGCTCGAGGAGTGGGTCCGCCGCCACTCGACGCGACCGGCCCAGATCTGGGGCATGTACCCGCAGAAGGGGTCGCTTCAGGTCGGCACCGACGCCGACTTCACGCTCGTCGATCCCGACCTGGAGTGGACGCTCGAGGACAGTTCGGAACTGCACTCGAAGAACTCCGTGACGCCGTTTCTCGGCGAGTCCTTTACCGGCAAGGCGGTGACGACGGTGGTTCGTGGTGAAGTAGTGTACGACGACGGCGACGTGGTTGGTGAGTCCGGGTACGGGACGCGGGTGCGCGTAGACGACGACTAATGGGCTCCGTGGTGGGTTGTGCGCTCCGATAGGAACGCCTGATTTTCACGATTGACGGCCTGTTCGTCGTCTGGTCTGGTGTTGTCGGTTCTCTCGAGGGCTATTCGTCCGGAACGGTGCCGGTCGGGTTTTCCCGCTCGGTAGGGGCTCTCTGTCGTCTCTCGAGGGTCCGTCTAGGTACTACGAGGCTTCGTCTAGCGATTTCCCTGCCTGTGTATATATACCCCCCTTTGTCTGGTTGCTTCTGCTGTCCCATTCGGAGTGGCAGTCTCGGCTCGTCGACGGGTGACACGCGGTCTCACCGCGTTGTGCCCGTGTGCCGTGCGCTCCTTCGAGACGGGGTGGATGACCATGACAGAGGAACACAATTCGATCTCGAGGCGAAACGTGCTCGCAGGACTGGGAACCATCGGTGTCGGTGGTGCGCTCGTGGGTGCAGGTACGAGTGCGTATTTCAGTGATGAACAGCAACTTCCAAACGAACTCGCCGCAGGCGAACTTGAGCTCAAACTCGACTGGCAACAGTTCTACTACGGTGCGTCACAGGAGACGCGACCACAGGACTACGGTAACGCGGGACGGCCGTATGTCAACGCACACCCCGACGACAACAAGGATGGCGAACAATCGATCGAGGTGAACGGCGAGAAGTACCGGTACAGTGAACTCAGCCGAAACATTGGCGACGATGAAATTGACTACTGTACAGATCTCGATCAAGATTTCTACTTTGGCGAGAATCAGGAGTCGCTGATAGAACTCGACGACATCAAACCAGGAGATTGTGGTGAGATTACCTTTAGTTACCACCTCTGTGATAACGACGGGTGGATCTGGTTCCGGACAAAAAACAAGGATTACCCTGAACCAGGTGAGGAGCCGCATCTTGTCGACGCGATCGAGGCGAAGGTGTGGTACGACGTATACGAAAACGAGAACGAAGGTATCGAACAGGGAGACAATGAGCACCAAGAGGAGAAAGAACCGGTGATCGCCAAGGGATCCCTGCGTGATGTCCTCGAGGAACTAAACGAGAGCAATGGTGGCGTGTTGCTTGATCCCGACCCTCTAGTCGATCCTGATACTAATAATGAGAACAAAACCGACGACTGTGTCGAACTCGAGAAGATTGACGACGACACGATCCCTGAAAAGTACACTGGGGACGAAGCTATACAGGATTACCTCCGTGACCTCTTCGCATCTTACCAAGCGGACGGGGAGGACGGTGATCACATCGAACTCGAGGGCGAAGAAGGGGATACGATCAAGATTTGGATCACTGGCCTCGTGTACCAAGACGTGGGCGATGAGAGTTCTGAAGTCGTCGGGTTCGACTGGGCGAGCAATTACGGAATCTGTCAGACGAGAGTGAAAGGTGGTCCCGGCGAACCCGACGGTGGTGAATTTACCGTCGAGGACTGTGCTTTCGAGGGGGCATCCGTTGCTCCGTTCGGTGCCGCACAAGGAAGGAAACGCTACGGCGTCAGTAACTTTCAGTTCTGGTACTGCAAAGGTGTGGACGAGCCAAAAGAACCCGAGTGCTTCGAAGCGTCGAACACGCACTACATCGGCTTCGAGTGGTGTCTCCCCGAAGGTATCGGCAACGAAGTCCAAAACGATGAACTCGATTTCGACTTCGGGTTCTACACCGAGCAGTGCCGTCACAACGATGACCCCACCCCGTACTGGATGGAAGAGGAAGGAGAAAACAACTGAACTGATCTCGTCGAGAGCGATTTCTCTATATTGATTTGTGCTTCGGTGAAGAAGTGAATAATCGAATATACCGGATCAATTTTCTCGGAGGATATCATGATCTTCACCCTTTAACTCCCATAATCAATGCGAAGCGACCAGACGCACTCAGCGATGTCGATGTCGGTGAGACCAGTCCGTCGAGGGTTTCGAGAAGCAGGCTCCCCGTCGATGGGTTGAAACGAAAATCCTGTCAAACTGAGAGAAAAATGGCTTGAGGATAGATACGCTCGGACACGAACCGAGAAACGGCGGGAGCCTACACGGTCTGGAAACCGGAGAGAAGCCGTTCACTTGGTTCGGAGACCGACCAGCGATTCAACTCTTGTCCTAGTCATCGGTTTCGTCGTTCTCGGAAGCGTCTGTGTCCTCGGAGTCCGGATCTCCTCCTTCGTTCTCCTTGTCATTTTCTTCGACGGAATCACCGCCGTCAGTGTCTTTGTCGTCTCCGGACGTCTCCGCCTCGTCATCGCTACTCTCGATTTCACCATCTGTCTCCGATTCATTGCCATCACCACTGTCGAGTGCATCGTCCTCGGACGCATCTTCTGCGGAATCGTCAACTTCTTCGTCGCCATCGGAGACGGTCACTTTTCCGTGGATTTCCTCCTCTGCGGCAGTAACCACGTACTCGTGCTCACCGACATCCATCTCGTCGACCTCGAGCACGAACGTAACGGTGTCAGACTCATTCCGCTCGAGAGTCATCGCTTCGGTCTCGGATTTGTTTCCGATCTCGAGAGAAACGTTCACCGCTTCGGTCCCTCTGTTTTCGTTCGTAACCGTCGCTATAACCTCGAGGTCGTTGCTACTGTTCCCAGCCGTATCGAAGTCATCGCTATCGTCTTCGACGACGAGCGTATACCCCCACTCAGCCGCACCGATCTGATTATCCTCGAGCGATTCCGAATCCGAGAACTGACTGGTCGTCGTCGCGACCGATACCGCACCGGCGACCGTCGCGAGGAGGACGAGCGCGACCGCGAGCCGAACGACGTGGACTCGAGTCATTCGTCCACCTCCGTCCCAGTCGTGGAACCGTCTGGGACCTCATCTGCGTCCTCGTATTCCAGTTTTGCTCCCGCGTCCGCGTCCGTGCCACCGTCTCCTTCGAGGCCCGCGTCCTCGGCCGGCTCGAGCGCTGGCGGTTCAACCTGCCCCTCGAGCGCTGGCGGCTCAGAATCGCCACCGTCCTCGGCGTACCCCGGCCCGAGAATCGCCTCCACGAGGCTCCCGCTTGCGGGCGCGTACCCGAACTCGCGAAGTAACTGCCAGCTCCCCGAGCCGACGAGGACGAGTCCTGGTCCGATCACCAGCACGAACAGCCCCAGACTCGAGCGGGCGAACAGTAACAGATACCCGAAGTACGGCACGTGCAGGTGGAGATCACCCTGTGCGTACTCGGCGGGGACGAGCCCCTCGTCGGGTTCGTCGTTGGCGTCGCCTTGCAGTTCGAAGTATCGCTCGCCGTTCTCTTCGACGACGTCGACGACTCTGTGGGTCACGTAGCCGGTGTTGGCTTCGCTCCCATCGTGGAAGGTCACGATGTCCCCGGACTCGATCTCCTCGGGGTCGACGTCCTGCGTGATAATGACGTCGCCCGCTTCGATCGTCGGACTCATACTCCCCGAGGTGACGACGAACGCGTCGTCCCCGCCGACGAGGCCCGGAACGGCGACCAGTCCGACGAGCAACAGGAGCGCCAGCACCACGGCGCCTGCGATGACGGCGAGTCCGGTTTTGACGGTCGGGTTCACTCCCATGGTCCATTCCCCGTCGTCTGATTCGGCGGGAGACCGTCCCTCCCGAGTCGCATCCGACTATCGTACTGCACGTGGACTGCCGCCGAGATCGTGAACGCCATCGTAACGAGTGCCGTCCCCACCAGCGGTGGAATCAACGCGAACGGCAGGAGGCCGATCCACATCCCCGCGACGAAGCCGGTACAGAGGATCCCGAGCCCCGCGTAGTACTTGCTCCAGGGAATATCGTTGTGCGGAACGACGTCGAGATAGACCTCGAGCTCCGACGCGGTCTCGGTGAGGACGACCGTTCCGCGATCGGCGTCGAACGAAACAACGCCGCCGTCGTCGAGCTTCGGCAGATGCGACTGCCGCAGTGCGGTGTACACCCGCGTCCGCTGTTCGTAGGTCACCTCCGCCGGCGAAACGTCGTTCTCCCAGGCCGCGACTCGCTCGACGATGTCGCGCAACTCGGCCGCGCCACCGCTCTGCTTGAGATAGTGCAGCACGTATCGTCGTCGCTGACAGCTCAACATCTCGAACGCGACGTCCTGTGAGAGTTCCGGCGTTTGCTCCGCCGATTCAGTGACGCCTCGAGAAACGGTTTCCGGCGTCATAGGCCCGACCACCGAATTGGATCGTTGTCTCTTCCCTGACCCGGCACCCGACCCGGCCCACGGATGGGCTGTTCAGTCACTGTCCGCCTGCTCGCTGTTGCCTCACTCCCCATCGTCTGGAATGATCTTTCAAATGTGGTTAGTTATGAACGAGATAGAATATCGCCTCAGAGTATAGGTCCCGGTTGCTCGCTGACGAGGGCCGTTCGGCAGAAATTAATCTCAACTGAAACACTTGCCTCGAGAAGTGACGACTGCGGACTACCGACAATTGGCCATTACCATCGGTGTGAAACCGTCGAGACGAGCCGTCCTCAGATCGTGGAACCACACGATGGCTGACAGACGGGTCCCACACCGCGACACTTTTCACTTCGTGAAAGTAGGAGTCGGTATATATAGCCCGTCCAACCGATCGGATCGATGAGGAATACGCAGGATGACAGACTCCGACGCTGAGCCAGACGAGACTCGCGAGACGGATAGGATGGACCAACTCCGATCGGTATATCTCTCCGTGACGGACGGCGACGGCGAACCCGTCGTCGAATCCCAGCAGGAAGAGTCGCCGAGTCGGGAAATCCGCGAGACCTATGACGCCGAGGCCCTCGGTCCGGCCGAGCACCACGGACTCGACGACGCGATCGACGATCCCGGGCCCGCGGGCTAGGTGGTCACTGCAGTCGTCACGTCGTTCGATCGTTACCGCCACTACAGCCGACACCGCCGCTGCAATCGCCACTCATCCGGTTTACTGTAGTCAATTACCGCCGATCACCGACCCCGTCCCTGGTGATCGGCGGTACATAGTTACAGCAATCCGTATCACTCCTCGAGATCAGCACCCACTGCGTCTTCGATCGAGTCGAAGCCGTCGCGCTCGAGCAACGCCACGAGCCCGCGGTTGATCCGTTTGGCCGTGGAGGGGCCCTGATAGACGAATCCGGTGTACAGTTGCACGAGCGAGGCACCGGCCCGAATCTTCTCGTAGGCACTCACCGGCGAGTCGACGCCGCCGACGCCGACGATCGGCAGGTCGCCGCCGGTGTAGTCGGCGATCGTCCGGATAATCTCGGTCGAGCGGTCTTCGACCGGCTTCCCGCTGAGACCGCCCCACTCCTCCTGATTCGGCGACTCGAGGCCCTCGCGACTCGTGGTGGTGTTCGTCGCGACGATCCCGTCGAGATCGAACTCCCGGACGATATCGACGAGATCGAGGATCGAGTCTTCGGGTTCGTCGGGGCCGATCTTGACGAGGATCGGCACGTTCGCGTCGTTTTCCGCCTCGAGCGTCTCGAAAATCGTTCGGAGGTGCTCGGGTGAGCCCTCGTCGAACTCCTCAGGCGTGTTCGGACAGGAGACATTGACGACGACGTAGTCAGCAAACGGCGAGAGCCGGTCGAAGACCCGTCGGTAGTCCTCGATCGCTTCCGCCTCGCTCGAGGAGTTCATCTTCCCGACGTTCACGCCGAGCGGAAAGCCGGGGGTGCCGTCCGCCTCGAGTCGCGATTTCACCCGTTCCATTCCCTGCCCGTTGAATCCCATCCGGTTGACCATCGCCTCGTCTTCCAGCAGCCGGAACAGCCGCGGCCGGTCGTTGCCCGGCTGTGGATACGGCGTCACGGTCCCGATTTCGACGAACCCAAAGCCCAGCGCCTCGAGGGCGTGGGTCACCTCAGCGTTCTTGTCGAAGCCCGCGGCCACGCCGACGGGGGTCGGAAACGTGGTGTCGAACAGGTCGACCTCGAGCGCCGGATGGTCGTACTGATACGCGTAGGAGAGTGCCGTTCGCGTCGGCCGTGTCGACTGCGTCGCCCGGAGCGTCCGCTTGCCGAGGTCGTGTGCCGTCTCGGCCGGCAGTTTGAACGCGAGGGGGCGGACCCGAGAGTACAGCGTCATTGGCTGGTGTTCGGGACGGCCGGTAGGTAAACGTCTCGAAGCGCTCGAGGTGGGCGTCTCACTGAGACTGCTGGGACAGGTTCGGGCTGTCGTCTCGGTGTCGATCTTGACGGTGGAGGTTGACGGTCGTAGTCTCGGGGTCGACGGCCGTAGCCTCGACGGGCAGGGACAGGCCAGGATCCGGGTCAGGGTCAGGTCAGCGGCCGGCGATCAGTACTCCTCCAGCAGCGCCATGATCGCCCCGCCGCCGCCGACGCTCATCCCCACGAGTCCGCGGCTCACCTCCGGATCGTCCCGAAGCTGGTAGGCCAGGCTGGCCGCGAGCATTCCGCCGGAGCCGCCGATCGGGTGACCGAAGGCGACCGCACCGCCACTGGGGTTCATTCGCTCGCGCGGGATCTCGAGCCGTTCCATCACGTACACCGACTGGGCGGCGAACGCTTCGTTGATCCAGAAGGCGTCGACGTCGTCCGCCGCGAGGTCGTTGTCCGCGAGCAGTTCCGCGACGACGTCGCCGACGGCCTCGTTGAACTCGTCGGGGTCGCGGTAGACGAGGTCGTAATCGGTCAGTTTCGCCATCGGCTTGAGGCCGCGGTCGGCGGCCGTTTCGCCGTCGGCTAGCAGCACCGTCCCCGCGCCGTCGCTGAGCTTCGAGGCGTTCCCGGGGGTGATAGTGCCGTCCTCGCGGAACGACGTCGGCAGTTCGGCCAGGTCCGACAGCGTCGACTCGGGGCGCGGGCCTTCGTCCGTTTCGACGGTTCCCGAGCGCGTTTCGACGGGAACGATTTCGTCGTCGAACTCGCCCGACTCGATCGCCTCGGCAGCCAATCGGTGGCTCTCGAGGGCGTACTCGTCCTGTGCCTTCCGAGAGATATCTTCGCGGTCTACCATCCGCTCGGTGATCTCGCCCATGTGGAGGTCGAGGTTGACGTCCCACAGCGAATCCAGCAGCATCGAATCCTTGAGTTCCACGTCACCGTGGCGACGCCCCTTTCGGTAGCCCGGGAGGATCCACGGCGCGTTGGACATGGACTCGAAGCCGCCGGCGATCGCGATGTTCGCGCGACCGGCTTCGATCCGGTCCGCGGCGAGGGTGATCGCGCGAAGCCCCGATCCGGACGCCTCGTTTACGGTCGTCACTTGCGTCTCGTTGGACAGCGCCGACTCGACGACGGCCTGCCGTCCGGGCACCTGGCCGATCCCGGCCTGAATGGCGTTACCGAGTCCCACCCAGTCGACTTCGGTTTCGTCGATGGCGGCTCGCTCGAGCAGTCCGTCGATCGACGTTCGTGCTAACTCGATCGGTTCGACATCCTCGAGCGATCCCAGCAGCGTGCCGTGTGGTGTCCGTGCGCCGTCGACGAGGACGATGTCTGTGGTACCGTTGGGCATAGTAGGTCGACTACGCGAGTTCGGATGAATGTTGTTGGCCTCTGGACTCGAAAACGCGGGCAATGATCCTATCGCCGGTCACCCCCCGTTATCGATGTGTAACTCTCTGAGTGACCGGTGGGTCGAACATGACAAAATTGATGAAGGTAAAAGTAAGCGGACAACGCTGATGGAGAGAGCCTTTCAACAGTGGATTCTATGAATAGCCATCCAGTCAACGGGCACATCTGGTGTTAGCGGGTGTAGACAAATCGATAGGGGTGTGTGCGTGACGGTTCGGACTGTTCAGAACAAATAGATAGGGGTGTCTACAGCATCGTTGAGAGCACTCGAACAGGAGGGTTCAATCTAGGAGTGCTATTTTGGCAAATTTGTAGCTATAATGAACTAAGTATTCTATAATAAAACCTGAGTGAAGTAAAACCTCAAGGAACAACTGGTCACTATTTTCCAACTCTTTGGTGTATAGGTCTCTCGTATTGAACAGGAGAATGAGCATATTTCTCTTCACAGTATCTTCTCTCTGCAATTCGCATAATTAACTCAGGAAAACCGCTGTGTATGAGAAAGCGTTGTCAATCCCGTATCGAGCCAGTTACGATCCGTTGCTATCTGGCAGCTGCCGAGCGGAAACGAGGGGTGGGGCTGCTATCTATCGGAACAGTCTTTCGAGACCGTTAGCAATCCTCCGGCTGCGTTCCGATCCCCTCCGGCCACCCCGGCGGCTTCGCCGCCGAGGGCTCGGCGTGCTCGCGTTTCAACACCATCGGCGTTCGCTCGAGGCTCAACACCAGATCGTCGTGCTGATTGTACGCTCGGAGTTCGGTCTCGACGATGCCGACGTGGTCGCGGGACTCGAGTTCCCGTTTGCTCAGCACTTCGCTTTCGGCGAAGATGGTATCGCCGTGAAAAACGGGTGCGTGGTGGCGGATATCGTCGTAGCCGAGGTTTGCGGTGGCGTTGACGGAAACGTCGATGACGCTCATACCGACGGCGAGTGCGATGACGAAGGTGCCGTCGACGAGGCGCTCGCCGAACTCCGTCTCGCTGGCGTAGGCCTCGTTGAAGTGCATCGGGTTGCAGTTCATCGTGACGTTGGTCAGCCACACGTTGTCGGTTTCGGTGACGGTACGTCCGAACGGATGCTTGTAGATGTCACCGACCTCGAAATCCTCGTAGTAGCGGCCGTGCCACCCCTCGATGAGTCGCTTGTTGGTCGATTCATCGTCGGAGCCGGTCGCGTTGGTCTCAGTAGTGTTATCCGAATCTGTCATGGATGGTCGTGGAACGTCTTGAAGTCAGTACGACCGCGGCAGTCCGAGTACGTTCTCGCCGAGGTAGTTCAGCGCCAACTCCTGTGTAATCGGAACCAGCCGCGTCAGGCGGGCTTCCCGAAAGTAGCGTTCAACATCGTACTCCGTCGCGACGCCGAACCCGCCGTGGGTCTGGACCGCCGCATCGGCGGCTTCGTAGGCGGCGTCCGCCGCGAGAAACTTCGCCGCATTCGCGTACGCTCCTAGATCGACTTCCTCGTCCGACGCGGCTCGAGCCGCGGCGTTGTACGTCAGTTGCTTTGCGGCCTGCAGCCGGGCGTACGCTTCCGCCAGCGGGTGCTGAATCGCCTGATTCGAGCCGATCGATCGGTCGAAGACGTGCCGATCGTTCGCGTACTCGACCGCCCGATCGAGGGCCAGCCGCCCCAGGCCGAGACACTCGGCGGCGATGACGAGCCGTTCCTCGTTCAATCCGTCCAGCACCTGGGAGAACCCCTCGCCTTCGACGCCGATCAGATTCGCCGCGGGCACGCGGAGATCGTCGAACCAGAGTTCGAACGAGTGGACGAACTCGCTCGCCGATTTCGGGATCGCTTCCATCTCGAGGGCTCCCTGTTCGTGGGCGGCCGCGAGATCGACGAGGAACATCGAGATGCCGCGGGTTCGCTTCTCGACGTCCTCGAGCGGCGTCGTGCGGGCGACGAGGACGATGTAGTCCGACACGTCGACGCGGGAGGTCCAGACCTTCTGGCCGTTGATAACGTACTCGTCGCCGTCGTGTTCCGCGCGAGTCTCGATCGCCGTCGCGTTCGAACCCGCGTTCGGCTCCGTCAGCCCGAACGCCTGGATCGACGTTTCACCGTCGGCGACCCGCGGGAGCAACTCGTCTTTCAGTTCCTCGCTCGCGTACTCGACGATTGGGACGGTGTTGTAGACGCCGCCGTGGATCGCCTGTGCCGCGCTGAATCCGCCGCCGTTGGCCGCGATTTCTTCCATCATCACGACGGTCTCTTGCGTTCCCATCCCCGCACCGCCGTACTCCTCGGGGACGAGAATCCCCATCCAGCCGTGATCCGCCAGCGCGTCGACGAACTCGTGGGGGTACTCCCCCTCAGCGGCCCGTCGACGCCAGTACTCGCGGTCGAAATCCGAACAGACGTCGCGGACGCTCGAGCGGACGAGTCGCTGGCTCTCGGTGAGCGAGACCGCATCGGAGAGGAGTCGGGCCATCGGGTAGGTCTCAACAGGTCGAGCCAAAAACGTTGTGTCGCGTGCGGTCAGTCGCCGGCCGTCGGTCCGTTCTCGCTCGAGTTCCCGGCTTCGTGGCGGAACTGGGTCGCGTCCGGTCCGAACGTCGACTCGAGCAGTGCCGGCACGTCGTCCGGCCGAACCTCGGAGTACCACTCGTTGCGCGGCTGAATCGCGATCGCGGTCCCGTTCTCGCTGCAGAGTCCCAGACAGGCGGTTTCGACCACGCCGATCGGGCTCCAAAAGGCGTTCCGGTCGCGAAGCCACGATTTGATGGCCTCGAGCGTTTCCTGCCCGCCGACGTCGGCACAGCAGGCGTACTCGGAGTCGCGGTCGTTCGTACAGACGAACACCTGGGCGGCGAGTCGATCGCGTTGTCGTTCGGTTTGGTCTTTCATTGTGGTGTTATTGTTTCGTTGTGAGGGTTTCGTGCGACCCGTCGACGGCAGTAGCCGGGTCGGCGCGTCGCTGGAGCCAGTTGAACGTTCCCGCGAGCAGCACCCAGATTGCGGCCTGGCTCAGTACGGCCAGCGCCCGATATGCCGACACGAGAGCGCTCGAAAGTTCGGGATGCGTAACGACCGTTGGCGTAATCGACGGAACGACGGCGAGCATCGCGGCGATCGGCACTGCACCGGCAGCCACCCCGATTGCCGGATGCCGTGTTGCCGTTCGCCTGTATGCGGCGATCGATGCGGCCGAGACGACCGCACCGAGTGCGATGAGGGCGACGTAGATAGCCAGTCGGCTCTCGATCGAATACAGTTGTTCGGCTCCCGGTGCTGCCGGCGGGAGGACCAGCCACGGCGTCACCGAGACCGAAATAAATCCGGCTCCCGCGAGGACGTACGTTTTGATGCCGTCGGGACCCGGAAGGGCCGGCTCGAGGACGTACAGTGCGAGGGCGAACAGTCCGCCGAGGAAGATCGCCCACAGCGCGCCGCTGCCGATACTCACGAGCGCCGTCGTCGTCTCGGAGACGGCGTGTTCGGCGTGTTCGTGTACGTGCTCACCGTGTCCGTGCCCGTGCCCGTGATCGTCGTGCCCGTGTTCGTCGTGTCCGTGCTCGTGTTGGGTATCGTGGAGATACTCGCTCAACGGGTTCGCTACGAACGCCATGTACATCCCGTAGGCGAGGCCGGCGACGACGCCCGCCAGGATGCCACGCTGGAGATAGTCGACGATCATCGATCAGTGACACGTGATTCCGGCGGCGTGACGGAAGTTGTGCATCGCGTCGTGAGCGAGTGGCTCCTGAAGGAACACCAGCACAAACGCGATCGCTGCGGCAAACAGCAACCCGGTTGCAAACTGGATGGGCGTCAGCTCGGCGCGTGCGATCTCGATACGACTGGAAACGGTATCGTTCGTCGCTCTCATGAAAGTCAAATTGTGGTAGAACAAATACGATTGTAAAGCTACCGATCGAACGCGCTTCCGCCGGTCCGACTATCGTTGACATTCCGGCGAAAAGTACCGCGAATTGTCGTAGAATCCACGAAAAAACTCGCCGGTCCGGCGGTCTGTCTGGTGGATAACGAAATCGTTTTCCTACGGGTACCGCTTGACTCGACTAACAACGAGAGTCATGAATATCCAACGACGGTCACCCGGAGGGATGCGCCGTGGCGGCTGAACGAGTACTCGTACCGCTGTCGGACACGGTGACCGTTCGGCAGACGGTCGGCTACGCGGTTCAGTCAGGTCTCGAGAGCGGCGAGGAGCTCCACTGTCACCTCGTGGTCGCACTCCCCCACGAGGCTGACCTTCCGGAGAGTCGACAGCTCACCGAAGAGGCAGCGGAGTTGCTATCGAAGGCGAAAAACTGGGTTAGAGAGGACGCCGGAAGCGCGTCGGTAACGGTCGAAACGTCGCTGCTCGGCACCGACGAGTACCTCTTTGGCCCGCGTGACTTCGCCGGTGCGTTCGACGATTACGCCAAGGAACACGACATCGATACCGTCATCCTCGATCCGGAGTACCAGCCCGGCGCGACGGCCCAGATGCTCCAGTCGATCGAACGGGAACTCGACGCGGTCGGGTTAGCGTACGACGAGGCACCGGTCGAGCGACCGGCCCGTCACGAGCGACTGGTCGGCGACGGCACCGAACACTTCGATCGATTGTTCGCGACGTTCTGGATCTCTTATGCCTTCTATCTCGTTCTCGGCGATCCGACCTACTGGTTCGATCTCGTGACGGGTGCAGCGGTCGCCGGCATCGTTTCGGTCTCGCTCGCCCACATCACGTTCACGTTCCCGCTCGATCGGGTCCAGTCGCCGATCCGGACGGTACGCTTTGCGTTTTACATTCCGTATCTCATCTACGAGATCGTCAAGGCCAACCTCGCGATCTCGATCGTCATCCTGCGTCCGTCCATGCCGATCGATCCGACGATGGCGCGGGTCAACGCCCGCGTCAGGAGCGGGCTCCCCTTGCTCGCGTTAGCCAACAGCATCACGCTGACGCCGGGGACGCTGACGGTCCGGGCGGACGACCAGCGACTGATCGTCCACACGCTCATTCCGTCCGCGCGCGAGGACCTCTTCGACGGCGCGCTCGAGCGAGCCGTCAGATTCGTATTCCACGGCCGCGAGGCGGCCGCGATCGCGACGCCGCGCGAGCGCGGCGATACTGAAGTGCTCGGGGGTGACGATCGGTGATTCCCGGTGAGTTCGCGATCAACGATCTCTTCCTCGGCGCGGCCGCGCTGTTCATCGTCCTCGCGATCATGATGTTCTACCGTGCGGTCATGGGGCCGACGACCCAGGATCGACTGCTCGCGGTGAACGTTCTCGGGACGAACACGGTCGTCATCCTCGCGCTCCTCGCAGCGGGGCTCGACGAGCCGTGGTTCCTCGATATCGCGCTGATCTACGCCCTGTTGAACTTCCTGATGGCGGTTGCCATCTCGAAGTTTACCGTCGAACGGGGTGGTGTGCTGTGATCGACGCGATCCCGATGGGCGAAACGCTCTACGAACTGGCGATCGTCGTCCTCATCGTCTTCGGACTGTTCTTTACGTTCGTTTCGGCGATGGGCGTGCTCCGATTGCCGGACATTTACTCGCGGGCCCACACCGCCTCGCAGACTGATACGCTCGGCGCGGGACTCGCGCTGGCGGCCGTCGCGCTCGCGCTCGGCTGGCAGCAGGCGACGGTCTACACCGTTTTGCTGCTGTTTTTCGTGTTCATCACGAACCCGACGGCGGCACACGCGATCGCGCGCTCGGCCGCGGAGAGCGGTATCGAGCCGTGGACCAAGGACTCGGAGTCCGAGGAGGGTGAGTCGAAATGAGCGCCATCGCCTACACGCTCGCCGTGTTCATCCTGTTGACTGCAGTCGCGACGGCGCTGTTCCGGGACGTGCTGTCGGCGATCGTCGTCTTCGGGGCCTACAGCCTCGGGATGGCTATCCTCTACACGTACCTGCTCGCACCCGACGTCGCGATGACCGAGGCCGCGATCGGTGCCGGCGTGACGACGATCTTGCTCCTGTTGACGATCGCCCGAACGACCCGGCCGCCGACCGACCAACTGTTCGAACGAATCCACGTTCCGGCCGTCGTCGCCGTGGGCGCGTTCGTGCTCGTCCTCTCGAGTCTGCTTTCGGACATGTACGCGGTCGGCGACGCCGACGCACCGATCTGGGGCTGGGAGGCGCTCCAGGAGACGCCGTCCGTCTACTACGTGCAGAATACGTACGTTGACACCGGCGCTCAGAACGCCGTAAGCGCCGTCCTCGCATCCTACCGAGGATTCGATACCTTCGGCGAGGCGGTCGTCGTCTTCGCGGCCGGACTCGCCGTTCTCCTCGTCTTGAAACGGGAGGTGTTTACCTGATGTCGCAAGCTGACTCCTACGACGATACCTACACCGAGAGCCAGGTGATCATGACGACCGTCAAGATCATCGCACCGTTTACGCTGACCTACGGCATGTTCATGAGTCTCCACGGGGCCGACACCCCCGGCGGGAGCTTCCAGGGCGGCGCGATCATCGGCGTCACCGTTCTCATGCTCGCGTTCGCCTTCGGGATCGAGCCCACCCGTCGATGGCTGAAAAACTCCTTCGTCGTCGGCCTCGTCACCGGCGGCGTCACCATCTTCATCGCGACCGGCCTTGCCACCATCGCGCTCGGGGGGAACTTCCTCGAGTACGATCAGTTTACCGAGGCCTTCGGCATCGCTCACTACTGGGGGATGGAAGCCATCGAAGTCGGCGGGGTCGCGCTGATCGTCGCCGGCGTTGTCATCACCCTCTTCTTCGCGACGGCCGCGGGTTTCAGGCCCGAACGCCACAGTCGGGGAAACGAGGGGTTCGAGGAGGTGAACGACGATGATTGAGGGCGCCATCGATATTCTCGCCACTCGGTACGCCTACGCGCTGATGTTCGTCCTGATGGGGATCGGGATGTACATGATGATCGCCAACGAGAACCTCGTAAAGAAGCTGATCGGGGTCAACCTCTTCCAGACCGCGATCTTCCTGTTTTTCGTCGCGGTCGCCTACGTCGAGGGCGGGAAGGCGCCGATCGTTCCGGCCGATTCGAGTCCCGGCGAACTCGCGATGGCGAGTCCGCTTCCACACGTGATCGTGCTGACCGCGATTGTCGTCGGAATCGCGCTGACGGCCGTCGGGCTCGCGCTCATCGTCCGCATCTACGCGGAGTACGGAACGCTCCGCGAGGATACTCTCCGGGAGGTGCGTGCCGATGAGTAGACTCGCCGAACTGCTGCCGGCCCTGCTGGTCGCCGCCCCGATCCTGCTGGCCACCGTGCCGATCGTCCTCGGTCTGCGATTCGAACGGACCGGCTGGTCCGTCGCCGCAGTCACGACGACGGCGCTGTTCGCCGCGACGGCGTATCTCGCGGCTGCCGTCTACGAAACCGGCCGCGTCGTTCACGTCCTCGGTAACTGGGGCGAGCCACAGGGGATCGGCATCGAACTCGTCGCCGACGAGTTCTCCGTCCTGATCGCCCTGCTCGTGACCCTCACCGCTGCGGGCGTGCTCGCGTACATGCGCGTCGGCGGCCCGCGCGGGAACACATTCTACGCCGGCTACCTGCTGCTTATCGGCGGCTTGCTCGGGCTCTCGCTGACCGGCGACGTCTTCAACATGTTCGTCTTCCTCGAGATCGTCGGGCTGGCGACCTACGCCATGATCGCCAGCGGCGACGGTCCCGAGTCCGCCGTTGCGGCCCTGAAGTATCTCATCCTGGGAACCGTCGGCGCGTCGATGTATCTGATCGGCGTCGGCTTCCTCTTCATGGCGACCGGGGCGTTGAACATGCAGGTCCTCGGCGAGGTTATTCCGGCGGTCGTCGAGGAGGGCGGAAGCGATCTGACGCTGCTTCGTGCGGCTTTCGCCTTCATCTTCGTCGGCTTCGCGCTGAAGGTCGCCCAGTGGCCGCTGCACACCTGGCAGCCCGACGCCTACCAGCACGCTCCCGACGGCGTGACGCCGGTGATCGCGGCGCTCGTGTCGACCGTCTCCGCGTACGCACTCGGGCGAGTGATGTACAACGTCTTCGGCCCCGAGTTCCTCACCGCGACGCCGTATCTGACCGAAATCGTCGTCACGGTCGGCTGTGTCAGCGTCCTCGCCGGGAGTACGCTCGCCGTGATTCAGCGCGACGTCAAGCGGATGTTCGCGTACTCGTCGGTCTCGCAGTTCGGACTCGTCGTCGCCGCGTATGGCCTCGTCACGCAGACGGCGTTCGTCGGCGCGGTCATCCACCTGATCGGCCACGGCGTCATGAAAGCCGGGCTGTTCATCGCCGCCGGCGTCATCGCGCTGGGCTACGGTGCCCGAACCGTCAACGAGTACGCCGGACTCGCCAAGAACAGACCCGTCGCCGCGGCGTCGACGGGCATTTTACTGATCGCGCTGATCGGCATTCCGCCGTCCGCCGGCTTCATCGGCAAGTGGTACATCGCCGTCGGCGCGGTCGAGGCCGAGCTGTGGCCCGTCGCCGCCGTCATCTTCCTCAGCACCATGCTCACGCTGGCGTACGCGGCGCGCCTGCTCGAGAAGATGTACTTCACGCCGCCGACGCCCGTCGAATCGCCACACCCGCCGGGCCGAGTTGCAGCGGACGGTGGCGAACCGGAGGCTGGCGTCGAAACCGCACGCGACGGTGGGTCGCTTCTCGAGGGCGACTCGATCCGCCGGGGCTCCCCCGACGCCGTTTCGTTTGGGATGGTCGCGATCCTCGTCGCTATCGCCGTCGCCGCCGTACTCCTCGGCTTCGCCGGCGGTGCGTTCTTCGAGTGGCTCGAGCCGTTTACCGAGGAGGTGTTCACTGAATGACTGAAACATCCATCTTGCCGTTGGCCGCCGTTCTCGTTTCGGCGGTCGCGATGTTGCTGATCATCGCGTCGTATCGCTATCCGAACGTCCGCGAGGGCTGGTCGGTCGTCGCCGCACTGGTGAAGTTCGGAATCGTCGCCAGCATGCTGCCCGGCGTGATGGACGGCACGACGTACTACTGGAGTCTCAGCGAGTCACTCGGCGTCGAGTTCCTCGCCGGGATCGACTTCGTGTTGCGTGCGGATCCGCTCGGGATGCTGTTTGCGATGCTCGCGAGCTTCCTCTGGATCTTCACGTCGTTCTACGCCGCGGGCTACATGCGCGGACTCGACGAACACGCCCAGACCCGTTTCTTCGCCGCGTTCGCCGCGAGTCTCTCGACGGCGATCGGGATCGCCTTCGCCGGCAATCTGGTGACGATCTTCATCTTCTACGAGCTGTTGAGCCTCGTTACCTATCCGCTGGTCGCCCACAACGAGGACAACGAGGCCCGCATCGCGGGTCGGAAGTATCTCACCTACACGTTCTTCGGCGGCGGGGTCTTCCTGCTCGGCGGGACCGTGCTGGTCTACTGGCTCACCAGTAGCGCAGACCCCGCCGGTCAGGCCCACCTCGCCTTCGAATCCGGCGGCATCGAGATGCTGGCCGAGGCCGCTGCGGCGGATCCGGCGATCGCTCAGGCGGCGTTTTACCTGCTGATCGCCGGCTTCGGCGTCAAGGCCGCGGTGATGCCCTTACACTCCTGGCTGGCCGACGCGATGGTCGCGCCGACGCCCGTCTCCGGACTGCTCCACGCGGTCGCCGTCGTCAAGTCCGGCGCGTTCGGCGTGGCTCGAGTCATTCTCGAGGTCTTCGGCCCGGGACTGATCCACGATCTGCCGTTGAACGTCCCCGCAGTGGGCGAGGTCGGGCTGAACGTTCCGGTCGCGATACTGGCCGCGTTCACGCTCACGGCCGCGAGTATCATCGCGATGCGCAAGGACCACCTCAAGCGCCGGCTGGCGTTCTCGACGACGGCACAGCTGTCGTACATCGTGCTCGGACTCTCGATGCTCCACCCCTTCGCGATCGCCGGCGCGCTGTTCCACATCCCCGCTCACGCGTTCGGGAAGCTCACCCTGTTCTTCTGTGCGGGGGCGGTCCACGTCGAGACCCACACCGACTACGTCAGCGAGATGGCCGGCATCGGGAAACGGATGCCGCTGACGATGTCCGCCTTCGCCATCGGCGCGGCGGGTATGGCCGGCATGCCGCTGATTGCCGGCTTCGTCAGCAAGTTCTACATGCTGATCGGCTCCGGCTCGGTCGGTGGCGGGTACTGGCTGTTCGCGGCCGCGCTGATCGTCTCCGGTATCCTGAACATCGCCTACCTCTGGCCGGTCGTCTACACGGCCTTCTTCGAGAGCGAGGATCGCCACGACGCCAAGCCGATCCTCGAGTTCCCGCCGGGTGGCAAACTCGAGTCGTACTTCGACAGCGATGCGGTCGCCACGGACGGAGGCGAGCGGTCCTCGTCGGATCGTCGAGCCGACGGCGGCGAAAAACCGGATTCGGGACAGCCACAACCCGCCGACGAACAGGCGGAGGAATCCGAGGCCAAAGGTGCCGGGACGCCGACGGAACTGGACGAAGAGGCGGACGATACAGACGACGAGCCCGAATATGCTGTCGACAAGTACCCGAGCGATCACACCGTTCCCGAGGACGCAGAGACCCACGAGGACCACGCCGACGACCACCACGACCACGGCGATCACCACCACGGCGGGCCGCCGGCCGGCGGCTGGGAACGCCACTCGCCGTTCACCGAGAGCACGTGGCTCATGATCCTGCCGATTAGCGTCATCGCGGTCGGAGCGGTCACGCTCGGCGTGATCCCCGATTACGCGGTCTTCCTCGACCTCGCGATGTACATCGTCGAGGGGATCTTCGGCGTCGACTCGTTCGACGAACTGCACGGCCTCTCGCTTGCGGAGGCCATGGAGGTGATCGGCGAATGATCGATGCTGACTTGCTGACGATGGCCTACCCGCCGCTGCTGGTCTTTGCGGCGGCGCTGCTCGTGCTCGTCCTGCCGCGGATACTGGGCTTTGCGCTCGGCGCGCTCAGCCTCGCGGCCGTGGTGGCCATTGCAGCTTTCGCACCCGAAGGAGCCCACCTCACCGGAACGTTCCTCGGCTTTAGCGATATTCAGCCGTTCTACATCGACGAGTTCACCCGGATGATGGGGATCGCGCTCGGTTTCCTCGGCACGTTCGCCGTTATCTACGCCTACTCGAGCGAGGCGACGAAGACGATGGCCGCGTTCGCGCTGGCGTACGTCGCGAGCGCGCTCGGAGCGGCCTTCGCGGGCGACTGGCTCGTCCTCGTGTTCATGTGGGAGATCATGGCGCTGACGAGCACGCTGCTCGTGTGGCACTACGGCGGCGACGCCGTCCGCGCGGGCTACCGGTACGCGATCGCCCACGGGATCGGCGGCAGTCTCGTGCTGTTCGCGGTGATCGCCCACTACGCCCAGGTCGGGTCCTTCGTCTTCGGCGAGGGCGTCGACTATCCGAACGCCCTGCTCGCTGGCGGGTTCGCGGAGGGGCTGCCGATGTTGCTTGCGATCCTCGGGATCGGCGTCAACGTTGCGTTCGTCGGCTTCCACACCTGGCTGCCGGACACCTACCCACGTCCGCACTTCGCCGCGTCGGTGTTCCTCGCTGCCTTTACCACGAAGACGAGCGCCTACGTCCTCCTGCGTGCGGTTCCGGAGGGCAACATCTACCTCGCCTACATGGGTGGGCTGATGGCCGTCTACGGCGTCGTCTTCGCGCTGCTCCAACACGACATGCGCGCGCTGCTGTCCTACCACATTCAGGCCCAGCTTGGCTACATGGTGGCCGGGATCGGTATCGGGACGACGATCGGTGCCGCCGGCGCGATGGGGCACCTGTTCAACAACGTCCTCTACAAGAGCCTGCTGTTCATGGCCGTCGGGGTCGTCATCTACCGCACGCGGGAGAACGACCTCTACAAACTCGGCGGGCTCTGGCGGGAGATGCCCTTAACCGCCATCGCCTTCTTCATCGGCGCGCTCTCGATTACCGCCGTTCCCGGCTTCAGCGGCTTCATCAGCAAGGGGATGGTCCTCGACGCAGCCGATCCGAGCTACTACGGCGGCTCGGAGTACCAGGCGCTGTACTGGCTGCTGTTTATCGGTGCGATCGGGACCTTCCTCTCGTTCATCAAGCTCGGCTTCTACGTCTTTTTCCACGGCGAGAGCGATCGGGAGGTCAGAGACGCAAAGACGGGTCAGATCACGGCGATGCTCTCCGTCGGTGGCGCCTGTGTGGTCCTCGGGCTGCCGGCGGTCGGCTGGCCCGTCTTCACCGACCTGCTCCCGATGATTGACGGAACCCAGTGGCTCGGACCGGGCGGCGAGGACCAGACGCTCACTCCCTACAGTACGGGCCACCTGATGGATGCGGCCGTCCTGATCGCAATCTCCGCAGTCGGGTTCAAGCTCATCCGTAAGCCGCTGTCGAAGATGGACTACTCCGATCCCGCGCTGATCGTCAACCCCGTCACCTACCACGTCGGTCGCGGAACGATGCGGGCGACCACGTGGACGTACGCCACGGTCGACGCCGCGGTCGTCGACTTCGTCAAACGCTGTTACTGGGTCGGGAACAACCCCGTTCTGGCAGTCGACGCGGCCGCTCGCCGGCTTCCGATGGTCGAAGCTGAAGAGCAGCGTCCGGCGGACGGCGGTCGCCCGTCGACGATCCACCTCCGGACGAGTATCGGCACCACTGTGCTCCTGTTGACGATCCTGCTGACGATCATCGTCTGGCTGCTCATCAACTGAGCGTTCGGCTACCGGTTTCGATTCCAGCTGTCAGGTCCGCTTTCACGCTCGTTTTCGCTTGTCGGTCCGTTTTTGATTTGGATTGTTCTCGCATACGCACTCGAGTCGGTCAGGCCCAACGCGCTCAAGCCCACGAGAGCGGACTGCAAGAAACGGTACGAGATCGATCCGGCTCGGATTAAGCCCTGATTCGGACTCGAATTTCGAATTCAGCGACGCTCCGACTGCTCCTCTTGCTCGCCCGACTCGACGTCGATGATCGAAGCGTGGGTTTCGGGTACGGCGATCGTTCGCTCGAAGATCGAGGCGCGTAACGCGGGTTTCGACGTCGTCGCTTCGCGCCGGTAGCGTTCGTCGCCGTCGCCATCGCCGCGATCGCCGCGGACGCCGCGCGGCGTCAGGTAGTCGCCGTCGACGTCGACGTTCGCCTCCTTACAGAGGCGTTTGAGCACCGATCGAGCGCCTTCAGTAGTGATCGTCGGGGGCGCGATCGAGCGCTCGCGAGCGAGCTCGCTCGCCGTCGCGTCTTCGAACAGGGCTTCGATCGTTTCCTCGTCGTGACCGCGCTCGGCCAGCACCGTTCTCACTCGCCGGGCGATCGAGGGCGCGTGACGGGTCGGGAACAGCGGCCAGTCGTTCGACGGCGGATCGAGGGCGACGCGATAGCGTCGCAGCGGCGTCCGGGCCGGGGCCGGCAGCGGAACGTCCTCGAGGCGCTGGGATTTGCCCAACACTCGGATCGTGCCCGTATAGAAGTCGACGTCGTCCCAGGTGGCACCCGTGCGTCGCTCGTCGTCGGGGACCCGAAACAGCTCCGAGCCCCGAACGCCCGAGTGAGCGAGCAACGCGACCATGGCGTACTCCCGCAGTCGGTTGCGCCGTTCGTCGCGGCTGTACTCGCCCGTCGCGGCCTCGAGTGCGCGCTCGCGGACGGCGGTCTCGAGTCGCCGGCGCTGGTCGGCCGTCCAGAACTCGCTGTCCGGCCGCTCTTCGGCGGAGGGAAGCGCGGATTCGGCGGCGTCGGTCGCGGCCGGGTTCGTCTCTAAAATGCCGCCGCGAACGCACCACGAGAGAAACGCTCGGACGACCGCGTAGTAGGTGCCCGCGGTCGAGGCGGTGTACTCGCCGCGGTCGGCCCGCGCTCGCAACTCGCCGGCGTAGGCGTGCATGTGCTCGACGTCGAGTGCGAACAACGATCTGATGTCGTGTTCGGACTCGAGCCAGTCGGCCCAGCGCCGCAGGATCGATCTGGCGTTCGACGCGTAAGTGCCCGCTCCCGATCCGTCGGGATCGCCGACGGACTTTCGCTGGAGATAGGCGTCGACCGCGTCGATTACGGCGACGTCCCTCTCGGAGTCGGTCACGGATCGATCACCCTGGCTCTGGTCCTGGCCCTGATCCTAGCCCTCCCCTTCCTCTCAGGCGTATTCGTACTCGTACCTCTCCGACCCCTATTCCAACTCTCAACCTCGGCTCCACCGTCTACATCTGCAAAACTCACCAGCAGGTGCCGTGTCATTCCCCCGGTGTGTCCCGTCCGCTCGAGAGCCGCAGTACCGTGCGCTGAACGGTCAGTGAAATCGGCGCCGCAGAGCATCTATGCGTACAGTACTGGCCCAGCATCCTAAATCTGTGTTTCGGCGCGCTATTCCCGGAACAAAATTCGGTATCGGGAGCCGAACTGTCCGCTCGCGGTGACGTACGCGTTCGGTGACGGTCGGCATTATGTCGATCGAACGGGTACTCCAGCGTATGACTCGCGTGGCGTCGCGGCGATCGGTGCTCGCCGGGAGCGCTGTCGGTGCCGTCTGCGGGCTGGCCGGCTGTCTTTCGGGGGGCCGAGACGTCGAGGAAACGATCACCGAAACGCACGCCGCCGACGAACTGAGTGCGATTGCGGTTTCGACGGTCGTCAGCGACGTCGACGTACACGCGGCGTCGCAGGGATCGATCGATATCGAGGGTCGAAAGGGCGCCGTGAGCCGGGACGACCTCGAATCGATCGGACTCAGGACGTCGACGGCGGACGGGGTTCTCGAGGTGGCGGTCGATCGAAACGACTCGCGAACCCTCTTCGGGCTTCGGCCCGACCCGATTCTCGACCTCTCGCTGACCGTTCCCGAAGCTCTCGAGGTGTGCCGGATCGAGTCCGGAGCCGGCGATGTCGACGTCGCGAACGTCCATGGGGACCTGCGAATCGAAACGGAAACCGGGAACGTGACCGCCTCGGCCGTCGACGGAACCGTCTCGGCGACGACCGAGACCGGGAGCGTCGTCGTCGACGATCCGGCGTCGATCGACCGACTTGCGACCGTTACCGGCGACGTCACCGCTTCGCTACCCGGTATCGACGGCGACGCGGTTATCGGGACGACCACCGGCGGCATCGATCTGCGCGTGCCCGACGAACTCGATCTGACACTCGAGATCACGACCGAGACCGGCGAAATTTCCGTTACTGGTGTCGATGCACTCCCGGAGATGACGGGCGATTCGCTGATCGAGGCCGTCGTCGGGGACGGAACGCACCGACTCGAAATCGTGACGGAGACGGGCGACGTGGCGGTAACCGACCGCAGCGAGTGATACGGTTTGCTGTACCGATGTACCGGTGGGGCCGCAAGCCGTCCTGCGGCCCCTCGGAAATGACTGAGAGCGGACAGTATGAGTTACCCGCCCGTACGGGCTGGTAGTAATGAGTGAGTAGCCGGCGACGCCATTCGGTATATCGTAATAGGATTTATGGATGCGCCCATTCTGGATTTTCTCCAGCGAGACGGCTCGAGTCGCCCGAATTCTCCCCCTCAAAACCACTTCGTCAAATACGAGTTTGATGAAGTACCTTTAGGTGGGTCGCTTCCGTACCGTCGTTCGAACCGATGGACAGCGAGACGCCGGCCGTTGACGACGCACCGTCGAGTCCGCAGACGGTCCGCACGGTCAAAGACGACCGCTACCTCGAGACGGTCTCCGGCCGCTCGAAGACGGTCATCGACAGTGCGCTCGAAGAGTGGATCGACCAGTTCGAACTCGAGTCCTTCGACGAGGTCGACGAGGCCCACTGTCGCGATTACGGGCTGTACTTAAAACGCAAGACCGAGCGCGACGACGTACAGTTCGCGGCGTCGACGGCACACACCTACTACGCCTACGTGCGAGCGTTTCTGTCGTTTGCCGTCCGGGACGGCTATCTCGATACGAACCCCGCGAAGACGAACGACGCCGACGAGTTCCTCCCGTCGATTACGGCGGATCCGGACCGGCAGTTTTGGACGCCCGTCGAGCGAAAACTGGCGCTGCGATTCTGCCGAGAACGCGTTGACAGCGCGCTCACCCCGCCGAAAGCACCGCCATCGATTACGCTCGAGCGGTATCGGGATCGAGCGATCGTTGCCGTGCTCGGGCTCACGGGCGTCCGGGGCGCGGAGGTCTTCAGCGTCTCGGGTGACGACCGTCGCGACGGGCTCACCTGGACCGATGTCGACGTCGAGGGCAACACGCTCACCGTCCTCGGAAAGGTTCAGGCCGCGACGAAAGACCCCTACCAGCAGGCACAACTCCCGCCGCGGGCGGCGTCGGTACTCGAGACCTACAAGCGCATCCTCGATCCGCCGACCGACGACTGGCCGGTGTTCCCGACGAATCACTACCCGTCGAAGCGAGCGGCACTCGAGGCCGAGTTTGGCGGAGGCCGGCTCGAGACGATGCTCCAGCGGGCGTCGATCGATGACCTACTCCGCGAGCACGAGGTCACGCCGCCGGCGCTCTCGACGAACGGCGCGCGGACGATCCTGAAACGCCTCTCGTCGGATCTGACTGCCGCGTACGACCGACTCGAGTACGACCCGGACGAAAACGAGTATCTGAAACCTCACGGTGGTCGACGGGGGCTGGGGCACGAACTGTACGAGAAGGGTCACTCCGAGGTGGCTCAGAAATCGCTCCGACACAGTTCGATGGACGTGACCAACGAATCCTATCAGAACATTCAGGCCAGAGAGACGGCCCAGAAGGTCGACGAAGTGCTCGAGGACGACTCATCGTGAAATCGCGCGCCGCAATGGTTGGACCGAGCGGGGCCGTTAGCGCTAGTGAGTGGAGGGGTTACTCGTCTTCGCCGTTTTCGTCGCTGCCTTCGGCGCCGTCTTCGCCCTCGTCGCTCTCTCCGTTGTTTTCGCCGTCTTCGTCGTCTTCGTCCTCTTCATGATCTTCCTCGGGGTGGCCGCCCGTCGGATCTTCCTGCTCCTCAGCACCGGGATCCCCGCCGTCGTCGACCCCGGGCCCTTCGTCGCCACAGCCCGCGAGCAGCGTGATCGATCCGACCGCGGCGAGTCCGGACAACTCGAGCGCTCGTCTGCGATTGCAGTCCATCGTTCTCGTGGACAGTTGCCCACGTCGACGCATATCGGCCATGCTTGCGATGATCGATCCGTACCGGCTGGCCGGGGAAACTCAGCAAAACGTCTCAGGACGGGTTCTGGTGTCTCACCTTCTCGGCGATCTGTCCCGGCACGGGCGTCCCGCAGTCCGTACACTTCCAGGTCGGTGTCGCGATCCCGGACTCCTTCTCGAGATCGTGTTTGAACTCGAGGAGAGCGCCGCAGGTACACCTGTAGGTCGTGCGGGTCATACTCTATCAGTGGCGGCCAACGGCCGTAAACGATGTGCAAGCGATCGAACCGATCAGACCGCCAGCGACTACCGGTTCGAGCCCCAACCCGGAGGCGATGGTCGAAACGAAGCACCGAATTCCGGTCGGCGAGGAAACCGTCGCCGCCGTCCACCACGACGCACCCGGCGACGACTGGCTCGTCTACTGTCACGGCTTCCTGAGCGACAAGCACGGGAGTTACGAACACCGCTGTCGGCGGGCGGTCGAGCACGGCTACAACGCTGTCCGGTTCGATTTTCGCGGCTGCGGCGATTCCGACGGCGCGTTCGTCGACCAGACGCTCAGCTCCAAACTCGAAGATCTGCGTGCCGTCGTCGATCACTTCGACCCGCCGTCGTACGCGCTCTTCGGCTCGAGTTTCGGCGGCAAGGTCGCGTTCCACGCCGCCGCTCGCGATCCTCGAGTCGACGCCGTCGCAACTCGGGCACCCGTGACGGCCAACCGCGCGTTCGACGAGTATCGAGCCGCCGTCGAGCGCGAGGGCGAGTACCAGTTCGAGACAGACGACCGAATCGACCGGCGGTTCTTCGACGATTTCGACGAGTACGACTTCGACGGTGTCGAAGCGTCCCTCGAGGTTCCGGTGGCGATCGTTCACGGGCGTCAAGATGAGTCCGTCGACGTGACGGACAGCGTGGAAGCGGCGGCTCGGCTCGAAACGGACGTACTCCTCGAAATTTTCGCCGAGGAAGGCCATCTGTTTTCGACGGCGGCTGAAGAACGGCTGCTCGAGCGGCTGTTTCACTGGCTCGAAGGGCAGTAGGGGCCATACGTCTCGGGTTCAGGGGGTCTTGATGGAGTTCGAGCTCCTTTCCCCCCAATAAACCATACTACGATATATCGTTTCACTCCTCCAGAGTCAGGTACGTCACGGACGATCGATTGGCGCGGGTAGCTTTTCGCCAGCACACCAGAGGGTGACGAATCGTTGCAGTTCGAGCGATAATTAGCGATTTCGTCGAAAGGCGATCGCTCGAGGCCCTCTCGGAGCGACACGCGGTACACTCTGTGAGATAATTACGCACTCTCGAGGCGATCGATCAATAGATATTCCCTTATCCAACTGAAAATCTCGGATGGTATGTGGTGGCTCTCAGCGGAAGTAGTCGGATCTGCGTGCGTGCTGTCCCCGGCATCCCGATCGGTGCCGAAGCGGCGGCCCGATCACCGACGACTGGGGCGAGCACCGTCCAGCCACCGGAGACGCGAACGCGCTGGTAACAGCCGGTCTCGAGGCGTCCGAGACCGGATTTTCTCGATCAGAAAAACCGGACCGTTTTTCATAGCCATGCCAGAACGATCAGCTACCAGTGAGTGAGGATACCGATCTCTCGACGGTGCTCGCGGTACTCGACGACGAGTACGCACGTGACATCCTCACCCATACGAGCATCGAACCCATGTCTGCCAGTACCCTGAGTGAACGGTGTGACGCATCTCTTCCGACGATCTATCGACGACTTGACCGTCTTAAAGCGTGTCATCTCGTCACCGAAGATACGGAGCTTGCACCCGACGGAAACCATTACAGCGTCTACAGCGCGAACCTCGAGCACCTCGAACTCACACTCGAAGACGGTTCATTCGAGCTCGAGGTAACGTATCGTGACGAAGACGTCGCTGACAAGTTCACCCGCATGTGGGAGGGGATGCGATGACCCAGGACGTCGTTCGAATCGACGAAGCGCCCCTGTTCGAACTGCTGACCGTCGCCAGTCTCTTCCTGGTCGCCCTCATCGGGACGATCATTGCCTACCAGGCCTACCGGGGGTACCGTCGCAACGATGCGACGTCGATGTTGTATCTCGCCGTCGGACTGCTCTTGCTCACGCTCTGTCCGTTCCTGATCAACGTGACGATCACGACGGTTGTCAGTCCGGGACAGGTCGTTACGGTGTTCTTCGAGAACGTGAGTCGACTGGCCGGACTGCTCGCGATTATGTACTCGCTGTACGGGCATCATTAGGTCATTATTGAGACCGTCGAACACCGGTACTGGCTGCGTTTTGTACGGACGTTTCAGATATAATTCTGAAGGAAGAAATTGTGGTACTAGCTACTGGTTATGGTTATGATTGCAGTTGCATCTGGGACAAGGACGGATCTGTGTCTCCGTCTACGGCTGTTGGAGGGCCGAAGCAAATCGCGGGCACCACTACGCAGCTACTGCAGCCAACGGCCGCCTGAGCGGGAGGTTGCGGCCGTCGTCGGGTGAGTAGCTGCGTCCAGCGGGTTGGCGATGTGGGCGTGAACGGAGCAGCGGGCACGCCGTGCTGACGTCGGGGGTGTGTCCCCACTCTCCGATTTCGCCCCTCACCTAATAGTGGTAGGAGCGTGTTTTCTGGGTCGGAAAATTCCCCACGGGAGCGCGGCGATTCACCCTGTATGAATCCGGTTCCACACCCTCTTTGAGGCCGCCACCCCAGAACCATCCATGCACTATCTCGTCGGCACCGACTCCGTTCATACGACGGCCGCGATCTGCGATTATCTCGAAGAGCGAGCGACGGGCGACGACACCGTTACGGTCGTCGCCCTAGCCCCGACCGACGATGCGACGGCGCGTCGCGACGCCCAGGAGGCGCTGAACGTCGCCCCGGTCAGGCTGGTCGCCGTCGGCGACGTCCGAACGGAACTTCGAGACGAAGACGGCAGTTCTGCGGACAGGCTCCTCGAGATGGCGGACGACGTCGACGCCGACGAACTCCTCGTTACGGCCCGTAGCCCGGTCGGTCCGTCGACGTCCAGTGACTCGAGCCGCCAATCGCTGCTCGAGGAGGCCTCGTTGCCAGTTGTCGTCGTTCCGGATCCCGTTCGGTAGTCGTCGGTGTGCGAGTCGAGCGGATCGAACGCGGACCGTCCGTTCGCGAGTCGCCGCTGCGTTCTCGCGAACGACAAGTAACGGGGAGGAGACCGCGTCGCGTTCGAGAGGCGATGCCAGCCTTCGGCCGCACTACTCGACCACGAGAACGGACGACGACGCCTCCCGCGAGACCTGGTCGGAGACGCTCTTTCGGAAGAATCGCTCGAGGCCGCGATTGTGACCCATGACGATCAGATCGATGTCGTGGTCGGCGGCGTAGTCGAGAATCGCCTGATGGCGGAGGCCGTGGGTGACCGTCGTCCGGACGTCGTCGATTCCAGCGTCCGCCGCGCGGGTCGCGACGTACTCGACGGCCTCCTTCCCGATCGGCTCGAGGTCGTCGAAGTCGATTCCCGGAGCGATTTCCGCGGAGTTGATGACGTACAGCGCGTGCACGGTCGCGCCGTGGACGCTCGCGAGTTCGACTGCGTCCTCGATCGCCCGCTCGGTGTTCGGACGGCCGTCAGTCGGGACCAGAATGGCGTCGTACATCGTCCACCGTTTTGCGGACGCCTCCCAAAAACACCCCGTATCAGTCAATAGCGTAATCACGCAGTGCAGCGAGTCGGTCTGGACGCGACGAAACTGCCGCCTTCCACAGGGTAGCAGACGGCTACTTAATCGGCCGTCTAGACAATCAGCTGTCGATGAGTAACGAGATTCCGTTGTTCGAAATCCCGTGGGACGAAGCCGACGTCTCGAACGCCGTCGATTCGATTACGCGGGGCTCCTACTGGGCAAACGGGCCGTACATCGAGGAGTTCGAGGACGGCCTCGAATCGTATCTCGGCGTCGACCACGCGATCACCGTCAACTCGGGCACGACGGCACTCGTCGCCGCCCTGACGGCCCACGGTATCGGCGAGGGTGACGAGGTGATCGTCCCCTCGTTTACTTTTATCGCGACCGCGAACGCGGTTCGGCTGGTCGGTGCCCGGCCAGTGTTTGCCGATATCGAACGAGAAACGTACGGCCTCGACCCCGAACACGCCGAAACGATGGTGACCGACGACACAGCTGCAATCCTGCCGATTCACCCGTACGGTGCAGCCTGCGAAATCGACCGACTCGAGGAGATTGCCGCCGACGCGGACGTCCCGTTGATCGAGGACGTCGCCGAAGCGTTCGGCGCCGACTACCGCGGTCGAACGCTGGGTTCGATCGGCGGCTCCGCGACGCTCAGTTTCTGCCAGAACAAGGTTCTGCCGACCGGTGAAGGGGGTGCTGTGGTTACCGATGACGACGACGTTGCGCGCCGCCTCGAGCAGTTCCGATCACACGGCCGGGCCTCGTCCGACTACTTTGATTCGGCCGACAGCGGCGAATACGTCGGCCTCGGCACGAACGTTCGGATGTCGGATCTCGTCGCGAGTATCGGTTGTGCCCAACTCGAGAAGGTCGACGCACACATCGCGAATCGGCGTCGCGCGGCGTCGCGACTGTCCGAGGCGTTCAGTTCGATGAACGGTATCGAACCGCATACTGCGGCCGGTCGCGGACGCCACGTCTACCAGTTGTATACGGTAACTCTCGGGGAAACCGTCGACCGGGACGTGGTTATCGATACCCTGGACCAGCGAGGGATCGCGTCGAAAGTCTACTGGGATCCGGCCGTTCACCTCACCGACCCCTACCGTGAGGCGTACGGCTACGAGCCCGGTTTGCTTCCCGTAACGGAGGACGTTACAGACCGGGTACTCTCGCTTCCGATTCATCCGAACCTGAGCGAGAGCGAGATCGACCGAATTACTGCCGGTATCAGGGCGGGAATCGAGCGAAGTCGGGCGACGAACGCGGTCGATTCGAACCGAGTTTCGAACTGATTCGTTACTACTGACTCCTGGTTACGTGAGTTGTTGTGGACCGACAGGACGTATCAACAGTCGGCTGACTGTCAGCCCAACCGATCCATAACAAAGGGGGACCGTCAGGTTTGAGAGAATAGGCCGCCCGCCGTCGGTGCGAGACCGGCGATGTTGCGGCAGTTGGAGTCGATAGTACGTATGAGATGGCCAGTCACAGCCGATGGGCGGATGTCGATTCGCGACGCGGTCGCGCGGATCGATCGATCCGAATCAGGGGGTATCGTTGTCGTCAACGACGGAAATCAGCTTGTCGGAACGGCGACGGGCGAACGGCTCAGGCGTGCGTTGCGTGACGGAATCGCACCCGATGCGCCAGTCTCGACCGTCGTGGATGAGGACCCGATCGTCGTCGACGCCGGTGGTACCATTCGAACGGTCGAGGGTGCGGCAGACGCTCACGACGGCACCGGCTGGACCCAGGAGACGACCATTGCTCCCGTCATCGACGACGACGGAACGGTCGTCGACGTCACGACGATCGAGTTGACCGACCGGACGTCTCGAGAGATCGAACCCGGATCAACCGGCGGCGAGACGGTTCTCGTCGTCGGCGGGGCGGGGTACCTCGGCTCGGTGCTCTGCCGTCAACTTATCGGCGACGGGTTCGATGTTCGGGTCCTCGATCCACTGCTGTACGGCGATGCCGGTATCGCCGATCTCACCGACGACGACCGGTTCACGTTGATCCGGGGCGATGCGCGGTCGGTCGACGCGGTGCTCGAGGCGATCGACGGCGCCGACGCCGTGGTTCATCTCGGCGGCATCGTCGGCGACCCCGCTTCCGAGATCGACGCGGAGAAGACTCTCGAGTACAACCTGCACTCGACGCAGTTGTTGGCGTCTCTCTGTAAGTATCACGGGATCAATCGCTTCGTCTTCGCCTCGACGTGTAGCGTCTACGGCCGGTCCGAGACCGATTCTGGACGACTTGCGGAGGATGCACCCCGCAATCCCGTGTCGCTGTACGCCCGGTTGAAGATTCAGTCCGAGCGAGTGCTTCAGGACCTCGCTGACGACAGGTTTTCTCCGACGATCCTCCGGATGGCCACGATCTACGGCTGCTCGCCGCGGATGCGGTTCGATCTCGTGGGTAATATCCTGCCCGCCAAGGCCCACTCGAAGGGTGTTATCCCGGTCTTCGGCGGCGATCAGTACCGACCGAACGTTCACGTCGCCGACGCCGCTCGAGCGTACGTCGACTGTCTGACCGCGCCGATGGAGGACGTTGCCGACACCGTCTTCAACGTCGGCTCGAACCAGCAAAACTACCGGATCGACGAACTCGCGACGATCGTCGCCGACTGCTTCCCCGACGCGTCGATCGAATACCACGATGAACAGACCGACGAACGGAGCTATCGCGTCGAGTTCGAAAAGATCCACACGGCGCTCGGATACGAACCGGAGCGAACGATCCGCGACCACTGTCTCGAGTTAAAGGATGCCTTCGAGTCCGACAGGTTCGGTGACTACACCGCGACCAGGTACAACAACTACGAGACCCTCGAGCAGGCGCCGAGCTACGAACGGACAGCCGCCGTTCTGGGGCCTCGAGAGTCGACCGTGCTCGAGCGGCCGCAGGAAAAGCTTCCCTCAGGGGAAGCATAGACCGGTATTCCGTCCGCTCGAGGTCGCAGTCGGTTCTGTTCTGAGCCAGCGTACTACGCGCGTTCGGCCCCGCCTTCGAGCTCACCAGGCCCGTCGTATTCGTCCCGAACCGACTCGGCACAGGAGTCCGCGTCCGGATTCGACACCAGAACGTCGCCGCCGCCCGGAACGACCGGCGTTCCGGCCTCGAACAGTTCGACCTCGGTGATCACAGGTCCGTGCGCGAACTCACCGAACGCTTCGGTGGCCGAAATCGTCCGGTCACCGTCGACGCTCCCAACCGGTTCCGAAATCGTACCGATCTGTCCCTGCTCGTCCCACCAGAACAGCGAGAGGAGCACGTCGTCGACCGGTTTTGAGACCCGGACCGTTTCGCAATCGAGATACGCAACTTGAGCGTCGGTCTCGAGTTCGTCGCTGGCCGCTCGGTCATCGTCGTCGCTCCGGTCGGTAGCGATTGCAGGCTCCTCGTCGACTGTGTCGACGACTTCCGCAGCTTCGACCGTCTCCCCGGTCGGACTCCGCTCATCAGCCATACCGTTGCATTCTCGAGGCGACGAATCAATCATTTCACGTCAGTCGATGAGTCTCACTCGAGTCGATACGAACGAGGGGACGAGTGTTCAGCGACGACGTTGGGAATAAAAATGCCAGTACGACTATCGCTGCCCCTGCGACGGGAACGTGCAGGGGCTATTTTCACGCTGCTCAAATTTGTTCAGAGAGATGAAATCCATGGTACGAGTCACAGAAAATATCTGCCGTGGGTAATAGTGGGCAAGTCTTATTCAGTAGTAGAATCTAGTTGGGAACATGACGAAAGTAGATGCCCGGGACCTCCAGACCAACGAGACTGACGACCGAGGCCGAATCTATCTGGGAACAGAGTACGCGAACAAGCGAGTAACCGTCGCTGTCGTCGAAGTAGAATCTGACCATCCAGACGAGGACGAACTTGCTGCTGCGTACCGGGAGGCTTCTGCGAGTGCGGAAGAACTTGCGGACGAGTGGGACGACGCATCGGACGAGGCGTGGGGCGAACTCGATAAATGAGCGAGGGTACAGAGGTTCGTCGCGGTGACGTCGTTATCGTTCGGCTCGATCCTGCGGAAGGGCACGAGATGAAAAAGACTCGTCCTGCAGTAGTCGTCCAGAACGACGTTGGGAACAAAAATGCCAGTACGACAATCGTTGCACCTGCGACGGGAACGTATCGAGGCTATCCGTTCGAGGTTCTCGCCGAAGGAGCGGAGTCGCCGTTCGAGAAAGATTCCTCGATTCGTCTCGACCAGATTCGTGTCGTCTCCATCGAAAAACGGATTCACTCAGTGCTTGGAAGCCTCGACGCAGAGTCGATGGAGGCAGTGGACGAAGCGTTGAAACTGAGTCTCGGACTGGACTGACGTATCTGCTCTAAATTCTCTGGGGTCGAACCCTTATTTGCTCTATACTGTTCGGTTAGTTTGCACGTATAGTGTCCGCTGGCTCCGGTGATCAGGCCGCTGCTCAAACCATTCGTCGTGAACCAACTGAACAGCAACCGGAAAATCTCTGAGCGCTGTTCGGCTGGTACACACACTCAGAAACCCGCTTAGCGCTATCTACAGATAATCGAGGCGAGTGCCTCGGGGTCGTCCGGAAATCATAGATTTCCGTGGTCACGAGAATCTTCGATTCTCGAACGACTTGACCCCGAGGGTGAAGCCGACACGAATATTTATTACACAATATTTCGTAATTGAATGTAATGACCGGGAAGGATATTGAAGACCTCAATATGAAGCGGTCGTTTAGATGATGGAACTGCGGCACCTCTCAAAACCCGCGTCTTTGGCGTGGTGAGACGGGTGTTGTCGGGCGGGGTGGAGCCGCCGACCCTCACGGACACAACGCGGGTGTTCGGGTGTTAATTCCAGTCGACCGTGAACACGGGAGGTCGAGGGGAATTACATTCGCCTGCGTCCATCCGTCCGGTTCTGGACGGCACGGACAAAACGGTGAAGCCTCGGGGCTTGTCCCCGAGGTACTTCACTATCCCTTTGTTCGACCTTGTTCAGGTAGCTGAAATCCATAACAGATTCGTGTGAAATTGTCTCTCGATACACACTCAGGACAACGACTACGGCCGTAGCAGACCTCCTATTGCTGTCACATTTAAAAGAATGTGCCTCATCATTCTACTGGCAGCTGTTTGGATTGGCTAGAGCGTGTCGAATGAGTCGATCACGTCGCTAGTTGTGTAGGCCTCGACGACATCCTGTTCCTCGAAATCGGAGTCATCGCTCCAAATATCGGCATCACTGGCGAGAGCACACGCGATGTACAACACGTCGTCCGGGTCGGTGTCACCAATCGCTGCATCGGCCTGCTCGATATACGGATAGAACTCGCTGGCGGGAACGGCTTCGATATACTGGAAGAGGAGATCAATGAACTGTGCGACTCGATCTGGAGTCATCCCTGACTTCTCGACGATCCGTGTAGTTCTCGAGTTCTTCGTGGACAAACTCGGGTGTCACGAGATCCGGTTCGAGCGTGACGATGAGTTCGCGGGTTTTCGAGTCGGCGATGAGCGCGGAGATGATGACATTGGCGTCGATAACCAGCCTCATTCGTCGGGACTACTCCGACTTTTCTTCGACGCGGTCGCGTGCGCTCTCGTTGACCTTATTGGCTATTTCCGCGACGTCGCTCTCGGTGAGTTCGCTTCCGGACGTGAGTTCGTCCATCACGTCGAGTGTCTCGATTTTCTCTTGGATGGCCTGGCGGGTGACTTCGCTCCAGTTGATCTCCGGATGTTGCTCCATTCGGTCTTTGAGGTCATCATCGACATTGACGGTGATACTGGGCATACAGTAAACTATGTACACACAGAATCTTGTGTCTTTGGGTGGAAACACAGCAGCAAAAACTGACCACTAGCTTCGCGATGTTCCTCTTATCGAGACTGAGTACGGTACTCATGCGGTGTTGTTGGAACGTATTCGACGCGGACGGGTATCCGGTCTTCCGGTTGCTCATCGACCCCGACTGAAAGCGAAGAATCCCTCAGAAACGCATTCTATATCCCTGATTAGAAGATAGAGGGTCTAAGGCGTGTGTTTTGAATCTTACCGATTCTCTCGCTGCTCGACCTTGTTCAGGTCTCTGACTGATGTTACAGATTCCGTCTACTTTGCCGGTGTCTAGTACATTTTTTCAATCGTCGTCAGCTGTATACGCGCCTCCACGACGTTTGATTCGAGCAACGACCAATTGGTACTCGTCTCGATGGAAAGTGACCGCGAGACGGAACTCACCGATACGTACCTTACGGCGTGGACTGTTTTGGAGCGGTTCGCCATAGTCTGGTGGGTCGCGCCACGGAGAATCGACGATTTCGTCGAGTTTGTCGATAATGCGTTGCTGCTCGTTCGGATTGAGTGCATCGAGGTCGTCCTGTGCTTTCGATGCGAGTTCCCACGCCCACCCGTCGTCACTCATTCGTGTCGTCAGTGCCGAATCGTTCGCGCGCTTTTTCGGCGCTCATCGTCCGTTCTTCACGGAAATCCTCCTCCGCTTGAAGGAGTGCGACGAGTTCATCGCGGTCGAACGTGGGGTGTTCGACGGCATCGCGTAAGGTATACCGAATAAATTCGCTTCGACTGTTGAATCCTCGTCCTTGCCACGTGTCTTCGATCTCGTTGAGAAACGACCGTGTGACTTTGAAGTTTACCGTGACGATCTCGTCGTCGCCGTTGTTTGTGGCCGCTTCGGACATACGCTTGTATTACCTGCGTGTTACTGTAGGTGTTTCGGCGTCCGAACGCTGAAGCTATTAGCGAGGAGAAACAGTCGTAGATCCGTGAAATTAGTGTCGTTTGCTACCGATTCTCACGCTGCTCTACTTTGTTCAACTCGATCAGTAGCCGAAACATCGCTTTCACGAGATTCGCGTCGAGATCGAACTGCTCCGCGTTGTCCCCGGCCCGATCCATCACCTGCTGTTCCTGTTTCTCGTCGGTCGTCGGCAGCCCCTGTTCGTCTTTGACCTGTGCGATCGTGTCCGCGACGTACGTCCGCTGGGCGATCAGTTCCACGATCTCGCGATCGATCGACTGGATCTCCTCGCGCAGTTCGTCGAGGTCCATCTCGTCCGGTTTTCGCTGCTCGTTGCCGCCGTTCGTGGCTGTGTCGCGTTCTCGAGTCATAGTAGCTGTGTCCCGTCAGTTCGCGTCTGCAGTAACCGTGTCGTTCCGTCGCGTTCGTTCCATCGCTTCCGGACCGTCTCGAGCGTCGGTCGGTCACCGATGGCGACGTAACTCGGTCCCGTTCCCGATAGCGAGACGCCGGCGACGTCGGGCAAGACGTCGATCATCGGGCCGGTCGAGAACTCGAGTGCACCGCAGAACGCGAATCCGTTGACGGTCATAGCCTCGCCGTAGCGGCCGTCGAGAGCGAGTTCTTCGACGAGTTCGGCCATCGGTGCGATTCGCTCGCAAGCGGAGACGTCGGCGTCGGCGCTGAACGACTGCTCGGGCGGCGTGTAGACCAGCGCGTGCCAGTCGATCGGCTCGTGGGCGAGAAGTTCGTCGGTTCCGTTGTCGGTCACCGTTACGCCGCCGAGCATACTCGCGCTGGCGTCGTCGAACGCACCGGTTACGGTTACGCCCGCATCGCGGGCGGCCCGGACGCCGAGCCGACAGGCGTCGATTCGCTCGACCGCGTCGGCTATCTCGAGAGCGTCGAGGGTCGCGAGCACGGTGGCGTTCGCTGCGGCGCTGGAGCTTTTCAGTCCGGAGGCCATCGGCACCTCGCTCTCGGTCCGTACGTTCGCACCGACTGCTGAGTCGTCGAGCCCCGCAGCGTCGGCGTAGTCGGCGATCGTCATCTCGGCACAGCGCTCGACGAGCGTCGTATTCGCGTCGGGCTGACCGGCTATTTCGGCCTCGATAGTCCCGTCGGTAGTGAGTTCGACGGTGGCTGTGGTCTCGAGGTCGATCGCGAACGCCGACCCGATCCCGGTTGCGAGCGCGTTGAGGACCGTTCCGGCAGCGGGAGCGACGGCGCGGCCGTGCATACTCACACTCTCTCAGACAGCGTACTTACGGCTGACGGTCCCGACGAATTTGCCCGCCCGCGTCGTGTCGGCGTCGTTCGGTACGGAACTCGAGCAGCGGCTACCGGGAAGAGTTTGGGACTAGGCGCGGCTGACGACGGAACCGACCGCTTTTCCCGGATCCGTTCGAAGAGGCCGACAATGAGCGCACGCAGCAACGTCGCACCCAGTACGATCGGTGTCGACCTCGTCGAGGGCGGCGTCGTCGTCGAGTATCTCGACGGCCGGAACGTGTTCTATCACGGTCCGCCAGAACCCGTCGAGGGAGCGATAACGACCCCGCCGGGCAAGGAGGTTCACGTCCTCGTCACCGACCCCGACGGCGTCGAGGGCGTCATGACTTACGTCAACGACCGCAACACCCACGACGACATCCTCGAGACGACCGGCGTCGGCCGCGTGATGCTCGAGGGTGACGACGAAGAGGTGCTGTACCCCGGGGTCACCGTCTCGACGGAGGCCTATTCGATCCGTGTCGAGGCCGACCTCTCGCTGATCGACGGACGGGTGTTCGTCTTCGCCGAAGACGCGATGAGCGAACACGCCTACGAACTCGTCGAGAACGCGGACGTCGGGGGCGATTCAGCTGGGCGTTCCGATACGAACGGGGCTCCAGCGGGCAGCGATAGTGACGAGAGCGACGCTGACGGCGCTGATACCGACGGTAACGGAACCGATAGCAACGAAAACAACGCTGACGGCGCTAACGGGGAGTAGTCCGATGCCGTTACAGAAACCCTGGCAGGACCTGGATCGAGACGCGGTCGCCAGCGCACCCGATAAGCCCGGCGTCTACGAACTCGGCGACGAATCGGGGACCGTTCGATCGGTCGGTCACGGCGTTCTCCGGGACGAACTCAAGACGGCGCTCGCCTACGACGACGCCGCCCGCGTTCGCTGGACGGAGGCACACACGCTCGACCGGGCCCGCGAACTCGCGACGGAGCACCGGGAGCGACTCGAGTAGTCGAGCCGTCGGGTAACTGACTCCTGAACGTCTCGAGCTACTGAATGTAGGATGGTTCGGTATCGTCACACCGGTTTTCGTGCTCCGAAGCGTCCGACTTCTCGTCGAACAGTAGCCCGCAGGTTTCACACTCCCACCACGTGGCGTCGTCCCGCTCGGTCTGGACTACCATACCAATACCGTCTTTGCGAACGACAAAAGGCGTTTCTCCGGCGTTGTTCGCGTTAGGGGTTCGGCATGTGGTGTTCGGAGTTCGACGTTTGGCGTTCAGCGTTCGGGGTTCGGCGTGTGGCGTCTGCCGTCTGCCGTGTTCGGCGACCTCCCCACTCAGGCGTCGAGCTCCGTGAGCTCTTCGACGTCCGGAATCTTCTCGCTCGCGGTGGTGATCTGGGTCATTCGCTGTTCGTGTTTGTTGTACGCGTACTCGCTCAGGTCGGACGGGCTCGGTCCGGGGCCTGCTTCGGTACTGGCACCGTCGTCGCTGACCAGGCTTTTCTGGACGAGCGGCACCAGCTCGCCGACCGTCTCGTGAAGCACGTCAGGGTCCACCTCACCCTCGGTGACGAGCGACTTGAGTTGTGCCATGCCGAAGCCGACGTGACGGCCTTCGTCGCTTCGGACCAGTTTGAGTCCCTCGACCAGCCCGGGCAGATCCGGAAGCTCGGGTTCGTTCTCGCCGTAAGCGAGTGTAAGCCCGTAGTACCCCGTCTGGGCCAGAATCCCCTCGATCGTCAGGTGGTAGTGACAGTGCGCCTTCGCGCGGTTCTCCGGCGTATCCTCCTCGAGGAGCCGAGCCATCGCTCGCTCGTTGCGCTCGAACAGTTCGTCGTAGGGCTCGTTGAACCAGCGGTCGTCGGTCGGCGAGGAGAGCTCCTGGCCGCGACGCTCCTCTTCGGTGTGGACGACCTCGCGCCAGTACCGGTCGAAGAAGTCCGTGTGTTTCGACTCCTCGTAGAGCTGGGTGGTGATGAACATCTGATCGCCGATATCCTCGAGAACGACGGCGAGGGGTGCGAGATCCTCCGTCACCGACTCCTCGCCGGCGCCGAACAGCGCGAGCGACTGCTTGAGCCCCTCGAACGCGGGTTCGGCGAGGTCGGCGATTCCGTCCAGGTCGTCCTCGAGGTCGATCTCGTGGGGGTCCCAGTGCTTCTCGACCGCGTTTCGGTAGTAGTTGTGGGGCTGGGACGCCGTCTCGAGTTGCATCGCCGGCTGGTGTTTATTTGCCATTATTATCTACACATACTGGCGGGAGTCCGATGAGGTTGTATCTCATACAGTAGGGTCTTTAAGTGAGAGCGGACGGAGTCGGTGATATGGGGCTCATCGCGGAGTTTCGGTTGACGTCGCTCGAGTTGCCGTTAACGGACGCCGTCACAGCGGTGCCGGAAGTGACGGTCTACATCCAACGAATTCTCGTCGTCGATCCCGAGCAGCCGGTCGTGCTCTGCCGAGTCGTCGACGACGGCGACGAGTTTCGCGACGCGCTCACGGCCGATCCGACGGTCGAGAACGCGGTTCCGGTGGACGAGTCAGCCGAGAACGCGCTGTACCGAATCGAACTCCGCGATCCGCCGGTTCCGATCTATCGCAAGTACATCGAGCTGGGTACGAGGCCGCTGGGCGGCATCGTTACCGTCGACGGCTGGTGGGGCCGAGCCAGGTTCCCCGACCGGGAAGCGCTCGCGGAGTACAGGGAGTTCTGTACGGACCGTGGCGCGGCGTTCCAACTCGAGCAACTGACTCGGGAGTCGGCGGCGGACGATCCGCCGTTCGAGCTCACGGACGAGCAGTACGAGGCGTTGATCGCGGCCCGTGAGGCGGGCTACTTTGCGGTCCCGCGGGAGACCTCGACGGACGAAATCGGCGAGCGATTGGGCATCTCGGGGCCCTCCGCGTCCGAACGGTTGCGCCGAGGCGTCGATCGACTGCTCGAGAACGCGCTGTAAGCGATCGAGTATCGGTCCGACCGCTCGGATGTCGGGCTCAGCTGACAGGACAATTCTCAAGACCACCGGGACGGAAGGAACGGTATGAGCCAGTCGGATTCGGACGGCGTTTCGCTGTCGGTTCGCGCCGCCGAAAAGCGAGACGCCGGGCGCGGTGTCGCACGAATACCGGAGCTAGCACGGCGACAGCTTGGTGTGTTGAGCGGCGACACCGTCGTCATCGAAGGGACGAAGACGACCGTCGCGAAGATGTGGCCGGCGGATTCCTCGGTCCCGGAAAACGTCGTCCAGATCGACGGGGACACTCGCGCAAACGCGGGGGCCCACGTGGGCGATACGGTCACCGTCCGGACGAAGGACACGTCGAGCATCGCCGAAGCCGAGCGGGTCACGCTGACGCCACCGCCGGGGTTCACCGAGAGCCAGCAGATCGCCGAACGCGAGGCGACCAAGACACTGCGGAACCGACCGGTCCGGGCCGGCGAACAGATTCGGATCGAAGGCCTCGACCAGGAGCCGTTCAAGGTCACCGATACTGATCCCGACGGAGACGTTCGTATCACGAGTACGACGACGGTGCAGGTCGTCGGCACCGGGTCGGAGCAAACGAGCGGCAGTGCCGGTGGCTCGAGTAACAAGACAGCTACAGGGGGAACGTCCAGCAGCGGTGGGACGAGCGGATCGGCGGCCCCGAACTCGACCTCGAGTTCGGACTCGGGTCCGTCCGTCGATGCCGACACGGAGCCGACCTCCGGCGTCACCTACGAGGATATCGGCGGGTTGGACGACGAACTCGAACTCGTCCGCGAGATGATCGAGTTGCCTCTCTCGGAGCCCGAACTGTTCCGCCGCCTCGGGGTCGATCCGCCCTCGGGCGTCCTGCTGTACGGTCCCCCCGGGACCGGCAAGACGCTGATCGCCCGCGCGGTCGCGAACGAAGTCGACGCCAACTTCGAGACGATTTCGGGGCCGGAGATCATGTCGAAGTACAAGGGCGAATCCGAGGAACGGCTCCGGGAGGTGTTCGAGAACGCCGAAGCGAACGCGCCGACGATCATCTTCTTCGACGAAATCGACTCCATCGCGGGCACCCGAGACGACGACGGCGACGCAGAAAATCGGATCGTCGGCCAGCTACTGACGCTGATGGACGGCCTCGACGCCCGCGGCGAAGTGATCGTCATCGGCGCGACCAACCGCGTCGATGTAATCGATCCCGCCCTCAGACGCGGCGGTCGGTTCGACCGCGAGATACAGATCGGCGTCCCCGACGCCGAGGGGCGCAAGGAAATCCTCGAGGTCCACACTCGGGGAATGCCCCTGGACGACGACATCAGCGTGGACGCGATCGCACGCCGCACTCACGGCTTCGTTGGCGCGGACCTCGACTCCGTGACGAGCGAGGCCGCGATGGCTGCGATTCGCGGTCGGCCGACCGATACGGAGGATCGCGAGGAGTGGAACCGGAGTCCGACGGTCCGCAAGCGACACTTCGACGAGGCCCTCGCCTCCGTCGAACCCTCGGCAATGCGCGAGTACGTCGCCGAATCGCCCAACACGGACTTTTCGGACGTCGGCGGCCTCGAGGACGCCAAACAGATCCTTCGAGAATCCGTCGAGTGGCCGCTGACCTACGATCGGCTCTTCGAGGAGACCAACACCAGCCCACCGTCCGGGGTCTTGCTCCACGGGCCACCCGGAACCGGGAAAACGCTGCTCGCCCGCGCGCTGGCGGGCGAAACCGACGTGAACTTCGTCCGCGTCGACGGCCCCGAAATCGTCGACCGCTACGTCGGCGAGAGCGAGAAGGCGATCCGAGAGGTGTTCGAACGGGCCCGCCAGTCCGCGCCGTCGATCGTCTTCTTCGACGAAATCGACGCGATCACCGCCGCCCGCGGCGACAGCCACGAGGTCACCGAACGCGTCGTCTCGCAGCTCCTGACGGAACTCGACGGAATGCGGGAGAATCCGAATCTGGTGGTCCTCGCGGCGACGAACCGGAAAGACCAGATCGATCCCGCGTTGCTCCGTCCGGGACGGCTGGACACGCACGTTTTGGTTGGTGAACCGGACCGGAAAGCTCGGGAGAAGATCCTCGAGGTTCACACGCGCGGGAAGCCGCTGTCCGAGGCGATCGATATCGACGAGTTGGCGGGCGAGTTGGAGGGATACACCGGGGCCGATCTCGAGGCGCTCGTGCGAACGGCTTCGATGAAGGCGATTCGGGAGCTGGCCGGCAAGTACGACGCCGAGGAGGCCAACGAGCGGGCCGGTGAGGTCGTGATCGAACGGCGGCATCTCGAGGCGGCGCGGGAGAACGGGAAGCCGACGCGGTGAGTGTGGGTCTGGCTAGGGATTGAGCGACTCGAAGACTAATCCAGCGGTTCGAGGTCGACCTGAGGGCTGATCTCATAGGGATCAGCGTGAATCTTCGGAGGTCTTCACGAGAAAAGCAACCTGCTGGGAAAATCGCACGACGAGAGAAACTATGAACTAGTCTGCTGATCCCTATCAGTAGCGTTTCCTGGCCCATGCAGTGTATGCAACCGGCACGACCCGCCGTTCGTGGTCTGGGACCCCCTGCCGATCACCGCCGTGAAACCGCCCAGCCACGTACCCGTCAACGGCAGCGAGTCCGCTGACCGCTGCGAGAACCTGACTTCGCAATCTACTTATTATATGTTAATGAATGGGAATGAAATATTTCTCTGGTGGGGCAACTGATGTCCTGCTGAGGCAGGTCGAGATCTTAGCGTGCCGTCGTAGCTGCCGAAACACAATCTTCCTCACCCCCCCCACTTTTCACGAGAGTTTGCGAGCGGATGTGATGGATCGAAACATCAGGAGAATCGATGGTTCGGTTCCTGCCTGCAGATCACGAAGAGGAGCCACTAACGGTGTATACCGACGGATATCGCGCGTACGACCCACTTGAGAAGGACGACGAATTCGCCCGCAAATACGTTGTCCACGGCGATGGTGAGTACGCTGATGGAGATGTACACGTCAATACCTGCGAGAGCGACAGGTTGCTGGTGCGTCCGTGGCTCTCGCAACATCGAGGTGTTTCGAAAGGCAAGCTAGCACCGTATCTCAGAGTGTTCCAACTTCGGCGTGAACAAAATCAGATGATGAAGTGCCTTGTTTTGCCGCCGAATGACGACAGTCTCAGACGCTCTCACGGTTATCTTCCGTCAGATTAACCGGGAAATGGACGCCGT
>NZ_WUYX01000016.1 GCF_009834785.1 Natronorubrum halalkaliphilum
TTCGAGGGACCGAGGTGACCTGGAAGACTCCCGGCGGCGGGACTGAAACCGGATTCGTCGGCGCTGTCGCCGATCGGTGAACCAACCCGAATAGTGGCAACGCTGTCGTTTCCCCTGTTTTCTGCAAGTTCACTTGCTTAACACCGTCCCTTAGACAAATCTGGTTGTAGTCGGTGGCTCGAGGGCGGGGTCGCCACCGCGATCGCGCCGCACCGCATGCGGGGTCGTTTCGCGCTGCGCGCGAAAACCCCCTTGGCGTGTGTCCCCAAGGGGACTGAGCCAAAAAATTACAGCGCCCCGCCCCCACCTCCGCATGATCTCCAGTTGAAGCACATGAAACAGGGGTGAGTCGTGGCGGGAGATATATTTTTGAGTTTTCAGATTGGAGTTGGGTCTATGAGTACTGTTGAAGACAGACCTGATGACGAATTAGAATTAGTAGCTAGCTACCTGAAAAACGAATTTGAGAATCCTACCAATGAGGAATACTTTGTGACCCACACGCCAAATCAGATCTACGTGTGGGAAACAAAATTCTCAGTAGAAGACCCTGATTTCCCTGCTTCTCATCCTACCACACATATTGAAGATCAGGTTTTATGGCATGATTCAGTTACGGATGTACTTGAAGAACTTAATGACCGGGGAATACTATCTATAGAGCTATAACTCGATAAACACATACCCAACTGAGATCACCAATAAATAGCGACTGGGTCAATGACAATAGCTGGACCATCCACAACATAATCTGATTCTTCAATATCTGTGTCTATTTCAAACATCTCCTCCTCATTTTCTGTTTGAGTGTTTTCTTCTAAATTCTCTGCAACTTCAGATAAGACACCTCTAAACCCGTCTACAGAGTCCTCAGTAAACACCTCACTCATTATCTGTACTAAGTCAATGTAATCCCACTTTTCATTACCAATTACATGATCTACTCGACCAATGACAGTGTATTGTTTAGTACTGTAGAATTCTCTTTTCGGATTTGTCCACAAACTCCCTAAGTCAATAGACATAACTACAGGATAATTAAAACCATCTGAATCTACTCGAAGGCCGATTCTTTCACCATGTAAAATATCTCTCCAAATATCAAATACGGATCTTGACTCATCGATCATAATCTCGCCCATGTCTTCTGAAAAATCAACATCTTCTCCTGTGGTATGCTCGAGTTGCTCTGCTTCGAACATTCGAGTTAACATAGTTATTGAATTAAGCAGTTTAAAAAATGGGTCTGGGTCACAATCCCCTCTAATTTTGATTGGATCTCCCGAATCAAACTCTAAACTCGAACTATTATCAGAAGAAGAATCAGACAAATCTACCAATTCACCAGATCCTTCAAGAACATCATGTAGTATGCTGAATCTATACTGACCATTTACTTTTCTTTCAGTTTCCCTCAGGACACGTTGCTCCTCAGAGCTACTACTGTCTCTGCTAATTTCACCTCCTCCGAGGCCTGAAATGGACAAAGATCCACCAAAGCTCCAACCTGATTCATCGCCTTCAATATTCTCGGATGCTTCTTTTACAGCCTCCGGAACTGCCACATATTGCGAAGCGAGTAGGCTATTGACACTCAATTCATCCAGATACACGAATTCCCGTAATTCGCTTACCATGCTATGGATCTATCAGGCAATCTTGTTAATTCTTTCTCATATTCCTGGGAGAGGGTTGGACTCACTCAGAAGGCCAGTTCTGGCAATACCTCCCCTTCCGGTTGTACGTTAGCAGATACGCTTTCCCGAATATGCACACGAGTGTCGAGATCCCGTGTGTACCAGTACGGAACCTCACGGCCAGTAGGCTTAATCACGTCTGCTCGAGAGTACAAGGTAGCGGGGATCGGGAGTAGTGTCGTTGCCGACAACTACCGTCCAACTGAGACATTCGGAAACTCCCCGCTACTGATCGAGATTATTCCAACGTCAATAGCCAATCTCGATTGCTCCGTCCACTTGACACACCACCAACGGATGGGGAGCTCCGATGTCGGTCCACCACCGACATCTTCTACGAGAACGCTTCTATCCAACACCGTCACCCGTCTCCTTCCGGTTGGACATCGCGAAGACCGATTTCCCCGATATGAACACGAACCGAGTACCACCCGTGTTCATATTCGGCCCATCGCCCATGCGATCGCCCTGGTCCTCGCGCCGATCACGCCGGGTTCCGACCCCTGTTTATAAACTAAGTCCGCTCGAGTGAACCGAAAAAACTAGGAAAGGCGGGTTGTGTTCACGAGCATGTCTCACAACGAGACACCCGGATCAGTCCGTATCAGGACTGACGACGGGAACGAATGGCGATTCGATGCAATCCAGAAAGCCGCAGCGTTCTACGACTGCAATCGATCGAACGCAGTCGCGTTCGCTTGCGAAGACGTCGACGAGCTCGTCTCCGCAGCGCGGGTCGTCCTCGAGCGCGATGACCTCACTCGCAAGCAGCGCCGGGAGATCGCCGAGACACTCTCGACTCGAGCCGTCAGTTTCGACCTGGAGTCTTCAGTCACGGTGACGAAAAAGGGGGACGCGTGACGATGGC
>NZ_WUYX01000065.1 GCF_009834785.1 Natronorubrum halalkaliphilum
AACTGAACGCACCGCCGAGGCGACTCTCCACACCAACATCGGGCGAGACGGGGTTATCGTAGAGTGTCGTCCTGTTGGTCAAGACTACCCGAGCGAGAGCGATATGGCTCACCTGCCCGACGACGAAGCCGAGAGCCTACGCGACCAACTTGACCGATACCTACAGACGAGAGGTGACCGATGAGCCGCCTCGTCGAATCCGACGAGTGCGAGCGGTGTGAAACGACGGTTCCCGCAACCCGTCGTCTCTGTCCCGACTGCGCTCGAGAGGTTCGCCGTGCTCGAGGTGGGCCGCTGTGAGTTCGCGTACGTCCGAACTCGAGAGTTCGAAAGCCAGCGGTGACTTCCTCGAGGGCGAGATCGTGCAGACGATCGACGCCCTGGAGTACGTCGGTGATCGGACGGCCACCTGGCACGACGCGACGACGACTGCCGTCCTCGAGCCGGATCGATCACTGCCGTTCTACGGGATCGTCCTGCTCGAGTCCGAGACGCCAGTCGAGATCAAGGGCTGTCAGATCGAGACGAGTAACGGCGATCGCTCGGCTCGCGGACGGTTCTACGTCAAACGTTCAGCTCACGACCAACTGCTCGAAGCCGGCGGGATGTACCTGCTCGTGGTCTACCTACCGCGACCGGGACTGCCGCAGGTCGCCCGCGCGATCGTGCCGGCGACGCTCGTCGACGAGTTGCTCGCCGATCGGTGGTACGATGTCGGCGGCTCGCGCTCCGAACAGGAAGTTGCGAAACTCGCCTGGTCGCACGTGATCGATCCGGCGGGCGTCGATCCGTCGGTGACCGTGGGTGACCGACTGTGAGTTCCGTCACCGATCGCGATGACCGCGACCTCGAGGCCGAACTCGAGAGCGCGGGTGCCGGGCAGATTGGCATTCCCGTCGATGCGATCTGCGTGGGCTGTGGGCGGACCCGAGTTAAGCGTGCAGATCTTGAGGAGATCGGGCAGAATCCACAGATCGACCCGACGACGCTCGAGGCGACGGAACTCACGTCATTTAAACACGTCTGTCA
>NZ_WUYX01000017.1 GCF_009834785.1 Natronorubrum halalkaliphilum
TCCGCCCTCCCCGCCTTGAGTTATTCGTCTGTCGAAACCGGTCAACCGTCGATTTGTGGTGTGTCATAGTTCAAAGAAACTCCGACGCTGTTCGGCCTTCTGGCGCTCGCTACGCCGGTCGTAGTGCTTGTCGAGTATCTCCTCGCTCGCGTTCATCCGATCGGACACGAGGGAACGATCTTCGTCTGCCAGTCGATGCGCCGTCACCCGACCGCTCCGGACATCATGGGGCGACCGCGACGACGGGCACTTGCTATACTTCGAGTAGTGCGTTGCCTCACAGTCTTCGGGCTCGCGATCGTGTGGACACTCCTGACCGCGCCAACACGGTCGCGTAACTCGATAGAGCGTATTACGGCAGGCCGTCGTCGACACGCGACCGTGTTCGGTCGTCACGAGCGGGCGACGATCGTGCTCGTCGGTGACATCAACTCGCGGCCCGTTCCGACTCGTGAAATCTTCCAATACCTGCGCGACGTTCGGTCCGATCGCGTTCCACCGCTCGCCCTGCTCTTTGTTCTTCAACGGCGTCCCCGTCTCGGGACGATGGACAAAATGAACCGCCGGACCGTCGGCGCGCGGACGATCGCCCTCGAGGTCGAGATCACCGACATCCAGCGCACGCAACTCGCCGACGCGACACCCGGTGTGCCAGAGCATGAGAGCGATAACGTGTACCCGACTGGCGTACTCGTAGCGACCGAGCCAATCGACAATCTCGACGGCCCGGTCAGGATCAAGCGTGCTATCGCTCACGCCCTGACTCCCGTCCATCCGGGGGAGCGGGACCTGATCGTACAGCCCCTCTTTCACCGCGTCAATTTGAGCACAGAACCGTAGGAACGCCCGCAACGTCGCGAGATCGCCTCGCAATGTGACCGTCTTCAACTCCTCACCGGAGTAGCTGCCTTCGCGTCGCCAGATGCGATAAGCGTACAGATCACGGCCAGACAGCATATTCAGGTCCGCAATGCCTTCTTCATCGCACCACGCAACGAACGCCCGCAGGCGATAGTACTGGCCCTCGAGCGTCTTCTCGGACGTATCGTCGCTCCGCGACTCGAGGTACAAGTCAAGGGCCTCCGACGGCTCGAGCGACTCGAGTTCATCACTCACGGTCATCACCCTCCTCAGGAACCGGCGGTACGTGTGATGGAACGGGCCGCTCGTCACGGAACTCATCGACCATCCGTTCCTCGCGGCGCGTCCGACAGTGGTTGCAGACCGAGGGACGCGCCTGGTCGTCGATCTTCTCGTCGGGCTTGTAGCGAAGCGTCGCCTGGTCGCCGCAGTCGTAGCAGACGCCGTACAGGCTCATCGATCATCACGCCCCTGCCAGTTCTCGGCGAACCGCAGCGCGCTCATCGGCCCATCTTCGCAGTCGTCGCGTTCGAACAGTCGATCGCCGATCGCCGTCTGGAGCGCGGTACCCGACCGGTTCCGCGGCTCGGTTTCGGAAACGTGGTGGTCGTCGACGTGCTCGGCCAGCTGGTCGATCGCGTCGATCGTCTCGACGAGCACCGCGTTCTGATAACGGATCTCGGTCGCGATCGCCTCGAGAGCCTCCGCCTGCCGTTCCATCGCGTCGGCCTGGCGCTCCAGGGCGAGAAACTCGTCGCTCATCGAGTCACCTCGAGAGCGTTACTCTGGTTACAGTATCCGGTACGCTTACGGCCGATGCGTGCTATTTCGCTCATGGTCTCACACTTCTGGGACCGCGGACTCACCGCGCGCGCCACTGTTTGGAGACTGGGGCGCGTGCGGTCGCTGTCCGTCGGTGTTCTGTAACGACTGTACGCTGACCTCTTAGTCGTCGCCGTCCGATTTCCGAATTTCCGATAAAACTGATCTCGGACACTCACGTCTGCTCGAAGGTGTTGCTGACGGAATCGCTGATTTCCGTAAACGAATCCCTCGAGCGTGGGCCGTGGGCCGAGACTCGAGTCGTGCGATCGATCGGGGACTTTTTGCCCCGTGCGGTTGCGCGAATACATGTTTCCGTAGCTTTGGTACGGAAACCAGGCGGGCCGATGTCCCAAGCATCGGGTCCGCGTTTCTGACGTGAACCCGGCCGGGCAGCGGCGGGTCCGTCTGGCTTCCGTTGCGCTCACCCAGACACGGGGCCTACTTAATACTAACCCAACATTCCGTGTTCTATCGAACACCGAACGCAATTTGGTCGTTCGGATTTCGATATAAGTTAAATGGACCAATACGACGAGCGGGTATGCGCCCGCGGGTTGACTGGATGAATCAAACCGATAATCGGATTCTGGAATTACTCGATGAATCCGATTTAGCGCTGTCTCCCGCGGTTGTAGCGGTTAATCTGGATTATTCCCGAAACTGGGTTTCTCGTCGAATGAGCAAACTCGAGAAAAAAGGTCTGATCGAAAAATTCCGAGGGAGCTACTATCGAATAACTCCTCGCGGGCGAGCATACCTCGAGGGCGACCTCGAGGCCGAAGATTTGGAAGGCTAATTTCCGAAAGCCGCTTCACTCGATCGCTTCAGAAAACAATCAATATTCCGTGCTAATTGTGGGTGCGCGTCAGGACTCGTTAGTCACGAGAGAGACAACGGTGATGGCAAACAGATATTATCAGGCGGGGTAATCAGAAATGATAATCGCCGGCCAAAAAGAAAATCGCAAGAAGGCGGTGCTTCAAGGTCCCGCTGGAAGGTTTCTACCGGGACTTGATTATCAGGTGTGAAACCCTCTCACGATTCCAAAATGACAGTTCAAAGGTCACTATCCCTAATCTATATAACCCTGAAATGAACTGGTTGCTATCAGCACCAAAACGAACGGCGAGGAATGGTTGACGCCGGGATGGTTGTGGACTAACCCAATCCCCCATGCGTCGGACGGTGGTACCCGACCGCTGTGAATAAGCTTTCCGACCGTTCAGGGTGCGTGATCCATACATGGATTTGACCAAATACAAATCGAAGCTGATCGGAAACGAGAGTGAACGTGCAGTATCACCAGTCATAGGTGTCATACTTATGGTAGCTATCACTGTGATCCTCGCGGCTGTGATCGCTACGTTCGTGATGGGCATGGGTGATGACCTCGGTGATTCAACGCCGACAACGAACGTTGACGCGAACGTAAACAGTGACTGGGATGGGGATGAAAGTGGCGGTGAAGTTGAATTAGCCTATCTCTCGCATTCGACCGGAGACAGTATAGACATGGAGAATGTTCGTGTCGTTGTTCGTGATGATAACGGGGCACAAGTCGCCTCTGTCGATGGAGCCGACTTCGAGGCAGATCCTAGTGAAGACCCAGATAGTGACGGCGACGTCTACATCTACACCGAAGATGACGAATTTGACGCCGGTACTACACTCACCGTAAAGGCGGATAGTAACAGCAATGGCCTAGAGTATACTTCGAGCGGAGGCGATTTCACGCTGCAAGTCATCGATATTCCGTCAAGCACCACCATTCACGACACGACTCACGACCTACCAGAAAGTTCGTAACGTCGTAAATCGACAGAATTCATTTCTTTCGCAACGTAAAAATATCCTTGTGAGTTACCTGACTGATACTGTCTCGATCAAGGCTACGGTGGTTCAATCGAGTGTACACCATTTAATGTGGCTACTCGCAGTCTTTACTTACGGCATTGGTGATGTTGCGACAACGATGTATTTTATCGAAACGACTGCAGCCGTCGAAGGTCATCCGGCGATCGCTGCAGCGATCAACGTGGCCGGACTATGGATCTTGGTGCCCTGGAAAATTGGCGCGATTGTATTCCTATACGGATTCTATCGCATGACGCCCCATGAGTGGCGAATCGGAGTTCCGATTGGAACCTTCATTCTTGGATCAATATTGACACTCTGGAATCTGCATCTCGGAATCGTCGTACTGTAGAAACGCAAACGGTCGAAAGACCGTTCACGAGTGCATTGGGGCCGGTGGATTTGGATTCCGGCCCGGCCAACAGGTCCAATCCTCCCGTCGGCCGTATTACCCTCCTCGAGCCGTTAGGCCCGAGGTACCCGAGATATCCAACGCGGACCCAATCAATCTTCGGGTTCTACTGTTCGGCGGTATTCAACTCACCGATGGGAGCTGATCAGGCGTCAATTCCGTCGACTAATTCGAGCGTCCATTCCCCCTCACCAACGTGCCGAATATGGATGTGGTGATCGCCCTCGAGTTCGCCGTTTTCGTCGAGAATGCCTTCGACGCGCATGTCTCCTTTCGGAAGCGTGACGCCGACCGAATCCTGATCTAGTCGCCGAATTTTGTTCAGTGCCATACTCCGGCGAGCAACCCCACTTCTTATAAATCTTGGTGAACCTCTGGTTTCCCAAGGTAATCCGACGGTATCCCTGAGGATTTTGTCAGGTCGGGGAAAGCGGGCGTTCGTATGGCACTTAGCCTACCGCAGAATATGGTTCCCGGCTCGGTTCGCCGGGAAGACGGCATTGACCTGACAGACAGCATTCTCGCGCCGTTGTTCGTGATGGCGTCGTTCGCGATGGGGGCGGTCGGAACGTTCGAGTTCTTCGCTCCGTTCAACGTCTCGCTCACGGACGCGATCTACGCGGCTCACGGGACCGAGATCACGTACGCGTTCATCCTCTCGATGGGGATTCTCGTCGTCGCGTGGTTGACGAACGAGTCAACGCCGGAGGACTGGACCGACATCGAGACCGTCGTTGTGCTCCTGGCCGTGATCCTGAACATCCTGACCGGACTCGTGCCGGCCGTCTCGATCACGCTCGCCAGCATGTGGTACGTCGGCTGGTTCACGGTCATTCTGAACGCTGGCGCGTTCTACGTTATCGCTTACAAGTAACCCGCAGACACTCCAACAATGCAATTTTCGAAGATCACCACGGCGGTTGTTGCACTCTCACTCATCACTATCGGACTCGTCGGCTTCGCGGCGATCGGCGCGGCCGAAGACACGGAGCTGACCGAGCTCGAAAACACGACAGTCGAGACGACCGAGAATACCAGCTACGTTGAGCTAGATCTCGAGTTCGCCGAAGAGTTCACGAACACCGATTCCGAAGACGTTGCGCTGACGGTCTACGACGAGACCGAGTACAACGACTCCGAGATTGACGAGACGCCCGTGCTCGAGGACAGCGTAACCGGCTCGCCGAACGAGACGGTCACCAACGAGTACACTGTCGGCACGGAAGCCGAAGACGACCTTGAACCGGAAACCGAGTATCGCGCGATCATCGAAGTCGAGAACGAGGACCACATCGCAGGCGGCTACATCGCGGCCGACGACGAGACCGTTGGCGGCGTGATGTTCGGCGAAGACGCTGACAGCGTGCCCGGCTTCGGTGCCGGTATCGCGGTCGCCGCGGCGGCGATCGCGACGGCCGGCCTCGTCGCTCGCACTCGAGCGGGAGGTGCATGATGTCTTCGGCAGATGGATCGGCCCAACGCCCACAGCCCATGCCCACGGCTCACGAGGTCGTGGCCGGCTGCACGCTCAACCGGCGGGCGTTCCTTCAGGGCGCTGCGGCGACCGGGACCGCGGCGGCGATCGGCGCGGCCGGGACCGGCACGGTCGCGGCTGACGATGATCCTGGCCTCGTCGATGGACTCAAAGAGGCCGTCACGGGCGCGGCTACCGACCCGTCAATCGCGACAGTCGGCGGCCTCGGATTGGCCGTGTTCGTCGGTGCAACTGCCGTCGATACGATTTACGGGAACATTACCGAAGACCCGTCCGCTGACCGGCACATCCTGCACCAACTGGTCGATAGTGAGACGGACTCGATGGACTCACATTTCGTCAATTTCGGCAACTACATGAACGACACGCGGCCGATCGCCTCGCTCGAGGCGCGGCACGGAATGGCGCAAGCGTGGGAAGAAGGCGAAGGTTCGTCCGGCGGCTATGACCGCGCACTACAGCGGATTCGGCAATACTACGAATTGCCGGAGTTCAACCACCTGCACGCTGGAAACAAGGCGCTGCTGCAACTGAGCTACATCGCAAACAGCGGGATGGATACGGACCCGGTGTATCCGATCGCCGGGTCTGCTTACATCGACGGTGACAGCTCCGACACCATCCAAATGCGGATCACGAACGAACGCGAGGAAGTCGAATGGACGTTGCATGACGGCACTGTCGTCGATGAAAACGCATTCGACAATATCGACCACATCGATGGCGCTGATGGTGTCCCGACGACCCCGGTTATCGAGTTCGGCCCGTTCGACGAGTTCGACACGGCTGAACACTCTCAACCCATTACGCAGGACGTGCTCGACTCGTGGAGTGAGGACGGCCACCCGCTGCATGGAGGCGGCTACGTCACGTTTGAAGCCGACGACGGCACCGAGTACCAAACAGACCTGAAATTCGTCACGCAGGCCGTTGACGATGATGTTGATGACGACGATGACGATGACGACGATCCGACACAGTCGCAACGCGCCTTTGACGGCGCGGAATGGCTGCGTCTGTACGACCGAGTGAGCAATCTGTCGGACGACGTTGTTTCTCGGTACGATCAGGGCTTTGTCTCTGACATCTACGACGAATTGGAAGCCGGAAATATCACTCCCGAACAGGTCCGCAGTCCCGAAGGGATGGCTCGCTTCCTCTCTGGAACGGACGACCCGGCGAACGACCGTTTCAGGATCGCGTGGATGCAACAGTTCGGCTTCGCCCGAGCGGACATGACGGCCGTTAGCGGGATGAGCGTCAACTGGACGGGAGCGACAGACAGTTGGGTCGATAGTGATCCCGAACTCGACGACCGGCACGTCTACCCGGACGGCTACGTTGAAGACGTTGACTATTCCGGGGTGCTGTTCGGAACCGATGTTTCCGAAGACGGGTTCCAACCGGGCGGTAGATATGCCGTCGGACTCCCCGTCTACGTGGGTGCTGAGGACGAACTAATCGCTCTCGACCCGTCCGATGGAAGCCGCATATGGAAGTACACAAAACACTCCGACGATCTGAATGATGTCGAAGTGATGAGTGACGGAACCGCGGTGTTCACTGGGGCTGACGATGCCGAATTCCATTCAATCGACCCCAACGACGGGTCCCAAAACTGGACCTTCGACACTGAACAAAACCGTGCTGAACGGGCCGCACTGTCGCCTGACGAAGACATTCTGTGTGTCGGAGACGACGATGGCGGACTCTTTGGCCTCAACACCGACGACGGGAGCCAGCAGTGGCATGTCTCCGGGGCTGGCTCTACGACCCGCGGACTCGCCTACTCACCCGACGGAAACACCATCTACGCAACCTATAACGACAACGTTATCCAGTCGATCGACGCCAATGATAGGTCTGAGAATTGGTCTGTAGAGTTCTCTCTCGGAACTCCTCGCGACCTTCTGGCAGACGATGACTCGCTATTTGTGGCTTTTACAGATAGTGCGGTCATGTCACTTGATGCAACAGACGGTTCCGAAAATTGGACCTTCGACCAGTTAATCGACGGTAACAATGCGACGGGACTTGATCTGTTCAAGGACACCCTCTATGTCGCGTCATTCGAAGAAGTCGCCGCAGTCGCGGTTGACGACGGATCATCGAACTGGATTGCCAGCTTCGATGAAATGTACCCTAGCAGACTCAAAGTCGCACCCGGCGGCCAGTCTCTATTCATCGGAGGGTCTAACGGCCTGTGTAGAGCTTCTGCGTCGGATGGGTCTGTAGAATGGGAAATCGAACACGACGGAGCCGATTACCCGGCGATCCGACAGCCAGAGGGCGAAATCGACGGCTTGGCTGGCCGCTCGATCATGTTCGATGAATCGACCGACGACCGGCAGGGAGAGGGACAGGTCGATCTGTGGGACGGCGTTGTCGAAGTCAACGATATGTGGGACGCAAACGGCCACACAATCGAGCACACCGACGAACAGACGTTCGAGGATGTCGAGGCGCTCGAGGCGACCCCCGACTCAATCGACACGATCATCGACGAGATGGACGAGTTCGACTCGACCGACGACATTCGATTCATCCGTGACCTCGAACTGATCTTCGACCACTACGATGTGCCCGAGGACGACCGCGAGACAGTCTCTGTCAACGACCTCGATTACTCGAGTCCTGACTACGACAGCTATGACTCGAGCGAGTTCGCTGACGCGATGGCGGAACTTGAGGAAAAGATTGAACAAATCGAGGACGACGACGGCGACACCGAGGTAGAAGTCGGTCTTGGTTTCCCCGATCTCGGAGACTTCGAAGGCGCGGGAATGCTCGGACTCGGATTGATCGGCGTGGTCGTGCTCGCGGTCGTCGGGATCGTGACCGACCTCATTCCTGGCCTGGGGAACTAACCATGCGACGGATTTTCGTTTTCGTCACGCTGGTAGGCGTGGCGCTGGCGATGGGCATGGGCGTTGGGCCAGTCGTCGCACAGGACGCGGCGAACAACTCGAGCGACGAGCTCGAGGACGACGACGCAGCGATTGAATCGAGCGACGACTACTCGCGAGAAATCGACTCGGAGACGCGAATCGCTGATTGGTCGTACAACCCCGGCATGTTCGAAATCACGATAGAAGCGGACGACTCAACGACGGTTTCGATCACCGAGGGTGGCGACTACGACGAGGGAACGGGTTCGTTCAACTACCGAGAGTTCGACGTCGAGGAGGGAACGAACACGATCACCATGCCGGTCACCGATCGGCAGGGCGCGGGCGTCGCGATCGCGACCCGTCGCTCGCTGGCACAGGGTGGCGGCGCGACCGTCTCGACCGGGCAGGTTGAACAGAACCCGTTCCGTCACTTCGGCGGTGAAAGCGGGCTGTTCTCCGGGATCATCATGACCGTCTCGTTGGCCGGGATCGGTGCCTGGTACGTCGTCCGCAGCGAAGCCAGCGGGGTGGTGGACGCATGACCGAGACGAGTGGAACGTTCGGCTCCTGGTCGGATCGACTCACGCACATCGCGGCCGAGGGACAGCTGGTCGTCTTCGGCGTGCTGGTCTCGCTCGGCGCGGCGTTGATCTGGTTCCGGCCGTCGATCCCCGGCGTGCCGCCGATCGTCTTCGGCTGGTTCGCGGCGCTCCTGTTGCTCGGTCCGCCGCTGCTCGCGTTGTTCGTGACGGGCGCGCGGAAGCTCCGCGAGAATCGAATGGTCGAAGTCTATCACATCAACGGCGTCAGCGACGTTCGAGAGAAAAAGTACGTCTCGCCCGGCGTATGGGAAAACAAGACCGTCGAAGGACCGTCGCCGTACTCGGTCAACGACGGCGGCTCGTTCGAGGTTCGCGAGTTCGACTGGCATCCCGATCAGGGCGAGGACGGCACGCTGATCGTCCGCGGCTGTTACTTCAGCCAGATGGCCGACTCGAAACTCGTCACGACCAAAGCCATGCTCGAGGACATCCACGGCGACCTCGTTGACGCTTTTCTCGAGTACAACCGACTCCGGGGCCGAATCTCGAAGATGGGGCTCCAGATTCAGGGCGACGTAATCAACGAGGAAGCGGAAGCCGACGAGCGCGGACTGATGAACCCGCGGACGACGGTGAAGGAACGGTTCGAGTCGGCGAAATCCGACGCGGAAGCCCGCGACGTTGACGAGATCAAGGACGTGACTGAGTACGTCGAAGACTACAGCGACGAGCACGGTATCAACACGACCGGCGGGCCGCCGCAGACGCGCGCACAGGCCGCAGAACAGGCAGCTACCGACGGAGGAACGGACCAATGATTGAGACTATCGCCACAATCGGAGGAATCGCACTGTTCGCACTACTCGAGTTCGACCAATGGAGGACGGGTCGATGAGTGACGAACAGGACAACTTCACGGTCGGCGGATTTTCCGAGTGGCAACGTGGTGAACAGCAGCGGGAACCTGACGAGGTACTTCCTCACTCGGGATACGTCAGAGATGACCAAATCGACCGGCAAATGTCGGTTCGCGCAATCCATCACGATACCGACCGGTGGGATGGAGACGCACCAGCGAACTATCTCGGCGTACAGAAAAACAAAGACATTCTCTCGGTCGAGGGCGGTCAAACGGCACGACAGGCACTCGAGACCGGAGATACTGTCACACTGAAACACTTCATCGGTGACCCAGATCAACAGCACGACCTTGCCAACCTGCAAGCGATCCACCGACTCGAGAAGATCGTCAACGGACCAGCTCCGGTTATCGTTGTGCTCGGCAAAATGGGGGCTGGTAAATCCGACTTCGCCGGGCTAATCGGTGAGGTTCGGAATCATCTCGTCGACGGTCACATGAAAGTGGCATCGAATATCCAGACGCTACGGCGAAACGACGACTGGGTTCGTGAAGACGGCGCTGTTCACGACGGCTGGGTAACGAACTTCCCGCTGCTAAGCGAGTGGGTTGAGCAGGACGGCGAGCCGGTTCGCGTTGAGGACGGGGAAGTTGTCCGTCGGGAGCAGTCGCCGAAGCTGTTCGTTGGTGACGAGTTCTCGAGTGCCGGGTCTGGTTCCGGCGAGCAAGCACATCTGGTGCGGAAGCTGATGGGGCCGCTGGTGTTCAAAATCAGGAAGTACAACGGTGCGCTGATCTATATTGGCCATGACGAGTCAAGCATTCATCCGATGCTCTGGCGCGTCGGCACGATCATCAAGAAGGTCGACAAGAAGACGGCCCTCATTGCTGACCGAATCTCGAACGGGAATCTCCAAGATGTCGAGAAACTGCCGCTGAACGGCATTCCCAAGACCAACTGGAATATGGCGACCGAAGAGGCCTCAGACTGGTCGTGGACGGCTCCGTCGACAGAGGACGAAGCAGGCGATCCGCTCAACGACGACGACGCTAAGAAGGCGTTCATGTGGACACTGAAAGCGTGTCGTGACGAGGGGATGTCTCCCAACCAGGCTTCACAGTTCGTTCCGTTCTCTCACACGACGGTATACGACTGGTACGACGACTATGACGAGGGGGGAGAGAAGCGAAATTGGGTTGAAACCGTTGATCAGGTGATCGCATGACGGCGTCGGGTTTTCAAGGTTTAAACTTCAGGCGACCCCCCTTTAGTATAGTTGCGGCCCATGCCCATCGCTCGCTCCCTGCCGGGAGCGAAGCGACCGATGGGCGAGCAGCGGAGTTGTATATATATCGGCGCGCGGAGCGCGTGCATAGGTCTCTGAAGTCTGACATTTTTGAGAGTCGATTTCGAAAAAATCGCGTCGCGCGTGATGGGGGTCGATCGGCGTGACCGTCGCGCTCCGGTACCTCGTTGATGTGGCTCGATTCACAGCTGTCGATCTCGCTCACGAACTGCGGCGAGACTACGAGCGCGGCGTCTTCTCGAAACAGACGCTCGCGATGATCGGTGGCTCGAGCGCGGTCGCCGTCGCCGCGATCGCGAAGGGCGCGTTCGCGATCGGCGTGGTCGCTCTGTTGACCGCCGGCCTGTTCACCTACCAGCCGGCGCAAGCCGATCGGCGCTGGCGGGACGAGCGGAGGGACGACCCGTGAGGCTCCGTCGACGGCTATCGCGACACTCGGCAGATGTCGTGATTGGCCTGTTGCTCGCGACTGTCGCGGGCGGGCTGTGGGAGCTCCCTGCGGTCTTACTCGCGATTAAGCTGAACGTCTTCGCAATACCACTGGCGCTGGCCGGAGTGTTCGGATTCCCGCTGTGGACGTGGTACGTGATTTCCCTCATGTGGGCGTCTCAACTGCTGTACTACACGGGAACCGACATTCCCGAAACGATCGACCGCCTTCGCGAGTGGGAACGGCCGACCGTCCCGATCGGGCCGGAGGCCCAGCCCATCGAAACGGAGACTCATGAACCGGAGTAAGCGAGCGAATCACTTCGGAACGGCGTGTGAGAAACGAATGGCGAAGAAGCGGCGGTTCACGCTCGAGCGGGCCAGCTGGCACGACGCTCGGTTTCAGAACGGAACGCCGGTCGAGATCAAGAGCACGATGCTCGAGCACTCGGACGGCCAGCCGGGGAATTTCAAGGTCTATCGCGAGTACCACGAAAAGCTCCGGCGAGCGGACGGCTGGTACTGTTTCGTCGTCTACCGGCCACACGG
>NZ_WUYX01000018.1 GCF_009834785.1 Natronorubrum halalkaliphilum
TGACCCCTGCCGACAAAGCATATCTCCACCGTAGATCGCCCCCTACGAGATACTAACGAAATCAGCTGGGGCTAAACACGTACTATCGAATTACGCGGCGAAGTCGACCGTGATCGACCGAACGACGTGCTACGAAAACCTCGAGGAACCACAGAAACGCGGACGGGCGACCGAAGCGATCGTTCGGGCGGCGTTCGTCGTCCGCGATATTCCCGTCCTCGTCCCGACCGACGACACCGAACCGTACGATCTGGTGGTCGAAGTCGGCGGACGATTTCACCGGATTCAGTGTGAGACAGCGTATCGAAAGAGCGAGGGAACCGTCGCCTTCGAAACGGTCAGCGCTCGCCAGCGACGTGATACCTACGATCGCCGAGGGAGCGACGACCGCGCAGAGTACTTCGCCGTCTACGATCCGGTCAACGACAATCGATATCTGATCCCCCTCGCCGAGGCCGCGAGCGAAACCGTGGTGATCCGGTTCCGGGAACCGAAAAACGGCCGGTCGGGCGGCAGCAACCGGGCGGAGGACTACCTACTCGACGAGCGACTCGCGGATCTCCGCCACCCCTCCTCAGTCGACACCGGATCAGACGTCAGGTAGCTGGCCGACGGAATCCAGCGCAACCAGCGTGTAGTCGACGGTCTCGACGTCTTCGATCGCCCGCAATTTCCCGACGAACCCCGATACCACTTCGAGGTCACCCTCGATGACGAACAGATCCAGACAGTACTCCGCAACGTGGCTGTGGTCGTTCGAGGCGATGTGTGAATCGTGTTCGTGTCTGAGTTCCGTAACGCGACGCTCGACGCGCTGGGTGCCGAAATCGTAGCATACGGTGACGACACCGGCGAGCGTTTCCCCCTCGAGTCGCTCGTCGTCGAACTCGGTGAGCAACGCTCGTGTGCTTTCCCGGACGACTTCGCTCCGGCCGGTGTAGTCGTGTGCCGCGGCGTGGGAGTCGAGTCGATCGATCAGTTCGTCGGGCATCGAGACGCTAACGACTGGCATTTCCATTATGAATATAGTGCATTGAGATAATAGTTTTTGTTATGTACCTGGGGTAGGTTGCGTAATAACTAACATTAACAAGACTGGAGTACATATTCACAATCGATCTATGACTACCGATCGAATCCCCGTGACTGTGCTGAGTGGCCCGCTCGGAGCTGGCAAAACGACCGTCCTGAACCATGTCTTGACCGCCGACCACGGTCTCGAGGTGGCCGTCGTCGTCAACGATATGGGTGACGTCAACGTCGACGCCGAACACGTCGCTCAACAAACGGATCTGGGCGGCGACGAGGAGATTATCGAACTGTCCAACGGCTGTATCTGCTGTCGCCTGCGCGGGGATATGTTAGACGAAGTCGGTCGGCTTGCCGACCGCCGCGAGTTCGACTACTTACTGGTCGAATCGTCGGGCATCTCGGAACCCATTCCGGTGGCTCAGACGTTCGCGATGGGGTTCGAAGACGCGGATTTCGATCCAACCGACACCTACGAGCTGGATACGATGGTCACCGTCGTCAACGCACACAGCATCTGGGACGCGTTCGATTCCGGGACCGCGCTCACCGACCAGCAACTCGAGGACGACTCCGGTCGCGTCCCCGAGGAAGTTCTGCTCGATCAGATCGAGTTCTGCGACGTCCTCCTGCTGAACAAGTGCGACCTCGTACCCGACGACGCGCTCGAGGAGATCGAGGCCGTTCTCGAGCGTCTCCAGCCCCGTGCAAAACTCGTCCGGACCGAGTTCGGTGACGTCGAACCGGACGAGATTCTCGGCACCGGCCAGTTCGATTTCGAGCGTGCACAGGCGTCCGCGGGCTGGAAACACGAACTCCAGCACGACCACCACCACGACCCGCAGGCGGAACACGGGGTGACGTCGTTCGTCTACCAGCGCGATCGACCGTTCCACCCCGAACGGATCGCCGCGCTCCTGCCGGCCCTTCCGGACGCGCTCATCCGCGCGAAAGGGTTTTTCTGGAGCGCGGGCCGCGAGGACGTTGCGATGGGGATCGACAAAGCCGGAACGTCGGTCCGGGCCGGTCCGTCGGGTCAGTGGCTGGCGACGCTTCCCGAGGCCCAGCGCGAGCAGTACTTCGCCGCCCGCCCGGGGCTCGAGGACGACTGGGACGAAGAGTGGGGCGACCGAATGACGCGACTCGTCTTCATCGGCCGCGAGTTCGACCACGACGCGCTGATCGACCGTCTCGACGACTGTCTCCTGACCGAGAGCGAAATGAACGACGACTGGGACAGCTATCCCGATCCGTTCGAACCGGAAGACCGACGTGAACTCGCGCTCGCAGACGACTAAATGAGCGTTCCCGTCACGATCCTCTGTGGCGAACTCGGTGCGGGCAAAACGACACTCCTGTCGGGCCTGCTCGAGTCGTCGGACCGAGAGATCGCCGTTCTGGTCAACGACGTCGGCGCGGTCAACGTCGACGCGGACCTCGTGGAAGCGCGCACCGATCTGACGACCGGCGAAGACGTCCTCGCCCTCGAAAACGGCTGTATCTGTTGCAGTCTCGGTGGCGAGCTTTCCCGCTCGGTCATTCAACTCTGGAAGGAACACGACTTCGACTATCTCGTCGTCGAGGCCTCCGGCGTCGGCGAACCTGAACCGATCGCGCGACAGTTCGTCCGCGGTCCTGCCGGCGGACCCTACGACCTCGACGCGGTCGTCACCGTCGTCGATGCTCGGCGGTTCTACGACCGGTTCGCGACTGGCAACGCGGAAGCCAACGCACAGGACGAGCAACCGATCCCGGAGCCCCAGGGCCCCGACGATACCGGCAGCCGTCCGCTCGCGGATCTGCTCCTCGAACAGATCGAGTTCTGCGATCTGCTGGTTGTCAACAAGTGCGACCTCGTGACCGACGCCGAACGCGACCGGGTCGTCGCCCTGCTCGAGACGCTCCAGCCTCGAGCCGACGTCGTGACGACCGAGTACGGTGGGATCGACTCGAGTGATCTCCTCGAGAGCGAGCGATTCGATCTCGAGGCGGCCGCCGACTCGGCGGGCTGGAAGCAAGCGATCAAAACCGCCGACGCGACCGGGGCACACGAGCACGGTCAAGATGCGCACGAGGACAGCCACGATGGTCACGCGACCACCTACGACGACCATACCGACCATCCGGACTATCCAGACCACGATCACATCCACCCGCCCGAACGCTACGGCATTCAGATCGACACCTACCACCGACGGCGTCCGTTCCATCCCGGGCGCTTTACGGCCTGCCTGGAGAGCCTTCCCGACAACCTCGTCCGCGCGAAAGGGCTCTGCTGGATCGCCGGCCGAGAGCAACAGGCAGTCACGATGAGCTTCGCCGGATCCGAGACTACTCTGGAGGTCACCGGCCGCTGGATCGCCAGCTTCTCCGACGAACGCCAGGAGGCCTACCGGCAGAGCCAGCCCGACCTCCCGTGGGACGAGGAGTGGGGCGACCGCGAGACGCGGCTCGCACTCATCGGTCGGAACATCGAAATGGACGACCTGTCCGCTCGCCTCGACGACTGTCTGCTGACCGAGAGCGAACTGGCGGCGGACTGGTCCTCGTTCGAAAACCCCGCGCCGACGGGGATGGGTGAGACGGTGACGATCCCGGACGGCGACTGAGACGGATTGCTGTAACTATGTACCGCCGATCACCGACACCGTCCCTGGTGATCGGCGGTCATTGATTACAGTAAACCGTATGACTCGAGCCGGTATCGCATCCGTATTGAGACCGAGACCGGGACCGGGTGCGGGATCGGGACCGACGATACCCCTTCCGACCCGAGTGAACTCGGCGGTCCTCCCGATTCGGGCCAATTGAGGTGCGAAGTATCGGTCAGCGACCAGCGCCGACGCGCGGCGATTTCGCCTCGAGAGCCACGGGGTGTAGAGCGAGAGCGGAAGCGAAACCCACACCGAAACCGGACGTGAAAACAAAAACAAGAGAGGGGAGATATTATCGCACTCGAGCGTAGACACCAAAGTATGACCACCGACAAAGACGACCGGCGAGGGACGGACGATCACGGCCACGACGTCATCGATCCGCTGTACGTCGGCATTGTCACGGTCTCGAGTTCGCGCGCACAGGCCGACGAGGACGACCCCGACGATCCGGGCGGAGATACGATTCAGGAGTGTTTCGAGGCCGAAGGCCACGAAGTACGGGAACGGCTACTCGTTCGAGACGACTACTCGTCGATCCGGACGGCGGTGCGCGGGCTGGTTGCACGCCGTGACATCGACATCGTTCTCACGACTGGCGGAACGGGCGTCACCGCCGACGACGTCTCGCCGGAGGCAACCGCGTCGCTGTTCGAACGCGAACTTCCCGGCTTCGGTGAACTGTTCCGGTCGCTCTCCTGGGACGAGGTCGGGACCCGCGCGATGGCCTCGCGTGCAACGGCGGGAATCGCCGTCGACACACCGGTATTCTGCCTTCCCGGGAGCACGAACGCTTGCCAGACTGCATGCGAGCAACTCATCGTTCCCGAGGCACCCCACCTCGCCGGACTCGCGACCCGTCACCGAAAAGACGGAACCGATCAGTCGCTCTCGGCCTACCAGAGCGAGGACTGACCTCTTACAGACAGCAACGGTTAACTACGGCGCGCGTTTTTCCTCGAGTGAAGGGCCCTTAGCTCAGTCTGGTTAGAGCGCTCGGCTCATAACGCGGCTGCACACGGTTGCGGCTGTGTGAGACACCGAGTGGTCGATGGTTCGAATCCGTCAGGGCCCATTGTTTGTGAGGATTGGCGTAGGAGCCCCTCTATATCGCAAAAACGGCACTTATTCTATTACAGATCGCTTCGACCTGACGAGACAATCCAGAATGTGCAGGGTTCTGAGCCAGTGGAATTTGGCCTTTCGTGTCTCGCACGACTCACTCGTCTTATCCAGCAAATGGAAGAATTAGCGTATAACATTCAGAGATCACATCCATTAGGGAAGCTATCTTCAGCGGACGTGACGGGGCCTACATCTGGAGTCTCACTAATCAACTACGGGAACCATCCGTCTTTAGTTAGGAGACAAAACGCATGACAGCGACGGCTTATCGTGGCTATTTTTCGGAAGGAATGAGGAGGTGTCG
>NZ_WUYX01000019.1:0-106247 GCF_009834785.1 Natronorubrum halalkaliphilum
CATTGTCTGCTTGCTGCTGTTTGCTAGGCACATTCACAGCAAGCAGACGTTCTAACTAAGCGGCTTTGTGAAGTACTGAGGTTGGTCTTCCATCTAAACGCGGTTGGCCGTTCCAGTCGCCACCGAAGCTTCTCGAGGAACCGACCTACTCGTCTGCTTCGGTCGCTTCGTCGTTTGCGGCTTCCGCGGCCTCGCCCTCGGCTTCGGCTTCGGCCTCGACGACCTCCCGAAACGCATCGAGAATGACCTGTTTGGTCACCGCGCCGCGGGACGTCCAGTGGTTCGCGTAGTCGAGCATATCGTCGTAGATATCGGGCTTACAGCCCGCGGCCTTGGGGTGGCCGCCGCCGTTTACCTTCCCCGCGACCTCGTGGCACAACTGGAACTCGTCGGTGCCGCGGATCGACGCGGAGCCGGCGGGCTTGACGACCACCGAGGCGTCGGCTCCCCGTTCGCGCATCGCTTCGGCGACCTCGTTTTGCGAACAGCGGCCGTAGGTGATCCCGACCGTGTAGCCGCCGACCTCGCGGAGTTCCGAGCGGCCGACGGCGCGGTCGATGAGCGCCTCTTTTTCTTCGCGGCGCTCGGCGAGATACGCCTGGACCCAGTCCGGAAGATCGACGCCGTACTCGCGGACGATCTCGACGTACTCGGCCGGGTCGGTCCAGTAGGCGTAGTCCGCGAGGTCGTCGCTCCGAGGGTCCTCGCGCAGCCAGAGGTCGTGGTCGCGCGTGACCGCCGCCAACTCCTCGTACATTGGGGAAAAGTCGTACTCGAGCGAGCGGTAGACCACGTCGGCGCTACACTCCTCGTCCGAATCGCCGACGACCAGTTCGACGCCGGCGTCGCGGACGCCCCGCGCGACCTCGTCGCCCCACTGGTGGTGGTCGTACCACGAGACGCTGTCCGCGGTCTCGAGCGCGGCGTCGAGTTCGTCCTCGACGTACTCGAACCGGTCCGGCGCGAGGTCACAGACGAAGATGTCGATCCCGTCGTCGCCGTACTCGGCGACGCGAGCCAGCGCGTCCTCGACGTCGTGCGGGCTGGCCGGGATCAACGCGACGTTGTGGGGCGTGGGTTCGGGTTCCTCGAGCGGATCATCGGCGTCGCCCGCGAGCACGACGCCGTCCTCGTCGGCGTCGTCGATGGCGTCGGCCGCGTCCGTGGCATCGGTCGGTCCGTCGGCGTCCTCGCCGTCGGATTCCGGCTCCGGAACGTTCTGCACGTCGCCGTAGGCTTCGCGAATCAGCGCCACGCAGGCCAGGCCGTCGGCGTCCGGATCGGCGATGACGGCGACCTCGCTCCCCTCGAGGGCGGCCGCAGTTTGCTCGTCCTCGAGGTCGTCCTCGAGGGTGTCAGGCAGGAAGAAGCCGGTTCCCGGCAGGACCGACTTACGCGCGATCGAGAGATCGCCGCTGTCGATCAGTTCGTCGTACATGGCCGGTACTGAGCGACGGCGGGGGAAGTAATCGCCGGTCTTCGCTTTTCGCCGGCGGCTGGGGACGTGGTCGGGAACAGTATCGTGATAGCAACGGACTCATACGGATTGCTGTAACTATGTACCGCCGATCGCCAGAACGGGGTCGACGATCGGTGGTAATTGACTACAGTAAACCGTATCAGGCTTCGACAGTCGGCTCGTCCGTCGATCCCTCGCCAGCGGTCTCGAGTTGACGAACGGAGAGGACGGGAACGGGGGAGGTCCGAACGACGCGTTCCGCGACGCTGCCGAGCAGGAGTCGGTTCTCGCCGTGGCGACCGCGAGTGCCCGTCGCGATCAGATCGGCGTCGATATCGCGCGCGTAGCTACAGATTTCGGCTGCGGGCCGCCCCTCCCGGACGGCGGTCGTCACCTCCTGGCCGGCCCGGTCCTCGACGGTCGCGAGCGCGGCGTCGGAGGTCGTCTCGAGAGCGGTTCGGAGTTCGTCTCGGAGCTGTTGGGGTGAGGCGTCGACCTCGCTGGCGTCGACGACCGAGAGCGCGTGCACCTCGGCCTCGAAGCGGTCCGCGAGATCGAGTGCGACGTCGACGGCTCGTTTGACGCTTTCGGAGCCGTCGGTAGCGACTACGACCGTATCGAACATGGGCGGAGATTACGGCCGAGGCGGCTTAAACACCGACGACTTTTCCCCGCGGTCGGAACCCGTGTCGACGGTCCGATCGCGACGGTTCCGCCGGGAACTGGGGATGGCTTTTTTGCGACGGGGGACACACCACCGCGTATGGACGATAGCGAGCCGTTTACCGTCGACACTGTTCTCGCGCCGGTCGACGGAAGTGAGGAGTCAGCCACCGCCGTCGAGTACGCCGTCGCCGTCGCCGACCGCTACGATGCGTCGGTCCACGCGCTGTTCGTACTCGGCCGCGGTGTCGTTCGTGGCATGAACGCCGGAGCCGTCGAGGAAGACGCCGTCGCAGCGGATACGCAGGGATTCTTCGACGATATCGGGACCATCGCGGACGAGATGGACGTCCCGCTGGTAACCTCCGTCGACGACGGGTTCTCCCAGACTCGAAAGACGCTTCATCCGGGTAACGTCGTCCTCGACACCGCCGACGACATCGACGCCGACTTCATCGTCCTTCCGAGAGAGCCCGTCACCGACACCGCCTCGACGGAGGTCCTCGAGAAGGCCGCCGAGTACGTTCTCGCGTACGCGAGTCAGCCGGTGCTTTCGGTATGAGTGGTATGAGTCACCCGAATCGTCCGAGAACCGCGTAGACGCGAGAACGGCGCTCGTTCGATCTCAGTTCTCGTTGCCGTTCTCGACGGTCGAGTCGTCCCCGAGACGGATCGCCATCTCCTGTTCGAAGCTCTCGGTACCGGTCGACTCGAAGCCGACCCGTTCGTAGAGGGCGATCGCCGGGTTGTTCCAGCGCTCGACGGTCAGCCAGACGCGTTCGATGCCGATGCCGATCGCGTGGCCGAGTAAATACTCCATCAGCTGCGTGCCGATTCCGGCCCGCTGGTAGTCCTGCAGGACGAAAATCGCGAGCTCCCACTCGATCTCGGCGTTGTCCTCGATCGTCGACGGATCGCTGGTGTCGGGAACGAGCATCGCGTGGGCGACGACGTCCTCCCCGTGTCGGGCGACGACGTTGACGCTCTCGTCGGCGATCGTCTCGAGCCAGTTGCGGATGCGTTCGTCGCCGGTCGGCGGAATCCCCTGTGCTCGGTCGGTCGGATCGAACTGGACGTACATCTCGACGACGTCCTCGAGCGTATCCTCGAAGTCGTCGGACGCCCGAACCTCGATCGTTCGTCCATCCCGATCCTCGAACGACGTCGGCGGCGAGGGGAACGGGCCGGCCGTCTCGTCGGGATACTGTCTCGCACCAGCCATCGTTATCGCACCAGTTTGACGGTCGTCGGCGCGTTCAACAGGACGAACTCGGTGATCGGGCCGAGTTGAATCTTCCCCATCGGACTCAGGGTCCCGCCGCCGATGACCAGTTGATCGAACTCGCCCTGCTCGGCGTAGTCGACCAGTGCGCTCCCCGGGTCGCCCTCGAGTGCGACCATCTCCGCATCGATATCGGCCTCGGAGAGCAATTTCTCGGCCTCTTGTGCCATCTCCTCCTGTGAGCGTTTCGCTTCGGGCTTTTCCACGGTGGCGACGGTGAGATCGTCGCCGACATCGCGCGTGCGATCGATCGTTTGCTCCAGCGTCTTGATCGATTCGTCACTCCCGACGAGGCCCACTAAGACGTTCATGTGCATGTATGTGTACCGATGGACGAAAACCGTTGTGCCGCAGTCCCCGCGAGAGCGACCGTCGGTGGATACGGCGTTACGGCCCGGGCTGTCGACGGACGCTTTCCGAGGAACGATGGGACTGTGGAAACGTACTCGGGACCGAGTGAAGCAACCGTGCGTCACAGCCGCAGACGGTGTACAGGACGACGACGTTAAGAACGTGTGGTGAATACGTTGACCGAATGAGTGATGCGGCGCTCGATGTCGTGGAGTTCCTGCTCACGACGAGCGTATATTCGGACGACAGGACGTTGGACGAGAACGATCTCCCGCCGTCGTTCCGCCGGGTATTCTGGACCGGAGGTGCCGATGACGACCATGACGACGAAACGGGGAGTCACAAACACGCCGGCATTAGCCGGCCGCTCTCAGCCACGAACAGTACCGCGCGCGAAGCGACCGACGTCGATCGGCCCTGGAACGCCGTCTCGGAGCTGATGTTCACCGAACGCGACGAGTTTGCGGGAACCATCACGCTCGCCCAGGAGGGGATGGCCGAGCAGTGGTACGCCGAACGCGCCGACGACGAGCGACTGCGCGAAAACCCGACCCTCGCGAAACACTTCGCAAATCACGAGGAGTTCGGCGATCAGTTCGACGTCACCCACGAGGAAGCCCGAGAACAGAACCGGCCGATCCAGGCCGACCGCGTCTGGATCGACGGCCTCCTCGACGAGTACTTCGACGAAGAGGAGGACGAGGAGATGCTCGACCTCGTCGAGGTCCGTGCACCCGAAGAGGTCGATATGTCCCTCGATGACCTCGTGCTCACCGAGGATCAGGAGAACGAACTCAACAAGATCTCGAAGGCGATCGAACACCGCGATTACCTCGCGAATATCGGCCTTCGCGAGATCGGAAAGCTGCTGTTCGTCGGCCCGCCGGGGACCGGGAAGACGTCGACGGCACAGGCGCTGGCCCAGGACATGGATCTCCCCTTCGTCGAGGTCAAACTCTCGATGATCACGAGCCAGTACCTGGGTGAGACGGCCAAAAACGTCGACAAGACCTTCGAGGTCGCAAAGCGTCTCTCGCCGTGTATCCTGTTTATCGACGAGTTCGACTTCGTCGCCAAGACCCGCCGTAGCGACGAACACGCCGCGCTCAAACGCGCCGTCAACACGCTCCTCAAGAGCATCGACAACATCTCGCTCATCGAGGACGACGTGTTGCTGATCGGCGCGACCAACCACCCCGATCAGCTCGATGACGCGGCCTGGCGGCGCTTCGACGAGATCATCAACTTCCCCAAGCCCGACCACGGCATGCGCGCGGACATCCTCGGACTCATCACCCGGACGATGGACATCCAGGAGTTCGATCCGCAACTCATCGCCGACGTAACACAGGGACTGACCGGCAGCGACCTCCGGATGGTCCTCCGGGAAGCCGTCCTCGAGGCGCTGACCGAAGACCGAACCACGCTGACCCAGGAGGACCTCATGAACGCCGTCGAGGAGTTCGAGGAGCGCGATACGCTCAAGAACATGGACATGATGGGCGGAGACCACGACGCGCTCGTCGCCGGCGGGGATCTCGGCAAGGCGAGCGACGGCGGTGAGCCGAGCGATGACGACGGGCATTCGCACGATCACGATCATAACCACGACCACAGCCACTGAATCGGAGGCCCCTGTCGTCGACGCGTTCGCTGAAAACCTGGTTCGTCCCCCCGCCAGTCACGTCAACGATCGACTACTATTTGCCGCGAGTCGACACAACACTGGTATGAGCGACGACCACGCCGACCCCAACCACGCCGGCCAACTGCATCACATCGAACTGTACGCAACAGCCCTCGAGCCCGCGATCGAATTCTGGGACTGGCTGCTCGCCGAGTTGGGTTACGAACCGAAAAACGAGTGGGAGAGCGGCCGTTCGTGGATCAACGGCCCGACGTACATCGTACTCGAGCGGGCCGACGATTCCGACCAGCCGTTCGACCGGCAGGCGTCCGGACTGAACCACCTCGCGTTCCACGCGGCCTCCCGCGATCAGGTCGATAGGCTCACGGCCGAAATTCGAGAGCGCGAGGACGCGAGCATTCTCTACGACGACCGCCATCCCTACGCCGGCGGGTACTACGCGCTCTACTGTGCGGCTCCGGAGGGGCACAAAGTCGAAGTCGTCGCGCCGAGAGAGTAGGCACGGCAAGCGCGGACCGCTATGTGAACCGGGACCGAACACAGAATCGAATCCGTACCGAACCCGAACCCGGATCCCGACCTGGCTTTTCGAGCGAAACTACCAACTGTCCGCTCGATGTCCTCGGCGTATGCACGACTACCACGCCCACACCAACTACTCCGACGGAGGCTTTCTCAAGGGGATGGTTCAGGCCGCCGACGCGGCCGGACTCGAGGGAATCGGCCTGACCGACCACTGTACGGTTTCGTCTCGAGACGGACCGGAAACCGTCCGCAGCGTCTACGGCTTCAATCTGGATCTGACCTACGAGCGCCGACGGCGGGCGATCGAAGCCCAGCGCGACCGCGAAGAACTTTCGGTCGAGATTTACGACGGGGTCGAGATGGACTACGATCCCCGCGACGAGGCCGCTATTCGCGAGTTTCTCGCGGACGCGGACTTCGACTACACTATCGGAAGCGTCCACGCGGTCGACGGGCTGAACGTCCAGGTGCCGAGCAATTTCGCCGGCCTATCGCGCGTGGAGCGCGATGCGATCGTCGACGACTACTTCGAGAATCTCGTCGCGCTGATCGAATCGGAACTGTTCGACGTCGCGGCCCATCTCGACCTGATCGAACGGACGCCGGCGCTGCGAGGGCGGGCATCGACGGACCACTACGAGCGCGTCGCTCGAGCGCTCGCTGACTCGCGGACGGTCCCCGAAATCAACGCCGGGCGAGCCGTCGCCGACATGGCGATCGTCCACCCCTCGGAGACGTTCTTCGATATCTTGCGGGAGTACGACGTCTCGGTCACCGTCGGCTCGGACTCCCACGAGCCGGGCGAGATCGACGCTCGAGCGACGTTTCTCGAGGAGTACTTCGAAACTCACGGCATCGAGCCGGTCGCCCCGCCAGGACTCAATTGATCGCGGTTCGGTTAGCGACGGACGATCTATGGGTGATTGCTATGCCGATGCTGGTGACGGTTCTCAGTAGGGGGTCGTCTCGACGAAACGTCACAAGAATGTGAACTGAGCGGCTGCAGTCACCATAGTCGGTCGGTTACTGGCGATCCCGATGTTCGTTCCATCGGCATTCGACTGTCCCCCTGCTGACCGGGCCGATTGCGGTCGGTGCCGAAGAACAACCGCGGACGACGGTCGACGAGACGGTCTTGAGTAGCGAGAACCCACTACCGCTTCGGGTTCCCCGTTCCGCACTCTTTTGCCCACGGCATCCGAGAACACACATATGACCGAGGATCGGAACGTCTACGGCGCCGAACTCGAGCCCTGTAGCACGGATCCCGCGACGGGCTTCCTCCGAGACGGCTGCTGTCGACGCGTCGAGGGTGATCGGGGTCGCCACGAGATCTGTGCCGTGATGACTGAAGATTTTCTGCGGTTCAGCAGGGCTCAAGGCAACGATCTCGTGACGCCAAAGCCCGAGTTCGAGTTTCCGGGTCTCGAGCCCGGGGATCGGTGGTGTCTCTGTCTCGGGCGGTGGATAGAGGCGGTCGAGGCCGACTGCGCGCCGCCAGTGGTCCTCGAGGCGACCCACGAAGGAGTGTTGCGAGACGTCGATCCGGATCTGCTGCGGGAACACGAGTGCGAACCGCAGACCGGTGGTGACTCCGGGACGGAGTAGGCGTCGTCCGTCTCGCGGGGAAATACCCTTTATGTGGTGGGTCCTAATCACATCCCAATGAGCGACGAACCGATACGGGGGAACGTTACGGCCACGTTCGCCGGTCGAACACGAACGGACGGTCGTAACTCGTGGGCCCATCGCAGGGAGTTCGAGCGGCGGCTCGTCCGAGCCGGTTCCGTGGGCGTCGCCACCGGAGGCCTAACGTAACGATGCGGGTGACGCTGCTGGGTGCCGGCGATACGACCGGAACGCCTACCGTGGGGTGTGACTGTGACACCTGCGAGACCGCCCGTGAGCGCGGTATCGAACGCACCCGGTTTTCGGTCCACGTCGAAAACGAGCGCGTCGGCGAATCGCTACTGATCGATTTTAGTCCGGACTTTCGCTACCAGTTCCTGCGCGAAGACGTTCCCCTGCCCGACGCCGCCGTCATCACCCACATCCACTTCGATCATCTCGACGGCCTGGGCAACGTCTTTCGCGTCTTCGACTCACTGGACGTCTACGCGGCGAACGAAACCGATCCCAAGACGGGCAAGAGCGTCGCCGAAACGGTCAGCGACGACTACCACTATCTCGAGCCGATCGACGTCTATCCGACGACACCCCTCGAGCCGATCAATGTCTGTGGCTTCAACGTGACGCTGGTTCCGGTCGAACACCCGCCGCTGGTCTGTTACGGGCTCGCGATCGAGGATCCCGTCACGGGTGCAAAGCTGTCGCTCTCGGGGGATACGAGCTACAACGTTCCGGCCGAATCCCGTGAGATCCTCGCCGATCCTGACCTGTTGCTCGCCGACGCCATCGTCCCCGCCCACCTCTGTGACTACCATCCCCTCGGGGGCCGTCACGAGAACGAGGACGGCGTGCCCCGGACGTTCGGGACGAAACACATGACTCGAGAGGGCGCGCTCGAGTTGGCCGACGAACTGAACGCCGAGCGGACGCGGCTCGTCCACCTCGCCCACTACTACCCGGCCGAGGAGGCGTTCGAGGAGCCGCTGGCGATCGACGGCGAGGAGTACGTTCTCTGAGGGATACAAAATCAATACCGAACGTTGGCAAAGCGAACAAAGACGCCGAAAACTGAAATATCGTCAGCGTATCGTTCTTGTTCCAGATGGGGGAATTTATAACCGAAAGTTCCGTGAGTGTGGGCATGGGCCCGAGTATTTCCCCGCTGAGTAGCGGCGTTGACGGTCTGGACGATATTCTTCGCGGGGGGCTCGTTACCGGTCGAATGTATCTCATTCAGGGTCAGCCAGGAACCGGGAAGACGCTGCTGGGTATGCACTTCCTCGAGGAGGGACTCGAGAACAACGAGACGGTGCTGTTCATCCACGGCGAAGAATCTCGCGAGGAAATTCTCGCGAACGGCACGGCCGTCGGGATCGATATCGCCGACGCGGAGTTTCTGGATCTGGGACCGGATTCCGACTTCTTCACCGAGGATTATTCGTACGATCTGGTCGATCCGAGCGATATCGACCGGGACCGATATACACAGGATATTCACGACGCTATCGGGGAGATCGATCCGAATCGCGTCGTCATCGATCCGATTACGCAACTGCGATACGTCGAAGCGAACGACCACCAGTTCCGCAAACGAATTCTCGCGTTTATGCGGTTTCTCAAACAGCGCGAAGTTACCGTGATCGCCACTGCGACGTCTGCTCCCGATCAGGACTACGATACCGAGATTCGCTCGCTCAGCGATGGTATCGTCGAACTGACTCGAGGTGACGCCGGACGGCGAATGAAAGCGGCGAAGCATCGCGCGCTCGGCCAGATGGCCGGCGATCACGGAATGGAGATCCGCAACGAGGGCGTCGAAGTCTATCCACAGTTGATTCCTGAACAACACGACCGACCGTTCGAGTCGGATCGTGTTCGCTTCGGAATCGACGAACTCGACGACCTGGTCGGTGGCGGTTTCGATCGGCGAACCGTGACGTTCATTAGCGGTCCGACGGGGACCGGAAAGACGTCGACCGGGACGCAGTTACTGTGTCAGGCGGCCGAGAACGGGCTCCAGTCGGCGATCTATCTCTTCGAAGAGGACCTGCAGACGTACGGCCACCGGTCAAAGTCGATCGGCATCCCCGTCGAAAAGCTGTGCGAGGAGGGGGCGCTTACGGTGACCGAAGTCGAGCCGCTCACGCGCTCTGCCGAGGAGTTCGGCCACATGGTCAAACAGCAGGTCGACCAGGAGGGGGTAGACGTCGTGATGATCGACGGTATCGACGGCTACACGGTCGCCCTGCAAGGCCAGGAAAGCAAACTGGTCCGAAAACTGCACGCTCTGACGCGATACCTGCGGAGTCGCGGTGTGACGGTGTTGATCACGAACGAAATCTCCGAGATCACGGGTATCTCCAGAGCAACCAGCGGCGATCTCAGCTACATCGCGGACAATCTCATGTTCCTGAGCTACGTCGAAATGGACGGCAGCCTCCGCAAAGTCATCGGCATGTTGAAAAAACGGACCGGCGGGTTCGAACACACGCTTCGCGAGTTCGAAATTACGGCGGACGGGATTCACGTCGGCGAACCGTTGACGGGGCTCTACGGCATTCTGCAAGGAGCGCCGCGAATGGGCGACGGCACGGACAGTATCCTCGACCAATGAGTCGGATGGCACCCGCTTGCAGTTTCGACGTTCGTTATCTATGAGCGCGGACGAACACCGAGAAACAGTCAAGCTACTCATCGGCGAGACGGGAAACCGAGCCGCAGTTAGAGAGTTGCTCGAGGGACAGTACGAGGTCGACACCGACCAGTCGGTCGGCGAGGCCGACTGCTATCTCGTCGACGACCACACCTTCCCCGACTATCACGAAGCGCTGCGCGAGCGTGTCGAACGGAGTCATCCCGTATTCTGTCCGGTGGTCGTCGTTCGGCGCAGAGACAGCGCCCTGCGGCTTTCGCTTCCGGATCCGGGCGAACGCGACCCGCCCCTGCTCGTCGACGAAATCGTCGACGCGCCGATCGATCGAACCGTCCTCTTTCGGCGCTTGAACACCCTGCTCACTCGACGAACGCAGTCGAAGGATCTGCGCCGGTATATCACGCGCCTCGAGGAGTCCAACAGATCGCTCGAGCAGTTCGCCTACGCCGCCAGCCACGACTTGCAGGAGCCCCTGCGGATGGTCTCGAGCTACCTGCAACTGATCGACCAACGGTACGGTGACGCCCTCGACGAAGACGGCGACGAGTTCCTCGAGTTCGCCATCGACGGCGCCGATCGGATGCGCGGGATGATCCACGGCCTCCTCGAGTACTCGCGAATCGATGCGGACGGAGAGCAGCTAGCGCCGACGGACCTCAACAACGTCCTCGAGGACGTCCTCGAGGACCTGCAGATGAAGATCGACGACCACGACGCGCAGGTCACGGCGGAGTCGTTGCCCCGCGTCGAGGGTGACGCCGACCAGTTGCGCCAGCTGTTTCAGAACCTGCTCGAGAACGCGATCGAGTACAGCGGCGACGAGGTACCTCGCGTACGCGTCGCCGCCGAACGCGTGGGACAGAAGTGGCAGATATCGATCAGCGACGAAGGGGTCGGGATCGATGCCGACGATCAGGAGCGCATCTTCGAGGTGTTCGAGCGCCTTCACAGCCACGAGGAACACGCCGGGACCGGAATCGGTCTAGCGCTTTGCAAGCGGATCGTCGAGCGCCACGGCGGCGAGATCCGGGTCGAAAGCGATCCTGGAGAGGGGGCGACGTTTACCGTTACGCTTCCCGCGAGCGACGAACACGCGAATGACGAGCAGTGAGGGGGCTGTACTCGAGGGCGGCGGCCGTGACCGGTGGGTGCCGAAACGGACACTCAAGAGCCTCGAGCCCGGACTGGCACGTATGGAGTGGACCAGGCGGCGTCTGATCGGGACGAGCGCGGCGGTCGCTGCTCTCGCGGGCTGTCTCGGGGAGGACGATCCCGACGAGAATCCGGACAGGGACGACGGCGAATCGGTCGAGACTGACGACGCCGGCGACGACGACCGCGACGCCGAAACGATCCTCGAGGAACACGACCTCGAAGATCACACCGGCCAGGAGGTCGTCGAGATCGCGGTCGATCCCGAGGGGGACGGCTTCGAGCCCGAAACGCTCAAGATCGATCGGGACACCGTCCTCGAGTGGACCTGGGAGGGGCCGAGTACGGCGGTGTATCCGATCGACATCCCGTCGGACTGTCTGTGGGCGGAGGAAGTCGACGCGGAAACGGTCGAGGAGCGAGACGCCGGCGAGGAGAGCGATCGGCTCTTCTGGGCCGAGGGTGCGTACCGCTACGCCAGCCGGGATGCAGACGGCGAGGAGTTTACCGGCGCGTTCCGGGTTCGTGATAACGAGGCCGGGGCTGAAGGCGACGAGGACGAAACCGAAGACGAGTAGCGCCACACGTCCGCGCTACCGAGAGCACCCCCTCTCGAGAATCAATGCGTTGCCGTGGTCAGCCGAACTGGTCCAGCCCGGACTGCTGGCGGCGTTTGCCGTCCGGATCGGCTTTCCAAGGCGTTCGGCGATCGCGCTCGGCCTCGAGATCGATTGCTGTCGCGGAATCCGCATCCGACTCGAGCGCTGAGCCGGAGTGCAACTCTGGATCTGTGTCCGAGTCCGAGTCTGGAACTGAATCTGCATCTGTATCTGTATCGGCATCTGAAACCGGATCGTACCCCCCACAGGAAGCGCCACACTCCGAGCCGGCGTCGACGATCCGCCCCTTCCACTCGCAGTAAGGAAGCGTCGCGCCGCTCGAGTCGTCGGGATCGCAGGCGCCGCAGTCGGGAAATTCGTACGTCCGCCACCCCTTGCCGTAGGTGCGCTCGGCGATCCGTCGACGCTGCCGTGCTTTCGCGTCGGGGTCGACGACGGCGATCTCGGTTCGGCCGGGGTGGGCCTCGAGCGGCTCGATTCCCGGTTCGTCGACCGGAAGTGACGTCGGCTCGCGGACGATTTCGATCTCGAGCGGAGCGCCGTCCTCGCGATGTACGCGCCAGACGCCGACCTCTTCGGGGATTCGATTCAGGTGTGCACGCGTGACGTAGCTCTCGGTCGCGAGGATCACCTCGTCGACCAGCGCGAGGCTGACGTCCGTTCGTAACTGGGCCTCGAGGTCGCCGGGTCGGCCGAGGTCGGGTTTGTTCTCGATACCGACGATACGACCGTACCAGTCGGGGTAGCGCGCAACCTGTCGGACGTAGTCCCGTCCCTTGCGGTGTTCGCGCTCGAAAAATCCGATCTCGCAGGCTCGTTCCGTTGCGCTCCGTGCCCGATCCGGGTGACAGTCGAAGGCGGTCTTCCAGTAGCGCGCCCGGCCGGTTCCCACCGCCGACTCGATCGCGGCGTCCGGAATCGACTCGCTCGTGAGTCGAACGCGGTCGTCGAACTCGGGGCCGGGCTCGACGCAGAGCACGTCGAGAATTCGCCCGCCCGGATCGGCGACGCTCGCGCCGAGCTGTCGGGCGAGAACGCCGTCCCGGCGGGTCTCGAGGTGGGCACACAGCTCGAGTTCGAACGCGAACTCACTCACGGCTACCGCGAGGGGTGCCAGCGGCAAAAAGCGCGCGATTCGACGACTCGATTGGCGGGTTACTCCTCGAGAGCGGCGGACGCGGCCGAGCGTCGGCTTTCCTCAGTCGATGGCTCAGTGTCGACGCTCGCCGACCCAACGCCGGTCGAATCGGTACCGCTCGAGTCTCGAGTGAGTCGCGTCACGACGACGACGACGAGGCGCTCGATCGTGGCTGGGACCGCGATAGCGACTGCGAGGCCGGTGATGGCCCCGATTCCAGCCCCGAATCCGAAAATCGGTACGAACGCGAGCACGGACCAGACCGCAACGCCGACGCCGCCGCCGACGAGCAGTCCGAGCGTCGAGAGCGTCGCGACACTCGCTGCTCGCGAGAGCGGCCGACCGGGGCGGCGTGGCGATCTGTCAGGGTGAGTGTAGACCATTGGACTTCGTTCGAACGAACGGCCGCCATCCGAATAAGTGTAATCTGAAAAACATTTTTGTACGCTGCGATACTGAAATCCGTTTCAGTATGAAACGTGACTTATACGGCGTCTCGAGACGAGCCGTTGGCTGACTCGAGCCGGAAACAGACGTATATGACAGCCAGATAATTCAGGATTCGGACACTAGACGTCCGAGCGACCGCCGCTCAGTCGACCGATTGGACGGTCGTCTCGAGAACGTCGAGGCCCCCGTTCAGGGTGGCTCGAAGCTCGTCTCCCTCGAGCGGGATGCGGACGCGAAGGCGGGTTGGATCGCGATCGACGAGCGTCGTGTACTCGTCGGAGACACACCACGGGAGCGTCCAGTAGGGCCGCTCGTCGAGCGAGACCCCGCGTTCGCGGTGGAAGCTGACGACTCGCGAGTGATCGAGCAGGCGGAGCCCGGGTGCCGAACAGAGGGTGTGACCGCACTGGACGCATTCGTGATCGACCCGGACCGTCGCGCCGAGACAGCACGCGTCGTCTTCGACGACTCGCGACTCGACGCGGCCGCTACACTCCGGACAGACGCCGTCGGCCGCGAGGCAGTGGAGGTGTTTGACGCGCTGATCGAAGGCGTCGGCGACCTCCTCGCGCGTCCGGTCGTTCAGGCCGCCCGGCGGAAAGTCGTACTCGCCGTGACCGTGTCCGCAGTCGGCACACGCGATCGCGAGCTGTTCGTCCCGATACCGGGCTTCGACGGGCCCGTCACAGGCGACGCACGCACCCTCGACCGGGAACGGCTCAATCGTCGGATGTTCGTTGAACGAGCCGGCGATCACCGAGCGGACGACCTTCTCGCCGGCGTGTTTGAAGTCGTATCCGCCGCCGGACCGGCCGCCCGACGAGCCCCCGCTCGCGGAGCCGTCCTCGACCTGGGTAACGAAGTGGTCGGTCAACTGCTGGAGGTGGTAGTTGAACTGGGCCGAATCGCGCATCCCGACCTCGCGACGGAGCTCCGAGAACGAGACCGGCCGGTCGTCGGCCGCCCACAGCGCCTCGAGGATGGACAATCGCGTCTCGTTGCTCACCAGCGCGAACGCGTCGGCGGGATCGAGACAGTCCGTACACTCGAGCGGGCTCTCGCCGTCACTCGAGGCGTTCGATCGACTCATGCCTAGGATTACGCGAGTAACTGTCAAAACCTTTTCCTGAACGACGTTTTTGCAATGTCGTTGTCAATAGGCGACGACAGCCTTGCGAGTCTCGTCGTCTCGACCGCGCCGATCGGCGGTTCCGTGGTGGCCGATGTCTTGGAGACGGCGTTACTGATCGCGTGCTCAAGTTTCCAGCGAGCCCCGAGCCGTCGGTCCACCGAAATTTGAGGGCGTAGCACCCTTCGTGACTGCAGCGAACGTGGCCGTGCGGTTCGCGACGGCGAGTTGCCTGGCGGTGATCGGGGCGAAAACGTGGTACGATAGGCGAATTCGGACGAACTGTTATCCTGAGCTACTCCGTAGAGCGACCTATATGTGGACGCGACGAGCGCTCTTCGGAGCGGCCTGCACGACGGCCCTGTTGGCAGGCTGTCTCGGAGACGACGAAGACGACGCTGAGGAGGGAGCGAACAACGGTTACGATCCACACCTCGACGAAATCGACGACTACGATCCGGTCGATCGAACCGGTGAGTCGAAGCTCACGATACAGATCTCACCGGGCAGAGAACCCGCGTTCGATCCGGATCCCGTTATGATCGACTCGAACACGCAGGTCACCTGGCGGTGGGGCGATAGTACCGGGGAGATCGAACCGGTCGAGGTACACAGCCCGTGCCAGTGGTCCGGCAGCGACGGTGGGACCAGCCACTCTTGGACGTTTCCGTTCGAGGGAAAGTACGTAATCGGCTACTCGTCACCGGACGTCGAGGGAGTCACCGGAACCATGTTCGTTATCGATCCGGACGACTGAAACGGTCTGCCGTAACGATTAACCGGCCCGGCCGCAGGGCGGTCACAGCCTCACCGTGTCTGACGGACAGTATAGCGTCTACCTTGGAGGACCAGCACAACGACGAGCGAGGAGAGTCGGAGCTCCTCAGGGAGATACTCCTCACTACCCACCAGTCCCGCACACACCGACGCGAGACAGCTGAATATCACGTCTCTGTTCCGGGGAGGGAGCCGTCTTCACCCGCGCTTGTAGAGAGCAGAACAGTAGGTTTATCAAGCGCACGGGGATAGGGCTATCTAAGATTACTCACCGTCTTATGGCAGGAAATCAACAACCGGAGGTGAACATCGGGCTCGTCGGTCACGTCGATCACGGCAAGACGACACTGGTCCAGGCCCTCAGCGGATCGTGGACTGACCAGCACTCAGAGGAGATGAAACGCGGTATCTCCATCCGTCTTGGCTACGCGGACGCGACGTTTCGCTACTGCGACGGAGCGGACGAACCCGAGTGTTACACCGTCGAGGAGGAGTGTCCGGACGGCTCGGAAAGCGAGCCGCTGCGGACCGTGTCGTTCGTCGATGCCCCGGGTCACGAGACCCTGATGGCCACGATGCTCTCTGGTGCGTCGCTGATGGACGGCGCGGTGTTGGTGGTCAGCGCCAACGAACCCGTCCCACAGCCCCAGACCGAAGAGCACCTGATGGCGCTCGACATTATCGGCATCGACAACATCGTCATCGCCCAGAACAAGGTCGACCTCGTCAGCGGCGATCAGGCCCGGGAGAACTACGAGGAGATCCAGGAGTTCGTCGAGGGGACCGTCGCCGAAGACGCCCCCGTCGTCCCGGTTTCGGCCGGCCAGGAGGTCAACCTCGACCTGCTGATCCAGGCAATCGAAGAAGAGATCCCCACACCCGACCGCGACCCCGAGGCCGATCCGCGGATGCACGTCGCCCGCAGTTTCGACATCAACAAACCGGGGACTACGGCCACGGACCTCGCCGGCGGCGTCCTCGGCGGTAGTCTCGTCCAGGGCGAACTCGAGGTCGGCGACGACCTCGAGATCCGACCCGGCCGCGAAGTCGAAGAGGGCGGTCAAACGGAGTACGTGCCGATCCAGACGTCGATCCGTTCGCTGCAGGCGGGCGGGAAGTCCGCAGAGACGGTCACGCCGGGCGGTCTGCTCGGCGTCGGGACCGGGCTCGATCCCGCACTGACCAAGGGAGACGCCCTCGCGGGTCGGCTGGCCGGCCCACCGGGATCGCTGCCGCCGACGTGGGAGGAGTTCACGATGGACGTCGACCTGCTCGAGCGCGTCGTCGGCGCCGAAAGCGGCGAGACGGTCGACGAGATCAGCACCGGCGAACCGCTGATGATGACCGTCGGCACGGCGACGACCGTCGGAGCCGTGACCAGCGCTCGCGAGGGCGAGTGCGAGGTCAATCTCAAGCGGCCAGTCGCCGCCGAGCCGGGCGCAAAGATCGCGATCAACCGCCGCATCGGTGCTCGCTGGCGGCTGATCGGACTGGGAACGCTCAAGGAATAGCGACGAGGACGACGAAGACGAATGAGCACGTCGACGCAGGTGGCCCTCGATACGAGCGCCCTCATGATGCCGGTCGAACTCGACGTTCGGCTGTTCGACGAACTCGATCGGGTGGTCGGAGCCTACGAGCCGACGGCCCCACAGGCCGTCGTCGAAGAACTCCGACGGCTCTCCGAAAAGGGCGGTAACGAGGGAACGGCCGCAAACGTCGGCCACGACCTCGCGACCGAACGCTGTCTCATCGTCGATACGGAGGCTTCATACGCCGACGACGCGCTTGTCGAACTCGCCCGCGAGGGGAACGTCGACTACGTCGTCACGAACGATCGCCCGCTGTGTGACCGTGTACTCGAGGAGCGTGTACCGGTAATTGCATTACGCGGGAGAAACAAGTTAGCGATCACTCAACCATAGATGTACAAACGGGTCAGACTGAAAGACACCGTAGAAGTACCGCCGGAGGAGCTCGGCGACGTCTCGCCGGACCTCGTGAAGCGACTGCTGCAGGACAAACTCGAAGGCCGCATGGACGAGGAGGTCGGCAGTATCGTCTCGGTCACCGACGTCCACGACATCGGTGAGGGGACGGTCCTGCCGAACCGACCGGGCGTCTACTACGAGGCCGACTTCGACGCCGTCACGTTCGATCCGCAGATGCAGGAAGTCGTCGACGGCACCGTCGTCGAAGTCGTCGAGTTCGGTGCCTTCGTCGGCATCGGCCCCGTCGACGGCCTGCTCCACGTCTCACAGATCAGCGACGAGTATCTCGCCTTCGACGGCGAGAACCAGCAACTCGCCTCGAACGAGTCCAACCGCACGCTGGGCGTCGACGACGCCGTCCGCGCGCGAATCGTCACGAAGAGTATCGATGAACGGAATCCGCGCGACTCGAAGATCGGTCTGACGGCGAAACAGCCCGGCCTCGGGAAACACGGCTGGCTCGAGGAAGAACACGAAAAGCAGGAAGCGGCGGCGGGTGAATAACCATGGCCTCGGATCGCCTCGTCTGTCGAGAGTGTCACCGGGTCAACGATCCGGACAACGAGACCTGCGACGCCTGTAACTCCTCGTCGCTGACCGAGGACTGGGCCGGCTACGTCGTTATCGCCCACCCCGAGGACAGCGAAATCGCCTCGGAGATGCAGGTAACCGAACCCGGCGCGTACGCGCTGAAAGTCCGGTAGTCGTGGCTCGGGACGACGATACGGCAACGCCCGACTCGACCGGTGCCGACGAGCAGCTACTGGTTTTGCCCGACGATCTCCGCCACGAACTCAAGGAGCCGATGGGACCGATCGAGACCGACGCAAACGTCTTACTCAAGACCGTCGACGGGCCGCTGATCGCCGTCGGTGACGTCGTCACCTACCACTTCTTACGGGCGGGCCATCCGCCGGACGTCGCAGTCGTCGACGAACGAACCAAGCGACAGACGGTCGACGAGGAGATCCGCGAGACGGTGACGGAATCGACCCACCTCGAGGCCGTCAACCCGCCCGCCGAAATTTCGGCCGAAGTGATCGAGGCGCTCCTCGAGGGGATCGCGCGCGAAGAGCCGACGACGATCCTCGTCGAGGGCGAAGAGGATCTGATCGCGCTGCCGGCGATCGTCGCCGCGCCCGAAGGGGCGAGCGTAGTCTACGGCCAACCCGACGAGGGGATGGTTCACGTGACGGTCACGGACGACCACCGGGCGGAGATGCGCGCGTTGCTCGAGCGCTTCGAGGGCGACACGGAGCGGTTCTGGGAGTTGCTCGAGAGCGCGAACGGAGACGAATAACGTTCGTCACTCGAGCGTATCGAATGGAACGGGACTGGCCGGCGACGTTTTTGCCGAGCACAGAGCATCACTACCGTCAACGACCCCGACCTCGGGGGTCGGGGCTTGTCAGTGAACTCCCGCTCTGCCGCACTTAGGCGGAGGCATTGAAATCGCCGTTCGCGTTCACGGTTCCTGACTTTAGGGCTAGTTGACTGGTAGCCCGTCCAGAACCAGACTTGAGCCAGTTCTGGACAAGACGCCACGCCACATTCCGTGCAGCGTTGTAATCCGCGTGCAAGACTTTCCCACACTTCAAACACTCGAACTCGTCACCATCACGGTTATTCTCGTGGGTGAATCCACACTCGCTGTGACTGCACCGCTGTGACGTGTATTGGGGCGCAACGGTTTCGACTTCGATGCCGTGTTCTTCGGCCTTGTACTCGACCTGTCGCTGAATCTCGCGGAACGCCCACTGCTGGAACTTCGAAGCGTTCGAGATGCGCGTCCAAATCCACGTCAACCGCTCGAACGCGATATGCGTACAGTCGTTCTCAACAGCTTCTGTGATGATGTCGTTCGATACGTCGTGCAGGCGGTGACGGCTCCACTCGGCAAACCTATCGCCGATTGACTGGATGGTGAGGTGTGCCGAGCGAGTGCCTATTCGTTGCAGGTTTCCTCGGCGGCGTTCGTACTGGTCGCGCTTGTGGTTGAGTTCGTCCGTGTTGCCGAGGAACGCTCCTGTACTGGTGACGGCGAGGTATCCGTCCACGTTGAGGTCAACGCCGAGAACCACTCCGTTCTCGGTCTTCTCATCGCTAGAAATAGGTTCAACTTCTTTCTCGACTGCGACGTGGAGGTAGTATTCTCCGTCACGCTTGTGGAGCGTGGCCTCTTTCTTTTCCCATTCAGCTTCGTCCCAGTAGTCCTCGAACGGCGTGCCTTCGTCGTCGTGTGGGAGGACGTACTCGGCTGTCACGCGGTCGCCTGTGGTGGCGAGCGTCACGTGGCCGTCGTTGTACGTGATTGTGCGTCCGTTGTACACGATGACAGTGCCTCGGAACTCTGGCTTGCTCGTGTTTTTGTCGTCGTCGAGCAAGTCCTTACAGTTTCCGAGAGCGGTCGCGGCGAGGTTTCTGGCGGATTGGACGAGACTGGCTTGGAGGGTGGTTTGTTCGCGGACTTCGGTGTACGTGGCTTCGTGAAGTTTGTTTTTGGCTTTGACGAGGTGGTCAGGGTCGCCGCTCCACCCGTGGTCTGCGACGTGTTGGGCAGCTTGGCGGAACTCCTCGAAGGTCTGGTCAACGTCCGAGTGTCGTGACTCGGCGATGTTGAGTTTGACTTGGATGTTCCTGACCACCTCTGCCATACTTCATTAGAAGGGACAGAAATATTTAATACTTAGTGTTTAACAGCGTGGGGGAGTTAGCCGTTCTGTGATGCGTGGTTAGTTTCCCAAGTGTCGGCTTCCTCCCCGACCTCAAGGGTCGGGGTATCCGCCTCGACCGCCGATGAACGACGTCCCATCTCCGACGGGACGATGACCGCGGTCGGCAACGTGGTGTACGAACACCCGACCTAATACATCGCGGAGTCGGTCCTCGAGGACGACGATGGGACGCAACTGGCCCGGGCGACCGGCACGTTCGTGCCGAGCAACATCGAACTCTCGGCCGAAATTGGATACGAGTGAGCAGGGCGGACTCCAGTCACTATTCGAGGACCGTATGCTCGAGGTCGCCAACGAGACGGTGTTCGAGAGTGTGCAGAACAAGAAGACGCTGGCACTCGAACCAAAAGTTGTTAGATTTGTGTGATAAAACGCTCGTATATGGATACGTACCGTTCCGTCGAATACGCTCACAGCAGCGAGTTACCGGTGGGCCACACCACCGAGGTTCGAACCCCGAACGCACTCGTCGAACAGTTCCTGTCGGCGTATTCCGACGCCGGTGACACGGTCATCGATATCTTCGCCGGATACGGAACGACGCTCACCGTCGCCGAACGGATAGGACGGACTCCCTACGGACTCGAGTACGAAGCCGAGCGCGTTTCACACATCCGTGATCGGATCGCGACGCCGGACCACGTTCGACGGGGAGACGTGCTCGAACTCGACTCATCGTGGTTCCCGGCCTGTGACTGCTGTTTCACCTCGCCGCCGTTCATGGAACGGACGGACGACCGGAACCCGTTCCGAAACTATTCGGGTTCGAGCAGTTACGAGGAGTATCTCGCGGATATCGAAACGGCGTTCGGCAATCTCGCCGCCGTACTCACCCCCGGAGCCACCGTCGTCGTCGACATCGCGAACATCAAACACGAGGGACGAGTAACGCCGCTGGCGTGGGACGTCGCGGCGCGCGTCTCGAACGTCTTCCACTTCGAGGGCGAGGTCGTCATCACGTGGGAAGGCGGCTGCAGCCCCGACGAGAGAGACGGCCGTTTCGGATACGGCTACGATCACTCCTACTGCCTGGTGTTTCGGAAGGGAGACGAGTAAAGGCGGTGGCGGCCCGAACGCACGTGAACGGACTGCACTTCTGATTCGATCCGTTACCCGACGACCGTGTGCTCGAGCGTGCCGATCCCCTCAATCTCGAGTTCGACGGTCGACCCGTCCTCGAGCCACGTGCCCAGTTCTAACCCGCAGCCCTCGCCGACGGTCCCGCTGCCGATGACGTCGCCCGGATGCAGCGTCTCGGACTGGGAGACGTGTTCGATGATCTCGGAAAAGGAGTGGTACATCTCGTCGACGGTGCCCTCCGACCAGACCTCGCCGTCGATTCGGGCCGTCATGGGAGCCTCGAGCACGTCGATATCGTCGCTCGGAACGAAATACGGCCCGAGACCGTTCGCGAAGTCCTTGCCCTTGGCCGGGCCGAGTCGCCCCTCCATCTCTCGGCCCTGGATGTCTCGAGCGCTGAAATCGTTGAAGACGGTGTAGCCGGCGATGTAGTCCTTGGCGTCTTCAGCGGCGATATCGCGGCCCCGTCTGCCGATCACGGCCGCGATCTCGAGTTCGTAATCCATGATCTGTGAGTAGTCGGGCCACTGGACGGTCGTTCCGGGTGCGACGACGCTGTCGGCGTTGCCCTTGTAATAGACCGGCAGATCGTACCAGACGTCCGCGATTTCCCCGTCCATACTGTTCTGAACGTGTTCTTCGATAGCCATGAAATCCCGGAGCGAGTTGGGGCGAGGAAGCGGTGCGAGTAGCTCGTACTCGCCGGGTTCGTACCGGAGTTTCGCGCCGCCGGGGCCGCGCTCGGCGTCGGTCTCGGCGGCGTACTCGAGCGCCTCCCGCGCATCGTCGATCGCTCGCTCGCCGCGCTCTAAGAAGGCGATCATCTCCGGCGGGACGTGCGCGTGGGCCAAATCAGCGGGCGCCGGTTCGCCCTCGGCCTCGAGTGCAGCGCCGTAGGCGGCGGTGAGATCGACGAGGGTCGCTTCTCCGGCCGACGCGTCCTCGCTCTCGGTCGCTTCGGCGACGGCACCGATGCGTTCGACAGGACCCACTGGAGTCTCGACTTCGAAGGTGGCGAGTTTCATGCGGCTGACCCTCCGTCGTCAGCTTCGATAAACGCGACTGGGCGGACCCAGCCCGCGCTTCCGCCCTCGATTGTGATCGGGAAGGCGACGATCGGGATAGCCGTCTTTCTCGGTAGCGCGTCGAGGTTTGCCATCTTCTCGATCTGGCAGTACTCGACCTCGCGGCCGGCGAAGTGGGCCGGCCACAGTTCGTCCTCGTCCTCGCTCTCGACGTAGCGTTCGCCCATTGTCGTGAACGGTTTATCGAAGCCGTAGGCGTCCGTCCCGATCACCTTCACGCCCTGCTCGACGAGGAATTTCGTTCCGTCGGCGCTCATTCCGGGGAACTCGGTAAGGTACTCGGGGCTGCCCCACAGCTCGTCGGCTCCCGTCTGAATCAGGACGATTTCGCCGGGCGCGAGGTCGTGATTCAGGTCGTCGAGCGCGTCCTCGAGATCGGTTACCGAGATCTCTTCGCCGGGTTCCATCCAGCGAAAGTCGAGTACGACCGCGTTCCCGCGACACCACTCGAGGGGGATCTCGTCGATCGTCTTCGCCGGGTCGCCGTCGACCGTCGGGCCGTAGTGCCACGGCGCGTCGATGTGAGTTCCCGCGTGGGGGATCACCTCGAGGTCTTCCCAGGCCAGCCCCATCCCGTCGGGGAAGTCGTTCGCCTCGACGTCGTGGCCGAGCGCCCGCAGGGTCTCCGCCAGGCGCTGGGCACCGGCTTCGTGTCCGAACGAGTCGATCGACGGCGGCATCGGCTCGCTCGGTGAGTCGTCCTCGAGGCCGATGCTCAGATCGATCAGCGTGGCTTTGTCGGCTGTCAACACATCACTCATACTATCGACGTTTCGGGGAACGTATTTGAAAGTGATCCCGCGCGCGGTCGGAATCCGCCGGCGGCCCCTACGGGAGGACGTCTCCCCGAATATGTGCGTCGGATCGACTAACTCCGTGAGGTTCGAAGTGAGCGTATGGGATCTACCAGTGATCAACTCGCGGAACTCGCGGGCGAGGTCTTCGAATTCGCGGACCTGATCGACTACCAGACCGGTTCGATCGTCAGCAGAACGTTGGTCGACGAGGAGGCGGCGACGCTGACCGTCTTCGCTCTGGACGACGGACAGACGATCAGCGAGCACAGCGCGCCACACGAGGCGACGCTGCAGGTGCTCGACGGGACGGGCCGGGTGCGGATCGAAGACGAGACGTACGACCTCGAGGCGGGTGAGGGCATCGTCTTTCCGGCGAACGTCCCACACGCGGTCGAGGCGCCGTCGCGGTTCAAGATGCTGCTGACGATGATTCGGTGAGCTAACTCCCGAAGCCGCGGGATCGTCGGAGCGAACGACCTTCGGTCAGAGCCCCCAGATGAGGGCGATTCCGACCGTCGTCACGACCGCAAGCAGGAACTGAAGCGGGCCGCCGACCCGCAGGAAGTCGGCGAACTCGTAGCCGCCGGGGCCGTACACCATCAGGTTCGTCTGGTAGCCGACCGGCGTCATGAACGACGTCGCGGAGGCGAACATCACCGCGAGCAGGAACGAAAACGTCGACGCGCCCAGACTCGTCGCGGCGTCGACGGCGACGGGAATCATCAACACCACCGTCGCGACGGGCGTGATGACGTTCGCGAGCAGCCCGGTCACGACGTAAAACAGCAGTAGGACGAGAAGCAACGGGAGGACGTCCGCGGTCGCGACCAGCCCGGACGCGATAATCTGGGAGCCGCCGGTGGCCTCGAGGGCGATACCGAGCGGGATCACGCCCGCCAGCAGGAAGATGATGTTCCAGGAGACGGCGTCGTAGGCGTCGGTGATCGACAGACAGCCGGTGACGACCATCAGGAACACGCCGGCGAAGGCGGTTATCACGATCGGAGCGACGTTCAACGCGGCCGCGCCGATGACGCCGGCCATGATCCCGATCGTGAGCGGCGTTTTCGACGACAGCGGGGCGAGCTCCTCGAGGTCGGTGTCCGCCAGCCGGTCGAAGGCGTCTTCGTCGACGAAGAGCAAGTCGGTGGACTTGGTGAAGTGTTCGATCGCGTCGGGATCGGTCTGGAGCAGGAGGACGTCGCCGGCGGCGAGTCGGACGTCGCCGAGTTCGGTCCGGAGCAGTTCGCCCTCGCGGCGGATCGCCAGCACCGTCGTCCCGTAGAACGTGCGGAGATTGGTCTCGGCGAGCGTTTCGTCGACGAACCCCGAGTCGGCGGGGACGACGGCCTTGGCGAGGACGTCCTCGCTGGACGCCTCGTCGAAGGTCTCCTCGGTCACCCGCTTTCGGACGAGCTGCTGCAGGTCCTGGTTCCCGACGAACCGGTTGACCGCCTGCAGGGAGCCGTGAACCGTGAGCACGTCACCGGCGCGGATGCGCTGATCGGAGCCGACGGCGACGAAGGTTTCGCCGGCGGTAGCAACCGGTTCCGTTTCTCCGACGGGCGCGTCGCTCGTGGCCCCAGCTGCGGTGGCAACCGCCTCTCCGCTCGTCGCGACTCGAGAGTCGTCATCGCGACTGCGCTGTTGCTCGCCCATCGCGTCGTCACACGAGTCGAGGCTCGTGCCGCCGAGGTCGATATTGCCACCGTCACCGCCCTCACTACGCTCTCCGTCGTACTCGAGCACCCGCTGTTCGCGTCGCTCTTCGCCATCCCGGCGAAGCTGTAAGACGCGCACGTTCGCGTCCGTGCGCGCCTCGAGTTCGCCGACCGTGAGCCCGACCGGCGTCGAATCCTCGCGAACGCGGACCGCCGTGAGATGGTCCTCCAGGTCGAACTCCTCGACGAGGTCGGCGTCGACCGGGATCCGCGCCGGGGTCAACCACCGGCCGACGGTCGCGAGGTACGCGAGCCCGACGAGGAGGACGAGGAAGCCGAGCAGCGAGAACTCGAACATGCCGAGCGGCTGGCGACCGAGGAGTTCGACGGCAAACTCGCTGGCGAGGAGGTTCGTCGACGTGCCGATGAGGGTGAGCGTGCCGCCGAGGATCGCGGCGTACGACAGCGGCAAGAGCAGCTTCGACGGCGATATCCCCGTCTTCTCGGCGAGTTCGGAGATCATCGGGATGAAGATCGCCACGACGGGCGTGTTGTTGATGAATCCCGCGAGCGGGCCGGTCGTACAGATCGTCGCCGCCAGCGCCCGCTTTTCGCTTCCGTTCGTGAACCTGGCGAGGGACACCCCGAGTCGCTGGACCACGCCGGTCTTCTGGATCGCCGAACTGAGCATGTACATGGCGACGATCGTGATCGTGGCGGTGCTCGCAAAGCCCGAAATCGCCGCCTGATGGCCGACGCCGGTCACCGGCTCGAGCGCCGCCAGCGAGACGATGATTCCGATCGCCGTCACGTCGTTCGGGATCGCTTCGGTAACGAACAACACGAGGGCGACGCCGATGAGTCCGAAGACGACCAGCGCGCCGGTCGAAACACCGTCGATCATCGGCGAATCAGCCGATGCAGAACGGAGGATGTCAGCGCCAAGTGGTTCCTGTGCGGCCGCCGGGCGGCCACGAACGCTACTGGTGTCGCGTTCACATTCTCTCGGGCTCAGGCAATTCATAAAACGATACCTGTTCACGGAGACACCAATTTTGGTCCGGTACCGGCTAACTCGAGGCCGTCTTCCGTGGCGGTCGGTGCCGTTGCCGTAGCCGTGGTCCTGGTCGCATCCGTGTTCGGAGCCGGGCCGGGACACGACGGAGCGGAGCGCCCGCTCGAGAAACTATTTACTCTTCCCCGTGAACGTAATAGATATGTACGATTTCGTCGTCGTGGGCGTCGGTCCGGCGGGGGCCCGCTTCTCGCGACGGGCCGCCGAACAGGGGTATGACGTGCTCGCACTCGAGCAAGGAACGGTGGGGACGCCGCTTGCCTGTTCGGGCCACGTGAGTACTGATATCTGGGAATTTACCGGCAAGGGCGCGCGCGAAGAACTGTTCCAGAACGAAGTGTATGGCGCGCGATTTCACGTCGGCGGGCCACACAGCGAACCCTACCCGTTCTACAAGGACGAAGTCGCGTCGAACGTCATCGATCGGGTGGGACTGGATCGCCACCTCGCGGATCTCGCGCGCGAGGCGGGCGCAGACGTCCGCGAGGAACACACCGTTACGGGCGTCACCGAACACCACGACCGCGTCGAGATCGTCGCCAGCGGTCCCGACGGCACCGTCAAGCACGAGGCGAAGATGCTGGCCGGCTGTGACGGCGCGCGCTCGCGGGTTCGAGACGAACTGTCGCTCCCCCAGCCCGGCGAACTCTTGCACGGCGTGTTGGCATTCTCCGACGAGGACGATCACGAGGACTTCGTCGACGTCCACCTCACCGCGCCGACGTTCTTCGCGTGGCGTATCCCCCGCGGCGAGGCGGGCGTCGAGTACGGGCTCGCGGCACCGCCGGGCGTCCAGGTGAACAAGCACTTCCGGGAACTGATCGACGGCTACGAGATCGACGTCTCCCATCGCTGTTCGGGGGCCATCCCGATCGATCCACCGGATCGCGTGACCGGTCGCCGGGCGTTCCTCATCGGCGACGCGGCCGCCCAGACCAAGCCGTTTACCGGCGGCGGCATCCTGTACGGGATGACCTCCGCCGATCACGCCGCTCGAGAGATCGATCCCGACCGTCCGACGACGCTCGCCGCCTACGAACGCGCCTGGCGCGAGGACCTGGCCCGCGAGCAGGAACTGGGCCGGTACCTCCGACGGGCGTACTCGTTCCCGGAGCCCGTCCAGCACGTGGGCCTCGGTGCGCTCTCGGGCGAAATCGGCGTCCACATGGATCGGCCGACGTCCCTCCTTTCTCCGACCCACCTCAAGGCGATGCTCTCGCGGCTTCGTTGACCTCCTCTCACGACTGCAGTCGTGGGCTCTCCCCTGCTTTCTCTGTAGGTGGTGGCGAGTCCGACCGTCACGCCCGGATAGGATCACAAATCCGCCAATTTGGCTGTAAGGAACCCCGATCTGCACTCGAGCGCAGTCGACAGACCGAAGACGCGCCTCCGGAAACGACCAAGCGATGACGCGCCGGCAGGCGGCAGTCGAGTGGCTCGCGAGATCGCTCGAGCGCCTCGGGATTATCGACGCCGAGCGGTTCCGTCCGACGGCGAACCTGGCGTGGCCCCGAATCGTGACCGGCTTCGCGATCATGTCAAAGCAGACGGCCGACCTCGCGATGGTCGGTATCGCCGTCGGGACGGCGGGAACTGCGGGACTGGCGTTTGCGCTCGCGTACTGGGAAATCGTGACGATGCTGGGACTCGGGCTTGCGGGCGGGACCGTCAGCCTCGTCTCGCAGAACTACGGCGGCGAGGAGACCGAACGCGCCTCGCTCGTCGTGACACAGAGTATCCTGCTCGCGACCGCGATCGCGGTGCCGATCGTGGGCGTCTTTTTCCTGTTCGCCGAGCCGCTGATCGGCTTGTTCGGCGCCGGATCGGCGTCGCTCGAGCACGGCACCACCTACCTCGTCTTCGTCGCGCCTGCGGTCCTGTTCGAACTGCTCAACCTGATCGCCAGCCGGACCTACACGGGCGTCGGTGACACGTTCACCGAGATGGTCGCCCGCGCGGGCGGCGCGGTGCTCAACATCGTCTTGAGCGCGCTCTTCATCTTTGGGTTCGACCTCGGCGTCGCCGGAGCGGCGATCGGCACCACGCTCTCGACGGGGTTCGTGACGCTCGTCCTCGGGTGGGGGATGGTGGGCCGGTCCTACGGCGCCCTCGGCATGGAACCCAGCCCGGTTCCGGTGACTCGAACGGGGCCGTGGATCGAGCCGGCGCTCCTTCGACAGGTGATCGAGATTTCGACGCCGGAGATCGGTCGCCGGCTCGCACAGGGGATCGCCGTCTTCCCGCTGCTGTGGATCGCGGCCGCTTTCGGGCCGGTTATCGTCACCGCACTCGAGGTCGGTCGCCGCGTGCGAAGCCTGATCAACAGCGTCAACTGGGGGCTCTCGCTGGCCTCGAGTTCGCTCGTGGGCCAGCAGTTGGGGGCGGACGACGAGGACGAGGCGGGAGCCTACGGCGCGGCAATTATCCGGCTCTCTATCGTCTGTTACGTCGGACTGGCCGCGCTGGTCATCGTCTTCGCGGAGCCCATCGCGAGCCTGTTCGTCTCGGGCGCCGACGAACTCGCGTGGGCCGCTACGTTCGTCGTCGTCGGTGCGATCAGTTCGATCGGGTTCGGAATCGACGGCACCGCTGCGGGTGCGTTGCTCGGTGCCGGTGACACGCGCCTGCCGTTCGTGGCCTCGCTGGTCGGTCGGTACGTGTTCGCTGTCCCGGCGGCCGCGCTCGGCCTGATCACGCCGCTCGGCGTCGGCGGGCTCTATCTCGCCTTGCTGCTCGAGACGGCCGTTCCGGGCGGGATCAATTACTGGCTGTTCCGACGCGGCCGCTGGAAGGCCGTGAGCCGGCGGTACCGGCCGTCGTCGGACGCCGATGTGGATTGAGTCCCGCCGAGCGACGGCTCGCTCACTCGAGACCTGAAATTCCGTTCGGCTCGAGGTGCGTGAAGAGTCGAGCAAATGAGAGTGCGAGGCGGTCAGCGTCGCTATCGGCGCGGGCATGAGTTAGTGACCCCCGCTCACGAGTCGCTCGAGGATCGATCCGCCACCTGTTGGATCTCGGTCTCTCCACCGCGCTGTTCGGCCACGACGTACTGCACCTCGATGACAAGCGACTCGTCGCTGTGCGGTTCGATCGCCTCGTAGAGTCGGTCGGCGAGCCCCGGTTCCGGTCCGGGATCCTGTCCGGTGACCGTAACGACGACCTGATCGACCGACTGAATCGGATAGTCGCCGTCGAGTTCGACCGCGACGGCAGCCGCCTCGAGGTGGTCGTATTCGGACTCGTTGAGCACCGACTCGACTTCGTCATCGGCCGACGACTCGAGTTCGGTCGTGTGGAAATCGAGCAGGGTGACGCCGGCCAGCGGCGCGGCCAGTACCAGCAGCCCGATCCCGAAAATCGCCGCGTACGTGTACGTCGGTGTCCGGCTCGGCGACACCTCGAACAACCCCTGCGGACGATAGCCGGCGACCCAGAGCGTGGCCAGCGCGGCGAGGTTGATCGACAGCAGATTGACGATCACGAGCACGGCCGCACCGACCGCCGCGCCGTACATCCCCCAGGCGACCGTGATCCCGACCGCGGCCGACGGCGGAATCAACGCCGCGGCGATCATGACGCCGACGATGGCCTCCGAGAACCCCCGCGTGAGACTCAAGATACCGGCGATTCCCGCGCCGAGGGCCACTGCGAGCGAGAACAGGTTCGGCGAAACTCGTTCGCCCAGTTCGGTCGCGACGACGATGTCGACTCCCGCGGGCTCGAGTCCGGCGATCCGTGCGAGCACCGCGAGGCCGATCGAGGCGACGACGACCATCGTAACGCCGACGAGCTGGTAGACGAAGCCGGTCGCCTTGAGGCGGTCGTCGCCGGTGACAATCCCGACGTTTGCGGCGAGTGCGGGGCCGAGCAGGGGTGCGATGACCATCGCGCCGATGACGACCGCCGGGGAGTCGGCCAGCAACCCGGCGGTGGCGACGACGGCGCTGATGAGCAACATCACGGTGTAGATCGTAAACGGGGGCGTGAGTTCGTCGGCTTTCGTCCGGAGAACCTGTCTTGAGGTTCGGGCCCCCTTCTGGCCGCCGTGGCTGTACTGATCGCGGAGTGTCGCGAACTGCTCGGAGATGACCGTCTCGGCGTTGATGACGACGACGCTGCTCTCGTCGCTGATCCCGGCCCGCCTGAGTCGATCGAGGACCGGTTCGACGGCCCGCGTCGGGACCGGGAACCGGACGACTGCGGTGTACCCCCTGCCGCTCGTCTCGTCGCTGACGACGTAGTCGATCCCCTCGTCTTCCAGAATGTCGAGGACGGCCCGACGTTTCCCCTCGGGGACCGTAATCTCGAGATAGCGCATACTGGGGCCACACTCGAGTTGCGGATAGAACTACGGGCGGCAGTGGACGGCCGTCGCGGCCGACAATCGAACGGTCCCGACAGCGTCAGTGATCGGTTCCGACGATTCCGCAGGCGATGGCCTCCGGATCGACGGGCTCCTCGCCGTCGACCGCGTCAGGATCCAACAGGAGAATCGTGTCGTCCGGCATCTCGCCTTCGACCTGTACCGGCCGGCCCAGAATCTCCGCTAACTCGTCGACGTCGTCGATATCGAACTCCCGCTCGAGGACGAGTTCGGCGTTTGCCCGCGAGAGAACGAAGACGAGATCCGCCGGGTCAGTCGCGTCGGTTTTAGTTTCGGCCGCTTCGAGTAACTCCGACAGTGAGTCGGAACTGACGTCCTCGAGCGATCGGATCGTCACGCGGTCAGTGTCGGAGCCGGGCGCCTCCTCGGACTGCGTGCGGAGTCGCGCGGACAGTCCTCGAAGTCCGTACTGGTGTCGACCGGTTCGTCGGTACTCGAGCCCATAGCAGGATTCGATCGTCGCCGTCCTTGATCGTACGGCTGGCCAGTTCCGGGGGCCGTGCGGCGTAGCGGGGAGCAGTCGCCAGTCGAGCCGCTACCAGCCGGAAATCGGTCGGACGAGACCGCTCGGCCGTCGCTCTACCTGCACGACTATTGCCTGCTACTGCGTACCACACCCATGGGAGAGACAATCGACGATATCGACTTTCTCGTACGCTCCGATCACCGCGTCGGGGTACTCGAGACGCTGGCCGAACGCCCGCGTGATCGAAACGACCTGCGCGCCGCGACGGGGGCCTCCTCGCCGACGATGGGACGAATCCTCGCCGATTTTCAGGATCGCCACTGGATCGAACGGGACGGACGAACGTACCGGCTGACCGAGTTGGGCGAGTTCGTCGCCGATCGATTCGGAACGTTCGTCGACGCGATGGGCCTCGAGCGACGGCTCCGCGGAGTCTGGCCGTGGCTGCCACACGAGATCGAGGGATTCAGCGTCGAACTGTTCACCGACGCGGTCGTCTCCGTTCCGGGTCCCGGGTACCCCTATCAGCCCGTCGAACGGCTCACGCAACTGCTCGCGGAGACGACGACGATGTGCGGATTCGGGATGGCGATCCTCAAGTCGAGTAACTTGGAACCCTTCTTCGACCGCGCTCTGGACGATCTGGTGTGTGAATACGTCTATCCGCCTGCCGTCTTCGAGGAACTCCTGTCGTGGGACCGAAGAACCGTCGTAGAGGCGACCGCGCGACCCAACTACACCGTCTTATTACACGACGCCCTCCCGATGGACGACCGGTGTGGGATCTGCCTCTTCGACGACCGGGTCAGCATCTGTTGTTACGATCACGAGGCCGGAACGCTCCGATCGCTCGTCGACACGGGGAGCGACGAGATGCACGACTGGGCGACGTCGTACTACGAACAGTTCCGGGCGGAAGCCAGCCCGCTCGAGGCGGCGGACGAACTCCTCTCGGTCGACTCGTTCCCGTAAGCGGTGTCGTTCGAATCCCGTCCCGCCGAGCGCCGCGTTCACGCCGTGAAATATTTCACTAGACAATTATACTTTCGCTCGCCGCGTACTTCTATTCGTGGTGTACAGTCATGAACGATCAGGAACACCAATCCGCCGGCTGGCAGCTCGAACAACGCGCCTCCGAAGCCTACGAACAGTATCTGGTTCCGCCGCTGTTTGCCCCGTGGGCCGAACGGCTCCTCGATGCTGCCGATTTGCGCGACGGTGACCGGCTCTTGGATGTCGCCTGCGGGACCGGCATCGTGGCGCGCAGCGCTGCCTCCCGGGTGGGTGAACGCGGATCCATCGTGGGGCTCGACATCAACGAGGGAATGCTCGCGGTCGCAGCGGAGACGACCGAGACCGAACGCCGACCCGCGATCGAGTGGCGACGGGGGGACGCGATCGACCTGCCGTTTCCCAAGGGGCGATTCGACGTCGCCTGCTGCCAACAGGCCCTCCAGTTCGTCGACGAGCCATCTGTCGCACTCGAGGAGATGCACCGGGTCCTCGCGTCGGGCGGACGTGTGGCGCTCAGCGTCTGGCGACCGCTGGAGTACCAGCCCGGTTACGTCGTCGCAGCCGAAGCCCTGGAGCGTCACATCGGGGACGAAGCCGGGGCGATGATGCGCTCACCGTTCCCCGCGTGGGAGGAGGACGTCCTCAGAACGTTCGCCCGCGAGGCGGGGTTCGACGACGTATCGATCACCATCGAGATCGGTTCGATGCGCTATCCCTCGATCGAGGAATTCGTCCGTCGAGAGGCCGCAAGCTCACCCCTGGCCGAACCGATCGCGGGTGCCGAGCGAACGGTCCGAGACGAGCTGATCCGAGCGGTTGAAGACGGCCTCGACGCGTACACCGACGACGACGGAGTCGTCTTCCCGATGGAATCGTACCGACTCACCGCGCGCGGATAGCGACGGAGAACGGTCGCCGGACCTCGTCGAAACGGGAGCACCCCTGTCCCTCGAAGGATCCGAATCAGGCCGGGAGCGACGACTCACTCGAGCCGCGACCGGCGAACCACTCGTCCGTCCAGCCCCTGAACTCCGTGCGCTCGTGCATGCGCCACTGAACGAGGGCTACGGGCGCGGGACGGCCGTCGGTGCGGTAACAAGCCAGACCGTCGGCATCCCCCGCGTCAGAACCCAGATTAAACAGACGTCCGACGGCGCTTTCGAAGGCCGACATCGCGACCCAGACTCGCCAGAGCCGGTTCGCCCTGGTCCGCTGTTCCGCGGTGTCGATCCGGTAGCCGTTGGTGACGGCGAGCGGCCCGCCGACCAGAAAGACCACCGAGAGAACGATCATCATCGTTTCGAACGTACGGCTCTCTCGAGCGGAGTTATCAAAGATCTATCTGTACGGGTAGGGCGGATTACTGATACTCGGGCAGCCGATCCGACCGGTCCGAGCCCTCGACGAACGGCAGCGCAGTCACGGTCGCCGGCGTTTCCTCACCGGCCACGCGGGCCGTCAACTCGTCGCTCTCGAGGCCGTAGTCGACGACCGCGAGCGCGATCACGTCCTCGAGCAGCGGACTCTCGCCCGCCCGCGTCACCTCGCCGACGGAGCTATCGCCGTCGAAGATCGCGGCTCCCGATTCCGGGACGGTCTCGCCCTCGAGGGTCAATCCCACCAGCCGCCGACTCGGCTGGCCGCGGTTCTCGACGCGGGAGACCACCTCCTGGCCGACGTAACAGCCCTTCTCGAAGTCCAGCGCGTTGCGCAGCCCGAGGACGTTCGGGAGGGTGCCCTCAAGTTCGGTCTCGAACAGAGGTGAACCGGCCTCGAGTGCGAGGCTCTCGAAGGCTCGGTAGCCGAAGGGGGCGGCGTTCAGACCGTGATTGAGCAACGTGTCGTAGACGGCTTCGGCGTCGGCGGCCCCGCAGACGACCTCGTAGCTCTCCTCACCGGTGAGCGCGTCGGTGCGAATGACGGTCACGCCCTCGTCGCCCATCGTTCCGCGAACGAACGAGTACCGCTCGTCGGGCGACCCAGCGCCGTTGAGGACGCTGGCGACTTTTTCGGTCGCCTTCGGCCCGTGAATCCCGAAGATCGCGTACTCATCCGTTGCAACCCGGATATCGACGTCCTGGATGAACACCTTCTCGGACCAGTCCTCGGCCAGCGGTTCGGCTTCCGAGGGCGGCGTAAAGAGCAACAGCCGCTCGCCAGCGTTGTAGATATAGAGCTCGACCTCGATCCCGCCCTGTGGTCCCAGAACGAGCGCGTAACAGCCCCGGCCGTCCGCGTCAGGAACTCGGTTCGAGACGACGTTGTCGACGTACTCGAGTCGGTCGTCGCCCTCGACGACAACAACGCCGTACGCCGCCTCGAGCAGGCCGACGCCGTTTCGAACCGCACGATGGGTCCGCTCCGGGCGGCCGAAGTGCTCGACGATCGTTCGCCCGTCCCGATCGCCGAACGTCGCCCCGTGATCCGTGTGAATAGACTCGATGACGCTCATGCGTATTCACTCGGGCCTGAGCCTATCAGGCGTTTCGATTCAAAAAGGCAACCGCTCGCGCAGCCACTCGCCGATCGACTGTTCGTTGGTCTCTTCGTTCGGTACGTCGGGAATGACCCGGTCGGCGGGCTTGATAACGGTCTCGCTGGTTTCGGACTCGACGACGATCAGGTCGTCTTCTTTCAGCGTCGAGAGGGCCTCCTCGAGTTCGTCGATATCGGCTTCGACGGCTGCGCGAAGCTCGAAGATACCCATTCCGTCGTCGGCACGATCGACGAGCGCGTCGAGTACCGCTACCTCCGTCGATTGCCGGTCCCGGTACTCCCGCTTTGCTCTCATCCACCTCCGTCTTCAACGACCGGGGATTTGACGTTTGTCGTTCGCTCGGCGAGAGTCGAGATGAAACCGGCCCGTTCGAGAATCGAGCGAGCGACGTCTCCCCGTCCGGGAAAGGTCAACACCCCGACACGGACGCGGTCCGAGAGGCAGTACGTTTTTTATGCCGTGACTGGGTACGGTGGGACAATGGTCCTGCGATGTTCGCTGCTCGGGCACGACTACGGCGAGTCCGAAGTCGAACGCGAGCGCGAAGAACGGGGCAGCGAAGTCGTCCTCACCGTCCAGGAGTACGAAGAGTGTGTCCGCTGTGGCGATCGTAACGTCATCAGCGAGAACACCGAAGTGACGAGTCTCTCCGCCGAGACGGACGGCGACTCGCTCCCCAACGAGTCCGACCCCGAGCCCGATACGACTGACACGGCCGACGCTGATACCCCTGACATCAGCGCCGCCGAACCAACCCCCGAGGCGGCCGGCGAAGCTGATACCGACGCCGGCGCCGACGGTGACGCCGATGACGCCGATGACGCCGAATTCATCGACGCCGACGACGGTGACGACGACGCGGAATTTATCGACGACGATGTCGACGAATCGACGCCCGCGACGGGCGATACCAAGTCGGTCGAGTCCACCGGCGACCTCGACGTCCCGACCGACGACACCGGCGAACCGGTAACCGACGACGGCGAAATCCTCGATGACGACGAGACGGGCCGCGACCGTGACCGCGAACACGGGGAGTGGCCCGAATCGGAAGACGTCGGCCCACCCGTCGGTGCGAAAAACGACCCGGCCAAATGGCCGGACGACGACGAACCCGCCAGTGACGAGGCGGACACGGCCGACGACACCCCACTGACAGCCGACCCCGAGCAAGACGACGCCGAAGTCACGGACGACGCAGTCGTCCTCGAGGACAACATCGGATCCGATGAAACGGGGGAATCGACGGCCGCTGCCGACGCCAGATCGGTCACCACGCAGCCGCCGAACCCGGCCGATGGTCGAGACGAACGCCGGGACGAGGCTACTGCTGAGTCCGCCGCCTCTCAAACCGACTCCGGTACCGGTATCAAACGGGCGAGTACGGCACCCTCGCCCGGTGAGAGCGGCGGGACGCCGAGCGAGGACGTCCCCTCCGAGTTCTACTGCCCGCAGTGTGAGTTCGTCGCCGCCGGCAATCGCGGTTCGCTTCGCGCTGGCGATATCTGCCCCGAATGCCGAAAGGGGTATCTCGGCGAACGAGAACGGCGATAGCCTGACGGACCCGGCCGGTTTTCCGCTGCTCTGTAACTCTGTAACTCTGTAACCGAGTCGCCGTCCGTTCGCCGGTCGTCGCGGTCACCGCCGCTCCAATCGGTCACCCAGTTTCGCCTCCTCGCAGACGCTCCATTCACGCGGCCCCTGTCGGCCGCGCCGATCAACGAGCGCCCCGACACGTTCGACGGCCTGGCCACGCATCCCTCGAGCCGTCTATCGGTCGCACCCAACGTCGGCTATGAAAAGAGGTAAACAGTCCGCCGTGTATCTCCAATCCATGAAGGAGTACAAGATGCGTCGCGGTGAATATCTCGAAGAGCGAATCCCCGATATGGAAGCGACAGTCGTGGACTACTTCGGTCCCGTCACCGACACCGAGGAGTACAAGGGAAGCGACCTCTACGTGATCGGTGAACCCGACAACCCGGTCTTCGAGAAGGTCGTCGTCGGAACCGTCGAGTACTCCGGCAAGAAGGACAAACTGGGCGTCGAATTTTACGAGCGCGATCCGACCGAACTCGGTCCCGACGAACTCGAGGCCGCCGCCGACGCGGTCGACGCGAAAAACGACTTCCTGCTCGAGGCAACCGGTCGAGACGCCAAATCCCGTCGAGACTCGATGAAGCGGAAGGTCGAAGACGATCCGGATCACGAGTTTGACGACTGACCGGTTCCGGTAACTCTGCTGTGCCCTACGTTCGCGCTCGGGAGCGACGGCATTCGTTCGGTTTCGAGAGCGCGATAGGACTGAACAGTGTGTGGTGTGGAACTAGACGGTGCTGTTACCGGTATCGCTTCCGGCCCCGGTCCGGGTCGCGTTCTCGGTTTCAGTTCCGATTGCTGCACGACGAGTCTCGATTCCGATCTCGACCTCGAGATCGAAAGCGACGAGCGCAGCCGGTCCAGTTCGGTGCCGAGCTACAGTAGCCACTGAAAGTGTTTCAAGAAGGGGATTAAATAAAGAAACCGTACTACTAACTACTGTCACTATAGTTCTCGTATCGCTCGTGAACGGAGACCAGCCCCGCACCGGTGCTGCGAAACACGATATCAGCGATATCGCCGACTTCGACTTCGTTGAAATCCTCTCGGACGAGCGTGGTTCGCCGACAGTCGCCGGTTTCCGGTTCACAGCCTCGTATTCTGAACTCGACCGCCTCGAACTCGCCTCTGAGGCGGTCGGCGACCGATTCGGAGATGGCGATCGGCTCCCCGTCGTCGATACTGTCGGCGAGCACTTCGTGGATCTCGTCCCGATAGGACGGCCCCGCCTCTGTATCGTGTTCTCTCACGGCGGCGTAGATCGGTTCGTCGTCGTCCCAGGGGTGGAGCCGGACGTACTTCTGGGTGATTTCGACGCGATCAGCGAGGCCGAGCTGCGCCGCACAGCCCGCGAGAGCGATCGACGGCAACACAGCGAGGAAGGCACGTCGGTTCACTACGTCGGTGGTTTGTGGACGAGCGTCGTGTACTTTTCGCCGACTATCGAAACGGCTATTATCAAACCGTGAAAAGCGCCGAATGATGGATATTGCCGCGTTTCTCCTCGCGACGCTGGTCGCCCACATCGGCTTCGCGGTCTTCGTCGTGGGCCACGCCCGCCTGACGGACACCGACGCCGGAAACTGGCCCTACATCACACTCGCGCTGGGACTCGCGGGTCTCGCCGGCTACTTCTTCTACGACGAACGTTAGTGGACACACCTGCCGGTCCCGGCCGTGTCACATCCCCTGGAAACCGAGAAAACGGCCGCCAGCGACGGGTCGATCCGCGATCGATCAGGCGAGGAAGACGTGTCGCGGCCGGTCAGCCAGGATATCGCGGCCGAACTCGACGGTTTCCGAGAACGCGTCGCTTCGGAAGAACTCCATGGCGTCCTCTCGAGCGTCCCAGCGGCTGGCGATGAACATATCGTTCTCGTCCTCACGGTTGATCAGCAGGTCGGTCTTGCGGTGGCCGTCCATGTCGGCGAGGAGACCGGCGACGTCGCCGAAGGTATTGACGAAGTCCTCCCGGTGGTCGGGTTCGACGGTGTAGAACATCCCCATCGTTCCCCAGGAATCGCCGTCGCCGCCGTCGTCACCCGCCTGCCGGACGATTTCGGGAAGCTCCGAGAGGAAGCCGGCTGCCGTATCCGCGGCACGTTTGGTCTCCCAGAGGCTGACGATCGCGTTTTCGGCGTCTTCGCCACCGACTTCGCTCGCCTCGTACACCGCGGTTTTCAGGTGCGTATCGTAGTGGTCGAAGTTCGTTCGCAGGCCGTCGACCTCGTCGAACAACTCGTCGGAATCGGCCGCGGAGTAGAGCACGACTGCGTGGACGTCCTCGCCGTGTGGCTGGCCGGCATAGACGCCGATATCCTCGAGTTCATCGCGGACGTCGTCCCCGCCGGCACCGGGCGGGCCGCCTGAATCATCGGTGCCCCCGTGCTCGTGACCGTGGCCGTCGGCCCCGTTTGCATCACCGTGATGTCCCTCCGCGTGCGGGTGGCCGCCGTCGTCGTCCGTCTCCTCCGCCGGAACGGCCTCACCGGCCATGTACGCGTGGAGGTCCGACGGCGCGAACCGCCGTCCGACGTAGAACCGACCGAACTCGGCGTACTTCGAGGTCGACGGGTCGAAACGCATCTCGGCGAGCAGATTCTTGATGTTCGCGGGGTCGTCCGCGAACAGCGAAACGCTCCACTCGTAGTCGTCGAAGCCGATGCTTCCGGCCGTGATCTGGCTGACCTTGCCGCCGTAGCTGCGGCCGATGTCGCCGTGTGAGCTCATGTGCTCCGAGCGTTGCTCGAACGGCAGGTCGTACCAGTTCTGCTCCGGCTGGCGGCGCTTTTCCATCGGATAGAAGTTGACGTACTCGGCGTCGGGAATCTGCGGGTAGAGTTTCTGCTCGAGATACCGAGAGAGGCCGGCGTTTTCGACCTCCTCGTCGTCCTCGAAGTAGGCGTCGCTCACGTAGTCGGAGACCTCCGCGACCGACACGTACGAGTCGGTCTGCTCGGCGAACTCGGCGAACGCCGTCTGGTTGAAGCGTCGCTCGAGCTGTTCGACGTCGGCCATCGTCGGCCGGATGTGCATGATAAGCAGGTCGGTCTCGTGGCCGAGCATGGCGAACGTCCCCGAATCGCCGTCCGCCGCGTCCGCGACTCGCTCGCAGTCAGTGAGGAACGCCACACCCTCCTCGAGCGCCCGTTCGCGGACGTGATCGGGGGCATCCCGCCACGCATCCCAGTCGATCGTTCGGAAGTCGTGCAGGATATACCAGCCCTCTTTCGTTCGCGGTGGTGTCCGTCGTTCCATAGCCGACCGTTGGGACGCGACCGATAAGAAGGAACTGTTCTCGGCTGTCCGTCCGTGGCCCCGACTCGAGGTTGCTGGGGACCGAAATCCTTTACGTACGCCCGCTTAAACGGGGTTCACATGCGGAAAAGTGGGCCACCGAAAGGACTCATCGCCTATCTCGTTCTCGAGCTACTCGAAGAGAAACCGCGGTATGGCTACGAAATTTTAAAGGAGATTCGCGAGATCAGCGGCGGTCACTGGGAGCCTTCTTACGGCTCCGTCTATCCAATCTTGTACAAGTTCGAGGAGAAGGGCTGGGCCGAACGAATCGAACGCGAGGACGAACCCGATCGGAAGTACTTCGAACTCACCGACGACGGCTACGACGAACTCACGACTCGTCGCGAAAATTGCACCGAGAATGCGCGGGAGTTCGCCGACGTTATTCTGGGTTTTTTCCACGTCTACGCCGCGTTTTCAACCGACGAACGGTTCGAGATTCCCGAGATAGCGGGCGAGTGGCAGTTCGACGAGACGTTCAGCGCGTGGATCGTCGAACAGGTGGTTCGCCATCACGAGCACTATTTCGACAGCGAATTCGAGCGCATCGAGGCGACGCCGGCGGAGTTTTACGACCGACACGATGTCGACGACGTCGGTGGCGACGCGGACGACGAATAGGGTCCCGGCCCACCGTTTTGACGTATCGTCCTCGCGTATCAACGTTCGGACGAGGGTCGACTTTTCTCTCTCTGAGACGGAATCGCGGCCGATAGTAGGCGAAACTAGAGCAGGAAGGGCAGGAACAGCATCACGAGGAAGCTGATGAGCATCGTCAGCCCGATCGTCGTCGTGACCGTCCGGACGTGGCCGCGGTTCGTTTCGAACGGCAGCCGCGAGACGACCGCCTCGGTGCTCGTCCGGAGGATATGGCCGCCGTCGAGCGGGAACGCCGGAATGCAGTTGAAAAAGCCCAGTTGGACGTTGATCCAGCCGGTCCAGAACAGGATGTTCGCGAGGATGAAGACGGTGCTATCACCGAGTGCCGCAAGCGAGCCCTGCACTTCGTAGAAGTTCTCGACACCGCCGGTGAAGCCGGCGAAGTTGAACGGTAGTAGCCCGATAACGCCGATAACTGGCAGCAGGATCGACAGACCGATCTTGCCGAAGAAGGAGTCGGTCACCGCGCCGTAACTCCCCCCGTCACCGCCGAGAATGGCCAGGTACTCTTCGGCGGGATACAGTTGGACGCCGATATCGCTCACTTCGAAGCCGGACGTACCGGGATTACCGAAGATACCGAGGAAGCCGGAATCCTGTCGCGGGTGATCGTCGAGCGTTACGTCGTACTCCTCGCGTTCGTCGCCGAAGTAGCCAGCGACGGTAACCTCCTGGCCGGCATCGGTCTCCTGTAGCAGCGACTCGAGATCACTATAGGTCTGCGTTCGTTCACCGTCGAAGGACGTGATCACGAACGTCTCGTCGGTCGGGCCAGTCGCCGCCTCGAGCGGCCCGTCTTCCGTGACGTCGACGGCGGCACCGATCGACGCCTCGCGCTCGAACTGGTCCCCGTTGCGTTCGATCGTCAGCGTGACGCGTTCGTCGCCGCCGACGGCCTCGAAGAAGCCGCGTTCGGTCGCGATCGACTGATCGTTGACCGAGATGATCCTGTCACCGACGTCCAGCCCCGCGGGGCCGTTCGCCATCGTCGCGGTCACGAGCAGCGATCGCTCGACTGCCGTGGTTTCCTCGCCGTTGAGTTCGAGTTCGACCTGCTCTCCGTCCGCGGCCTCGAGACGGTCGGCGAGGTCGCCGTTGGTCTCGACCGTCGCGCCGTTGACGGCGGTAATGCGGTCGTTGGGTTCGATATCAGCGTTTGCGGCGGGCGAGTTGGGTGCAATACCGCCGACCGCAGCCCCCGAGGCGACGCCGATCGAGCCGACGATCGGTCCGAAAAGCAGTGCGAAGACGATGATCGTCACGGCGAAGTTGTTGGTCACGCCGGCAGCGAACATCCGCGTTTGGCCGCCTCGAGAGGCGTTCTTGCTGCTTTCCTGATCGGGCTCGACGAACGCGCCAAACGGAATAATCGCGAGCATGGCGACGCCCATCGAGTTGATGCCGATATCCTCGACGCGACAGAGGAGGCCGTGGCCGCCCTCGTGGACGACCAGTCCGACGAGGAGGCCGACGACGATACCGGGCGTCGCGGATAGCGGAAGAAAGTCGTTAACGCCGGGGAACGGCACGACGTTGCGAGGTTGCTGGACGCCCCCGGAGGGTTGTGGTGACGAAATCGCGGAGATCGCCGCGAGGAGAAGAACCACGAACATCGTAACCATCACGACGATGGCGATGCCGACGCCGAGGTTCGCCCACGCTCGCCAGAACCGCTTTGGCTTCGAGAGGCGGTCGAGGAACTCCCGACCGCGTTTCGTGTGGAACGTAAGAATCGGGCCCTGCGTCCCGACGTACTCCGGTAAGAGATCCGCGCGGCGAAGTGCAATAATCCCGAACCAGTAGACGAGTAGGCCGATAACAGCCCACGTAAGCGTCTCCGAGCCGTAGAGTTCGGGAACCGAGACGACAGCGGGAGAGCCGTAATCCATCGATCGTATTTCCGGGGGGCGTTCTCAAAGGGCTTTTGTCTATCCTGCCGACCGAACGGCGGGTTCAGTACCGCCGTTCTCGCTCATCGTTCACGACGCAGTCGGGCGACGACGAACTCGCGATCGACCTTCGCGAGGAACGACCCGAGCTTCGGGCCCTGCTCCTCGTCGAAGAAAAGCCGGTAGCCCGCACTGAAGAAGTCACCGACGTCGATGTCGTGACGCCGTGCCGTTTCGTAGATCTCGCTCTGAATCTCCTCGGGCTCGTGACCCGCTTCGATGAACGCCGCGAGTTCGTCGAGGGCATCCTCGGTCGCCGCGTCGAACTCGTGGTCCGGAATCTCGGTTCGCTTGAGTTCGTAGTCGAACTCGTTTTCGGTCCGCCGCGCCCAGTTGCGGGCCTGTTCGACGCGCTCGAGTGCACCCTCGACCGCCCACTCGGGGGCGTCCTCGGGAATATGGCCCTCGCGCCGGGCGATTTCCTCGCGCAGATCGGGGTCGTCGGTCATGCCGAGAACGGCGGCGAAGGTGTAGGGCAGTCGAACCCGCTCGGCTTTCGGCTCGCCCACGACGAGCGGGTAGACTCGTTTCGCGAAGGCCGTCTCGTCCTCGCTGGCCTCGATCTCGTCGAAGTAGATCGCCTCGAGGCGGTCGAACTCGTCGACCAACTGGTCTAAGCGTTCAATGCTGAAGTCCCGGGCCTTCGCGGGATCTTTTGCGAAGAAATAGCGCAGGACTTCGGGCTCTAACAGTTCGAGCACGTCCGAGACGAGGATGACGTTTCCTTCCGAGGAGGAAAACGGCTCGCCCTCGAGGGTGAACCACTCGTAGACCATCGGAACGGGCGGCTCGTTGTCGAAGACGTTGCGCGCGACGTCCTGGCCGCTGGGCCAGGAGCCTTCGGCGTGGTCCTTGCCGAAGGGCTCGAAGTCGACGCCGAGTACCTGCCACTGGGCGGGCCACTCGAAGCGCCAGGGCATCTTCCCCTCGCGCAGGGTCGCGGTGCCCTCGTGACCGCAGCCGTCGATCGTCTGGTCGCCGGCGTCCATATCGGTACATCTGTAGTCGACGGTTCCCGCTTCGCCGGTGTCTAAATCGACGCCGGTCACCGTTTCCGTGATCTTCCCACACGCCTCACAGATCGGATTGAACGGAACGTAGTCCGCGTCGACCTTGTCCTGGTACTCGGCGAGCACCTCGCGTGCGCGATCTCGGTTTTCGAGGACGAAGCGGGTGACGTCCTCGAGGTCGCCGTTCTCGTACAGTTCCGTGTTCGAGAGCAGTTCGATCGGGACGTCGACGGCGTCTGCGCTGTCCTGAATGATCGTGGAGAAGTGATCGCCGTAAGAATCACAGCAGCCGAAGGGGTCCGGAATGTCCGTGTACGGTGCGCCGAGGTTTCGGCCGAGCGCGCCCGCGTCGACCTCGCCGAGATCGACGAGGTTCCCCTCGAGATCACAGAGCGTCCGCGGCAGTCCTCGCAGCGGATCGCGGTCGTCCGCGGTAAAGACCTGCCGGACCTCGTGACCGCGATCGCGAAGAACTTCGGCGACGTAGTAGCCCCGCATGATCTCGTTGACGTTTCCCAGGTGGGGCACGCCCGACGGGGAGATACCGCCCTTGACGACGATCGGTTCGTCGGGGTCGCGGGCCTCCACTCGATCCGCGACGGTGTCCGCCCAGAAGGCGTGACGAGCGTCGTCGCCGTCCTCACGCTGGAGCGTGTAGGGACTGACGGTGCCGTCGTCTGCGTCGGCGTCTCCGTCGTGTTCGGTACTCATTGCTCGTCGTCGGCCCAGTAGGTCGGTTCCTCGCCGACGCCCGCCGGAATGACGTCGGTGCCGTCGTGGTCACCGTGGCGAACGGCACGCGAGATTCGGTCCGGATCGGTGCCGTCGAGGACGATCGTTCGCATCCCCGAGCGCTGGATGATCTTCGCCGCCAGCAGATCGACGGGTGCCGAGGCACCGGCGTTCATCTCGAGGCCGGCGATGACGTCGACGAGTTCGGTCGCGCTGAGTTCGTCGTATTTCGTCGCGTCGGCCGCTTCGTTGGGATCGTCGCTGTAGACGCCGGGGACGCTCGTCGCGTAGACGAGCAGGTCGGCGTCGACGTACTCCGCGAGGGCCGCGCCGACGGCGTCGGTCGTCTGGGCCGGCGCGACGCCGCCCATGACCGATATTCCGCCGCGCCGGAGCGCCTCGCGGGCGTCCTCGTAGTCCGCGGCCGGCGCGGTGACGGAATCCTCGCCCAGTGCGGCGATCAACAGCCGTGCGTTGAGCCGGGTGACGTCGATACCCAGCTGATCGAGTTCGATCTCGTTTGCCCCCAGATCGCGAGCGGCGCTGATGTACTCACGAGCGACGCCGCCGCCCCCGACGACGGCACCGACGCGACAGCCGTCCGCGACGAGGTCTTCGACGACGGCCGCGTGTTCGGCAACCCGATCCGCACCGGGCTCGGGGACGAGCACGCTTCCGCCGATAGAGACGACCACTTTCATGCTAACCCGGTGTAACCGGGTTGCTATCTTAAGGGTTGCCAACTGGCCGGCAGCGCGCGTGTCATATCCCAACACGAAGTGGTCCGCCAGCACCGGCTCTCTGCCTCCGGCGTCGATAGCTACAAAGCCCGACGTCGCCATGTTCATAGTATGCACGTACTCGGTATCCTCGACCGCGGCGCGGGCGGCGACGCACTCGAGCGGGTCGTCGACCGCACCGTCGATCGACTCGCACAGGAGGGACGCGTCGGCGTCATCAGATACGACGCGACGATCGCGGACGGCATGCACGCACACGAACCGACGGCCGTCGGCGGGGACGTCATCTACGACCTTGGCGCGGACGGCGACTGGGCCGCCTCCGGGACGGGAATGACCGTCGGAGATGCCCTCGACCAGTTGGCGGTCAACTGCGACTATGCGGTCGTCGTCGGCATCGAAGCCCTTCGCCACCCGAAACTCGTCGTCGGTTCGACCGATCTCGAGGACGACGTCATCGCGGCCGTCAAGGCGTCCGGCGATCTCGATGTCGACGCGGTCGCGACCGCGCTTGCGGACACCGAACCACACGTCACCCTCGAGGCGCTGGTCGAGCGGGTAAAGCGGTCACCGAACGCCGATCAGGCCGGCGCGATCGCGACGTTCACTGGGCGCGTGCGGGCGAAAGACGACCCGGACGACTCGCGCACCCAATACCTCGAGTTCGAGAAGTACGAGGGTATCGCGGAGGAGCGTATGGCGGCCCTCGAGGCGGATCTCGAGGCCCGTGACGGCGTTCTCGAGGTCGAACTCGAACACCGCACCGGCGTCGTCGAAGACGGCGAGGATATCGTCTTCGTCGTCGTGCTCGCGGGGCACCGTACGGAGGCGTTTCGGACCGTCGAAGACGGAATCAACCGCCTGAAAGACGAGGTTCCGCTGTTCAAGAAAGAAGTGACAGTGGACGACGAGTTCTGGGTCCACGAACGATCGTAACGTATTGTATTCGGACACGTGTCGTTCAAAATTGATCAACCCTCGCGAGAAACGACTGTCTATCACACGTGAGAATCCTGGGCGCGATAATAGATTAGCAGCGGTTTTAAAACTTCTAATGCCATCTCGGCCCCCTAGAAACGATCTCATAAAGGGGTGTAAAATGTCTCTTACCCCCCAAATCGTTGAACACAAACGAAATGCCGCTAACCATCCACCCTTTATAACATATTCCCCCCACAAGCGGTTGATGTCGATGAGCACGACAGCCCAACCCTCCACGGAAAGCAAAGAACACCGCCTGAAACGCTACCTGCGTGAACGTGCAGAAGACGGCGAGCTGTACTTCAAAGGCAAGTTCATCGCAGACGACGTCGGAATGTCCCCCAAAGAAATCGGCGCGCTGATGGTCAAGCTCTCGGAGTCGGCGACCGACCTCGAGATCGAAAAGTGGTCGTACACGAGTGCGACGACCTGGCGCGTCGAGCCCGCCTGATCGCGGTCGTGTGCGCTGTGCCGCTCCTGAAACCCCACACGACGACGGATCTCCCACGATCCGCCTCTCTCCACCCACACCCCGCATGTCGGCGCGTTCCTGACGCCATCCGGCACGAGCCCTGACGAGTCCCCGCTCGTCCCTTGTCGCTTTTTCAGCGGTCAGTAACCTCGGTAGCCGCTGTTGTGGCAGGTACCGATCGTCGTTCGGACGCTCACAGCCGGAGCAGCCAACGGCAGGCGATTTATACGAAGCGGTACTGAATCACCGGTGATGGACGACGTCGATTCGGCCGGGTTCGGAACGGGACGAGCCGACGGTCGGTCTTTCGATGACGGACCGCCGCTCGAGCGAGTCGAGTCGGTGTTTACGATCTACGAGATCCGAACCGAGGGCGACCAGCTGCTGTACTACGGCGATCCGCGGGTACATCCCGAGCAGGCACTGCGCGAACTGTGGCCCGTCTTCAGACGGGCGGGGTACGAACTGCAGCTGACCACGCGCTACGGCGAGTACGTTCTCGTCGCCGAACCGGTCAGCGTCGGCATCGACGGCATCCCCTGGACGAATATCGTGTTGCTGCTGTCGACGGCGATCTCCACGTTGTTCGTCGGTGCGTTGTGGTGGTATCCGGGGCTCGACCCGGTCGCGAATCCGGTCGATATCGTCCACGCGTGGCCCTTCTCGCTCGCGATTCTCTCGGTACTCGGGGTCCACGAACTGGGACACTACGCGATGAGCCGCTATCACGAGGTCGACGCCTCGCTGCCGTACTTCATCCCTATCCCGACGATTATCGGAACGATGGGTGCGGTGATCAAACTGAAGGGACAGATGCCCGACCGCAAAGCCCTGTTCGATATCGGTGTCGCCGGCCCGCTGGCGGGACTGGTCGCGACGGTCGTCGTCGCCGTTGTCGGACTCCACATGCCGCCCGTGACCGTTCCGGAATCCCTCGTTCAGGAGGCCGAGAGCGGCGGGCTTCGCCTCGGAATCCCGCCGATGCTCGAGTTGCTCGCGACGGCAGTCGATCAGCCGATGTACACCGACGATCCGACGCGGAACATCAATCCGGTCGTCATCGGAGCCTGGGTCGGCATGTTCGTCACGTTTCTCAACCTGATCCCGGTCGGACAGCTCGACGGCGGCCACATCCTCCGGGCGATGACCGGCGAGTTCCACGAGACCATCAGCGCGCTCGTGCCGGCCGCCCTGTTCGCTCTCGCCGCGTACCTCTACTACGTCGGCGGCTACGGCGCGCAGACGGTGTTCATCTGGGTCTTCTGGGGCATCCTGGCTATCGTGCTGGCGTCGGCGGGTGCGGCAAGACCGGTAACCGACGAGCGGCTGGGAACGGGTCGACTCATCGTCGGCATCGTCACGTTCGGCCTCGGCTTGCTCTGCTTCATGCCGGTACCGATCGAAATTCTACAGTGAGAACGGACAACCGCCGTGGAACGGCGTGATCGCCGTCTCGCTCCTACTCAGTTACCATGCGTGTATCCGCGATCCGCAAGCGTCTCGCCGTCGAGGGTGATCCCGTCCTCGGCTGGCGTCACTGAACCGACGACCGAGAGATCGACGTCGATCTCCGTCCGAACCGTCTCGAGCGCCGCTTCCGGGAGCGTCACGACGAGCTCAAACTCCTCGCCGAAGGTGGTCGCGAGGTCGAGTAACTCCTCGCCGTCGGCCACGTCGCACAGCGCGTCGGCGATCGGAAGCCGTTCCGACTCGACCGAGAACCCGCAGTCGCTGGCTTCGGCGAGCTGGTGGAGCGACCGGGCGAGACCGTCGCTCGAGTCCATCATCGCCGTCGCGTGCGGCGCGAGCGTCCGGCCGGCCGCGACCCGCGGTTCGAACCGGAAGAGTTCGTTCGCGCGCTCGAGGGCGGTCCTGGTGTCGCCGGACGATTCGCTATCGCCGGCTGGTCGCCTGCGACCGCTGTCGCCGGACGATTCGCCGCGAGAGTCGGCGTCGCCGTCTCGGCCGTCATCGCCGCGCTCGAACAGTTCGATCGCGGCCGCGCTCCGACCGACCGTGCCGGTAACACAGACGAGATTGCCGGGCTGGGCACCGCTACGAGGGACGGGATCGTCCGTTCGGCCGACCGCCGTCGTCGTCACGGTGAACTCCTCGTGACCGTCGAGATCGCCCCCGACGTACTCGGCGTCGACGCGCTCGCAAACGTCGCTCGCTCCGCGCACGAACGCGAGAAGCTCCTCGCGATCGAATTCGGGGGCCGCGTACGCCGCGACGGTCGCGGTTGCGTCGGCGCCCATCGCGGCGACGTCGGAGAGCGAGGCGGCGACCGCTCGCCAACCTGCGGTGTAGCGGGTCGTTCCCGGCGGGAAATCCGTCCGCTCGTGGAGCATATCCGTCGTAATCACGAGGTCGTCGACGACGGCAGCATCGTCACCGACAGCCTCGAGTTCGCGCTCGAGGAGCGCCAGGGCGGCGCGTTCGTCCATACCGGCCGTTTCGCGTCCAGTACGAAAAGCGGTCCGGACCGTCCGTGACCGTCACGTTCCGCGAGCCGCGAAACCCGCGTTCCGTGTGTGCAGACGGCACACACCTACTGGACGGGACAACGATGGCCTTAAATGCCGCGGACGGAAACCACACGCCAATGGCTACGATGTACGACGTTCCGGCGGACGACCTCATCGAGGCGCTCGCCGACGATCTCGAGGAGCGACTCGACGAGCCCGACTGGGGCAAGTTCGTAAAGACCGGTGTCGACCGAGAGCTTCCGCCCGAACAGGAAGACTTCTGGGCGACCCGCGCCGCAAGTCTCCTGCGCAAGGTCGCCGACCGCGGCCCGATCGGCGTCGAACGACTCTCGACAGAGTACGGCGGCGCGAAGGACGGTTCGAACCGCTACCAGGTCGCTCCCGACAAGCGAACCGACGGCTCGAAGAACCTGATCCGTACCATCCTCCAGCAGCTCGAAGAGGAGGACCTCGTCGAAACCGCGGAGGGTGAAGGTCGCCGCATCACGCCTGCCGGCCGAAGCCTGCTCGACGACACTGCCGGTGCCGTCCTTGAGGAGCTCGACCGCCCGGAACTCGAACGCTACGCGTAGACGATCGAAACCAGTTTCCTGCCGAAACGACACTCGAGCGCCGCCAGTAGCATCGCCTGTCGTCCGTAATCATTTTCCGCCATGCGAACCAATACGTCGATAGCTATGAGTGGCTCACCTGACGAGGAAAAACTTGAGGAGCTCCGACAGAAGAAAATGGAGCAGTTACAGGAACAGGCCGGCCAACAGGGCGACGGCTCGCAGGAGGCGGCCCAGCAACAGGCCGAAGCCCAGAAGAAGGCCGTGTTGCGCCAACACCTGACCGACGATGCCCGCAAACGGCTCAACACCGTCAAGATGAGCAAACCCCAGTTCGGTGAGCAAGTCGAACGGCAGGTCGTCACGCTGGCCCGCAGCGGGCGCATCCAGGGCAAAATCGACGACGAAAAGATGAAACAACTCCTTCAGGAGCTGAAACCCGACTCACAGAGCTTCGACATCAAGCGTCGCTGATGGAGCTCGGAGTGCTCTACAGCGGCGGCAAGGACTCGACGCTCGCAGCCCTTCTCCTCGAGGAGTTCTACGACGTCACGCTCGTCACGGCCCAGTTCGGCATCAGTGACGACTGGAAACACGCCCGCGAGACCGCTACCGCCGCCGGCTTCGCGTTCGAGCGCCTCGAGCTGGATTCGGCCGTCGCCCGGGAGGCCGTCGACCAGATCCGTGACGACGGCTTTCCGCGCAACGGGATACAACAGATACACCAGCACGCCCTCGAGCGACTGGCGGAACAGGAGTTCGACGCGATCGCCGACGGTACGCGGCGTGACGACCGCGTCCCGACTATTTCGCGGGCGCAGGCCCAGAGCCTCGAGGATCGCCACGATGTCGATTACATCGCACCCCTGTCGGGCTTTGGCCGTACCGCCGTCGACCGGCTCGTCGAAGCGCGCCTCGAGGTGACCGTCGGACCGAGCGAGGAGATCGACCGAGCCGATTACGAGGCGGAACTCCGAGCCATCATTGCCGACGAAGACGGCCCCGAAGCCGTTTCGAAGCTGTTTCCGGATCACGAGCAGACGTACGTGACCGGCGTTCGGTAGGGCGACCTGATCCGATTTTCGATCGTACCTCCTCGACAGTTTCTCTCGTGTCGGCTTTCAGCGCGCCGTCGTCTCGAGCGCCGCCACGCGATAGCCGTCAACGGCGAGCGTAACGGTGACCGAATCACCCGCGTCGATCCCGGGATCGTTCGTTTCGGCAACGGTGAAACCGACCTGCTCTCCGACTCGCCACTCGGGGTCCGCCTCCGCGTTGAACGCGCCCCTCGGCGCTCCGTCGAATCCGGTCGCGCCGACGAACGGTACGGGCGGTTGTGCCGCCAACGGGTCGTCGTTTACCGCGACCGTCACGGACAGTTCCTCGACGTCGATCCGATCACCGGCGACGTGTTCGATGGTGATCTCTGAGGTCCCGCTATCGGCCGTCAGGTCGAACGCTGCAGTCGGGCCGCCGGACTCGAGTGTCAGCGTACTCGCACCGACGGCGACGATCGTCACGAGCAACACCGTGAGGACGATCAGTACGAGAACGCCGACGACCGGACTGATCGCTCGTCCGTCAGCGTCGACACGGCCGACAGTACCGTGAGCACAACTGGCGGTTTTGCTAGTCGGACAGCGACATCGAGGGCGCGGTGTACTCGAGCGACTGGACACACGCTACTCTGGGCCGCTCGTTCCGTGATAAAGGGTCGGACGGGTAGTCGGTATCGTCTATCGGTCGTCGGGCGACGTTAGTTACCCGTAATTGTCGCATTGACGGTTCCAGTGCTTGTCTCGGCTCGCAGTTCGTACTCGTCGTTCGGTGGAACGATCCACAGCGTCCCGTCGTCAGTGTGGCCGACGTCGACTCCGTCGATGGTGATCGTCGCGCCCACGGGTTCGTCCGTTGCCGTATCGTTTACCGTCACTGCCGCTGGTCCGTTTGCCGGCGTCTGTACGAGTTCGAGCTCGAGTTCGTCCTCGTCGTCGGTCCAGGTTTCGACGCTCTCTTCGGGGAGTGATTCCAGCGAGAGCTCCTGCTCCTCGCGGTAGACCTCGCCGGTTCCGCCGTCGAGGTGAATCTCGAGGTGGTTCTGATCTACCTCCATCGTCATCCGATAGAGGTTTTCGTTGCCGCTGTCGCGAAAGCCTGACCAGCCCTGGTCGATGCCTGCCCACGGATAGTGCTCCGCTGCGTGGTCCATCGTTTCGGAATGCGAACTGTCTTCGAACTGGTTCGGTGCCGTGCTCACCCGACGGTTATCGAATCGAACCGTCTCTCGCTCGTACATATCGCCGTCAATCATCGAGAGACTGTAGCCGTTCTCCGAGGTCTGAATCAGGAGCTCGGTCTGCTCGCTCGCTCCGCCGGATTGGCTCGCTTGTTCGAGCGTCGATCGAATCGACGTCTGGTGGTATTCGAGGATCGTTCTATCGGCTCGAGTCTGTTGACCGACGAGCGAGTAGCCGTCGATCTGATCCGCTCGATCATCGGTTAACACCAGCGCATCGTACAGCTTGGCCGCCTCGTTCTGGTTTCGCAACAGCGTCTGTATGAGTTCGGTGTCGGTGAGTTCGCCAGCGGCGTGGTCGCGAACCGCCTCACGCTCGCGCTCTTCTAACTGCTCGGTTCGATCTTTGATCTGGTTGTATGCCGCTCGGACCATCTCTTCTCGTTCGTCGGCCGAAGCGGTGGCGAACTCGCTGTCGATGAGCGTATACTGCTCGTGATCGACTCGCAGTTCGTCGTCTACGCTCGCGAGTGCGAGGCCGATGTCGGTGCCGTACTCGGTGTGTCCGGCTCGATCGGGTTCGAGCGGGAGACGATTTGTCGTTCCATCGGCCTCGGCTGGCGGTTGTTGAGCAGCGAGCTGGTGGAGGGGAAGGGAGGAGGTGGGGTCGTCGGCTCCCACGTCGTGGGACGTTGGCTCCGGTCCCGCCGCAATAACCGGCATCGCAAGAAGCGAGGAGACGAGGACCGCAGCGAGGAGGACGGGCGTCGTACGATTCATCGACCGACCGTATGGGCTCCTGATACAAAAGCTGGTCGCACCACTCGTGTAGATCTAAATCATCGCAAACAGGCGTGATAGACAAGTCTACAGTCGATGGTAACCGTTTATTTTCCGATGGAAAGGGTTTTTTCCCCGGGGAAACCACCGATTGGTACGCATGCGGTTATCCACCGCCATTACAATCGCCCTCACAATCCTCCTCGTAACGTCTACCGTGGGGGTGGTGGCAGCCACGCCGTCAGCGACGGGATCCGCGCCCGACGCTGGGCCGACGGTCGTTGGCGCTGACCAGTCCTCGCTCGAGTCGGCCTCGCTCTCCCCGACGCAAGCGCTCTCTACTGCGCCATCATCCTCCTCGCTCGTATCCACGCCCCCAGCATCGCTCTCTCAGGCCGGTACCGATCCGCCGACAGACGCCGATCCACGACAGGTATTCCGGATCGACATCGACGAAAGCGGAGATGCACACTGGACTATCGAGAGTCGCTTCGTTCTCCACGACGACGACGATATCGACGATTTCGAGCAGTTCGCCAGCGCCGTCACGGCCGGCGAACGCGACATCGCGATCAACCGTCAACTGTTCGAAGCCCACGCACACGATGCCGCAGATCGGACCGATCGTCACATGTCGATCGAAAACGCCGGCTGGGACGAGCCGCGCGTCAACCCGGTCGCGGAGGACGACGTTGTCGACGCCGAGACCATCGAAACCGACGACGGCGACGGTGAGACCGTCCACGTCGGCGTCATCACCTACTCGTTTACGTGGACCAACTTCGCGACCACCGAGAACGACCGAATCTACTTCGGCGATGCCTTTCAGACCGACACCGGCGTCTGGCTCACGTTAACCGACACGCAACGGCTTATTATCGAGCCGCCGGCGGACTACGCCCTCGAGACGCCGACCCAACTCGACTGGGACGGCCCCTACGAGTTCGGCGACGGCGAGCTCGACATCGTCTTCGTCCACAGCGGCGCGACTTCCGGCTTCGATATCTCGAGCTGGATGATCGCTGCCGTCTTCGCGCTCGTTTTGTTCGTTGGGATCGGCAGCTATCTCCTCGCACGGTGGAAACCGGAGATCGATCTGCCGCAGCCGGTCGATCAACTCGCCGAGCGTGTCTCCCAGCTCGGACGTACTGGTCTCGGGAACCGACTCCGTTCGCGCGGCGGTACTCGAGGCGAGCAGGAACACGACTCGTCGATGGCGACTGATACCAACGGTGGGTCGGTGCAACCGGGTGCCGGGCCGACAGCCGTTGGCAACACCGACGCTGCAGACGCCGCAGCCGGAACGCAACTCGAGTTCGAGGAGGAAGTCGACGAGGAGATCGATCCCGAACTGCTGAGCGACGAGGAACGGGTCCTCCGGTTGCTCAAACAAAACGGCGGGCGGATGAAGCAGGCCTCGATCGTTACGGAGACCGGCTGGTCGAACGCCAAAGTCTCGCAACTCCTCTCGCAGATGGACGACGACGACGATATCGAGAAGCTTCGGATCGGCCGTGAAAATCTCATCACGCTCCCCGAAGTCAATCCGGCCGAGTTCGACTGACGACGGTTTACCTGGTTGAGGGTGCCGTAGGCGGTTCACGGACGCTCTCTGTGGCTACCCGACAACGGTACGTACGGGGCGTTCAGCGAACACTCATTCAAGCGATTTTGCTCGGTTCTGGAACTCACCGCCACAGTCGGAGCATTCTCCGGGGTGGGTTTTGGCCGAAACGATCTTTCCACATTGCAGGCACTCGTACTCGGAGGCTATTTTCGACGTATCGCCTTCGATATCTTGGTCGTGAGGCATACTTCAGTCTTGGCGAGTCAGCCACAAGAACTCATCGTGAAATATCAGTGACGTATCTGCGGTGAGAGGGTCGTTCGTGTTCACCCCGAAATCTCCTTGCGCCCAACCGGTGATACCCGTCCCCTATCGGGGTCTGAATCCGTCTCGCGCAAAAATCTCGACCAAAAAGCCGCTCGCTCTCTCCGTTCGCTCGCGGGACAGTCGCTCAGGCCAGCGGCGTCCGTTCGACGACCTGACCGTCGTAACTCGGATACTGCGTCGCGACCTTTTTCCGCTCGAGTTCGTTCGCGAGGCTCACTCACTTCTCGCGCAAAAATCTCGACCAAAAAGCCGCTCGCTCTCTCCGTTCGCTCGCGGGACAGTCGCTCAGGCCAGCGGCGTCCGTTCGACGACCTGACCGTCGTAACTCGGATACTGTTCGACGATTTCGCCCTCCTCGAGATCGCCGGCTTCGATCATCTCCTCTAAGAGCCACCAAGCGACTTCGACGTGATTCGACTTGACCGTGTAGAACTCCTCGGGGACGCCGAGCGCTTCGAAGCGGTCGGGGTCGGCGTACGTTTTGCCGTAGACGAGCGTACCGTCGTCGGTGACGTCGTCGAACTCGCGACGGACGTTACGGGCCATCCGCTTGAGTCGCCGGCGGTGTTGGGCGGCGTCTTTGAACACCGAGGTACAGAAGTAGACCTTCTCGTGGTCGCCCATCACGTCGAGGATTTCGTCGCGGTCGTTGTCGACGGCGCTCATGTGGTCTTCCTTGAGTTCGAATCCTTCCTCCTGCATTCGACGGTAGTTCCCGTCGCTCATCTCGAACTCGTTGACGTTACAGAAGTCGGCAGCGCCTTCGTCCAGGAACTCGAGGAACTCTTCTTCGGCTCGAATCCCCGGAATCTCGAACGCGGGCGTGAGTCCTTCGTCGCGAGCGATGTAGAGGATTTCCTCCCACTCGGTGCCGTGGAGGTCGCCCCACTGTTCGTACGGTGGGTGGAATCGAATTTCGTCGAGGCCGGCCTCGGAGAGACGGCGCATGTTCTCGCGGCCGCCGGTAATGCCGGTGTAGAGGTGCGTGTGATGGTCTTCACCGAACTCGTCTTTGAGCAGGGAGAGGTAGTTACAGGTCCGCTCGAGAGCCTCTTGTGGCTCGCCGCCGGTGATCGAGGTCCCGAGTGCGTCCATTCGGCGGGCTTCCGTAAGGACGTCCTCGTCGCTCTCGACGCGTCGCTCGTTAGCGTAGACGTCGGTCACGTTCTTGCGGTTCTCACCGAGCGGGCAGTAAAAGCAGTCACGCTGGTCGCAGTATCCGTAGACGAACAGCACCATCTTGCCACCTTTCGCGCACTGCTCACAGCCCTTCGAGATCATTCGAGGGAACATACTGGGCGGATCCACAAAAGACGTGCGAAACGCATTTGGGGCGTGTGGCGTGTGCTACCGTCACTGGTCGTGCGTCGTACGGGCGATATCGACTCCGTCACCGACCCGTTCGCCGCCACCCTCATCCACACTCGTGGAGTGACCCTGCGCGGTGTGGAGTAACGGTCGGGTTCTCGTCGAGCCGCTGAATTCTGTCGTCCCCAGAAGATGGAAATACCCCGCGGCCGAACGTTCGATCGATGCTGTTGGTCCTCTGTGTCGACCTCGACGACGACCTCGGTCGCAAGACCGGGTTCTCGACGCCAGTTATCGGCCGCGATCCCGTCGAAGAGGCCGCCGTCGCGCTCGCGACTGCGGACCCGGAGGACTCCGACGTCAACGTAATCTTTCAGGGCCTCCACGTCTACGATGACCTCGACGAACGCGACGAAAGCGTCGAGGTAGCCGTGGTCACCGGCAACGACGACGGCGACGTTAACGCCAACCGCGAGGTCGGCGACGAAGTCGACACGGTTCTTGCAAGTCTCTCGACCGCCGAAGACATCACCGTGCTCGTGGTCACCGACGGTGCACAGGACGAATCCGTCATTCCGATCATCCGGTCGCGAGTCCCCATCGACGGCGTCCGCCGCGTCGTCGTCCGACAGGCCCAGAACTTAGAGTCGATGTACTACACGATCAAACAGGTGCTGAATGACCCCGAGACGAGGGGGACGGTGTTGATCCCGCTGGGCATTCTGCTGCTCATCTATCCGCTCGCACTGATCGGGGCCGTCCTCGAGATGCCGGGGTTCGTACTGGGGATGACCTCGGCGCTGCTCGGGCTGTATCTCATCTCCCGCGGCCTTGGACTCGGTGACCGTCTCGACGAGGCCGTCGAGCGCGCTCGCCGATCGCTGTACGCCGGTCGGACGACTCTGCTCGCCTACGTCGTCGCCGCCGCGTTGTTCGTCCTCGGCGGCGTCAGCGGTCTGAACACGCTTGAGGAGGTCCGCCAGTCCACAGCCGGCGAGGTGGGCGCTCCGGTCACGATCGCTGCGCTCGTCTACGGCTCGGTCCAGTGGGTCGCCGCTGCGGGCGTCACCACCAGCCTCGGACAGATCACCGACGAGTACATCGCTGGCTCCCTCGAGTGGCGCTACCTCAACGCCCCGTTCTACGTGCTCTCGATCGCGATCGTCCTCCACGCGGTGAGTGCGTACTTCCTCGACGTCGTTGAGATCAGCTACCTCGCAACGGCGCTGACGGCCGGAACGCTGCTCGGTATCGTTAGCACGCTCACGTTTGCCGTCGTCGAGTCGCGATTTTCGGACCGAGCGGATGACGCGGAGGAGGGCACGCGGCAAACGGACCGGGTCTGATACGGACCGCTGTAGTCAGTGCCGGCGCGACCCGATATTCCTCGCGGTCGCCCTGGTACACGGGTATAGCAGACTGGTCGAGGATACACAGGGACAGCAGACCGACAACAGACTGGCCGAGTTATCGCTCGCGCTCGACGACGAACTCCGCTAGTTCGAGCAAGTAGTCTCTGGCGTCGGGATCGGCCACCTCGACGCGATCCAGCGCTTCGATCGCGCGCTCGGACTCGGCTCGAGCGCGGGCGTTCGCTTCGTCGGGAGTGAGATCGGTCACCTGGACAACCGATGGGCGCTCGAGGGCGGCATCGTGGCCGGTCGGCTTGCCCAGTTCGTCGGGGTCCGCGACGGCGTCGAGCACGTCGTCTCTGATCTGGAAGGCGACGCCGACCCGTTCGGCGTACTCGCCGAGCGCTTCGACGGTGACCGGATCCGAGTCGGCGGCGATGGCCCCGAGTTCGGCGGCGGCCCGAAAGAGCGCGCCAGTCTTGCGACGGGCCAACGTCATGTACTCCGTTTCGGTTTCCGGTTTGGCCGATAGCTCCGTCGCTTCGCCGATGCCGAGTTCGACCATTGCTTCGGTGACGACCTGCATCGCGTTCGGGTCCGCAGAGAAGAGCGCGAAGGCTTCGCCGAGCAGCCCGTCGCTGGTGATAATCGCCGGGCCGTACCCGTATTCGGCCCACGCGCTCGTCGTCCCGCGGCGCAGTTCCGATCGGTCGATGATATCGTCGATGACCAGCGACGCGCTGTGAACGAGTTCGATACCGACGCCGAAGTCGACCGCGTCCTCGGCCGTCCCACCGACTGTCTCACAGGCCAGCAGCGTTACCATCGGCCGAACGCGCTTGCCACCCGAGAGCACGGTGTGGCGAACTTCGTCCGAGAGCGCGTCCGGCTCGACGCCGTCGACCACCTCGACGAGGCGCTCCTCGACCAGGGCCCGACGACGCTCCAGACGTTCCATTGCCAGCGCTTAGGACGGGGGTACAAAGTAGGTGACGGATCGAGGGCATTGCAGCTGTCGGCTTCCTCCTGACCACCTGCCTGCAGGAATACGGCCCGTCGGACGAGCCGCCGTCGGGTTCGATCGCGCTCTCGTCGACGCCGCACTCGAGGTCACCCCACCGGGACGATCGATAGCGCTGACGCTCTGTCGAGAGCTACTGTCGCAAAAATGGACTCTGTGAACACCCCAAACCACGAATCGTGATCGACTCGACCGGCGGCTAGCCGCCGAATTCTTCGGTCAGCGCGGGGACGACATCGAAGAGGTCGTCGTGGATCGCGTAGTCCGCGATGTCCATGATCGGCGCGTTGGGGTCCGTGTTGATCGCGACGATCGTATCGGAGCCTTTCATGCCGGCAACGTGCTGAACGGCGCCGGAGATACCGATTGCGATGTAGACGTCGGGCGTGACGACCTTTCCGGACTGGCCGACCTGTCGGTTCTTCGGCAGCCAGCCGTTGTCGACGATCGGTCGCGAGGACGACACCGTCGCGTCGAGTGCGTCCGCGAGGTCCTGGATGATCGAGAGGTTCTCCTCCTCTTCGATCCCGCGGCCGACGCTGACGAGCACGTCGGCCTCGCTGATGTCGACGTCGCCGCCGCCGACCTCTTCGAAGCCGTTGACGGTCGACCCGACGGCGTCCTCGTCGATATCGACATCGAAGGCTTCGATCGAGGCGTCGCCGTTGCCTTCGGCTTTTGGCCACTCGGCACCGCGGATCGTGACGACGGCGTCGCCCTCGAGTTCGTTCGTCGTCTCGACCTTGCCACCGTACATTTCGCGGGTGGCGATCAGGGTCTCGCCGTCAGTCTCGAGGTCGACGGTGTCGGTGACGACCGGCAGATCGAGCTGGTTGGCAACCGCCGGTGCGTAGTCGAGTCCGTTGACGCTGTTCGGCGTGAGCACGAACTGCGGCGCGAGTTCGTCGTAGAGTTGGGTGATCGTCTGCGTGTAGACGTCGTGGTTGAACTCCTCGCCGTGGGAAACCGTGTGGACGGCGTCGACGCCGTTGCGGTTGAGTTTCTCCGCGAAGTCGTCGACGGTGCCGCTGATGACGGCGATGTGGAGGTCACCGCCGGTTTCGTTGGCCAGCTGGCGGCCCGCGGTGATGAGTTCGTAGCTGACGTCTCGCAGTTCGCCGCGGCGGTGGTCGGTGACGGCGAGTACGTCGCTCATGGCGCCACCCCCTTGTCGCGGAGCAGTTCACCCAATTCCGAGGCGGTCTCGTCGGCGCTGCCTTCCCAAACGGTGACGTCGCTCTCGCTTTCCGGCTCGTACATGTCGGTGAGGGTGAGTTCGGACTCGATTGCGCTCTCCTCGACGCCGAGGTCGGCGAGGCCCTGCACGTCGAGTTCCTTGCGCTGGGCCTGTCGAATACCGCGCAGACTTGCGTAGCGTGGCTCGTTGATACCCGTCTGGATCGTCAGCACGGCCGGGAGCTCGATGTCAGTGAGCTCCTCGACACCGCCCTCGAGTTCGCGGCGAACCGAGGCGACCTCGTCGTCGAAGTCGTGCTCGAGGTGGTTGACGACGGCGCCCCACTGGTAGCCGACCTCCTCGGCGACCGAAACGCCGGTCGCGCCGAAGCTGTCGTCGCCGGCCTGAACGCCCGTCAGCACGAGGTCGGGGTCCTCGTCCTCGATGACGGCGCTCAGGATCTCCGTCTTCGCGTTGACGTCGAGCAGGTCGACACCCTCCAGCGAGTCGTCCCAGACGCGGACGGCGCGGTCGGCACCCTTCGCGAGGGCCTGACGGATGGTCTGTTCACAGTCTTCAGGGCCGATCGTGACCGTGACGACTTCGTCGGCGATTCCGTCCTCTTGGAGCTGAACGGCCTCTTCGATGGCGTAATCGTCCCACTCGTTGAGGTCGGCACCCAGGTACTGATCGGCGATCTCAGTACCCTCGATTTCGAACTCGTCTTCGACGGTCGCGACTTCTTTGACCGTAACGAGGATTTTCATCGTTTATCACTGCTACGTCCGTACCGTAAACCTTTTCGAAACGCCCCGTTAGATGGTTTCCGTTCATTTGCCGATTTTCACTCGGAAGCCCATTGGAGATTACGCCCCTTATTAGAGCGGCGGTCTACCCTACCAGCGTTTTCAATCGCTTCGATTCCCATCTGGAAGACGGAAACGGTTTAACGTCGTCACTGGTAGTACGCGCTATGGCAGACTGTCCACTTGCCGACGACTGTCCGAGCTTCTCCGAACGGATTTCGGGAATGGGGTGCCAACACTACGGTGACCGGGGTGGCAAGGAGTGGTGTAACCACTACAGCCAGCCCATCGAGGATCTGAAGACGCAGCCGGTCAAACCCGGCGAAGAGGTCGTCATCGACGTCGTCGACATGCACGAAAGCGGTGCCGGTGTGGGTCGAACCGACGACGGGTTCATCGTCATGGTCGACGGCGTCCTGCCGGAGGCCCGCGCTCGCGTCGAGATCACGCGAGTCCACAGCAATCACGCACGCGCAGAAGAGCTCGAACTGCTTCCGATGGAGGCAGACGACGAGGACGACGAGACGGACGCCGACGCCGGCGAAGACACCGGTGCGGACCAAGAGGGCGACGGTCCCTCCGAAGACGAATCGGAGGGTTCCGACAAGAGCAACCGCCGCGAACGGCTCGGCAGTCGCGATAACTTCTGGGGCTCGTAACTCGCCTCGAGTCCGGTTCCGTCGAGTGGACAGTCAACGGAGCCCTATCGCTGTTCTCACCGTGATTTTGCAATAAGACGTAAGTACCAGTTACGTCAACAGTAGCGCAATTGATGGCGGCTGGATCGGACATTGGACGACGACTGCTTGCAATCGGTGCGGTTTGCTGTGCGGTGTGTGGACTGCTTCTCGCTGCGAGTGCGATGCCGATGCTGGCATCGGAATCGCCGGCAAACGACTTCCTCGACGGCGGTGGCGGTGAACAGGAATCGATGGAGCCGGCGAATGTACCAGCGCAGGAAGCCCACTCAGCAGGCGACACCGAGTCCGAGCAACGCACTGAGACCGGCGATGACGGGACCTCCGAATCGAGTGCGGCGGCTGACGAAAGCGCAACTGGCGATGGCGTCCCCGAGGAGTCGACCGATGCACTGGCGACCGGCGAATCCGACTCGCCCGCCGCTGCACTCGCCGACCGCGCCGACGAAATCGACAATTCGATCGTCGAACGCGCGCTCTACGGGCTCGCGGGACTGGTGTCTCTATTTGACGATGGCGCCGGCGCGTCGCCCGACCACTCCGGCTCGGCCGACGCAGCGCCGGACGACCCAGCGTCGGATGATGCTGACATCCCCGCCGATTCCGATGTCGCCGCCGATGCCGAAACGGAGACCGATGCCGAAGGCAGTCTCGCCGAAGCCGGCGTCGACGGCGAGTTCGGCGACCTGCTCGACTCGTCCGTCGATTCCGGTGAATTTGCGGAGGACTCGAGCGGCGAAGGTGATGATCCCGAAGCTGATGACGAGTTCGACGGCCAACCGGAATCGGCCGACGACGCTGACGGCGAGGGAAGCGACGGCTCCGATACGGACGATGGTTCCTGGGACGGCGACACTGACGACTCCGATAGCGACGGTTGGAGCGACCACGAGGACGGAGCGGCTGACGGCGAGCAAGACGGCTCGAGCGAATCTGACGGCGACGAACGGACGGGAAGCGGTGACGACTGGGACGGAAGTGACGGTGAGAGCGACAGTGACGGTGAGAACGAATGGGACGGCAGCGATGATGGGGCGGATACGGACGATGAGCAGGGTGCCGACGATGGTGGATACGAGGGCGGAGATGAAGTCGATGAGGACGCCTCCGAGCGGGATCAAGAACACGAGACGGAGGGCGAGTCAGCCGACGGCGAGACTCGAGACGACGAACCTGGATCGGAGACGGACGGTGATGACGACGGTAGCGACACCGGTGATGCGGACGATACTGACGACGACGGCGACGAAGGGGGGACGACCGCCGAAGACGGCGGCGACGAATCCGCGCTCGAGGACGCCGTTCCCGGACTCTCCGCAGGAGACATCACGACCGCCCTCGTCGCGCTCGCGCTGTTGATCCTCGGCTACCTCTGTTACACGCGCAGGTGGCTGCTCGGCGCGGTCCTCTCGATTCCGGGACGGCTCGTCTCCCTCGCGCTGACGGCCGTGGTCGCCTGTTCCCAGGCCCTCGAGCGCGCGATCCGAGCGCTTCGCGGACTGCGATCGATCGCCGACTTGCCGGGGCTCGTACTGGCGGCTATCGCGGGCGCGTTCCGCTCGGCGGGGACGCGAGTCCGGACCGTTCGCTCGTCGCTCTTCGGGGACGAGACCACGGGTGAGGGCGACGAGGGCGACGAAACGCACGTTCCCGCTCGCCAGCGCATCCGGCGGGCCTTCGAGAGCGTGATCGACGCCTCGCCGATGTACCGCGGACGCGTCGCGACGGCGACACCGTCGGACGTCGCCCGCAGTGCCAGGAATGCCGGCGCGCCGGACGGTCCCGTCGAGACGATTACCGACTCCTTCCGCGACGTCGAGTACGGCGACCGCGACCCCGAATCGTACCTCGAGCGGACGACGACCGCTCACGATCGGTTGCGCTCGACGCTCGAGTCGACGGAGACGGAGGAGGCAGCCGAAGCGGATGGAACGGATGGAACCAGTGGGACGGATAGCACGAATTCAAACCCGGAGGCGGATCCCGGTGAGTAGAACGCCGTCGGCGATCGGCCTCGCGCTCGTCACGCTCCCCGCGGCGGCGCTGGTCGCCATCAGCGGGATTCTCGCGTACCGACCGGCGCTCCTGATCGAGTCGGTTCCCGAACTCCGGCCGCTCTTCGAGGCGATCAACCCCGGGCTGGTCACGCTCACCCTCGTCGCACTGTTCGTGGTGTTTGCCCCGATACACGGACTCGTCGGCCGGCTTCGACCGTCCGCGACGACGCCGCTCACCGCGGACGGGTCCGCATCCGATACCGGCGCTCGATTCGGCAGTTCCATCGCGACCGATCAGCAGTCGGTCGTCGGCGCGTCGGCTGACGGGCGAATCACCCTCGTGACGGCGTACGACGAGGAACCGCGCGAGACCCGAGAGAATGCGCGCGAGGCGCTCCTCGAGTCGCTGCGCCCGATCGCGGCGACGGCCTACGCGAACGCCGCCGGCTGCTCCAACGCCGACGCGACGGCGGCGATCGAAGCCGGTTCGTGGACCGACGATCCGCGCGCAGCCGCGTTCCTCGCCGGTGCCGAGGGACCGTCGACGCCGCTGTGGCTCTGGCTGTTCGACCTCGTCACCGCCGCGGATCCATTCGAACGGAGCCTGGAGCGGACGCTCGCGGAGATCGAGCGGGTGCAGGCGACGGCGACGGTTGCGGGGCCACGACGGGACGGCGCGGACGCCATAGGTACTGTCGACGCTGCGAACGGAGCGGACGATACGGACACTACGGACGCTGCGGAACCGGCCGAGGAGGTGTCGGCGTGAGCGAAACGAGTCGGCAGGCACGCTGGCAGGCCGCGCTCGTGGTCGCGCTGACGTCGTGTCTGCTCGCCGTCGGACTCGGCGTCCCGGCGCTGTTTTTCCTCGCGATCGTCGCGCTGGGGTTCGTCCTCGTCGGCCAGGCGAGTTTGACGCCCGATATCGAGCGAGTCGTCGATGCCGGTGGGGAAGCTACCGAGTCCGAACGCGGCGCCGAAACCGAATCGGAGTCGAACTCGGAGTCGGAGTCAGAAACCGCGACGGCGACCGACGCGCCCGTCCGACTCGAGCGAACGCTCGAGGAGACTCGCGTGCGGCCGGGCCAGTCGGTCACGGTGACGCTGTCGGTGACCAACGAGGGGTCTCGAGTCGTTCCGGACGTTCGTATCGTGGACGAACCGCCGGCCGACGTGCCGGTAACGAACGGCTCGCCCGCGTTCGCGACCGCCGTTTCGCCGGGCGAGACCGTCAGCCACGAGTACACGTTGACGCCGCCGCGTGGTGAGTACGAGTTCGGAACGGCGACGGTGCGACTGCGCTCGCTGCCGGCGACGGCCGTCGCGACGGCCGAACGGGTGCCGGCCGGCGACACCGAGTTCGCCTGCGAGACGCTGCTCGACGCGTTCCCGTTTCAGGATCGAACCATCCAGTTCGTCGGCCAGACGCCGACCGACGACGGCGGGAGCGGCACCGAGTTCTTCTCGACGCGAGAGTACCGCCGCGGGGATCCGATCAACCGGATCGACTGGCATCGGTTCGCTCGAACCGGCGACCTCGCGACCGTCGAGTACCGCGAGGAACGGTCCGTGACGATCGTCTTCGTGATCGACGACCGCCGCGAGCACCACCGCGGCGTTCCCGGCGGCGGCCCGGATTCGTTCGACTTCACCCTCTACGCCGCCTCCCGAGGCGTCGTGGCCTCGATCGAGGACGGCAACCGAACCGGCCTGGCAACGCTGTCGGGAGACGCGTGGATCGAACCGGGTGCCGGCAGCGAGGTTCGGCGACGGGCCGATAGCGTGCTCGAGGACGCCGCGGCTGACTCCGGAACGGCGGCTGATCGATCCCATCCCGTCGCGGACGGCGGCGAATCGGGTCACGCGAACCGAACTACATCGGGGAACACTCTCGACGATGACTCGCTCGCGGCCGACCTCGAGCGTCGGTTACCCCGTCGCGCACAGGTGGCGTTCTGTACGCCGCTGCTGGACGACGAGGCGGTCGATATCGTGGAAACGCTCCGGACTCGCGGCCGCGCGGTCACGGTCATCTCGCCCGACGTGACCGACGGCACCGAGACGACGGCACCCTCGGCGGGCGCTCGAATCGCGGGCCTGCGGCGAGCCAACCGGATCGACGCGCTTCGCGGTCTCGGCGCGACCGTCGTCGACTGGACGCTCGCGGAACCGATCTCGGTTGCGCTCGCGAAGTCGTTCCGCGCCGGCGGTGCCGGAGGGGGATCGAGATGAGCGGCGATTCGGTTCCGGGTGGCAACGCCGGAGGTGGGACCCGGGCTAGAGGCGGGACTGGCACTGGAACTAGAACTGGCACTCGAGGCCCAGGCCCAGGCAGTCCCGAAGCGACTCGCCGCCGCTCGGACGCCGCCGGTACGACGTCGAAACGCACCGTCGCTCTCGAGACCGGCAAACGCGTCCTGACGACGGCTAAACGCGGGCTCTGGACGGCGCTCGCTCGACCGACGGCGAGCGACGTAGCGATGGTCGTCTGGACGCTGTCGATCGGACTTCTGGTGGGTTCGCGGCTCGTCGGCCTCGAACTCGCCGGTCTCGCGACGGGCGCGGGGCTCGGCGCGGCGCTGGCGACGATGCTGCTCGCGAGCGACCGCCCGGTCGTCCGCGGCTTCGGCGGCGCAGTTGCCGTCCCCGTCGCGGTGTTTGTCTCGTCACCGATGCTGCTGGCCGGCGCGCTCGCGGTCGCGTCCTCGGGCGTCGGGTTCTTCGCCGGACTCTCCGTCTGGGCGCTCATCATCGCCGCGCTCGCGGCGGGACTCGTCTCCTGGGATCGACTCGGAAGCGGCGGCGTTCGCCGCGGCGCGACGGGGACCATGCTGGCCGCGTTCGGTGTGCTTGCCGTCGTCGTCCTCCGGATCGTCCCCGAATCCGCCGTTCGCGACCGCGCCGGAACGGCCGCGATGGACGTGCTGGGATCCGCCGGCGAGATTCTCGTCGCGGCGGCCGACTCGTGGGCGGTCGTCTCCTTCGCCGGGCTACTCCTCGTCGCGGCGTTCGCCTCGAGTCGAACGCTCGGCTACCTCCCGCTCGAGCGACTCGTTCCGCCCGACCGTCGCGGGTCGCTCGCGGCCGGCATCGAACGAAGCCGGTGGGGCTGTTCGCTCGCGGTTCGGGTCGCAATCGCGCTGACGGTCGCAGCGTTCGCCGCGTCGTCGGTGACCGATCGGATCGAAAGCGTCCCGATCGCGCCCGCGGAGCTTTGCTCGGCGCTTCCCGCGCCCGCCGGAGACGTGATCGCGACGCTCGTGACGTCCTCCGGGGTGCGGATCGCCTTGCTCTCGCTCGTCGCGGTCACGCTCTCGCTCGCACTCCTCGAGTGGGTCCGCCGCGTGCTGGGGCGGAACGTCGCACGCGTTCTGGCCCGACTCGTCGCACCGGCAATCGGCGGCGCGGCCGTCGCGCTCGTGCTCGCCCGCGGACTCTCAGAAACGGCGCTCGAGGCGGATCTCGAGGGTGCACTCGAGGGAACGGCTCCGCCGTCGGTGGTCGAGTTGCTCGGGGCGTTCCCGGCGTTCGCGATAGCGGCGGCGATACTGGTCGCCGCGCTGTTCGTCCTCTCGTCGCTGCTGTGGTCGGTCGCGATGCTCCGCGCGCTCCGCATTCTCCCGGCGCGAGCCATTGGGGCCGCGCTGGCGGCAGGCGCGGTGTTTTGCCTGGCGGTCGGCCTCGCCGTCGTCGGGCAGGTCGAACCCGCGATTCTCACGGCGACGGGGGCGTTCGTCCTGTGGGATATCGGCGAGTACGCGGACGGCGTTCGGACGGAACTGGGTCGCGAGGCGGCGACGCTCCGGGCGGAACTCGTCCACGTCGGCGGCTCGCTGCTGACGGGCGCGGTCGTCGCCGGCGGCGCGATAGCGTGTTACCGGTGGGTCCTGACGGACGCGTCGATCACCGATCCGGCACACGCGGCCATCGCCGTCGGAACCGGGCTGCTCGCGGTCGTGTTGGTCACCTGGGCGCTTCGCGGCTGACCACGGTCGGCTCGCGACTGGCCGGTCTCGCAACAGTTTTCGCAGTTCCCGTGCGATAATCCCGCATGGAGCGACTTTCGTTGTCGAATTCGGCGTTCGAAGGTGACAACAACGCGTATCTCTTCGCGGATGGAAGCGAAACGGTGCTGATCGACACCGGCGACTGGCTGGACACGACCCGCGAGCAACTCGAGGCCGCCTTCGCGGAGCGCGACCTCAGCCTCGCCGACGTCGATCGGATCTTTCTCACCCACTGGCACGGCGACCACGTCGGACTGGCTGACGCGATTCAGGCCGAGAGCGGTGCCGAGGTCTACGCACATTCCGCGGACGCCCCGCTCGTCGAAGGCGACGAGGACGCGTGGGAAGCGATGTACGACCGGCAACAGCAGTACTTCGAGCAGTGGGGGATGCCCGAGGCGAAACGGGACGTGCTCGTCGAGCGGATGGCCGGCGAAGTGACCTCGAGCGAGTCGCCGACCGTAACGCCGTTCGAAGACGGCGACCGGTTCTCGTTCAACGGCCACGAACTCGAGGTCGTCCACACGTCGGGCCACGCCGCGGGACTCTCGATGTTCGAGACGACGCTCGACGGCCAACGCGAGGTCTTCTCCGGCGACGTGCTGCTCCCGGTTTACACCCCGAACGTCGGCGGCGCGGACGTTCGCGTCGACCACCCCCTCGAGAAGTACCTCCGGGCGCTGCAGGGGATCGTCGACGCCGACTACGACCGGGCGTGGCCGGGCCACCGCGACCCGATCGACGACCCGGCCGGCCGGGCGCAGTACATCATCGATCACCACGAGGAACGGTCCTGGCGCGTCCTCGACGCGCTGGATCGGAAGGGGCCCTGCGACACCTGGACCGTCAGCGACGACCTCTTCGGCGAACTCGAGGACATCCACATCCTTCACGGCCCCGGCGAGTCCTACGCCCACCTCGAGCACCTCGAACGGGCCGGCACCGTCGTCCGCGAGGGGTCGGACTACCGACTGGCCGAGGGCGTTTCGGACGAACTCGAGGCGCGGGACGAACAGCGGTGGGCGCTCGAGTACTGATACGCGGAGCGTCAGATTTTTAATAACTTCTGCCTGTCGTTTCTCGTATGACCGGCTCCGACCTCACTACCGCGACCGAGGAGGCTCTCGAACGCTGCTCGCTCGGACGGGACGCGGATCGGCTGGCGGAGCCGCCGACGCTCGATGACGTTTATCGGGTGAACACCAACCGGGACGGCGAGCCGGTGTTCGTCCCGCTGGTCGAGATCGATCTCGAGACGACGGACGAGCCCGAGTTGGCCGCCGTCTACCGGATCGCGGCCGAGGTGATTCGGGCGGTCCATCCCGCCTGTCGCGACGAGCACGTCCGCCAGTACGATGTCGTGTTCGCGTACGGTGATACGTCGTGGTGGGACTGGGACGAAGAGCAACGGCGAATCGCGGTTCGACCGCGGGACGCCGAGCGACTCACTCGCGAACCGGACTTCGGCCCGCCGGAACTCCGCGATCGACTCGAGGAACTCGACGACGGCGACGACGAGATACCGCCGGTCGCGTGGGGTGAGACGCTCGGTGAGTGGGAGTACTACACCGACGATGACGACTGGTCGTGGCTGTTTTTCATGGGCGGTGCCGGTTGACGGTACTCCCGCGCTGTGGCGCTACTGCGGCGGTGTCGATTACTATCACTGTACGGCTACTGCCACTGCACCGGCTACTGTCACCGGGTCCGCTGTCTTCCCTCGTTGCTCACCCCATCGACGGCACCGGCACGCTGTTGACCGCACCCTCGACGATCGATCGCGGATCGACGCCGCGAACGTCGGCTTCCGTCGTCAGGACGATGCGATGATCGAGCACCGAATGAACGATCGCGTGGACGTCTTCGGGAGCGACGTAGTCCCGACCCGAAATCACTGCCCGAGCACGACTCGCCTCGAACAGCCGCTGGAGCCCGCGCGGAGAGATGCCCACGTCGACCCGTTCGTCCTCGCGGGTCGCCCGACAGACGTCGACGAGATACTCTCGAATCGCCGGGTCGACCGCAACCGCCTCCGGGACACCCTGCAGATCAAGCACTGAGTCCCGGTCGACAACGCTGCCCACGTTCGGCGTCCGTGATTCCCGACTCGCTCGGCGATCGATCAACTCGAGTTCCCCCTCTCTGTCGGGGTACCCCATCTCGGTTTTGACCATGAACCGATCGACCTGCGCCTCGGGAAGCGGAAACGTCCCCTCCTGTTCGACGGGGTTCTGGGTCGCGATGACGAAAAACGGCTCCGGCAACTCGCGGGTTTCGCCGCCGATCGAAACCTGCCGTTCGCCCATCGCCTCGAGCAGTGCGGCCTGGGTCTTCGGCGGCGCGCGGTTGATCTCGTCGGCCAGGACGACGTTCGAAAAGATGGGGCCGGCCTCGAACGAAAACTCCCCGGCGTGTTCGTCGTAGACGTGCGTACCGGTAATGTCGGCCGGCAACAGGTCCGGCGTGAACTGGATGCGTTTGAACTCGAGATCGAGCGCGGTCGCGAGCGTCCGCGCGGTCAGCGTCTTTCCGGTCCCGGGGACGTCCTCGACGAGGACGTGGCCCTGCCCGACGACGGCGGTCAGGACGGTTTCGAACAGCTCCCGATCTCCGATCACTGCGGTCCCGATTTCGGCGAGAACGTCCTCGCACGTTCCGGCGGCTTTGGCAACGTTCATGCTCGCTGTCAGTCACGCAACCGGTATATAGCGTTTGGCCGGCAGTCGCTCGTCGTGGTCGCTTCGTTCTCCCTCCCTTTCGACGCGGCTCGATACCGACGCGGGCCGAAGAGGTGACACATACTTAACTCGATTCGGCACGAACGGGGCGAATATGTCCGGTTCGCTCTGCCGACGATTCGGTCCTGGGCGGCTTCCGTACGCGTCCCGACGCGATGTCGGCGGCGGAATCGCGATGGCGGCGACCGCACTACTCGCGATCGCCTGCTGGTTCGGTGCCAGCGGGCTGTTGCTCGCGACCGACACCGCGACCGCCGTGACGAACGCGACCGATCTCGAGTTCGTCGTCGCGTTCGGCGCGCTGTTCGCCCCGTTTGCCGTGCTGACGTCGTTTCTCCTCGGCACGCGCTGCTGGCGGGCCATCGGCCGGAACGAGTCGGGCACGGATCCGGATCCGAATCCGATTCTCGGCTCGCTGCTCGGCACGTGTACCGCAGTCGGAAGCATGATCGGCGGCTCGATCGGACTGGGAGTCGTGTTTGCCGGTCTGAGTCTTCTTAGTGGTACGCTGGCGCTGGGCGAGGTAGCCGTCGTTTTCTTCCTGACCGTGGTTTCGGCGTTCCTGTTCGCCGTCGTCTTCGCCGGGTGGGTGATCGTACCGCTCGGTGCGTTCGGCGGCTGGTATCACGAACGAGCGAAAACGGCCACGACCGAACGGACTCGAGCGATCGGATCGGGGAAGCTTTGATCCTGCCGCCGTCTTAGTGCATCGTATGAGCGCGTGTGCGTCCGTCGCCCACCGGGAGCGGAGGCGGTCACCATGATCGACGACATCGCGGAGTTGCTCGACGAGATCGGCTTCGATCCCGACACGAGCGTCCTCACCTACCGGCAGGCGCAGGTGCTGGCCCTTCGTGAACGCGACGTGTCACAGGCCGACATCGCCGATTCGCTCGGAACGTCGCGGGCGAACGTCTCTTCGATCGAGTCGAGCGCTCGAGAGAACCTCGAGAAGGCTCGCGAGACGGTCGCCTTCGCGGAGGCGCTTCGGGCCCCGGTTCGCGTTCGCGTTCCCGAAGGGACCGACCTGTACGACGTTCCACAACTGGTCTACAGGGCCTGCGACGAGCAGGGTGTCAAGGTGGATTACACCGCGCCGGACCTGATGAAAGTCGTCAGCGACGCCGCAGGCAACGCGGTTTCCGGGCGCGAGATTTCGACGCCACTGATCGTCGGCGTCACCTCCGACGGGATGGTTCGCGTGCGCCATCAGGACTGATCGATCTCGAGATCGCGCCTCGACTCTCGACGGCCCAAAAGTCCGGAGACCGGCAGACCAAAAGGGACCGATCGCATACACGAGCGCAATGACGTCCCACCTGCCGGAGTCGTTAGCCGAGTCGTGGCGACCGCTCGGGACCCGTACCGGCGAGTCGAGCGTCCTCCTCGCCTCGATTACCGCGGAGACGACGCTGTACGAACCGATCGAGTGGGCCGAGCAACTTTCGAGACTGGGGGCGAGCGAGATCCCGGCCCGCTCGCTGTTCGCCGTCGACGTGACGGTCTCCCCGTCGCTCTCCGATCTCGGGCTGTCGCCGGATGCGGTCTTTTCGAAGGCGGCACCGAAGGCGAAAACGCAGTTCATCGAGACGCTCGAGGACGAGGGCCTATCCGTCGACGACACTCGAAAGACCCTCGAGTTCGAGGCGGCCAACGGGGCCGCGGGTGCCTGGTTCGTCCTCGACGCGACCTATCCCGTCGCCCCCGACCTGACGGCGAACGGCGACGGAACCGAACGGATCGGGACCGAGGCCCACGTCGCCATCTGGCCGACCGACGAGAGCTACGGCATGGCCGGCGGGACGCTTCCGCTCGAGGACGTCACCGAGGCTATCGACGAAAACGCGGCGGTGGACGTGGCTGAGCTGACGGACGGGTTCGCCGCCGATCCGGAGCGCGACCGGGAGACGGTCGCAGAACTGATCCGGACGATCGATTTCGGTACCGGCGCCGAGTCCGCCGAGTAACCGAGACGGACCGATCTGACCGGGCAAACGGGATAGAGAGCGTCCAAAGTCTGGTGGTTTTTATAACTCCCAGCCGGCTCTATCAGGTATGCAAACCCACATCGTCCCGGTCGGCTTCGACTACGACCGGCTGATCGCCCCGTTGGTGCGCGATCAGATCGACGTCGATAGCGTCATTCTCCTCGAGGGGGCCGTCGGGAGCGAGGCCAACGTCGAGTACTCCCGGCACCTCTCGGAGAAACTCGAGACCGACTTTCGGAGCCTGCTGGGCGCCGAAACGGACCGGTTCGTCCTGGAAGACGTCTACAACTACGACGACGCCTTCGAGCAGGCCTACGAACTCATCACCGCCGAACTCGATCGGGGCAACGAGGTCTGGGTGAACGTCGCCGCGATGCCGCGGACGGTTAGCTTCGCCTTCGCGAACGCCGCCCACTCGCTGATGGTCGAGCGCCAGGAAGACCGCGAGCAGATCCACACCTACTACACCGCCCCCGAAAAGTATCTCGAGACGGAACTCGCGGAGGAACTTAGAGAGCAGATCGCCCTGCTCGAGGATCTCGGCGAAAAGGGGGAGGTCGCCGAAGACGCCGCAATCGAGGCCGGACGGATCGAGTCCCGTCTCGAGAGCGCACGGGATCTCCTGTCCGAGTTCGACGAGCGCGGGACGACGATCGGCGCGAAGGAGATCGACGGCGGCCATATCGTGGAGTTGCCCGTCGCCTCGTTCTCGAACGTCAAACCCTTCGAGGAACTCATCCTGTACAAACTCGGCGAGGATGGCGAGTTCGACTCGGTCTCGGAGCTCGCGGAATCGCTCGCCCGCGAGTTGAACGAGGAGTACACCGACAGCTTCCGCTCGAAGGTCATCTACAACGTCGACCGGTTGGGACCCGGCGGCAAGGGCTATATCGAGCGCGAGGAACACGGGAAATCGTACCGGACGCGGCTCTCCCGGATCGGCGAGCTGTGGGTGCGGGCGCATTCCGATTCCGAGACAGCCGTCGAAACGGACGAGCGGCGGGACTGATTTTAGCCTATCGAAATTGGCGTTGAACTACTCGGTCTCGCCGCCAAGCGACGACTCGCGGAGTTTCGACCGTCGAATCGCCCCCGTCGTCGCTCGCGGTAACGAGTCGCGGAATTCGATCTCTTCGGGAACCTCTCTGTCGGAAAGCGATGCCTTCGCATCGGTGCGGAGTTCGTCGGCGAGGTCCTCGTCACCGTCGACCCCGTCGGCCGGGACGACGTACCCCTTGACGGCCTGCTCGAGTTCCGGATGGGATGTCGGAACGGCGGCCGCTTCGCGAACGCGGTCGTGGTCGGCGAGCGCGTCTTCGACGACACGCGGACCGATCCGCGTTCCGCCGCTGATGATCACGTCGTCGGCTCGACCCTGGTACCAGAAATAGCCCTCCTCATCGCGCTGGCCCAGATCACCAGTCAGATACCACTCATCCCCATCCGGACCGTCGACGAACGCCGCTGCCGTCCCGGCAGGGTCCTCCCAATAGCCGAGGAAGAAACAGGGATATTCGCCCCTGACGGCAATCTCACCGGTTTCGCCGGGTCCGATCCGCTCCCCGGTATCCGGATCGACGATAGCGGCCTCGACGCCCGGAAGGGGTTTGCCGATGCTTCCGGGCCGGGTCTCGATCGATGGGTACACGTTGACGATCATATTCCCCGTCTCGGCCTGCCCGTAGGTCTCGTGAATCGGGACATCCAGCACTTCCTCGCCCCACTCAACGAGTTCCGGATCGAGCGGTTCGCCGGTACTGAGCGCCCGATGGAGGGAAAGATCCGCGTCCGCAAGGTACTCCGATTCATCTCGCAACTGTCGGTAAATCGTCGGTATACTCGAGAGTACCGTCACGGGAAACTCGTCGAGGATCGATGCCCAGGTTTCCGCGTCGAACTCGCCGTCGTACGCCAGCAGACTGTGGCCCCAGAACCACACCCCGAGGGCGTTGACCGGCGCGGTCAACCAGCCGCGGTCACCCGTTCCCCAGTAGATATCGCTCCCGTGTTGCAGGAGATCGGCCGCGTACAGTTTCGCGGCGGCGACGCCGACGATCCATCGGTGACCGTGGACGATCCCCTTCGGGGAACCGGTTGTCCCGCTCGTATAATACAGCAGTGCGGGATCCGACCCCGCGGTTTCGACGGTCTCGTACTCGAGCGAGGCGTTGTCCATCGCTTCGTAGTAGCTCACGTCGGTTCGTCGAATGCCCGTCCCGTCGTCGCTGACGACGATCACGTGGTCGACCGACGGGACGTCCTCGAGCGCTGCGGCCAACGTCTCCCGGTGTTCGGGCGTCGTGACGACCACCCGTGCACCGGCGTTCTCGAGCCGATAGGCGACGCGGTCCGCGCCGTACTGCGGGTCGATGCCGCCGAACACACAGCCCGCTTTCAGCGTCCCGAGCATCGCCGCGTACTGTTCGGGAACTCGTGGCATGTAGGCGAACGCTCGGTCGCCGCGCTCGAGGCCCAGTTCCTCGAGGACGTTCGCGAACCGGTTCGATCGCTGTGACAGTTCCCAGAAAGTAATCCGCTCACGATCGCCATCCGATCCGACGAAAAAGAGCGCCACGGTGCCACGGTCTGCCGTGTGGCGATCGCAGACCTCGTGGGCGATATTCACCTCGTCCGGGGCGTCCCAATCGGCGTCCGTGTAAATGTGATCCCACTCGAACACCTCCGAGAGGGCCTCGTAGTCGGCGAGGTTCGGTGACGTGTCCATAGCAGTCCCGGCCACGAGGAGGCGTATAATTCATTGGCCGAGTAATCGTCGGTTTCGATGTGTTTTTCATCTGACTCGGTCTTCCGGTGCAGTGTATTCTCGACAACTCACGGGCACGATACCTCAAGTATGCGGACGACGAACGAACAGTATCGCTTCCAAACGATGACTGCAATCGACATCAACTGCGACATGGGGGAGAGCTTCGGCAACTGGACGATGGGGCGCGATAGCGAGGTGATGCCCTATATCACCTCCGCGAACATCGCCGGCGGCTACCACGCCGGCGACCCGCACGTCATGCGAGAGACCGTCGAACTCGCCGCCGAACACGACGTCGGCATCGGCGTCCACCCCGGCCTCCCGGACAAGATGGGATTCGGTCGCCGAACGATGGATGCCACGCCGGAAGAAGTGCGCGACTACGTCGTCTACCAATTGGGTGCGCTAACGGCGTTTGCAAATCGCCATGGTGCGAGCGTCCAGCACGTCAAACCCCACGGGGCGATGTACTCGATGCTCTCCGAGAGCGAGGCCCACTGTCGGGCCGTGATGGAAGGCATGCTCGAGGTCGACCCCGATCTCGTCTACCTGGCGACCGACATGAACATCTACGAGGTCGCCCGGGAGTACGACGAGCTAGACGCCGTCTTTGAGGGGTACGTCGACCTCGACTACAACCCCGACCGCACGCTGATCGTCGAGAAATCGGTCGGGCCGAAAGACCCCGAGTTGGTCGCGGATCGGGTCGTCTCCATCGCGACGCGCGGCGAGATCGAGGCGGTCGACGGCACGACGATCAACGTTCCCGCGTCGTCGATCTGTATCCACGGCGACGGCTCGAACGCGGTCGAGTTGCTCGAGACGATCCACGACCGACTCGACGCCGAAGGTATCGAACTGGCCAGCCTCGACGAACTGGTCTGACGTGGGGGCGGTTCGGCGAGGCGTCGATCAGTCCTCGCCCAGCCCCTCGAACTGCTCGTCGAGGTACTTCGTCGTGTGCTCGCTGTCGACGAACGCGTCGTCCTCGAGGACCGCGAGGTGGAACGGAATCGTCGTCGAAATCCCCTCGATTTCCGTCTCCTCGAGGACGCGCTTGCTGCGTTCCAGGAGTTCTCGACGGACCTGTGCGGTGACGATGAACTTCCCGACGAGCGAGTCGTAGAACGGGCTGATTCTGTCTCCCTGGTCGACGCCGTCGTCGACGCGAACGCCCATCCCGGTCGGCGGTCGGTACGTCTCGAGGGTCCCGGGTGTGGGGGCGAACTCGTCGAACGGGTCCTCGGCGTTGATCCGAAACTCTATCGCGGTCCCTCGCGGTTCGACCGCGGACTGTTCGAACGAGAGTTCCTCGCCCGCGGCGACGCGGAACTGCTCTTTGACGATATCGATGCCCGTGACCGCCTCGGTGACCGTGTGTTCGACCTGGATTCTGGCGTTCACCTCGAGGAAGTAGAAGTCGCCGTCCTCGTAGAGGAACTCCACGGTGCCCGCGCTGCTGTAGCCGGCTTCGGCGACGCCCGCTCGAGCGGACTCGCACAGTTCTTCGCGCGTCTCCTCGTCGAGGGCCGGCGAGGGCGTCTCCTCGATGAGTTTCTGTTGGCGACGCTGGACCGAACAGTCCCGTTCGTAGAGGTGTCTCACGTTTCCGTGAGTATCCCCGATAACCTGCACCTCGATGTGGCGCGGGTTCTCGAGGAAGCGTTCGACGTACACGGAATCGTTGTCGAAGTACGCTTCGCCCTCGCGTTTGGCGTTCGTGAACGCCTCCTCGGCTTCGTCGGGACTTTCGACGACCTTCAATCCGCGACCGCCGCCGCCGCCGTCGGCCTTGATGGCGACCGGATAGCCGTGTTCGTCGCCGAAGGCTTTCACCTCCGCGGGGTCGTCGATCGGGTCGTCGGTTCCGGGAACGATCGGGACGCCGGCGTCGCTCATGATGGCTCGCGCCTTCGTCTTCTCGCCGAAGTCGGCCATCGCGTCCGACGGCGGTCCGACCCAGATAAATTCGGAGTCTTCGACGCGGCGGGCGAACGACTCGCTCTCCGCGAGGAATCCGTAGCCGGGGTGGATCGCATCGGCACCGGTCTCGGCCGCCGCGTCCAGGAGCGACTCCTGATCGAGGTAGCTCTTGCCGGCGACCGAGGAGCCCACGTGGGCCGCCTCGTCGGCGCGGCGGACGTGTTTCGCCGTTTCGTCGGCGTCGCTGTAGACGGCGACCGTCTCGATGCCGAGTTCGGTCGCCGCTTGCATCACGCGGACCGCGATTTCGCCTCGGTTCGCGACGAGTACTTTGTCGATCATTTACTGTGTCGCGTCCTCCAAGGAGTTCTGAACGGTCTCGAGGCGCGCGTCTCGGTCCTGGCGAATCTCGAGTGCGTCCTCGACGTCGACGGCGTTGAAATCGACGGTGCTGTGCGTGCGACACTGCGCGAGCGCATCGCGGTCGGGGCTGACGACGGTGCCGACGGTTACGTAGCCCCCGCCCGTCACGGCGTCTCGCATCAGGATAATCGGCTGTCCGGCCATCTGGATGGAGCCGACGGGATAGCCCAGATCCACGACGTTGGTGACGTCCGTTCCGGCGCCGAAGGGCTGCTCGCGCTCTTCGAACATGTCGGTGATGTCGGGTCCCTCGAATCGGTAGCCGACTCGGTCGGCCTCGTCCGATACGTTCCAGTCAGCGTCGAGGAACCGCTCCCGTCCGTCGTCGGTGAGGCGATAGTCACAGAGCCCCATCACGACGGAAATCTCGGTTCGTGAGTAATCCGGGCGGTTCGCCTCGTCGACCGACGCACCGACCATCGCGTCGGCGTCCGCCGAGGGCTCGCCGATCGGTAACTCGTCGCCCGCCTCGAGCGATCGCCCCTCGTGGCCGCCGATCCCGATCAGGGTGTACGTCGCACGGCTCCCCATCACCGGCTCGATATCGACGCCGCCGGCGACGGCGAGGTACGATCGGACGCCTTCCGTCGCGAACTCGAAACTGAGCGTGTCGCCGGCCTCGGCACGGACGGCGGTCCACGTCGGGATCGGTTCGTCCTCAAGTTTGGGTTCCATATCCGCGCCGGTGACGGCGAAGACGGTGTCGGACTCGAATTCGACGTCCGCGCCCATGTAGGTCATCTCGAGGGTCGCGTCGGACTCGTCGTTGCCGACGAGCCAGTTGCCGACTTTGTGGGCGTACTGGTCCATCGCGCCCGAGGGCGGCATGCCGATGTGGTAGTGGCCGTAGCGTCCCGTGTCCTGTACCGTCGTGACGAGACCGCCATCGAGAATGCGCATCAGTCGAGCACCTCCAGAAGCTGCTCGTTGTAGCCGCGCGGATCCTCGAAGAACGCCTGCGGCTCGAACTCGACCTGCTCGTAATTGTACTCGTAGGTACCGTCTTCGACCGCCTCGCGGATCTCGTCGTACTCCTCGCGGTCGATCTGCCGGAAGTTGAGGATGTCGCCCGGGTTCGGAAGCACCATCGATTCCTCGAACGCCGACAGCTCCTGGTCGACGTCTAACACCTCGACGGGCGTGCGGCCGTAGAGCTGATAGCCGCCGGCCCCGGGAACGGGATAGATCGCGGTGAACGCGCCGCCGAATCCGATCGCTCGGCTCGGCGTCGCCGTCCGCGGCTGCTCGTATTTGGGCACCTCGATCTGCTCGTCGCGGGGCACCATCTGGAAACAGAACGGCAGTCCGGGGACGAAGCCGATCATCGTCACCATGTGCGGCGCGCCCGCGTGGTGGTCGATGAACGCCTCGACGGAATCGAAGCCGTTGAGCTCGGCGGAGTACTCGAGGTCCGTGGCGTCCGGGTCCTGATGGCGTTCCCGAAAGTCCATCAGCGTGTCGCGAGTCCACGGATCGTCGTAGAGAACGGGAATGTCGAACACCCGCGCCTCCCACTGGTAGTCGGAGACGTCGATTTCGTCCTCGAGCGATCGCAACTCCTCGATCAGTTCGTCCGGGTGGAGCACGTCCGGATCGAACTGGATCAGGTAGGACGCGTTCGACGGCGCGACCTCGATGAGTCCCTCGAGGCTGTTCTGCCGAATTTCCTGCGTGATCGCCTGTGCCTTGAAGTTCGCGTCGAAGCTCATCGCTTCGGCGAGTTCGACGAACACCCAATCGTCGCCGCCGTACTCGTACCGCGGAGACGGAAGCTCCTGTCTGGTTATTGTACCGTCGCTCATTCTACTGGGATAGAGAACGGTTATCACTGTATAGATACCGACTAGATCGGCCTACTGTACACATATGATGAATAACATAATTTCGTAAACGGCGCCGGACATGGGTGTTTACGACCTCTTGTAGTCGATGCTTCTTTGTCAAAGCCTATGTATACGGCCGTCGTACCTACGGATAAGATTTCATAGATGACGACAGAACACATCCAATCGCCGATGCCCGGCGTCTTCTACACGCGACCGGATCCGGACGAAGCCACGTTCGTCGACGAGGGTGACGAAGTCGCCGAGGGAGACGTCGTCGGATTGGTCGGCGTCATGAAGAACTTCCACGATATCACGGCTCCGGCGGACGGGACGATCACCGACGTCGTCGCGGAAAACGAGCAGGAGGTCGACGCCGGCGACGATCTGCTGGTCCTCGAGACGAACTGAGTTCGGCGACGAGCCGTCGTTCTCACCGCCCTCTTGCCCTCAGATCCATATCGTCCTCTCATCCTCAGCGCCACATCGCCTCACCGCCCTCTCATCCACACCAACTCCATCATCCCTCTCATCCTCACGCCCCGGACTGATACCGAGCGAACCGCGCCCTGAGACATCCTTCTCCGCCCCTCTCGAGCCGAAGAGACGCCGATCGAACACCGATCGCTCACCGATCGACCTCAAGCACCTCGTACAGCGTGCGCTCGGTATCGATCGACAGCAGGTGCTCGCGGTACTCGGCGCTGGCCTGGACGTCCGAGACGAAGGCCTCGTCAGAAAGCGTGGTACCAGCCTGGGCCGACGCCTCGGTGATCGTCTCCTCGCTCACCGCACTCCCCTCGAGTTCGTCCTCGGCGGCCGGCAGTCTCGCGGGATTCGTCGTCGCGCCGGTGACGGCGACTCGAGCCGCCTCGATCGTCTCGCCGTCGGTTCGAAGCCAGACGCCGACGCCGACCATGGCGTACCCCGACAGCGGATCCCGTCGCTTGTGGTAGCCGCTGACGGCGTCGGCGTCGGTCGGAACTCGAACCGCGGTGACGATCTCGTCGTCGGCGACCGCCGTCTCGAACGGCCCCTCGAAGAGATCGGTCGCCGCTATGGTCCGCTCGCCGTCGGGCGAGCGAACCTCGAGCGAGCCGTCGAGCGCGAGGAGTGGGGCGGGCGGGTCCGACCGCGCGTCGCCGTGGGCGAGATTGCCGCCGATGGTGCCGCCGTTTCGCACCTGCGGATCGCCCAACTCGGCCGCGGCGTCGGCGAGTGCGGTCGCGTGCTCTCGGACGGTCTCGGACTCGGCGATCTCGGTGTGGGTAGCGAGCGCGCCGATCGAGATGCCGCCGGGGTCGCCGTCGCGCTCGCCATCTCGCGCTTCGATCGCGTCGAGCCCGCTTAGCTGTCCGATGTCGACCAGCGCCGACGGCGACTCGTCGCCGGTCTTCATCCGCGGCAGCAGGCCGTGGGCCCCGGCGATCAGTTCCGCGCCGTCGTGGTCCGCGAGCAGTTCGAGCGCGTTTTCGACGCTGTCGGCCCGATAGTACTCGAAGTCGTCCATGTACATCAGCGATCACCCCCCGTTTCCGCGGCCCGCCAAACTGACTCCGGTGTGATCGGCATGTCGAGGTGATCGACGTCGAAGGGCTCGAGGGCGTCTACCACGGCCGAGACGATCGTCGGCGTCGCCGCGATGGTCGCCGACTCGCCGACTCCCTTGACGCCGATCGGGTTGTGCGGACTCGGCGTCACCGTGTTGTCCGTCTCGAAATCGGGCAACTGGGTCGCGTGCGGGACGGCGTACTCGTCCATGCGACGGGTCTGCAGGTGGCCGTCATCGTCGTACGCTGCGCCCTCGTAGAGCGCCGCGCCGATCCCCTGTGCGATCCCGCCGTGGACCTGCCCCTCGACGATCATCGGGTTGATGATCTCGCCGCAGTCGTCGACCGCGACGTAGCGCTCGATCTCGATCTCGCCCGTCTCCGGGTCGACTTCGACGACGGCGACGTGCGTGCCGAAGGGGTAGGTGAAGTTCTCCGGATCGTAGAAGTTGGTCTCCTCGAGTCCGGGGTCCATTCCCTCGGGCAGATCGTGGCCGAGGTAGGCCTCGTGAGCGATCGCCTGGATGTGCAGCGATCGGTCCGGCGCGCCGGCGACGTGGAACTCGCCGTCCTCGAACTCGATATCGTCGACGCTCGTCTCGAGTTGGTGGGCCGCGATCCGGCGAGCCTTCTCTCTGACCTCGCGAGCGCCGCGAGCGATGGAGCCGCCGCCGACCGACGCGCTGCGGCTGCCGTAGGTCCCCATCCCCTGGGGAATCCGGTCGGTGTCGCCCTCGACGACGTCGATATCGTCGACGGACAGGCCGAGTTCCTCGGCCGCGATCTGGGCGTAGGTCGTTCGATGCCCCTGGCCCTGATCGGCCGTTCCCGCGAGGACGGTGACCGAGCCGGTCGAGTCGAATCGGACGATCGAACTCTCCCAGCCGCCGGCTTGGGCGCCGAGGTCGCCCGCGAGACCCGAAGGCGAGAGTCCGGCCGATTCGATGAAGTTGCCGACGCCGATCCCGATGTATCGGTCCTCGTCCCGAAGCTCGCGCTGGCGCTCGCGTAACTCGTCGTAGTCGACGTGCTCGAGCGCCAGATCCATCGCGCGTTCGTACTCGCCGCTGTCGTAAACCAGCGCCGCCGCCGACTCGTAGGGGAACTCGTCGGGGGCGACAAGATTGTGCCGTCTGAGTTCGACCGAATCCATCCCCAGTTCTCGCGCGCCGACGTCGACGAGCCGTTCGATCACGTAGATCCCCTCGGCCCGGCCGGCGCCGCGGTAGGCGTCGACGGGCGTCGTGTTCGTGAACGCGCCGACGACCCGGCAGTGGATCGCCGGGATGGTGTACTGGCCCGAAAGAACCGTGGCGTACAGATACGACGGCGTCGCCGTGCCGAACTGTGAGAGCTGCGCCCCGAGTCCGGCGTGGGTTTCGACGCGAACCCCGCGGATCGTGCCGTCCTCGTCGAGGGCGATCTCGCCGGTCGTCACGTGATCCCGTCCGTGACAGTCGGTCAGGTAGCTCTCCGAGCGCGTGGCCTGCCACTTCACCGGTCGGCCGAGTTGCATCGAACACCAGGCCGTCACGGCCTCGTCGGGGTAGTGATAGATCTTGCTGCCGAAGCCGCCGCCGACCTCGGGGGCGATCACCTGAATCTTGTTCTCCGGCAATCCAAGCGTCCCCGCCGAGAGCAGCATCCGATGCAGGTGCGGGTTCTGACTCGTCATCCAGAGGCGAAGCTTTTCCGTCGTCTCATCCCAGTCGGCCAGCGCCGCTCGCGGCTCCATCGCGTTGGGGATGATACGTGGCTGTCGGAGGTCGACGCTCGCGACCCGATCGGCGTCGGCGAACGCCTCATCCGTCGCGTCCGCGTCGCCGAGTTCGAAGTCGAACGCGACGTTGTCCTCGGCCTCGTCGTGAACCGGCGACACGTCGCGCTCGACGGCCTCAACCGGGTCCGTGACGTGCTCGAGTGGCTCGTACTCGACGTCGATTCGCTCGAGTGCGTCGTGGGCGACGTGCGGCGTTTCCGCGACGACGGCGGCGACGGCGGTGCCCTCGTGGCGGACCTTGTCCGTGGCGAGCATCCGGTACTGGGGCTGGACGAGCCCGGGGAGGTCCCACGCGGTCGGAATCGTGTTCGGCACGCCGCTCTCGACGACGTCTTCGCCGGTGTAGACCGCCAGAACGCCGTCCATCGCTTCCGCGTCGCCGGTATCGACGTTCTCGATACGCGCGTGAGCGTGATCGGAGCGACGAATCGCCAGGTGCGTCGTTCCTCGGCGGGAGATGTCGTCGGTGTACTCGCCGGAGCCGGTCAGCAACGGGACGTCCTCGCCGCGTTCGATCGCGGCGCCGAAGGCCCCGCTGCCGTCGTCACCGGAGTCTCCGCTCGCGTCCGCGTCACTCATCGCCGTTCACCCAGTCGGTCGGCTGTGGCTTCGATCGCATCGACGATGTTCTGGTAACCGGTACACCGACAGAGGTTCCCCTCGATCGCCTCCCGAATCTCCTCGCGGGTCGGGTCGTCGTTCGTCGCTAACAACGCGTCCGCGCTCAGCAACATCCCCGGCGTACAGTAGCCACACTGGAGTCCGTGGTGTTCCTGAAAACTCTCCTGCAACGGCGTGAGATCGCCGTCGTCGGCGAGTCCTTCGACCGTTTCGATCTCCGCCCCGTCCGTCTGGACGGCCAGACGCGTACAAGATTTGATCGTCTCGCCGTTTACCGCGACGGTACAGGTGCCACAGCGTCCCGTCTCGCAACCGACGTTCGCCCCGGTATAGCCGAGTTCGTCTCGAAGCGCCGTGACGAGCAACGTCCGCGGTTCGACCGCCAGTTCGTGTCGCTCTCCGTTGACCGTTACAGATATCTCGTGTTCTGACATGTATTGTCTCCGTGTCTCCTCCGTCGTTCTTCCGCGTGTCGTGTTTGCAATTACCGTGGGTGGCTTCCACATGCTGTACTCTTCATATCGAGGTAAATAGATTCGTGACCGAATCCTGACGGGAGAACGGGTCGCGGACGCGAGGCGACCGGTCGATTTCGAGTCCGCTTCCGACGGTTACGACAGGCGATCGATCGCGCGTTCCCGAAGGACGAGCAGACACGGCAGGACGGTGAGACAGGCGACGAACGCGAAGATGATGCTCAGCCCTGTCACCAGCCCGAATCGCTGCAGCGGGGGTGAAAGCGCCAGCGCGAGCACGCCGAACCCGGCCGCCGTCGTCGCCGCGCTGCCGAGCAGCGCGCCGCCGGTTCCGGTGACCGTCGCCGCGAGGGCGTCCTCGAGCGACTGTCGCTGCTCCTTTTCGGCGATGAACCGTTCGCCGACGTGGATACTGTAGTCGACGCCGAGTCCGATCGCGAGGCTGGTGATGACGGCCGTCTCGCTGTTGAACGGCAGATCGAGCAACGCCATCGTCCCGAGCAGCCACGCGAGCGCGGCGACGACGGGGGCGAGCGTGACCGCACCGAGCGAGAGCGCCCGGTGGCGGACCCAGTAGAGGATCGTCAGGAACGTCAGGATGACCACCAGCGTGACCGCGAACGCCTGCACGAGCGTCTCGAGCAGCGCGTCCTGAACGACGGCCGTCGTCACGGGGCCGCCGGTCGCGATCGCCGTGACGGGGCCGGCAGTCTCGATCGCGGCTGCGAGGTCGCGAGTGTCGTCGGCGACGGTCTGTGCGGCGGCATCCCCCTGAACGCTGACGAGCAGGCGGGCCGTCTCGTACGACTCACCGTCGTCACTTCGGTGGAGAACCTCGGATGCGCGATCCGAATCGGCGTCGAACAACACGTCGTAGAAGCCGGCGACGTCCTCGTTCGGGAGGTCGTCGCCCGTCGTATCGCGCTCCTCGAGGGCGGCTGCGACGGTCTCGTTCTCGCTCGCGAGCTCTCGGATGACCGCGGGCGGGCCGTCGATTGCGGCCTCGCCGCCCGGACGGACGATGATCGTGTCGTCGCCGCCGACCCCGTTGCTCGCCTCGTCCATCGCCACGAGTGACTCGGGATCGGTCACGTCGCCGCGTATCAGGATCTGGGTCTGACTCCCCTCGCCGCGCTCGGCGAAGTTCTCGCCGAGGTACGCGGCGTCGTCGCTGATCGTGTACGTATCGGGTGCGAGCGGGCCGGGAAGGGACTTGGCCCACTCGGGTGCGTCTTCGGGCAGGAAGTCCGCCTGATTGAACTCCGTATCGATCGTCGTCGCCCCGTAGGCGCCGCCCACGGCGAGGACGAGCGCAACGATCACGACCGCGAGCGGGGCTCGACGGGCCAGGGTGACGAATCGCGAAAGCACGCGGTTGACCACGCTGGTCCCCGTTCCGAACGGGCGTTTCGCTCGGTTGCGGTCGAACCGGTTCTCGAGGAGGTCGTCGACTTCGACCTTGAGCGCCGGCACGAGTACGGCGAAGGCGACGAACGTCGCGAAGATGCCGCCGCCGCTCAAGAGCGCGAAGTCCTGAATCGCCGGCAGCGGACTGACGACGTTCGAGAGGAACCCGACGCCGGTCGAGACCGTCGCGGCCGCGAGCGCGAGGACGACGCCCGTGAGGCCGAGGGTCATGCCGGCTCGCGTTCCGACGACGGCGCCGTTCGAGGTCGGTTCGCCGTCGCTGCCAGCCCCCTCCGTTCCCGCCGGCGCGCCCTCGAGTTCGCCCGCTCTCGCCTCCCGGTAGCGCATGACGACGTGGAGCGCGTAGTCGATGCTCAGCCCGATCAGGAGGAAGGGAACGGCGATGAGCAGTTGGCTCGAGGGTATCTCGAGCCAGCCCTGAAGCCCCGCGAGCCACGCCATCACGACCGCGATGCCGAACACGCCGATGAGGACGTCGACGACGTCGCGATACGTGATCGCGAGGACGCCGAGCACGAGCACGAGCGCGACGGGGGTGATGATCGCGAAGCTGTCCCCGACGGCGTTCGAGGACGCCTCGTCGGTGACACCCTGACCGAAGAGGAACGCGTCGTCGAACCGCTGGTCGACGCTCTCTGCGATTTCGACCTGCGCGTCGTAGGCCGCCTGTGGCACCTCGTCCGGACCGCTGTCGTCGACCTGGAAGAGGAACGTGATTCGCGACTCGGCCTCGGTCGAGCCCGGTTCGTACGCCGTCGGCAGGAACTCGTACGCCTCCTCGCCGCCCTGATCGGCGTCCGGATCGAGCACGTCGGCGAGCAGTTCTTCGACCTCCTCGTCCGATCGATCCTCGAGCGCCGCAATCTGCTCTTCGAGGGTCGGCTCGCCCGTCTCCGGCGGGCCGTCCGCGGCCGTCGCGCGGTCTTCGAACACCGCACCCGTCGCGACGACGTTCTCGAGGCCGACGAACCCGTCGTCCTCGAATGTGGCGTTTAGCGTCTCGTCCTCGCGAATCTCCTGCTGAAGGAGCAGTCCCTCGAGCAGCGACTCGCGAGTGAGGACATCGCCGCCCTCGTCGCGGACGACCAGTTGGGCGACGACCCCGTCTTCGGTATCGTACGTCGCCTCGATCTCCTCGAGCGCCTCGGTTTCCTCGGAGTCGGTCTCGAACTGGCCGATCTCGCCTTCCTCGCTCTCCCCGATCACCGCGCCGGCGGCGACGACGGCGGTGAGCAGCAGTACGAGCACGATGACGAGCCGGCTGTGCGAGACGATCGCGTCCGCGTACCGGGCGCCGACGGATCTGCTCACGGCTCACCTCTCCGTCCGAGTACCGAGTTCATTGGCTGCTATTCGAACCGGGAGAGCCATAGGGGTTCGGATAGAAGTCGATTTCGTATAATCCAAACCCGATTATGAACACGAACACCGACCGCGAACGCGGCGTCCTCAGTCCCGCGGATCGCGCCTACCTCCTCGGGGAACGAGAAATGAGTCACGATCAGTCGAAACGCAACGCCGAGGCGCGGATCAGACGACGGATTCACGCCGCGGCGCTCGACTTCGATCTGCTCTTGCACACGCTTCCGGAGAAGGATCGGAAACAGGTCTTCGAGCAAACGGCGACCGACGAAGCGTTTCTCGACGGGCTTCGAGCGATGTTCGCGTTCGTCTATCTCGGGACGACGAACTACGGCGTCGACTTCGAATCGGTGCTCGAGCCCGCCGTGAGGAACTCCGAGGAGTATCTCGCGGCGGCCGACCGCGAGGAGAGCGTTTCGGTCGACGTCACCTTCGAAGTCGAGGCGACCATCGAGTCGTCGCTCGAGGGGATCGCCGAGCGGCTGGCGGACGGAGAGCCCGTGACGCCGCGAGAACTGTTCTCTCTCGTGATGCAGGGTTCGTGCGACGTCGGCCAGTACGAGCGGATTACGGTCGTTCACGCGGACGGCGGCGATAACGATGGCGACGGCGACGACGGCGATTCCGGCGGCCCCTCGCTCGAGCGATTGGCAACCTATCTCGACGGCGACCTCGAACGCGTGTCCGACGGCCGGGCCGTGATTCGGCTCGACGGCGAGTGACGGTCGTTAGCCGTCCCGTCGAGAAGCGCCCGGCTCGTCGGACGCCGGCGGTGACCGGAGCATTCGGACCGCGACCGCGAGCGGGTCGTCGCCGTCCTCGAGTGCGAGACGTGCAAACCGACCCCAGAGTCGAGCGAGCGCGTTGAGCGCGTGGAACGTCCCGCACAGGACCACGAAACCGAGCGCCGCGGCGGCGAGGGCCTGCGGGAGGGTCGTAATCTCCCAGTAGCCGACGGTAATGACGCCCTCGATTCCCACGAGCAGGTAGTCCCAGCCGAGGTAGAGACTCTGGTGGATCTCCGGCGCGCGGTCCGAGAAGACGCCGACGTACAGTCCCGGCTGATCGTAGTAAAACGGAATCATGAGCATGCTCGCGCCGGTCGACAGCCCGGTGACCGCGAGGGCGAACGACACGGTTCCTAACGCGAGTTTCGTCGGCAGGTACAGCACCGACGACCACGTCTTGGGGTGGGTCACGACCGAGACGATCTGTTCGCGCCGGGTCTCGCCTGCCGGTCTCGTCCGGGGTTCGATATCGACGGTGAGCAGCGCGGCGGTCAGCCAGCGATCGAAGCCGGCGATGGCGAGCGAGATGACGAAGACGACGGCGAGAAGCGGTAATCCGACGAGGATCACGGAAAGACCGACGCCGAGACCGAACCCGACCGCGACGAACACGACGTAGGCGATTCCCAGTGGGAACGCGAGCAGCAGGTACGCCAGGTTCAGGTACGTCTGGCGCCGGAACGAGACCCCGACGAACCGTCGGACTCCCGCCGCGATCCGTCGCTGGCGATCGGTGACGGCGTCGGCCGCGGCACACATTTCGATCGGAACTCCACCTGCGGGAAAAATAAACGTTCGGCTGCGCGCCACGTCCTCGCCGCGGCGCCTCTCGGCCAAGACAGCGAGCGAAGTGGTTCCCGATCAGGGCAGCCAGCGAGGGAAACGGCTCCCGGTCAAGACAGCGAGGTAACGTCGATCCGACCCGTACTCGTTTCGAGACGGAGCGTCGGCCCACCGTCGCCCAGCGTCCCCATCACGAGGTTGTCTTCGCGCGTCTCGTCGGTCAACTCGAGTCCGTCGACGCTGACCTCGCCCACACTCGTACTCACGTGGAGGTCGGCGTCAAGGTCCGGATCGATAGCCGCCGCAATTTCGCCGGTCGACGCCTCGACCGTCGTGTCGCCGTCGATCGCCGGTACGTCGACCTCGATACGGCCGGTGCTCGTGCGGACGTCGCCGAGCGCGTCGATCTCGCGAATCTCGACGTCTCCGGTGCTCGCTCGAGCGCCGACCGTGCCCGCGACGCTCGAAACGTCGATTTCCCCGGTGCTCGTCTCGACAGTCAGATCGCCCGTCACGTCGCGAACGCTGATTCGGCCGATGCTCGCGTCGATCCGCTCGAGTGCGAGCGCCTCCGGCATCTCGATATCGAGATCCATCGTCGGCTGGCTCTCGAACCAGCCCACGCTGCCGTCGTACTCGGATCGGAGTTCGAGCGTGTCGTCGTCTCTCTCGGTTCGAAATTCGAGGTCGTCGAGGTCGGTTCGGATCGAACTCGACTGTTTGACGATATCAAGTCCGACGTCGTCGCGACCGACGCCGACGACCGTGATCTCGCCGACGTCGCCGGTGACCTCGAGGCGCTCCGCTCCGTCCGGCGAGATCGTTTCGTTCGATTCGATGCGCCGGCCGACCAGCGGCGTCGAGCCGCTACAGCCGGCGAGCGCTGCCAGCAGGCTCGCCCCTGCACCCCCGAGCAGCGTTCGTCGAGACGTTCGTGCGGTCATATCTCACCCATGAACCTGATAGCCCGTTAACCCGATCGATCGTCTGGCGGGGTGCCAACTGTCCCCCGAAATTTTTATACTAGGTTTCGGCTGTCGGGAGCGCTCGAAGACGCTTCGGCGGCGACGAAACATCTAACACTCTCGCCGGTAGTACAGCCACGTATGGCAGCCACCGTCGCGGCGAGGATCGATCCCGTCGATCAGCCGCGCGACACCGTTTTCGTAGGGGCCCCATAGCCCCGCATTCCCCACCCCGTTTCGACGGATGTATTGTCGGCGACCAGCATTGACCGAGCAACGACCGGTCTCAGCAATGAATTTCAGCAACGCCCACGCGACGACGACGGATCGACGACGCCCGTTTCGGGCGGTGAGAGCATGAGTATGGATACACCCGAACAGGACGAAGATGCAGCGACCGCCGAGCCGACTCTCGAGGGCGGCTACGATCCCGAGGAAGTCGAGACGCGCTGGCAGCAGCGCTGGATCGACGAGGAGATCTACGCCTACGAGAGCGACCCCGAACGGGACCCGAACACGACCTACGCGATCGACACGCCGCCGCCGACGGTCTCGGGCAGCCTGCACATGGGCCACCTCTACGGCTCGACGCTGCAGGATTTCGCCGCGCGATTCCAGCGGATGCACGACGGCGACGTGCTCTTCCCGTTCGGCTACGACGACAACGGCATCGCCAGCGAGCGACTGACCGAGGAGGAACTGGACATCCGCCATCAGGACTACGAGCGCCGCGAGTTCCAGGAACTCTGTCGAGAGGTCTGCGAGGAGTACGAAGGCGAGTTCACGGAAAAGATGCAGAACCTGGGCTGTTCGATCGACTGGAACAGCACCTACAAGACGATCGAACCGCGCGTGCAGCGCATCTCACAGCTTTCCTTCCTCGACCTCTACGAGAACGGTCGCGAGTACCGCAAGAAGGCGCCCGCGATCTGGTGTCCCGACTGCGAGACGGCGATCTCACAGGTCGAGACCGAGGACGACGAGCGCCACTCCCACTTCAACGACATCGCGTTCGAATTGGTCGGCGAAACGGCCCCCCGCGAGGAGTTCGTCATTTCGACGACGCGGCCCGAACTCATTCCGGCCTGCGTTTCCGTCTTCGTCCACCCCGACGACGAGGAAAACCAGGATCTGGTCGGCGAGACCGCCCGCATCCCGATCTTCGGCCACGAGGTGCCGGTCATCGAAGACGAACGCGTCGACATGGAGAAAGGCAGCGGCGTCGTGATGTGTTGTACCTTCGGCGACCAGAACGACATCGAGTGGTACCAGGCCCACGACCTGCCGCTGCGCGTCGCCATCGACGAGTCCGCGACGATGACCGACCTCGCCGGCGACTACGAGGGGCTGTCCACCGAGGACGCCCGCGAGGCCATCGTCGAGGATCTGGACGCGGAAGGGTATCTGCGCGACCGCTGGGAGATCACTCACGCCGTCGGCGTCCACGAACGCTGTGACACGCCCGTGGAGTACCGCGTCTCCAAGCAGTGGTACGTCGAAATTTTGGATCACAAGGAGGAGTATCTCGAGGCCGGCCGCGAGATGGACTGGTACCCCGAGAAGATGTTCACCCGCTACAAACACTGGATCGAGGGCCTCGAGTGGGACTGGCTCATTTCCCGCCAGCGCGACTCGGGGATTCCGTTTCCGGTCTGGTACTGTGCGGACTGTGACACCGAGATCATGGCCGAGAAGGCGGAGCTTCCGGTCGATCCCCTGAGCGACGAGCCGCCCGTCGACGCGTGTCCGGAGTGTGGCGGTGAGGAGTTCGAGCCCGAAGAGGACGTCTTCGACACGTGGGCGACCTCCTCGCTGACGCCCCTGATCAACGCGGGCTGGGACTGGGACGAAGAGCGCGAGACGTTCGAGATGGACAAGCCCGAACTCTACCCGTTCGACCTGCGGCCGCAGGGTCACGACATCATCTCGTTCTGGCTGTTCCACACCGTCGTCAAGTGCTACGAGCACACGGGCGAGGTGCCCTTCGACGCGACGATGATCAACGGCCACGTCCTGGACGAGAACCGCGAGAAGATGTCGAAATCGCGGGGCAACGTCGTCGAGCCGGACGAAGTGCTGTCGGAGTATCCCGTCGACGCTGTCCGGTTCTGGGCGGCCAGCGCCGCCGTGGGCGACGACTTCCCGTATCAGGAAAAGGACCTGACTGCGGGCGAGAAGCTCCTGCGCAAACTCTGGAACGCTTCCAAACTCGTCGACACCCTCGCGCCGCGCGACCCCGACGAGCCCGAAACGCTCGAGTCGATCGACCGCTGGCTGCTGGCTGAACTCGACGACGCCGTCGCGGATCTGACCGCACACCTCGAGGAGTACGAGTTCGCCAAAGCCCGCGACCGCCTGCGAACGTTCTTCTGGAACACGTTCTGCGACGACTACCTCGAGATCGCCAAGACCCGTGAGGACAGCCCTTCGACCCAGTACGCGCTGCGAACCGCCCACCGGACGTTCCTCGAGCTGTGGGCGCCGTTCCTCCCCCACGTTTCCGAGGAGATCTGGCAGGCCATCTACAGTGACAGCGGGTCGCAAGACGGCGCGGACCTCGAGGAAACCAGCATTCACACCCGTGACTGGCCCAGTCCGCAGGGGTACGAAGCCGACCTCGAGGCCGGCGAGACCGCGATGGAGGTTATCTCCGCGCTTCGGCGCTACAAGAGCGAGAACCAGTTGCCGCTAAACGCCGACCTCGAGTCGGTCGCCGTTTACGGCCCCATCGAGGGCTTCGAAGAGGCCGTCCAGAACGTGATGCACGTCAGGGAGCTGACCGTCCTCGAGGACGAACCCGAAGTAACGACCGAGGTCGCCTCGATCGATCTCGACTACTCGACGCTCGGCCCCAGGTTCGGCTCGAAAGTCGGCGATATCGACGCCGGCATCGAGAGCGGCGAGTACGAAATCGACGACGACGCCGGCGTGCTTCGTGTCGCCGGTGAAGAACTCGAGGACGACCTGTTCGAGGTCGAACTCGAGCGAAGCTATTCCGGTGAGGGCGAGATGATCGAGACCGAGTCGGCGGTCGTCATCCTCGAGTAAGCGAGCCCTTCTCGAACGGCAACGGCCGGTATACCGGCTTTCGGCTCCGGAAGCCGCATCTTGCCGGTCGAATAACGATCACAGGTCGTTCCGACCACTGAGTATCGGCATATACTCCTCGAAAGCCGTTTGCGGCCACTTCACACGCCGATACACGTACGCGCGGAGGTCTCGTCGGCATCGTTCGCAGTGAAACGCCGTATCGATCCGCTCCACGAACCCCAGGTTCGAACCGGATCGAGAATTGGACAGTAAGGCCGGTAGAAAAATCTCAAGATGAGTTATTCCCGGTCATTACCTGGACATTCAGGCGAACAGGACGAAAGTAACAAAACATTTATCGCTTCTGTGTTCCAACCGGAGGGTGTGCTCTGCTGAAGTTGTTCCGAGCAGACGCGTTGCCCGCCGCCGTGTAAGCCGAGTACAGAGCACCATGAAGACAGACACCGCAAACGTGGAGACCCCGAACGCTGATGCTAGCCTTTCGTCGAACACCGTCTTCGAACTCCTCCTCGAGGAGCGGCGCCGGTACGCGCTGTATTACCTCTCTCGAAAAGTGGGGGCAGTGAGCCTCGAAGAGATCGTCGAACGGATCGCACACACGGAAGGCGAACCGACGCGTGAACGCCTCGAAGAGATCGCCCTCGAGTTCCACCACAACCACCTCCGGAAACTGGTCGATGCAGCCGTCCTGCAGTACGACTCGGAGACCGGAACGCTCGAACGTCGATCGGCTGCCCGAGTCCTCGACCCGTATCTCGAACTCGCGTACGTCGACGACCTGTAGGGCCCGCTATCAGCCCGAATCAGTGCCCACGGCTCGATTCCGGGCGGCTTCGTACTTTTTGACCCGCGTCGCCAGCGCGAGAAAGAGCGCGAGCAGCACGAACGTGACCTCGCCCGCGGCGATCACGCCGAGCGCGTCCGCACCGAGAAACATCGATTCGTCCCGCGGAACGGGAATCGTCGTGTGGTGTGGCTCGCCGACGACCGGGATGAAATAGTCGACGACGAGGTTACTCGCGTACCAGACGAGCGCGACGGCAACGCCCCAGACGGGAAAGTCGGTAATCCGGTGGAGGACGAACGCCTGAACGACCATCGCGAGGTGACTCCAGAAGAGGAACTGGAACATCAACGGATGCAGATAGGCGTAGGCGTCGTAGAACGCGAGGAGCGTAAACGGGGTCCACAGTCCGAGGACGATGTTTCCGAAAAACGCCAGCGACGTCAGCCACGGCTGTTCGTAGCCGAGTTTCCACGCGGCGATCGCCAGCGCGATAAACAGCGTCGCGAGCGGGCTATCGGGCACCCAGGGCCACATTACGGTCGCGGTTTCGGCGAACTGCCCGGAGTAGTACCAGAAGCCGAAGGCCGTCCCCGCGAGGTTGATCGCCACGACGAGCCACGCAAAGCGCAGTCCGAGATCCTCGAGCGTCTTCGGAACGGGGGCGAGATACGTCGGTAGCGGGTCGCGGTCCGGCAGCCGGGTCGTCGCAGACATCGTTCGTCCGGCGTGACGAACGACACTCGCAAAACAGTAGCGGTTGGCGGCTCCCGCTGTGGCTGTCGTTTGCGCTCTCGTCGCGGGTGGCGGCGTGACGATCCCGGTTCGACGCGGGCGACTCGAGGTGATTCCGCCCGATGAACTGACTTCGCTCGCGGTCGTGCTCGCCTCACCGGTCGGTGCGAGTCTCGAGACCGGACTCGACCTGCGTGCCGAACTCGAGCGTTAGAACCGCCTGCTCGCGAGACTGTACGGCGCTCGAGTGCGGGTTCGGCTGTACGAGGAGAGTGCGTCGCGGAGCGGTGATCGAATCTCGCCATCGACCGGAACGAACACGCGTAAGTGCGATGGCTCCTAACCGCGCAGTATGAGCGAAAACACCGATCTCGAGGAACTCCGACGCGGGACCGACCTCGTCAAGCGAGGGTTCGCCCGCATGCAGAAAGGCGGCGTCATCATGGACGTCGTCAACAAAGAACAGGCCCGCATCGCCGAGGACGCCGGTGCGGTCGCCGTCATGGCGCTGGAAGCGGTCCCCGCGGACATCCGCAAGCGCGGCGGCGTCGCACGCATGGCCGACCCCGCGGACGTCGAGGAGATCGTCAACGAGGTTTCCATTCCGGTCATGGGGAAGGCTCGAATCGGCCACACGAAGGAAGCTCAGATCTTAGAGGCCGTCGGCGTCGACATGATCGACGAGTCTGAAGTTCTCACCCCGGCGGACGACGCCTACCACATCGACAAGCGCGACTTTACCGCGCCGTTCGTCTGCGGCGCCCGCAACCTCGGCGAAGCGCTCCGGCGCATCAACGAGGGCGCGGCGATGATCCGAACTAAAGGCGAGGCCGGCACCGGCGACGTCAACCAGGCCGTCCACCACCAGCGGACGATCAAGGGCGCAATCCGCGAGTTGGAGGGCAAGAGCCACGAGGAACGGGAGGCCTACGCTCGCGAGATCGAAGCGCCCGCGGAACTGGTCCACGAGACCGCCGAGATGGGGCGACTGCCGGTCGTCAACTTCGCCGCTGGCGGGATCGCGACGCCCGCCGACGCGGCGCTCATGATGCACCACGAGTGCGACGGCATCTTCGTGGGCAGCGGGATCTTCGGTGCCGAGAACCCGGTCGAGATGGGCGAGGCGATCGTCGAGGCGACGAACAACTGGGACGATCCGGAGACGCTCACCGAGATCTCGAAGAACCTCGGCAAGAGCATGAAAGGCGACGCGAACGTCGACCTGCCCGACGAAGAGAAGATGCAGGGACGGGGCGTCTAGAGTCGCTCGCACTCGAGGCCGTCGCGACGGTTTCGTTTCTGTCTCCACCGCTATGTCTTCACGTCGATATCGCGACGTAGCAGATCGGAAACGACGGTCGCCAGCAGCGACAGCCAGAGGACACACAGGGCGAGACCGAGGACGACCGCCCAGTGAAATCGTATCGCGAGCGGTGCCAAGAGGAGGAACGGAATCGACAGCGGCAGGACGAGGATCGAAAACACGATTTCGACCCACAACGGGCCGACCCCGACGAATTCGGTCAGTGCCCACCCGAAAACGACCGCGATCAGGAGACCGAACACCCGGAGCGCCGGGCCGCTGGGGCGAAGGATCCGCCGTCGGTACAATCCACCGGACTCGTTGGTACCACGTCGTGAAGTGATCAGGGCGACGACCATTGCAAACACGACCGATCCGATGATTGCGGCCCCGATGGAGGCCAGCAGTAGTTCGGTCGTGGGTTCCGTGTACGGCGGTAACCGCTCGCTCGTCAGATTCCGGTTGAGATACCACACGGCCGGGAACAGCGCCACGAAAAACGGGACCACCATCGCGCGAACGAACCGGTTCATCCGTGTCTGTCACGTACCCCTTCCTGTCGAGTCCATAAAGTGTTGCTTCTCGAACGCCGGGTCAGTTTCCGTCGATCTCGAACGCCGTGGTTCACGATGTCCGTCGCACAACGGCCACAGCCGCGAGAAAGCCGAGGTACGCCAGTAGCGACCCACAGACGAACGAGAGGACGCTCGAGGGAGCGACGCGAGCACCGACTGCCACGCCGACGAGCGCGAGGATGACGGACACGAACTGGACGACGGGCCGTTCCCAGTACTCGCGAACGGTATCGGGATCCCGAAAGGCCACGAGTTCGAAGCCGATCGTTCCGAGGCCGCCGATGACGATGGCCGGCCACCACACCGTCGCCTCGACGACGAGAAACGCGATTCCGGCGGCGACAAGAACGAGTACCGCGAGTCCGGCGTCGGTGCGTGTTCCCATTGGGAGGACTCACTCGAGTGATGAGTGCGAATCGGCGATCAGTCCCGGTACAGCCGCGCCCCCTCGCCGACGCGAGTCTGGTAGGCGCGGCTCTCGATGCCGACGCCGTCGAAGGCGTCGACCATCGATCCGGCGATGGCCCGCTGGTCGCGCTCGCGACAGACCGCGAGAATCCCCGGTCCGGCCCCGCTGACCGTGACGCCGGTCGCGCCCGCCTCGAGGGCCGCCTCGCGAACCTGCTCGTAGCCGTCGATCAGGGCGGTCCGCTGGGGCGTGACGATGGCGTCGTTCATGCCGCGGCCGACGAGAACGGGATCGTTCCGTGTCATGCCGACGGTGAGCGTGGCGGCGTTGCCGACGGTGTCGACGACGTCCTCGAGGGGCGCCGAGTCGGGGACGACCCCGCGAGCGTCGCGCGTAGAGACGCTGGTCTCCGGAAGACAGGCGACGACCGGGATTTCGCTATCGACTTGCGTGACGCCGTCGTCGGTAACGATGGTGAAACCGCCCAACAGCGAGGGGGCGACGTTGTCCGCGTGCGCTTCGCCGGAGACGAGCGCTTCGCCCTCCGCAGCGATCGGCACGAGTTCTTCCCGCGAAAGACCGCGAGCGTAAAGCGCGTTAAGCGCGAGGGCCGCACCGGCCGCGCTCGCAGCGGAGGAGCCCAGACCCGAGGACGGGCGCACACCCTTGTCGATCTTGATGTGTGCCGGTGCGTCGAGTGCGTCGGCGACTGCCCCGACGGTGTTCTGGTCCGGATCCTCCGGAATGTACTGGCTGCCGGCGCCGGTGACCGTAATTCGCGTTTCCGACGCGCGTTCGACTCGGATCACGTCGGCGGGCGACTCGAGGGCGACACCGAAGACGTCGAAGCCACTCCCGAGGTTCGCACTCGTCGCAGGTGCCCGCACGGTGAGCATGCCGATTCCTTCCGAGACTGCAGGCAAAAAGGTAGCGGACCGCGTCGGTCCGCGGGGTGTCCGATCTGACGGTGGGGTCACGCCGACTGTATCGTCCGTTGCATCCGCAGACACTCGAGTTCTACGCCCTCTTCCATCTCGAGGGAGACCGTTTCGATCCCCTCGTACGCCCGATCCCGATAGAAGTCGATCGCGTTTCGCGACGCCGTTAACACGAGCGTCTCGAGGCCCTCCTCACGTGCGGCTGACTCGAGCGCTGCGAGAATCGTCCGACCGACGCCCTCGCGAGCGTGGTCGGGGTGAACGTAGACGGCCCCGATTTCGCCGGTCGACTCGTCGCGGTCGCTCGGCTTGCAGTCCAGCAGGCCGAAGCCGACGATTCCGTCGGCGGTGTCGGTGTTGGAACCGGCGTCGGGAGCAGTATCGTCGCCCGCGCCGCTGTCAGCGCCGTGTTCGCGTTCGGCCACGACGATCAGAAACCCCGGCTCCTCGAGCGGGTAGCGCTCCGGATGGACGTTCGAGAGCCACGCCCGAAGCTGTCGGTCCTCGTACTCGTCGCTGCCGAGTTCGCGAATCGAGGCCGCGTGCACGTCGGCGATCGACTCGGCGTCCGCCGACGCGGCCTCACGGACGGACACTCGAGGCCCCGTCATCTTCAGACCACGCGATTGTGGAATTCCGCGTCGGAGTCGAGTCGCGAGACGTTCTTGCGGACGATTTCGCCGACGTCGCGGAAGTAGTCCCGCGTGTACGCCGCACAGTGAGGCGAGACGATCACCTCGTCTAACTCCCACAACGGGGAGTTCTCGGGGAGCGGCTCCGCCTCGAAGACGTCCAGCGCCGCGCCGGCGATGGCATCCGACTCGAGCGCGTCGATCAGCGCCGGTTCGTCCACGACCGGCCCGCGGGCGACGTTGACGAAATACGCGTCCTCGCGCATGGTGTCGAACGCGTCGGCGTCGAAGAGATGCCGGGTATCGTCGGTCAGCGGGACGGTGACGATCACGAAATCGGCCTCCGCGATGGCCGCGTGCAGGTCATCGTTCGCGTAGATCGCCTCGAATCCGGGGACGGACTCGCTCGAGCGCCGAAGGCCCGTCATCTCCACCCCGAGCGAGCCGACGACCTCGGCGACACCGCGCCCGAGCGTGCCGGTTCCGACGACGCAGGCCGTTTTTCCCGGCAGCGTAAACGCCTCGTCCCACTCCGGCCGACTCCAGCGGCGCTCTTGCTGGTTCGCGACGTGATCGTGGAGCCGTCGGGAAAACGAGAGCAGGTAGCCCGCAACGGTTTCGCCGACGCTGCGGTCGTGGATTCCCGTGCTGTTGGTCAAGATCACGTCGTTGGCCTCGAAGGCGTCGAACGGGAACCGGTCGACACCCGCCTGAATCGAGTGGACCCAGTCCAGTTCGAGGAAGGCCTCGCGGTGCTCGAGGGTGACAGCGGCGTCGCAGGTCGCGATTTCGCCGTCGCCGATCACGTCGACGGGGGCCGGGAGGTCGGCGAGAAACGCCGCGAGTTCTGCGGGTGGAAACACCGCCTCGACCGAGTCGTGGACGCCGAGGCGCTCGAGTTCGAGTTGCATGTGCCGTGGGTACGGACGAAGCCGGGTTGAAGGTTTGTGTCACCGGTAGGGTAGCGCCGGTGGAGTTGCGGTTCGTTGGGGATCGGAACACACGTCGCTACGCGCCCGGCCGGTTCCCGCTCGCTGTACGGGACCCGTAACGAAGCCACGCCCCGTTCCGGACGGCCTGTTGAGACTCGGTTCTGCCGTGTCACGCGCGTCGCGCGCCGATACGGAGAGTCGTTCGGATGTCCGGAGCCGACGGTCTGGCCCTCCTCGAGTATCCGCGTCGAACAGAAAGCGGGTCAACTCGACGACGACATTTATTCTGAATTAATCCGATGGGTTCGCTGCTTGCCTCTCCATAACAAGGGTGCTGAGCCGATTTCGATACACGATCACATGAAACGGCGCTCCTATCTCACGACGTCGGCGATCGCTATGAGCGCGTTCGCGGGCTGTTTCAGCGACGATCCAGCACAGCGGAGTCAGGACGAAGAGGGCGTCGGCGACGACACTGTTGACGAGGAGAGTGACGTCGCCGATGACGGCGAGGACGTCGAGGAAGACGATTCCGATGACGGTGACAGTGACGATGACGGCGACGACGAAAGTGCGGACGAGGAGCCGGGACTACTCGGCACGTTCGACGACTTCGAGGACCTCGGACGGTGGGAGATACTTGCCGGCAGATTCGAAGCCGACGCCGAGCGCGCGTACGAGGGCACGCAGTCGGTCCGATTGCGCGCGTCCGCGTCAGAAGACCAGGTCAGAATCAGGCGGCCGCTCCCGGAACCGATCGACGTTCGCGAGGTCGCCCCCGCGCTGGCGCTCGCGACCGACGACGCGGCGAACCCGGTGATCCAGCTCCAGGACGCCAGCGGAGATTTCTTCCAGTTCAAACAGCACGTCCGCGAGGGCCACCCGTTCGTCAGGCGGAACTTCGGCCACACGGCCGTCGGCGGCGACCCCGACCTGAGCGCGATCACCGAAATTCAGGTGATAGACTGGAGCGGGGACCAGGAGCGCGAGTTCTGGATCGACGACCTCCACTTCGTCCCGCGGATCACCGAGGCTCGCGTACTGATCCAGTTTCAGGGCGGATTCGAGTCGGACTACACGCTCGCCTATCCGATCCTCGAAGAGTACGGCCTGTCCGCCTCGACGTTCCTCGCGACCGACCGGATCCGACCGGACGCGTCGATGGCGGGCGATCGGTTAACCGAAGCGCAGGTCGCCGAACTCGTCGACGCCGGCTGGTCGCTCGGGACCGTCGGCGCTCGCCACCAGCATCTCCATCAGGTCGAACCCGAACGGCTCGAGTCGGACCTCCTCTCGCCGCTTTCGTGGTTCGCCGAGCGCGGCTACCACGACGCGCAGTACTTCGCGTTCCCCGGCGGCCGGTTCGACCAGCGGATGCTCGACATCGTCGGAGAGCACTACGACCTCGGCTTCGCGGGCCGCCACCGAGCCCAAGCGTACGCGACCAACCCGCTGACCGTCACGCGCATCTCCGGCGGCGTCGACCGGCGGAACCTCACCGCCGAGCAGATGATCGACGCGATCGACTGGACGGCTCGCTACGGCGGGCTCACGACGATCACCTTCTACGAGATGGACGACGAGGACGCCGCGGCACTCGAGGAGACGGCCGCGCACCTCTCGGCGCTCGTCGCCGCGGGCGAGATCGAACTGACCACGCCGGCGGAAATCGCGACCGAGTTCGTCTACCGGGGAGATGACGGAACGACTCGCTAGCAGCGTAAGAATGCGGCTCGGAGAAAAGCCCTCGTCACAAGGGGCTCGGAGGGGGTAACTCTTCGTCACTGCCGCGGCCCCTCGTAAGTCCCGAAGGGATTTCCCTCTGTCGCTTCCTCATACGGATTGCTGTAACTATGTACCGCCGATCACCGACCCCGTCCCTGGTGATCGGCGGTAATTGACCACAGTAAACCGTATCAGCCGTCGCTCCACTCCTCGAGCGCCCGCAACTCTTCGACGACGTCCCCGACGGCGTCGGTCTCGAGTGCGCCGCGCTCGGTGACGACCTCGTCGACGCAGTCGGCGGGCGTCACGTCGAAGGTCGGGTTCGCGACATCGAACAAGGCGTCGCCGTCGTACACCGCCGATCGGCCGCCGCACTCGAGGGGAACCTCCTCGCGGGTCGAGAGCTTGTCGGTGGCGGCGACGACCGAGACCGGAATCCCCTCGCGGGACCCGGCGAGGGCGAGCATCCGCGTCCCGGTCTTGTTCACGACGGCTCCGTCGGCGCGGATCGTGTCGGCCCCGACGAGCACCCGGTCGACGTCCTCCCGCGAGAGGAGGTGCGCCGCGGCGGCATCGGTGTGGACCGTCACGGGACAGTCGACCTCGTCGGCCGCGGCCAGTTCCTCGGCGACGTCGATCCCTTCCCGGGCCGGTCGCGACTCGGCGACGAAGACGCGAGACGGCTCGCCCCCGCGGAGGGCCTCGAGGACGGTTCCCGATCGCGAGAGCGTCATCACGGTCCCGGCGGCGCGCTCGCTCGCCGTCGCCGCGGCGTCGTCGTCGGCCGCGAGCGCGCGGTCGACATTCGAGAGGGTCGACTCGAGGACCGCCGGCGCACCGGCGACCGAATCCTCGTCTTCGGCGGCGACGGCGTCGGCCATCGCCCGGTTGACCCGGTTCCGCAGGACCGCCATCGAGGGCCGGGCCTCGAGCAGTCGGTCAACGAGTCCGGTGAGTTCGTCCCACTCGCCCGCCGGATCGGGACCGAACTCCGCCCGTTCGGCGACGAGCAGCCCCGCCCGGTCGCGAAGGACCTCGAGTGCGCGGATCGACAGGAGCGCAGCCCCGTGTTCGTCGTCGGCCGCGATCGAACGGACCGTCGGCGCGACGCGTTCGTAGGCCGTCCACAGTTCGGGCACCGTTTCCCGGTCGGCGTTGAACCGGGTCTCGAGGCCGTCGTCGGGGTCGAGATCCAACATCTCGGTCGGCGCGACCCACTCGAGGGCGTCGTGTTCCTCGCTCGGGTCGACCGCTCGCGAGTCCGTATCGAACAGGTACGGATGGACGACCCACTCGCGTCCGAGCGCCGGATCCTCGAACTCGACCGGACGGCCGGCGCGGACGAACGAGACGCCGTCGCCGGGCTCGAGGCCGGTCTCCTCCCGAATCTCGACGCGGACCTGTTCGTCGGGATTGCCCTCCGCGAAGCCGGAGACGCCGCCCCACCGGCCCGCGTAGGTGCCGACGGCGTCGCTCCGGTGTAACAACAGTACGTCGCCGCGATGTCGGAGGAAGGCGGTGACGACGTGGCTCGTACGTTCGTCCCCGTCCTCGGTCCCCATCTGATCGGTCATACCTGCTCGCACGACCGCGCGCAGGGAATCGCTTTCGGGACTGGATGCCGTAGCCAGGCACTCTCCCGTGTAGTGCTCGTTCGCTGACCGGACCAGTGCGTGAACTATACGTAGCTCGCGTTCTACGTGAGAGCATGACACAGCGCGTAACCGTCTCGCTCGACGACGACTCGAGCGCGATTGTGAATCGTATGTACGATTCTTAACAACCCTTTTACTGCTCTCGGAGAGGGATGACTGTGGACACATATCATGGGTGTACTCGACAGACTGAAGGCGATCGGACCGGGCGCGCTGGTTGCGGCGGCGTTCGTCGGTCCGTGAACGGTAACGACGGCGAGTGTGATCGGCGCGGAGTACGCGTACCTGCTCGTGTGGACGATCGCGTTCTCGATTCTGGCGACGATCACCGGCGTCAGCGAGAACATCTGGGGACCGCTCATCGGACTGGTCGCCGCCGCGTTGCTGTGGTCGGGCAGCTACAAACTGATCGAGCGGGTCTTCATCGGACTCGTCATTGTCATGGGTCTCGCGTTCGTGCTCAACGCGATCATCGTTCGACCGGATATCACCGCCCTCGGCGGCGGCCTCGTGCCGACGGTTCCCGAGGGCTCGGCGTACCTGATCGCCGGCCTCGTCGGCACCACCGTCGTCGGCTACAACCTGTTCCTGCACGCGAGCACCGTCCAGGAGCGCTGGGACGGCGTAAGCGATCTCGCGGAGTGTCGAACCGACACGATCGCAATGGTCGTTATCGGCGGGGTCATCACGACCTCGATCGTCGTGACGGCCGCCGCGGTGTTCCCCGACGGAACACAGATCGCCGACGTCGGCGCGATGGCCGACCAACTCGATCCCGTCTTCGGCGGCTACGCGCTCACGTTCTTCGCGATCGGGCTCTTCGCGGCCGGCTTTACGAGCGCGATGAGTGCACCCCTCGCGGGAGCGTACGCGACCGCGGGCGCACTCGGCTGGGAGCGCGACCTGCAATCGACCCGGTTCCGCGCGATCTGGATGACGATCCTCGGCGTCGGCATCGTCTTCTCCGCGCTCGATTACAACCCCGTCGAGGTCATCGTCTTCGCGCAGGTCGCCAACGGGCTCCTCCTGCCGATCCTCGCGGTCTTCCTCATCTACGCGATGAACAACGACGAACTGCTCGGCGAACACACGAACACGACCCTCCAGAACGTCCTCGGCGGCCTCGTCACGCTCGTCGTGATCGGTATCGGCCTGCAGACGCTCTACGACGTGCTGATTCTCTAAGCGATGGATGATTCAAACGCGAACGATAACTCAGACGTACCGATGACCGACAACGACCTGCACGCCGACGGCGGCCGCGCCTCGAGTTCGGCCACCCGAATCGGCGTCGACGTCGGCGGCACCTTCACCGACGTCGCGCTCACCGTCGACGACCGCCTCGTCACGGCGAAGGTACCGACCACCGACGACCAGCACGTCGGCGTCCTCGAAGGGATCTCGAAGGCTTGCGACCGGGCCGGTATCGAGCCCGCGGCGATCGACGAGTTCGCCCACGCGATGACCGTCTCGGTCAACGCCCTCCTCGAGCGCGGCGGCGCGAAGACGGCGCTCGTCACGACCGAGGGGTTCCGGGACGTCCTCGAGATCGGCCGGCAGAACCGGCCGGAACTGTACGACCTCGAGGCCGAGAAGCCGGATCCGCTGGTCCCTCGCCAGCGCCGATTCGAGGTCGACGAGCGGACGACACCCGAGGGCGTCGAGCGAGCGGTCGATCCCGACGAGGTCCGCGCCCTCGCAGCGGACCTCCGCGAATCCGAGGCCGAAGCGGTCGCGGTCTGTCTCCTGCACTCCTACGCCGATCCCGAAAACGAACGGCTCGTCGCGGAGACGTTACGCGAGGAACTCGACGTTCCCGTTTCGGCTTCCCACGAGGTGCTCGCGGAGTTTCGCGAGTTCGAGCGGACGTCGACGACCGCTGTCGACGCCTACGTTCGGCCGGCGATCGACAACTACGTCGGGCGACTGGTCGAGGAGAGCGAGGACGCCGGAATCCCGGCACCGCGGATCATGCAGGCAAACGGCGGCATTACCGACCCCGAAACCGTTCGTGAACACGCCGTGACGACGACGCTGTCCGGCCCCGCCGCGGGCGTCGTCGGCGCCGCGGCGACCGTCGACGACGCCGACGTCGAGGGGCTCGTCACCTTCGACATGGGCGGCACCTCGAGCGACGTGAGCCTCGTCCGCGACGGTCGAGCGGAGCGAACGACCGACGCCGAGATCGACGGCCTGCCGATCCGGACGCCGATGGTCGACGTGAACACCGTCGGCGCGGGCGGCGGCTCGATCGCGTGGGTCGATTCCGGCGGCGCGCTCCGAGTCGGTCCGCGCTCGTCCGGCGCGGAGCCGGGTCCGGCCTGTTACGGACGCGGCGGGACCGAGCCGACGGTCACCGACGCCAACGTCGTGCTGGGCTACATCGGCTCCGAGACCGCGCTGGGCGGCGAGATGACCCTCGACGTCGAGACCGCACACGACGCTCTCGAGCGACTCGCCGACGAGGCGGGCCTCGAGAGCGCGCTCGAGGCCGCACGCGGCGTCTACCGCGTCGCGAACGCGACGATGACCCGGACCATCCGCTCGGTGACGGTCGAGCGGGGTCACGACCCCCGCGAGTTCGCTGTCGTCGCATTCGGCGGCGCGGGACCGATGCACGCCGCCGCGCTAGCCGACTCGCTCGAAGTGGATCGCGTCGTCGTCCCGCGGCCGGGCGGCGTCCTCTCCGCGTTCGGTCTGCTCGCGGCAGACGAGAGCTACGACGCGGTTCGGACGGTCGGTGTCGGACTCGATTGCGAGGCGCGTAGCGCCTCGGACGGTCGAACGGGGAGCGAAGCGACCCGTGAGACGGCCGATTCATCGGAACTCGAGGACGTCTACGACGACCTCGTCGAAAACGTACTCGCGGACGCCTCCGACCCCGACGCGGCGCGGGTCGAACGCGCCGCGGACTGTCGCTACGCTGGCCAGAGCTTCGAACTGACCGTTCCCGTCGACGAGACGTTCGACGCAGACGCGGTCGCGGAGCGCTTCCACGCCGCCCACGAGCGCGCCTACGGCTACGCGATGGACGAATCGCTCGAGGTCGTCAACCTGCGAGCGACGGCGACGATTCCGGGAACGGAGCCGACCGTCCGCCACAAAGGGGCTGGCGACGCGCATCTCGGCTCCCGGAACGCACACTTCCCCGGTGCCGGCGTCGAGTCCCGAAAGACGACCGTCTACGACCGGGATCGACTCGCGTCCGGCGCAGCGATTTCCGGGCCGGCGATCCTCGAACAGGCCGAGAGTACGACCGTCGTCCCGCCGAACTGGGGCGGCGAGATCCTCGAGGACGGCACGCTGGTGATGCGTCGAGCGGCGGACGAAACGGAGGTGAGCGAGCGATGACGACAAATTCGACAACCGACCCGACCGACGCCGACGGTATCGATCCGGTGACCCTCGAGGTCCTTCGTAACCAACTCGAGAGCGTCGCCGAGGAGATGGGACAGACCTTGATCCGCGGCGCGTACTCGCCGAACATCAAGGAACGACGGGACTGCTCGACGGCCCTCTTCGACGCCGAGGGACGGATGATCGCGCAGGCCGAACACATCCCGGTCCACCTCGGGGCGATGCCGGCAGCCGTCGACGCCGTCCGCGAGTACGACCCGAAGCCGGGCGACGTGTTCGTGCTCAACGACCCCTTCACTGGCGGGACGCACCTGCCGGACGTGACGATGGTATCAACTATTGCACCCAAAACGGAGGGGGCGCCGGAGAGCGACGGAACCGAAATCGTCGGCTACGCCGTCTCCCGCGCCCACCACGCCGACGTAGGTGGGATGACCCCCGGCAGCATGCCCGCCGGGGCCCAGGAGATCTATCAGGAGGGGCTTCGACTGCCGCCGACTCGACTCGTCGAGGGCGGCGAACGCCGTGAGGACGTGCAGTCGCTCATCCTCGCGAACGTCCGCAACCCCACCGAGCGACGGGCCGACCTGCGGGCCCAACTCGCGGCGAACGAACGCGCCGAGGAACGGCTGAGCGCGCTCTTCGACGAGCACGGCCGCGAGACGGTGCTGTCGGGGTTCGACGCCGTGATCGATTACTCCCGCGAGCGGATCGCGGACGAGATCGCGGCCCTTCCCGACGGCACCTACGAGGCGAGTGACGTCCTCGAGGGCGACGGCGTCACCGACGAGGATATCGAGATCAGCGTCTCGGTGACGGTCGACGGCGAAACGATCGGCGTCGATTTCTCGGGAACCGCGGGGCAACTCGAGGGGAACCTCAACGCTCCGATCGCGGTCGCAAAGAGTGCGGTCTACTTCGTCGTTCGCTGTATTACGGACCCCGAGATCCCGCCGAACCACGGCTGCTACGAACCGGTGAGCGTCCACGCACCCGAGGGAACGTTGCTGAATCCCGACCCTCCTGCCGCCGTGGTCGGCGGCAACGTCGAGACCAGCCAGCGCGTGACCGACGTCGTCTTTACCGCACTCGCGGGGGCCGCACCCGAGCGCGTGCCCGCCCAGGGTCAGGGGACGATGAATAACCTCACCATCGGCGCGCGCGACGGCTCCTTTACCTACTACGAGACGATCGGCGGCGGCTTCGGCGCTCGAGCCGACCGCGACGGGATGGACGGCGTGCAGGTGGGCATGACGAACACGCTCAACACGCCGATCGAATCGCTCGAAACCGAGTACCCGCTGCGGGTCGGTCGCTACGCGCTCCGGGACGGCAGCGGCGGACGCGGGCGATTTCGGGGCGGGTTGGGCCTCGAGCGCACGGTGACCGTCGAACAGGACGCGACCGTCTCGCTGCTGACCGAGCGCCGCCGTCACGCGCCGAAGGGCGTCGCCGGCGGCGAGAACGGCGCGGTGGGCGAGAACCTGATCGACGGCGACGCGGTGCCCGCAAAGACCACCGTCGACGTGGCGGCCGGGACGACGGTGACCGTTCGAACGCCCGGCGGCGGCGGCCACGGCGATTCCGATGAACGGGACGGAAAGGCCCTCGAGGCCGATCGGTCGGCCGGGAAGCGAACCGACTCAGACGTGGAGACGGGGGAGACTGACCGATGAACACCGGCGCCGACGCCGACGACGTCCGCGGCCGACTCGGGCTAATCGTCCCCTCCTCGAACACCACGGCCGAACCGGAGTTCCCGCCGGTGGCTTCCCGGCGAGATTACGGTCCACGGCGCGCGAATGGAACTCGAGTCTGTGACCGTCGACGCGCTGGACGCCATGAGCGACGACGCTGCGCGGGCGGCCGAACTGCTGGGTCACGCTGACGTCGACGTCGTCGCCTACGCCTGTACCACCGGCAGCCTGCTCCACGGCCCTGGGTTCGACGCGGAACTCGAGGAGCGACTTCGAGAGGCGGCCGACGCGCCCGCCGTCGCGACGGCCCGCTCGGTGGTGCGCGCACTCGAGGCGCTCGAGGCCGAACAAATCGCCGTCGTCACGCCCTATACCGCCGACCTCGACGCAAAAGAGCGCGACTTTCTCGAAGCGTCGGGCTTCGAAGTCGCGTCGATCGACGGCTGGGGACTCGAGGCGAACACGGCGATCGGCGCGCTTGACGCCGACGACGCCCACCAGCAGGTGCTCGACGCCGCCGACAGGGACGACGACCTCGACGCCGTCTTCGTCTCCTGTACGAACTATCGGTCGCTGGCCGCCGTCGAAGATCTCGAGTCAGAACTGGGGCTCCCGGTGATCACGAGCAACGGCGCGACGCTGTGGGACAGTTGTGGCGCCGTCGGACTCGAGGGCGATCTCGACGGTCCGGGGGCACTATTCGACCGCGGTCGGGCGTGAGTACGCTCGAGTGCCGCCGGACGCGTATGGAGTTCTTGAGGGAGGTGATCGATCGCGGCGGTACAAGTTGGACTCGACCGACCGTTTCGCGGTCGGATCGGAAGCGAGAACGCCAGTAGCGCACGGATGTTGTTCCCAACGGGCGGGAAAATGGGTATTCGTTCAAAGGTCTTGCCCGCCTCGTATCGAGTATAAAGAGGAATCCGATCATGTCCACTACTACTCGAAACAGACTCGAAAGCCGGTATGCGGGAATTACGCTCGAAGGACACCCCCACGCGCTGACGGCGTGGTTCGTC